>NZ_JOII01000014.1 GCF_000719955.1 Streptomyces albidoflavus
TTTCCGCACCTCGGCGTCGGGGGGCGGATTCGGGGCGGGTGACGGCGTCCCGGAGCGAGACGATGGCCCGAATCCGCACGTCAGGGCTCTCGTCCTCCAGAGCATGCAGCAGCCCGTCGAACGCCTCCTCGTCTGCGGAGTGTCGCCCCAGCAGGATCACTGCGGCCTCCCGCACCCCAGCGTCCTCGTCCGTGCCGGCCGCCAGCAGGAGGTCCAGCGCCCCGTCACGGTCGGAAAGGGCTCTGAGGGCTCGCACGCGTACGGTCGGCTCGGGATCTCCTGCCGCCTTCACCAGAGCGTCAGCCACGTCCTCCGCGTGGTCAGGCCACTCCTCCATCGCGGCGACGGCGGCTTTCCGCACCTCGGCGTCGGGGTCGGTCAGCGATCGCCGGACCGCGGCCCCACCCACTCCGGTGGGGAACTTGCCCCCGAACGCCCGGAGGACCGTCGCCCTGTCCTCGGGCTCGGACTCGTCCAGCGCCGACAGTGCGGTCTTCCTCGTTTCCTCGTGCTCGGGCCAGAAGACAGCGGTCGCGGAGTAGGCGAATTCGCGCACCTCGGCATCGTCATCCGCTGTGGCGAGGAGGACCAGCTTGCGGGCTTTGTCGCCGCTGCGGAGGAAGCGGCTTACCTGGCTCGACAGCGCCGTGCGGCGTGCTTCTGGGGCCTTCTCGGTCAGCCCTGCTTCGAGAGCCGCGAGTGCTCGGTCCCCGGGAAAGACGGCCAGCGCGGCCAGGGCCGCCCTCCGGATGTGAGGCACATCTGAATCGCTGGCGGTCAACAACGTGTCGAGGCAATCCGGTCGATCTGCCCAGTACCTCAGGGAATCGATCGCGGCCACGCGCGTTTCGACATGGCCGGCGGAGACCCCGGCGAGTACAGCGGCGTACGCCCGTTCCTCATGCGGCCACAGCCTGCCCAGAAGCGAGAAGGCTTCAGGCCGATGGGCCATCCCTTCACCCGCGGCCACTCGCAGTACGTAGTCGAGGCCCTTCTCCTTCGCGGACCACCTGGACAGCTCAGGCAGCAGATGGTGACCGGCCCTGTCGCCCCACGGATCGTCCAGCAACCTCAACGCCTCATCGATGTCCCGTGTCAGCGAGGCCACCACCCAAGCCGCCTGCGAATTACCGGAACCCGCCGCAACGCGCCCCCGGTACCACCGCAAGTAGCGCTCACGCCCGCTCCAGAAATGATCGAACGTCCGCAGGGCTGGCCGAGGGGGTCGGAAGGGGCTCCAGTTCACCGTGTGGAAGATCAACGCATCCACGATCGCGTCGCTCTGGGCCCCCACCGACAGCGCGGCCCTCTTTCGGTCCTCCCGGGGAGGCCCCACCTCCTCCACCTCGGCCAGCACCCGCACGGCCAGCGGGAGCATCGGCCCCCGGACCGCTTCCGACGCCCAGTACAACTCCAACAACCGCCCCAGAAACGCCGCCACATCCTTCTGGCGCAGCTTCCCCGCCATCAGCAACAACACCTCGTGCCAGGCCGGCTCCTGCGCCCGTTCCGCGAGCAGCGCGACCAGTTCCTCCCGCTCCCACTCTTCCTCGTCCCGCCGCCGCAGCAGATCCAGCGCCGCCAGGTACTCCATGAAGGTCCGGTGCACGAAGCCGTAAAGGCCGCCGCCGTAATGAGCCAGCAGAAAGTTCCGCGTGCGCAGGTGATCGACCAGTTCCCTCGCCGCCGCCATGGCCACCGAGGCCCCGACATTGGACTCCACCAGGAAGTCGCGGACGATCTCGATCAGGTCGTCGTGGTGGATGAAGGTCCCGGCCGGTGAACCCACGCCCTCCTGCATGCGCCGCGCCACCCGCTCCAGCAGCTTGAGCCGGCGGCTGACTGTCAACCCCTCCAGCGCATGCGCCACATCCGTCGTACAAGGAGTCGGCGGCGCCAGCAGCTTGGCGTCCCTGTCCCAGCGCTCGATCAGTACCTCGATGGCATGGTCGTACATCTCCCGGCGCTCACGCGGAATCGTCCGGCTCTGCCCGATCGCCGCGAGGATCGTGAGCAGCAGCGGATTCCCTGCCAGTTCACCGACGGAGCCCACGTCCCGTACGGCGCCCAGCATCCGGTCGATACGGCGTTCGGCGAGCTGCGGGTCGTCGGGATAGGCCGCCCGGTACCAGCGCCGTACGAACTCCTCCACCTGCTCGCGCGTCAGATCCTCCAACATCAGCTGGCAGAAGTCGGCGTTCACGAACTCGTGCGACTGGTAGCCGTACTCGCGCGAGGTGACGATCACCCGGCACCGCGGGTACTTCGCGGCGAAGGCGGTGATGCGGCGGGCCATCGCCGCCCGCCTGCCGGGGTCGAAGACCTCGTCCAGCCCGTCGAAGAGGACGACGGCCTCACCGTCCTGGAGCAGCCGCGTCAACAGCTCACGCGGCAGCGGCAGGTACGCCTGCGTGTGCGCCCGCTCGATGAAGTCCTCAAGGGTGTCGCCCCACGCCTCCGGTACGGCGTACTCCCGCAGCTCCACCAGCACCGGCACCAGCCCCTCCAACGGGGCCAGTTCCTCCGGTACCGCTTCCAGCCCTCCCGCCAGCGCGAGGGCGAGGTACTTGGCCAGCGTCGACTTGCCCGCCCCCGGGTCGCCCAGCACGACCGCCCGCCGCCCGCCCTCCTCGGCCAGCGCGGCGAGCACCGGACGCGGCTGCTCCTCCCGCTGGGGGAGTTCGGCGGCCCGCGCTTCCAGCTCGTCGACCAGTTCCCCGCGCGTCCGCAGGGCCTGCCGCAGCTCCTCCCGCATCCGGGGCACGTAGGACTTGGCCAACTGCGGCATGAACACCTGCCGTACCTCGATCATCGCCTGCTCGCCCGCCATGCCGGAGGGCCCGAGCACGTCGAGGTTGAGGCGGCGGTGCCGGTTCCGCACGCGTTCCAGGTAGAGGCCGATGTGGGCGCGCTTCTCAGCGGCGTCGGCCCCGGCAGCGGTGACGGGCTCTTCCCGTTCCTCGTGGGCCTCGCGCAGCAACCGGTCCCACTGCCCCTTGTTCGCCTTCCGCCAAGCAGGGGCGATCGTGCCGTCCGCCCGCAGGCTCGCCTCGCCGGCCCACGCCGACCAGACGGCCACCACCGCGAGCAGCGCACCGAAATCCTGTGGCAGCTTGCACTTGTCCGCGCGGGCAGGCGCCCAGTCGCTGACCCGCTGCCCGCTGAACGTCCCGGTCCCCGGCTCCCCCGTGCGCCGGACCGCCGCCTGCAACCGCTTCTGCGTCCCCTCCCGCCCCCGCGCCGCCTCGGCCTCCACCCGCAGGTCGTTCAGCCTCCGCCGCAGCAGCTCGGCCTTCGGCCCGCGCTTCGGTCCGTCCGACTCGGCAGCCATCTCGGCCCTCCCTCGCCCGCCCCGCCCGTCCCGTACCCGGCGGGCGTCGCTCCCCACCCCGTCCGACCGGCAGCGTAGGCACGAACACGCCCGCCTCGCCCGCCACTTCGGACAGCTCACCCACCCGCGACGCACAGTCGTGTCAACGCCGGGCCCGGCCACCGCACATTCGCCGCTCGACACGACCTCGGGAGCGCCACCATGCCCACCACCACGCCTCCACCCGCCCGCCGCAAGCTCTCGCACCTCGCCCTGCGCCGCGCCGTCCTCTCCCTGGCCGCGACGGCGGGTCCGGCCCTGCTCCTCGTCCTGGAGTGGTGGCTGACCAAGGGGTGACGGCGAGTCAGCCGCAGGCCGGGGCGTGAAACCGGTTCCCTCGGTCAGAGCGTCCTGTACGGCGTCCCCCCACACCCCTGACCGAGAGGAACCACCCCGTGCACCCCAGCACCTCCCGTCCCTCCCGCCGCACCCTGTTGACCGCCACGGCGGGGGCCGCTCTGGCCGCCGCCACGCTCGTACCCGGTACCGCGCACGCCTCCTCCGGCGGGCGGGGCCACGGCCACGGTTCCGGTTCCGTCTCCGACGCCGAACGGCGGCTCGCGGGGCTGGAGCGGGCCAGTGGGGCGCGGCTCGGGGTGTACGCGTACGACACGGGGAGCGGGCGGACGGTCGCGTACCGGGCCGACGAGCTGTTCCCGATGTGTTCGGTGTTCAAGACGCTGTCGTCGGCGGCCGTTCTGCGGGACCTCGACCGGAACGGGGAGTTCCTGTCCCGCCGGATCTTCTACACGCAGGACGACGTGGAGCAGGCCGACGGCGCCCCCGAGACGGGCAAGCCGGAGAACCTGGCCAACGGCATGACCGTCGAGGAGTTGTGCGAGGTCTCCATCACCGCCTCCGACAACTGCGCCGCCAACCTCATGCTGCGCGAGCTGGGCGGGCCCGCCGCCGTCACCCGGTTCGTCCGCTCGCTCGGTGACCGGGTCACCCGGCTCGACCGCTGGGAGCCGGAGCTGAACTCCGCCGAGCCCGGCCGCGTCACCGACACCACCTCGCCGCGCGCCATCACCCGCACCTACGGCCGCCTCGTCCTCGGCGACGCCCTGAACCCGCGCGACCGCCGCCTGCTCACCAGCTGGCTCCTGGCCAACACCACGAGCGGCGACCGGTTCCGCGCGGGGCTCCCGGACGACTGGACCCTCGGCGACAAGACCGGCGCCGGCCGCTACGGCACCAACAACGACGCGGGCGTCACCTGGCCCCCCGGCCGCGCGCCGATCGTCCTGACCGTCCTCACGGCCAAGACCGAGCAGGACGCCGCCCGCGACGACGGGCTCGTCGCGGACGCGGCCCGGGTACTGGCGGAGACGCTGGGCTGAGGGACCGGCCGCCCCGCGTGAGGGCCCGCGCCGGTACGCCCGGCGGGCCCTCGCGGTGGGGGCAGCCGGCGCGTGCCGGGGCGGGCCGGGGACGTCAGAGCGACGTGCGGAGCATGGTGACCGCCGCGATCAGGACCACGACGCCGACCACGCGCGTCATCGTGTAGCCGGCCCTGGTGGGCTCGGTCGCGTCGTAGTCCTTCACGAAGGGCTTCTGCAGCGGCCGGTTGAGCCGCCACAGGAGTTGCGGTCTCACGACCTGCACGAGGGCCATCGCGACGAACAGACTGAGCAGCACCACATACACCGACGGTCACCCTCTTCGTGAAGGAAGCGTGGACGGTGACGTCTTCCCCGGCTCGGCTCCCCGACTCCTCGCCGGGCCGGGGGCGCGCCCTACGCCCCCAGCACCCCGCGCCACTCCCCCACCGCCGAGGCCGCCACCGGCCCCTCCCACCCCTGCGGCCGTGCCGCTCCGCCGATGTGGAAGGCCGTGATCCCCGCGGCCAGCAGGTCGGGGAGGTGGGTGAGATGCAGCCCGCCGCCGACCATGAGGACGGGTTCGTAGCCCGGTTCGGCGGTGTGGGTGAGGGCGGCCTCGGCGAGGAGGGTGGGGAGGCCGTCGGTGACGCCGGCGGGGGAGCCGGCGGTGAGGTAGGTGTCGAGGCCGGGGAGGTCGGCGAGGTGCTTGCGGAGGGATTCGCGGGAGGCGGCCCGGTCGATGGCGCGGTGGAAGGTCCAGCGGGCCGGGGCCGGGTCGGCGAGGACGGCCAGGAGCGCGTCGAGGGCGCGCAGGTCGGGGCCGCCGGTCTCGTCGAGGAAGCCGAAGACGAACTCGTCGGCGCCCGCGTCGCGCAGGGCGCGGGCGGTCTCGGTGAGGGCGCGCAGGTCGGCGGGGGTGCCGACGGAGAAGCCGTCGGAGGCGCGGAGCATCACCCGGACGGGCAGCGGGACGGCGGCCCGGACCTCGCGGAAGGTGGCGAGGGAGGGGGTGAGGCCGTCGGCGGCCATGTCGGTGACCAGTTCCAGCCGGTCGGCTCCGCCTTCGGCCGCCGCGACGGCGTCCCGTGCGTCGAGGGCGATCACCTCCAGGAGGGCGCGCTTGTTCATGGGTGACCCCTATTCCGACCGCCGGTTCCGACGACCACCGCTGCCTGTCCCGCTGACCGGCAACACGATGAGCAATGTGTCAATTATGGGTAATGCGGACATCTCCGACCAGTACGTGCCACACGCGGCGCGATAGGTCTAGTCCAATGCACCACCCTACGCGGCGCGGGCCCGCCACGGCAGGGTGACTCCGGACAGAGCCGGGCCGGGCGGCCACAATGGGGCCATGGCCTCCGTACCCGCCGGGCCCGCCCCGGCCGCCGACCCCCGCCCCGCCCTGGTCGCCCGCTGGGTCGCCACCGTCGACGCCGTACGCGGGCCGGACGCGGCGGGTCCGGCCCCCGAGCCGTACGCCGAGAACCTGCTCGGCCGGTGGGACGAGCCGCAGCGGGCGTACCACACGGTGGCGCACCTGACGGCGGTGCTCGACCGGATCGACCTGCTGGCCGCGCACTCCTACGCCGAGGACATCGAACTGGTGCGCCTGGCCGCCTGGTTCCACGACGCGGTCTACCTGCCCGAGCGGGACAACAACGAGGAGCGCAGCGCCCGCCTCGCCGAACGCGCCCTGGCCGAACTGGGCCTGGACGAACGGCGCGTCGCCGAGGTGGTCCGCCTGGTCCGCCTCACCCTCAGCCACGACCCGGCCGACGCCGACGGCAACGGCGCCGTCCTGTGCGACGCCGACCTCGGGGTGCTGGCCGGCAGCCCCGAGGAGTACGCGGCGTACGCCTCGGCCGTGCGCACCGAGTACGGGTTCGTCGAGGGCGAGACCTTCCGGGCCGTCCGCGCCGAGCTGCTCCTCCAGATGCTGGAGCGGCCCGCGCTGTTCCGCACGGAGTACGGGCACCGGCACTGGGAGGAGCAGGCGCGGCAGAACCTGCGGACGGAGCTGGATCTGCTGGTGATGTGAGGGCCCCCGCGCCGGGCCGCGGGGCGTTCCCCCCGTTCCGGTGGAACGCGAACCGGCCGGCCCTCCGGGGGATGTGAGGGCCGGCCGGCGTTCGTGGGGACGGAGATCAGGCGGGGGCGTCCGCGGAGCCGGGGACGGCGTAGGAGCCGATGATCCTGATCAGGATGCCGTTGGCGTGGCGCAGCTCCTCGTTCTCCGCCTCCAGGCGGGAGATCCGGCGCTCGGTCAGCCGGCACGGCTGGTAAAGGAGTTCCGCTCGGGCAGGATCGGGATGCAGGTCGTAATCCACGTTCTTCCCTCCGGGATCGGTGCTGGGACGTAGGGGGCTGTCGCGGGTCAGGCCGTGAGGTTGCGCCTGGTCTCGGCGGCCAGGAAGGCCGCGCCGAGCATGAGCAGGGCCGCCGCGTAGAAGAGAGGCGTGGGACCGGCGGGGGCGCCCGCGTCCCGTACGGCGCCCATGAAGTCGAGGGCCGCGACCTTGTTGACCACCAGGTACCAGATCGGCAGGTAGACCGCCTGGAACACCCGGTGTGTGCGGCAGACGACGCCGAGCAGCATGGCGAGCGAGGGGATGAACAGCACCCCGGCCAGCCAGGCGGCGAGGCCCGGGAGATCGGCCGCGAGGGCCATCCGGATCAGCGGGGCCACCCCCAGGACCGCCGTCAGGACGACACCGGAGCCCCATTCGGCCAGCAGCCTCCGGCGGACCGCCGGGTAGGCGCCCAGCAGCCCCTCCATGCCGTGCTCGACCTGCTGGCTGCCCAGCCGGGACCAGATCAGCACGGGCCAGATCCAGACGGCGGGCAGGACGAGCCCGGTGACGAGGCCGGCGGGGACGGCGAGTCCGGCCACGGTCAGCGCGGCGGCCACCGCCCACCACCACGGGGAGACGCCTCCGACCAGGATGCGCACCTCCCCGGCGAGGAGCCTGCCGAAGGTGCCGCCGCCGCTCTCGGTGGCCGTCTTCGGCAGGGTCAGGGCCGCGGTGGGGGCCGGACGGTACACGGGGACGGCCGTCTGCCCGGTGTCGCCCGCCCCGGACAGGGCGGCGGCCTCGTCCTCGGCCCCGGCCTTCGCGGCGGCGCCGCGCCGGTCGCGCGAGGGGTCGAAGCGGCCGAACCAGAAGGCCGGGAGCAGGGCCAGCGCCACCGCGATCACCACGATCAGCAGGCGGCTCGCGAGGAACCCGCCGGCGAGTTCGAACCCGTCCCAGCGGAAGGGCGTCAGGGGTTCCGCGATCTGGGTGAGCCCGAGGCTGAAGGTGCGGTCGCCGCCCTTGCCCAGCTCCTCGGTCAGGGCCGCGTCCATCGAGTCGATGGCCCGGCCGACGCCCAGCCCGCCGAGGGGAGCGTCGGAGGACTGCCCGCCGATCCCCACCACCAGGGCGACGAAGAACCAGATCACGTTGCCGACGCCGCCGCGTAGCACCGGGACGGTCTCGAAGAGCACGGCCGCGGCGGCGGTGAGCGCCAGCAGCGGCAGGGCCAGCACCAGGAAGGGCTTGAGCAAGGCGATCAGGTCGATGCCGCGGTCCTCGCCGCGCATCAGCTGCATGGCGAGCGCGGTGACCGCCAGCACGCCGAGCATCGAGACCAGCACCAGGAAGCTGCTGAGGAACTTGGAGGCGAGGAACAGGGCGGTGCGGACGGGGGTGGCGGCCAGGATCTGGCCGACCCGGGTCTCCTCGTCCCGGGCGATGCCCTTGCGGACGACGTAGAAGCCGCCCAGGGTGAGCCAGAGCGCCCCCGCCAGGGCGGTGGCCACGCCGACGTACGCGCTGTTGTACGTGCCCCGGTACTCGCCGAGCGCGAGGATCACCCACCGGCCGTCGGCCGGGGGCACCGCCAGGTAGCCGAGGCCGACGGCGGCCAGCAGGACCACCAGGTAGACGGGGCGGCGCACCCGGTCCTTGAAGTCCCCGGCGGTCAGGCCGGGCAGGGCTCTCAGGTTCATCGCCGCACCGCCGGGCGGTCGTCGCTGCGCCGGTCCGCGGCGCCCCGGATGACTCCGAGGTAGGCGTCCTCCAGGTCCGGGGCGACCTGGGTGGCCTCGCCGACCGGGGGCTGGGCCGACAGGACCCGCAGCCGCACTCCGGCGGAGGTGCGGATCATGCGGCTGACCACGTAGTGGCTCTGCACGGCGGAGACGGCGGAGGGGTCGACGAGGATCTCCCAGACCCGCCCCTCCAGGTCCCCCATCAGCTCCTCGGGGGCGCCCCGGCGCAGCAGCCGGCCGCCGGCCATGACCGCGATGTCGGAGGCGACGGACTCCACGTCGGAGACGATGTGGGTCGACAGCATCACCACGCGGTCGGCGGAGAGGTCGCTCAGCAGGTTGCGGAACCGGACCCGCTCCTCGGGGTCGAGGCCGGCGGTGGGTTCGTCGACCACGATCACCCGGGGGTCGCCGAGCAGCGCCTGGGCGATGCCGACACGGCGCAGCATGCCGCCCGAGTAGGCGCCCAGCGGCCGCTTGACCGCCTCGGTGAGGTTGACCAGTTCCAGCAACTCCTCGATGCGCGCCTTGGCCGATCGGGCGGAGAGCCCTTTGGCGGCGGCGAGGTAGGCGAGGAATTCGCGGGAGGTCAGGTGGGGGTAGACCCCGAAGTCCTGCGGCAGGTAGCCGAGGTGGCGGCGGATCGCGTCCGGGTCGGCGGTGAGGTCGGTGCCCTCGTAGCGCAGGGTTCCGCTGGTGGGCCTGGTCACCGTGGAGATGATCCGCATCAGGGAGGACTTGCCGGCGCCGTTGGGGCCGAGGAGTCCCACCATCCCGTGACCGAGGGTCATGGACAGGCCGTCGACCGCGCGTTTGCCCCCCTTGTAGACCTTCGTGATGTCGGTCAGCTCAAGCATCGTCTCCGCCTTCTCGCCTTCTCCGGCCGCTCCGGCCGGCAGTTCTGCGTACGTGGTGGGGTGCTGCCCCGGGGCCGGCTCGCGGCCCGGTCAGCCCTTGAGGTCGGTGGCCTTGCCGTTGCGCAGGACGGTCAGGTCACGCGGGACCTCCACGCGGAACTTGGTGTCGCAGTCGGCCAGGCCGCTGCAGGAGGCGTCCAGGTCGAGCGTGTCACCCTTCAACTCCCAGGTGATGTCGCTGCCGCCGAGCGAGGCACCCTCGTGGAACCAGAGGGTGACGCGGACGTCCTCGATGTCGGCGGGGACCAGGTCGGTCGGGTTGTCGTTGGTGCGGACGTTCAGCTTCTTGCCGCTGAAGGGGAACGCCTTCTCCTGCGGGTCGGCCTTCTTCGCGTCGGCGCAGCCGGTCGTGGTGAGCAGCAGGCCGGCGGTGAGGGCGATCAGGGCGGCGGCGGTCCTGCCGCGGGTGTTCTTCTTGGCTCGGGTGAACATCGGGTGCTCCGTCTCCGGTCGGATGGTGATGGCTCAAGATTTCCGGAGTACGGGTCCCCTGCCATCTGCCGTTCGGCAGATATCGGGGGCGGGGCTTCACGGCCCGACGGTGGGGCCTAGGGGGTGTCCAGCGGCAGCACGCCGATCACGGTCCAGCCGGCCGGGCCGGGGCCCGCCTCAAGGCTGCCCCGCAGGCCGGTGAAGCGCTCGGTCAGCGCCACCAGGCCCGTACCGCCGTCGGCGCGGGGGGCGGGGGCGGGCCCGGTGGGGCGCCCGCCGTCGTCGGAGACGGCGACCCTGAGCCCGTGTGCGTCGCGGCCCACCGCGACCGTCACCAGGCGGGCGTCGGGGGCGTGCCGGCGGATGTTGGTCAGTGCCTCGATGACCAGGCGGTACGCGGCGTCCTCGGTCTCCCGGGGGAGTGTCCCGGCCAGTCCGGGCGGCAGGTCGAGGGCGGTACGGACGCTGCCCGAGCCCTCGAAGCGCCCGAGCAGGCCGGCCAGGTCGTCGAGACCGTGCACGCGGGTGGCCGGGGGTTCCGTCCGGGTGCCGGGTTCGCGCAGGACCCGCAGGGTGTCGTCCATGGAGGACAGGGCCCGCTGGCCGGCCGCCTCCAGCCGCTCCAGCAGTTCCCTGGTGCCCGCCTCGTCGTAGTCGACGAGGCGCGCCGCCTGGGTCTCCAGCAGGATGCCGGTCACCTCGTGGGCGACGAAGTCGTGCAGGTCCCGGGCGACCTGGAGGCGCTGGTCGCGCCGGGCCCGGTTGATCGCCTCGGCCCGGCGTTCGTCCTGGGCGCGCTGGTGCAGCCCGATCCCCGCCGCGGCGAGGGCGAGGACGGCGGCCGCCAGGACGCCGAGGACCGACTGCTCCAGCACGCTGTGGGAGTTCTTCAGCGAGAAGCGCAGGGGCAGGACGACGGCGGCGGCCGCGGTGAGCGTCCCCAGGGCGGCGGCCGGGAGCACGGGCGCCCGGCGCACCACCCGCAGCAACAGCACCAGCAGGGCCGTCAGTTCGAAGGGCAGCCAGGGCAGGGCCCACTTGACCTCCGCCCAGCCGTCGCTGGTCAGCAGGAAGCCGAGGTCTCCCAGGACGGAGAGGGCCGAGGTGGCCGCGACCGCCCTCGGCAGCGTGAGGCCGCCAAGGGGGTAGCGCGCCATGGAGGCCACCACGGCGACGGCGGTGGGGATCACCACGAACAGCGCTTCGAGGGGTGCCACGAAGGCGGGGAGGACAACCAGGCAGGTCACCAGGGCGCAGACCGTGGCCCGGCGGTTGGAGTCACGCGTCATGTCAGTCCGCATGGGGGCGAGCGTACGCACGACGGGGCCGCCTGATATCTGCCGTTCGGCAGAGGCGGAAGCGGACCGCCCCTGCCCGGCGGCCTCACTTCGGGCGGCGGCTGAAGGTGTATCCGCGCTCGAAGGCCCGGACGGCGATGCCGACCCGGTTCCGCACCCCGAACTTCCGCTGGATGGCGGCCACATGGGTCTTGACCGTGCCCGGGGAGATGAAGAGTTCGGCGGCGATGTCGGCGTTGGTGCCGCCTTCGGCGACCAGCGCGGCGATCTCGCCCTCCCGCTCGGTCAGCGCCTCCGCGCGGGGCTCCGGGTCGCCCGGCGCCCGGTTGCCGGTGACGTGCCGCAGCAGCCGCACCGTGACGGACGGGCTGATCAGGCTGTCCCCGGCCATGGCGGCGCGGACCGCCTCCACCAGCAGGGCGGGGCCCGAGCGCTTCAGCAGGAACCCGGAGGCGCCGTTGCGCAGCGCCGGGTACACGTACTCGTCGAGGTCGAAGGTGGTGACGACGATGACCTTGGGCCGCGGTTCGGGCGCCTGGGGTCCCGCCAGCCGCCGGACCACCTCCAGACCGTCCATCCGGGGCATCCTGATGTCCGCCAGGACCACGTCCGGCTGGAGGCGGCGGGCGACCTCCACCGCCTCCACCCCGTCGGCCGCCTCGCCGACCACCTCCATGCCCTGCTGGTTGTCGAAGATGACCCGCATACCCCGCCGGACCATCTCCTGATCGTCGACGAGCACCAGTTTCACCGTCATGGAGGCAGCTTGTCAGCAATTCAGCTCTGCCGCGCCACGCTCTTCGGACGCATGTCGGTCCAGTTCTCGTCCACGTAGGCCACGGCCGTCGCGCGGTCGGCGTCGGGGAGGACCACCGTCCACCCGGCGGGCACTTCGGCGAAGACGGGCCACAGCGAGTGCTGCCCCTCCTCGTTGACCAGGACGTGGAAGACGCCGTCCGCGTCGTCGAACGGGTTGCCGCCGCTCATGAGACTCCTCCTTGTACGGGGATTCTGACCCTCCCGGCCGGAGCGCCGGGACGCAGTGTCGGGGGTACGGCGAAGGAAGCCTCCTGCCGGTGCCGCTGGAGCAGCGCCATACCGAGGGACGTGAGGATGTGGATGGCCTTGTTGCGGTTGCGGGACGTCGTGATGAGGCCGGCCCGCCGCAGCACCGCCGCGTGCTTGCTGGCCCCGGCGAGCGAGATGCCGAGGCGGTCGGCCAGCTCCCCGGTGCTGCAGCTGTCCGTGAGCGCCTGGAGCGCCGCCGCCCTGGTGTGCCCGACGAGGGCGCCGAGCGCGGAGTCGTCCGGCTCGACCAGCCCGAACCAGGTGTCGCGGCGGCGCTCGGTGCTGGTCGGGAACGACAGGACCGGCCCGCCGCTCTCCCGCTCCCTGTCGATGAAGACGCAGGACTGCCCCCCGAGGAAGAAGGAGGGGCTGAGGACGAGGCCCCGGCCGCCGAGGTGGATGTCCCGGTCGGGACCGTCGTGGATCTCCAGCACCGAGTTGTGCCAGTGCAGTTTGGGGTGGAGGTTGTCCAGCAGCCGCTCGATGCCGTTGGTGATGACGATGCGGGCGCGCACCTCCCGGACCTTCTCCAGCTCGCTCTTGACCCCGCTCCAGTACGGCATGACGGCCACACGGACGAACGCGGCGAGCAGGGACCGGTTGACGGTGGTGTCCTCCTGCGGTTCGTGGCCCACGCACTGGCCGAGCGCGGCGAGCAGGGCGTGCGGGTTCCGGGTCCGCTCGGCGAGCGCCTCCAGTTCGTCCACGTAGAGATCGAGTTCCGCCCGCACCCGGTGCCGCCACGGCCTCAGCACGGCGTCGCCGCTGTGGGCGAAGAGGTGCAGCGCGAAGGCCCCCTCCACCATGGGGCCTAAGCCCGCCACCATTCTGGACTGCGCGAGTTCACTCGCGGTGAAATGAATCCTCAACATCGCTTCTCCCCCGTTGCGATCGATTAGTGGTGATCGGTCGTGAGCACAGCACCCCCGCGAAGCGTCTCGGCGTACGAGAAGACGTGGCCGCGTCCCACGTCCACCGGGGCCAGTGAGGCGAAGTCCTCCCCCAGGACCTCGTGGAAGCCGAGCCGCGCCGCTCCGCTCCACACCGGCGAGAACTCGACGCCGCTGACCTCCGAGGCCACGAGGACCGAGGGCATGGCGCCGGTGGCCGCCCAGTCGGGGAAGGTCAGGGTGTGGGCGAGGGGCACGTCGTGCAGGGCCGGCGGGGTGTCCGAGACCTCCTCCAGCGAGACGGTGGCCTCCACCGCCCGCCGCCCGTACACGGAGAGGCTGCCGGCGAAGAGCCCGCCCTTGCCGAGACGGGGGGCGGAGCGCCCGAGCGTGGCGGCCCGGCTCATGTGCACGTCCCCGAACTGCTTGGGCATGCCCTGCACCCAGCCCCGCATCATCGGCACCGGCTGGTCCACCCAGGCGAAGGGGCAGCGTGCCATCGCGCGCCCCTCGAACTCGCAGGCCAGCAGGATCAGGAACTCCGAGAAGCGGTTCCTGGCCGGATCGGTGAGTTCCTCACCCGAGTCGGAGCACCACTGCCAGTCGGCGAAGACCGCCGCGGCGGCGCCGATGTCCGGCCCGGGGCTCAGCCCCGGTGGCAGGAAGGCGGCCGCGGCGCCGGGGTCCACCCGGTAGTCGACCATCACGACCTCGCCGGTGAAGTGCCACGGCGGCGGCGTCAGCATGGACGCCTCGCCGGACGGGGACAGCGGAAGGCTGTATCCCCGCGGTCCCGCGGTGCCGCGGTCCCCTCCTGCTCCGGCGCGCGCCGTTCCCTCGGTCAGCATGAACCTTTCCCCTCCTGGTGTCGGGCCGGGTCGTGCAGGTGCGTGGCGAGTCGTCGGCCCGCGCGCTCCAGCAGACCGGGTGGGTTGAAGGCGTAGGAGAGGCGTACCGCGGTACGTCCGGCATGGCCGAAACGTGATCCCGGCGCGATCCTCATCCTCGACGCGAAAGCTTTGGCTATCAATTGCTCTTCCGGTAAACCCGGGGCGCATTCCAGCCAGAGAAAGAACCCGCCGCGCGAGGGGGTCGCGGTCCACCCGCAGGCCCCCGCCGAGGTGAGTCCCCTCAGCAGCGCGGCACGGCGCTCGCGCAGCCCGGCACGCAGGACCGGCAGGTGCCGGTCGTACGCCCCGTCCTCCAGCAGCCGCGTGACCATCATCGACATGGTGTGGTTGAGCGCGCCGCCGCTCTGGACCAGGCCGTGCCCGGCGAGCCGCCCGACCAGGCCGGGCTCACCCGTCAGCCAGCCCAGCCGCAGGCCGGGGGCCAGGGTCTTGGCGAAGGTGCGCAGCCGCAGGACACCCCGGTGACCGGCGATCCCGGCCATGGAGGGCACCGGCTCGCCCGGGTCCAGCGCCAGCTCGGCGTAGGCGTCGTCCTCGACGACGAGCACGCCGTGCCGGGCCGCCACCGAGAGCAGCTCCTCGCGCCGGGCGCGGGAGAAGGTGCGGCCGGTGGGGTTGTGGAAGGTCGGTGTGGCGTAGAGGAAGGCCACGCGGCGTCCCTCGGCACGGACCGCCCGCGCCGCCTCGTCCAGGGCGGGCACGCTCGTGCCGCCCTCGTCCGAGGCGATCCGCCGCAGCAGCAGCCCGCAGTCGGTGAAGAGCCGCTGGGCCAGGTCGTAACTGGCCTCGTCCAGCAGGACCACGTCACCGGGGCGGGCGAGGGTGGTGGCGATCAGGTGCAGCGCCTGGGAGGTGCCGGCGGTCAGCATCACCTGCTCCGGGCCGGCGAAGTCCGGGTCGTCCGGCGTGCGCTCGGCGAGGAGCGCCCGAAGCCGCAGCGCGCCCTGGTTCTCGCCGTAAGTCAGCGCGGCCGGGCCGTACTCGGCCAGCGCCCGGCCCGCCGCGTCCGCCAGGAGTTCCACCGGGAGCAGGGCGGGGTCCAGGTACCCGGGGGCGAGGTCGTCCACCCCGGGCGGGGCGACGTCCTGCACCACCCCGCGCACCCAGTGACCCCGCCCCGGTACCGCGGCCACCGTGGCGGCTGAGGTCACCGCGTCTCCAGGACGGTCCGCAGGACCTGGACGGACTTCTCCAGCGGCTCGGTGGAGCGGGAGAGGGCGATGCGCACCATGTGGTCGCCGTCCGAGGGCTCGGCCCAGTGGAACTGCCGGCAGGGCAGGGCGAAGACGTGGTGGCGCTGGAGCTCCTCCCAGACCTCGGTGCCGGTGCGTCCCGCGAAGGCCACCCGCTCCACGCTGCTGCGGCTCTCGGGGTCGGGGAAGCTGACGCCCTCCACCCCGGCGAGGGCCCGGCGGACCACCGAGCGGTTGTGGAGGATGAAGGCGTGCAGGTCGGCCAGGCCGCCGTCGGCCGCGTCACGGGAGAACTCGCGGATGAGCGCGAGGATGAGCGGGGAGACGCCGAGCAGGATGTCCGAGTAGATCTTCTCGACGGGCAGGCCGATGTCCTCGGAGAAGACCAGCAGTCCGGCCTTGAGGTCGAGCGTCGGCCAGAGTTTGCCGGTGTCCTCGATGACGACCCAGCGGCAGCCGGCCTCCTGGAGCACCGCGTAGTGGTCGTAGTGGGCGGCGGCGTCGAAGCCGCGGAAGGAGGTGTCGAGGGCCAGTACGGTGCCGTGCTCGGCGCACTGCTCGGCGAGGCGGCGCAGCCGCTCCTCGGCCAGGACGCGGCCGGTGGGGTTGTTGGGGGTCGTCACGAAGACGCAGCCCACCGAGGAGAGAAGTTCGGCGGAGAGGTCCGCGCCGTGCAGGGCGTCCTCCTCGACGGGGACGAGGTCCAGGCCGTTGCCGCGCAGCAGGTCGGCGATGTTGTCGAAGGTCGGGTGCACCAGCGCGACCCGGTCCACCGACGCGGAGAGCGATCTCGCGAGGATCTCCATGGAGACGGACGAGGAGTAGCAGCTCAGGACACGGCCGGGCTCCGCCGGGTAGCCGTGCTGGCCGAGCAGGGTGAAGTACGCCTGGTGGGCCTCGCTCTCGATCTGCTGGACCGGGCGCTGCTCGCTCTCCGCCCACAGGACGGGCAGTTCGTTCACGATCTTCTGCTGCCCGGGGCTCAGCGCCTGCCGGGCGTGGCCGTCCGCGATGTTCAGCTCACTGTTGAGGGCCAGGTACTCCCACTGGGTGAGGTTCTCCTTGAGCTGGGGCTGGGTCGTCACGATGTCATCCTCGGGTCTGGGTGGTCTGGGTGGTGGTGCGGCGGGCGGGAGCGCACGTCGGGTCAGTGGACGACCCGGGAGTCGGCGCTGAGCCGGTACTCCCGCGACCTGCGCAGATCACGGGCGATGTTGAGGCGGCGCAGCCACCGGTCGGTGCCGTCGAACCGGGCCTGGAAGGGCTTCCGCCCGTGCACCACCTGGTAGTTGTCGAGGAAGCAGATGTCACCGGGGGTCAGCACCACGCCGGACATGGCGGTGTCGATCGCCTCGCCGATCCGGTCGAGCGCCTCCTGCTCCTCCCCCTCGTGCTGCCCCTGCATGTAGTAGGGGTCGATGACGAGGTAAGGGGACTCCGGATCGCCGAAGAGGACGGCGACGGGCTCGGGCTCCTTGAGCGCCCGCTCCACCCGCTCCCGGGCCTGCTCGTGCAGCCGGGCCTCGCGCGGGGTCAGGACGCGGCCGGACCCGGCGGCCTCGGGCCGGTGCGAGTCGTCGGGGAGGATGCGGAAGCGCTTCTCGCCGAGCAGCCGGCGGGTCGCCTCGTCGAGCTGGATGTCGGCGACGTCGGCGACGGTGGTCTCGGTGCCGTCCGGGTTGCGCAGGCACATGAGGCCGAGGTAGTCGGTCCGCAGGTGGTGGAAGGCGTCCTCGGTGTGCCAGGTCAGCGTCTGGGCGCTGCCCCAGCCGATCTGGTCGTGCTCGTACTTCTCGACCGGGTAGATGTCGTGCATGATCCGGCCGTCCTGCTGGGTGGCCCAGCCGATCGGGTCGCCGAGCAGGCTCGCGATCAGGAAGAAGGCCAGGTCCTGGTGGTGCGAGGGCGAGAGGGACGGGGCCGAGGCGTGGTCGGCCGGGGTCGGGCCGAGGCTCGCGTCGTCGACGGTGAGGCCGGTGACGACCAGGGCCCCGGACTTCTCGGTGAGCCGGAAGTCCTCGAGTTCCCGGCGCACCCCGCGCGGCAGTTCCTGGGCGTACAGGCGGCTTTCCCGCAGGAACTCCGCGGACTCCACGGTGGCGTACCTGGCCGCCAGCTCCGCGCAGAGTTCCTGGACCGCCGAGACCTCGCGGTCGTCGAGCTGAAGGACGTGCATGGTGCGGGTTCCCCCCTGTCGGTCGGACTCCGGCCGCGCACGGGCCTGTAGTCCACACATTCGATTCCCGTGCCTTTGGAGCCTCACCGATGTGTCGATCCCGTACCAGTCCCTTGAACGAGGAGTGAAATTGCCCCACCTCCGGCGCCGATCTGCCGCCGGGACGACATGTGGGCGAAATGTCCCGGCAGGGGACCGCACATCTCCGACACCGGGCCGCCGGCCTCCGGGCGTACGGGAAGGACCCGGCAGGCGGCCCGGGAACGGGCTCGCGTCCTGCCAGGTCCTTCCGTGCCGCGTACTGCCGGCTCAGTCGTCCAGGGGCTCCAGGACCGAGGGGAAGCGGCGCAGCGAGGGGCTGAGCATGCTGACCGCCGCCACCGCCGCGAAGGCCCCGGCGCAGACCAGCACGGCGGTGCGGCCCTCGCCGCCCCAGGTCATCAGCAGGCCGCCAGCGAGCGGCCCGAGTGCCCCCGCGCCCCCGGAACAGAACGCGGCCACGGAACTCAGGCGGCCCCGCAGCTCGTCGGGGGCCACCGTCAACTGGTACGCCATGACGGCCGTGTTGGCGGGAGGTGCGAGGAAGCCCGCGACGCCCAGCAGCGCGCCGAGGGCCAGGCCGGTGGGGACCACCGCCATCAGCGCGGTGGCGCCGGTGGCCACGACGGCGAAGCCCAGAACGAGGACGCGCGGGCGCAACGCCTCGTAGAGCTTGCTCGCGCACAGGGCCCCGAGCAGGCCGCCCGCGCCCAGGAAGGCCATCATCATGCCCATCTCGCCCGGGTCCACGTCGTCCTCCCCGGAGAGCACCAGGATGATGACGAGCAGGGCGTTGAAGACCAGGTTGACCGCCATCATCCAGACCATGGTGTCCCTGATGACGGGGTTACCCAGAATCCACCGGACGCCCACCATGATCCCGCCGGAGTTCTCGGCGCTCCCGCCCGTTCCCGGCCGCGGCCCCGCGCCGGCCTCGGAGGCGGGTCCGGGTGCCGGGGCGCGGCGTGGCGGCAGCCGGAGCATGATCAGCGCGCCGAAGGAGAGCGCCAGCATCACGGCGGTGGTCAGGAACGGGCTGAGGGGGTGCACGGTGAAGAGGAAACCGGCTGCGGCCGGGCCGACGAGGGTGGCGACGAACGGGCGCGCCGCGTTGCGGGCGAGCGCAGCCGGCAGCTGCGCCTCAGGGACGACCTGCGGCACCGCGGCGTGTTCGGCCGGTTCGAAGACCGAGCCCAGCACCCCCTCCAGCACGATCACCACCATCACGTGCCAGAAGGAGTAGTGGCCGAGGGCGAGCGCGAGGGCCAGGCTGCCCATGCACAGGGCCCGCAGCCCCTCGCAGACCAGCATCACCCGGCGGCGGTTCCAGCGGTCGGCGACGACCCCGGCGGGCAGGGCGGCGAGCATCTTCACCGCGGCCAGCACCGAGCTGGCGAGGCCCATCTGGAGCGGCGACCCGGAGTGCGCGATGATCAGCAACGGGATGCCGATCATGGCGAGTTCGAAGCCGAGTTCGGAGAAGAGCTGACTGGACCAGAGGATGTTGTAGTTGCGGTTGCGCCCGAGCGGGGGCGGTGCCGCCGGGGCTTCGACGTGCTCGTCGTCGGGGCGGGTGATCGTCACTCTTCATCACCGATCAGTGGTCGTGGAGCCGGGCCACGCGGCCGGACACCTGGAGGTGGCGGATCCGTCCGTCGGCGGCCGGGGCTCCGGGCGCGCGCAGGAACCGGCCGCGATGGACGAGGGGACCGCCGGAGCGGGGACGCAGGGCGAACCGCAGACCGGCGTCGCACTCCAGGGCGTACCGGCCGTGCGGGCCGACGCCGAGCCACACCCCGTCCGCGTCACGGCCGACGGTGTAGTCGAGGTCGCCGTTGACGTACCGGCCGAGGCAGGCGTCGGGTACCGGGGCGGCCGGGCCGAGGCCGGCGGAGCCGGTCACCGGGTGGTCGGCCACCTTGACGCCGCGCGCCCGCAGCTCCGTCAGGAGCGCGCCCCACAGTTCCTGGCCGGTGTCGGCGTTGGTGGTCAGGGCGACGACGGTGCCCGCGGCCGGGTCGAAGCGCAGGTGGCAGCTGGTGCCGTCGCCGGTGCCGTCGTGGCCGAAGCTCTCGGGGCCGTCCCCGTCGTACCGGGCCCAGCCGAGGCCCCAGCCGTCCGCCATGCCGTAGGGCCCCGCCACGTCGGGGCCGAGCGGGTCGCGGCACATGGCGGCGACGGTCTCCGCGTCCAGCGGGCCGGGCCGGGCGTCGTGCAGGAACAGCCCCGCGAAGGCCGCCAGCCCCTCCGCGCCCAGCGCCAGGTCGCCCGCGGGCGCCTCCGCCGGGGGGCCGGGCTGGTACTCGGCGAGGACGGCCTGCCCGTCGGTGCGCCGGACCACGTGGCCGAGCACGCCCGGCGGACCGCCGATGCCCGCGGGCAGCCCGAGCGGCCGCAGCAGCATCGTCCCCAGCGCCTCGGCCCAGCTCATCCCGGTGGCCTGCTCGATGAGGCGGCCGATGAGCAGGTAGCCGATGTTGGAGTAGGAGAAGGCGCTGCCGGGCTCGGCCACCAGGGGGAAGCGCCGCGCGGACCGGGCGGTCCAGCGCTCCAGGCTGTCCAGGTGCGGGTCGTCCTCGGCCGGGTTGGCGGCGAGGCCCGCGGTGTGGCTGAGGAGCCGGCGCGGCGTGATGCCCGGGGCGTCCGGGGCGTGCGGCACCTGCTCGGCGAGGGGCGCGTCGAGGTCGATGTCGCCCTCTACGGCGAGGGTCACCGCCAGCGCCGCCGTGAACGGCTTGGTCAGCGAGGAGAGGGGGAACGCCGTGGCCGGCGTGACCGGGCGGCCACCGCCGACCGCGGTCTCACCGGTCGCGGCGCACGCGACGCTCCCTCCCCGGCCTACGACGAGCTGGGCGCCGGGCACCCGGTACCGGCCGGTCAGCCCGGCCAGCAGGGCGGTGAGTTCGGCGTCGTCCATGGTTCATCTCTCCTCTCCGTGGCGGGCCGCGGCGCGCAGCAGCCCGAGGTGCTCCGCGGCCAGCCGCTCGACGGTGGCGCGGTGGTGCACGGTTTCCGCGTAGTACCAGGTCAGCCGCAGGCGGCCGCCGGAGACCGCGCCCACCACCTCCAGCAGGTGCCCCTCGCGCGCCGCGGGGCTGCGGTCGAGGCCGACGGGCGGGCCGAAGGCGTGGAAGAGGCCCTCGGGGTCGTGCGGCAGGTCGGTCTGCCCGTGGTAGTTGAAGACGACCTCGGCGCCGGGGCCCCCGGGCACCGCGCCGCCCTCGGCCAGCCGGCGCAGCGCGCCGTGGCCCAGGCCGTTGCCGGGCGTGGCCCGCAGCCCCCGCCGGACCGCCCTGGCCAGCGCCTTCCAGTCCTCGGGGGCGCCGGAGCCGGCCTCCTCGCCGGGCAGGTCCAGGGAGACCGGGTAGAGCGTGGTGAACCAGCCCACGGTGCGGGAGAGGTCGACCTCCTCGAAGAGGTCCTCCCTGCCGTGGCCCTCCAGGTCCACCGTGACGGCGCGCTGCCCGGTCCAGCGGGCGAGGACACGGGCCAGCCCGGCCAGGACGAGGTCCCGGGGCGCGGCCCGCAGCAGGCCGGTGGCCCGGTGCAGCAGCAGCTCCGTCTCCTCCTCGCCGAGTTCGGCGAGGACGGTGCGTACCTCTCCGTGCCGGTACTCGCCCGCGCGGTCGCGCGGCAGCGGCGCCGGCTCGGGGAGCCCTCGCCAGTGCGGCAGTTCCGCGTCGAAGCCCCCGGCCCGCGTGTGGTCCCGCAGCCGGCGGGCCCACTCCTGGAAGGAGGTGGTGCGCGCGGGCAGCCGGACCGGCTCCCCGGCCCGGAGCTGGGCGTGGCCGGTGGCCAGGTCGTCCAGGAGGACGCGCCAGGAGACCGCGTCGACCACCAGGTGGTGCACGGTCAGGAAGAGCTGCCGCCGCCTGCCGGGGCCGAGGTCGAGGAGGAGGGCGGACCAGAGGCGGCCCGCGGCGAGGTCGTGCCCGGCGTCCGCCTCGGCCGCCAGCCGCTCCACCGCCGCCCACCGCTCGTCCTCGGGCAGCGCGCTCAGGTCGTGCCGTACGAGGGGCACCTCGCCGGGCGGCCCGGGGTCGATCCGCTGCCGCCACCGCGTGCCGTCGTGGGTGAAGCGTGCCCGGAGCATGTCGTGACGGACGGGCAGCTCGGCGAGGGCGGCGGCGAGAGCCTCCTCGTCGGCCCCGTCCGCCAGCTCGGCCAGGACGGACTGGGTGAAGTGGTGCGGGTGGACCGGGTCGGCGTCGAGGAACTCCTGCTGCATCGGGGTGAGCGGCAGCTCGCCGGAGACGGGCCCCCGCTCCTGGTCCGCGTCCTTCCCGGCCGGGGTCACCACGGTGGCCAGCCCGGCGACGGTCGGGTGCAGGAACAGCTCCCGGGAGGTGAGGCGGAACCCCGCCTGGCGTACCCGGTGCACGGCCTGGAGGGAGAGGACGGAGTCGCCGCCGAGGTCGAAGAAGTTGTCGTCGGCGCCGACCCGCTCCCGTCCGAGGACCTCGGCCCAGATCTCGGCGAGGACGCGCTCGGCCCCCTCGGCGGGGGCGCGGTACCCCTCCTCGGGCCCTTCGGCGGACTCCGGTTCGGGAAGCCGGGCACGGTCCACCTTGCCGCTGGCGGTCAGCGGGAGTTCGTTGAGGACGGCGACGGCCGAGGGCACCATGTAGGACGGCAGCACGGCGCGGCAGGCGTCGCGCACCCCGGCCGGCGCGAGGTGGTGGCCGGGCAGGGCCGTCACGTGCGCCACCAGACGCGGGGCACCCGTCGCTCCGGGGCGTACGGTCACGATGGCGGAGCCGGTGCCGGGCAGGGCGGCGAGGACCGCCTCGATCTCCCCCGGCTCGACGCGGTACCCGCGGATCTTCACCTGGTGGTCGGCGCGGCCGAGGAACTCCAAAGTGCCGTCCGGGCGGCGCCGGGCCCGGTCGCCGGTGCGGTACATGCGGGCGCCGGGCGGGCCGGAGGGGTCCGCGCAGAAGCGCTCGGCGGTGAGCGCGGGCCGCTTCAGATAGCCGCGTCCGAGCTGGCCCCCGGCGAGGTACAGCTCGCCCGGCGTCCCGTCCTCCACCGGGCGCAGGTACCGGTCCAGGAGGTGGGCCCGGGTCCCGGTGAGCGGGCGGCCCAGGTGGGGCGCGGCGTCGGCGGTGACGGGCGCGTACAGCGTCTCGACGGTGCACTCGGTGGGCCCGTAGGTGTTCTCGCCCAGGACCCCCTCGGCCTCGGCGAGCCGCGTCCACAGGGCCTCACCCACCGCCTCGCCACCGAGGACGACCCGGCCGGGGCGGTGGCCGCCGGGCCGGAGCAGACCGGCGGCGACCAGCTGTTCGGCGAAGGTCGGGGTGATCTCCAGGTGGTCGACGCGGTGGTCGCGGACGTAGCGGACCAGCGCCTCGGGGTCGCGGCGCGTCAGGTCGTCGACGACGTGGAGTTCGCCGCCTCCGGCCAGGACGAGCAGGCCCACCACGGAGCTGTCGAAGGCGAAGGTCGCGGTGAGGGCGGCGCGCGGGCGCCCGTCCGGGGCGCTGCCCGGGTAGCGGCCGGCCCGGACCGTCAGGTGCTCCTCGGCCAGCCGGGCGAGGTTGCGGTGCTCGACGACGACGCCCTTGGGGCGGCCGGTGGAGCCCGAGGTGTAGATGACGTACGCCGGGTCGCGCGGGTCGGCGGGGGCCGTCCGTACGGCGTCGGTGAGGGGGGCGGCGGACAGCCCCGCCAGCTCGGCGGCGAGCGCCGGGCCGGCCGGGTCGAGGCTCGGCACCGCGCCGGCCCAGGCGCCCGCGCCGGGCCCCAGCAGCAGCGCCGGCTCCGCGTCGGCGAACTGGTGCGCCAGCCGCTCGGCCGGCTGCTCCGGGTCGTACGGGAGGTAGGCGGCGCCCGTCTTCAGCACGGCGAGGAGGGAGACGACCGTGGCGGCGGTGCGGTGGCCCGGGACGGCGACCAGCCGCTCCGGGCCGATGCCGCGGGCGGCCAGGAGCCTGGCCAGCCGGTTGGCGCGGGCCTCGGCCTCGCCGAAGGTGAGCCGCTCGCCGGCGGCCACGACCGCCGGCGCGTCGGGACGCAGCGCGGCCTCCCGCTCGAAGCGGGCCACCACCCCCTCGGCGGGGAGCTCCCCGGGGCCGCCTCCGGCCGGCGCGGTGCGCGCCGCCGCGGGCGGGCCGACCGGTACGTCGGTGAGACGGCGGTGCTCGGTGAGCACCCCGCGCAGGAGCGCCTCGAAGCGTTCGGCGAGCCGGTCGACCGTGGAACGGTCGAAGAGCGCCGTGCTCCAGCTGATCCCGGCGGTGAGCCGGCCGTCCTGCTCGAAGAACTCGAAACCGAGGTCGTAGCTGACCTGCGAACCGACCAGCGGGACGGGTTCGGCCGCCAGTCCGCCGAAGGACAGGTCGCCCCCGGGTCCGCTCTCCAGCGCCACCGACACCTCGGCGAGGGGGTTGCGGCTGGCGTCGCGCTCGGGCCGCACCTCCTCCACGACCCGGTCGAAGGGCACCTCGGCGTGGTCGAACGCCTCCAGCACCGTCGTCCGGGCCCGGTCCAGCAGTCCGGCGAAGGAGAGCGCCTCGTCGACCTCGGTGCGCAGCACCACGGTGTTGACGAAAAAGCCGACCAGGCCGTCCAGTTCGGGCCGGCCGCGGCCGGAGACGGGGGTGGCCACCGCGATGTCCGACTGCCCCGTGATCCGGGAGAGCAGCAGCTGGACGGCGGCGACCAGCGCCATGAACAAGGTGGCGTCCTGGGACCGGGCCAGCTGCCGCACCCCGTCCACCACCGCCGGGTCCAGGTCCACCATCGTCAGCGCGCCCTCGGCGGAGCGGACGGCGGGCCGCGGGCGGTCCACCGGAAGGGCGAGCGGCGCGGTCCCGTCGAGCCGCCGACGCCAGTGGGCGAGGTGCCCGGCGTACTCGGGCCCCTCCAGCCGGGTGCGCTGCCAGGCGGCGTAGTCGGCGTAACGGACCGGCAGCGCCGGCAGCAGCAGGGGCTCGCCGCGCTCGGCCGCCGCGTACGCCGCTCCCAGTTCGGCGGCGATCAGGTCCATCGACCAGCCGTCGGTCGCGATGTGGTGCATGACCAGGACGAGCAGGTGTGTGTCGTCGTCGAGACGGACCAGGTGGGCTCGCAGGACGGGCGGCTCCCCCAGGTCGATGGGCTGCTCCAGCTGGTCCCGCAGGTATGTCCGGGCCGCCTCCTCGCGGGCGTCGGCCGGCAGGTGGGAGAGGTCGGCGTGGACCGGCTCCACGGGCTCGGGTGCCAGGACCACCTGGGTGGGCCGCCCGTCCACGGTCCGGTAGACCGTGCGCAGCGGCTCGTGCCGGCCGGCCACGTCGGTCAGCGCGGTCCGGAGCACGTCCGGGTCCGGCCGGCCGCGCAGGCGCAGCGCGAGAGCGGTGTGGTACTCGCTGCTCTCCGGGGCGAACTCGTGGAGGAACCACAGGCGTTGCTGGCCGGAGGAGAGCTCGGCAGGCTGTTCCGGATCGGTCGGGACCGGCCCGGAGCCGCGTCCGGGCGCGCCGCTCGCCGTGCCGTCCAGCCGCTGGGCGAGCCCGGCCACGGTGGGGGTGTCGAAGAGCTGCCGGGGCGAGACGGCCACCCCGAGGAGGGCCCGCATCCGCGAGATGACCCGGATGCTCATGACCGAATCCCCGCCCAGTGCGAAGAAGTTGTCGCTCCGGCCGACCCGTTCCAGGCCGAGCACCTCCGCCCAGATCTCCGCCAGTACCGCTTCGGCTCCCTCCTGCGGGGCCTCGTAGGCGGTGGTGGTCTCCAGCGGCCGCGCCGGGGCCGGGAGCATCCGGCGGTCGACGGTGCCCGCCGGGGTCATGGGCAGCTCCGCCAGCAGGGACAGCGCCGAGGGGACCGCCGGCGCCGGCAGCAGCGCCGAGGCGTGGGCCCGGACGGCGGCGAGGTCGGGGGAGCGGCCCGACCGGGGCACGAGGTGGGCGACGAGGCGGCCGACGCCGGCGGCGTCGGGGCGTACGACGGCCGCGGCGGCGGCGATGTCGGGGTGGCGGGCGAGGGCCGCCTCCACCTCCCCGAGTTCCACCCGGAAGCCGCCGATCTTGACCTGGTCGTCGGCGCGGCCGACACACTCCAGGTCACCGTCGGGGCGCCGCCGGACGAGGTCGCCGGTGCGGTACATCCGGGCGCCGGGGACACCCGCGAACGGGTCCTCGGGGAAGCGTTCGGCGGTCAGAGCGGGCCGGTTGAGGTAGCCGCGGGAGACGCCGTCACCGCCGATCCAGCACTCCCCGACCACCCCGGCCGGGACCGGGCGGCGGTCCCGGTCCAGCACGTAGATCCGGGTGTTGGCCAGCGGCTTCCCGATGGGGACGTGGGCGCCGTCGACCGGACGGCCGGGGAGCAGTTCGAAGGCGGTGGAGTCGACGGTGGTCTCGGTGGAGCCGTAGGCGTTGGCCACCAGGGTGCCGGGGCCCAGTCCGGCCCGCACCTCGGCGGCGGAGTCCACGGGCCACCCCTCGGAGCCGACGAGCAGCACCTTCAGGTGGTCGGCGCGCACCCCGGACCAGCCCAGTTCCTGCACCACCGCGCGGGCCAGCGTCGGGACGGTGACCATCAGTTCGGCCCGGCTGCTCAGCAGGAGGGCGGTGAGGGCCACGGGGTCGGCGACCGTCTCCGACGGGCAGATCACCATGGTGCCGCCGAAGAGCGCGGAGAGCAGGAAGTCGGCGAAGAAGAGGTCGACGGAGAGGCTGGAGACCGAGAGCACGCGGGGTTCCAGGGCGCTCAGGCCGTAGCGGGCGTCCCAGGCGTGCACCATGTGGTGCAGGTGCCGGTGCTCGACCATGACGCCCTTGGGGCGGCCGGTGGTGCCGGAGGTGTAGATGACGTACGCCAGGTCGTCCACGGCCGGACCGCCGGGCGGGGCGGTGGCCGGGCGGTCCGCCCACTGTGCGCGGTCGCGGTCCAGGCAGACCGGGACGGCTCCGGACGCGGCCGTCCTCGGCAGCAGTTCCTCCTCGGTGACGACCAGCTGGACGGCCGCGTCCTGGAGCATCAGGGCGAGCCGGTCCTCGGGGTAGGACGGGTCGAGCGGGACGAAGGCACCGCCCGCCCGACCGACCGCCAGCAGGGCCGTGACCGCGCCGGTGCCCCGTCCGGCGCAGACCCCCACCAGGACCCCGGGGCCCACGCCCCGCTCCACCAGGTGGTGGGCGAGCCGGTTGGCCTCGGCGTCGAGCTGGGCGTACGTCAGTTCGCCGGTGCCGCACCGGACGGCGACGCGGTCGGGCGTCCGGAGGGCCTGCTCGGCGAAGAGCTCCGGCACGGTGCGCGGGGCCGGGAAGCGGGCCGCCGTGTCGTTGCTGCCGTGCAGCAGGTGCGCGGTCTCCTCGTCGGAGAGCATCGGCAGCAGGTGCAGCGGCGTCTGGGGAGTGGTGACCAGGGCGTCCAGCAGGCGGTCCAGGTGGCCGGCGAGCCGCTCCACGGTCGTCTCGCCGAACAGGTCGGGGTCGTAGCCCAGGGCCAGGGTGAGCTGGTCGCCGGCGTGGGCGGTGAGGGTGAGCGGGTAGTTGGTGTGCTCGTCGCTGCGGTAGGTGCCGATCCGGATGCCCTGCTCGGTGGCGCCCTTCTCGTCGTACGGGTAGTTCTCGAAGACCACGATGGAGTCGAAGAGGCGGGTCTCGCCCAGTCCGCTCCAGCGCTGCACGTCGGCCAGGCCCGCGTACGCGAAGTCGCGGGCCTCCGCCTGTTCCTCCTGGATACGGCGGAGCCAGGTGAGGGCGGGGCCCTGGTCGCCGACGGGGACCCGGACCGGGACCGTGTCGATGAACAGGCCGATCATCGCCTCGGCGCCCGGCAGCGAGGTGGGGCGGCCCGAGACGGTGGCGCCGAAGCAGACCTCGTCCTCGCCGCTGTAGCGGGCGAGCAGCGCGGCCCAGGCCCCCTGCACCAGCGTGTTGACGGTCAGCCGGTGGGTGCGCGCGGTCTCGTACAGCCGCTGCGAGCGGTCGAGGGGGAGCACCACGCGCCGCTCACGGGAGGAGCGGGTGGAGTGGGCCTGGACGGGGGCCCGGTCGTACGGCAGCGGGGTGGCGCCCGTGAAGCCCTTCAGCGTCTGCCGCCAGTACCGCTCGGCGGCGGCCGGGTCCTGGGCGAGGAGCCAGCTCACGTACTGCCGGTAGGGCGGGCGGGCCGGGGCGGGCGCGCGGCCCGCGGTGCCGGCCGCGTACTCCTGGAAGACGTCGGAGAGGACGTGGGAGAAGCTCCATCCGTCGACCATCATGTGGTGGGTCGACCAGAACATCTCGACCGAGGTGTCGGTGAGCCGCACGACGGTCAGCCGCAGCAGCGGGACCGAGGTGAGGTCCAGGCTGCGGCCGACGCGCTCGTCCCAGTAGCGGTCGAGCGCCTCCTGCCGCTCGGCGGCGGGCAGCCCGCGCCAGTCGAGTTGCGTCACGGGCACCTCGACGTCCCGGTGCACGACCTGGACCGGCTCGGGCACGTCCTCCCAGACCACCGAGGTCCGCAGCGCCGGGGTGCGGTCCACCACGCGCTGCCACGCCCGCGCGAGGGCCCGCGGGTCGGCGACGCCGTCCAGGCGCACGCCGAAGTGGCCGGTGTACATGTCCCGTTCCGGCTCGGACAGGGAGTGGAAGAGCATGCCGCTCTGGGCCGGGGTCAGCGGGTAGACGTCCTCCACCGTCCCGCCGCCGGTCACCGTGTCCACCTGCACCTGGTCGAGCCGGACCAGCGGGAAGTCGGAGGGCGTGGCGCCGCCGCTGCCGGGCTCGGCGCAGTGCCGGACGATCTCCCGGAGCGCCTCGGCGAAGGCCCCCGCCATCCGCTCGACGGTCCGCGGGTGGTGCCGCGCGGACGAGTACGCCCAGTCGAAGCGCAGGACGCCGTCGGCGACGTATCCGTTGACCTCGATGAGGTACGGGCGTTCCTGCCCGGGGGCGCGCTCCCTCCCCTCGGTGTCGAGCCGGGCGCGGACCAGGCCGCCGGGGGCTTCGCCCGTGTCGAGGCGCCCCAGGTAGTTGAAGCTGATCTCGGGCTCCCCGGCACCGGCCAGGGGGCCGTCGGGTCCGGAGAGCCACCGCAGCGCGCCGTGGCCCACTCCGTGGGAGGGGACCGCGCGCAACTGCTCCTTGACGGCCTTGAGGACGGTGGACCAGCCGGCGCCCGCGTCGGCGCTGAGCACCACGGGGTACAGGGTGGTGAACCAGCCGACGGTGCGCGACAGGTCGAGATCGGCGAAGAGGTCGGCGCGGCCGTGCCCCTCCAGGGCGACCGGTACGGCGTCGTGGCCGGTGGCGTCGGCGACGGCCCGCCACACCGCGCTCAGCAGCAGGTCGTTGGCGCGGGTGCGGTAGGCGGCGGGTGCCTGGCGGAGCAGGGCCTCGGTCTCCTTGGGGGTGAGCCGGACGGTGACGGAGCGTTCGGTGGCGACGGTGTTGGCGCCTTCGAGGTCCACCGGGAGCCGGCCCGCCTGGGCCCGCGCGGCCTCGACGGCCTTCCAGTACGCCACCTCCTCGGCGAACCCGCCCGCGGCGGTGTGCTCGCGCAGCCGCACGGCCCACTCCTGGAAGGAGGCGGTCCGGGCGGGCAGCTCGACGGGCCGGCCGGAGCGGGCCTGCGCGTACCCGGTCTCCAGGTCCTCCAGGAGGACGCGCCAGGACACCACGTCGACCACCAGGTGGTGGGCGGCCAGCAGGAGCCGGGCGGGGGTGCCGGGGCCGGTGAGGAGGTGGGCCCGCAGCAGCGGCCCCTCGGCGAGGGGGAAGCCCTCCTGGATCCGGGCCGCCGCCTCGGCGACGGCCGCCTCGCGCCGCCCGGCCGGAAGCCCGCCCAGGTCGGTGCGGGTGAGCAGCGGGCCGTCCTCGGTCTCGGCGATGCGCAGGCGCCAGCCGTCCCCGCCCGGCTCCGCGCGCAGGCGCAGGCCGTCGTGGTGGGCCGTCAGGGCGGTGAGGACGGTGCGCAGGGCCGCCTCGTCCGGCTGCTCGCCCAGTTCCAGCAGCATGGTCTGGTTGAACCGGTCCAGGCTCGCGTCGAGCCGCTCGAAGAACCACCGCTGGACCGGGGTGGCGGGCAGGGGCCCGCTCACCGGCCCGCGCTGGAGCGCCGGGGTGCCGGGGTGCGGCGCGGCGGCGTCGGCGGCCGCGGCCAGTTCGGCGACGGTCTGGAGCAGGAAGGTCTGCCGCGCGGTCAGCGCCACTCCGGCGTCCCGGGCACGCGAGACCACCTGGAGACTGAGGATGGAGTCGCCGCCGAGGTCGAAGAAGTTCTCCTCGACACCGACCTGGTCGACCCCCAGCAGCTCGCACCAGATGCGGGCGATCACCCGCTCGGTCCCGGTGCGCGGGGCCACCCCCGCCGGGCCCTGCTCCCGGCCCGGGTCGGGCAGGGCGCGCCGGTCGATCTTCCCGTTGGCGTTGACGGGCAGGGCGTCCAGGTGGACGAAGGCGGACGGCACCATGTACTCGGGCAGCAGGCCCCGGGCGTGGTGGCGCAGCGCCGCGGTGTCCGGGCCGCTGCCGCCGGTCACGACGTACGCCACCAGGCGGCGCACGCCGCGCGTGTCCTGCCGGACCGTCACAGCGGCGGCCTGGACGCCGGGACACCGGGCGAGCACGTCCTCGATCTCGCCGGGCTCGATGCGGAAACCGCGCAGCTTGACCTGGTCGTCGGTCCTGCCCAGGTACTCGACGCTGCCGTCGGGCAGCCAGCGGGCACGGTCGCCGGCCCGGTACATGCGGGCGCCGGGGGCGCCGAAGGGGTCGGCGACGAAGCGTTCCGCCGTCAGCCCGGGCCTGCCGAGGTAGCCGCGGGCCAGGCCGGCGCCGGAGAGGTAGACCTCGCCCGGGACGCCGGCCGGCACCGGGCGCAGGAAGCGGTCGAGCAGCCGTACCCGGACGGCGGGCAGCGGGTGCCCGATCGGCACCGGGCCCTCGCCGAGGCGGGCCGGGTCGAGCGGTCCGGTGACGGTGGCGCAGACGGTGGTCTCGGTGGGGCCGTAGGCGTTGAACATGCGGCGGCCCGCCGACCAGAGCCGGGCCGTCTCCGGCGGGCAGGCTTCGCCGGCGACCGCGAGGGTCATCCCGGCGGGCAGCTGCCCGGGGTCCATGGCGGTGAGGGCGCTGGGCGGCAGGGTGGCGTGGGTGACGGCGTGCCGGGTCAGCACGGCGGCGAGGGGGTCGCCGGGCAGCAGTTCGTCCCGGTCGGCGACGACCAGCGCGCCACCACTGAGGAGGGCGGTGGCCAGCTCGTAGAAGGCCGCGTCGAAGCCGGGCGAGGCGAACTGGAGCACGCGGGAGCCGGGGCCGGCACCGATGGCGCCGCCGAGGCCCGTCACGAGGCCGTGGACGCCCTGGTGCGTGACGAGGACGCCCTTGGGGCGGCCGGTGGAGCCGGAGGTGAAGATGGCGTACGCGGGATGCCCGGCGAGCGGCGCCGTCCCGGGCGGTCCTTCGGGCTGCGCCGCCAGTGCGGCGGTGGTGGCGGGGTCGTCCAGCGCCAGGGCCGGGGCGCTCGGGGCGAGGCGCTCCACCTGGTCCTGGGTGGTGACGAGCAGCGAGGGGCGGGCGTCGTCCAGGATCAGGCGGAGCCGGTCGTCGGGGTGGGAGAGGTCCAGCGGGAGGTGGGCGGCCCCGCACTTGAGCACGGCGAGCACGGTCACGACCGCCTCGACGGAGCGGGGCAGGCCCACCGCCACGAGCTGTTCGGGTCCGGCGCCGCGCTGCGCCAGGAGGCGGGCCAGCCGGTCGGCCCGCCGGTCGAGTTCGGCGTAGCTGAGCGTCTCCCCGTCGGAGACGACGGCGGGGGCGAAGGGGCGGGCGGCGACCTGCTCGGCGAAGAGTTCGGGCACGGTCGCCACGCGGGACGCGGCCCGGTCACCGTGGTCGCCCCACTCGGTGAGGATCCGGCGCCGCTCGTCCTCGTCGAGCGGGGAGACCTGGTGGAGCGGGACGTGCGGGGCGGCGGCGATCCTCTCCAGCAGCCGGACGAGGGCGGTGGCGAGGGTCCGGGCGGTCCGTGGGGTGTACAGGTCGGTGTTGTAGCTGAGGGAGGCCGCCAGTTCGCCGTCCCGCTCGGTGAAGTCGAAGGCGAGGTCCATGCTGGAGGTCACCGAGGGGGTGGGCAGCTCGGAGAGGCGCAGTTCCGGCGGCGTGGTGAGGGCCCCGGGCGGGTTGTGGAGGTTGACGGCCACGTCGACGAGGGCCGGGCGGGAGGGATCGCGCTCGGGGCGGAGTTCCTCGACGACGCGCTGGTAGGGCACGTCCTGATGCTCCAGCGCGTCGAGCACCGTGGAACGGACGGAGTCGAGCAGCGCGGTGAACGGCCGCGACTCGTCGACGGAGGTGCGCAGCACCAGGTTGTTGACGAAGAAGCCGGCCATGCGCTCCGTCTCGGGCCGCTCACGTCCGGAGACCGCGGTGGCCACCGCCACGTCGGTCTGCCCGCTGCGGCGGGACAGCAGCAGTTCGACGGCGGCGGTGAGCGTCATGAACACGGTCGCCCCCCGCTCCTTGGAGAGCGCGCGCAGGCGGTCGGCCAGCGGCGCCGGCACGGTGAACGGGTGCAGGGCCCCGGCTCCGCTGCGTACGGCGGGGCGCGGCCGGTCCGTGGGCAGGTCCAGCGGCTGGAGCCCGTCGAGCCGCTCCCGCCAGTGGCCGAGTCCTCGGCGGGCACCGGGCCGGGCGAGGCGCTCCCTCAGCCAGACGGCGTAGTCCGCGTACTGGACGGGGAGTTCGGGGAGGGCGGCGGGCTCGCCGCGGGTCTCGGCGGTGTAGTACGCCATCAGGTCGCCGGTGAGCACCCCGGCCGACCAGCCGTCGGTGACGATGTGGTGCAGGCTCAGCACCAGGGCGTGCCGCTCGGGCGCGAGGGCGACCAGCAGGGTCCGCAGCAGGGGGCCGCGCCGCAGGTCGAAGGGGGTCCGGGCCTCGTCGAGGAGGAGGCGGTCGAGGGCCGGGCCGCGTTCCGGCGCCGGCAGATCCGTCAGGTCGTGGAGGTGGAGCGGGGGGTCCGCGACGGGCCGGGGGAGCTGCCGGCCGACGCCGTCGCAGGAGTCGAAGACGGTGCGCAGCGCCTCGTGGCGCGCGGCCAGCCGCCGCAGGGCGGCGCTCAGGGCCCGCCGGTCCAGCGGGCCGTCGAGCCGCACCCCGTGCAGGACGTTGTACTCGATGCTGTCCGGGTCGACCTCGTGCAGGTACCAGAGGCGCTCCTGCGCGGGGGAGAGGGGCGCGCCGTCCTCCCGGGCGGCGGCCGGGATGGTCTCCGGCGCGCCACGGTCCTGGGCTCGGCTGCCGAGGCGGCTGCGCAGCTGCTCCCTGAGGTGGGCGGGGAGAGCCGCGATCCGCTCCTCCCGCGATGCCGCCGTGCCGTCCGCAGTCTCATGCCGCGTCATGCGTGTCGCCTCCGACCAACTCTTCGAGGGTCTTCAAGATCTCTTCCTCGACGGCCTCGGCCAGCGCCCGCACGCCGGCCCCGTCGAAGAGGGCGCGCGGCGGCAGGTCCACGCCGAACACGCCGGATATCCGGGACATCAGCCGCAGGGCGGTGACGGAGTCCCCGCCGAGCTCGAAAAAGCCGTCCTCGACGCCGACCGGCCCGCTCCCCAGCACCTCCGCCCACAGCTCGGCGAGCGTCTGCTCGGTGGGGGTACGGGGCGCCACCGGCGCTCCGGTGGCCGGTGCGGCCGCGGGGGCGGCGCCGGGTGCCGGGGCGGCGCCGGCGCGGGGGCGGACCGCCGCGCCGATCTCGCCGACGGTGCGGTGCGGGTCGCGGGCGATCTCGGTCAGCACCGTCTCCAGGTCGTCGAGGAGGCCGCGCACCGTCGCCGCCGTGAAGAGCCTGGGGTCGTGGTGGAGCACCAGGGTGAGCCCGTCCGCGGCGTAACCGATGAGGTTCAGCGGGAAGTTGGTGCCGCTGTCCGCCTGGATGTCGACCAGTTCGAGGCCGAAGTCGGAGACGAGTTTCTGGTCGAAGGGGTAGTTCTCGAAGATCACCACGCTGTCGAAGAGCTGCTCCTCGCCCCGCGCCCCGGCCCAGCGGCGCAGCTGGTGCAGGGGGGCGTGCTCGTACCGCCGGGCCTCGGCCTGCTGCTCCTGGAGCGCCCGCAGCCAGCCGTCGAACGGGGCCCGCGCGTCCGCCCCGGTCCGGACCGGCAGGGTGTTGATGAAGAGGCCGATCATGTCCACGACGCCCTCCAGCTCGGCCGGGCGGCCGGCCGAGGTCGCGCCGAAGCAGACCTCGTCCTGGCCGCTCCACCGGCTCAGCAGCAGCGCCCACACCCCCTGGACGAGGGTGTTCATGGTGACGCCCGCCCGCTTGGCCGCCGTGTGCAGGGCGGTGGCGTCGGCATCGCGGACGCGCAGTTCCGCGCGGGCCGAGGAGGCGGAGGTGTGGCCGGCGGGCCTCGGGTGGTCGTAGGGCAGGGGGGTGGGTGCCGTCCAGCCGGCCAGGGCCCGCCGCCAGTGCCGCTCGGCCTCGGTGTGGTCCTGCCCGAGCAGCCAGCCGACGAAGTCCCGGTAGGGGCTCGGGGCGCGCGGGGTCCGCTCGCCGCCGCGGGCCAGGGTGCCGTACTCGGCCAGCACCTCGGCGAGCAGGCGCATGGCACTCCAGCCGTCGAGCAGGGCGTGGTGGAAGGTCCAGAACAACTGGACCCGGTCGTCGCCGAGCCGGGCGACCGCGAACCGGGAGAGCGGGGCCGTGCCGAGGTCCAGGCCCCGGGCGCGGTCCTCGGTGAGGTACGCGGTGGTCGCCTCCCGGCGGCCGGCCTCGTCCAGGTCCCGCCAGTCGAGGGTGGTCACGTCGATCCTGGCGTGCCGGCGGACGACCTGGAGGGGTTCGGGGACTCCTTGCCGGACGATCGCGGTGCGCAGCACCGGCGTCCGGTCCACGATCCGCTGCCAGGCGGTGGCGAGCAGGTCGGGCCGGGCGACACCGGCCAGCTCGATGTGGTTCTGTTCCAGGTAGAGGCCGCGGTCGGTGTCGAGGAGGGTGTGCAGGACCATGCCGCTCTGCATCGGCGTCAGCGGGTAGACGTCCTCCACGTCGCGGCCGTCGCCGACCAGGCGGTCGACGGTCTCCTGGTCGATGCGGGCCAGCGGGAAGTCGGAGGGGGTGCGGCCGCCCACGCCCGGTGCGGCGCAGTGCGCCACCAGTTCGGTGAGGCGTTCGGTCATCCGGTGGGCCAGCCGCTCGACGGTGGCCCGCCGGTGCACCCCCTCGCCGTACGACCAGGTGAACTCCAGCCGCCCGTCGCGGACCGCGCACACCACGTCGATCAGGTGCATGCGGGGGCTGTCGGGGTCCTGGTGGAGGCCGATGCCGGAGACGGAGCGCAGCGGGCCCTCCGCGCGGCTGCCGCCGAAGCGGCCCAGGTAGTTGAAGCTCAGCTGCGGCAGGGGCTGTTCGGCCAGTTCCCGTACGCCCGCCGTGTACCGCAGCGCGCCGTAGCTGAGTCCGCGGCCGGGGACGGCGCGCAACTGCTCCTTGACGGAGCGCAGCAGGTCGCCGGGGCCCTGGGCGGGGGAGGCGGTGAGGGCGACGGGGTAGTAGGAGGTGAACCAGCCGACCGTGCGGGAGAGGTCCTCGTCCTCGAAGAGGTCCTCCCGGCCGTGGCCCTCCAGGGCGATGACCACGCGGCCGCGGCCGGTCCACTCGGTGAGGACCGGGGCGAGGGCGGCCAGCAGGACGTCGTTGATCTCGCTGCGGTAGGCCGGCGGCACGTCACGCAGCAGGGCGGTGGTGGTCTCCTCGTCGAGGCCGGCGGTCACCTCGCGGGTGCCGGAGACCGGGTTGGGTTCCTCGCTCTCCCGCGGCAGGACGTCGGCGTCATCGGCGAACATGCCCTCCCAGTACGGCAGGTCGGCGTCGAAGCGCCCCTCACGGACCGCCCGCGCGAACCGGTGCGACCAGGCGGCGAGCGGGGTCCCGGCGGATTCCAGCACGACGGGCCCGCCGGAGGCGGCCTGCGCGTAGGCGCTCTCCAGGTCCTCCAGCAGGACGCGCCAGGAGACGCCGTCCACCACCAGGTGGTGGACGACCAGCAGGAGCCGGGCGGAGCCGGAGCCCGACAGGAGGAGCACGGCGCGGACCAGCTCGCCGGTGCGCGGGTCGAGTGCCGCGTGGGCCCGAGCGGTCTCGGCGCGGACCGTCTCCTCGTCCGCGGCCTTCGCGCGGCCGCTGAGCGGGACGACCCGCAGCAGCTCCGCCCCGGCCCCGGCCCCGTCGGGCGCCGGGTACTGGAGCCACCGGCCGCCGGTGCGGGTGAAGCGTGCCCGCAGGATGTCGTGGTGGCCCGTCAGCGCCTCCAGCGCGCGGCGCAGCGCCTCCTGCCGCGGCTCCCCGGCCCACTCGACCGTGACGTACTGGTGGAAGGCGTCGCGCCCCTCGGCCCGGTCCAGGTAGAGCCGCTGGACGGGGAGGACGGGGGCGGGCCCGGACGGGTGGCCGGCCGTGCCGGGGGCGGTCTCCTCGCGGGCCGCGTGCGGGGCCAGGGCGGCGACGGTCTGGTGGCGGAAGATGTCGCGGGAGAGCAGCCGCAGGCCCGCGCGGCGGGCGCGGGCGACGACCTGGAGACTGAGGATCGAGTCCCCGCCGAGGGTGAAGAAGTTGTCCTCGACGCCGACCCGGGGCAGGCCCAGGACCTCCGCCCAGATCCCGGCGAGGGCGCGTTCGGTCTCCGTGCGCGGGGCGACGTGCGCGCCCGGCGCCCCGCTCCCGGGGTCGGTGGCGGCCAGCGCGCGCCGGTCGATCTTGCCGTTGGGGGTCAGCGGCATCGCGGGCAGCACCTCGACGCGGGCGGGCACCATGTAGCCGGGCAGCAGTTCCCGGGTCCGGGCGGTCAGTTCCTCGGGCCGTACGGTCGCTCCCTCCTCGGGGACCGTGTACGCGACCAGGCGCCCGGCGCGGCCCGGCACCTCCTCGACCAGGACGGCGGCCTGCGACACCTCCGCCAGCCCGGCCAGGACGTTCTCGATCTCGCCGAGTTCGATGCGGAAGCCCCGCAGCTTCACCTGGCTGTCGATCCGGCCGAGGTAGTCGAGCGCACCGTCCGGGCGGTACCGCACCAGGTCACCGGTGCGGTACATGCGCGAGCCGGGCGGCCCGAAGGGGTCGGCGACGAACCGTTCCGCGGTCAGGCCGGGGCGCTGGGCGTACCCGCGCGCCAGTCCCTCGCCGGCCAGGTGGAGTTCACCGGCGACGCCGGTGGGCACCGGGCGCCCGTGGCGGTCGAGCACGTAGGCGGAGCTGTTGTCGACCGGGCGGCCGATGGCCGGGGCGCCGCCGTCCCCGGCGGGGTGGGTCTCCCCGGCGGTGGCGACCACGGCGGACTCGGTGGGGCCGTAGTTGTTGACGAGCCGGAACGGCAGTCCGGCGGCCGGGGGGCGGTGCAGGGTGTCGCCGCCGGTGAGCAGGGTCCGCAGGTGGGTGCCGGCGACCGCGGGCTGTTCCAGCACCACTTCGGCGAGCGGGGTGGCGAGGAAGCAGACGGTGGTCCGCCGCTCGGTGAGCCACTCCACCAGCGCGGCCGGGTTGCCCAGGACGGTGTCCGAGGGCAGGTCGATCCGGGCCCCGGCGGTGAGCGCGGGCCAGATCTCCCAGACGGCGGCGTCGAAGCCGAGCCCCGCGGTCTGCGCGGTCCGGTCCTCGGGCCCCACCTCGTAGACGTCGACGTGCCAGGCGCAGAGGTCGGTCAGCGCGCGGTGCGGGACCATCACGCCCTTGGGCGTCCCGGTGGAGCCGGAGGTGTAGACGAGGTAGGCGAGGTGGTCGGGGCCGGCCTCGGCGGGCGGTTCGGTGGCGGGCCGTTCGGCGATCTGCCCGGCGTCCCGGTCCAGCAGGACCGCCCGGCAGGTGGTGCCCCGGGGCAGGCCGTCGACCAGCTCCGAGGTGGTGATCACGACGGGGGCGGCGGTGTCCTCGACGATGAAGCCGAGCCGCTCGGCCGGCAGGCCCGGCGCCAGCGGCACGTACGCCCCGCCGGCCTTGACCACGGCGACCATCCCGACCAGCAGCTCCGGGCTCCGTTCGAGGAGGAGGGCGACGGGTACGTCCGGTCCGACGCCGAACGCCCGCAGGTGGTGGGCGAGGCGGTTGGCGCGCCGGTCCAGCTCGGCGTAGGTCAGCTGCCGGTCGGCGGTGGCGACGGCCACGGCGTCGGGGCGCAGCGCGGCCTGCCGGGCGAAGAGCTGGTGCGCGGCGAGCGCGGGGCGCGGGCGCCGGGGCCCGCGCCAGCCCGCCAGCAGTTCCCGGTGGCCCTCGCCGGTGAGCAGGGGCAGTTCGGCGACGGGCCGGCCCGGCTCGGCGACCGAGGCGGCGAGCAGCACCTCCAGGTGTCCGGCGAGGCGTTCGACGGTCGACGCGTCGAAGAGGGCGGTGCCGTACTCGATCATCACGTCGAGCGCGTCGTCGCGTTCGGTGAACTCCAGCGTGAGGTCGAGCACCGCCGCGGTCCTCGGCACGGGGAGGCGTTCGGCGCGCAGGCCCGGCAGGGAGAGGCCGCCGCCGGGCGCGTTCTGGAGGACGACCAGCGCCTCGACGAGCGGGGTGCGGCTGGCGTCGCGCTCCTCGCGGAGTTCGTCGACGAGGCGCTCGAAGGGCACGTCCTGGTGGCCGAAGGCGTCGAGGACCGTCTCGCGCACCCGGTCGAGGTGGTCGCGGAAGCTCGCGGTGCCGTCGACCTCGGTACGCAGCACGACGGTGTTGATGAAGGCGCCGACGAGCCCTTCGAACTCCTCGCGGTCCCGGCCGGAGACGGCCGTTCCCACCGCCACGTCGCTCCGGCCGGTGAGCTTGGCGAGGAGCACCTGGGTGGCGGCGGCCAGGGTCATGAAGAGGGTGCCGCCCCGCTCGGCGGCGACCGCGCGGAGCCCGGCGACCAGGTCGCGGCCGAGGGTGAAGCGGTGGGCGGCGCCGGCGGTGGAGCGGACCGGCGGGTGCGGCCGGTCGGTGGGCAGCTGGAGCGGGGTCACCCCGTGCAGCCGTTCCCGCCAGTGGGCGAGGTGCGCGGCCCGCTCCGGGGAGTCGGCGTGCCGCCGCTGCCAGGCGGCGTAGTCGGCGTAGCCGATGTCCAGCGGCGCCAGTTCCGGCGCGCGGCCCTGGAGGCGGGCGGTGTAGAGGGCACCGAGTTCGGCGACGAGGAGGTTGGTGGACCAGCCGTCGGTGGCGATGTGGTGGACCCCGATCGCCAGGACGTGGTCCCGGTCGGCCAGCCGGACGAGCAGGGCGCGCAGGACGGGGCCGCGCCGCAGGTCGAAGGGGCGCCCCGCCTCGGCCTCCAGGAGGCGGGCCAGTTCCTGTTCGCGCTCGGCCGCCGGCAGGCCCGTGAGGTCCGCCCGCTCGGTGGCCGGCCGCAGGGAGCCGGCCGGGTGCACGGTCTGGAAGACGCCGTCCTCGTCGGTGTCGTAGGTGGTCCGCAGCGGTTCGTGGCGGGCGAGCAGGCCGGTGAGGGCCGCGTCCAGCGCCTCGGCGTCCAGGGTGCCGCGCAGCCGGAAGGCGGTGTGCACGTTGCCGGCCGCACTGTCGGGAGCGAACTCCTGGGCGAACCAGAAGCGTTGCTGGGTGAAGGAGAGCGGCAGCCGCTCCCGCCGGTCGACGCGTTCCACGGCGGCCCCGGCCCCGGGCGCGGGCCCGGTGAGGGCGGGCTCGGCGGCGAGTTCCCGGACGGTCCGGGCGCGGAAGAGCGTACGGACGGGCAGTTCGGCGCCGAGGACGGTCCGCAGCCGGGAGAGGACCCGGACCATCGACAGGGAGTCACCTCCGATCTGGAAGAAGTCGTCGGTGGCGCCGACCTCCTCGACCCCGAGCACCTCCCGCCAGACGGCCGCGACGACGCTCTCCGTCCCCTCGGCCGGCGGGACGAGCGCGGCGTCGACGCTGTGCCGCCGGGCGGGGGCGGGCAGGGCGCGCCGGTCCAGCTTGCCGTTGGTGGTGAGCGGGAAGCGTTCCATCGCGACGAAGGCGGACGGCACCATGTACGCGGGCAGGGTCCGCAGCGCCTCGTCCCGCAGGCGGGACGGTGACGGGAGGGTGCCGCCGTCCTCCGCCGGCACCAGGTAGGCGACGAGGCGCCGGTCGCCGGGCCGGTCCTCGCGGACGAGCACCTGCGCCTTGCCCACGGCGGGGTCGCGCTGGAGGGCCGCCTCCACCTCGCCCTGCTCGATCCGGAAGCCGCGCAGCTTGATCTGGTCGTCGCCCCGCCCCAGGTACTCCAGGCCGCCGTCGGCCCGGGGGCGCACCAGGTCGCCGGAGCGGTACATGCGGGCGCCGGGCGCGCCGAACGGGCAGGCGACGAACCGTTCGGCGGTCAGGCCGGGGCGGTTGGCGTAGTTGCGGGCGAGTCCGGGCCCGGTGACGTACAGCTCGCCCGCCGTCCCCGGGGGCACCGGCCGCAGGTCCTGGTCGAGGACGTGGAAGCCGAGGTCCGCCAGGGGTTCTCCGACGAGACTGCCGTCGGCGCCCGCCGCCAGGGCCCGGTCCAGGGCCAGGAAGGAGGCGTGCACGGTGGTCTCGGTGATGCCGTACATGTTGACGAGGACCGGCGCGTCCTCGGCGTGGCGGGTGTACCACTCGTCGAGCCGGCCGAGGTCGAGGGCCTCACCGGCGAAGACGATCCGCCGCAGCCCCAGCCGGGACCCGGTCCGCGGGTCGGCGCGGTCGGCCGCCATCAACTGGTAGAAGGCGGAGGGGGTCTGGCTCAGGACGGTGACCCGCTCGTCCGCCAGCAGCCGCAGGAAGTCGCCGGGGGACCGCGTCACCTCCTGGGGGACGACGACGAGCCGCCCGCCGTGGAGCAGGGCGCCCCAGATCTCCCACACCGACACGTCGAAGGCGAAGGAGTGGAAGAGCGACCACACGTCGTCCGGGCCGAAGCCGTACCAGTGCTCGCTGGAGGAGAAGAGGCGGGTCACGTTGTGGTGCGGCACCACGACGCCCTTGGGGCGCCCGGTGGAGCCGGAGGTGTAGATGGCGTAGGCGGGCTGCCCGGCCGACCGCCCCGGCGGCACCATCCGCTCCCCCGCGCCGTCGTCGGGCCCGGTCCCGGTCGCCTCGCCGTCGCCGTCGCCGTCGAGCAGCAGCCAGGGCGTCGCGGTCTCCGTGGTCTCCAGCCCCGCGCGCACCTCGGTCGTGGTCACCGCCAGTACCGCGTGGGCGTCGTCCAGCACGTACCCGACGCGCTCCGCCGGGTACTCGGGATCGATCGGCACGTACGCGGCCCCGGTCCTGAGGACGGCGAGGATCGCCACGACCAGCTGGGCCGAGCGCGGCAGCAGCAGGGCCACGAACCGCTCGGGCCCGGCTCCGGCGGCCGCCAGGCGCCGGGCCAGCGTCTCGGCCCGCGCGTCGAGTTCCGCGTACGTCAGGGACTCGTCGCGGAAGGTCAGCGCCGTGGCGTCCGGCGTGCGCGCCACCTGCTCGGCGAACAGGTGGTCCAAGCAGCGGTCGTGTGCCACACCCATCGAACAGCTCCCTCTCGGACCGGGCTGCCGCCCACCGCGGCCTCGTCACCGTGCATCCGTTCGAGAGTCTTACGGCGGCCTTCCTGGCGATCCATGTGTTTGACTCGTCCGCTAAACAGGTCCGCCGGGCCCCGGACGGGGACCCGGCGGGCTCCTCCCACCCCACCCCCGGGGCCCCCTGCCGCGGCGTTCCGGCCATCGCGCCCCGTCCCGCCCCGCCGAACCGGTCATTCCGCCCGGGTGCCGTCCGGACCGGGGAATGCGCCCCGGCACCCCGGGGTTGCCCCCCACGTGTCCGATTCAGCTGAGCACCCTCGCGAGCCCGACCCCACCCGTACCCCCGCCCCCACGACGGCCACGGAGCAACCCGTCGCGCCCCCGGAGCAGTCCGGGCCCCCCGCCCGCGAACCCATGCCCCTGGCCGTCTACATCCTCGGCCTCGCCGTGTTCGCCCTCGGCACCAGTGAGTTCATGCTGTCGGGGCTGCTGCCGCCGATCGCACGCGACATGGATGTCACCATTCCGCAGGCGGGGCTGCTGATATCGGCGTTCGCCGTCGGGATGGTGGTGGGCGCGCCGCTGCTGGCGGTGGCGACGCTGCGGCTGCCGCGCCGGGTGACGCTGATCGCCCTCATCACCGTCTTCGGCCTCGGCCAGGTCGCGGGCGCCCTCGCTCCCTCGTACGGCGTGCTGTTCGCCTCCCGGGTGGTCAGCGCGCTGGCCTGCGCCGGGTTCTGGGCGGTCGGGGCGGCGGTGGCCATCGCGATGGTGCCGGTCACCTCGCGGGCGCGGGCGATGGCCGTGATGATCGGCGGGCTCTCCGTCGCCAACGTCCTCGGGGTGCCGATGGGCGCCTTCCTCGGGGACCAGCTCGGCTGGCGGTCGGCGTTCTGGGCGGTGGCGGCGGCCTCGGCGGTGGCGCTGGTCGGGGTGGTGGCGCGGGTGCCGCACATCCCGCGTCCGGCCGAGAAGCCGGTGCTGCGCAAGGAGTTGGCGATCTACGCGGACCGGCAGGTGTGGCTGGCGATCGTCGCCACCGCCTTCGCGGCGGGCGGCGTCTTCTGCGCGTTCAGCTACATGGCGCCGCTCCTCACCGACGTGGCGGGACTGGCCGAGTCCTCGGTGCCGTGGGTGCTGGCGCTCTTCGGCGCGGGCGCGCTGGTCGGTACGGCGATCGGCGGGCGGGTGGCCGACGCGCACCTCTTCGGCGTCCTGCTGAGCGGGATGGCGGCCTCCGCCGTCTTCCTCACCGCGCTGGCCCTGCTCTCCTCCACCGCCGCCTTCGCCATCGCCCTCTCCTTCCTGCTGGGCCTCTCGGCCTTCTACACCGCTCCGGCGCTCAACGCCCGCATGTTCAACGTCGCGGGCGCCGCCCCCACCCTGGCCGGCGCCACCACCACGGCCGCCTTCAACCTCGGCAACACCGGCGGCCCCTGGCTCGGCGGCACCGTCATCGACGCGGGCCTCGGCTACCCGGCCACCGCCTGGGCGGGCGCGGCCATGCTCCTCGTCGGCATCGCCGCCGTCGCGCTGGCGCTGCGGCTGGGCCGGGGCGGGGGCCGGAGCCGGGTCGCGGCCCGGTCGGCCGGGCGGTCGGCGGAGGCGGCCGAGCCGCAGGCCGCGCCCGTCTCCGGCACGGCGTAAAAGGCCGAGCCGGAACCGGCCGCAGCGCCTACCCTCGGCCTCATGCTGGAGATGGGCGCGGATCAGGTGGACGAGGCCGTCGCGGAGTGCGCGGCGCTGCTGCGGTCGGTCGCGGACCGGGACTGGGAGGTGCCGGCCGGTTCCCTGGAGTGGTCGGTGCGGCACACGGTGGAGCACGTGGCGGACGATCTCATCGCGTACGCCGCGCAGTTGACCGGCCGCGCCACCTCCAAGTATGTCGGGTTCGGCATCACCCTCGCGGACGGGATGAGCAACGAGGACGCGATCGGCGTCGTCACCGCCACCGGCGGCCTGCTCTCCTCCGTCGTCCGCACGACGCCGCCGGGGGTGCGCGGCTGGCACTCCTTCGCGTACGGCGCCGGGGACCGGACCGGGTTCGCGGGGATGGGCGTCGCCGAGGTGCTGCTGCACACGTACGACATCGCCTGCGGGCTCGGGGTGGAGCGCTGGCGCCCGCCGGGGCAGCTCAGCCAGTCCCTGCTGGCCCACCTCTTCCCGCACGTGCAGCCGGGCCCCGACCCGGCGCGCACCCTGCTGTGGGCGACCGGCCGCGGCGACCTCCCGGGGCGTCCCAAGGTCACCGCCTGGCACTGGCACAACGCGATCGTGCTGCCCGTCGAGGACGAGGAGGCCGGGGCGGACGTGCTGGAGCTGCGCGAACTCTCCCCGGCCGCCGCGATGGACCTCTCGGTCGGCGGTACGGCCGGCCACACCTGGCTCGGCGACGACCCCGACGAGGGCAGCCGCGCGGCGGGCGCCATGGTGGCGCGGGCGTACGCCCGGGGCACGCACCGGCCCGAGTGGGGCACCTTCGTCCTCGTCCGGGTCCGCGACGAACGGGCGCTGGGCACCCTCGGCTTCCACGGCCCGCCCGACGAGACCGGCAGCGCCGAGGTCGGTTACGGCCTCCAGGAGAAGGCCCGCGGCCACGGCCACGCCACCGCCGCCCTGCGCGCCCTCGCCGTCTGGGGCCTGGGCCAGCCGGGCTCCCCCACCCTGCGCGCCCGCGTCGACCCCGACAACCAGGCGTCCCAGGCCGTCCTGCGCCGCGCCGGTTTCACCCCGGCCGACCCTCCGGTCGTCGAGGACCTGGACGAGGGGATGGACCTGCGGTACGAGCGGCGGGGCTGAGTACGTCTACTCAGGCGCGTACCCCTCCGGTGCGCCACAGTCCTTGCCATGACGCCGAGTTCACCGTCACCGAGACCCGGAACCAGACTCCCGCCCCCGGCCGGGCCGCGCGAACCGCTGGGCCCGCTGGCCCAGTTCGGCGTGGCGCTGGGGGTGATCGTGCTGGAGCTGGCGCTGACGGCCGCCGTGCTGCTGGTCTGGTTCTTCGCCGCCCTCCACCTGGACCCCGGGACCCCGGCGCCCGAGGTCTCCCCGGCCCCCTACCTGCTCGCCGTGGTCGCGATCGGGGTCGGCGCGGGCGCGGTGGCGGTCACCTGGGGCCGCCGGCGGGCGTGGGGCGTGGCCCTCACGCAGGGAGTCATGGCCGCCCTGCTGACCTGCGGCGCCCTCGTCGGCCTCGCCTACGAGGCCCGCGACGCCGCCCCACAACAGCCGGCGCCCGCCCCCGGCATGGTGGGCTGCCGCAGCGGCGACCACAGCCAGGAGTGCGCGCACCTGGGCGGCTGAACCCGCAGCGGGCCCCGGGCTCCTCCCCATCCCCCGCCGGGAGGAGCCGGGGCTCCGCGTCGCGCCCCGGTCCCCCGTCCGGGCGCGAGAAGAACCCTGCCAGCACCGCCGGGCCCTGTCCTTGACCAGGAGTCCCCACTTCTCGACCCCGCGTCTCCGGCCCGGACGACCCGCCTCACTCCCTGCCCGGCGCCTTCCGCAGCGGGAACCAGAGCGCGGCGGCGAGCCGGGCCCGCCGGGTCAGCACGGTGTACGGGACCGGGGTGGCGCCCGCCCGCTCGGCAGGGGGCGACCATGACCGGCCTGCTAGGGGGTGCCGTCCCGCCGCTTGCGTCGCCGGAGTCCGGCCCGGGTGAGCAGCAGCACCACCTCGCGGCTGGAGACCTCGGCGGCCCCGGCCCGTACCGCGTCCGCGTACCGGTGGGCGGGCAGGTCGTAGTGGTCCCGCTCGAAGGCGCGCGGCGGCACCCCGATCCGGGCCGCGAAGGCGTGCAGCTCCTCGTAGGAGACGTCGCTGACCAGGTGGGACCAGAGGTGGCCGTGGCCGGGCCAGGTGGGCGGGTCGATGTAGATCACGGGTGTCCCGTCAGCCCGCCGGGGTGCCGCCGAGCGAGCCGACCGGCGCGATCACTGCCCCGGCCTTGCCGCACACCCAGTGCGGGTCCTCGCCCAGCTCCGGTTCGACGTCGAGGGCGTGCGGGTCCTCGTCCCCGCAGACCGGGCAGAGCGGCCAGCGCCCGACCCGCTCCAGCAGGGCGTCCTGCACGTCCTGCGCGACCAGCCCGGTGACGTACGCCGCGCCCTCCGGCCACTGCTCGACCCACCAGCGCCGCCCGGCCACCGCGTCCTCCACCAGGTCGGCCTCCTCGGCCGACCGCACCCCGAGATCGGCGAGGACCGCCGCCCGGGCGGTGTGCAGGGCCTGTTCCGTCCGCGCCATGTCGTTCATTCCCCCATTGTCCCCCGGACCCCGGTGACACCGGCGGTGATGTCGGCGGGGCATGGCACGGTGAGGCCCATGACCGTGATCATCACGCCTGAAGCCGTCCGCGAGGCCGCCCTCGACGCCGGGCGGGCCCTCGGCCTCCCCGAGCCGGTGACCGAGGCGTACGTCCGCCTGCTGCGGCCCTGCCTCCACCTCTGCCCCTACGACAAGCTGCCGGAGGAGCTGCGGGGGGAGGGCGCCCGTCCGGTCGCCCGGGTGGCGGGGCCCGCCCGGCTGCCGAAGGGCGTGGTCGTCCCCTCCTACGTCCCGCACGTGCTGACCCTCGACTGCGCCGCCCTGCCCGCCGGCGTCCTCGACATCGCCCTCCCCGCCGACGGCCACCTGGTGGTCCTCGCCGCGATCACGGACCAGGACCACGGCTGGGTCGTCCGCGTCCCGGCGGGGACGGAGACCGTCGAACGCCACCCGGGCGAGCGGGACGCCCTGGCGTCCGTCGCCCCCGTCCCGCTCTACGCCGTACCGGGCGTCACCACGCCCACGTACGTCGACAGCTCGGAGATACCGGAAGCGGCCGCCTACGCCGAGGGGAACGCCGAACGGGCCGGGCTTTTGGAGGAGTTGTCCGAGAAGCTGGAGTCGCTGGTCTCCGTCCCCTGGGCCTGGGAGATCCAGCTCGGCGGCTGGTCACCCGCCTGGCACGACCCGCTGGAGGACCGCGGGGACATCCTCCTCGTGGCCGTCCCGGAGGGCGCGGTCTCCGGTGGCGACTGCATCACCTACGTCTCGGGCACCCCGGAGGAGATCGCGGAGTGCCGCTACGACGGCATCGCCTTCTCGGTCGAATGCTGATCCGCCGAAGGCCGCCGGCCGGGGGCCTCTGACCGGACCGCTCAGAGGTGGCCGGTGCTGTTCCACACCCCCGGCACCAGGCGGCCCCCCGCGTTGTGCCAGCGGGAGACGGAGGCGTTGGCCACCTGGGGCCGGTCGGGCACCGGCGCCCCGAGCCCCTCCAGCACGTACGCCACGGCCAGGGCCACCGCGTCGTGCGCCACGACCAGTACCCGCCGTCCCGCCGCCACCGCGTCCAGATCCCCGAGCAGGCCGCGCACCCGCAGGGCCACGTCCGCCAGCGACTCCCCGCCCGGCGGCCGGTACGTCCACTCCTCGCTCCGCTCCCGCCGCGCCCACTCCTGGGGGTCGGCCGCCCGCCAGGCGGGGGGCGAGTGCAGCGCGAACACCCCGTTCTCCCGGTCCCGTACCCGCTCCTCCACCACCACGGGTGGCGCCGCCCGCTCCCCGTACTCCCCCGCCGCGATCTCCCAGGTCCGCCGCGCCCGCGCGTACGGCGAACACACCACCAGCTCGGGCCCGTCCTCCACCGCCGCCAGCCACCGCCCGAGCGCGGCCGCCTGCTCCTCCCCGCGCCCGGTCAACGGCGTGTCCTCGGACCGCCCTTCCGGCACGGACAGGTCCCCCGTCTCCACGGCCCGCCGGTAGCGGACGTTGGCCTCGCTCTCGCCGTGGCGGACGACGGTGACGGAGGCGAGACGGGTGACGGTGGGGAGGGGCGGGAGGGACGGGAGCGGGGTGGGCATGGGGGTCCCTTCGTGACCGGTGACGGGGGCGCCCGTGCGCGCGACGCACCTCCAGCCTTTCCCCGGTGCGCCACCCGGCATTCCGGGCGGGCCCGCGGCCCTCCTCGGCGCCTCCGTACCGCCTCAACTCGGTTGCTGGTAACGGCACTTGAGGAACGAGAGGGCAGCCGGACCCTGGGCCCGGACCCAGTCGGGGTGATTGGGCCCGTGGCTCCATTGACGGCTCTGACGCCACTGACGCATCGTCTGACGCACACCGGACGTCCACATTTTGTTGACCCGGAGGGGGGTACGGCACACCCGTGCCGCGCGCCTCCCTCCCTCAGCCAGGGAGGCGCTCGTGCGACACAGCGTCAGGGCCGGACTCGGCCTCGTTCTCGCCCTCCTCACCACGGCGGCGCCCGCCGGAGCCGCGTACGCGGGAACGACGGGCGGCTCGCCGGGTCCCCCCGAACCGCAGGTGCGGGCCGTCTCCGGCCCGGCGCCCGGGGCGGTCACCGGCCTCGCGGCGGGGGCGCCGTTCAAACTGCCGTACCCGGCGGGCCAGCGGTACACCGTGACCCAGACCCCGGGCAGCGGCTACTCGCACAACGACGACTACAACCGCCACGCCGTCGACTTCGCCATGGGCACCGGCACCGCCATCGTCGCCTCGGCGGGCGGCACGGTGCACTACGCGGGCTGGACCGACGGGGGCGGCGGCAACCAGGTCCTGATCAACCACGGCAACAACCGGTGCACCCAGTACGCCCACCTCAGCTCCGCCAGCGTGCGGGCCGGGGCCCGGGTGGCGCAGGGCCAGCGGATCGCCAGCTCGGGCGCGACCGGCAACGTGACCGGCCCGCACCTGCACTGGAACGTGGTGCACTGCAGCAGCTTCCTCAGCCGCGAGATACCCAACACCGTGGAGACGGGCACCAGTTACCCCACCGGCTCCGCGCCGCTGAGCCAGAACAGGCCGGGCTCCTCGACCCGCCCCGACCTGGAGCGCGTCTCCGACTGGAGCGGCGACGGCAAGGCGGACGTGCTCGGCGTCGACTCCGGCGGCAAGCTCTGGTACTACCCGCACAACGGCAACGCCCTCAGCTCACCCGTCCAGCTCGGCCACGGCTGGGGCTCCTTCCGGCACGTCATGGCCGCCGACTGGAGCGGCGACGGCAAGGCCGACATCCTCGGCGTCGACGCCCAGGGCCGGCTCTGGTACTACCCGCACAGCGGCAACGGCTTCGGCGCGCGGAAGCAGATCGGCCACGGCTGGCAGAGCTTCCGGCACGTCAAGGCGGCCGACTGGAGCGGCGACGGCAAGGCGGACGTGATCGGCGTCGACTCCGGCGGCAAGCTCTGGTACTACCCGCACAGCGGCAAGGGCTTCGGCCCGCGCAAGCAGCTCGGCCACGGCTGGGGCTCCTTCCGGTTCGTGATGTAGGCACCCGCGCCGACGGCACGCGCCACGGCCCGCCGGGCCACCCCTCCATCCCGGGGTGGCCCGGCGGGCCGTCGCCGTTCCCCGGCCGCCGCCACCTCTTGCCAAAACCCGGACCCTGAAAATACCTTTCAGAGGTGACCAGCAACGTGAAGGAAAGTTTCGGACACTCCGCCCCGCCGGCCCCCGCGGCGCTCGCGGCCAAGGTCAGGACGTTGGCGCCGTCGATGACGCGGTCGATGCAGCGGGTCGCGGAGGCCGTGGCGGGGGACCCCGCGGGGTGTTCGGCGTTGACCGTGACCGGGTTGGCCGAGCTGACCGGGACCAGTGAGGCGACGGTGGTGCGGACGGCCCGGCTGCTCGGGTATCCGGGGTACCGGGACCTGCGGCTCGCGCTGGCGGGGCTCGCCGCGCAGCAGGAGTCGGGGCAGTCGCCGGCGGTGACCGCCGACATCGCGGTGGACGACTCCCTGGCCGACGTGGTGGCGAAGCTGGCCTACGACGAGCAGCAGACCCTCGCCGACACCGCCGCCGGGCTGGACACCGCGCAGCTCGCGGCATGCGTGGACGCGCTGGCGGGGGCCCGGCGGATCGACATCTACGGCATCGGGGCCTCCGGGCTCGTCGCGCAGGACCTGGCGCAGAAGCTGCTGCGGATAGGTCTGATCGCCCACGCCCACGCGGACCCGCACCTGGCGGTGACCAACGCCGTGCAGCTGCGCCCGCGGGACGTGGCGATCGCCATCACCCACTCCGGGACCACCGGCGACGTGATCGAGCCGCTGCGCACCGCCTTCGAACGGGGCGCCATCACGATCGCGGTGACCGGACGGCCCGACGGCGCCGTCTCCCAGTACGCCGACCACCTGCTGACCACTTCGACGGCGCGCGAGAGCGAGCTGCGGCCGGCCGCGATGTCCTCGCGGACCAGCCAGCTCCTCGTCGTGGACTGCCTCTTCGTCGGCGTCGCGCAGCGTACGTACGAGACGGCGGCGCCCGCGCTCTCCGCCTCCTACGAGGCGCTGGCGCACCGCCACGACCCGCGCTCCGGGCGCCGCTGACCGCGTACCGCCCGCCGCGCCCGCCCCGAGAACTCCCGCACCCGCACCCCGTACCGAAAGAGCCCGCCCGATGACCGACACCACCGCCCGCGCAGACGCCCCGTCCGACGGGGGCATCCGGGCCCAGCTGGAGACGCTGACCACCGAGGCGTTCCGGCCCGAGCTGGCCGAGATCGACCGGCTCTCCACGCTGGAGATCGCCCGCACCATGAACGCGGAGGACGCCACCGTGCCCGGCGCCGTGGCACGGGTGCTCCCCGAGATCGCCGCCGCCATCGACCGGATCGCGGAGCGGATGGCGCGCGGCGGACGGCTGGTCTACGCGGGCGCCGGTACGGCCGGACGGCTCGGCGTGCTGGACGCCAGCGAGTGCCCGCCCACGTTCAACACCGACCCCGCCGAGGTCGTCGGCCTGATCGCGGGAGGCCCCACCGCCCTGGTCACCTCGGTCGAGGGCGCCGAGGACAGCGCCGAGCTGGCCGCCCAGGACCTGGCCGCGCTGGCGCTCACCGCCGAGGACACGGTGGTCGGGATCTCCGCCTCGGGCCGCACGCCGTACGCGGTCGGCGCCGTGGAGTGCGCCCGGCGGGCCGGGGCGCTCACCGTCGGCCTCTCCTGCAACGCGGGCAGCGCGCTGGCGGCCGCCGCCGACCACGGCATCGAGGTCGTGGTGGGGCCGGAGCTGCTGACCGGCTCGACCCGGCTGAAGTCCGGCACCGCGCAGAAGCTGGTGCTGAACATGATCTCGACCCTCACCATGATCCGGCTCGGCAAGACGTACGGGAACCTCATGGTCGACGTGCGGGCCTCCAACGAGAAGCTGCGCGCCCGTTCGCGCCGCATCGTCGCGCTGGCCACCGGCGCCGGGGACGAGGAGATCGAGGCGGCGCTGACCGCCACCGGCGGCGAGGTGAAGAACGCCATCCTGACGATCCTGGGCGGCGTCGACGCCCCCGCCGCCGACCGCCTGCTCACCGACGCCCGGGGCCATCTGCGGGAGGCGCTCGCCGCCGCCCGGCCCGGCAGCACCACCTGACCGCACCACCGCCCCACCCCCCGCACAGCAAGGCAGCACGCACCATGGCTGAGAACAAGAACCGCGCCCTCGCCGCCGCGATCCTCCCGCTCGTCGGCGGCGCCGCCAACGTCACCACCGTCGTCCACTGCATGACCCGGCTCCGGCTGGGTCTCGCGGACCGCTCGCTCGTCCAGGACGAGGCCCTGAAGGCCGTGCCCGGCGTGATGGGCGTGGTCGAGGACGACACGTACCAGATCGTCCTCGGGCCGGGGACGGTCGCCCGGGTCACCCCGGAGTTCGAGGCACTGGTGGAGGAGGAGCGGGCGGCCGCTCCGGCTCCGCGGCCCGTGCCCGCCTCCGCCGGCGCCCCCGAGCCGCACCCGGTCACCGCCGAGGAGCTGGCGGCGCGCGGGGCCGAGATCAAGGCGGAGCGCAAGGCGCGCAACGCCACCCCGCTCAAGCTGTTCCTGCGCCGCATCGCCAACATCTTCGTGCCGCTCATCCCGGCCCTGATCGGCTGCGGCATCATCGCGGGCGTCAACGGCCTGCTGACCAACCTCGGCTGGGCGCCCGGCGTCACCCCGGCGCTCGGCGCGCTCGCCTCCGGCTTCATGGCGCTGATCGCGGTCTTCGTCGGCTACAACACCGCCAAGGAGTTCGGCGGCACGCCGATCCTGGGCGGGGCGGTCGCCTCGATCATCGTCTTCCCGGGCATCGGGGACGTCGAGGTCTTCGGCTCGAAGCTCTCGCCCGGCCAGGGCGGGGTGCTGGGCGCGCTGGGCGCGGCGGTCCTCGCGGTCTACGTCGAGCGGTGGTGCCGGCGCTGGGTGCCGGAGGCGGTGGACGTGCTGGTCACGCCGACCGTCACGGTGCTCGTCTCCGGCCTGGTCACCGTCTTCGGCCTGATGTTCGTCGCCGGGCAGATCGCCTCCGGCATCGGCACCGGCGCCGACTGGCTGCTGGAGAACACCGGCGCCTTCGCCGGGTTCGTCCTCGGCGGGCTCTTCCTGCCGCTGGTCATGCTCGGCCTGCACCAGGCGCTCATCCCGATCCACACCACCCTGATCGAGTCGCAGGGCTACACCGCGCTGCTGCCGATCCTCGCCATGGCCGGCGCCGGACAGGTCGGCTGCGCCGTCGCCGTCTACCTGCGGCTGCGCCGCAACGCCTCGCTGCGCCGCACCATCCGCTCGGCGATGCCCGCCGGCATCCTCGGCGTCGGCGAACCGCTGATCTACGGGGTCTCGCTGCCGCTGGGCCGCCCCTTCGTCACGGCCTGCGTCGGCGGCGCGGCGGGCGGTGCCTTCATCGGCGCCTTCTCGATGCTCGGCGACACGGTCGGCTCCACGGCGATCGGCCCCTCCGGCTGGGCCCTCTTCCCGCTCCTCGCGGGCAACCAGAGCCTCGGCCTGCTCATCGCCGTCTACGGCGGCGGCCTGCTCACCGGCTACCTGGTCGGCTTCCTCGCCACGTACTTCTTCGGCTTCAGCAAGCAGATGCTCACCGACCTCAACGCCGCCGTCGACGCCGGCGAGTCCGGCGAGGCCCGCGCCGAGGCGGAGCCGACGGACGCGGCGCCGGACTCCCCGGAGGCGCCGGACGCACCCGGGACCCCGGGCGGCCCCCGCCCGGGAACGCCGCCGGCCCCCGCCCCGGCGCCCGCGCCGAGCAGCTGACCCGTACGGCCCCCGGCACCGCGTCGCGTGAGCGCGAGGCGGTGCCGGGGGCGCTGCGCCCTGCTTGAATCCACCCCATGACGACACCCCCGCCCCACCCCTCCGCCCTCGACTCCGGCACCTGGCAGCTCGCCGACGACCTGCCCGCCGTCCGCCGCGTCGGTTACGGATCGATGCGCCTGCCCGGTCCCCTCGACGGGCCCGGCACCGACCGCGAGCGCGCGCTGCGGGTGCTGCGCCGCGCGGTGGAGCTGGGCGTCAACCACTTCGACACCGCCGCCTTCTACTTCTCCACCACCCGCTCGGCCAACGAGCTGATCAACGCCGCCCTCGCCCCCTACGCCGACGACCTGGTCATCGTCACCAAGGTCGGCCCGGGACGCGACACGTGGGGCCGGTGGCAGTGGGCGAGCCCGGAGCAGTTGCGCGGCCAGGTCGAGGAGAACCTGCGCCAGCTCGGCCGCGACCACCTGGACGTGGTCAACTTCCGCGTCCAGGGCCAGGAGTCCACCCAGTCCCTCGCCGACCACTTCGGCGCCCTCGCCGAACTCCGCGAGGCCGGCCTCGTCCGCCACCTCGGCGTCTCCAACGTCCGCCCGCACCACCTCGCCGAGGCCCGCGCCATCGCCCCGGTGGTCTGCGTGCAGAACCTGTACGGGACCGGCGCGAGCGCCCAGGAGCAGGAGTTCGTCCAGGAGTGCGGCGAGGCGGGCATCGCCTACGTGCCGTTCTTCTCGATCTCCGGCGCCCGTCGCGAGGCGGGCGCGGGTGAGCCCGGGCAGGCCGTACGCGAGATCGCCGAGGCGCACGGCGCGACCCCCGCCCAGGTGAAACTGGCCTGGACGCTCCAGCAGGGCCCGCACGTCCTCGCCATCCCCGGCACCACCGACCCGGCCCACCTGGAGGAGAACGTGGCGGCGGGCTCCCTGCGCCTGAGCGAGGCGGAGTTGGAGCGGCTGGGCACCCCCGTCGCCTGACCTCGGCCCGGCGCGGCGGCACCCCCCGCCGCGCCCCGGCGCCGGATCATGGCGCGATGACCGTACGCGGAATCGACCACATCGGCCTCACCGTCCCCGACCTGGAGGCCGCCACCCGCTTCCTGGCCGACGCGCTCGGCGCCGAGGTGCTGTACGACACGCTCCCCGCCGGCCGGGGCCCGGTCGGCGGCCCGGAGACCGAGCAGCGCCTCGGCGTCCCGCCCGGCACCCGCCAACTGGCCATCCGTATGCTCGCCCTCCCCGACGGCCCCGGCATCGAACTCTTCGCCTACGACCCGCCCGGCCGCTCCCCCGCCCTCCCCCACGACCTCGGCTGGCAGCACCTCGCCCTGTACGTCGACGACCTGGACGCCACCCTCGCCCGCGCCGTCGAGGCGGGCGCCGACCCCCTCGCCCCGCCCCATCCCCTCCCCGGCCCGGAGGCAGGCCCCGCCAACCGCTTCGCCTACCTCCGCACCCCCTGGGGCAGCACCCTGGAACTGGTCACGTACCCGGACCCGCAGCCGTACGAGGAGGAGACGGCGCGGCGTCGGTGGCGGCCCGCGCGGGGTTGACGGGGGCGGGCCGTGCCGCGAGCATCGGCGCGGACCCGACGGCTGAAGAGAGGACCCCGGGCCCGTGGCCCTGCCCCCTCCCCCGGCGGACACGCCCGCAGCCCACGCCCTCGCGCTCCTGGGCGAACGGGGTGCCGGCCGCCTCCCGCACCCCGGCGGTGACCTCGCCACCCACCTCCGGCGCGTCCACAGCCAACTCGCCACGTGGGGCGCCCGCCCCGCCCTCCGACTGGCCGGCCTCTGCCACGCGTTCTACGGCACCGACGGCTTCCCCACCGCCCTGCTCCCGCTCCCCCGCCGCGCCGAACTCGCCGCCGTCATCGGCGAGGAGGCGGAGGAACTGGTGTACCTGTACGCCAGTTGCGACCGGCCGGCGACCTACCCCCGGCTCGCCGACCCCGAAGCCCCGTTCCACGACCGCTTCACCGGCACGACCACGCTCCCGAGCCTCGCGGCCCGCCGCGACTTCGCCGAAATCAGCGCGGCCAACGAACTCGACCTCGCCGCCCACGACCCGGACTTCCTCGCCGCCCACGGCCCGGACCTGCTCGCCCTCTTCACCCGGGTCAGCTCCCTGCTGTCCCCCGCCGCCTGGGCCGACTGCCAGGCCGTCCTCGCCGACCCGCTGCCCGGCTCCCCCGAGGGGCCGCCCCCGCCCTGCGGCGTACCCTCGGCCGGATGACCGAGCCCGACTCCCCCGCCCCCGTCCCCGACGCCCCGCTCCTCTGCGGCGCCCTGATGCGCCTGGTCCGCCCCGACGACGCCCCCGCCCTGCTCGCCGCGTACCGGCGCAACGCGGCCCACCTCGCGCCGACCGAACCCCGGCGCGGGGAACGTTTCGCCACGCTCGAAGGGCAGCGCGAGCGGATCGCGGGGCAGCTGCGGGAGTGGGAGGCCGGGCGGGCGGTGCCGTGGGTGCTGGATGGTTCCGGCGTGCCGGGGGCCCCGCCGGTGCTCGGCACCCTCACCTTCACCGGGATCGTGCGCGGCCCGCTGCTCAGTGCCTCGGTGGGCTACTGGGTGGACCAGGGGCACACCGGGCGGGGCCTCGCGGGGCAGGCGCTCGCTCACGCCGTGGCGTACGCCCGGGACGCGCTCGGCCTGCACCGGCTGGAGGCGGGCACGCTGCTGGACAACACCGCCTCCCAGCGCGTCCTGCTCCGCGCGGGCTTCACCTGGTACGGCACCGCCCCCGACTACCTGCACATCGCGGGTGCCTGGCGCGACCACCACCGCTACCAGCTGATCCTCGGCGAGGTGGAACCCCGGCTGTGACGGCTCCGGCGCCGGTCCCCCCGTGACCGGCGTTCCGGGGCGCCTCAGGGCAGCCGCCCTTCCCAGTTGATCTCCCGCACCTTGGCGCGCAGCACCTCCTTCCGGTCGGCGGCCCGCACGGCGCGCGGCGGGCAGTCCCACTCCTTGCCGCCGCCGGGCGGCCGCAGCTGGATGTACGGCCCCTCGCTGCCCATGACCCGGCCGAGGCGGCCGTCCCGCGCGTCGACCGCGAAGGCGCCGACCACCCAGGCGACCTCGGGCGCCTCCGGCTCGTCCCCGCCGGCGCAGCAGGCATCGTCGTCGCTCATCGCTGCCGGGCCCCCTCCAGGACGGCGCTGAGCCGGTCGGCGGTCTCGACGTTGCACCGCCCGAGGTCGACGAGCGGGGCGGGGTCGTTCCCCGCGCTCGACACCGGCTCCAGCCGCAGCGACGGCAGGACGATCCCCGCCTCCGCCAGCCCGGCGCGGAGCCGGTCCACCGCCTCCTGGGCGGCCCCCACCCGGTCGGTGGTCCTGCCGTGCGCCTCCGTGCCCTTCACGGCGCTCACTCCCTCTCCATCGTCCACGCTCTGTAGTGAGATTGCCCACACAGCGTGTTCAACGCGCCGAGGCCCCCGACAGTGGCGCTCCTCCCCACATCCGGGGGTAGCGGCAGGCACATCCGGGGGTGGCGACGGCGCGCGGAGCCCTCCGGACGACCACCCCGCACACCCCCCGCCGGGCCGCCACCCGCCCGCGTACCGGAGGATGGGCCCCATGACCACGACCCGCCCCGGCACCGCCCCCGACGGGGCGGACGACCCGTACGAGCCGGTGTTCACGCCCGCCCGGGGCGGCGCGCGGTACGTCTACAACCACCGCAATCCGGTCGGGCTCGCCCTGATCCTGCTGGCGCCGCTCACCGCGCTCGGCGTCATCCTCTACCTCCACGACTCCGGCAGCTGGAGCCGCGGGGAGCTGCGGGACGCGGTCTACGGGGCCGCCGAGGAGATGAACCGGGCCCCGCACGTCCACCACTCCGACCTCGGCTACGCCTGGTCCCTGGAGGACGCCGTCGACCGCCAGCCGGGCACCCCGTTCATCGGCGCCTCCGTCCACCGGGGCACGGGCCCGGACCGCACCGCGTACACGGTCACCGGCTCCGGCACCTCCGCCGCGTACTGCCTCCACGTCTACGAGGGCCACGACGCCGCCGCCGACCGGTCGATCCTGCACGTCTTGGCCGAGGACGGGCCCTGCTGACCCGCTGCCGGACACCACGACGCCCCCGCCTGCCGCCTGCGGCGGTGTGACGGGGGCGTGGTGCCGGCGCACCCGGGCCCTTCGGGGTCTCCCCCGGCCTCAGGAACGCCGCACGGAAGTCAGGACTGCGGCCTGCTGCCGTGGTTGGCGCCGTTCTTGCGACGCGCCTTCTTCTTACGGCGACGCTTGGAGGACATGACCGCGCTCCTTTCTCTCGGACGTTCCGTGGCCGTGAGGCCGGGTCCACCCTCGCACATCGCGGGTGTCCGAGGCGATCCCGAGGACGGACAGCACCAACGCCACCGGGGCGGCATCCCTCGGAAGAGGGACACCGCCCCGGTGGGCGTGGTGCCGGACGGGCCGACCGGAAGCGGGTCCGGTCAGAAGTCCATGTCACCGCCGGGCATGCCACCCGGGGCAGCGGCGGCGGCCTTCTCCGGCTTGTCGGCGATGACGGCCTCGGTGGTGAGGAAGAGGGCGGCGATCGACGCGGCGTTCTGGAGCGCGGAACGCGTCACCTTGGCCGGGTCGAGGATGCCCTCGGCGATCATGTCGACGTACTCGCCGGTCGCGGCGTTCAGGCCGTGGCCCACGGAGAGGTTGCGCACCTTCTCCACGACCACGCCGCCCTCCAGGCCACCGTTGACGGCGATCTGCTTGAGCGGGGCCTCCAGGGCCAGCTTGACGGCGGCGGCACCGGTGGCCTCGTCGCCCTCGAGCTCGAGCTTCTCGAAGACCGAGGAAGCCTGGAGCAGAGCCACGCCACCACCGGCGACGATGCCCTCCTCGACGGCGGCCTTGGCGTTGCGCACCGCGTCCTCGATGCGGTGCTTGCGCTCCTTCAGCTCGACCTCGGTGGCGGCACCGGCCTTGATGACGGCCACGCCGCCGGCCAGCTTCGCCAGACGCTCCTGGAGCTTCTCGCGGTCGTAGTCCGAGTCGCTGTTCTCGATCTCGGCGCGGATCTGCGCGACGCGGCCGTTGACCTGGTCGCTGTCGCCGGCACCGTCGACGATCGTGGTCTCGTCCTTGGTGATGACGACCTTGCGGGCGCGGCCCAGCAGGTCGAGACCGGCGTTCTCCAGCTTGAGGCCGACCTCCTCGGAGATGACCGTGCCGCCCGTGAGGATGGCGATGTCACCGAGCATGGCCTTGCGGCGGTCGCCGAAGCCCGGGGCCTTGACGGCGACGGACTTGAAGGTGCCACGGATCTTGTTGACCACCAGGGTCGACAGGGCCTCGCCCTCGACGTCCTCGGCGATGATCAGCAGCGGCTTGCCCGACTGCATGACCTTCTCCAGCAGCGGGAGCAGGTCCTTCACGTTGCCGATCTTGGAGTTGACGATGAGGATGTACGGGTCGTCGAGCGACGCCTCCATCCGCTCCATGTCGGTGGCGAAGTACGCCGAGATGTAGCCCTTGTCGAAGCGCATACCCTCGGTGAGCTCCAGCTCCAGACCGAAGGTCTGGGACTCCTCGACGGTGATGACGCCTTCCTTGCCGACCTTGTCCATGGCCTCGGCGATCAGCTCGCCGATCTGGGTGTCGGCGGCGGAGATGGAGGCGGTGGAGGCGATCTGCTCCTTGGTCTCCACGTCCTTCGCCTGCTCCAGCAGGGCGGAGGAGACGGCCTCGACGGCCTTCTCGATGCCGCGCTTCAGGGCCATCGGGTTGGCACCCGCGGCGACGTTGCGCAGACCCTCGCGGACGAGCGCCTGGGCCAGGACGGTCGCGGTCGTCGTGCCGTCACCGGCGACGTCGTCCGTCTTCTTCGCGACCTCCTTGACCAGCTCGGCGCCGATCTTCTCGTACGGGTCTTCGAGCTCGATCTCCTTGGCGATGGAGACACCATCGTTGGTGATCGTGGGGGCGCCCCACTTCTTCTCGAGGACGACGTTGCGGCCCTTGGGGCCAAGGGTGACCTTGACGGCGTCGGCGAGCTGGTTCATCCCGCGCTCGAGACCGCGCCGCGCCTCCTCGTCGAACGCGATGATCTTGGCCATGTGAAGTGGTCCTCCCAGGACTGGGGGTCCCCCCGGACTCTGTCTGGGGGAGGGTGGATACTCCGGACCGTGCTGGCGCCCGCGACGGACGGCCTGCCTGCCTCGCGGTTCCTTGCCCCGCGTGGCCAGCGGGCCTCACCGACCCGGTCCTTCTGTCACTCTCACTCGGAGAGTGCTAACGCCAATAATTAGCACTCGGGGTAGGAGAGTGCAAGGCGCTAGGGGCCTCCGGCCCCGCGCCCGCGTGCTGGGGGTGCCCTGTCCGCGCCGGCGGATGCGGAGGTCAGGCCGCCCCTGCCGCGGCGGGGGTGGGGTGGCCTCAATCGCCGGCCGGGCTCGAAAGATGGCCTCAAGCGCCGGCCGGGCTGATCTTTGACGAGCCGTCCGCTCACAGGCGCGCGCCAAAGATGGCCTCAAGCGCCGGCCGGGCTATAGATAGCCCGGCCGGCGATTGAGGCCACCCTTGGAGCCCGGCCGGCGTTTGAGGCCACCCTTGGAGCCCGGCCGGCGTTTGAGGCCACCCTTGGAGCCCGGCCGGCGTTTGAGGCCAACACAGAGGGCCCGCCCCCTGTTGGTGGGGCGGGCCCTCGTGAGTGTGGTGCGGTCGGCGCCTCAGGCGGCCACACGGACCATGTCCGCCTGCGGCCCCTTCTGACCCTGCGAGATCTCGAATTCGACCCTCTGACCCTCTTCAAGGGTGCGGTAGCCGTCCATCTGGATCGCGCTGTAGTGGACGAATACATCCGCACCACCGTCGACCGCGATGAAGCCGTAGCCCTTCTCCGCGTTGAACCACTTGACGGTGCCCTGAGCCATGCCTAACTCCCCTATTACTGGCCCTTGCACAGGCCCGCACTTCGCGGACCCGGGTCAGACCTCACCCCCCAACCTTCGGTCGGGGGTGTGCGCCGGAACGCGTCGACCGCCGCTGAATGTATCTGCCCAACTGCCGTCTGCAACAGGTCAGTCGGACGAGAAATCCGGGCGCGGGGAAACGGCGGAACCGGGAGGATGCGCCGGAGTTCCGGGCAAGTCGGGCCCGGCAAAAGGCGCGCAAGGGGGCGAATGGCCGGGGTACTTTGTGTGCTGCTCGCCGGGGAAAGAACGGCGGCTCATATGCTCCCGGCACAAACGCGGGAGGCTGTTCCCCAACTCTACCGCGTTCAACCATGCAGAATTGCCCCCTCCGCTTTCCCCGGGGGGAATGGAGCGGAGAGGGCAATTCGGTGGAGCGGGGGTTCGCCGCGCGGGCGAGGGGGCTCAGCAGCCGCCGGCGACCGCCGGGATGATCGAGATACCGGCGCCGTCGGGCGTGGCGGTCTCCAGGCCCTGCTCGAAGCGGACGTCGTCGTCGTTGACGTAGACGTTGACGAAGCGGCGCAGCTTGCCCTGGTCGTCCAGGACGCGGGCGGCGATGCCGGAGTGGTTCTTCTCCAGGTCGGCGATGACCTCGGCGAGGGTGGCGCCCTCGGCGGGGACCTCGGACCGGCCGCCGGTGTAGGTGCGCAGGATGGTGGGGATGCGGACGTTGACGCTCATGGGAGTGCCTTCCGGAAGCTGGTGCGGCGGTACGGGTGCGGGCGCGCCTAAGGCGCGCGGGTGACGGCGTCGGGAGGACGTCAGGAGGTGGCGAGACCGGCGGCGCGGAAGGCGTCCAGGTCGGGCCGGATGGTCGCGGTCGGGCCGGTGGTGGGCGCCACCGCGTCCAGGGTCTTGAGGCCGTCGCCGGTGTTGAGGACGACCGTGGTCAGGGACGGGTCGATCAGCCCGGCCTCGATGAGCTTGCGGGTGACGCCGACGGTCACGCCGCCCGCCGTCTCCGCGAAGATGCCCTCGGTGCGGGCGAGCAGCTTGATGGCGTCGACCACCTGCGCGTCGTCCACGTCCTCGACGGCGCCGCCGGTGCGCCGGGCGATGTCCAGGACGTAGGGGCCGTCGGCCGGGTTGCCGATGGCCAGCGACTTGGCGATGGTGTCGGGCTTCTGCGGGCGGACCACGTCGTGCCCGGCCTTGTAGGCGGTGGAGACCGGCGAGCACCCCTCGGCCTGGGCGCCGAAGATCTTGTACGGGCGGTCCTCGACCAGCCCGAGCGCGATCAGCTCCTTGAACCCCTTGTCGATCTTGGTGAGCTGCGAGCCGGAGGCCACCGGGATCACGATCTGGTCGGGCAGCCGCCAGCCGAGCTGCTCCGCAATCTCGTACGCCAGGGACTTGGAGCCCTCGCCGTAGTACGGGCGCAGGTTGACGTTGACGAAGCCCCAGCCCTCGCCGAGCGGGTCGCCGATCAGCTCGGAGCAGAAGCGGTTCACGTCGTCGTAGTTGCCCTCGATGCCGACGAGGTCGCCGCCGTAGACCGCGGCCATGACGACCTTGCCCTGCTCCAGGTCGTGCGGGATGAAGACGCAGGAGCGGAATCCGGCGCGGGCGGCGGCGGCGCCGACGGCTCCGGCCAGGTTGCCGGTGGAGGAGCAGGAGAGGGTGGTGAAGCCGAAGGCGCGGGCGGCCTCGACGGCGATGGCGACGACGCGGTCCTTGAAGGAGTGCGTCGGGTTGCCGGAGTCGTCCTTGACGTACAGGCCGCCGGTGACGCCCAGCTCGGCGGCGAGGTGGTCGGCCTTGACCAGCTGGGTGAAGCCCGGGTTGAGGCTGGGCTTGGTGGCGACGTCGGCGGGGACGGGCAGCAGCGGGGCGTACCGCCAGATGTTGGCCGGGCCGGCCTCGATGGCGGCGCGCAGGGCCTCGGGGTCGCCGGTGGGGAGGTCGTAAGCGACCTCCAGGGGCCCGAAACAGCTCACGCAGGCGAAGACGGGGCCGAGCGGGAAGCGCTCGCCGCACTCGCGGCAGGAGAGGGCGACAGCGGGGCCGAGATCGACCGCGGAGGTGTCCTGCGAGGGGGTTGCGGGGGTGGCGACGGTGTGCACAGCCATGACGGCGAGGCCCTTTCTCCTCATCTTCCTCGCGACGCATCTCGCCGCGAGACGGAATTGGCACCTTCCCGAGCCGGGAGCCTCGCGGACGCGGGTGGAACACGCGCCGGGAGTACCGACCGGAGGGTTGCCGGGGCTTCAACGGGCCGTGTCCCTCTGCCCCTCTGGATGAGCGGTATGGCGTCGGATCCCTTGTCTGGCGGGGCCGAACGCGTTTGTCGGGCGCGGAACCGGCGTCTCTCGACATGCGATGGTCACGCGCGCTGTTCAAGACTGTAACCGACGGCTTGGACAGTTGTGTGGGTCGTCCGAACCGCGAGATGGGGACCCCGGCCCCGGCAGCGCCGCCGGCACCGCCGCCCCCTCGCACGTGGCCGCTCGACACCGCGCCGCCCTCCCCCGAGGACGCGCGGAGGCCCGGGGGATCATGGGACATCACCTAGGACATGGCCTCGGACATGACCCGGACATGAGGGGACGATCACGTGCTCGAAGAGGTGGAGCGCTGGCTCACCAAGCGGTCCTGGTCCGCCGCCGACCGGCCGCTGAGCGCACTGGTGGCGGCCAAACGCAGGAGCGGGTCCACGGTCAGCGTGGTGCTGCCCGCCCTGAACGAGGAGGCGACGGTCGGGGCGATCGTGGCGGAGATCCGCCGCTCGCTCATGGAGGCCGTGCCGCTCGTCGACGAACTGGTGGTGATCGACTCCGGTTCCACCGACCGCACCTCGCAGGAGGCCGCGGCGGCCGGGGCCCGGGTCGTGCACCGCGACGTGATCCTGCCGAGGATGCCCGCCGTGCCCGGCAAGGGCGAGGTGCTGTGGCGGTCACTGATGGTGACCAGCGGGGACATCGTCTGCTTCGTCGACGCCGACCTGAAGGACTTCTCCCCCGACTTCGTCTCGGGCATCGTCGGCCCGCTGCTGACCGAGCCGGACGTCGACTTCGTCAAGGCGATGTACGACCGCCCGCTCGGCTCGGCCCCCGGCCAGGGCGGCCGGGTCACCGAACTCATGGCCCGCCCGGTCCTCAACCTGCACTGGCCCCACCTCGCGGGCTTCGTCCAGCCGCTGGGCGGCGAGTACGCGGTCCGCCGCGGCCTGCTGGAGCAGCTGCCGTTCCCCGTCGGCTACGGCGTGGAGCTGGGGCTGCTGGTGGACGCCCTGCACACGGTCGGCCTCGACGCGCTGGCCCAGGTCGACGTGGGCGTCCGCGTCCACCGCCACCAGGACGGCCTGGCGCTCGGCCGCATGGCCGCCGCCATCTACCGCACGGCCCAGCTCCGCCTGGCCCGCGGCCACCTGGTCCGCCCGGAACTGACCCAGTTCGAACGCGGCGACGACGGCTTCGTGGCCCGCACCACCAAGGTCGACACGGAGGAGCGCCCCCCGATGATCGAGATCACCGAGTACCGCGGCGGCCGCCTCGCCGGGCCCCCCCAGGAGCCGCTGCCGGAGCACACCGCCCACACCCGGCTCCCGGACTCGTACCACCGCCGGACGGGGTGAGGGCCCGCCCTCACCCCGCGACGACCCGGCTTCGGGAGCCGAAGGGGCGCGTCGTTGTCGAGACGCCCGTCGCGCGCAGGCCGCGAAGCGGTTGAGCACGTCGGGCGTCTCGACAACGACACCCAGCGCCCCGGAGGCGAGCGAAGCTCGCAAAAGAAGGAGGCGCCGCGTTTGCACCTCCTGGGAAGGGGCTAGGTACGCCGCATGGCTGTTACTGCTGACAGTGCACGCATTCTGGTCGCCTCCAACCGCGGCCCCGTCTCGTACGCCCTGCTGCCCGACGGGGAGCTGGAGGCCAAGCGGGGCGGGGGCGGGCTGGTGTCGGGGCTCTCGGCGATCGGCGCGGACGCCTCCACGCTGTGGGTGTGTGCCGCGCTGGGCGACGGGGACCGCGAGGCGGCGCGCCGGGCGGGGACGGGCACGCTGGAGACGGAGGACACCGGCGGGCAGCGGGTGCGGATGCTGGACATCCCGGCCGACACGCACGCCGCCGCGTACAACGGCATCGCCAACTCCGTGCTGTGGTTCGTCCACCACATGCTGTACCAGACCCCGGTGGAGCCGGCCTTCGGCCCGGAGTTCCGGGAGGAGTGGGCGGCGTACGAGGCGTACAACCGCGCCTTCGCCCAGGCGCTGGCCGCCGAGGCCGGTGAGGGCGCGGCGGTGCTGGTGCAGGACTACCACCTGGCGCTGGTCCCGGGGATGCTCCGCGCACTCCGGCCCGACCTGCGCATCGCGCACTTCACGCACACGCCGTGGGCCCCGCCGGACTACTTCCGGCTGCTCCCCGACGACATCGCCGCCCAGCTCCTGACCGGCCTGCTCGGCGCGGACCGGCTCGGTTTCCTCACCAGGCGCTGGGCGGGCGCCTTCGCCGACTGCGCGCAGGCCGTCCTCGGCGCCGAGCGCGCCGGCGCCTCGGAGCTGGCGTACGACGGGCGGCGTACGGCGGTCGGGGTGTACGGGCTGGGGGCGGACGCGGAGTTCCTGCGGGAGCGGGCGCACCGGACCGATGTGGACGACCGGCTGGTGGCGCTGCGCGAGCAGATCGGCGAGCCGGACCGGAAGACGATCGTGCGGGTGGACCGCACCGAGCTGTCGAAGAACATCGTCCGCGGCCTGCTCGCCTACCGCCAGCTCCTCCTCGACCACCCGGAGTGGGCGGGCCGCGTCGTCCACATCGCCTTCGCCTACCCCTCCCGCCAGGACCTGCCGGTCTACCGCGAGTACACCGCCTCCGTGCGGGCGCTGGCCGACGAGATCAACGAGCAGTTCGGCACGGTCGGCTGGACGCCGGTCGTCCTGCACGTCGAGGACGACTTCGCCCGCTCGCTGGCCGCCTACCGGCTGGCCGACGTGGCGCTGGTCAACCCGATCCGGGACGGCATGAACCTGGTCGCCAAGGAGGTCCCGGTCGTCTCCGACGCGGGCGTCGCCCTGGTCCTCTCCCGCGAGGCGGGCGCCTACGAGGAGCTGGGCGAGGACGCCCTGCCGGTCAACCCGTACGACGTGAGCGCCACCGCCCGCGCCCTCCACGACGCCCTGATGATGCCGCCCTCGGAGCGCGCCGAGCGCAGCAAGCGCCTGGCGGCGGCGGCCACGGCCCTGCCGCCCCAGCGCTGGTTCCTGGACCAGCTGGAGGCGCTGGGCGGCTGACGGGCCGGCCGGGGCCCGGTGGGCCCGGCCTCAGCGGGCCCGGCGGATCGTCTCGGCGATCGCGGCCAGCAGCGCGGCGACCTGGCCGGGCCCCGGCACGACCAGGTCGGCGCGGGAGGCCAGTTCGGGGACCTCGTCGCCGCTGCACACCAGCAGTCCGGGCACGCCCTCGCCGCGCAGCCGGTCGACGGCGTCGTAGGCGGCGAGGTCGCCCAGGTCGTCCCCGGCGTAGAGCACGGCGCGGGCGTCGGTTTCCCGGACGTAGTCGATCAGCGCGACGCCCTTGTCGACGCCGGGCGGGCGGATCTCCAGGACGAGGCGGCCCGGCTCCAGGTGCAGGCCGTGGCGTTCGGTGAGGGCGGCGAGGGGGCCTCGGAGGGCGGCGAACGCGCCCTCGGGGTCCTCGGCGCGGCGGGTGTGGACGGCGAACGCCTGGCCCTTGTCCTCGGTCCAGATGCCGGGCGGGTCCCCGGCGTCCGCGAGCACGGCGGGGAGTTCGGCGCGGGCGGCGGCGAGCCCGGGGGGCGTCTCGGGGGTGTGGAGTTCGCCGGTGGCTGCGTCCCAGCGCTGGGCGCCGTAGTGGCCGAGGACCGTGAGGTGGCCGAGGCCCGGCTCGTCGGCGAACCCGCCGAGCAGCACGGCCTTCTCGGCGGGCCGCCCGGTGATCACCGCCACCGAGCGCACCAGCGGCGCCAGTGCGGCGAGGGCGGGGACCGCGTCGGGGTGGGCGCCGGCCCGGTCGGGGTCGGCGACGATCGGGGCGAGGGTGCCGTCGAAGTCCAGTCCGACCACGGCCTCCGCGGGCCGGGCCAGCAGGGTCTCCAGCCCTTCCCGCCCGGCGGCGGTGTCGGGCAGGGGCAGGGGCGAGGGGCGCGCGGGGCTGGCCATGCGGCCGACCCTACCGAGCGGGGCCGCGGCTGCCCATGGGGCACGCCCGGCCGGGTCAGCGGGCGGCGCGGCGGGCGGCCCGGCGTTCGCGGAGGCGGTTGACGGTGACCGGGTCGTGGCGCAGGGCGGCCGGGTCGTCCAGGAGCGCGCCGAGCAGCTGGTAGTAGCGGGTGGGCGAGAGGCCGAGCTGCTCGCGGATGGCCCGCTCCTTGGTGCCGGGGCGCTGCCAGCCGCGCGCCTCCAGGGCGAGGACGGCGCGGTCCTGCTCGCTGAGGCCGTCGCCGAGGTCTCCGGCGCCGTCGGCGGAGTCCGGTTCCTGGGGCGTCGCCGCCTCCGGGGAGGCGGGCTCGTGGTCGGTCATACCTTCAGCCTATGTGCGGCGGGGCGCAGGCGACCACTGCGGGCGTCGGCCCTGGTGAGGGGTGTGTACGCAGCCGTTTCCCCGCCGCGTCCTCGGTGGGGAGGGCCGTGGCGGGGAAACGGGCGGAGCGGTCAGATCCGGCCTCCGGTCAGACGGGTGATCGGCCCGTGGTGGGCGGCCGCGGAGCGGCGGCCCAGGGCGTAGGCCCCGCCGACGACGGAGACGGCTCCGGCGGCGACACCGGCCGCGATCACCTTGCGGTACTTGAGGACCGTCCAGTCCGCCGTGGCCTTGGTGGACACCTTGCCGGCGACCGCCGCGACGCTCTGCTGGCTCTTCTCCCAGCCGGCCGACGCGAACCGCTTCGTGGCCTCGCCCGCGGCACCGGCCCGGCCCACGGTGTTCTCCCCGGCCTTGGCGGCGGTGTCCTCGGCCTTGCCCGCTGCGGCCTGCGAGCCGGACTTGGTCCGGCTGCCGGCCCGCTTGACGGCCTGAGTGCCCTTGCCTGCGGCGGAACGGCCCTTGGTGGTCGTCCCGTTCGTGTTCTTGGTCTCATCGCTGTCAGCAGTCATGGCTGCCGCGTAACCCGCTCTTCGGGATCGAAACAATGAACGACCCGAGAACATCTCCGGGAGGGGCGGACACCGTCCGTTCACGCGCGAACACGGGGGCGTACGCCGTCGCGCGGGCGGCGGAGACCTGCGCCACCTCCCTGCATGAGGCGTCCGGGGGCGGACATACGGACAAGATGACCCCGAACCAGCCAGAGCCGATACCCGGCCAGCGGGCCGTCACCCCGAGTCAGCCGCCCGGGTCACGGGGAACCGTGACCGCCCGGGGCTCCTCGGGGCCGATGGCGCAGAGCAGGATCATGGAACCGCGCAGGGACGGCGAGGGGAGCCTCGCCCATGTCGTGGAGACCCTGCTCGACAAGGGGCTCGTCCTCAACGCCGACATCATGGTCTCGGTGGCGGGGGTCGAGCTGCTGGGCATCCGGCTGCGCGCCGCCCTGGCGTCCTTCGAGACGGCGTCGCGCTACGGGCTGGAGTTCCCCGCCGGCACCGACACGGAGACCGCCGCCTGGCGCGAGACCCGGGTCGAGAAGGAGACCTGCCCCGAGTGCGGCAAACGCTCCCCGACGCGGCAACTGCTGGAGGAGTGGTGCCCGTGGTGCGGCTGGCGGAGTGCGCAGTCCCTGGAGCAGGGCCGGACCACCCTCCCGTCGGCCGACGAGGACGCCCAGGACGCCGACGCGTCCAGAGACGGCGGGGCCCGGACCGCAGAGAGCCGGGACAAAGACGAGGGCCAGGCCACGGGCGGCAGGAAGCCGTCCGGGCGCGCGCGTTCCGAGGCCGAGGCGGAGGGGACGGGGGACCGTGGCTGAGCAGCCCCCCATGAAGCCCACCCGCGACCCCCGGGTGACCCTCGACGACCTCGTCGAGGTGCTGCTCAACAAGGGGGCCGTCCTCCATCTCGACCTCATCATCTCCGTCGCCGACATCCCCCTCATCGGAGTGAACCTCCGGGCGGCGATCGCCGGGATGGAGACCATGCTCGAACACGGCATGATGCGGCAGTGGGACGAGCACACCCGCGCCTGGGTGGAGGGCTCGTCGGCCCGGCGGGTCCTCGACCTGCGCGACGGCGAACGGCACGTCGCGCAGATGCACGGCGGCCACCTCTTGGAGGAGGGCGTGTACACCGCCTGGCGTCCCGGCACCGTCTTCCTCACCGACCAGCGCCTCGTGGTGCTGCGCCGCGACCCGCACGAGATCATGTGGCAGGCCGACCTGTCCGCCGTGCGCGCCGTACGTCCGGAGACGGAGCGCAGCGCGGGCGGCGCCCCTCGCACCCGGGTCCGCCTGGAACTGGACGACGACTCCACCGCGCTGCTCTCCGCGGCCGACCCGGGGGCCCTGTGCGACCTGCTCGACCGGAGCCTGCCCGGGGTCCTCAGGGAGGAGCTGCGGCCCGGCGCGTCCCAGCAGGTGCTGGCCGAAGGCCACCTCTGGTATCAGGAGCCGCGGCGGGACGGGCCGCTGTGGCGCGGCGGCACCGGGAGACTCACCCCCGGCGGACTCGTCTGGAAGTCTCCGCTCGACGCCCGCCCCGCCCTCGCCGTGCCCGCCGACGACATCCTCGGCGTCCACCAGGTGGCGGGCCGCAGTCCCGGCGGCGAGGGCACGGTGCTGGAGGTGCGCACGCAGAGCCTGGGGGTGCTCGCCCTCGCGGCCACCGACCCCGCGCACTGGCTGGCGTCGTTCCGCGAGACCACCGAGAAGACCGCTCCCGCCGCGCCCGCGGACGCGGCCGCACGTTGACGCCAGAAGGAGGAGACCATGGCCATCACCGTTGACGAGAAGAGCCTGAAGCACGGGGTGCTGTCCCTCGTGGTGACCCTGGTCGAGGTGATCCAGGAAGCGCTGGAACGCCAGGCCGAGCGCCGGATGCAGGGCGGCTCGCTCACCACCGAGGAACTCGAACGCCTCGGTGACGCCCTCCTGGAACTCGACGAGGCGATGGAGGAGATCAAGGAGGAGCACGGCATCACGTCGTCCGTCGCCGACCTCCACCGGGGGCTCGACGAGGTCGTGGACGACGTCGTCGACAAGCTCGTCAACCCCGCCCGCTGGGCCGAGGAGGCCGGCCGATGACCTACGAGTCGCAGGAGACCCTCGCCGGGGCGGCGGCCGACGGCGCGGACGCGCCCGGCCGGAACGCGCTCTACGTCTACGCCCTGCTGCCGGAGGGCGCCACGCTGCCGCCCGGCGCGACGGGCCTGGACGGCCGCCCGCTCCACCTGGTCACCGCGCCGGGCAGCGGGGTGGCCGCCCTCGTGCACTCCACCGCTCCCGCGCCCTACCAGGGTCCGGACGAGCAGGTGCGCGAGTGGGTCCGGGAACAGGACGCGGCACTGGTGGCCGTCTGGGAGTACGTCGGCACCGCGCTGCCCATGACCTTCAACGTCCTCGTCGCCCCCGACCAGGAGGCGGACGCGGAGCAGAGGGTGCGGGAGTGGCTCGCCGCCCGCGCCGACGTCCTCCGTGACCTGCTGGGCTCGCTCGCCGGGCGGGCCGAGGTACGGGTGGAGATCAGCCTGGACCGGGAGGCCGTCACCGAGGACGACGAGGAGGCCAAGGCGCTCGTCGAGGAGATGGACGGCCGGTCGCCGGGGCTGCGGCGGATGCTCGCCAAGCGGCTGGAACGCCTTCGCAAGGAGGCTGGGGACCGCCTCGCCGACACCCTGCACGCGGGCGTCCGGCGCCGGCTCGCCGCCGTCGCCGACGATGTCAGCGTCCGCTCCGCCCGCGCCCAGGAGGCGGGAGAGGTCAGCGTCTTCGCGGGCGCTCTGCTGGTGCGCCGGGAGGAGATCGACACCGTCGGTGCCCTCCTCGCCGACCTCCAGGAGGAGCATCCCGCCGCCCGCATCCGCTTCCTCGGCCCGTGGCCCCCGTACTCCTTCACCGAGCTGCCGGCCGCGCCCGGCGAGGAGCCGGTGGCGGAGGAGGGGTGACGGGTGCGGGCTCCTCGGAGCCCGCAACGGAACGACCACGCGATCGGGCCGGCCGGGAGTCTGTACTCTCCGGCCGGCCCGATCGGTGTGCGCGGTGTCAGCCGCGCGCCGGGGAACGGCGCCGGGGCTCCTCCTCCGGCTCCTCCTCGTCCCACTCGGCGTCCTCGTCCACCGGGTCGGCCTCCTCGTCGTCGGCCTCGTCGGCGGGCTCGTCCTCGGCGTCCTCGCCGTCCTCGGGCTCGACGTCCTCATCGGCCTCCTCGGCCTCGGCGTCGTCCTCGTCGAACTCGTCCTCGGGCTCGTCGTAGAACTCCTCGTCCGGCTCGTCCTCGTCGCGCTCGTCGGCCTCGTCCTCGACGTCACTGTCCTCGGGCTCACCGTCCTCGAAGTCGCCGTCCTCGAACTCGCCGTCCCCGGACTCGGTCTCCTCCTCGGAGGTGGCGTCGCCGTGCTCCTCGGACTCCTCCTCACGGCGGACGGCCTCGTCGTGGTCGACCACGACCTCGCCGTCGCGGATCTCCCCGCGCCAGCTGTCCGTCGCCTCACCGCGCATCATGATGAACTTGCGGTACAGCTTGAGGTCGAGGCGGGCCCGGCGGCCCTGGGCGCGCCAGATGTTGCCCGTCTTCTCGAAGAGGCCCTTCGGGAAGTACTCCAGGACCAGCAGCACCCGCGTCAGGTTGTCGGTGATCCGGTGGAACGTGACGACGCCCTTGACCGTGCCCTTGGCGCCCTCGGTGGTCCAGGTGATCCGCTCGTCCGGCACCTGCTCGGTGACGTTCGCCTTCCAGCTGCGCGTGGACTTGGCGACCTTCACCTTCCAGTTGCTGCTGGTGTCGTCGGACTTCTCGACGCTGACGACACCCTTGGCGAAGGTGCTGAACTCCTGGAACTGCGTCCACTGGTCGTACGCCTCGCGCACGGGCACGCCGACGTCGATGTCCTCGGAGATCGTGACGCTCTTCGACTTGCCGCCGCCGCCCTTGCGCCCCTTGCCGAACACGCCCTTGACCTTGTCCTTGATCGTGTCCATCACGTGGGAGCCGCCGGCGCTCAGCGCCGCCTGGGCGGGCGACTTGCCCTCGCCGAGCGCCTTGCCGCCCTTGGCGAGGGACTTCACCGCGCCGGTGGGGGCCGGCCCGTCGGCGAGCTTGCCGGCGCTCTCCCCCAGCTTGTGGCCGAGGTTGGTCACGGCGTGCCGTGCCCGGGCGCTCAGGTAGTTCTGCAGCTCGTCGCGGAGCCGCTCGGTCGCCGGATTCTTGGCGACGTCGTCCTTGAACTTGGTGAAGGCGGAATCAGTCACGGCTGCCCCCACGCGTCGAGCGGGACTTGGCCGCGGTCTTCTTCGCCGGAGCCTTGGCGCGCGCCTGCGAGGTGGTCCGCCGGGCGGTCGAGGCCGCCTTCTTCTTCGGGGCGGAGTCCGAGGAGCCACCGCTGCCCGAACCACCGCGCGCGGACGAGGACTTGCTGGAGCGCGCCGGCTTCTTCTCGGACTTCTCCCCGGATTCCTCGTCGCGGTCCTCCGGCTCGTGCGCCTCGTCCTCGGCCGCGTCGGTGTCGGCGGCGTCGTCGGCGTCGCGCTGCTCCTCCTCCCGGGCGGCCTCCGGGTCGTCGAGGCGCAGGGTGCGCTGGTGCAGAGAGTCGGCGAAGCTGGTCGCCCGCTGGGTGAGCGCGTTGGTGGCCGCGGTGCGGGTGGCCCCGACGAGGTCCTTGCGGACCTGGTCGCTCAGGCCGCCGAGCACCGGCGAACTGGCCAGCATGCTGCCGAGCTTCTTCGGGTCGAGGTCGAGCTTCTTGCCCGCCAGGAACATGCCGAAGCCTATTGCCAGTTTCGCTTTCTTCGTACGGCCCAGCAGGTATCCACCCACCAGGGCCGCGCCTATCTTGACGTTCTTCGTCATTGCTGAGACCTCGCTCTCCGGGATTCAGGAATTCTGCCGGCTCTGCTGGTACGCCTCGCACTCTTCGAGCCAGTCCAGCAACTCGTCCTCACGACGGTCGAATTCCTCCTCGTCGATCTCACCGTTCAGCAGCTGCTGTTCCAGCGCGGCGAGTTGCTGCCGTACCTGTCCCGGGTCGTAGTGTTCTCGCTCGGCAGCGAGCACCACTTGATCGAGTACCCAAGCGGCGCCCCTGACCGGGGCGAGGGGAAGTGTGAGGACATTCATGAGGAGACCCATGGCGAATGCCTCCGATCGGTCGCACGGATCGCGGGGGAACCGCGGGTCACACGAAGCTGTAGGGCGGCAACGGGCCGTTCAGCGTGAACGTGTAGTCGTCGCCGTACTTCTCCGCCGCCTCGTGCACCGCCTGGGAAAAGGCGGCCGCGTCGTCGCGGGCGACCAGATAGGACACGTTGAGGAGATGCGCCTTCGTGGGACCGGCGTCGGAGCTGCGCTCCGCGGCCGGTGCCAGCTCTGCGGCGATGCGCTCGCCGGCGGCATCACTCCTGGCCTCGATCTCCCGGGAGACCAGTTCGCCGAGGGCGACCTTCTCCCCGTGTGCGTCCGGGTTGCTCCGGGTGTGGTCCCTGAGCCGCCGTGCCTCGTCCGACTCGGTGAGGATCTCCCGCAGGAGGCTGTCCTCGTCCCGCGCGACCTTCAGGTTGTACTCCAGGCGGCCGTCGAGTTCTTCCAGCCGCTGGGCGTAGGTGTCCTGCTCCTGTTCGAGCGCGGCGCGCACCTGGTCGTCGTCGGGGCCGACCAGGCCGAACCGCATCGGCAGCGCGGCCCCCTCGGTCATCAGCCGCTCCAGGACGCTCTGGTGGGCCACGAGGTCACGGCGCTTGGCCCGCAGCTCCGCCGGGGCGTCGCTGACGACGGCCGCGTGCCGCTCGGACCTGACTACCCGCAGTTCGGACGGGTTCTCGCCGACCCCGACGAGCCCGTCGAGGCGCAGCGGGTGGTCGGCCGCCGTGATGGCGTAGATGTAGGTGGCCATGGTCACTCCTCTCGTCGCTGGCTGGTGCGGCGGCTGGAGGAGGACTTGCGGGCCGGCCGCTTCTCCTCCTCCTTCTCCTTGTCCTTGTCCTCGGAGTCGTCACGACCGCCCTGGAAGGACTCGGTGAACGCCTCCACCGCGCCGGTCAGCGCTCCTTTCGACTTCCCTTTGGCACCGCTCTCCACGGTGTCCCCGACGATGTCGGTGAGCTGGGTCGGCGCCTTGCGTCCGGACTCCAGGTCCAGGCGGTTGCAGGCTTCGGCGAAGCGCAGGTAGGTGTCGACACTGGCGACGACCACCCGGACGTCGATCTTCAGGATCTCGATGCCCACGAGCGAGACCCGCACGAAGGCGTCGATGACAAGGCCCTTGTCGAGGATCAGCTCGAGGACGTCGTAGAGATTTCCGGAACCGCCCGTGCTGTTGGGGGCGCTGCTCTGCTGTACGAGACTCATGGCCGGGCTCCCTCCTACTGTTGGGTGCGCGCGAGCCGTTCCCCGCGGTCTCTGCCGCGAGGAACGCTCAACGGTCTACTTGACCGCGCGTGTAGCGGCGTGTGCGTTCATATCCGAGGAGTTCTCCCTGCTTTCCGAGGGAGACGTGGTAGGACGCCATGACACTGGTCGTGTCCGGGACCTTTTCGATCTCGACCACTTCCACGTCCGCCGTCCATCCGTCATCCGTGGCCTTCAGCGAAGAGACGGAACTCGGTTCGCAGCCGAGGAGTTCGGAAAGCTGACCGGCCGCCTTGCGCATCGCCTCGGATATCCCGACCCGCGCGGGGGCACCGCCGCTTTCCTTTCCGCCGTTCTCCTCATCCTTCGCCATAAGGCTTCCTGCCCTGTCTCATCGATTCCTCCGGTCCGCCCGTTCACGTATTCGACCGGGTCTTTCCTCCGCGTTCCCGGGCCGCCCCGACGTATGCGTTCACGAACGGAGACACCGGAGGGACGACCGCGTGCGCGGTCGTCCCTCCGGTGTCCGGGCCCTTCACGGGCGAGGTTGTCAGCCGTTCCCGGCCTGCGGGTTCTCGTAGGCGGCGGCGTGGCGCTGGAGGCGGCTGAGGACGGCCTTGGGCGAGCCGCCGGGGGCGACGGCGTCGGCGAGGCCCGACTTGATGCGGGTGCTCAGCTCGGGCCAGGAGGTCTTCTCGGACGGGTAGAGGCGGGCCTCGGGGAGTTCGGCGAGGAAGCGGCGCAGGGTGGTGTTGCCGGGGGCGGCGGTGAGGGTGTCGGAGGCGGTGTGGGTGACGGGGAGCAGGTCGTGGGCGCGGGTGAAGGCGAGGACGTTCTTCTCGCTGTACACGTGGTCGAGGAAGGCACCGGCCTCCTCGGGGTGGCCCGCCTGCCGGAACCCGATCATCCAGTCGGTGACGCCGAGGGTGGCCCCGGCGTCCTCGGTCCGTCCGGGGACGGGGGCGACGCCGTAGCGCACGCCGGAGCGTTCTGCGGCGCGCATCAGCGAGGGGTGGCCGTTGACCATGCCGACCCGCCCCTTGGCGAAGGCGGCGTAGGCGTCGGCCCGGTCCAGCTCGCCCGGCGGGGTGGGGCCGGTCAGCCCCTCCCCCACCAGCTCCTTCTTCAGCCAGCCGACCGTCTCCACGTTCTCCGGCGAGTCGAGCGTGTACGAGCCGAGGTCGTCGGTGTAGCCGGAGCCGCCCGACAGCAGCCAGTTGAGCGTCTCGGCCTGCGCCTCCTCGGGCCCGAGCGGCAGCGCGTACGGGTAGGGCACGTCCCGCTTCTTCAGCGCCTCGGCGGCGCCGCGCACCCCGTCCCAGGTCTTCGGCGGGGTCAGGCCGGCCTCCTCGAAGAGGTCGCGGTTGTAGAAGAGCAGCCGGGTCGAGGCGGCGAACGGCATCCCGTACTGCACCCGCTGCATCTCCCCGGCGCGGGCGAGCGGCGGCAGGAAGTCGGCCTGGGTGCCGATGGAGAGCAGGTCGTCGGCGCGGTAGAGCCGGCCGTCGGCGGCGTACGAGGCGTAGGTGCCGCTGATCGCGAGGTCGGGGGCGTCGCCGGCGGCGACCTGGCGGGCGAGGACCTTGTCGACGGTGCGCCAGGGGTGCACCTCCACGTCGACGGTGGTCCCCGGGTGCCCCTTCTCGAAACTGGCGACGACCCGCTTCCAGTACCCCTTGCTGCTGGTCTTGGCCGAGTCGCCGTACTCGGGGGCGACCAGGCGCAGGGCGACCTCCTCGTCGGCGCTCTCCTCGGCGCTGTCCGAGCCGCAGCCGGCGAGGGCGGCCGCCAGCGCGAGGACGACCGCGAGCGCGGTGGCCGACCGCGCCGCCCCCCGGCCGCGCCGGTCGCCTCGTCCCTCGCCCCGTCCCTCGTGGTGTCGCCGCACGCCGTGCTCCTCGCCCTGATCCGCCGGGTCCGGGCCGCTCCCGGACGTCCCGGGAAGGTGTACACCGCCGAAGGGCCTGGCCAGGACCACCTCCGGTGGCCGTTGCCCCGGCTTGTCCGGGACTGCTATGCACTTCCGTGCCGAGGTCACATCGACCCTGCACACCGCGTCCACCGCACGTCACGAGGACCGCACGCGGCCTCCGGCGGGTCCGCACAGCAGGACGGGAACCGCGGGAGGGCCGACGTACCGTCAGACCTCGGAGGACACCACCGGCTCCCGCAGCCGGCCGGAACGTACGAGAGCGAGAGCACAGCCCCGCCGGGGGCGGCCGCACCGGAGCCGCCCGGGCGGAGAACCGTGAGGGGTAGCCGCGCATGTCCCGTACCGCAGCAGAGATCACCACCCAGCCCGCCTGCTGGCGCCGCGCCGCCGAGGAGGCGGCCCGCTTCACCGCCGCGCCCCGGCCCGGGGAACGCGTCGCCGTCGTCGGCTGCGGCACCTCGTGGTTCATGGCCCAGTCCTACGCCGCCCTGCGCGAGGGAGCGGGCCAGGGCGCCACCGACGCCTTCGCCGCCTCGGAGTTCCCGCGCGCCCGCGCCGTCGGCGCCTACGACCGGGTCGTCGCCCTGACCCGCTCGGGCACCACCACGGAGGTCCTGGAACTCCTCGCCCTGGTCCGCGCCGCCGGCACCGCCACCGTCGCCCTGACCGCCGACCCGGCGACGCCCGTGATGACCGCCGCCGACGAGGTGGCCGTGCTGGACTGGGCCGACGAGGAGTCCGTGGTCCAGACCCGCTTCGCCACCACCGCCCTCGCCTTCCTCCGCGCCACCCTCGGCGACCTCCCCGGCCTCGCCTCCGTCCCCCGCGCCGCCGACGACGCCGAACACGCCGTCACCGAACCCCTCCCCCGCCCCCTGCTCACCGCCGGACAGTGGACCTTCCTCGGCCGGGGCTGGGCCTACGGCCTCGCCCAGGAGGCCGCCCTGAAGATGCGCGAGGCCGCGGGCGCCTGGACCGAGTCCTACCCGGCCATGGAGTACCGCCACGGCCCCATCGCCATCACCGCCCCCGGCCGCGTCACCTGGCTCTTCGGCGAGGCCCCCGCCGGCCTCGCCGACGACGTCCACCGGGTCGGCGGCCACTTCGAACACCACCCCACCACCGACCCCCTCGCCGACCTCATCCGCGCCCAACGCCTCGCGGTCGCCCTCGCGGAAGCCCAGGGCCACAACCCGGACCGGCCACGGAACCTGACGCGCAGTGTGGTGCTGGCAACGGACGACAGCCGGCACTGACCCACACCGCCGACCGCCGCCACCCTCCCGTCACGCACACCGCGCCCCCGGCGGTGTGGCAGTGGTCCCTTGCCGTACCCCTGCCACACCGCCGGAAGCCCGGAAGGAACCCGAGGAACAACACATGCCCTACTCGTTCCTCCTCCGGCTGCTCCCCACCGAGACACCCCCGCACCTCTACCGCGCCACCGTCCACAACGCCGACGGCACCCAGGAGGCATTCCTCCTCCTGACCCCGTCCCCACCCTCCGTCCACCTGACGGACGCCCGGGGAAACCCCTCGGGCGGCCTACGGATGTCCCTGGCGGACGGCACCGTGGAAAGGACCGACGCCGAGCCGCAGGAGGCGCACCCCGCCCTCACCACGGAGGACTTCATGACCGTGGCGGCCCATCTCCTCACGCAGCATCGGAGACAGGGGAGGCCACCCGGGGAGGTGTGCAGGGTCTTCGCGTGACCTCGCCGTCGGCGGGGGCGAAGCGCACGGTCATACAGCGATGAGCCGAACGTGGTCCTCGCAGAGTTTCCCCATGTCGTCGAGGTCCGACGTCAGGAGGGCAACCGGTCGCTGCTGCCGCGTCGCCAATTCCGCGACGGCCGCGTCGATCGCGTACTTGTGCCCGTGCAGCCCCGTCCGCAGAAGAAGGGCAGAAGCCGCCTTGGCCTCCTCTTCTCCGACAGGCGCCACCCGCAGCCCCGACAGCACCCAGGCCAGGCGCCTTCTGTCCGTCCGGGCATGCACCGCCTCGATGAGGGCGAGCGCACAGATCACCACGTCCATACCGCGCCGCCGCGCCTCCGCGACCATGGCCACGGTCCTGGCATCGTCGACCAGCAGCTTGGACAGCCCCTCGCTGTCGAGCAGCAGCGTGCCCTCGTGCGTCAGCTTGCGGCGGGCCACTGCTTGCCCTCGTCCTCCCGGAGGGCCGCGTCCTGCGAGAACACGTCGTCGAAAACCTGCCGTGCCTCAGCCTGCAGCCGAGCGGGGAGCGGTCCGTGACGCCGCTCGTAGTCGGTCAGGTACTCGTCCAGGATCTGCCCCCGCAACTCCCGCTCGACCGCGGCCGCCACGAAGGCCGAGAACTCCCTCTTCCCCACCCGGGCCCGAATGGCCTCAGCGGTGCCCTCGGGAAGCGACAGGCTCACCCGAGTCGCAGGCCCTTCACCGATGCCGTACTCACCTTCCACCATGCGACCGATCGTATCAAAGAAGTAGGAAACAGCCCCGGAGACCCAGCACCGGCCGCACCCTCCAAGCCCAGCCGGCGCTTGAGGCCATCCTGAACCGGCACCCGGAGCCGGACCGGTCCCAAAACAGCCCGGCCGGCGCCTGAGGCCACCCCACCCCCGGCCCCGCCGGACCAGGGGCCGAGCCCGGCCAGGGGCACCCCGGGCTCGTAAGCGCGCCGCAGGCGATTTCCCCACTGGACTAGACCTCTCTCGCCCCACCGGTCAGACTGTCCGGGTGAGACATGTGATCGCGCTCGATGTGGGCGGCACGGGAATGAAGGCGGCTCTGGTCGGCCCGGACGGCGAGCTGCTGCACGAGGCGCGCCGTGACACGGGCCGCGACCGGGGCCCGGACGCCGTCGTGGCCTCGATCCTCGACTTCGCCGACGCCCTGCGCGCCCACGGCCTGGCCGAGTTCGGCGAACAGGCCGCGGCGGCGGGCGTCGCCGTGCCCGGCATCGTGGACACCGAGAAGGGCGTCGCGGTCTACGCGGCCAACCTCGGCTGGTCCGACGTCCCGTTGCGGGACATGCTCACCGCCCGTCTCGGCGGCACCCCGGTCGCCCTGGGCCACGACGTCCGTACCGGCGGCCTCGCCGAGGGCCGGATCGGGGCGGGCCGGGGCGCCGACCGGTTCCTGTTCATGCCGCTGGGTACGGGCATCGCCGGTGCCATCGGCATCAACGGCGTCATCGAGCCGGGCGCGCACGGCTCCGCCGGGGAGATCGGCCACGTCGTGATCCGGCCCGGCGGCATCCCGTGCGGCTGCGGCCAGCGCGGCTGCCTGGAGCGGCTGGCCTCGGCCTCGGCCGTCTCCCTGGCCTGGGCGGAGGCGAGCGGCGACCCGGAGGCGGACGCCGCCGACTGCGCGCGGGCGGTGGCGGCGGGCGACCCGAGGGCCGTCGCCGTCTGGCAGGAGGCGGTGGACGCGCTCGCCGACGGCCTGGTCATGGCCGTCACTCTCCTGGACCCCCGCACCCTGATCATCGGTGGCGGCCTCGCCGAGGCGGGGGAAACGTTGTTCACACCGCTGCGGGCGGCTGTGGAGGAACGCGTCACCTTCCAGAAGCTCCCCACGATCGTCCCGGCGGCCCTCGGGGACACCGCCGGATGCCTGGGCGCGGGGCTCCTCGCCTGGGATCTACTCGCCACGGAGGTATCCGCCTGATGGCCGCTCCCGCACGCAAGGTACTGACCGGCGCCCGGGTGGTGCTGCCCTCCGGCACGGTGGACGACGGCGAGGTCGTGATCGACGGCGCGCACATCGGCGGGAGCGCTCCCTCGGCAGGTCAGGAGGGCGAGGCCGAACGCTGGGACCTCTCCGGCCACTGGATCGTGCCCGGCTTCGTGGACCTCCACAACCACGGCGGCGGCGGCGCCTCCTTCACCTCCGGCACCGTGGACGACGTCCTGACCGGCATCGCCACGCACCGGGCGCACGGCACGACGACCCTGGTCGCCTCCACGGTCACCGGCGAGATGGATTTCCTCACCGCCCGCGCCGGACTCCTCTCGGAGTTGACCGAACAGGGCGACCTGGCCGGTATCCACTTCGAGGGCCCGTTCATCTCCCCGTGCCGCAAGGGCGCCCACAGCGAGGCCCTGCTGCGCGACCCGCACCCCGCCGACGTGGCGGCCCTGCTCGACGCCTCCCGGGGCGCCGCCCGCATGGTCACCCTCGCCACCGAACTCCCCGGCGGCCTGGACTCGGTACGCCTCCTCGCCGACCGGGGGGTCATCGCGGCGGTCGGCCACACCGACGCCACCTACGAGCAGACGGTCGAGGCCATCGACGCGGGCGCGACCGTCGCCACCCACCTCTTCAACGCGATGCCGCCGCTGGGCCACCGCGCCCCCGGCCCGATCGCGGCCCTGCTGGAGGACGAGCGGGTCACCGTCGAGCTGATCAACGACGGCACCCACCTGCACCCGGCCGCCCTGGAACTGGCCTTCCACCGCGCGGGCGCGGACCGGGTCGCCTTCATCACCGACGCGATGGACGCAGCCGGTTTCGGGGACGGGCGCTACCTGCTGGGCCCGCTGGAGGTCGACGTGGTCGACGGGGTGGCCCGCCTCGTCGAGGGGGGCTCGATCGCCGGGTCGACCCTCACCCTGGACCGGGCCTTCCGGCGCGCCGCGCTGGTCGACAAGCTCCCGGTCGACCAGATCGTACGGGCGCTCTCCGCCAACCCCGCCCGCCTGCTCGGGCTCGACCACCGCATCGGCTCGCTGGAGCCCGGCAAGGACGCCGACCTCGTCGTTCTCGACGAGGGGTTCGAGGTCAAGGGGGTTCTGCGCCACGGGGACTGGGTTGTTGCTCCGCAGGTGGCGGCTGCTGCCTGATCCGGTGGGGTGGGGCTGCGCGGGCGGCGGCTGAGGGGCTGCGCGGCCTGAGCCTGCGCGCCCGAGCTTCTTCACCCACGGCGCCTGGACGGGCTTGTTGCACATGCCGTAGCGGCATGTGGTGGGGTCGGGGCACCAGCACGAAAGGCTCCGTCTGCGATGTACCCCTCCCTCACGCCTCCCCGGCAGGTCAAGATCGGTGATGCCGCAGCGTTCGCCGGGACCACCCCGCGCGCCATCCGTCACTACCACGCGATCGGTCTGCTGCCGGAGCCCGAGCGCGGCGGAGACGGCCGCCGACGCTACGGCTACGACGACATGATCCGCCTGCTGTGGATCCGCAGGATGGCTGATGCCGGTATCAGCCTGGACGACATGCGGGCCGCCTTCGGCGAAGCCCGGGATGAAACCCGGGACGAGAGCGGAGACGGGGCCTCGGACCAAGCCCCGGGTATCGAGTCGGTCCTGGGCAGGCTGGAGGCGTCCTTGGCGGCGCAGGAGGCCGCCGTCAGACGCCGGCGCGCGGCCGTCCAGCGCCTGCGGGCGGTGGGCAGTCCGCTGGGGCTGCTCTCCGAACTGGTCACGGACCGGCTCAGCCCCCTGCCCCCGGGCGCGTTGCGCCCTTCCGACCTCGACGCGCTGCTGGTCACGGAACGGATCTGCGGGCCGCTGGGCGCCGCGATCCAGGCCAGCGCGTTCATCGTGCTGGCCACCCATCCCGATCTGCGGGCGGAGGACGACCGTCTTGAGGCGGCCGAGGCCGCCCTCGACGACGGCGTCGCACCCGACGACCCGCGTGTCGAAGCGCTGGCCGTCCAGCGGTGCGCGCACCAGATGGCCCTGGATCAGGCCATCGAGGCAGCGGGGCTCGAAGCGGCCGAGGCGAAGATCCTCGAAACCTACGACGCCGGCCTGACCGGGGAGGAGGGCAGAGAGATGAGCGCCGCCACAGCGGTCACCAAGATGCCTTACGACTTCTCACCCGCCCGGATGCGCTGCCTGGAACTCGCCGGACGGCTCTTCGGCGAGGCCCTTGCCGACGCCCACCCCGCAGACGGTTCTTGACCGGGACCTGTCACCAATTTCCGACGCGGCCATTTACTACTCCACCCCCTCGCGCTACAAGTGAATGGGAGCGCTCCCACTAGCCCTCGTCATTCCCCCACCCCTCCACGCCAGTCCCTCTTGCAGATCGATCGCCGGGCCCGAACGGTCGGCTCCCGCAGCACGGGGCGACGCCCGCGACAGGTCCCGGCCGGTCGGCCGGTGCTCGAAAGGGAACCTTTCACGAAGGAGACCGACTCATGGCCATCCACTCGATCCGCACCCGGCACACACTGGCCCTGGCCGCGGCAGCGGGCGTTGCCGCGGCGGTGCTCTCCGTGCCGTCCCCCGCGTCGGCGCACGGCGTCAGCATCATGCCCGGCTCGCGGACCAACCTGTGCTACAAGGACCTGCTCCAGAACGGCTCGACCCAGATGCCGTCCAACCCCGCCTGCGCCGACGCGGTACGGCAGACCGGTACCACCCCGCTGTACAACTGGTTCGCCGTTCTGGACTCCAACGCCGGTGGCAGGGGCGCGGGTTACGTCCCGGACGGCAAGCTGTGCAGTGCGGGCGACCGCAGCCCGTACGACTTCTCCGCGTACAACGCGGTCCGCACCGACTGGCCGAAGACGCACCTGACCTCCGGGGCGACCATCCAGCTCAAGTACAGCAACTGGGCCGCCCATCCCGGCAAGTTCGAGGTCTACCTCACCAAGAGCGGGTGGAACCCGAACCAGGCCCTCGCCTGGGGCGACCTGGACCACCTGCAGACGGTGACCGACCCGCCGCAGAACGGCGGTGTGGGCACCAACGAAGGCCACTACTACTGGAACCTCCAGTTACCGCAACGGAGCGGTCAGCACATGCTCTTCATCCAGTGGATCCGCTCCGACAGCCAGGAGAACTTCTTCTCCTGCTCCGACGTCGTCTTCGACGGCGGCAGCGGTGAGGTCACCGGTCTGGCGGGCGGCGAACAGTCGGCCGCCGAGGTCGAGGCGCTCGGGGCGGACGTCGAGAACACCAAGGCCGACCCGATCCACGCCGCCGGACACACCGAACACGCCGCGGCCGGAGAGGAACTGGCAGCCTCCGGCAACGAGGCGGCCGGCGCCGTGCCCGCGGTGGTGGCGGGCCTGGGGGCGGTCGTCTTCGCCGGTGGCGCGATGGTCTTCAACCGGAGCCGCCGGACCAGGCAGCACGGCTGACGACCGAGGACCCCGGCGCCGCAGCGCCGGGGTCCTTTCCCCGTGCCCCCACCCCCCTTCCGCAGCCCTGCCGCATCGCCTAGGTTTGGCATGATCAGGCCACGAAACCGCAGGCAGACCCGCCAGCACCCCCGGGCGGGCCAGGGCAGCACAGGGCTGGAACCGTGATCCTCACCGTCACTCTGAACACCGCAGTAGACCTGACGTACCACGTCCCCACCCTGCGCCGACACACCACGCACCGCGTCACGGAGACCCAGGACCGCCCGGGCGGCAAAGGCGTCAACGTCGCCCGCGTACTGGCCCGTCTGGGCCACCCCACCACGGTCACGGGCTTCGCCGGCGGCCCCACCGGAGTCTGGCTCCGCGAGGCCCTGTCCGGAGAGCCCCACCTCAAGGACGCCCTGGTCCCCATCGGCGGCACCACCCGCCGCACCGTCGCCGTGGTCGACGCCGCCGGCGGCGACACCACCCAGTTCAACGAACCCGGCCCCACCGTCACCGCCGCCGAGTGGGAGGCCCTGAAGAAGGCGTACGCCTCCCTCCTGCCCGGCGCCGAGGCGGTCGCCCTCTGCGGCAGCCTCCCGCCCGGCGTGCCCGTCGGCGCCTACGCCCACCTGATCCGCGAGGCCCGCTCCGCCGGCGTCCCCGTCCTCCTCGACACCAGCGGCGAACCCCTGCGCCGGGGCATCGCCGCCCGCCCCGACCTGGTCAAGCCGAACGCCGCCGAACTCGCCGACCTCACCGGCACCCGCGACCCCCGCCACGCCGCCCGCGCCGCCCGCCGCCGGGGCGCCCGCGCCGTGGTCGCCTCGCTCGGCGCCGAGGGCCTGCTCGCCGAGACCCCGGTGGGCGCCTGGCGCGCCGCCCCGCCCGGCCCGGTCCGGGGCAACCCGACGGGCGCGGGCGACTCCGTCGTGGCCGGGCTGCTCGCCGGTCTCGCCGAGGGCGCCGACTGGCCGGACCGCCTCGTCCGGGCCGCCGCCCTCTCCGCCGCGACCGTGCACGCCTCGGCCGCCGGGGAGTACGACGAGGCCGCCTACCGCGACCTGGCCGCCCGCATCACCGCCACCGCGCTGCCCGGGGCCGCGTGACCCCGTAGCGCCGAGCCCGACCGGACGCGGCCACCCGGCCGACGTCAGCCGACATCCGCAGGGGGAGAGCCGTGCCACTCGTACCGACCGGGGAACTCGTCACCGAAGCGGCGGCCGCAGGCCGGGCCGTCGCCGCGTTCAACGTCATCACCCTCGAACACGCCGAGGCCGTCGCCGCCGCCGCCGAGGAGGCGGGGCTGCCCGCCGTCCTCCAGATCTCCCAGAACGCCGTCGCCTACCACGGCCACCGGCTCGGCCCGATCGCCGCCGCCACCGGCGCCGTCGCCCGCTGCTCCACCGCGCCGCTCGCCCTCCACCTCGACCACGCCGACTCCTGGGAGCTGGTCGAGGCCGCCCCCGCCGAGGGGTTCGGCTCGGTCATGTACGACGCCTCCCGGCTGAACGCCGAGGAGAACCTGCGCCGCACCGCCGAGGCCGTACGGTTCGGCCACGCCCACGGCCTCTGGGTCGAGGCGGAGCTGGGCCGGATCGGCGGCAAGCCCGGCGAGCCGCCGCTCGACGCCCACGCCCCCGGGGTCCGTACCGACCCCGCCGAGGCGGCCGCGTACGTGAAGGAGACCGGGGTCGACGCCCTGGCGGTGGCCGTCGGCTCCTCGCACGCCATGACGGAGCGCACCGCCGCCCTCGACCACACCCTGATCGCCGCCCTGCGCTCGGCCGTGCCCGTCCCCCTGGTGCTGCACGGCTCCAGCGGCGTGCCGGACGAGGAGCTGGCCCACGCGGTCCGCTCCGGCATGACGAAGATCAACATCGGCACCGCCCTCAACCAGGCGTTCACCTCCGCCCTCACCACCCACCTCACCGACCACCCGGACCCGCGCCCGTACCTCTCCCTGGCCCGCGCGGCGGTACGCGGCCGGGCGCACCACTTCCTGACCGTGCTGTCCGGGGTCTGAGCCGGCCCCGCCACCGGGAGCGCGTACGCGAACGGCCGGGCCCGCCCCTCGTACAGGGGGCGGGCCCGGCCGCGTACCTCAGCGAGTGCCGGTGGCGGGCGTCAGCCCTGCGTGCCTTCCTTCAGCCACAGCTGGTCGAAGTTGGCGTCGCACTGGTTGCCCTCCTCGCAGGAGAGCGTGATGGTGTTGGTGCCCTTGGTGAGGTTGACCACGGCCCAGGTGTTGACCCACTTGTCGGACCACTCGCCCTCTTCGACATTGGCGAAGTTGTCCATGTTGAGCGGGCGCTCCTGGGCCTTGCCGTTGACGAGGATCGTGGCGTTGGCGGCCTTGCCGGGGACGCCGTAGGAGACGCGCAGGCTGTAGCCGGCGTCCTCCGGAATGCCGTTGACCGTCCAGGTCACCTTGGCGCCGACCTTGTTGAACCCGGCGACGTACGTCCCGGCCTCGGCGCCCTGGATGTCGGAGGCGGTGACGGTGCCGCCCTCCAGCTTGAGGGCCTTGGCGTCGGTCTTCGGCAGGTCGACGGGCTTGTCCTCCTCGTCGTCCTGCGAATTCTCCTGCTGCTCGTCCTCGCCCTCGCCGCCCCCGGCGTCGGCGGTCGGCGCGGTGTCCTTGCCGGCCTCGTCGCCCTTGTCGTCGTCGCCGGAGAACATCGTGACGGCGATCACCACGATCACCGCGACGACCACCGCGACGGCGCCGATCAGCAGCATCCGCGTGTTGGGCCCGCCCGAGCCGGAACCGCGCCCGCCCCCGGGCGCCACCGGCGGCGGCGCCCCGTGCTGCTGCTGCGGCGGCACACCCTGCGGCGCCTGCCCGTAGGGCTGCTGCTGGGGCGGGTAGCCGTACCCGCCCTGCTGCCCGCCGTACCGCCGCTCACCGACGGCACGCACCTGGTTGTACGAGGAGCGGGGGCCGGGGTAGCCGTAGCCGCCGCCCCCGCCTGGAGGGGTGGCACCGGCCGCCTGCCCGTCGGCGTACAGGTAGCCGAACGGGTCGTCGCCCTCGGGCGTGCCGTTGTCGCCAGAGGCGCCGTTGTTGCCAGGGCCGGGTGTCATCCCGTGGTCACTCCTCAAACACGTACCGGAATCGCAGGGTCATCGACTCGGCGAGCCTACCCGCTCGAACTGACGCGAAGGGGTGATGTAGCCCTCCCCAAGGTTTCAACTCGCCTACAGCTACGGGGACGTTTGGGTCCCCGGTCCGGCCGGGGCTGTGCGTGGACTCACCTTCACACCCCTCCCCGAGGGAGAAACGGGAAGAAAAAGGAAGAAAGCCATGGCAGACCTCCACCGCCAGCCCCAGCCCCGACCTGGCGCACCAGCGCGTCTCCCACCGTCTCCAGCCCGGGGCCGCACCACACTCAACCCGGCCGGCGCTTGAGGCCACTTCTCAAGCCCGGCCGGCGCTTGAGGCCATCTTTCACCGGCACGGTCAGGACGAAGCCCGGCCACCAACAGCCCGGCCGGCGCTTGAGGCCACCCCACCCCACGCCGGCTCGGGCCGGCCCCGTAGGCAACGGACCCCAGCCCCGGCGGAACAGCCAAACAAAGGCGGCCGGGCCCTATCCGGCCCGCCGCTGCTGCTTGGAGCGGGAACGTTTCTCGATGTACATCCGCTGGTCGGCGCTTTGCAGGACTTCCTCGACGGACATGCCGCAGTGGGCCCAGCCGATGCCGAAGCTGGCCCCGACGCGCACCGCGCGTCCGTCCACGCGGATGGGCGGGATGATCGCGTTGCGCAGGCGGACCGCGAGGTCCTGGGCGTCGGCGTGGCAGAGGCCGTCGGCGAGGACGACGAACTCGTCGCCGCCGAGCCGGGCCACGGTGTCGCCGTCCCGGACGCCGCTGGTGAGGCGGCGGGCGACCTCGATGAGGACGGCGTCGCCGGTGTGGTGGCCGAACCGGTCGTTGATGGACTTGAAGCCGTCGAGGTCGCAGAAGAGCACGGCCAGGCCCTTGGCGCCCTCGCCGTCCTGGTCGCCGTCCTCGTCGGGGGCGACGGTGTGGACGTGGTGCTCGTAGGGGGCGACGCCGAATCCGGCGCCGGTCGGCCCGGCCGCGTGGCGGGCGCCGCCGAGGCCGAGGCCGAGGTCGAAGTCGTGGGCGTCCGCGTCGTAGGCGTCGGGGTCGGCGGCGGGGCCGGGGAACGAGCCGGGGGCGGGCCCGCCGTAGGCGGCGTCGAGGGTGTCGACGGCGCTGGGGCGGCCGGCGTGCGGGCGGGTGCAGAGGCGGGCGGAGAGGCGGGCGCGCAGTTCGGCGCTGTTGGGGAGGCCGGTGAGGGCGTCGTGGCTGGCGCGGTGGGCGAGCTGCATCTCGTGGCGCTTGCGCTCGGTGATGTCCTCGACGTGGGTGAGGAGGAGGCGGGGCCCGTCGGTGGCGTCGGCGACGACGGAGTTGCGCAGGCTCACCCAGAGGTAGGCGCCCTCGCTGGTGGAGAGGCGGACCTCGGTGCGCCCGCCCTCGGCGCTGGTGCGCAGCAGGGTGCCGATGTCCTCGGGGTGGGCGAGGTCGGAGAAGGTGTAGCGGCGCAGGGTGCCCGCGCGGCGGCCGAGGAGGCGGCAGAGGGCGTCGTTGGCGCGGAGGATGCGGCCGTGCTGGTCCCCGCCCATCTCGGCGATGGCCATGCCGCTGGGGGCGAACTCGAACGCCTGGCGGAAGCTTTCCTCACTGGCACGCAGTGCCTGCTGTTCGCGTTCCAGGCGGACCAGGGCCCGCTGCATGTTGGCGCGGAGCCGGGCGTTGGATATCGCTATCGCGGCCTGGAAGGCGTACATCTGGAAGGCTTCCTGGCCCCAGGGGCCGGGGAGGCGGCCGTTGCGCGGGCGGTCGACGGAGATGACGCCGAGGAGTTCGTCGCTGCCGGTGACGTGGAGCGGGGCGAAGAGGCGGTCGCCGGGGTGCCACTCGTCCTCGTAGCGGGGGACGGGGGCGGGGGTGTACCAGCCGGGGACGCCGTCCTCGTCGAGCTGCCACGCCTCGGTGTGCGAGATGAACCGCAGGTCACCCCAGTGTTCGGCGAGGGAGAGGCGGTGGTCCCAGGCGTGCCGGGGGCCGACCTGGCCGGTGAGGAGGGCTTCCGCGGAGGAGTTCCCGGCGACGGCGGCGACGACGAGGTCGCCGTCGGCCTGGACGAGGTTGACGGCGGACAGTTCGTAGCCGAGGCCGGTGACCACGCCGTCGGCGACGGTCTGGAGGGTGTCCGCGAGACTGCGGGCACTGTTCAGGTCCGCGATGACCTGATGCAGCTGCCGCAGGGTCGCAAGGCGGACGTAGGGCTCCGACTCGGTCTCCATGCGCTCTCTCCCCGAGACCTCGACAGCAACTCCAGGATGGGCAGCGTCCCTCAGTGTCACGTCATCCGTTCCCGGCCACTGAATCACAGCGAGCTGTTCACTCGGTACACAGGGTCAACGAAATGTGCGTTCTGTGACTCAAGTCACATGATCCACGGGTGACTTGGCCACCTTGCGGCATATTCACCCGGAGTTGCTCAGGGCCCGCCCGAACCTGGACGGAACACGCATCCCGCCCGGTCCCGGAAGGTGTCCTTCCGCTCATACCCTGCCACTCTGCGGCACCGGACGGTCGACAACGGCCTGATTCAGCCAACCCGGCGGCGAAACCAAAGCGGGGGTCGGACCCGGGACCTAGGTCCCCGCTGGTTCCCCCGGCCGATGTGGGGGCGCGGCAGCGCGCACTAGCGTGACGAGGGTGTTCACGACCCGCGCCACCTCCGGCTCCCCCGCGTCCGCCGTCCCCGCCGCCCCCTCCGCCGGGCCGGGGCATGCTGAAGGGGTGAGCAACGAAGAGTTCCGCGCCGCCATGTCCCGGCTGGCGGCCGGCGTGGTGCTGGTGACCGCGCACGACCCGGAGGACGGCCCGCGCGGCGAGGACGCCGGGATGACCGCCACCGCCTTCGTCTCCGTCTCGCTCGACCCGCCGCTGGTGATGGTGAGCGTGCGGACCGGCTCCCGGATGGACGACGTCCTGACCGACCGGCCGCTGTGGGCGGTCTCGCTCCTCGGCGAGGACCAGCGTGACATCGCGGGCCGGTTCGCGATGAGCGGCCGCCTCAGCGACAGCCTCCTCTTCGCCTCACTCCCGCACACCCGGGGCGAGTTCACCGGCGCCCCGCTGATCGAGGGCGGCCTCGGCGCCGTGGAGTGCCGTACCGAGCAGCGCGTCCAGGCGGGCGACCACACCCTGCTGATCGGCCGCGTCCTGTCGGCAGCCCTGCCCGCCGCCGAGGGCGGGCCCCTCGTCTACTACCGGGGCCGGTACCGCCACCTCGGCCGATAAACGTCCCCGGGGGTTGCCCCGGGGCGCGCGGCTCACCAGTCGCCGCCGCGCCCCCGGTTCTTCTTCACTTCGGAGCGCTGCTTCTTCTCGCGCAGCCGGCGCTCGTTGATCCCGCGCGGGATGCGGGTGGCCCGGCGCTGCCGGGGCGGTGGCGCGGTGGCCTCGCCGAGCAGGGAGACCATCCGGTCGAGCGCGGTCTCGCGGTTGCGCCACTGCGAGCGGTGGTCGGAGGCGCGGACGGCGAGGACACCGCCGGTCAGCCGGCCCGCGAGCCGCTCCAGCGCGCGCTCCTTCCACACCTCGGGCAGCGCCTGGGTGGCGGCCAGGTCGAAGCGCAGCTCCACCTGGCTGTCGCTGGTGTTGACGTGCTGCCCGCCCGGGCCGGAGGAGCGCGAGAAACGCCAGGTCAGCTCGGAGTCGGGCAGGACGACCGAGCCCCGGATGACGCGGCCGCCGGTGGGGGCGGGCTTCGGGGTGCCGGGCTTTCGGTCGGTGGACATGTCATCCATGGTCGCGCGTCCGGCGGCCTCGCGTCACATCGTTTTCACCGCCGGTCCCCTCGCCGGCGGCCCGCCTCCCCGCCTTTCGGCAAAGAAAGTAAAGCGAGATGGAACCCTCCGGGGTGGCTGCGGCGTTGCAAAGGGTGACGGTAGCTTCGTCCCGCGTACGAAGCCCGCGACACACGACGAAAGGGACATCCCATGGCTGTAAGCCTGTCCAAGGGCGGCAACGTCTCGCTCACCAAGGAGGCTCCCGGCCTGACCGCCGTCACGGTCGGCCTCGGCTGGGACGTCCGCACCACCACCGGTACGGACTTCGACCTCGATGCCTCCGCCATCGCGGTCAACGCCGAGGGCAAGGTCTACTCCGACGGCCACTTCGTCTTCTTCAACAACAAGCAGACGCCGGACCAGACCATCGTCCACACCGGCGACAACCGCACCGGCGAGGGCGACGGCGACGACGAGGCGATCAACGTCAACCTCGCCGGCCTCCCCGCCGACGTCGACAAGATCGTCTTCCCGGTCTCGATCTACGACGCGGAGTCCCGCTCGCAGAACTTCGGCCAGGTGCGCAACGCCTACATCCGCATCGTCAACCAGGCCGGCGGCACCGAGATCGCCCGCTACGACCTGAGCGAGGACGCCGCCACCGAGACCGCCATGGTCTTCGGCGAGCTCTACCGCAACGGCGCCGAGTGGAAGTTCCGCGCCGTCGGCCAGGGTTACGCCTCGGGCCTGGTCGGCATCGCCCAGGACTTCGGCGTCAACGTCTGACCGACGCCCCGTACCCGCCCCGCCCGGCCCTCCGTCCCACCCCGGAGGGCCGGGCGGTCGCGGTTTCGGTCCCCCCGCCGCAGAATCGAAGCCCCGGCTCCGGCCGGACCGGGGTGGTGCGGACGAGGGAGTGAGCGCGCGTGGCCGCCATGTACGTCGACATCGTGACCCCGGACGACGCGGCGCTGCCCGGCGCCCTGCTCACCGAGATCACCGGGGTCTACGCCTCCGCGCAGGCCTTCCACGAGCTGACCGGCGACTTCCCGGACGCCGGGGACATCCGCGTCCCGCAGGTCGCCGCCGCCCTCGCCGACGAACTCGCGGTGCCCGGCAGCGTCGTCCACCTGGCCCGGGTCAGGGGCGAGCTGGTCGCGGTCGCCGTCACCCTCGACCACCACCCGGCCGACCCGGACGACCCCGACCCGTGGATCGGGCTGCTGCTGGTCCACGGCGAGCGGCGCCGCGAGGGACACGGCCGCGCCCTCGCCGGCCACCTGGCCGCCCGCTTCCGCGAGGCCGGCCGCACCGGGCTGCGCCTCGCCGTGCTCGACACCAACACCGCCGCCCTCACCTTCTGGCAGGCCCTCGGCTACGTCCCCGTCGACCACCGCCCCGACCTGCGCCGGGGCCGGGAGTGCACGGTGCTGCGCCTGCCGCTGGCCACGTCGCGGGAGGGCCGGGCCGAGGCGGGCGCGACGGCGGGCGAGAGCTGATGCGCGCCGTCGTCTACGAGGGCGAGCGGCGCGTCGCCGTCCGCGAGGTCGAGGACGCCGTGGTCGAGGAGGAGACGGACGCGCTGGTCCGGATCACCTCCAGCGCCCTGTGCGGCACCGACCTGCACATGTACGACGCGCGGACCGGTGCCGAGCCGGGGCTGGTGCTGGGCCACGAGCCGCTCGGTGTGGTCGAGGCGACCGGCTCCGCCGTCACCTCGGTCCGCCCCGGCGACCGCGTCGTCCTCCCCACCCACCTGTACTGCGGGACGTGCCCGCACTGCGCCCAGGGCCTGACGGCGGCCTGTTCGCGGGTGCGCCCGGGCGGCTTCGGCGCCGCCTACGGCTACGCGGGGATGGGCCCGTACCGGGGTGCCCAGGCGGAGCTGCTGCGCGTGCCCTTCGCCGACGCCAACTGCGTACCGCTGCCCGGGGAGCCGGGGGACCGCTTCGAGGACGCCTTCGTGCTGCTCGCCGACGCCTTCGTCACCGGCTGGCACGCCACCGAGCTGGCCGGGGTCGGGCCGGGCGACAGCGTGGCGGTCTTCGGTGCCGGGACGGTCGGCCTGCTGGCCGCGCACTCGGCGCTGCTGCGGGGCGCGGGCGAGGTCTACGTGGTCGACCACGTCCCGGCCCGGCTCGCCGTCGCCGCCGAGTTCGGGGCGGTCGCGGTGGACTTCACGGCGGGCGACCCGGTCGAGCAGATCCGCGTCCACCGCCGGGCGCGCGGCCTGCCGCCCGGCGAGGCGGGCACCGGCGGCGTGGACCGGGGCATCGACGCCGTCGGCTTCCAGGCCCGCGACCGCGCCGACCCGGCCCGCGAGAACCCGGCCCAGGTCGTCGACGACCTGGCCCGCCTGGTCAACCCGACCGGCTCGCTCGGCATCGCCGGGGTCTACGCCGCCAAGGACCTGCACCCCGCCGCCCCGGCCGGGCACCGTGACGGCTCGCTCCGCGTCCCCTGGGCCCAGCTCTTCGACAAGGGCGTCCGCGTCGGCTTCGGCCGCACCCACGACCGCCGCTACACCCGGCTCCTGCGCGACCTCATCCTGGACGGCCGCGCCCACCCCGAGCGGGTCGTCACCCACCACGGCACCCTGGACGACGCCCCGGACTTCTACGCCACCTTCGACCGCCGGGAGGACGGCATGGTCAAGGCCGTCCTGCGTCCCTGACCGCCCGTCCCCGACCGGGCCGGGCCTGCGCACCGGTCTGTGCACCACCCACGTAACAGAACCCTCCGGTTCCTTGCCCGGGTGCGGTCCGCGCAGGTGGAGTCGGGGGAATGGGTTCCTCGACAGCAGGCAGGAAGTTGTTCCGGCGGCCGGGCGGCAGGCACGTCCTGGTGACCGTTCTCGTGGCGGTGGCGGTGCTCGCGTACCTCGTGCTCCTCCCCTCGGACGAGGTGGCGCCGGTGCCCGGCAGCCCCTGCCGGACGGACGGCCCGGCCCGCACCGACCCCCTGCTCGCCCCCGATCTGGACGGGGACGGCTTCGGCGAGCTGGTCTACGAGGACGCCCGGGAACCGGACGGCTTCCAGGTGGTCGTCGTCCCCGGCTCGGCGCGCGGCCCGGACGCCGGCCGCGCCACCGTGCTGGACCGGGACGACCTGGGCGTGCCCGACTCCGTCCAGTCCATCGACGACACCTGGCGGCCCACCGTCGCCGACCTTGACGGGGACGGCCACCTCGACCTGGTCGTCAGCGGCGCCGCCCAGGTGGTGTGGGGCGGGCCGGACGGACCGCGGGCGGACGGCCCGCGCGGGCGCGTCCCCCTGCCGGGCGGGCCGTACGCCGACGCCCCGGTCGCGGGGGACGTCGACGGTGACGGTCACACCGACCTCGTCGCGTACCGGTTCTCCGCCGAGAACCCCGGGCTGGTCGTCCTGAAGGGCCCGTTCGAGCGCTCCGGCGCCCCCGCCGACACCGTGGAGATACCCACCCCGGTCAACGAGGCCGCCTCCCCCGCCCTGCTCCTCGGCGACGCCGACGGCGACCGGGCCGCCGACCTCGCCGTCTACGACTCCCCCTACGACCCGCCGCTGCTGCTCACCGGCGGCGCGGACACCCCGAGCGGCCTCAACGACAAGCCCCAGCGGCTGCCGGCGGGCGAGAGCGTCGCCTTCGGCGACTTCGACGGGGACGGGCGCCGGGACATCGCCGTCGGGCAGAGCTTCGTCGACCCGTACGACGAAGAGGAGACCCCCTACCGGCGCGGCCAGGTCCGCATCGCGTACGGCAAGGAGCCGGGCACGTGGGTGACGGTGGAGGGCGGCGCGCCGCAGGAGGGCTTCGGTACGCGGCTGGGCGCCGGGGACTTCGACGGCGACGGCTGCGACGACCTGGCCGTCCAGCTGACCCGGAAGAAGGAGGCGGCCGACGCCCGGTTCGCGGTGCTGCACGGCGGCTCGGACCACGGGCTCGCCTCCGAGCCCTGGCGGACGGTCCGCCGTACCGTCGCCGAGCCCTCGGGCCCGGTGGACGAGGGCCCCGTCGACGGCTCGCTCTTCGCCGCCGCCGACTGGGACGGCGACGGCCACGCCGAACTGGCCCTGGCGGGCGGCGGCCACTGGTGGTTCACCGACGGGACCGACCGCGACACGGCGTCCTTCCCGGAGCCGGGCCGCGGGGACACGCGCTAGCGCCGGGCGACGAGGAACTCCCGGTACCAGGCGAGGGTGTCGTCCAGGGTGGTGCCGAGGTCGACGGGGCGCAGGCCGAAGGCGTCCTGGACGGCGGTGGAGTCCATCACCTGCGCTTCGGTGTGCTGGTAGAACAGCTCGGCGTACGCGTCCATGAAGGTCTGGTCGAACGGGCCGAAGGGGCGCGGGGCCTCCATGACGTGGAGGGCGAGCGGGCGCCCGGTCCGCTCCTCGATCATGCGGAAGATCTCGCGGGTGGTGCGGGCGGGCGCGGTCGGCAGGTGCCAGACCCGGCCGTCGCCCTCGGGATGCTCGCCGAGGGTGGCGAGGCCGGCGGCGACGGCGCGGATGTCGGTGTAGCTGTGCGGCAGGTCGATGTCGCCCAGCGCCAGCACCTCGCCGCCGGTCAGCGCGCCGGGGAAGACGGCGCCGCCGAGGGTGGAGTTGAGGACGCCGGGGCCGGTGAAGTCGGCCGAGCGGCCGAGCACGACGCGGACCCGCCCGGCGCGGTGCGCGGCCAGGTACCTCTCGTCCAGCGCGGCCCGCATCAGCCCCTTGGCGCCGGTCGCCCGCCAGGGCGTGGACTCGGTCATCACCTCGCCGTGGGTCTCGCCGTACGGGTAGAGGGTGTCGAGCACGACGAGCCGGGCGCCCTCGGCCTCGGCCGCGCCGAGGACGGCCTCCTGGATGCCGGGCAGGACGGCGGTCTGGAGGTGGTAGGGGACGTTGACGCAGTGGTGGACGACGGCGGCGCCCCGGATCGCCGCCCGGGCGCCCTCGGGGGTGCCGACGTCGCCCCGGACGCGGGTGACGCCGGCGGGGGCCGGGCCGGTGCCGGACCGGTCGACGAGGCGGACCTCGTGTCCCCGCCGGGCCAGTTCCCCGGCGAGGGTCGTGCCGGCGGGGCCGGCTCCGAGGACGACGTGCGGTGGGGCGGGGGCGTCGTGCGTGGCGGTGGTCATGGTCTCGTTCACCTCTCGTGGGCGGGGCGGACACGGGCGGACCGGCTGGGCAGAGGGCCCGCGAACTACTGGCCATCACTTCAGTTATAGCATGTAACTGAAGTGATTGGCAGTCGCGAAGTCAGGCGCCCCCTCGCAAGTGCGAGGCCCTAATGTGTGCGCCACGGCCAGAAGCCAGAAGGAGGCCACGCATGGCAGACCGAGCCCGCACCCCGCGCGAGCGGTACCGCGAGCAGACGCGCGGCGAGATCAAGCGGAGCGCGGTGCGGCGGCTCGCCGAGGGCGGCGTCGAGAACGTGGCGCTGCTGCGGATCGCCAAGGAGATCGGCCTCTCCGGGCCCGCCCTCTACCGGTACTTCGGCAGCCGGGACGAACTGCTGGCGGAGCTGGTCACCGACGCCTACCAGGCGCTCGCGGACGCCGTGCGCGCTGTCGACCTGGGCGGCGGGGGACGCGCCTCCCTCCAGGCGCTGGCCGCCGCCTACCGCGCGTGGGCGCTGGCCCAGCCGCACCTGTACCTGCTGATCCAGGGCACCCCCGTGCCCGGCTTCGAGGCACCGGCCGAGACGGTGGAGCGGGCCCGCGCGGTGCTCGGCCCCTTCCTCACCGTCTTCGCCGAGGGGCGGCCCACGCCCGCGCTGGAGCCACTGGTGGCCGAGTCGGCGGCGTGGCTGCGCGAGGACGCCGCGGTCGCCGCCTGGGTCGAACGGTGGACGGGGCTCGCCGCGGACGCGCCCGGCGCGGCCGTGGCGCTCACCGGCGCCGTGACGGCCTGGCCGCAGACGCACGGCGTCGTCGGCCTGGAGGCGGCGGGCCAGTTCACCGGCATGGGCCAGCGGCCCGCCACGCTGCTCCCGCTCCAGATGAACCTGCTGGCCGACGCCTTCCGGCTGCCCTGACCGGGGCGCCGGGGCCCGTCAGCGACCCGGCCGCGCGCTGTCCGGCTTGCCCTCGGCGCGCAGCCACGCGGACCAGGTGCGGGTCAGGGCCTCGCGGGTCGCGGTGTCGGGGGCGAGGGACTCGGCGTAGGCGGTGAAGTCGGCGGTGCGGGCGTGGCCGTACGCGTGCTTCTTCGGCCAGCCGGTCAGGAGGCGGGCGAAGCGGTCCTCGCCGAGGAGGCGGCGGACCTGGTGGAGGGTCATGGCGCCGCGCTGGTAGACGGGGTCGGAGAAGAGGTCGTCGGGGCCGGGCGGGTCGGCCGGGGGGAAGGCCCAGAGGTCCGCGTCCTCGGAGGTGGCGTAGAGGCGGTCGAAGGTGGACTGGGCGGTGGGCCCGTCGTGGTCCTCCTCCCAGAGCCATTCGGCGTAGGTGGCGAAGCCCTCGCTGAGCCAGATGTCCTGCCAGGTCCGGGGCGTGACGGAGTTGCCGAACCACTGGTGGGCGGTCTCGTGGACGACCAGGCCGACGCCGGGGGCGCCCGGGTAGACGGGCCGGGTCTGGGTCTCCAGCGCGTAGCCGGCGGTGCCCGGGTCGAGGACGAGGGCGCCGTAGGAGTCGAACGGGTACGCGCCGAACCGCTCCACCGACCAGTCGAGCACCTCCGGCAGCCGCTCCAGCACCTCGGCGTCCTCGCAGGGGGCGACCGCGTTGACGAGCGGGAGGTCGGAGGAGGCGCGGCCGGTGCTCAGTTCGTAGCGGCCGATGGCGAGGGTGGTGAGGAAACTCGCCATCGGGCGGCGGGAGTTCCAGGTCCAGGTGGTGCGGCCGTCGCGGGCGGGCTTCGGCTTCAGCGTCTCGGGTTCGCCGTTGGAGACAGCCCGCTGCCCCTTCGGGACGGTGGCGCGGAGGGTGTACGTGGCCTTGTCGAGGGGGTGGTGGTTGCCGGGGAACCAGGTCATCGCCCCGGACGGCTCGCCGAGCGCCACCGTCCCGGCCTTCCCGGTCAGCCACCCCTCCTCGCTGCCGTCGGCGTCCTCCAGGGGGCCGGGGCGGCCCGCGTACTCGACGGTGGTCCGGAAGGTCGACCCCTTGTCCAGTTCCTTCTCGGGCCGGACGGTCAGCTCGGTCCCGGCCTGGCCGTAGCGGGCCGGCCGCCCGTCGACGGTGACGGAGGTGACCTCCAGCCCCTTCAGGTCGAGGTTGAAGGCGCTGAGGTTCTGCGTGGCCCACGAGGTGATCCGCGCCGTCCCGCGCAGGGGCTGCTCGGCCCGCTCCCCGGACGTGGCCGGGGCCCAGTCGAGCGCGAGGTCGTAGTGGCGTACGTCGTACCCGCCGTTGCCCAGCCGGGGAAAGAGCGGGTCGAGCACCCCGGCCGCCCCCGGCGTCCCGTGCACTCCCCCGCTCCCGCACCCGGCGACCGGGATCAGCACGGCGAGGGCGGCAACGGCGGTACGGAGGGGGCGGGGGCGGCGTGGGGGAGGCACGGGGGTGATCTTAGGCGGGCGGTCGGGCGGGGACGGGGGTCCGGGGATCGGCGTGTGCGGCGGGCTCGCGGGACACGCGACCGCGAGGTCAGCGCCCCGCGTCCGCCGCGCGGCCCGTCCCCCCGGAGCGGGTGAGGCAGCGGCGCACCAGTGCGAGGGTGCGCCGGGTGACCGTTTCGAGCGCGGCGCCGTTCTCGACGGCGGCGAGAGCCGTGTGGAGCATTCCGGCGATCAGGTCCGCCGTGAGTGCGGGCTCGGGTACGTCGAGCTCCCGGACGGCGGCGCGGAAGGGTTCCACCTGTTCCAGGTGGAGCTCCATCAGCCGCTGCTGGCAGGCGGAAGGGAGGCCGGCGCCCATCAGCGCGGCGGCGGGGCGGTGCGCTCCTTCGGCACCGAGCCGGAGGCTCTCGCCGAAGAACGCCTCGACGCGTTCCAGCGGACCGTCAGCAGCGGCCATCGCCTCGGTGAGTGCCTGGTTGGAGCGCCGGAAGGCTTCCTCCGTGATGGTGGCCAGGAGAGCCGCCGAGGAGTCGAAGTACTGGTAGACGCTGGAGCGGGCCAGGCCCGCGCGGGCGCCGACCGCCGCCGGTGTGACGGCGGCGGCGCCTTCGGTGACCAGGATGTCGATCGCCGCCCCGACCAGCGCCTCGCGCTGCCGGGCGCGGTGTTCGGCGACGGTGGAGGCGTTGATCTTCGGCATGCGGGGCGGACTCCTGGGGAGGGCGGGGGCGGGTCCAGGAGCGAGACCCGCCTGCGGCCACCCTCAGGAGAGGCGGCCGTCGACCATCTCGTGGACCCGGTCGGCAGCGTCCATTATCGCCGTGTCGTGGGTGACCATGACCGTGGCGGTCCGGTGTTCACGGGTCTGCTCGGCAATCAGCCGTACCGCCTCGGCCGACCGTACCCGGTCCAGTGCGGAGGTGGGCTCGTCCACCAGCAGCACGGCGGGGGAGGTCATCAGCGCGCGTGCCAGCCCTGCCCGCTGGCGTTCCCCTCCCGACAACTGGTGCGGGCGGGAGCCGGCACGGTGCGCGAGCCCGACCGCCTCGATGAGTTCGCCGGCGCGGGCCCGGGCCGCGTTGTCGAGGCGGCCGTCGATGTGCAGGGGCAGCAGGAGCTGTTCCCTGACGGTGAGGGAGGCCAGCAGGTTGGACTGCTGGAAGACGAAGCCGACGTGGCGGCGGCGGGTGGCGGTACGTTCCTTGTCCCGCAGGGCCGTCAGCTCGGCGCCGGCGACGTGCACGGTGCCCGCGGTCGGCCGCTGAAGGCCGCCGGCGACGGCCAGGAGGCTGGACTTGCCGGACCCGGAGGGGCCGACGACGGCCACGAACTCGCCAGGAGCGACGCTCAGGTCGACGTGGTCGAGAGCGGTGACGGCGGTGTCCCCGTCCCCCAGGGTGAGGGTGACGTCGAGCAGCCTCAGGCCGCCGCTTCCGGCGGCGTCCTGGTCGGCCCGGTGGTCGGTGGAGGTCGTGGTCATCGGCTGGCTCCCAGCGCGGTCAGAGGGTCTACGGCGGTGATGCGGCGGACGGCGACGACGGCGCCGACGGTGCCCAGGCCGATGAGGAGGCCGGAGGAGGTGGCGATGGCCGGGGCGGAGAGGGAGAAGGGGGCCTTGCCGATCATCGCGCTGCCCAGGGCCAGCCCGACGGCGGTGCCGAGGGCCGTCGCGCCGACGAGCACGGCGACGACCTGGGCCAGTGCGTCGCGCAGGATGTATCCGGTGGGGGCGCCGAGCGCCTTCAGCAGGGCGATCTCGGCTTTGCGCTGCACCGTCCAGACGGTGAAGAACGCACCTACGACCAGGGCGGAGATGGCGTAGAGGAAGCCCTTGATCAGGGCCATGGTGCTCGACTCGGCCGTGTAGCCGGGGGACGCGCCGAACGAGGTCTCCTTGGTGTCGGCGCGGGTGGCGGTCGCCTTCTCCGCAGCGGCGACGTCCGCGCCCGGCTCCAACGTCAGGGCGACGGCCGTGGCCTGGCGCTTCGCGGCCTCGGGCAGGTCGCCCGGCAGGCCGTAGTGCAGGTGCCGCCAGGTGTCGAGGTCGGCGTACGCGACGCCGATGTGGCCGTAGGAGATCGTCTCGTCGACCAGGCCGACCACCTTCAGCCGCACCTCGCTCTTGTCCGCGGTCAGTTCGTCCCCGACGCTCACACCCAGATCGGCGATCTCCTGGGTGATCACGATGCCGGCGCCGCCGTCGGCGAGACCCTCACCACTGCTGGGGCTGGGTGCCATGGGGGACCCCGGTTCCACGCCGAAGACGGCGAGGTTGACCTGCTCGCCCTTCTCGGCGCCCTGCGTCACCTGCGCGTTGGCCAGGGTGTTCCCGAACGGCTCGGCCCGCTCGACCCCCTGCACCTCGGACCATGTCTCCCAGTCCTCCTGTTCCACGGTGGAGCGGGAGAACTGCTCACTGGTCGCCTTCTCGTCGAAGGCCAGGTGGGTCACGGGCAGGGCGCGCAGACCGGATATGCCGGCGTCCGCCAGGCCGGAGGCGAGTCCGGACAGCAGGACGCCGAGCACGGCGATGAGGGCGACCACCGCGCCCATCAGGGCGAAGCGCCCGCGGGCGAAGCGCAGGTCGCGTAGGGCGAGGAACACAGGATCTCCGGGGAGGGGTGAGGACGGTCAGGCATGACGACGGGAGCCCCCAGGGCTTTGCCTGAACTTGACGACTCCAGTGTCGGCATCATAGGCGAACTTAACGACAGCCCTGTCGGCATGTGGCCTCCCCAGCCCTCCGGGTGCCGGACAATGGACGTGTGCTCGACATCGGCTACGCCCTCTCCGCCCGCTTCCCCGACCCCTCCGACCTGGACTACGCCCGGGTCGACCGGCATGCCCTGCGGCACGATCTGTTCTGCGGGGATGTGTATCTGGCGGACACCAAGGCCGACCGGGAGTTGTCCACAGCCTGGGGATGGGTGCCGGTGCTGGACTTCGCGTGGGCGCTCTGCGACATCGTCGAGCAGGTCGACCAGGATCCCCGGGGCAGCCGGGCCTCGCGGCCGCAGTACGCGGAGCTGGACTTCACCGAGTCGAGTGACCGGATGCTCTTCACCCGGCGGTTCGGCTGGGTCGACATCGAGGCCGACTGGATGAAGGCCGACGAGCCGCCGCTGACCTTCTCCCACACCGAGCTGCGCCGGGAGGCCCGCGACTTCCTGCACGACGTCGTCGCCGACCTCTGCGACCTGCACGACTCCCTGGCGGACAACCCGGTGGTCTGGGACCTGCAGGCCCGTTTCCCCCGCCTGCCCGCGCCCCGCTGAGGGCCGACCGGGGCCTGACCGGGCCGCCGGCGGGTACGCGTCCAGCCAGGGAGTCTCTTCACACTCCCCCGGACACGTCCGAGGCCGACGGAGGGAATGGCACCGTGAACCACTCGCACGCCGCACCCGGCACGACCCGGATGACCCCGCACCGGGCCCGGCCGCCGCGCCGGGGCAACACCAAGTACCCGCTCTCCCCGTCCACGGTCCGCGTACTGCGCTGGGGCCGCTGGTTCTCGCTGACACTGGCCGTGCTGACCTGGGCCGTGGTGATCACGGCGCTCGTCACCGGCTCCTGGGGCGCGGATCTCTTCCTGCTGGTCACCAACGCGGTCGGCGCCGTGCTGTGGCCGGCCCACGCCGCCTGGTCCTTCCACGCCCTGCTCCGCCACCGGGCCGCGGTGGCCGCCGCCGGAGCCGTGGACCACGCGGACCGCGCCGACGCCGCGGTGTGAGGCCGTACCCCGGCCCGCGTTCGCCCCGGTCCTTGACCTCGACCCGGCTTGAGGTTGCAGGCTGCGCTCAGCGCGGAGTCGATGCCGCGCCTGGGGAGAGGCCGGTCCGCCCGAGCAGGTGGGTGGACCGGCCTTCGCCCTGTTTCCTGGCGAAATCGCCCAAGGAACGCCCCGCTCACGGCCATTGACGGGCCGACGGGTGGATGGAACGGTTCCGGTTCAGTGGGGCCCGGCCCGATGACGGCCGGGCCCCGCCCGTACGCCGCCTCCGTGCCCCACTCAGGAGATGACCGTGAGCAGACGCCGTTCCGCCGCCCTCGTGATCGCCGCCGCCCTGCTGGCCTCGCCGCTCGCCGCGACCCCCGCCGCCGCCGCTCCCCCGCCCCCGCCGAAGCCCGGCCCCTGGGTCTGCGAGGGCGAGCCGGTGAAGCTGAACCGGCTGACCAGCAACGCCGAACTGAGCGCGGAACTGCGCACGCTGGCCAAGCGCCACCCCCGCACGCTCGACGTGGAGACGGTAGGCCGCTCGGTCGACGGGCGGCCCCTGTACACGGCGACGGCCGGCACCGGCCCGCGCAAGCTGCTGATCCTGACCCAGATGCACGGGGACGAGCCGCTCGGCACCGAGGCGGCCCTGCGGATGCTGAAGAAGGTGGCCGGACCGGGCCGGGCCGCCCGTGAGCTGCGCGAGGAGGTCACCGTCAAGGTGGTGCCGCGCGTCAACCCGGACGGCTGGGAGCGGTATCACGACCCCGACTTCCGCGAGGGGACCGATCCGCGCCTCAACTCCCACAAGGTCGACCTGAACCGCATGTTCGGCCCGTCCCCGGAGTACGACATGGCCCTCGCCCCGGAGGCGGCGGCCGTGCACGGCGTGGTCGACGGGTTCGACCCCGACCTGGTCCTCGACTACCACCACCAGGTCACCTACGCGACGCCCGACGGCCGCATGGTGACGATGTCCGTGCTCTGGTCGACCCACCCGGACGTGGCCCCCGAGGTGGCGGCCGACGGGAAGCGGGCCGCCGCCGTCGTGGGCGACGCCCTCGCGGACAACCCCCGCTCCAACCTCACCCTCTACCCGCGCAGCGACACCGCCTCCACCGCCCGCAACGGCCTGGGCCTGGACGGCTATCCGACGCTCCTCCTGGAGCAGCGCGGCCAGCAGGAGGCCGGCCAGAAGGGCGCGGGCCCGCTGATCCGCGAGGCCCAGACGGCCATGGAGTCCATCGCCGGTTCGCTGGCGGACGGCTCCTTCGCCACCGTCGACCCGGCCCGCGCCGACCTGCTCCCGGAGCGCGGCGCCAAGGTCGACCCGCCCTGCTGATCCCGGCCGGGTCCGGCGGACGGCGCCTTACCGGGCGCCCAGCCCGGCGAGGGCGCCGTCCGTCAGCCGGTACACCGTCCACTCGTCCTGCGGGCGCGCGCCCAGCGACTCGTAGAAGCGGATCGAGGGCTCGTTCCAGTTGAGGACCGACCACTCCAGGCGCTGGTAGCCCCGCTCGACGCAGGTGCGCGCCAGTTCGCGCAGGAGCGCCTTGCCGTGGCCGCCGCCGCGCGCCTCCGGGCGGACGTAGAGGTCCTCCAGGTAGATGCCGTGGACGCCGCGCCAGGTCGAGAAGTTGAGGAACCAGAGGGCGAAGCCGACGGGCTCGCCGGTGGTGTCGTCCTCGGCGAGATGCGCGAAGGCGGCCGGGTGCGGCCCGAAGAGCGCGGTGCGCAGCTGCTCCTCGGTGAGGTGCACCTCGTCGAGAGCTTTCTCGTACGAGGCGAGGTCGCGGATCATCGCGTGGACGGCCGGTACGTCGGCGGGGCGAGCGGTACGAATCATGGGCGAAGGCTAGGGCCTGTCCGGCGGATCGTGTGACTTCTCCGCACCTACCCACGTCAGTTCAGCGCGGCGGGCGTCGGGGCAGCCACCGGTGCGGTGCGGCGCCTGTCACCGTTCCCCGGAATGATCTTTACCTCCGATTCGCACCTCTAGTCTTACGGGCGGACACAAGGCACGTATCGCACCGGGGAGTTGAGAGTGATGCACGACGTTGCCGCGCTGACAGCGGAGCTCACGGACATGGCTGCGGCCGATCACCGGTCGGCAGTCCACGCGAACAGCGACGAGCCCGCCGAGCAACTGGCCTGGCGGCGGCTGACCGCCCGGCACGGTGACCGGCTCAACGAGATCATGGACGAGTACGGCTGGCCGACGGCGGAACTGGTCGGCGAGGAGGCCGCACGCGCGGCATGGCTCATCGCCCAGCACGCCGACCGGCAGCTCGACGTACAGCGTCGCGCCCTCCGGCTGATGCGGCAGGCGGTGTCGGCAGGCTCGGCCGGCCCGCGCGAGCTGGCCTTCCTGCACGACCGCACGCTGGTCAACGAGGGCCGCGAGCAGGTCTACGGAACTCAGATCGCCGGCGTGAAGGACGGCGCGCCGGTTCCGTGGCCCTGTGAAGACCCCGAGCGCATGGACGAACGTCGTGCGGAAGTCGGCATCGAGCCCTTCGACGAGTACGTCGCCCAGTTCTCCCTGGCCTGACGCCCCCTTCCCGGTCGCTTCCGGTGGCTCACTGCCCGGACTCACCTGCCACGGGCGATGATCCGCCGGACAGGCCCTGGCCGTGGCCGCTCACGCGCGGCCCAGCAGGACGCGGGCGATGTGGGCCTGGTCGGGCTGGAGGCGGTGGGCGCCGTCGAGGACGTTCCACCGGGTCTCCTGGAGGACGCGGGCCAGGGTCCAGCGGGCGGCGCGGGCCCGGTCGAGCCCGGCCAGCGCGGTGAGGGCGTCGAAGCGGCGGCGGACGGCGCCGGGGTCGAAGCGGTTGTAGAGGGCGGGGGCCAGGTCGAAGCCCGGGTCGCCCGCGAGCGGTTTGGGGTCGATGGCGAGCCAGGGGCCACGGGTGGCGGCCTCGGTGCCGGGGTGCGGGGCGAGCACGTTGCCGTAGTGCAGGTCCCAGTGGAGGAGGCGGTCGCCCGGTTCGGGCAGGACCTCGCGGACGGCGGCGGCGACGTCGGTGAGCAGGGCCCGCTCGAAGGGGTCGCTGAGCGAGGCGGCGGCGCGCGGCGCCTGCCGGACCAGCCGGTCCGCGATGTCGGCGAGGCTCCGCAGGCCCGGCGGGGCGGGGCGGGCGGCGAGCCGGGCGAGGAGGGTGCCGAGCACGGTGACGGCCTCGTCGGTGTCGGCCAGCGCCTCCAACGGCCGTGCCTGGTCGAGCCGTTCGACGAGCAGGGTGCCGGTGGCCGGGTCCTCGGCGAGGAGGCGGGCGGCCCCGTCACCGTCCCAGGCCCGCAGCGCCGCCCCCTCGCCCGCGCTCTCCTCGTCCAGCAGCTGGAGCTTGAGGACGGCCGGGGTGTCGCCGTGGGCGGGCAGCCGGACGGGGAGGACGAGCGAGGCCATGCCGTGCATCGCCGGGCCGTCGGGGCGCAGGCCCCAGGCGTCGCGGTAGTGGGCGGCCCGCTCCGGCAGTCCGGCGATGAACGCCTGGCCGCGTGCGCCGTTGAACCGCGCCTGGCTGACGGCCAGTTCGGCGGGCACGGTCAACCCCGGCCAGGCGGGAGGTCCGTACGGGTGCGGGAGGGCGCCGGGGTGGGTCACGCGGGGCATCGTACGAGCCGGACGGCCCCGGGGCGCGGGAATTCGCCCCGGCCCCGGGCCCCTCTCCCGCGCCGTCGGCCCGCGCAGTACCGTCCTGTCCAGCCGACCGCGCCGCCTCGGCGCCGACCAGACCCGGGACACGACACACATGAGCACAGTGACCGTCAACGGCGGGATCTCCTTCTGGCCCGCCGACCAGGGCTCCGCCGACCCCCGCGAGCCGCTGCCCGGCGACACGACCGCCGACGTGTGCGTGGTCGGCGGCGGCTACACCGGGCTGTGGACGGCGTACTACCTGAAGAAGGCCGCGCCGTACCTGCGGATCACCGTGCTGGAGCAGCGGTTCTGCGGCTTCGGCGCCTCGGGGCGCAACGGCGGCTGGCTGTACAACGGCATCGCCGGGCGCGAGCGGTACGCGCGGCAGCACGGCAAGGAGGCCGCGATCCGGCTCCAGCGGGCGATGAACGCGACCGTGGACGAGGTGGTGAAGGTCGCCGCCGAGGAGGGCGTGGACGCGGACATCCACCAGGGCGGCGTCCTCGAAGTGGCGTACACGCCGGCCCAGTTGAGGCGGCTGAAGTCCTTCCACGAGGCGGAGCTGGGGTACGGCGAGAGCGACCGCGAGCTGTACGGCGCCGCCGAGACCGCCCGCCGGATACGCGTCGCGGGCGCCGTCGGCTCCACCTGGACGCCGCACGGCGCCCGCATCCACCCGGTCAAGCTCGTCCGGGGCCTGGCGGCGGCCGTCGAGGCGCTGGGCGTGGTCATCCACGAGGCGACCCCCGTCACCGAGATCCGCCCCAAGCACGCGGTCACCCCGTACGGCACGGTCCGCGCCCCCTACATCCTGCGCTGCACCGAGGGGTTCACCGCCTCCCTCAAGGGCGAGCGCCGCACCTGGCTGCCGATGAACTCCTCGCTCGTCGCCACCCCGCCGCTGCCCGCCGAGGTCTGGGAGGAGATCGGCTGGGAGGGCCGCGAGACGCTGGGCGACATGGCCCACGCCTACCTGTACGCCCAGCGCACCCCGGACGACCGCATCGCCCTCGGCGGCCGGGGCGTCCCGTACCGCTACGGCTCCCGCACCGACACCGCCGGGCGCACCCGGCCCGCCACCGTCGAGGCCCTGCGCGAACTGCTGGTCCGCCTCTTCCCCGTCCTGGAGGGCACCGGGATCGCCCACACCTGGTCCGGCGTCCTCGGCGTCCCCCGCGACTGGTGCGCCACCGTCACCCTGGACCGCTCCACCGGCCTCGGCTGGGCCGGCGGCTACGTCGGCTCCGGCGTCGCCACCGCCAACCTCGCCGCCCGCACCCTCCGCGACCTCGTCCAGCAGGACGCCGGCCAGGGCACCGCCACCGACCTGACCACCCTCCCCTGGGTCAACCACCGCGTCCGCAAATGGGAACCCGAGCCTCTGCGCTGGCTCGGCGTCCACTCCCTGTACGCGGCCTACCGCTCGGCCGACCGGCGGGAACTGGCCCGCCCGGACGCGGAGACGGCCTGGATGGCACGGGTGGCGGACCGGGTTTCGGGGCGGGAGTAGGGGCCGCGCCACGGGCGCCCCGCGTCACTCCCAGTCCGGGGGCAGCTCGTGGAGGCGGCCGCAGGCGAGCATGGGGCAACGGACGTAGCGAGGGGCCGTGTCGTCGTGGTGGCCACCTCTGTCCTGGTCTTCGGCGTGGTCATTGTCGGGTTCGGTCTGCACGGTGCGGCTCCTCGGCCGGGGTCGGGGCACTCGGGACGTGCACGGGGCGGGCGTAGAGCCGGTACCAGCCGGAGGCATCGCGGGCGAGGAATCCGTACGGCATTCCGTCCGCGAGGTATCGGAAGGCCGTCTCCTGAAGCCCCATGTCTGCTGCCCAGTAACGGAGTTGGGTCGGGGCATCGGCGCCGGCGTGGGGCGTCGTCCACAAAGTCCCGGGCGGTGCCCACGCCCTGTCCGGGCCGGGGTCTAGGCCGTCGGCGATCCGGACTGCCTGCCCCCGAAGCCACCGGAGAGCGAGACACCGGGTGGGGGCGACGGTGCCCCCGAGCCACAGGCTCCGCGCACCGTCCCCGCCGTACACCTCGGCGAGATACCGGACGGCGCCGCTCACGAAGTTCCCCGCAGCCAGCGACGTAAGCGGTTCTCCTCGGCCATACGGGCTCGGAGGGCGCGCATCGAGGGGGAATCCTCGTCCGGTTCGGGGGTGGGACCGGGACCGTGACCGGAGCCAGGGCCATGACACGGACAGCCACAGTCAGCCCCACAGACCGGACGCCCACGCCCCGGAGGCGCCGCCATCACACCGGCTCAGGGGCCGAGCACTCCCCCGCCGCCCGGTGCCGCTTGAGCAGGACACGGCAGTCGGTGGCCTTGCTCCAGTCGAACTCGGCGTTGGCCTCGGCCTCGGCGAGGGTGAGGTGGTGGCAAGGGAGGCAGAGCGGGGCTTCCAGTGCCCGCACCAGGCTGTCGGCCCCGACGAGATGGCGTTCTTGACGGTCATGGCTCATACGTACAGGTCCTTCGCCGTAGTGCTGCGGGCTCTCTTTTCCGATGTACTCACAGCCTCGGCCACCAGACGTACTCTCAACAGAGAGCGACTCATGACTCACGATCAGTCATCACCAACGGAGGCCCCGTGACAGCCGAGAACGACGCGCCGGACCCGACGACTTCCCTCTTGGCCTTCTTCGGCACCGAGTTGCTGCGCCTGCGCGGGGAGCGCGGAGTGTCGCAGACGCACTTGGCGAAGTCGGCCTTCTCCACCCAGTCCATGATCAGCAAGATCGAGGCGGCCCAGCGGGTCCCTTCCAAGGAACTCGCCCACCATCTCGACGTGGCTCTCGACACGGGAGGCCACTTCTCACGCCTGTATCCCCTGGTCATCAAGTACGCCTACCCGTCGTGGTTCCTGCCCTTCATCGAGCTGGAACGCGAGGCGTCGACCATGCGGGTCTTCGAGTCGCAGATCGTCCCGGGCCTCCTCCAGACCGAGGAGTACGCCAGAGCCATGCTGAGTGCCGTCCGCCCGGACAACCTCGACGACCTCGTCGCCGCCCGGATGTCACGGCAGGAGGTGTTCGAGCGCGAGCTTCCGCCACGCATGTGGTTCGTGCTGGACGAGCAGGCACTGCACCGTCCCATCGGCGGCGCGGCGGTGTGGCGTGCCCAGCTGGAACACATGCTCAAGACCGGCCAGGAGCCTCGGGTCGTCATTCAGGTGGTACCTCGCAAGGTGACCTCCCACCCGGGCCTCGCAGGGCCGTTCTCGGTTCTGGGATTCGAGGACGACACTCCTGACGTGCTCTACGTGGACGGCTTCTCCCAGGGCCGAACAGCCCTGGACGCAGCCGAAGTTGCTCAGGGCGCCCACGCCTATGATCTGCTCAGGGCGGTCGCGCTCTCACCCGAGGAGTCAGCCGACCTGCTCAGCGACTACATGGAAGGGCGCAAGTGACGATGACCGGTACGCGCTACCTGCACTGCGATTGGCAGAAGAGCAGTTACAGCACCAACGGCGGCAACTGCGTGGAAGTCTGCACGAACCTGCGCTCCACCGTCCCCGTCCGGGACAGCAAGCTCTCCGGCAGCCCCGTGATCGCTGTCCGCCCGGCCGCCTGGTCTCTCTTCATCGAGGCCGTGGGCTCGGCATCACCGCAGAACTGAATTCCGAAGACGAAGTTCGCGCCGCCCGACCAGCCAACTGCGAAAGGGCACCCTGTGACGACCGAACCCCTCGCTTGGTTCAAGTCCTCGTACAGCACCGACGGTGGCCAGTGCGTAGAGGTCGCCGCCGACCTGATCGCCTCGCACGGAGTGGTCCCCGTCCGCGACTCCAAGATCCAGTCCGGCCCCGTCCTGGCGCTGCCCGTCTCCTCGTTCTCCGCCTTCGTCGCGGGGGTCAAGGCCGGGGACTTTCCAGTCTGACCAACCGCTGGCGCACCCTCCCCGTCATCGACCCCTCACGAAAGGGCACCCCATGACGACCGAGTCTCTCGCCTGGTTCAAGTCCTCCTACAGCTCGAACGGCGGCAGTTGCGTAGAGGTCGCCGCCGACTTGGTCGCCTCCCACGAGATGGTCCCGGTCCGAGACTCCAAGGTTCAGGCTGGTCCGGTCCTGGCACTGCCCGCCTCGTCCTTCGCGGCCTTCATTGCAGGGGTCAAGGCGGGCGGCTTCTCAGCCTGATCCTCTTCTGGGGCGAAACCGTCACTGAATATTCGTGATCAACCAGCCGCAAAGGGGTACCCCATGACGACCGGTTCCTTCACCTGGTTCAAGTCCTCCTACAGCGCCAACGGTGGCCAGTGCGTAGAGGTCGCCGCCGACCTGATCGCATCGCACGGGGTAGTCCCCGTCCGCGACTCCAAGATCCAGTCCGGCCCCGTTCTGGTGCTGCCCGTCACCTCGTTCTCCGTCTTCGTCGCGGAGATCAAGGCCGACGGTTTCCCGGCCTGATCAAGCACCGGGTCGCCTCGACCACAGGACGCACGTAAGCCCGTCGCCAGCCCGCGCCAGGGATGTCGACGGGCTCTGTGCTGGAAGAGCACGAAGGCCGCCCTTTTCGGGCGGCCTTCGTCGAGTCTGAGCCTCGCGCCAGCCCCCTCACCACCCCGTCCACACCAGGTGATTGACCAGCAGCGCCACCCCCGCCTGCGCCCCCAGCCACCCCCGTCGCCCCCTCACCGGAAGCAGCGCCGTAGCCGGAAGCAGCCAGAAGTAGAACGGCTGCCAGATCCGCTCCGTCTCGGCCTTGCTCATGCCGGAGAGGTCGGCGGCGAGGAGGGCCAGGAGGGCGGCGAGGACGAGGAGGGTGAGGGCGGCTTCGGGGGTGGGCGTGGGGCGGCGGGGGTGCAGGGCGCCGAGGGCGGCGGACGGGGTCGCGGTCAGGGTGCGGCGGAGGCCGGCGGCGGTGGCGAGGCCGACGGCGAGGGTGGCGGCGGCGAGGTTGCCCCAGACCCAGTAGGCGTAGGGGCGGACGCCGCCCGCGCCCTGGTAGTAGCGCTCGACGAGGAGGGGGTACGCCTCCCACCAGGCGAAGCCGGTGAGGGTGAAGGCGAGGGGGACGGTCAGGGCGGCGGCGAGGAAGGGGAGGACGGGGCGGGTGGTGCGGGTGATGAGGAGGACGGTGGCGAGGGGGAGGGCGATGAGGGGGAGGCCGTAGGAGAGGTAGCAGGTCCAGCCGAAGAGGAGGCCGGAGGCGCAGGCCGCGAGCAGGGAGCGGCGGGTGGCGGCGACGGCGAGGAGGGCGATGGACCAGGCGGCGACCCCGGCGAAGTAGCCGTCGGCCGAGGTGCCGGTCCAGACGGCGAAGGGGGCGAGGGCGAGGAAGGGGGCGGCGCGGCGGGCGAGGCGTTCCCCGGCGAGGGCGCGGACCGCGATCAGCACGGCGGCCACGCCCGAGGCGCCCAGCACGATGCAGAAGACCCCCGCCCAGGCCCCGCCGCCGAGGCCGATCCGGTCGAGCCAGACGAAGGTGAGGGTGGCGCCGGGCGGGTGGCCGGCGACGTGGGCGGGCCAGTTGCCGGGCGGGCCGACGACGATGTGGTCGGTGAAGCCGCGCAGGGCGGCGGGGATGTCGTCGAAGCGGTCGATGACGCGCAGGTACTCGTGTTTGGTGGTGAGGCGGCGGGCGATGCCCCGGTACCAGCCTTCGATCAGGGCGAGGGAGAAGATCCAGGCCAGCGCCGTGGCCCAGGCGGTCAGGAGCAGGCGGCGCCAGGGCAGGCGGTCGGCGAGCGCGGGGCCGTACGCGACGACGGCGGCGGCGACGGTGAGGGCGGCCGGGGTGCCGGGGCCCACGTGCGGGTTCCAGGAGGCGAGGAGCGGGGGCCACTGGGCCTGGAGTTCGCCGTTGGACCTCTGCCACGCCCAGCCGACGCCGCAGGCCACCGCCACCAGCAGCGCGCCCACCCCGGCGGCGACCAGGTCGGGGCGGTGGCCCGCGCGCCCGGCCGGGGCGGCGGGCTCCTCGGCGGGCCGGCTGCTGTCGCTGCGCTCCTCGGTCTTCACACCGGCACGCTATGCACGCGGGTGCCCGGGGCGGCGGTGCGACGCCGCCACGTCACGCGGACGCCGGGCCGAAGGGTGACGTACGGGCGCGTGCGGCGCCGTAACCCCTTTCGGGACGGGTTGTCCGGCTTACCGTCGCCCCATGCCCGCCTCCCGCCAGCCGTCCGCCGCCCCCGCGCGGCTCCCCTCCGACCCCCGGTTCTGGCGCAGCCCGGTGCGCGGGGTGCGGTTCACCTCGGTGCTGGGGCTGGTGCTGCTCGGTGGGATCACCGTGCTGTTCGTGACGGGGCTGCTGTCGTACGCGGCGTACAACCCGGATCTGGCGGCGGTGAACGACAAGACGCCGGAGAAGGGGCTGCTCGGGTTCTACCTGTTCGCCTGGCCGACCGGGCCGCACTGGCTGTACCGGCTGACCCAGGGGGTGCACGTCACCCTCGGCATCGTGCTCGTCCCGGTGTTGCTGGCGAAGTTGTGGTCGGTGATCCCGCGCCTTTTCGCGCTGCCGCCGGCCCGGTCGGTGGGGCGGGCGCTGGAGCGGGTGTCGCTGTTGCTGCTGGTGGGCGGGGCGCTGTTCCAGTTCGCCACCGGGCTGCTCAACATCCAGCTGGAGTACCTGTTCCCGGGCTCGTTCTACGTGCTGCACTTCTACGGGGCGTGGGTGTTCATGGGCGCGTTCGTGGCGCACGTCGTGCTGCGGCTGCCGAGGACGGTGCGGGTGCTGCGGCACGGGGTCGCGCCCGGCGAGCGGGACGAACTGGCCGCGCCCGCCCCGGCCGGGGCGACGGTGTCGCGGCGCGGGGCGCTGGCCGTGGTGGGGGCCGGGTCGCTGCTGCTCCTGGTGACCTCGGTGGGGCGGAGTTTCGACGGGACCTGGCGCCGGGTCGCGCTGCTCACCCCGCGCGGCGGCGCCGAGCCGGGCAGCGGGCCGAACGGCTTCCAGATCAACAAGACGGCCCGGAAGGCGGGGATCGTGACCGCCGACACCGGTGAGCGGTGGCGGCTCACGCTGGCCGGCCCCGCCGGGGAGCTGCGGCTCTCCCGGGCCCAGCTCCTCGCCCTGGAGCAGCACAGCGCCGCCCTGCCGATCGCCTGCGTCGAGGGCTGGTCCACCGCCGACCAGCTCTGGCGCGGGGTGCGGCTGCGCGACCTGGCGGCGCTCGCGGGGTACGGGGACGGGCCGCCGCCCGCCGTCCTGGTCGAATCGCTCCAGGTCAGCGGCCCGTTCCGGTCGGTGGCCCTGCGGGACAACCAGGTGGCCGACCCGCGCTCCCTGCTCGCCCTCACCGTGGGCGGCGCGGCGCTCTCCCTCGACCACGGCTTTCCGGCCCGGGTGATCGTCCCGGCCGCACCCGGGGTGATGAACACGAAATGGGTGGCGCGGATGACCTTCGGAGACCCGCGATGAGCCGGGCCCGGGGGCGGGCGGCCCGCTGGTACGGGGAGGGGCCGCTGCACCTCGTCCTGATGGCGGCCTCGTTCGCGCTCGCCGGGTACGCGGGGGTGCGGCTGCTGGCGGGCGGTCAGGCGTGGCTGGTCGTGGTGTGGTTCGCGGGGGCGGCGCTCGCCCACGACCTGGTGCTGGTGCCGCTGTACTCGCTGGCGGACCGGGCCGTGGCGCGGGCGCTGGGGCGGCGCCGGACGCTGGTGAACTTCGTCCGGGTGCCCGCGCTCCTGTCGGGGCTGCTCCTGCTGATGTGGTGGCCGCTGATCACGCGTCACCCGCCGGGCGCCTACGCCTCGGCGAGCGGGATGTCCCCCGACAGGTTCCTCGGCAACTGGCTGCTGATCACCGCCGGGCTCTTCGCGCTCTCCGCGCTGCTGCTCGCCGTACGGGCGGTGCGCTCCCGGCGCAGGGCGACGAAGGGCCGCCCGTCGGCCTCCCACTGATCGGCGATGCCCCAGCCGTGCGCGCGGGCGTGCCGGAGCAGGGCCGGGGTACCGACGCGGGCCCACGGGAAGTGGCCGGCGGAGGCGTCGGGGCCGCGCCCGTCGTCCAGGCGGACCCGGACGTGTTCGTCCACGTCGTGGGGGGCCGTCTCGGCGACGAGGAGGCCGCCGGGGACGAGCAGGGCGGCGATGCGGGCGAGCAGGGCGCCGGGGTCGCCGCCGATGCCGATGTTGCCGTCGAGGAGCAGGGCGGTGCCCCAGGTGCCCTCGCCCGGCACCTCGTCGAAGACGCAGCGGCGCAGCGCGGTGCGGCCCAGCCGCTGGGTGTAGGCGACGGCCGCCTCGCTGACGTCGATGCCGAGCGCCTGGTGCCCGCGCCCGGCGAGGGCGGCGACCAGGCGGCCGGGCCCGCAGCCGATGTCGAGGACCGCGCCCTCGCAGCGGCGCAGGGCCGAGAGGTCGGCGGCGTCGGCCTCGGCGCACCAGCGCTCGACGTCCAGCGGCAGCAGCCAGCCGTCGCTGCGCCGCAGGTAGAGCGGGCCCCGGCCGGAGCGGAGCGCGTTGGCGTACGGGTCGGTGGCCCAGTCGGCGGGCCGGCCGGGGCCCGTCGGCGGCAGGGCGGTGCTCATCGCAGGGCCGCCGCTCCGGTCAGCCTCGCCAGGGTCTCGGCGAACCGCCCGTCGGGGGCCTCGGCGGCGGCGTGCTCGGCGTCGGCCGCCTCGTCGACGTCGCGCAGTTCCCGCAGGTCGCGGACGGCGAGGCCGGCGCCGGTCAGCCGGGCGCGCTGGAGGCAGCCGGTGTCCGGGCGGGACATGGGGACGCCGAGGACGAGGCCGGGCCGGGGCCGGGCCAGGCCGAGCGCCCAGAAGCCGCCGTCCTCGGCGGGCCCGAACCAGGCGTCGCAGCCGTCCCAGGCGGCCGGAGCGAGGGCGGGGGCGAGGTGGGAGGCGGTGAGGTGCGGGGTGTCCATCCCGATCAGCACGGTGGGGCCCGCGCAGGCGGCGAAGGCGGCGGCGATGCGCTCGTCGAGGCCGCCCGGTGCCTGGGCGCGTACCTCGATGCCCGGCGGCAGCCAGGGGCCGGGGCGTCCGTCGAGGACGAGGACGTGGCGGCGGGCGGGCAGGGTGAGGACGAGGTCCAGGGTGTCGGCGAGGGAGGCGGCGGCCAGTTCGGCGGCCTCCTCGGGGGAGAAGGGCGGGGTCAGGCGGGTCTTGACCCGGCCGGGCACCGGCTCCTTGGCGAGGACGAGCAGGGTCGTCGGTCCGGGGGTCACCGGGTCACCTCCGCCGGGCCGGACGCGGGCGCGGGGGCCGGGGCGGGTGCGGCCGGGGGCGCGTGGAGGACGGCGCGCATGTCGCGGACGGCCTGCCAGGTGCCGCGCCAGGTGCCGGTCACCTTGGAGCGGCCGGTGCGGGCGAGGTACGGCACGTCCGTCTCGGTGACGCGGAGCCCGGCGTCCGAGGCGCGCACCACCATCTCCAGCGGGTAGCCGCTGCGCCGGTCGGTGAGGTGGAGGTCGAGCAGGGCCTCGCGGCGGGCGGCGCGCATCGGGCCGAGGTCGCGCAGGCGCAGCCCGGTGCGGGAGCGCAGCATCCGGGAGAGGGCGAGGTTGCCGGCGCGGGCGTGCGCGGGCCAGGCGCCCCGGCTCTGCGGGCGGCGCCGTCCGAGGACGAGGTCGCTCTCCCCGGCGGCGATCCGGTCGACGAACCCGGGCAGCAGCGCCGGGTCGAGCGAGCCGTCGCAGTCGCAGAAGCAGACGTAGGGCGCCGTGGCGGCGAGCAGCCCGGCGTGGCAGGCGGCGCCGAAGCCGCGCCGGGACTCGTGGACGACGGTGGCGCCCAGCGAGCGGGCGAGGTCGGCCGAGCCGTCGGTGGAGCCGTTGTCCACGACGATCGCCCGCCACCCCTCGGGCAGCCGCCCCAGCACCCAGGGCAGGGCCTCCGCCTCGTCGAGGCAGGGCAGGACGAGGTCCGCGCGGGCAGACACGGTGGAGCCGGTCGGATCTTCGTTCACGCCGATCATCCTACGGATCATAAGGGCGCATTCCGGGCATCGCGTGTCCGTGCGCCGCAGCCGTAGACCGAGTGGCGGACGGCCGGTCAGCCGGAGCCGGGGCCCGCGCCGGCCCGCAGCGGTGCCGCCGCGAACTCCGCCATCCCCTCGGCGAACCCCACCTGCGGCTTCCACCCCAGTTCGTCGCGGAGCCGCCGGGAGTCGGCGGTGACGTGGCGGACGTCGCCGAGCCGGTACTCCCCGGTGACCACCGGTGCGGGCCCGCCGTGCGCGGCCGCCAGCGCGGCGGCCATCTCCCCGATGGTGTGCGGCTCCCCGCTCCCCGTGTTGTACGCGGCGAAGAAGCCCGGCTCCCGCACGGCCAGCGCCGCCAGCGCCACCGTGTTGGCGCTGGCCACGTCCCGGACGTGGACGAAGTCGCGCCGCTGCGCCCCGTCCTCGTAGACCCGGGGTGCCTCCCCCCGGGCCAGGGCCGAGCGGAAGAACGAGGCCACCCCGGCGTACGGGGTGTCGCGCGGCATCCCCGGCCCGTACACGTTGTGGTAGCGCAGGGCGACGGCCCGGCCGCCGGTGGCGCGGGACCAGGCCGAGGCGAGGTGTTCCTGGGCGAGTTTGGTGGCCGCGTAGACGTTGCGCGGGTCGGTGGGCGCGTCCTCGGCGACCAGGCCGGGGCGGAGCGGGGCGCCGCACTCCGGGCAGGGCGGCTCGAAGCGGCCCGCGTCCAGGTCGGCGGCGGCGCGCGGGCCCGGGCGGACGGTGCCGTGCCGGGCGCAGTCGTACCGCCCCTCGCCGTAGACCACCATCGACCCGGCGACGACCAGGTCCCGCACGCCCGCCGCCGCCATCTCGGCGAGCAGCACGGCGGTGCCGAGGTCGTTGCAGCCGACGTAGGCGGGGGCGTCCGCGAACTCCTTGCCGAGCCCGACCATCGCCGCCTGGTGGCACACGGCGTCGATCCCGGCCAGCGCCGCCCGCACCCGCTCGGCGTCGCGCAGGTCCGCCACGACGGTCCGCGCCTCCCGCGGCCCGTGGCCGCCGGGATGGGCGGCGGGCAGCAGCGCGTCGAACACCACCGCCTCGTGCCCGGCCGCCGCCAGCTCCCGTACGACCTGCGATCCGATGAACCCGGCTCCGCCGGTGACCAGTACGCGCATGAGGCTCACGCTAGGCGGCGGGCGGCGGGGCGCGGTGAGGCGCGCGGAGGGGCCCGCCGGGTGGGGCGGCTCAGGTGTCCGGGTGCGCGTCCGTCCGCAGCGACCAGGTGGCACCCGGGCACCCCGCCGGCAGGGGCGGGAAGCGGTGCCCCTTCACGTCGGTGCTCCAGTGATGCCCCTGGCCGCAGTCGCACGCGTAGATCCCGCTCTCGGGCACGATCTCACCCGGCCGCCACGTCGCTGTCTCCTCGCTCATGGTTCCTGTGTACGACGGACCCGGGCCGCCCGCGAGCGGGAGCCGGAGCGCTCGCGGAGCCGGCGCGGCGGGGCGACCCTGGAGGGGCGGGTACGGATCTCCCCAACGTGGAGGGAAGCGGATGGCAACAGAGCAGTTCTCCGTGGGCGACCACGTGCGGTGGAACTCCGAGGCGGGACACGTCCAGGGCGTGATCGTGCGCAAGCACACCGAGGACGTGGAGTTCAAGGGCTACACCCACCACTGCTCGCCGGACGACCCCCAGTACGAGATCAGGAGCGACAGGACCGGCCACATCGCCCTGCACAAGGGCCGGGCCCTGAGGAAGGTGTGAGGCGGGGCCGGTGGTGCGTCCGTACCGCATCCACACCCTCGGCCACTCCACCCGGGAGTTCGACGAGGTGGTGCGGATGCTGCGCGCCCACGACGTGACCCTCCTGGCCGACGTCCGCCGCTTCCCGTCCTCCCGGAAGCACCCCCAGTGGAACCAGGAGGCCGTCACCGGGGCCCTGCCGCCCGGCATCGGCTACCGCTGGCTCCCCCGGCTCGGCGGCAGACGCCACACCCCGAAGGGCGTCCCCAGCGAGAACGGCGCCTGGCGGGTCAAGGCGTTCCGCGACTACGCCGACCACATGGCCGGCGAGGAGTTCGCCGAGGGGCTGGACGAGGTGCTGGACCTGGCCGCACGCGAACGGGTCGCCCTGATGTGCAGCGAGGCCGTGCCCTGGCGCTGCCACCGCCGCCTGATCACCGACGCGCTGCTGGTCGCCGGGGCCGAGGTCGAACACATCCTCTCGGAGACCTCGGTCCGCCCGGCCGCCCTCAGCGAACACGCCCGCGTCACCGACGGCCGCCTCACCTACCCGCCGCCCCCGGAACCGTCATGACCTGGGTCGACGAGGTCCGGGAGGCCGTCCTGACCATCCCGGCCGGCTCCGTCGCCTCGTACGGCGAGATCGGCCGCCACCTCGGGACGGGCCCGCGCCAGGTCGGCCGCGCCATGAGCCTGCTCGGCGAGGAGACCGGGCTGCCCTGGTGGCGCGTGGTCCACGCGGACGGCACCCCCGCCACCTGCCACGGCGGCCTGGCCCCGGCCCTGCTGGCCGAGGAGGGGACGCCGATGCGGGGCGGGCGGGTGGACCTGGAGCGGGCACGCCACCGGTGGGGCCCGCCGTGACCATCGGGCCGGGGAACGGTTAGCCGGTCATGAACAAGCTCACGCGCATCGCCGCGACCCTCACCCTGGCCGGGGCCGCCCTGTCGGCCACCGGCACCGCCCAGGCCCTCGAACTCCCCGGCCTGACCGGGCCGGACGGCCTCTCGGTCCTGTCGGGCCAGGACAAGCTCCTGAGCGGCGGGCAGGCCACCCTCGCGCCGGTGGCGGGGCTGGTCGGCAAGGACGGGATCGTGCTCGGGGCGGACCGGTAGGACGGGCCCGTCCGGCGGGCGCTACCCGCCCCACACCACCCACGGCGTGGTCCCCTGAACGAGGGTCAGCACCCCCAGCACCACCAGGTCGGCGATGCCGAGGCCCAGGCCGAGCCAGGCGCGGAAGCGGCGGGGGGTGCCCCGGCGCAGGGCGAGGACGGCCAGGACGATGGCGGTCGGGCCGAGGATGAGGTTGAGGACGAGGAGGCCGGCCAGGCCGGTGACGAAGGAGGCGACGGCCATGCCTTCGGCGTCGCGGCGGCCGGTCTCGGCGGCGGGCGGTGCGGTCAGGCGCACGTCAGGCTCCCTTCTCCGTGAGGTGTCCGGGACGGTTCCTCGCCCGGCGGCGTCCGCGCTCGCGGACCGTGAAGACGGCCAGCCAGAGCAGGATCAGCGTGCCGAGGACGAGGGTGACGGGCAGCGGCAGGTAGGCGGCGGCTCCGACCAGGACGCCCAGTACGAGCAGGGCGGCGACCAGGAAGATCATGGCAGTCAGCTCCTTCGTCCGGGGGTGGGGCGCGGTCCTTCGGAACAGGTGATCAACGCGTCCATGCCCGCCGCTTACCCGCAAGTAAGTTCGGCACGCGGCCCGTTGCCGTGACCCGCGCCTCACCGCGCGGGCGGCGGGCGGGGCGGTCTCCGCCGGCGGCGGAGGAGCGGCCGAGGAGCATCCGGGGAGCGGCTGAGGAGGCGTGGTCAGGGCGGCTTTCGGGCGCTGTGCGATCATCCTGGAGCTGACATGACAAAGGGGGGCTCGGGTGGGGACTGGGGCTGGGGCGGGGCGGGACGGGTCTTCCGTGCCGGACGACGAGTGGGAGAGATTCCTGCGGGAGTCGGTGGAGGGGACCGCCGACGCGCCGAAGGAGCCGTCGGCGCGCGCCCGGAGCGTGGCCCGCCGGCTGCGCGACGAGCCCGAACCGGAGGGGTGGCGGACCTACTCCCCGAACCCGCCGCCGCCGGTCGTCCGGCGGGAGCGCCGGCGTCTCGTGGGGCCGCTGATCGCCGCGCTCGTCCTGGCCGTCGTGGTCGCCGCGGGCTGGTTCCTCGGCCCGTTCGGCGGCTCGGAGGCGGAACCCCCGGTGGCGGCGCCGGAGACGGGGCGCCCCAGCTCGGCGCCCCCGGCGGAGTCCGCCGCGCGGCCCACCCTCGACGCGCCGTTCCGGGGCTCGCCCGCGGCCCGGTGGGAGAGCGGCGCGGCGGGGATCACGATGCCGAAGGCCGAGGCCACCGGGTGGATGGACGCGGCCGAGGTCCGCCGGGCGCTCGACCGCAGCCTCACCTTCCTGACCGAGACCAACCTGGACGCCGACGTACTGCGCGGCGCACGCCCCGAGAAGACGCCGAAGCTGGTCAACCCGCACCAGGAGGACGTCCAGACGTTCCTGAGGACAGCGTTCCGCGAGCCCGGACCGGAGAACGACCCGCTCCTGCTGGCCAGCCGCTTCGACACCGCGCGGACCCACCTCGTCGGCGACGAGGTCCGGACCCGGGGGCGGCTCACCTACCGCGAGGGGAAGCGGGGCGCGCTGGAGGTCTCCGCCGATGTCACCTTCGTCTACCCGGTGGTGCGGGCGGAGGGCGCCCGCGACGAGGTCGTGCGCACCGTCGTCCGCCGCGAGACCGTCATGAGCTGGGACGACCCCGCCAAGGTCGTCACCGAGCCGGGCACCTTCTCCCTCCTCTCGTACCGGCTGCACGTCACCAACGGCGGCTGCGGGGACTCCACCGGCTACTTCACCCCGCCGTTCGGCGAGGACCGGCCGGAGGCCACCACCGGCGACGAGATCGACCCGTACGACCGCAGCCAGGAGCTGCGCGACGGCTCGGGGGACCAGTGCGACAAGGCCACCCGCTCCTGAGGGGACAGCACGGCGTGGCCTCACGAAGGCGCCATGTGGCACCACGAAGACACCGCGTGGCACCACATGGCACCACGCGGTACCACACCGACACCACTCCACATCGCGCAGATTCACGCAGGTCAGGGCCTCGACGTAAGCCACCTTCCCCCAGCGACGCCATTTCAGGGTTGCCATGGCGCCACAGTGGTGCCACTATGGCGTCATGGACCTGACGCCCTATGTCGAAACCCTTCACCGTGAACTCGCGGTGGCCGCCGAGGCAGGCGGTGAGGAAGCCCGCGTGCTGGCCGAGCGGCTGACCGCTCCACTGGAGTCGGCCACCCGGCTCGCGATGCTGCACGTCCTCTCCGCCGCCATGGACGAGATCACCCGGGAGCTGGCCCCCGGCTCGGTGGACGTGCGGCTGCGGGGAATCGACCCGGACTTCGTCGTGACGCCGCCGCCGCGCGAGGAGGCGTACGAGGAGCAGGGCGCCGCCGAACCGCTCCGGGCGCCGGCGCCCGCCCCGGCCGACGGGGACGAGGGCGGCACCGCCCGCGTCAACCTCCGCCTCCCCGCCCACCTCAAGGCCCGCGCCGAGGAGGCGGCCACCGCCGAGGGCCTGTCGGTCAACGCCTGGCTCGTCCGAGCCGTCTCGGCGGCGGTCGACGGCGGGAGCGCCCCCGCGCGCCCCTCGCCGGCGGCCCGCACCCCCCGCACGGTCGGCCAGAGCTTCACCGGCTGGGCGCGCTGACCGCACCCGGCCAGGCACGCCCCGCACCACCTCACCCCACTTCCACCGCACCGCGTCCCACCTGCGAGGACGCCGCGAAGACACCCGAGGACGGGACAGCCATGCCTTCTTCCGCCACTTCCCGCGACACCTCCTTCGAGACCCCCGAGCCGATCACCGCCACCGTGCACGTGGAGGCCGGGTCGATCCGCCTCGTCGCCACCGGCCGGAGCGACACCACGGTGGAGGTCCGGCCGCGCGACGCCGGCAAGGACCAGGACGTCCGCGTCGCCGAGCAGACCGACGTCACCTTCCTGAACAACCTGCTGACCGTCCGGACGCCCAAGCAGCGCGCCCTGTTCGGGCGCACCGGCTCGGTCGACGTGACCGTCGCGCTGCCCACCGGCTCGCGCGCCGAGCTGACCGGGGCCTGGGCCCAGATCCACGGCGAGGGCGCGCTGGGCGAGGTCCGCGTCAAGACCTCGGCGGGCGACGTACGGCTCGACTCCACCGGGCCCCTGCACGTCACCGCCTCCGCCGGCTCCGTGACCGTGGAGCGCGTCGAGGGCAGCGCCGAGATCACCACCAGCAACGGCAGTCTGCGGATCGGCACCGTCACCGGCCCGGCCGTCCTGAAGAACTCGCACGGCACCACCAGTGTGGCCGCCGCCCTCGGCGACCTGCGGGTACGGGGCGCCAACGGCGACATCCTGGTCGAGCGCGCCGAGGGCTCGGTCGCCGCCACCACCGCCCACGGTTCGGTGCGGATCGCCGAAGCGGTGCGGGGCAAGGCCGAGTTGGAGACCTCGTACGGCTCGGTCGAGGTCGGGGTCCGCAAGGGCACGGCCGTCTGGATCGACGCCAACTCGCACGCCGGACAGGTCGTCAACGCCCTGGACTCCGCCGAGGGCCCCGACGAGGCCGACGCCACCCTCGAACTGCGGGCCCGCACCCGCTTCGGCACCGTCGAGATCCGGCGCGCCCGCGCCTGACCGGCCGGGGCCGCCCGCACCGGCGGCCCCGGCCCCGCGCCCCACTTCTCACCCTCACTCTCACCACGCCTCCGAAAGGGAGAGCCCCATGGGTTCTGTTGTCATGCCCACGTCGCGCCGAGGCGGCGGGGACGACCGCCCGCCCGCCGCGATCACCACCACCGGCCTGCGCAAGGCGTACGGCGACAAGACCGTCCTCGACGGCATCGACCTGCGCATCCCGGCCGGCTCCGTCTTCGCCCTGCTCGGCCCGAACGGCGCCGGCAAGACCACCACCGTCAACATCCTCTCCACGCTCGTCCCGGCCGACGGCGGCCGCGCCGAGGTCGCCGGGCACGACGTGGCCGCCGCCCCGGACCGCGTACGGGCCGCGATCGGCGTCACCGGCCAGTTCGCCGCCCTGGACGACCTGCTCACCGCCGAGGAGAACCTGCTCCTCATGGCCGACCTGCTGCGGCTCGGCAAGCGCGAAGGGCGGGCCCGTACACAGGAGTTGCTGGAGCGGTTCGGCATCGCCGACGTCGCGGGCCGCCGGGCCGCGCTCTTCTCCGGCGGGATGCGGCGCCGGCTGGACCTCGCCATGACGCTGGTCGGCGACCCGCGGGTGATCTTCCTGGACGAGCCGACCACCGGCCTCGACCCGCGCAGCCGCCGCACCATGTGGGAGACGGTGCGCGAACTGGTCGCCGGGGGCACCACGGTCTTCCTCACCACCCAGTACCTGGAGGAGGCCGACCAGCTGGCCGACCGGATCGCCGTGCTCGACGGCGGCCGGATCGTCGCCGAGGGCACCGCCGACGAACTGAAGGCCCGCATCCCCGGCAGCCACGTCCGGCTGCGCTTCACCGCCCCGGCCGACTACGAGCGGGCCGCCACCGTCTTCCCCGACGCGACGCGCGACGACGAGCAACTGGCCCTGCGCGTCGCGGGCGACGGCGGCCTCGACGCCCTGCGCGCCCTCCTCGACCGGCTCGACGGCGCGGGAGCCCACGCCGCCGGCTTCTCCGTCCACACCCCCGACCTCGACGACGTCTTCCTCGCCCTCACCGGCGAGGGCGCGAAGGAGACCCAGCGATGAGCACCCTCACCTACGCCGTCCACGACTCCGCGACGATGCTGCGGCGCAACCTGAAGCACGCCATCCGCTACCCGGCCGTGGGACTGGGCAGCGCCATGCTCCCCATCCTCATGCTGCTCCTCTTCGTCTACGCCTTCGGGGACTCGATCGGCGCCGGGATGGGCGGCGGCAGAGCCGCCTACCTGGAGTACCTGACGCCCGGCGTGATCATCATGGGCGTGGCCGCCGGCTCGATGTCGACCTCGATCGCCATCTGCTCGGACATGACCGAGGGCATCATCAACCGGTTCCGGACCATGGACATCACCCGCGCCTCGTTCATGACCGGGCACGTCCTCGGCAGCGTCGTCCAGACCATGGCCTGCGCCGTCCTGGTGGTCGGCGTCGCCCTCGCCCTCGGCTTCCGCTCCGGCGCCACCCCGCTGGAGTGGCTGGCGGCGGCCGGACTGCTGACCGCCGTCGCCTTCGCCGTGACCTGGCTGTCGGCCGGCTTCGGGCTGATCTCCAAGACCGTCGAGTCGGCGAGCAACAAGCCGCTCCTCATCCAGTTCCTGCCCTTCCTCGGCTCCGCCTTCGTCCCCGCCGACTCCATGTCCCCGGGCCTGCGCTGGTTCGCCGAGCACCAGCCCTTCACCCCCATGACCGAGACCCTCCGCGGCCTCCTCTCCGGCACCCCCGTCGGCAACGCCTGGTGGATCTCCCTCACCTGGTGCGCCGCCATCGCCCTGACCGGCTACCTCTGGTCCCGCCACCTCTTCACCAAGGGCCCGGCCCACTGAGCCGGCCGGAACACGGGGAGAGAGCCCGCCTGCCCTTGAGGGGTGGGCGGGCTCTCACCTGTCGGGTCGTCAGTCAGCGTTCGGGGCACCGATGCGGCTCGCCTGACGGCGATGACCACCGGGGGCGTTCGCGGACGGGGCCGGCGCCTCCCGCGCGAGAAGCGCCTCCGCGCGCAGCTCGTCCTTGCCCGCACGCACGGCCTCCTCGCCGCCCGCCCGGGCGACGTGACCGGCCCGGATGTCCTGCCAACGGGTGTAGCTCGTCATGGCCGTCCTCCCAATCCCCCTCCAGGTTCCGCCCTCCCGGGCGCGAAGCGCTACCAGTTCCCCCCACCCCCACCAAACAGGCGACCCTTCCCCGTCCACCCCGGACACGCGCCCGAAGAACCTGATCACCACACCGATCCCAAGATATGACATAACTCAAATAAGCCCCAGCGGGGCCATGGTGGCGCTCCGTCAGTCGGCGGTCCAGCCCTCGCGGGCCGTCCGGCCCCCTGATGTTCCAAGGAGCGCTTCATGGCTCAGACCGTTCATCGGGTGCGGCGGCGCCCTCGCCGGGTGGCGGGCGTCGTCGCGGCCTCGCTCGCGCTGGCGCTCGGGGTGCCGGGGCCGGCCGGGGCCGCGCAGCCGCCGGCCTATCCGCACGCCAACGGCACGCCGGTCACGCTGTCGGGGACCGACGACCCGGCGAGCGGGCGGTACGACTTCACCGGCAACAGCGTCTACGGGGGCGGGAACAACCTCACCCCGGCGCTCACCTCCACCGACCTGTCCGTGGACGCCACGGCCCGCTCGCACCTCAACATCTACGGCGGCAACCAGGCGGGCCCGCTGGACGGCCCCTCGCGCCTGACGTACGACGGGGCGCCCCCGGACCTCACCTCGACCGCGACCAGCGGCTACCAGCCGTACTTCCTGTACGGCGCGGGCGAGAGCGGCACCACCACGGGCCCCTCCACCGTCACCATGAACGACGGCTGGGTGCGCGGCTGGGTCATCGGCGGCGGCTAGGTCCAGGGCATGGTGCTCGGCGGTCCGGGCGGCGGCGGTCTCGCCAACAACGTCGTCGGGGACACGTACGTCGAGGTCAGCGGCGGGATCATCACCACGCAGGCCGGTTCCACGGCGGGCGGCAGCGTCTTCGGCGGCGGCTACGCGCGGAACCAGAACGTCACCGGCAACACCCACGTCCGCATCGTCGACGGCGCGAACATCAGCGGGGGTGTCTACGGCGGCGGTTACGCGGGCCCGCTCAGCATCCAGGGCAACGTCGTCACCGGGAACGCCGACACCCTCATCGAGGGCGGGAAGATCGGCACCAACATCTACGCGGGCGCGGCCGGGCTCTCCCGGGTCAACGGCACCGCCACCGTCACCCTGAAGGACATCGCCCCGGGCGACCCCTTCGCCACCGACTTCACCCGCCAGATCCTGCGCGGCGGCATCGGCACGGGCGGTACCGCCCACACGGTCTTCGACCACCAGACCGCGCCCTTCCTCGGCACCGTCGGCACGGCCAACAACGGCCAGATGGACTCGATCCGGTTCGTCGACGACACGGGGATGGACGTGGACCCGGCCCGCTTCCACGGCCGGGACTGGCTCATCGAGAACGGCTCGACGGTCGACGTGGTCGCCGCCGGCACGATGAGCAGCCGCACCTTCACCCACGCCGGGCTGCTCCGCCTCGACGGCCCCGACGCCCCGGAGAACCTGCTCTCCACCATCGGCGGGAACTACGTCTCCGAGGGCGGCACCCTCGCCATGGGCGCCACCAGCGACGAGGCGAAGAACTTCCTGGAGATCCAGCAGGCGGCCACCCTCGGCGACGACGGCCCCACCACCATCGACCTGGACCTCTCCCCCGACTGGGACGGCGACCGCATCGACCTGGTCCGCTCGGCCGCCGCCAGCGACGCCGGGGCCTTCACGATGACCCCGATCCCGGTGAACAACGGCTCCTTCCGGGGCACCGCCGTCCTCAAGTCCGAGCCCAACGAGGCCGGTGGCCTCACCTGGTACATCGAGGGCGTACCGGAGGAGCTGTACAGGGTCGTCGTCAACAACGGCACCCTGCCGGGCGGCCTGAGCACCGACACCTTCTACGCCGGGGACACCGTCGAGCTGACCGCCGACGAGCCCGCCGAAGGGATGCGGTTCACCGGGTGGCGGATCGACTCGGGCGGCCCGCTGGAGGGCATCGACCTCTCCTCGCCGTCCACCACGTTCACCATGCCGGCCAACGACGTCGAGGTCACCGCGCTGTACGAACCGGTGCCCTCGCCCTCCCCGACGCCGAGCCCGACCCACCCGACGCACTCACCGAGCCACGGCCCGGGTCTCCCGGAGACCGGCTCGTCCTCGCTGACGCCGATCGCCCTGACCGTCGGGCTCCTCGCCCTCGGCGGCCTCCTCTTCCTGCTGCGGCGCGGCCTGAAGGAGGGCCGGCACTGACGCCGTAGCGGCATCCGGCCGCACCGTGTGACCAGCCCCGGCCGGGGAGTGTGGACCCCGGCCGGGGCTTCGCGTCGTGGGGGGGCGGGTTCAGGCGGCGGCCGGGTCCTCGCGCAGGCGGCGCTTCTCGCGGGCCCGGACCGGGACCCAGAAGGCGAGGGTCACCGGCAGCAGGGCCCAGAGCCCGGACCAGACCAGGGGCCACCAGGGGGGCATCGGTGCCACCAGGTCGGCGGCGGTGGCGGCCAGGGCGGCGCCGAGTATCCAGCAGACCAGGCGGCCGGCGGCCGAGGAGTCGGCGAGGGGGAGCGGTGTGCGGGCGGAGTCGGGCATGGGCGGTCCACATTCTCGGAGAGCCTGGCCGCGCGGTGTGGGGCACGCTGCGGCGGTCGGCACGGAGTGCGAAAGGTACGGGCGGTGCGTGGCCCGTGTACCCCTTGGCCGCCGGTCCATCCCCGCAGGTGAGGACGGGCCGCCGCCGTCGCCGGGCCCCGCCCGCCCCGGTGGCCCGGTGACCCCGGTGTGATGAGACCGTGAAGGCGCGAAGAGGAGCCCGGCCGGTCCGGGCCTGGCCCGAGACCTCAGGATTTCACCCGTCTGCCGTACGATCGGGCCTCTACAGCGAGGAGCGAGGAAGTGACCGAGGACAGGGGTGCGCAGCGTCTGGTCGAGCTGCTGGCCGACCACGAGGACGACTTCGTCACCCAGTGGGTGGCGACCGTGGGCGAATCGCTCAGCGGCAGGCTGAGCAACGCCGAGCTGGAGCGGGAGCTGCGCGACCTCTACGCCGCGCTCCGGAGCGGTCTGGCGTCCGGCGCGCTGGCCTCCCGGGAGGACGGCTTCGCGGAGATCCGCAGCCTCCTCGTGGAGCTGTCGCGCAACCGGGCCCGGCAGGGCTTCACGCCGACCGAGACGGCCATCAGCGTCTTCGCCCTCAAGCAGGTGCTGGAGCCGTCGCTGACGGGGAGCGCGAAGGACATCCGCGCCTACCTCCAGCTCAGCCGCCTCCTGGACGAGCTGGGCCTGCTGACCGCCGAGGCGTACGCGCGCACGCGGGAGGAGATCATCTCCTCGCAGGCCGACCAGCTGCTGGAACTGTCGACGCCGGTCGTCAAGCTCTGGGACGGCGTGGTGGCGGTGCCGCTGGTCGGGACCCTGGACTCGGCGCGTACCCAGGTGGTCATGGAGCGGCTGCTCCAGGCGCTGATCGACTACAACTCGACGCAGGCGATCATCGACATCACCGGCGTCCCGGCGGTCGACACCCAGGTCGCCCAGCACCTGCTGAAGACCGTGGTGGCGGCCCGGATGATGGGCGCCGACTGCGTCATCTCCGGCATCCGGCCGCAGATCGCGCAGACCATCGTGGCGCTCGGCATCGAGTTCGGCGACATCCCGACCAAGGGCACCCTGGCGGACGCCCTGCGGCACGCGCTGGACACCATCGAGCGGGACAAGCGGCTCGCGGAGAACCGCGGGAGCCTGCTGTGACCGACCGCGTCCCCGTCCTCCAGATCGGCGACGTCCTCCTGGTCTCCATCCAGGTGGACCTGGAGGACCGCACCGTCCTGGACCTCCAGGACGACCTGTCCAAGCGCATCGTGGACACCGGGGCCCGCGGCGTGGTCATCGACATCTCCGCCCTGGAGATCGTCGACTCCTTCGTGGGCCGGATGCTCGCCACGGTCGCCGCCATCTCCCGGGTGCTGGGCGCGGAGACCGTCGTCGTCGGGATGCGGCCGGCGGTCGCCATCACCCTGGTCGAGCTGGGCCTGACCCTCGGCGGCGTCCGTACCGCCCTCAACCTGGAGGCGGGTCTGGCCGCCCTTCGCCGCGCCGTCCACACCGAGCGACCGGACCGCGCCTGATGCCCGGCGACACCGCGCGGCGGACCGAGTCGATCGAGCTCGACGGCAGCGCCGGTGTGGTCAAGGCCCGGCAGCTGGTCCGTTCCCTGGCGCAGGAGGCGGGTCTGTCGCTGGTCGACCAGACGAAGCTGGTCACCGCCGCCAGCGAACTGGCCCGCAACACCGTCGTCTACGGCGGTGGCGGGCGGATGGAGGCCGAGGCGGCCTGGAGCAACGGGCGTTCCGGCGTCCGGCTGCTCTTCGCCGACGAGGGCCCCGGCATCCCCGACGTCGAACTGGCGCTGACCGACGGCTGGACCACCGGTGGCGGCATGGGGCTGGGGCTCAGCGGCGCCCGGCGGCTGGCCGACGAGTTCGACCTGGACACCGGCGAGGGACGCGGGACCCGCGTCACCATCGTGAAGTGGGCCAGGTGAGCGCCTCCCTGCTGTCCGAGCCCGGCGAGACGGTCTGGCTCCGCGTCGACGTCGGCCTGCCCATGGCGGCCCGACGCGAGGCCGCCCGGCTGGCCCGCCGGATCGGGATCGACGAGGAACGCGTCGGCTCGGTGGAGATCGCCGCGACCGAGGCGGCCACCAACCTCCAGCGGCACGCCACCGACGGCGCCCTCGTCCTGCGGGTGGCGCTCGACGGCGAACACGCCTCCCTGGACGTACTGGCCACCGACACCGGCCCAGGCATCGCCGACCTCCCGGGGGCGCTGCGCGACGGCGCGTCCTCGGCCGGGACCCTCGGGGTGGGCCTGGGCGCCATCGCCCGCCTCGCCGACGTCTTCGACATCCACACCCTGCCCGGCCGGGGCACGGCCGTCCTCGCCCGCTTCCACGCCGACCAGGACCGCCCGCGGGCGGGCAGCGTCGAGTTCGGCGGCCTCACCCGGCCGATCGGCGGCGAGGAGATGTGCGGCGACACCTGGGCCGTGCGGTACGCCGAGGAGCCGCCCGCGGAGAGCGAGGAGGAGCCGGAGTCCCTCCCCCGGCCCGTCCTCGCCATGATGTGCGACGGCCTCGGCCACGGCCCGCAGGCGGCCCGGGCCGGGGAGGTGGCCCAGGAGGCGTTCCGCGCCAGCCGGGCGACCCGGCCGCAGCAGGTCCTGGAGGACCTGCACCGCGCGATGCGCGGCACCCGGGGCGCGGCGGTCGCCGTGGTCCGCGCCGACTTCGCCGGCGGCAGGCTGGAGTTCGCCGGTGTCGGCAACACCACGACGTGCGTGGTCACCGACGGCCGCCGCACCTCCCTGCTCTCCTCACCCGGCATCGTCGGCGCCCATCTGCCCCGGGCGCGGACCGTCGTCGCCGAGGCGGCCCCGGGCGCGGTCCTCGTCATGCACTCCGACGGGCTGAACGACCGGTGGGCCGCCGACGGGTTCCCCGGGCTCTTCGCCCGCCGCCCGCCCGTCATCGCCGCGCAGATCCTGCGGGACGCCGGGGCCCGCCGGGACGACATCGGCGTCCTCGTCCTCAAGGAAGCGCCCGCGCGATGAGTTCCGGCGAGCAGGAACTCATTCTCGCGCGTATGCCTTTGACCAGGCAGGACGACCTGTTTCAGCTGCGCAGGCACGGGCAAGCGGTGTGTCAGGCACTGGAGCTCGGTGAGGGGAAGCGAGTCCGCCTCATCACCCTCGCCAGCGAGGCGGGGGCCGAGCTCCTCGGCGCGGCGGAACTCTCCGCAGAGTTCGTCCGCACTGCCGGACAGCCGCACCGTGCTGCCGTCCGTTTTCTCTGGAAGGGGGACCAAGCGCCGGGCAACGACCTGCTGACCGCCTCGCAACGGCTCCTCGACCTGAGTGTCGTCGACCGTGGCTGTCTGCTCCTCGGACAGGAACTGTCCTCTCCGCTCGCCGCCGACCAGGCGGCACAGCGGGTGGACAGGGAACTGGCGGGTCTGCGCGGCCCCGACATGAGCGAGGAACTCCGCAGGCAGAACACCCAGCTCCTCCAGGCGCTCCAGGACGAGCGCTCGCGCTCCGACGAGCTGGAACGCCTCAACAAGGAACTGGACGAGACCAACGCGGGCGTCATGGCGCTCTACTCCGAACTCTCCGGCGAGCTGGAGGAGACCAACCGCGGCGTGGTCGCCCTCTACGCCGACCTGGAGGACAAGAGCCGCCGCCTGCGCCTGGCCAGCGCCGCCAAGACCCGTTTCTGGGCCAACGTCAGCCATGAACTGCGTACCCCGGTCAACGCCGTGATCGCCCTCGCCCAGCTGCTGCTGGACGCGGGAGCCGAGCCGCTCACCGACGAACAGCACCAGCAGGTCTCGCTGATCGCCGGGTCGGGCAACACCCTGCTCGCGCTGGTCGAGGAGTTGCTGGACACGGCCAAGGCCGAGTCGGGCCGGCTGGAGCCGCAGCTGGTCGAGGCCGACCTGCGGACCGTCCTGCACCAGCTGCGCGGCACCCTCGCCTCCACCACGGCGGAGGACGTGACGCTGGAGATCGCGGACACGGCCTTCCCCGGGCCGTTCGTCACCGACGAGGTGATGCTCACCCGGATCCTGCGCAACGTCCTGTCGAACAGCCTGAAGTTCACGACCGAGGGCTCGGTCCGGCTGACCGTCGCGGACGAGCGGCGCGCGGACGGCCCGTGGGCGGTCTTCACCGTGACGGACACCGGCGTCGGCATCCCCGAGGACGAGATCGAGCAGGTCTTCGAGGAGTTCTACCAGGTCCGCGGCGTCCACCAGCGGCACGTCTCCGGCACCGGCCTGGGCCTGCCGTACGCCCGCAAGCTGACCGAACTGCTGGGCGGACGGCTGACGCTGACCAGCCGGCTCGGACACGGCACCCGGGTGGTCGTCGAACTCCCGGCGGCGCCCGTCCGTTCCGCCGGTCCGCTGCCGCAAGAGCCGCTGCTGCGCAGCGTCGTCATCATCGACGACGACCCGGTCTTCCTGCGGACGCTGCGGCCCACCCTGGGCCGGCTCGCGGAGACCACCACGGAGGTCACCCACAGCGTGGAGGCGCTGCGCACCATCCGCACCACGATGCCCGACGCGGTCCTCGTCGACCTGGCCATGCCCTCTCCCGACGGCTACCAGGTGCTCCAGCAGATCGCCGCCGTCCCGGGGCTCGCGCAGGTGCCCGTCGTCGTGCTGACCTCCATGGGCGAGTCCGACATCGACCGGTCGCGGCTGGGCAGGGCCCGGGCCGTGCTCGGCAAGACCCACCTGACCGCCGAACGGCTCGCCGAGGCGCTCGGCCTGCGCGCCCGGGACACGGGCTCCGCACCGGGCGAGCCCGCCGCCACGGACCGGCAGGACCCGAAGGACGCGAAGGACACTCCGGCCCCATGACGATCCCCCGGCAGCCCGACGAGAAGCCCGCCGTGGTCCTCCTCGTCGACGACAACCCGACCAACCGCTACGTGCTGGGCACCACCCTGCGCCGCGCCGGCCACCAGGTGGTGGAGGCGGCGGACGGCCAGGAGGGTCTGGCCCGCGCCGCCGACCCCCAGGTCAGGCCCGAGGTCGTGCTGGTGGACGTACGGCTGCCGGACATGACCGGTTTCGAGGTGTGCGAGCGGATCAAGGTGGACCCGCGCACCGCCTCCCTGCCGGTCATCCACGTCTCCGCCTCCGCCATCAGCGCCTCCGACCGGACCCAGGGGCTCAACCGGGGCGCGGACGCCTACCTGACGGAGCCCATCGCCCCCAGCGAACTGCTCGCCACGGTGACCGCGACGCTGCGCTACACCAGGGCCCGCCGCCGGGCGGAGCTGCTGGCCGACCGGCTGAGCCTGCTCAACCGCACCACGCTGCGGCTGCACTCGGCGCTGTCGGCCGAGGCGCTGGCGAGGAGTGCCACCGAGGGCGCCGCCGCGGTCCTCGCCTGTCCGGTCGACGTCCTGCTCACCGACCCCGAGGGCCGGACCACCCACTTCGCCTCGGCCGGTCCGGGCGCCCCGGCCGAGCGGATCGGCTCGCCCCCGCTGCCGCCCGAGCTGTTCGAACGGCACCCGCTGGGCGACGCGGTGGGCGCGGCGGTCGAGTCCGGCCCGTCCGCCTGGCCGATACCGTTCGCCGACGGGGACCAGGAGGCGGAGCGTGCCGTGGCCCTCGCCCGCACCAAGCCGGGCCGGCCCCCGGCCGCCGTCGTCGTCCCGGCCGCTGCGGTCCCCTCCTCCGCCGACACCGACCTGCTCACCCAGCTGACCCACACCACCGCGCTGGCCCTGGAGGCGCTGCGCTCCTACGACGAGGAGCACACGCTCGCCCTCAAGCTCCAGCGCAGCTTCCTGCCGGAGGCGCTGCCGAGCCCGGCCGACGTGGAACTGGCCGTGCGGTACGCCCCGGCGAGCCGGCACGCCGAGATCGGCGGGGACTTCTACGAGGCGGTGCAGACGCCCGAGGGCCTGGTGCTGGCCGTCGGCGACGTCGCCGGGCACTCGCTGGAGGCCGCCATGGTGATGGGCCAGGTGCGGCACGCGCTGCGCGCGTACGCGCTGGACGGGCACCGGCCGGACGGGATACAGACGCGGCTGGAGAAGGTCCTGGCGGTCAACAGCCCGGTCCGCGCCGCCACGCTCTGCATCGTCCAGGTCGACCGGGTCGCCGGAGTCCTGCGGATCTCCAACGCGGGCCACATACCGCCGGTCGTCCGCAGCCCCGACGGCACCACCACGCTGCTGCACGACCACGGCCCGCTGCTCGGCCTGGACCTGCCGCACCCGCCGCCGGCCGAGGTGCCGCTGCTGCCCGGCACCGAGGTGGTCCTGGTGACCGACGGGCTGATCGAGCGGCGCGGCGTCGACCTGGACGAGGCGCTGGAGGCCCTGCGCGCGGCGGTGGCCTCCGGCCCCGTGGCGCCGGGCGCCATGTGCGACGCGCTGCTGGCGGCGTTCCCGCCGGACGGCGAGGACGACGTGGCGATCCTGGCGGCGCGGCTGCGGTAACCACCGGTGGGGTGAATGGTGTTCCCCCGGCTCGCCCCACCTGGGCGTGGCCTGGCCCGGGCCTTCCGTGCCAGGCCGGATAGTCCCCGCATGACGCCGAACCGATCATCCGACCAGCACTCCGCGCCCGTCCGCTCCCGCGCCGTCCTGACCGTCGCCCTGGCCGTCGCGCTGGCCGGCGGCCTCGCCCCGGCGGCGAGCGCGGCCCCGCTGCCCGACGGTCTCGGGCCGTGCCTGGGCGCCGGCTGCCCGGGCACCTGGGACGACCCGGGCAACAAGCCGGTGACCGGCCACGACAGCAACATCAACGTCTACGTCGGCGGGAACTACCTGGTCCGCGAGGCCGCCGCCGAGGCCGAGGGCAGGATCGTCACGCTCGGCAACTTCGACATGGACAAGCGCGACGGCGCCTCCCCGGCCTACCGGGTGGGTGTCACGGGTGGCGGCTCCGACCACCTCGCCGTCGGGGCCAACCTCACCGTCGCCCCCGGCCAACGCCTCCTCGCCGAGGAGGGCACGGGCAGCGGCGTCGTCCGGTACGGCGGCTCCCTCGACGGCACGGTGCTCCCGGCCACGGTCAACTCCCCCGACGCCGCCGCCTCTTACGCGGACCTCCGGGGCGACCTCACCGACGCCGGCCGCTGCTACGCCTACACGGGCGACGCACGCCGGGCGGTCACCGGCCAGGCGCTGCGCGACGGCTCCTCGACCACCTTCGAGGGCGACGGCGCCGCCCCGCTCCAGATCTTCTCGGTCGACGCCGACCTCGTCTCCGGCACCGGCGGCGGCCCCACGGACATCTCCTTCACCGGCATCCCCGACGGCGCCACCGTCCTGGTCAACGTCTACGGGGACACCCGCACCCTCGACAGCGACGCGGTCACCCTGCCCGACCCCGACCAGCGCCGCCGGCTGCTGTGGAACTTCCCGGACGCCACCGCCCTCACCCTGACCGGCGCCGCCGAGCTGGAGGGCAGCGTCCTGGTCGGCCAGCCGGCCAGTGTCACCACCCTCTCCCTCTCCGCGGTCAACGGCCGCCTCTACACGGCCGGTTCGCTCACCCACACCTCGGCGGGCGAGTCGGGCGGGCAGCAACTGCGCGCGTACCCCTTCGACGGCGAGCTCCCCGACTGCTCCGCCTCGTCGCGCCGGGCCGCCGTCCAGGCTGTCGCCCCACGTTCGGCTCCGGAGCCGCGCCCGTCCCTGCCGGACACCGGCGCCCGGGGCGGCGCGTGGCTGCTCGGCGGGATCGCCGCCGCCCTGCTGGCCGCCGGCACCACCCTCGTGGTGACCGCCCGCCGGGCACGGCGCCGGTACTGACCCGCGCGGTACTCACCCCACGGGCGTCCCCTGCGTGGTCAGCCGCCCGTCGGCCACCCGCACCACCTGGTCCGCCCCGGCCAGGTGGTGCGGGTCGTGGGTGACCAGGACGGTGGCGGTCGCGGTGCGGTGGGTGAGTTCGGTGATGAGGTCGAGGACGGCGGCGCCGCGCTCGCGGTCGAGGGCGCTGGTGGGCTCGTCGACGAGGAGGACCCGCGCGTCGTTCATCAGGGCGCGGGCGATGTTGACGCGCTGGCGTTGGCCGCCGGAGAGCTGGTGCGGGCGGCGGTCGGCCTGCCCGGCGAGCCCCACGGCGTCGAGGAGTTCGCGGGCGCGTTCGCGGGCGGCGGCCTTGGGGCGGCCGTCGATGCGGGCCATCACCTGGAGCTGTTCGGCGGCGGTGAGCGAGGGCAAGAGGTTGGGCTGCTGGAAGACGATCCCGATCCGCGAGCGGCGCAGCGCGCTCAGCTCGCCCCGCCCGAGCCCGGCGGTCTCCCGCCCGGCGACGCGGACGGTGCCGCTGTCCGGCGTGATCAGCGTGGCGGCCACCGCCAGCAGGCTGGACTTGCCGGAGCCGGACGGCCCGACGACCGCCGTGAGGCTGCCCTCCGGTACGTACAGGCTGACCCGGTCGAGGGCGGTGAGGCGGCTGTCGCCGTCCGGGTAGGTGAGGGTGACGTCGGTCAGTTCGAGGCTCATCGGGCGCTCCCCAGAGCGGTGAGGGGGTCTACGGAGGTGATGCGGCGGACGGAGAGGGCGGCGCCCAGGGCGCCGAGTGCGATCAGGACGGCGGCCGGGGCGAGCACGGTCCCGGGGGCGAGGGCGAAGGGCACGGCGGAGCCGGAGACCAGGGCGCCGATGCCGGCGGCCAGGGCGGTGCCGAGCAGGGTTCCGCCGGTGAGCAGGATCAGGGCCTGCCCGAGGGCGTCGGTGAGCAGGCCCCGGGTGGAGGCGCCGAGCGCCTTGAGGACGGCGATGTCCCCGGCCCGCTGGATGGTCCACACGGTGAAGAACGCGCCGATGACCAGGGCGGAGATGGCGAAGAGGAAGCCCCGCATGAGTTGCAGCGAGCCGTTCTCGGAGGCGTAGGAGCCGATGGCGGCGAGCGAGTCGCCGGTGGTGACGGTCCGGGTCCCGGCGGCCCGGTCGGCGGCGGGGAGCGCGCCGGGGTCCGCGTCGACGGCGACGACGGTCGCGGTGGTGGCGGACCGCCCGCCCTCGGCGGCGCCGGGCGCGAGATGCTGCCAGTCGGCGAGATGCGTCCACACCACGGGCAGGTGGCTGTAGGCGTCGTCGCCCTCGATCACGCGCACGGTGAACTCCCGCCCAGCAACGGCCACTTCTTCTCCCTCGCCGTCGACGCCCAGTTCCTCGGCGGCCGGCTCGGTCAGGGCGATCTCGCCCTCGCGGACGTCTCCGGGGCCGATCCCGGAGCCGGGCCGCACGCCGAAGGCGGCCACGGAGGCGTGCCGGTCGCCGGCCGCCGCCCGCACCGAGGCGATGCCGACCGGCTCGGCGGAGCGCACCCCGTCGGCGCGGCCGAGCCGCTGCCACTGCTCCTCGCGGACGACGGAGGAGGCGTACGACAGCTCTTCGTCCCCGGCCGGGGCGGCGAAGGCGATCCGGTCGGCCGGGAGGCGGGTGACGGCCGAGATGTTCTGCTGCCCGAGCCCGGCCGTCAGTCCCGACAACAGCCCCACCAGCAGCGTGATGAGCACGATCACGGCCCCCATCAGCGCGAACCGCCCCTTGGCGAATCGCAGGTCCCGCCATGCGACGTACATCCCGCCTCACTTCCCTTCTCCGGCCTCGCGGCCACGCGGCTTCCCTGTGGCCTCCACGGTCGCCGCCGGAGGGGGTCGCGGGCATCGCACGCGGGATGGCACTCCCGGAGCCGGAGGGCGGAACGGGAACTCCGCCTTTCGGTTGACCGGCTTCCGGTTGACCGGACCGCGGCCACCGCGACCCCGTTTGTCGGTGGAACACGGCAGAATGAACGGGAGGAACCGAACACAGGCGCGAGTGGGCGCGCCGGGGTGGCGGGAACGGGGGGCAGGATGTCGGGGGAGAAGGCGCCGGGGCGCGGGTATCGCGTCGCGTTGTCGGTGGGGCTGGCGGTGGTCCTGGCGGGTGTGGGGCTGCTGTTCGTGGTCTGGGGGGCGGTGGCCGAGCGGGACGCGTACCGGGCGGCGGAGCCCTGCGGGGTTCGGGCGGAGCAGGAGTGCGTGCGGCTGGACCGGGCGACCGTCCGGGGCACCCACGACCAGGCGATGGGCCGGGGCGTACGGCACTGGCTCCGCTACACCACGGGTGAACCGTCCTCCGGCGAGGAACGCGTCCGGATGGACGGCACCTCACCGGTCTACGACGCCGTGCGCGCCGGGGACACCGTCACCCTCGTCCGCTGGCAGGGCGAGGTGGCCTCGGTCCGCCTCGGCGAGGTGGCGCAGGAGACGCACGACTCACCCGCACGCGGCTGGCGGATGCCGCTGGCCGTCGCGCAGGTGCTGCTCCTCCCGGGCCTGGCCTTCGTCTGGTGCGCGCTCTGGTACCGGCGCCGCGCGGCCGCGCCGCCGAGCGAGACGATGGTCTTCCTGCCGCTGACGGTGCTGCTCAGCGGCGCCCTGCTCGGCCCGCTGGGCCTCTTCGGCGCGATGGGCGGCGCGGACGTGGGTGAGGCGCTGCGCCTCACCGGGCTCTGCGCCCCGCCGGTCGTGGCCTTCTCCGCCCTGGTCGCCTGGTACGTCCGCCGCCGCAGCCGCAAGGCCGCCGACACCAGCGACCTCGCCCCCGTCACCCCGCAGGGCCGCCGGGTCCTCGGCGCCCAGGTGCACGGGCAGGTCCCGTACAGCCGCGACGGGTACGGCCTGCTCATCGTCGGCGACGGCCCGCTCGTCGCCACCCTGGACCCGCACGGCAAGGTGGCCCGCAGCCCCCTCCCGGCGACCCTCACCGTCGAGCGGGTGCGCTCGATCGCCTCCTCGGACCCGCGAGGCTGGCTGGAGCGGTACCGGTACGACGGCGTGGTGCTGGTCTGCCGCGACGGCGCCGAGGAGGTACTGATAGGCACCGCCCGCCGGGACGCGCCGCTGGTGTGGGGGGCGTTGCTGGCGGCGGCCGGGGCCTGACCCGCGCGGGGTACGCGGGGCGGCGGGCAGTGGGAAGGTTCCGCTTCGCCGTCACCGCATGGCTCCGATGGCCCGCACGATCAGCGCCCGTGCGTCCGCCCCGTACACGGCCATGCTCCGCAGCTCCTCGAACGCCCGCAGATACAGGGCGATTTCGCTGGGCTGGGTGATGTTCACCTCTGCGGAGAGCAGCTCCACCGAGACGAGGGTGTCGTCGTAGATGTGGAAGGTCTCGTGCGGCCACTGGCCGCGCGTCCGCGACGAGGCCGGGATGATGCCGAGCGACACGGCGGGCAGGGCACCCGCTGTGAGCAAGTAGCCGAGCTGAGCCGCCATCGCCTCGTGATCGCCCATCTGGTAGCCGAGCGCCGCCTCCTCCATGAGGAAGAGGAAGCGGTGCCCGGGCTCGTGGACAACGCGTGAACGTTGCACTCGCGCGGCGGCGGCCTCGGCACCGTCGTTGACGGGCAGGTCCCGGAAGGCGGCGATGCTCGTGAGGAGACCGGCGGCGTAGCCCTCGGTCTGGAGAAGGCCGGGAATGAGCGTGGAGGAGTAGACGCGGAAGAGCCCTGTGTCCCGGTAGAACTGCACCCAGCTGTCCTGGAGCTGGCGCATACCGGCCCGCACCTGGTGTCGCCACTCCCGGTACATGGACTCGGCGTTGAGGGATTGGGCAACCAAGTCCGCGCTCTGGTCGTCGGCGCCGCAAGCCCGGCACCAGGCGGCCACGTCCTTGGCGGAGGGTGCGGTGCGGGCGTTCTCGATGCGGCTGGTCTTGGCGTGGTGCCACCCGCACGCGGAGGCCAGCTCCGTGACCGTCAGTCCGGCCCCCTTGCGGAGATCACGCAGGCGGCCCGCAACGGCTTGGCGGGCCGCCTGTGCGGAGGAGGACGGAGAGATGGGCATGAGCTGGCCGTACCGCGCTTTCTCCTAGCGGATCTTGTACTGGTCGTGCGGGGTGGCGAGGGCCCACACCGTCTCGAAGGCGTGGCGGCACAGACCGGCTGCCCCCGGATCGTCGGTGATCTCCTCGCCGAGTGACGACCCGTCGCCGTCGAAGTGGTTCCAGTGCACCCACCCGCCGTCGAACAGCCAGAAGTCGTTCCCCGGCAGGGCGATGTCCGACGCCTGGCGGCGTGGGAGCCAGCGGACCTGTTCACCGGCGGCGACGTTGGTGAAGGTGCCGTCGTACAGGAACCGGGTGTACTCGCTCACCGGCTCGGACACGATACGAGCCCGGCGCACCTCGGCGCCCCGGCCCACCGTCTCGCTGATCAGATCGAGCCAGGGACGCCACCACGAGGCACGGTCCGCAGGGTCGAGCCGGTGGCCGGCGCGCCAGTCGGCGAAAGGCCCCTTCTCGTAGTCAACGGCGTACGAGTCCCGCATCTCCAGGTGCACCGCCGTCCGGCAGCGCGCCATCAGGTCATCGAACGTCGGCACGCGCGACGGCATCACACGCCTCCCTCACCATGTCGACCATCCGGGCCGGGAAGCGAATGACCGCCTCCCCCTCCGGAATCCCCCTCGCGTGCCCCGGTACTTCGGTCGCGGCGCACTCCGCCTCCAGTTCCGGGCTCGGCTTCCATCCCTGGAAGACCAGCTCCCGCGCCTCCGGGTCGACCCACACGGTAGGACTCTGCTTGTCCCCTGTCTCGGGGTCGATTCCGATGAACCGCAACGTCATGGTGGCCTCCGGCCGGACGGTGTGCAGGTGTGTGCGGCAACAGTCATCCCAGCGGGTGGGACCGTCAAGGCCGTCTCTCGGCCAATCACCCGTTCGCTGGGTCACCGCGCACAGATCTGCACATCGCTGGCCGTGACGCACATCACCTCCGTAGCTTCCTGTGCAGCGGCTTCCCGAAGCTCCGCCCGTGCGCAGCCGTGAACCGGGGACGGGCACCGAGTACCGGAGGCCGGCGTGTGTGTTGCCCACCCCTTCCTTCCCGCGCCCACGTGTCTCGCCGAGGAGCAGGTGCGCGGAAGCGCCTGTGTCTGGTGCGGCGAGCAGCTCACCACCGGCGCCGTGGTCGACTACGGCGCCCGCCCGGACCCCGCCGACCCGGGTGTCCGCTGGTATCCCCGGGCCTGCCAGTCGTGTGCGCAGACCCGCTCGTGCTCATGACCGGCCGCCGCTGCACGGCGTGCGGCAGCCAGGAGCACGGTTCCCGCGGCGGCGATCCGTGCGGAGGCGGAGGCCCGATGCCCCTCACCACCCGACCCGAGCCCCCTGTCCCGCCGCTCTGCCCCGACCGGACGTGCCACAGCGACATCCACGGCCGCCTCTGGAAGGACACGACGCACCTGCGCGACGACCCGGACGCGTGGCGCTGGTACTGCCCGCGCTGCGGGCGGCACTGGTTGCCGAGCCGGGCCGAGTTCGACCGGCACCGGACCCCTCCGTCCACGTAGCGGGAGGAAACCCATGGGTCACCAGCAGGACCAGACGACACCGTGCGGCGCCGACGGCTGCACCGGTTACAAGGTCACCATCTACCTCTACGACGACGACGGCACCTGCGTCGAGCAGCGTATGCAGGGCTGTTCCGTGTGCGGCACGTAGCCGTCACGCTCCGGCAGGGCCCGAGCCCACCGCCTCAGAGCCGCAGCTCCGCCGGAAACCCCGTCCAGCGCAGTTCCTCCGGCAGGTGGCCGAGGTCGTTGAAGAGCATCAGGGCGGTGGGGCGGCCCGGGGTGTAACGGATGACCGTCAGGCCGGTGTTGGCGTGGTTGAGGCCGATCCAGCGCCAGGGCGGGGCGTCGAGGGCGTCGCGGACCAGCCAGGCGGCGAGGAAGGCGTGGGTGACGAGGAGTTCGTGGCGGACCTCGTCCCCGTCGGCCGGCCCGGTGAACCGCTGCTGGGCGGTGCGGGCGAGGGCCGGTCCGGGCTCGCGCTCCTCGGCGGGGAAGCCCGCGAGGCGTTCGAGCGTGGCGTCGGCCGACTCGGCGGGCAGTTCCTCGCGCCTGGGGAGGTACGGCAGGTAGTCGCCCGCCTCCTCGGCGACCCGCGCGGGTACGCCCCCGGCCCGCTCGGCGACGATCCGCGCCGTCTCCGTCGCGCGGGCCAGCGGCCCGTGGTGCACGGCGGCCAGTCCCGCCCCGGCCAGCCGCTCCCCCAGCAACTCCGCCTGCCGCCAGCCGGCTTCGGTGAGCCCGGTTTCGTCGGGGGTGGCCTCGGCGTGGCGGGTGACGTAGAGGTAGCGGGTGGCGGGCATGGCGGGGTGCTCCTCGCTGCGGGCGGGCGCCGGACGCGGTGGGCGGGTGGCCGCGTGACCGGGGCGCGCGGGTGGTGTGGGGGTCGGTCGGGGGGACGCCGGGGCGCGTGGGACGGTTCCGCACGCCCCTCTTCAGGCGGCCCGGGTGCCGGGCTTCGAGCCTTGAGCTTCGGGCTCCGGGTTCCGGGCCTCGGGCTTCGAGCCGTTTTTCTCCCCGGCGGGTCCCGGTGGGTACCGGTCTTTCCGGGCGGTGAAAACCACCCTCCCACCCGCCCCAACCCGGCCTGACACCAGCGGAGATGACATTCGGTGATCGGCTTGCGCCCGACGGTGAGAAAGCTCTAGGTTCGCGATAAGCAAATCGACCCCGGGCGGCGCGGGAACGCCGACTCCGGGGTCTGACCATCACGAAGCTAGAACCAAGAAGGACTTCGTACGTGGCTACTCCGCAGTTTAGTGCTGCCTGCCCGCCCGCGTCCCACCCCCGTGCCTCCGAGGGCTACGGGAAGCGCTACCCGGACCGGCAACCCCCGACCACCGAGCCCGACTTCACCGGCCTCCCGCCCCGCGAGGCGGCCATCGCCTGCTACATCGACCGGCTCCCCGAGGGCGCCGCCGTCGGCTACAAGACCCTCGCCTCAGTCCTCCCCGCCTACGGCCAGCAGGCCTGCTCCTCGGCCCTGCGCAACCTCAGCGCCGCCGGTCACCTGCGCCGCATCCGCGAACACCTGACGCTCCACGACCGGACGATGCGCTGGGTCACCCGCACCTACTGGTCCCGCGAGCCGCACGACGACACCTGGTGGGCGGAGTTCGCCCGCCGGATCAAGGGCATCGACGTCACGGGGGCACGCGGCGAGGGGCTGGCCCGGGCGGACCAGGGGGCGCGCGAGACACCGGGCGCCCCGGACACGCCCCCGTCCGCCGTGCCGGAGACCCCGGAAGCCCCCGCCGAGACCCCGGCCCGGCCCATCTGGCTCGCCCACCCCGACGAGGCGCACCCCCAGCCCCGTACCGAACGGCCCCGCGAGAGTCCGGCCCCGGAGACCGCCGCGAGTACCCCCGGCTACCGGGCCCTGGCCCGCCTCGCCCGCACCGAACCGCGTCTCACGCTCTCCGCCGCCGAGTGCGACGCCCTCGCGCCCCTCGCCGACCGGTGGATCGAACGGCGCGTACGCCCCGAGCACCTGGCCCTCGCCCTGACCTCGGGCCTGCCCCAGGGCCCCATCCACAGCCCCGCCGCGTTCCTCCGCTCACGACTGGAGAAGAAGATGCCTCCCCTGCCCGCCGATTCGGCCCCCGCCTCCGACGAGGAGAGGGCCGCGCAGCCCGGCCAGGTCACCCGCGTGGTCATGGTCTGCGCCACCTGCGACCAGGACGAGACCACCGTCCCCCTGACCGACGGCCTCTGCCCGGACTGCCACGCCCTCCTCGCCGACGACCCCGCCGGCATCCCCGCCACCTTCCTCGCGAAGCCGCCCCGTACCGGCGGCCCGGAGGTGCCGCTCGGCGAACTGGCGGTTCAACTCCTCAGCCGCTGAGCACCGTTCGGCCCAGGAGGGAGAGCAGGCGGTCCCAGTGCCGGGCCAGCCCGGCCGGGTCGAAGGCGTCGGTGTCGCGCATGGTGTAGCCGTGCACCGTGCCGGGATAGATCTCGGACGTGTACCGGACGCCCGCCGCGTCCAGGGCCTGGTTCAGCTCCCCCAGCGCCTCCGGCGTCAGGTCGGACGCGGCGTGCCCGAGGTGGATCTCGGCGGTGATCGGCGCGAGCAGCCCGTGCAGCCCGCCGGGCCCGCTGGCGACGACCGGGGAGTGGAACCCGGCGACGGCCGCCACCCGCTCCGGGTACGCCGAGGCGGTCCGCACCGCGAGGAGGCCCCCGATGCAGTAGCCGGTCACCGCGACCGGACCGTCGGCCACCTCGGGCTGCGCGGCCAGGAACCGGAGGTAGGCGTCCGCGTCCCGCTCGACCTGCTCGCCGGTGAGGTGCGCCTCGATCGAGGGCATCAGCTTGCCGAGGATCTCCGGGCGGGCCTCTTCCCCGATGTGCCCGGGGAGTTCGACGAGAGGGACAGGCCCGTCCCGGTAGAGGAAGTGCGGCGCCAGCACGTAGTACCCGTGCCCCGCCAGCTCCACGACCATCTCCTCCAGCACGGGCCGCAGCCCGAAGGCGTCCGGGTACAGCAGCACCGCCGGATGCCGCTCCCCGTCCCCGGGAAAGGCGGCGAAGCCCTCGGACTCGCCGTCGGCGGTGGCGATCCGCACGGTCTTGGTCTGGCTGGGCATGAACTCTCCTGTCGTGTACGTCGCGTGTGTCGCGTGGACCGTATGCGCTGACTCAACACGAGGGGCGGGCGCCCTCTTCCGCGAACCCGGCACGCGTGTCACCCACGTCCCGGGACGGCGCTTCTAGACCGTGTCCGGTGAGTCCGGCGCGGCGCCCACGGCACCCGGCCCCGGCAGCCGCCCGGTCCGGCGGGCCCAGATCTCGAACGCGACGGTCGCGAACGGAGGAACGGCCGCCAGCAGGGCGAGGAGAGTCGTCCGGCCGAGCCGCCACTTCAGGCGGAGCGCCACGAGGAGTGTCAGGAGGACGTAGACGACGAAGGCGGCGCCGTGCAGGGCTCCGAAGACGCGGACGCCGAGTTCGGTGGTCTCCGGTACGTACTTGAAGTACATCCCGATCAGGAGTCCGGCCCAGGTGCACGCCTCGGTCACCGCGATCCAGGTGAACGCGCGCAGCAGTCGTCCTGAAGCGGCGTCGGGCACGGCCCGGCCGGCGGGGCGCATGGGCACGGACGGCTCGCGGAGCGCGGCCGGCCGCGTGGGCCACAGGGCGTGGTCGCCGAGGAGGCGGACCAGGGCGGGGACGAGGAGGGGGCGGATGACGAAGGTGTCCAGCAGGATGCCGAAGGCCATGGCGAAGCCGAACTGGAAGAGTTCGCGGATCGGCTGGGTCATCAGGACGGCGAAGGTCGCTGCCAGGATGAGCCCGGCGGAGGAGACGACTCCGCCGGTACGGGTGAGGGCGGCGCCGATCGCCTGGGCCGGCGGCGAGGTGCGCAGCTCCTGCTTGAACCGGCTCATGATGAAGATGTTGTAGTCGACGCCGAGCGCGACCAGGAACACGAAGATGTACGCGGTGACGCGGTTGCCCAGGCCCTCGTCGCCGAGGACGGTCAGGGTGAAGAAGGTGGTGGCGCCCAGGGTGGCGAGGAAGGACAGGATCAGGGTCGCGACCAGGTAGAGCGGGGCGAGGAGCGAGCGCAGGAGCAGCACGAGGACCGCGGTGACGATGACCAGGACCAGGATCACGATGATCAGCGTGTCGCGGTCGAGGGCCGAGCGGATGTCGGCGGTCTGGGCGGTCTCGCCGCCGACGAGCACGGTGGCGTCCTGGACCCCGGCGGCGTCGGTGGCCGCCCGCGCGGTCTCCGTCAGCGGGCCGATCGCGTCGAGCGCCTCGGAGCTGTACGGGTCGTGGTCGAGGACGACCTCGTAGAAGGCGGTCCTGCCGTCCTCGCTGAAGCGGGGGCGCTCGTCGACGCGGCTGACGTCGTCGGCGCCGGCGAGGGCGGCGGTGACGTCGGCGGGCACGGTGGTGGTCCGCAGGTCCTCCCCGGCCCGGACGACGACGGTGCTGGGCGCGCTCTCGCCCGGACCGAACTCCTCCTGGACCAGCCGCTGCCCGCGCTCCGACTCGGTGGCCGTACGGAAGCCGCTGAGCGTGTTGAAGCTTTCCTGGTAGCCGAGGAGCCCGGCGCTCATCGCGACGAGCAGCGCGATCACGACGGAGGCGACGCGGACGGGGGCCCGGGCGACCAGGGCGGCGACCCGGTGCCAGACGCCCGCGCCACGGCTGCGGGCGGCGGCCTTGTCCACGCCGCCGGGCCAGAAGACGCCCTTGCCCAGCAGCAGGATCAGGGCGGGGAGGAAGGTGAACGCCACCAGCGCCATGACGGCGACGCCCAGGGCGAGGTACGGCCCGAAGCCGCGCAGCGCCGGGGAGACGGCGGCGAGCAGGGCGAACATGGCGAGCACGATGGTCGAGGCGCTGGCCAGGACCGATTCGGCGGTGCGGCGGACCGCGACCTGCATGGCGCGGGGACGGTCCGGCTCGTCGAGGAGGGCCTCGCGGTAGCGGGCGGTGATGATCAGGGCGTAGTCGGTGCCCACGCCGAAGAGCAGCACGGTCATGATCGAGGCGGTCTGGGAGCTGACCGTGATCAGCCCGGCGTCCGCGAGGAACGCGCCCGTCGTCTCCGCGACGCGCATCGCCACGCCGACGGCGAGCAGCGGGACCAGGGCCATCAGGGGCGAGCGGTAGATGGCCAGCAGGATGAAGAGGACGAGCAGGATCGTCGCGAGCAGCATGACCTTGTCGCCGCTGCTGAAGACCTTGACCGTGTCGGTGGCGATCCCGGCGGGTCCGGTCACGGCGACCTCGGCGGAACCCGCCCGGTCGGCGGCGAGGGCGCGCACCTCGCCGACGGCGTCCTGGAAGGACTCGTCGGAGGCGCTGCCCTTCATGGGCACGATGACCAACTGGGTGTCGCGATCCTCCGAGACCAGTTCGGCCGCCGCCCGGGGCGTGGTCGCGGTGGAGATCACGCCGGTGACCTGCTCGGGCCGGGAGTCCGCGGAGAGGGCGGTGCTGATCCGCTCGACCGCCTCCTCCGCCTGCGTACCGGCTTCGGCGCCCTCACCGCGTACGACGACGATCGCGGGTATGGCGTCCTGCCCCGGGAGCTCCGCGCGGATGAGGTCGCGGGCCTTCATCGAGTCGGAGGCGGCGGGCGGGAGGTTGGCCGAGGCGTTGTCCTCGACGGATTCCAGGGTGGGCGCGACGCCGGCCAGCAGGCCGGCGATCAGGACCCAGAAGGCCACCACGGCGGCGGCGCGTTTCTTCGAACCCAGGAGACACCGGAGTGCCCGGGAGAGTGTCGGTTGCATCGGAAGAACCTTCGACCGGAGGCAGGAGACAAGGGACAGGAGCCAGAACTTAGAGACAGGGTGTCGCTAAGTTTTTTCAAGCTAGCACGCCCCCTCAGGCGCCCGGCCCCGGGGATAAACTGGCGGGCGACGGTGCGAGGCCAGAGGTGGAGCGGAGAGCATGCCGAAGATCGAGGCCGGCAGCGTCCGTGAGCACCGGGCCCAGCGGCTCGCGCAGCTCATCGACGCGGCCGAGGCGATCCTGAGCGAAGGCGGGGTGGAAGCCCTCACCGCCGGAGCGGTCGCCGCACGCGCGGGCATCGCCCGCAACAGCATCTACCGCTACTTCGACTCCATCGACGACCTCCTCGAACTCCTCGTCGCCCGCGAGTTCCCGGCCTGGACCGCCGCCGTCGAGGAGGCCGTCGCCGCCGAGGACACACCGGGCGCACAGGTCGCCGCCTACGTCCGGGCCAACCTCGAACAGGCCGCACGCGGCACCCACGGCTGGCGGGCCTCGCTCTCCCGCGGCTCGCTCTCCCCGTCGGCGCGACAGCGGGTGCGGAAGCTGCACACCACGCTGCACGAGGTGCTCGCCGCCTCGGTCGACGACCTGGGAGACACCCAGCCCGAGCTGACCGTCGCCGTGGTCCAGGCCGTCACCGACGCGTGCGTCCGCAGGATCGACCAGGGCGACGACCTCCAGGCCGTCTCCGCCTACGCGACGGACGCCGTGCGCCGCCTGCTCGCACGGGGCTGACAGCGCGCCGCCGTCGGTGCGCGTTTTCCCCCCCGCCTTCCGGACTTCATCCTCCGGTGGTTCCGCCCCCAGGTCTTCAACCTTTCGGTCGATGGCTCATCCCCCTGTCTTCCGTACCGTGGAAGAACGGCCCTCCCTGTCGGTCGGCCGGCCCCCCGCCGTCCGGAGACCCCCGTGCCCAGCACCGCCCCCGCCCCCGCGCCCCCGCGCGCTCCCCTCTCCACCCCCGCCCCCCGCGTCCTCGCCTGGTGTCTGCACCTGCTGGTCGCGGCGCTGCTGGTGATGGCGGTGGGGCGGGCCCTGGTCGACCTGTCTCTTATACACATCTCCGAGCCCA
>NZ_JOII01000015.1 GCF_000719955.1 Streptomyces albidoflavus
GCTCGGGGCCGGGCCGGAGCGGGTCGGGTGGGGAGGGGTGGTGGGCGGCGCCGGGGCGGGCCGCTCCGGCGGGGACCGGCGCGACCTGCCCGGGGCGCGGGACAGGGGAGTGGTGGGGGAGGGAGGCGGCCGGTCAGTCCAGGCCGTGGCCGAGCGGGCCGCCGGTGTCGGCGCGCGCCCCGGCCGGGACGGGGGCGGCCAGCCGCTCCACCGCCGCCAGCGGGACGGGCAGCCAGTCGGGCCGGTGCCGGGCCTCGTAGAGCGCCTCGTAGACCGCCTTGTCGGTCTCGAAGGCGCGCAGCAGAACCGGTTCGTCGCGGGGGTCGCGGCCGTGCGCCTCCGCGTATCCGGCGCAGTACGCGTCCCGGCAGCGGTCGGCCCACTCCGGTGCCCACGGCTGGTGGGAGCGGGCCGCGTAGTCGAAGGAGCGGAGCATGCCGGCGACGTCGCGGACCGGGGGCTGGGGGAGCCGCCGTTCGGCCAGCGGCTTGACCGGCTCGCCCTCGAAGTCGATCAGCGACCAGTGGCCGTCGGGCCCGCGCAGGCACTGCCCGAGGTGCAGGTCGCCGTGGACCCGCTGGGCGGTGAGCGAGGTCCCGGCCAGCGAAGGGTCGGCCATCGCCTCGAAGGCGGTGCGCAGCCCCGGTACGTGCCGGTGGAGCGCGGGGACCGCCTGTGCGGCGGCGTCCAGCCGCTCCGTCATCTGCGCGGCCAGCGCCGCCAGCCGGGCCGGGCCCAGCGTCACGGTGGGCAGCGCTTCGGCCAGTGCCGCGTGCACCTCGGCGGTGGCCCGGCCCAGCGCGCGGGCCTCGCCGGAGAAGTCCTCACCGCGGGCGAGCGCGCCGAGCGCCAGCTCCCAGCCGTCGTCGCAGCCGCGCAGGAACGGCTGGAGGACGCCGAGGACCAGCGGCTCCGCGCCCCCGTCGGCCTCCAGCCAGGCGAGGGGCGCCGGCACCCGGGTGGAGCGGCCGGCGGCCAGTGCCCGGGGCAGCTCCAGGTCCGGGTTGACGCCGGGGACGACCCGGCGGAAGAGCTTGAGGATCAGCCGTTCGCCGTAGACGAGGGAGGAGTTGGACTGCTCGGCGCCGAGGACCCGGGCCGGCAGCCCGGCCGGGATGTCGCCCTGGCCGGCGCGGGCGAAGCGGAGCGCCCCGAGCCGCCCGGGCAGCCGCAGCCGCTCCAGGAGGACCTCGGTGAGGCGGGCGTCGTGCAGCGCGTCGTAGACGGCCTGCCCGGCGAGCGGTCCGTCGGCCGGACGGCCGATCAGCGCGGGGGCCAGGCGCGGCGGGAGGGTCCGGCGGACCCCGATGAGGAGCTGGTAGGTGTCACCCGGATCGGTGGCGGCGCCCGGGCCGGGACCGGCCGGCTGCTGGGCGCGGACCAGGAGGTGGAGCAGGCCGGGGCTGTCCGGTTTCGGACGGCCCGGCGGGCCCGGCGGCAGCAGTTCGGTGGCGGCGACCAGGGTGAAGCCCGTGACCGGGCGGCCCTTGCCGGCGAACCACCGCTGTCTGGGCAGCCAGGGGCGCAGCAGCGGGTCCAGGGAGGCGAGCAGCCCCCCGGACGCTGGGGAAGGAACGAGCGTGCTGGAGGCATCCGACATTGGCGGCGTCGCGTCCTTTCCCCGGGTACACCTCAATATCGCCCGACAGTGACCCGGATTGCGGCATTTGACGGTCCGGCGGTGCGCCCGGTCCCCTCATCGGCCGCAGAAGGCGGGCGTACGGGGTGGTGAAGTGCCCCGGACGGTGCGGGGCTCAGGGAGCGTGAAGGGGCGGGCTTGGTGCTCCGGGCGGGGCCGGGGGAGGTGCTCCCCGGTCCCGGTGACCGGCGTGCTGCGCGCGCTTGATGCGGTTACGCGTGCCCGGTGCGGGAGGGCCGTAACCGTCCCGCACCGGACACTTGGGGCTTCGCGGCCGCCGTCAGGGGGTGACGGCGGTGACCGCCGCCTCCTTGCGCAGGCGGAACCAGTAGAAGCCGTGGCCGGCCAGGGTCAGCAGGTACGGCAGGTCACCGATGGCGGGGAAGCGCACCCCGCCGGTCAGCTCCACCGGATGGCGTCCGGCGAAGGTCTGCAGGTCCAGCTCGGTGGGCTGGGCGAACCGCGAGAAGTTGTGCACGCACAGGACCAGGTCGTCCTCCTCCCCGTCCGGCCCGGGCGGGGCCTCGCGCAGGAAGGCGAGGACGGCCGGGTTGGTGGAGGGCAGTTCGGTGTACGACCCGAGCCCGAAGGCACGGTTCTGCTTGCGGATCTCGATCATGCGCCGGGTCCAGTGCAGCAGGGACGAGGGCGAGGACATGGCGGCCTCGACGTTGGTCACCTGGTAGCCGTAGACCGGGTCCATGATCGTGGGCAGGAAGAGCCGGCCCGGGTCGCTGGAGGAGAATCCGGCGTTCCGGTCGGGCGTCCACTGCATCGGCGTGCGGACCGCGTCGCGGTCGCCGAGCCAGATGTTGTCGCCCATGCCGATCTCGTCGCCGTAGTAGAGGATCGGCGAGCCCGGGAGGGAGAGGAGGAGGGCGGTGAAGAGTTCGATCTGGTTGCGGTCGTTGTCGAGCAGCGGGGCGAGGCGGCGCCGGATGCCGATGTTGGCCCGCATCCGCGGGTCCTTGGCGTACTCGGCGTACATGTAGTCGCGCTCTTCGTCGGTGACCATCTCGAGGGTCAGCTCGTCGTGGTTCCGCAGGAAGATGCCCCACTGGCAGCCCGAGGGGATGGCCGGGGTCTTGGCCAGGATCTCCGAGACCGGGTAGCGGGACTCCCGGCGGACCGCCATGAAGATGCGCGGCATCACCGGGAAGTGGAACGCCATGTGGCACTCGTCGCCGCCCTTGGCGTAGTCGCCGAAGTAGTCGACGACGTCCTCCGGCCACTGGTTGGCCTCGGCGAGCAGGACGGTGTCCGGGTAGTGGGCGTCGATCTCCTCGCGGACCCGCTTCAGCATGGCGTGCGAACGGGGGAGGTTCTCGCAGTTGGTGCCCTCCTCGGCGTAGAGGTAGGGCACGGCGTCGAGGCGGAAGCCGTCGATGCCGAGGTCCAGCCAGAACTTCAGCGCGGAGAGGATCTCCTCCTGGACGGCCGGGTTCTCGTAGTTGAGGTCCGGCTGGTGGGAGAAGAAGCGGTGCCAGTAATACTGCTGGCGGACCGGGTCGAAGGTCCAGTTCGACGCCTCGGTGTCGACGAAGATGATCCGGGCGTCCTGGTACTGCTTGTCGTCGTCGGCCCAGACGTAGTAGTCCCCGTAGGGGCCGTCCGGGTCGCGCCGGGACTCCTGGAACCACGGATGCTGGTCGCTGGTGTGGTTCATGACGAAGTCGATGATGACCCGCATGCCCCGCTGGTGGGCCGCGTCGACGAACTCCACGAAGTCGGCGAGGTCGCCGAACTCCGGGAGCACCGCCGTGTAGTCCGAGACGTCGTAGCCGCCGTCCCGCAGGGGCGACTTGAAGAACGGCGGCAGCCAGAGGCAGTCCACCCCCAGCCACTGGAGGTAGTCGAGCTTGGCGGTGAGGCCCTTGAGGTCGCCGATGCCGTCGCCGTTGCTGTCCTGGAAGGACCGGACGAGCACCTCGTAGAAGACGGCTCGCTTGAACCACTCGGGGTCACGGTCCTTGGCAGGGGTGTCCTCGAAGGTGTCCTGGACGGGTTCGTTGACGATCATGGTGTGGGTGACCCTCCGATCGGTGAGGACGGTCGCAGGACGAACAGGTGCGCGGGCGTGACGCCCGGCTCTAGACGCACGTAGTTGGCCCTGCCCCAGTGATAGGTCTCGCCGGTGAGCTCGTCGCGCACCGGTGTGGTGTCGTCCCAGCCGAGGCCGAGGCGCGGCATGTCCAACGAGACCGTGGCTTCCTGGGTGTGGTGCGGGTCGAGGTTGACGACCGTCAGGACCGTATTGCCACCCGATTGCTTGCTGTAGGCGAGCAGCGCGTCGTTGTCGGTGTGGTGGAAGTGCAGATCACGCAGTTGCTGGAGGGCCGGATTGCGGCGCCGGACCCGGTTCAGCGCGGTCAGCAGCGGGGTCAGGGTGCGCCCCTCCCGCTCGGCCGCCGCCCAGTCGCGCGGACGCAGCTGGTACTTCTCCGAGTCGAGGTACTCCTCGCTGCCCTCGCGCAGAGGCTGCGCCTCGCACAGCTCGAAGCCCGCGTAGACCCCCCAGCTGGGCGAGAGGGTCGCCGCCAGCACCGCCCGCGCCTCGAAGGCGGGGCGGCCCCCGTGCTGAAGGTACGCGTGCAGGATGTCCGGCGTGTTGACGAAGAAATTCGGCCGCATGTACGCGGCCGCGTCGCCGGTCAGCTCGGTCAGGTAGTCGGTCAGCTCCTGCTTGCCGTTGCGCCAGGTGAAGTAGGTGTACGACTGCTGGAAGCCGACGGCGGCCAGCGCGTGCATCAGCGCCGGCCGGGTGAACGCCTCGGCGAGGAAGACGACGTCCGGGTCGGTCCGGTTGATCTCGGTGATCACCCGCTCCCAGAAGACCACCGGCTTGGTGTGCGGGTTGTCGACGCGGAAGATCCGCACCCCGTGGTCCATCCAGAGCCGCAGCACCCGCAGGGTCTCGGCGACCAGGCCGTCCATGTCCTTGTCGAAGGCGATGGGGAAGATGTCCTGGTACTTCTTGGGCGGGTTCTCGGCGTACGCGATCGAGCCGTCGGGCCGGTGGTGGAACCACTCGGGGTGCTCCGTCACCCATGGGTGGTCCGGGGAGCACTGGAGGGCGAAGTCCAGCGCGATCTCCAGCCGCAGCTCGGTGGCGGTGCGCACGAAGGCGTCGAAGTCCTCGAAGGTGCCCAGCTCCGGGTGGATCGCGTCGTGCCCGCCGTCGGCGGAGCCGATCGCCCAGGGCACGCCCACGTCGTGCGGGGTGGGGGCGAGGGAGTTGTTGCGGCCCTTGCGGTGGGTGGTGCCGATCGGGTGGATCGGCGGCAGGTACACCACGTCGAAGCCCATCGCGGCGATCGCGGGCAGCCGGGCCGCCGCCGTCCGCAGCGTGCCGGAGACCGGCGGGCCGCCGTCCTCGGGCACCACGGCGCCCTCGGAGCGCGGGAAGAACTCGTACCAGGAGCCGAAGAGCGCCCGCCTCCGTTCCACCAGCAGCGGCAGCGGTTCGGAGGCCGAGAGCGGCTCGCGCAGCGGGTACCGCTCCAGCGCCGCCACCGCCTGCGCCTCCCCGGCCGCTGCGAGCCGCTGCCCGTCGCCGAGCGAGGTGTCCCGCAGCGCGTCGGCGACGGCGAGCACCGCCTCCCGGCGCCCCTTGGCCTTCGGTACGCCCTTGGCGGCGCGTTCGTGCAGCTGGGCGCCCTCTTCGAGGACCAGCTCGGTGTCGATCCCGGCCGGGATCTTCACGGCGGCGGTCCGGCGCCAGGTGGTCAGCGGGTCGCCCCACGCCTCCACCCAGTACGTCCAGTGGCCTTCCTCGGCCGGGGCGACCACGGCGCCCCAGCGGTCGGTGCCGGGCGCCAGCTCGCGCATGGGCGTCCAGGGGCCGGAGCGGCCGTCCGGGCCGCGCAGCACGACGTTGGCGGCGACGGCGTCATGGCCCTCGCGGAAGACGGTGGCGGTGATCTCGAAGGACTCGCCGCTCACCGACTTGGCGGGGCGTCTGCCGCCCTGGACGAGCGGTCGGACGTCGAGGACGGGGATGCGTCCAATGGGGGTGTTCACGGCATCACCTGCGGATCGTGCGGGTACGGGGGTGGCCGGGGACTCGGGCGTCCCGGCCGTCGTCCTCTCTATCGGCAGCTTTCGCCGTCCCTTTGACGCCTCGTAAGGGCGGGGGACCGGGCCGGGGACGCGATGGGGGCATGGAGGCTCCTTGCCGTTCGCTTCGACCGCGCGCCGGGGGGACGCGCCGGGGGACGTACGTCGGGTGCCTGCGGCGGAACCGCGGCACCGGGCCGGACGGGGCCGGCGGGGCCGTGCGGGAAAGCGTGACGCGGGAGTACCGGGACAGCCTTCCCCCACCCGAAGGGCGACCAATCCGCCCCTCACCCACCTACTGACGCGTACCCCCGATTTCCCCCACCCCCACTGCCCCTGGCATGTGCCCTCCGCGAAAACCCCAGGTTGTGACGGGTGTGACCAGTGGGGCGCAATGCACCTCGGCCCCCTTAGCCCGGCCGGCGCTTGAGGCCAACGAAAACGGCCCGCAGGCCGGGGGCTGGACGTCCCCCGATCTGCGGGCCAATGGGCCCGCCCCGCTAGGGCGAGACCTGGAGAAGCCGGTCCGGCGACCCGATCCGCCGGCCCGAGATCTGCCCCGTGGCGGCCTTGCCGACAATCCCCTTCTCGACCGTCGCCGGCGTCGCCTTCGGGTTGGCCGCCAGGTACAGCGCGGCAGCCCCGGCGACGTGCGGCGCCGCCATCGAGGTCCCGTCGAAGGTCACGGTGCCGGTGTCGTTCTTGTGCGAGGCGGACTTGATGTCCTCGCCCGGGGCGAACAGGTCGACGACCGGACCCCAGTTCGAGAAGTACGAGCGCTCGTCCCAGCGGTTGGTCGCCCCGACGGTGATGGCCTGCTTCACCCGGCCGGGCGAGGTGGTCTCGGCCGGCAGCCCCTCGTTGCCCGCGGCCACCGTGTAGGTGATCCCGGAGGCGATGGAGGTGCGGACGGCCTTGTCCAGCTCGGGGCTGACCCCGCCGCCGAGGCTGAGGTTGGCCACGGCCGGCTTGACGGCGTTCTTCGTCACCCAGTCGATGCCCGCGATGACCTGCGCGAGGGTCCCCTCGCCGTAGGCGTCGAGCACCCGCACGCCCACGACCTTGGCCTTCTTCGCCACGCCGTAGGTGGAGCCTACGGCGGTGGCCGCGACATGCGTGCCGTGGCCGTTGGAGTCCTGGGCGACCTTGTCCTTGCCGACGAAGTCGTACCCGTTGCGGGCCCGGCCGCCGAACTCCTGGTGGCTGATCCGGATGCCGGTGTCGATGACGTACACCGTGGCGCCCGCGCCGCCGCCGTCCGGCGAGGTGTACCGCTTGTCCAGCGGCAGGGCCGGCTGGTCGACGCGGTCCAGGCCCCAGACCGGGTTGGTCTGGGTGGCCGAGGCGCGCACCTTGACGTCCTGGGCGACCGAGGCCACGGCGGGGTCCGCCGCGAGCCGCCGGGCCTGGACGGCGTTGAGCTTCACCGCGTACCCGTTGAGGGCCCGCTGGTAGGTGTGGCTGATCTTGCCGCCGTACCGGCTCGCGAGCTTGACGCCCGCGGCCGACGGTGCCTTGACGCCGGACTTCAGCGTCACGATGTAGCTGTCGCGCACCACGTCGCGGGGGTTGTCGGCCTGACGGACCGTCCCCAGCTTCGGGCCCCCCGGCCCTGCGGGTGCCGCCTGGGCGGGCAGTGTGCCCACCGCGAGCGCCGCGACCGCGGCGGCGGCCACGGCCACCGTCCGGCGCGGAATGCGTATGACCTCGCTCATCTGCGAGTTCCCCTCCTCATGTCGACCCCGCGGTCCCGCCCATCGCGGGCCCGGCGGTGTCAGGCGTCAGCGTGTCGGGCCGGGGCCGCCCGGGCAACGGGTCAAGAGGGGGAAGACCGGGGCGAATGCGTCGTGAAGCCGCGGTAAAGGTTGTGTGATTGTTGCAACGGAACCGCCTGGCCGGGGCGACCGGGCCTCCGTCTCCGCGTGCGCCGCCGACGCCCCGTCAGCCGGGGCCGCGCGCCCCGTACGCGCCCTGCCGCGCGCCGGTCCTGACGCCCCATGATGCGAGCCGCCCCGCAAAAGCGGATGAATCCTGCGAAGGTGGAACCGTGAAGGCAATGCGTCGATTCACCGTGCGTCCCGTCCTCCCCGAACCCCTCCGCCCCCTCAGCGACCTGGCCCGCAACCTGCGCTGGTCCTGGCACGCGGAGACCCGCGAGCTGTTCCAGTCGGTCGACCCGGCCCGCTGGGCCGCCACCGGCGACCCGGTCCGGCTGCTCGCCGCCGTCCCGCCCGAACGCCTCGACACCCTCGCCGCCGACCGGCGCTTCCGGCTCCGCCTGGCCGCCGCCGTCGACGACCTCACCGACTACCTCGAAGGCGACCGCTGGTACCAGCGCCAGGAGGGCTCCCCGCCCGCCGCCGTCGCCTACTTCTCCCCCGAGTTCGGCGTCACCGCCGCCCTGCCGCAGTACTCCGGCGGCCTCGGCATCCTCGCCGGCGACCACCTCAAGTCCGCCAGCGACCTCGGCGTCCCGCTGATCGGCGTCGGGCTCCTCTACCGCCACGGCTACTTCCGCCAGTCCCTCTCCCGGGACGGCTGGCAGCAGGAGCACTACCCGGTCCTCGACCCGGACGAGCTGCCGCTCACCCTGCTCCGCGAGACCGACGGCAGCCCCACCCTGATCCGCCTCGCCCTGCCCGGCGGCCGGCTGCTGCGCGCCCGCGTCTGGCAGGCCCGGGTCGGCCGCGTCCCGCTGCTCATGCTCGACTCCGACGTCGAGGACAACGACGCCGCCGCCCGCGAGGTGACCGACCGGCTCTACGGCGGCGGCAGCGAGCACCGGCTCCACCAGGAGATGCTGCTCGGCATCGGCGGCGTCCGCGCGGTGCGGGCGTACTGCCGGCTCACCGGGCACCCGGCGCCCGAGGTCTTCCACACCAACGAGGGCCACGCCGGCTTCCTCGGCCTGGAGCGCGTCCACGAACTGGGCACGCCCGCCCCCGACGGGCCCGGCCTCGACTTCGACCAGGCCCTCCAGGTGGTGCGCGCCGGCACCGTCTTCACCACCCACACCCCGGTCCCGGCCGGGATCGACCGCTTCGACCGCTCGCTGGTCGCCCGCCACTTCGGCGAGGGCGCGGAACTCCCCGGCATCGACACCGGGCGCGTCCTGGCGCTGGGCACCGAGACCTACCCGGGCGGCGACCCGGGGCTCTTCAACATGGCCGTGATGGGGCTGCGGCTCGCCCAGCGCGCCAACGGCGTCTCCACCCTGCACGGCCAGGTCAGCCGGGAGATGTTCGCCGGGCTCTGGCCGGGGTTCGACGCCGAGGAGGTGCCGATCACCTCGGTCACCAACGGCGTGCACGCCCCCACCTGGGTCGCCCCCGAGGTGCTGCGGCTCGGCGCCCGCCGGGTCGGGACCGCCCGCGCAGAGGAGGCGCTGAGCGTCGGCGGCCCCGAGCGGTGGGACGCCATCGGCCAGATCTCCGACCAGGAGATCTGGGAGCTGCGCCGCACCCTGCGCGAGCAGCTGGTCGAGGAGATCCGCACCCGGCTCACCGCCGGCTGGCGCCAGCGCGGCGCGGGCCCGGCCGAACTCGGCTGGATCGACACCGCCTTCGACCCGTCCGTGCTGACCATCGGTTTCGCCCGGCGCGTCCCCTCGTACAAGCGGCTCACGCTGATGCTCCAGGACCGTGACCGGCTGCGGGCGCTGCTGCTCCACCCGGAGCGGCCGGTGCAGATCGTGGTGGCCGGCAAGGCGCACCCGGCCGACGACGGCGGCAAGCGGCTGGTGCAGGAGCTGGTCCGGTTCGCCGACGACGCGGGGGTCCGCCACCGCATCGCCTTCCTGCCCGACTACGGCATGGCGATGGCCCAGAAGCTCTACCCGGGGTGCGACGTCTGGCTCAACAACCCGCTGCGCCCGCTGGAGGCCTGCGGCACCTCCGGGATGAAGGCCGCCCTCAACGGCTGCCTCAACCTCTCCGTCCTCGACGGCTGGTGGGACGAGTGGTACGACCCGGACTTCGGCTGGGCCATCCCCACCGCCGACGGCGGCGGCGACCTCACCGCCAAGGAGACCGAGCGCCGCGACGCCCTGGAGGCCACCGCCCTCTACGAACTGCTGGAGCAGCGCGTCGCCCCGCGCTTCTACGAGCGGGGCCGCGAGGGGCTGCCCGACCGCTGGATCGGCATGGTCCGCGAGACCCTGACCCGGCTCGGCCCGAAGGTCATCGCGGGCCGCATGGTCCGCGAGTACGTCGAGACCCTCTACGCCCCGGCCGCCCGCGCCCACCGCGCGCTCGGCCCTGAGCAGGCGCGCGAACTGGCCGCGTACAAGGAGCGGGTGCGCTCCGGGTGGGCGCAGGTCGCGGTGGAGCACGTGGACGCGGGGGCCGACGGTCCGGACGGCGACGGCTCCCCGGCCCAGCTCGGCGCCACCCTCGCCCTGCGGGTCCGGGTGCGCCTGGGCGAGCTGGCGCCCGAGGACGTGGAGGTGCAGGCGGTCTCCGGGCACGTCGACGGGGACGACCGGATCAGCGGGGCCACCCGGGTGCCGCTGAAGCCCGCGCCGGGCGGGCCGGACCTGGACGGCCGCTGGACCTTCGAGGGCCCGCTCGCCCTCGACCGCACCGGCAGCTTCGGCTACACGGTCCGGGTGCTGCCCAGCCACCGGCTGCTGGCCTCCGGCGCCGAGATGGGGCTGATCGCCGTCCCGGCGGAGGCGGCGGGCCGGGAGGCCGGCGTCCTGCTGCGCTGAGCACGACGAAGAGGCGACGGAAAAAGCGGCACCCGGGGCGAGCGCTCAGCCCCGGGTGCCGCGGTCTTCCGCCGGTGCGTCAGCTGACGTTGACCGCCGCCCAGGCGCGGTCGACGCCCTGGTACTCGGCCGAGTCGGCGCCGTACAGCTCGCTCGCCGCCTCCAGGGTGGCCTCGCGGGCCGCCGCGTAGTCGGTGGTGGAGGTCATGTACTGGGTGAGCGCCTTGAACCAGATCTGCTCGGCCTTCTCGATGCCGATGCCGGTGACCGGCTCGCCGTCGGAGGTCGGCGAGTCGTAGGAGACGCCGTTGATCTCCTTGGCGCCGCTGCCCTCGGAGAGCAGGTAGAAGAAGTGGTTGGCGACGCCCGAGGAGTAGTGGACGTCGACGTTGCCGATGCCGTCGTACCAGTAGTCCTCGGAGGAGCCGTCCTTCGACGGTTCGTCCATGTAGCGCAGCGGGGAGCCGTCGCCGTTGATGTCGATCTTCTCGCCGATGAGGTAGTCCGGGACGTCGTCCTCGCTGTCGGCGTGGAATTCGACCGCGGTGGCGAAGATGTCGCTGGTCGCCTCGTTGAGGCCGCCGGACTCGCCGGAGTAGATCAGCCCGGCCGTCACCGAGGTGACGCCGTGGGTCATCTCGTGGGCGGCGACGTCGAGCGAGGTGAGCGGGGCGGCGTTGCCCGCGCCGTCGCCGTAGGTCATGCAGAAGCAGGAATCGGTCCAGAAGGCGTTGACGTAGTTGTTGCCGTAGTGGACGCGCGAGTACGCGCCGACGCCGTCGCCCTTGATGCCGGAGCGGCCGTGCACCTGCTCGTAGTAGTCCCAGGTGGCGCCCGCGCCGTAGGCGGCGTCGACGGCGGCGGTGGCCGGGTCGTTCGGCGTGCCGTCGCCCCACTTGTCGTCGTCGTCGGTGAAGAGGGTGCCGGTCCCCGAGGAACCGTTCTTCAGGTCGTAGGTCTTGTGGCCGCCGCGCTCGCCGTCGGTCAGCTCGAAGGCGCCGCCGGAGGCGGTGGTGCCGATCTCGACGGTGCCGCTGTACTGGCTCTCGCCGGTGCCGGCGTGGACCGCGTCCCACTGGAAGAGCTGCTTGCCGGTGGCGGCGTCGGTGACGGTGTGCAGCTCCTGCGGCGTGCCGTCCTTCTTGGTCCCCTTGGTCACCTTCTCGAAGGCCAGCTTCGGGGTGCCCTCGGCGGCCCAGACGACCTTGCGGGCGCCCTTCGGGGTGGCGGCCGTGGTGACGGTGTCGACCTTCAGCTCGGCCTTGACGGCCTTGGTGACGCCCTCGGTGGCGCCGGCCTTGTCGGTGTGGACCACCAGGTCGCCGCCGAGGACGGGCAGGCCCTGGTAGGTGCGCTCGTACCGGGTGTGCAGGCTGCCGTCGCGGTCCTTGACCACGTCGCGGACGACCAGCTTCTCCTGGGCGCCGAGGCCGATCGCACGGGCGGTGTCCGCCTTCGCGGTGTCCGCCTCCTTGAGCAGGCTCGCCTTGGCGCCCGCGGAGAGGGTGGCGGGGGCGGCCGCGGGCACCTTCTCGGCGGCGGCGGGCTGGGCGACGGCCCCGCCGGAGGAGAGCCCGGCGGCGAGCAGCGCGCCGGCGGCGACGGCGGTGGACAGGGCAAGGCCGGTACGGCGGCGGGATATGTGGGGGGTCACGCGCGCTCCCTGGTGAGGACCGGCCGGGGCGGTGGCCGCCGGGCCGGATGTGGGGGACCGGGCCGCATGGCTGCGGTCCGGGTGGGGAAGTAGCGGTGTACGTGCGGCCACCCGGGGGCGTGGGGCGCTCCGGGTGACGCGGCTGAGGTGCGGGTGAACAGTGGTTGTCGTGCGGGGGAAGCGTGTCACTCGTGGCGTGTACATGCCATGCATGGGGCGGAGGTTGGCCGGAAATCGTCCGCCCAGAGGTGGCCGAAGTCCGCTATGCGGGGACTGTCCTGGCAGGGCCGCGCACGGCCGGTGACATGAGGTGAGGGACGGCCGGGCCGGCAACTCATTTCCGGCCGTGGCTTGTTGCTGCCGGTCGCCGGAGAGGGGAGGCCGCCCGCGCTCAGGGGCCCGTCGTTCTCCGAGCCGCGTTCTCCTGGGCTGCCAGCAGCTCGTCACCGTGGTCGACCGCCCAGCGTCCGAGCGCCACCATGGGGCCTTCGACGAGGCTCTGCCCCAGGACTGTGAGGCCGTACTCGACGCGAGGGGGCGCTTCGGCGTGTGCGTGGCGGCCGACCAGGCCGCCGGCGAGCAGACGGCGCAGGGTGTCGGTCAGGACCTTGTCGCTGATGCCGCCGATCGCGGCGCGCAGCTCGCGGCGTCGGCGCGGGCCCGCGCGCAGAGCCGCCAGCACCACGGGGTCCCAGGTGTGGGTGAAGAGATCGGTGGCCGCCCGCAGACGGCAGTCGGCGACCCACTCGTGGCCGCGCCCTTCGTGATCAGTCATCTCGCTCCCCATCATCGCGCGGGTGTCACGCACCGACCGGTGCGTGACGGCTTCCCTAGCGTGAGGGCCCGACTGACCGCCACGGGAGAGGAAGCGACGATGCGTATCGGGATCCTGGGAACAGGAAGGCTGGCGGCGGCCCTGGGGGAGGGCTGGTCAGGCGCGGGCCATGAGGTGGCGATCGGCGGGCGGTCGCGGGACAAGGCCGAGAGGCTGGCCGAGCGGCTCGGGCGCGGAGTGCTCGCCGTCACGCCCCGGGAGGCGGCCACCGGGCGCGACGCGGTGCTGCTCGCCGTGGCCTGGGACGGCGTCGCCACCATGCTGGGGCTGGCGGGCGCCTTCGACGGCGCCCTGGAGGGGACGCCGTTGATCGACCCCACCAACGCCGTGGCGCACGGCGTGGGCGCTCTGCTCACCGAGCCCGGCGAGTCGATGGCGGGGCGGATCGCCGGGCTCGCTCCGGGAGCCCGGGTCGTCAAGGCGTTCCACCTCTTTCCCGCTGACCGGTGGGGGAGTTCTCCCGGCGGAGGCCGGTCCGGCGTGACGGTGGCGATGTGCGGCGACGACGACGCCGCCCTGCGTGTCGTCGGCGAGCTGGTCCGTGACGTCGGCGGGACGGCGGCCGTTCTCGGGGCGCTGGACCGCGTCCGCCAGCTGGAGGAGGCGGCGGGCTTCGTCATCGGGCTGTCCTTCGCCGGCTTCGATCCCCGCTCGGCGGTCCCCGGGGTCCCCGCGTCGGCGTGACGCGAGCGGTTCACGGCCCTCCGCCCGGGCGGCCGCGAACCGCTCACCGGCGGGCCCCTCAGCCCGCCATACTCTCCCGCCACGCCCGGTGCAGTCCCGCGAACTCCCCGGTGCCCGCGATGAGTTCCTCCGGGGTGCCGTCCTCGGCGATCCGGCCGTCCGCCATCACCAGGACCCGGTCGGCGATGGCCACCGTCGAGAGGCGGTGGGCGATGACCACGGCGGTGCGGCCGCGCAGCACCGTCGCCAGGGCCTGCTGGACGGCGCGCTCGCCGGGGATGTCCAGCGAGCTGGTCGCCTCGTCCAGGATCAGCACCGCCGGGTCGGCGAGCAGGGCGCGGGCGAAACCGACCAGCTGGCGCTGGCCCGCCGAGATGCGGCCGCCGCGCTTGCGCACATCGGTGTCGTAGCCGTCGGGCAGCTCGGCGATGAACGCGTGGGCGCCGATCGCGCGGGCCGCCGCCTCCACCTCGGCGCGGGTCGCGTCGGGGCGGCCGATGGCGATGTTCTCCGCGACGGTGCCGGAGAAGAGGAACGCCTCCTGGGTCACCATCACCACGCCGCGCCGCAGGTCGGGCGTGGCCAGAGTGCGCAGGTCCACGCCGTCCAGGAGGACCTGGCCGGCCGAGGGGTCGTAGAAGCGCGCCAGCAGCTTGGCCAGGGTCGACTTGCCCGCGCCGGTGGAGCCGACCACGGCGACCGTCTGCCCGGCCGGGATGGTGAGGTCGAAGCGGGGGAGCACCTCGCCGCCGGTGCGGTAGCCGAAGGAGACCCCGGCGAACTCCACGGTCCGGCCCGGTCCGGCACCGGTCGGCGCGGGCAGCGCCACCGGCGTCTCCGGCTCGGGCACGGCGGGGCGCTGCGCCAGCAGGCCCGCGATCTTCTCCAGGGAGGCGGCGGCCGACTGGTAGGCGTTGAGGAACATGGCCATCCGGTCGATCGGGTCGTACAACCGCCGGACGTACAGCACGGCGGCGGCCAGGACGCCGAGGGCGAGGGCGCCGTCCGCGACGCGCCAGGCGCCCCACAGGACCATCCCGGCGACCGCCGTGTTGGCGACCAGCCGGGAGCCCACCACGTACCGGGCCATCTCCAGCAGGGCGTCGCCGTTGGAGCGTTCGTGGGTGCGGTTCAGCTCGGCGAACTCCGCGTCGTTGGCCTCCTCGCGGCGGAAGGCGCGGACCGGGCGGATGCCGTTGACCGTCTCGGTGAACTTGACGATGACCCGGGCGATCGCCGTCGACCGGCGTGCGTACACCCGGCCCACCCGGCGCTGGTAGAGCCGGATCAGCAGGTAGAGCGGGACGAAGGAGAGGACCGCCACCGAGCCGATGCCCAGGTCCAGCCAGAGCAGCATCCCGCCGATGTAGACGAAGGAGACCAGGACCGTCACCAGCTCCTGGAGCCCCTCGTCGAGCAGTTCGCGCAGCGACTCCACGTCGGTGGTGGCCCGGGAGATCAGCCGCCCCGAGGTGTACCGCTCGTGGAAGTCCAGGCTCAGCGCCTGCCCGTGCCGGAAGATCCGGCCCCGCAGGTCGAGCAGGACGTCCTGGCTGACCACCGCCGACCGGGTCAGGAAGGCGTACTGGAGCAGCCCGCCGGCCAGCGCGCACCCCAGATACCCGGCGCCGACCGCCACCAGCGGCCCCCACCGGCCCTCCCGCACGGCCGGCACACCCTGGTCGATCGCGTACGCCACCAGCAGCGGCCCGGCCTGGATGGCGGCCTGCTGGAGCAGGAGGAGCAGGACGACGAGGCCGACCCGGGCGCGCATCGGCGCCAGCAGGGAGCGCAGCAGCGAGGCGGTGGCGCCGGGCGGGGTGGGCAGGTCGTCCTGGTCGAACGGGTCGGGGGCCGGGACGGCGAGGGCCGCCGGCGTCCGGCCGTCCTCCGGGGTCTCCTTCGGGCGGGACTCGGTGGTCATCGGCTCGTTCCCTTCGCCAGCTCGGCCGGGCCGGGCCCGCCGGTGCCGGGCGGCGCGTCGGCCCCCGACATCAGCCAGGCGTACTCGGCGTTCTCCCGCAGCAGTTCCTGGTGGGTGCCGACGGCGGCGATCCGCCCGCCGGAGAGCAGCGCCACCCGGTCCGCCAGCAGCACCGTGGAGGGGCGGTGCGCCACCACCAGCGCCGTGGTGCCCTTCAGCACCCGGCGCAGCGCCTCCTCGACCAGTGCCTCGGTGTGCACGTCGAGGGCGGAGAGCGGGTCGTCCATCACCAGGAAGCGGGGCGCGCCGACCACCGCCCGGGCCAGGGCGAGCCGCTGCCGCTGGCCGCCGGAGAGGCTGAGCCCCTGTTCGCCGACCTCGGTCGCCGTGCCGTCGGGGAGCCGGTCCACGAAGCCGGCCTGGGCCACCTCCAGGGCGCGGCGCAGCTCCGCCTCACCGGCCCCGCCGTCCGCGCCCATCAGGACGTTCTCCCCGACCGAGGCCGAGAAGAGGGTCGGTTCCTCGAAGGCGAGCGCCACCCGCGACCGCAGCTCGGCGCGGGGCAGCGCGGTGATGTCCTCCCCGTCCAGGGTGATCCGCCCGGCCGTCACCTCGTGCAGCCTGGGCACCAGCGCCGTCAGGGCCGTCTTGCCGCTGCCGGTCGCGCCGACCAGCGCCATCGTCTCGCCGGAGCGGACGTGCAGGTCGATGCCGTCGAGCACCGGCGGCGAGTCCGGTGCCGCGTCGGGGAAGCGGAAGACGACGTCGGCGAAGCGCAGCCCGTCGGCGGGCCCGTCCGGGTCGCCGCCCGGCGCCGCCCCGGGGAGCGCGTCGGGCCCGACCGACTCGCGGGCCGTGTCGATCACCTCGAAGTACCGCCGGGTCGCCGTCGCCGCCTCCTGGCACATCGCCAGCAGGAAGCCGATCGACTCCACCGGCCAGCGCAGCGCCAGCGCCGTCGTCAGGAAGGCCACCAGGGTGCCCGCCGACAGGGCGCCGTCGGCGACCTGGACCACGCCGAGGACCAGCGCCCCGCCGAGCGCCAGCTCCGGGAGGATCACGATGACCGCCCAGATCGAGGCGAGCAGCCGGGCCTTGGCCAGCTCGGTGGTGCGCAGCTGCCGGGACTGCTCGCCAAAGGCCCGCGCCTGGCTGCGGTGGCGGCCGAAGCCCTTGATGATCCGGATGCCGAGCACGCTCTCCTCGACCACCGTCGTCAGGTCGCCCGCCTGGTCCTGGGCGCGCCGGGCGACCCGCGCGTACCGGGACTCGAAGAGCGAGCAGACCGCGATCAGCGGCAGGACGGGCAGGAGCAGCACCAGGCCCAGCGTCCACTCCTGCGCCAGCAGGACGGCCATGCCGACGACGATGGTGGCGCCGTTGACCACCAGGAAGGTCAGCGGGAAGGCGAGGAACATCCGCAGCATCATCAGGTCGGTGGTGCCGCGCGACAGCAACTGGCCCGAGGCCCAGCGGTCGTGGAAGGCGACCGGCAGCCGCTGGACGTGGGCGAAGAGGTCACCGCGCAGCCGCGCCTCCACCCCGGCCAGCGGTCGCGCCACCAGCCACCGCCGGAAACCGAAGAGCACGGCCTCCGCGACCCCGATGCCGAGCAGCAGCAGGGCGCCCAGCCAGACCCCGCCGGGATCGCCGCCGGCCACCGGGCCGTCGACGATCCACTTGAGGACCAGCGGGATCACCAGGCCGACGCAGGAGGCGGCGATGGCGACGACCACGGCCGTGAACAGCCGCGCCCGTACGGGACGGACGTACGGCCACAGCCGCAGCAGCGTCCGCACCGCCGACGGCTCGGGTCTGTCCGGCGGGGTGTCGGGGGCGGTCTCGGGGTGCGAGGGAGAGTCAGACATCAGGAGTGAGCGTACGGTTCGCCCCTGACACCGACCAGCGACTTTTGACCCAGCCGGGCTCGGTCCCCGGACCTGCCCCTGACCCCTCGTCCCCCGCTCCTGGGGGTCCGTCCAGGGACCCGCCTCATCCGATCGGATGAGGCCCGCGTCACACCTTGACGGCCATACTCCCGTCCATGCCCATCATCGAAGTCAGCGGAGTACGCAAGGCGTACGGCGGCCGCACCGTCGTGGACGGCATCTCGTTCACCGTCGAGGAAGGAGAGATCTTCGGCATCCTCGGCCCCAACGGCGCCGGCAAGACCACCACCGTGGAGTGCGTGGAGGGGCTGCGCCACCCCGACGCCGGGACGGTCAAGGTGGCCGGACTCGACCCCGTACGGGACCGGGACGGCGTCACCCGGGTGCTCGGCGCCCAGCTCCAGGAGAGTGAGCTGCAGCCGAAGATCACCGTCCAGGAGGCGCTCCAGCTCTACGCCGCCTGCTACCCCGACCCCGCCGACTGGCGCGCGCTCGCCGAGCGCCTCGGCCTCACCGAGAAGCTCTCCACCCGGTTCGCCAAGCTCTCCGGCGGCCAGAAGCAGCGCCTGTTCATCGCGCTGGCCCTGATCGGCAACCCGCGCGTCGTCGTCCTGGACGAGCTGACCACCGGCCTGGACCCGCGTGCCCGCCGGGAGACCTGGGCGCTCATCGAGGAGGTCCGCGACAGCGGCGTCACCGTCCTGCTGGTCACCCACTTCATGGAGGAGGCCCAGCGGCTCTGCGACCGGATCGCCGTCATCGACAAGGGCCGCGTCGCCGCCCTCGACACCCCGGCCGGGCTGGTCAGCCGCGCCGCCGGAGCGGTCGTCACCACCTTCACCCCCTCCGCCCCGCTGCCCGCCGCCGACCTGGCCGCGCTGCCGCGGCTCGCCTCCCACGAGGAGCGCGACGGGAACGTCACCCTCACCGGCACCGACGAGACCGTCACCGCGCTGCTCGCCCTCCTCGCCCGCACCGGCACCACCGCGCACCGGCTGCGGATCGTCGAGGCCACCCTCGACGACGCCTTCCTCGACCTGACTGGAGAAGCCGCATGACCAGCGCCGCCGCCCCCGCCAAGGCGTCGCCCGGCCGCGCCGTGCTGCGCACCGAGACCCGCCTGTTCCTGCGCGAGCCGGGCAGCCTCTTCTGGATCATCGGCTTCCCCGTCCTGCTCCTCGCGATCCTCGGCGCGATCCCCGGCTTCCGCGAGCCCGACCCGGCCAACGGCGGGCAGCGGATCATCGAGTTCTACGTGCCGACCGCCGTGGTGCTCGCGATGATCATGGCCGGGCTCCAGGCGATGCCCCCGGTCATCACCGGCTACCGGGAGCGCGGCATCCTGCGCCGGATGTCGGTCACCCCGGTCCGCCCGCAGGCGGTGCTCGGTGCCCAGATGGGGCTGCACGGGGTGGCCTCGCTGGTCTCCGCGCTGCTGGTGATCGTCGTCGGCCGGCTCGTCTTCGACGTGGCGCTGCCCGGACAGCCGGCCGGTTACGTGCTGGCGCTGCTCCTGGCCATCGTCTGCGCGCTGGCGCTGGGCGCCTTCATCTCCGCCGTCGCCCCCACCACCAAGATCGCCACCGCCATCGGCTCGATCGTCTTCTTCCCGTCGATGTTCACCGCCGGCGTCTGGCTGCCGATCCAGGCCATGCCCGACCTGCTGGCCGACATCGTCTCCTTCACCCCGTTCGGCGCGGCCGTGCAGGCCCTCGACCAGGCCGCCGCCGGGGACTGGCCCTCCTGGTCGCACCTGGGGGTGGCCGCGCTGTGGGCGGCGCTGCTGTCGCTGGGCGCCGTCCGCTGGTTCCGCTGGGAGTGAGGCGTACGCGCCGGGGTCCCGGCGCGTACGCCCGGCTCACTCCACGACCCGCAGCACCAGCACCGAGCGGCCCGGCACGGTGACGGTGGCGCCGCCCGGGTGCGCGGTGCCCGGCTCCGCCGCCTGCTCCTCGGCGGCGGTGTCGACGGCCACCTCGTACCGGGCGGCCCAGGGCGTGCCCGGCAGGGTGACCTCGACGGGGGCGTGCCCGGCGTGCAGCACGATGTGGAAGCTGGCCCCGGTGACCGGCGTACCGCGTTCGTCCTGGTCGGGGATGTCGCGGCCGGAGAGGTAGAGGGCGAGGGTGTCGGTGGGGGCGTACCACTCGTCCTCGGTCATCTCGGTGCCCCGAGCGGTGAACCAGGCCAGGTCCCGCAGCCCGTCCTCGGCCTGGGCCCGCCCGGCGAAGAAGGAGCGGCTGCGCAGGACGGGGTGGGCGCGGCGCAGCGCGATCAGCCGGCGGGTCAGGGCCAGCAGGCCGGCCCAGTCCGGGTCCTCGCGCAGCGACCAGTCGACCCAGCTCGTCCCGTCGTCCTGGCAGTAGGCGTTGTTGTTGCCGCCCTGGGTGCGGCCCATCTCGTCGCCGGCGGTGAGCATCGGGACGCCGGTGGAGAGCAGCAGGGTGGTCAGCAGGTTGCGGAGCTGGCGGTGGCGGAGCGCGGTGACGGCCGGGTCGTCGCTCTCGCCCTCGGCGCCGCAGTTCCAGGAGCGGTTGTCGTCGGTGCCGTCGCGGTTCTCCTCGCCGTTGGCCTCGTTGTGCTTGCGTTCGTAGGAGACCAGGTCGCGCAGGGTGAAACCGTCGTGGGCGGTGACGAAGTTGACGGAGGCGTGCGGGCGGCGGCCGCCCCAGGCGTAGAGGTCGCTGGAGCCGGAGAGCCGGTAGCCGAGGTCGCGTACGTCGGGCAGGGCGCCGCGCCAGAAGTCGCGGACGGCGTCGCGGTAGCGGTCGTTCCACTCGGTCCACAGCGGCGGGAAGGCGCCCACCTGGTAGCCGCCCGTGCCGACGTCCCACGGTTCGGCGATCAGCTTGACCCGGCGCAGCACCGGGTCCTGGGCGATCACTGCGAGGAACGGCGAGAGCATGTCCACGTCGTGGAAGGAGCGGGCCAGCGCCGCCGCCAGGTCGAAGCGGAAGCCGTCCACGCCCATCTCGGTGACCCAGTACCGCAGCGAGTCGGTGATCAGCCGCAGCACGTGCGGCCGGACCACGTGCGGGGTGTTGCCGCAGCCGGTGTAGTCGGCGTAGCGGCGGGCGTCGTGCTGGAGGCGGTAGTACCCGGCGTTGTCGATGCCCTTGAGGCTGAGGGTGGGGCCCAGCTCCCCGGCCTCGGCGGTGTGGTTGTAGACCACGTCGAGGACGACCTCGATGCCGGCCGCGTGCAGCGCCCGGACCATCGCGCGGAACTCGCCGACCTGCTGCCCGGTGCTGCCGCCCGCGGCGTAGGCGGCGTGCGGCGCGAACCAGCCCAGCGAGTTGTACCCCCAGTAGTTGCCGAGCCCGCGCCGCAACAGGTGGTCCTCGTGGGCGAACTGGTGCACCGGCAGCAGTTCGACGGCGGTCACTCCCAGCTCGACCAGGTGGGCGACGGCCGCCGGGTGGGCGAGCCCCGCGTAGGTGCCGCGCAGCTCCTCCGGGATGTCCGGGTGGCGCATGGTGAAGCCGCGCACGTGCAGCTCGTAGATGACGGTGTCGGCCCACGGCGTCTTCGGCCGCACGTCGTCCCGCCACTCGTCGGGCCCGTCGTCCTGGACGACGACGCCCTTGGGGACGTACGGCGCCGAGTCCCGGTCGTCGCGGACGGTGTCGGCGTACTCCTGCTGGGGCCAGTCGCGGACGTGCCCGTAGACCTCGGGCGGCAGCCGCCGGTAGTCGGCGCCGCGCGGGGCGTCGACGGCGCGGGCGTAGGGGTCTAGGAGGAGCTTGGCCGGGTTGAAGCGGGCGCCGGTCCACGGGTCCCAGGGGCCGTGCACCCGGTAGCCGTACCGGCGGCCGGCGCCGACGCCCGGCAGGAAGCCGTGCCAGATGCCGTGGGTGAACTCGGGCAGCGGGCAGCGCGTCTCCCGGCCGTCCTCGTCGAAGAGGCAGACCTCCACCGCCTCGGCGCCGCCCGCCCACAGCGCGAAGTTGGTGCCCCTGACCCCGCCGGGCCCGGTGCGCGGGCGGGCGCCCAGCGGATGGGGGGCGCCGGGCCACACCGGCACACCCGGGGCGCCCGGGGAGCGGGACGGCCCGCTCGGGTACGGGGTGGGCGCGGGGGGCCCTGCCCCGCCCGGCCCGTCCTGGAGGGTTCGCTGTTCGGCTGCGCTCGACACCTGCCGGCCTCCCGCGGTCGAATCGGACCGGCACGGCACCGACGGGTCCCGGCCGCCGCCCGTACCCGGTCCTGTTCCTCTGTTACTGCCCAGGCCGCGGGCTTCGTACTGTCACTGGGCCGAAGTGGCGGCGCGCACTGGGGTGACGTTTCCCCAGGCGCGGCCCGTCGTTGCATCCGTCGTGAAGAACGACAGAGCGCGCGTGCGGCGCGCAGCGGCGGCAGCGGTGGCGGTGCTGGCCCTGGTGGCGGGCCTCGCCGGGTGCGGGGCGGGGGAGGGCCCGGGCGACGATCCGGCGGGCGGGGGCGGTCCCGGCGGGCCGGTGCGGATCACCGTCACCCCTTCGGACGGCAGCGTGGAGGTCGGTCCCGACCGGCGGCTGGAGGTGCGGGTGGACCGGGGGCGGCTGGAGTCGGTGAAGGTGGTCCGGGTGCGGGACGCCCGCGAGGAGCAGGTCCCCGGCGAGCTCTCCGGTGACGGGCGGCGGTGGCGGCCGGTGGACGGGGCGCTGGCGCTGGCCGCCAGGTACACCGTGGACGCGGTCGCCTCGGACGGCGGGCGCCGGGCGGCCCGGCACGCCTCCTTCACCACGGTGGTGCCCCAGGAGCGGTTCATCGGCTACGTGACGCCGGAGAACCGCGCGACGGTCGGCACCGGCATGATCGTCTCGCTGGAGTTCAGCCGGGAGATCACCGACCGGGCGGCGGTGGAGCGCGCGGTGCGGGTCACCGCCGACCCCGAGGTACCGGTCGCCGGCCACTGGTTCGGCCGCGACCGGCTCGACTTCCGGCCCGAGGAGTACTGGCGTCCCGGCACCGAGGTCACCGTCGACCTCGCGCTGCGCGACGTCGAGGGGGCGCCCGGGGTCTTCGGCCTCCAGCGGAAGGCGTTCACCTTCACCGTCGGCCGCAGCCAGGTCTCCACGGTCGACGCGGCCGCGCACACCATGCGGGTGGTCCGCGAGGGCGAGGAGCCGGCGCTGGTGCCGGTCACCGCCGGCGCGCCCGAAACCCCCACGTACAACGGCAAGATGGTGGTGACCGAGATGCTCGACGTCACCCGCATGGACGGCTCCACGGTCGGCTTCGGCGGCGAGTACGACATCCCGGACGTGCCGCACGCGATCCGCCTCAGCCGCTCGGGCACCTTCCTGCACGGCAACTACTGGGCCGACTCCTCGGTCTTCGGCCACGGCAACGTCAGCCACGGCTGCGTCGGGCTGCGCGACGTCAAGGGCGGGGGGCGCGCCACCCCGGCCCGCTGGTTCTACGACCGGAGCCTGATCGGGGACGTGGTGGAGGTGGTCAACTCCGACGACCGGACCGTGGCGCCCGACAACGGGCTGGGCGGCTGGAACCTCGACTGGCGTGCGTGGCGGGCCGGTTCGGCACTCGGCTGACCTTCGCACGGCCTGTGGGCACGCCCTTGCGCCAGTTGGGACCGAACGGTGACATCCCTCCGGGGTCACCCCCCTGAGCTGTGTGGTTATCTAACCGGTGCCGCCCCCGTGACCGATCCGGGAGCGGCGCTGGGCGGGCGCGGATCACGCGCCGCGAGTGCGGGCCTGGGGGCAGGCCGTGCGAGGGGAGAAAGACTGTGAACGGGCGACCGATATCGGGGGCGTCGGTTGGCGTGCGCGCCAGGCGTACGCGGGGCGCGACGAGCCTCGTGCTGGGGGCGATGCTGGTGGCGCTGACCGCCTGCGGCTCCGGCGGGGACGGCGCGGCGGAGGACGGCAAGGGGGGCGGGGGCAAGCCGGCGGCGGCCGACAGGACGGCCCCGTCGAAGGCGGTCGTGTCGATCGCGCCGAAGGACGGCGCCAAGTCGGTGGCGACCAGCGGGGCGCTGAAGGTCACCGCCGAGCAGGGCAAGCTCTCCTCGGTGAAGGTCTCCGACACCAAGGGCAACGAGATCGAGGGCACCGTCGCCAAGGACGGCGCCTCCTGGAAGCCGGCCCACCACCTGGCCGCCGCCACCGAGTACCGGGTGCACGCGGTGGCGAAGGACGGTGAGGGCCGCGAGTCCGCCAAGGACCAGACCTTCACCACGCTGGTCCCGGAGAACACCTTCGTCGGGCACTTCACCCCGGAGGACGGCTCCAAGGTCGGCGTCGGCATGCCGGTCTCGCTCCGCTTCACCCGGGGCATCACCGCGCCGGAGGCGGTCGAGCGGGCGGTCACCGTCACCGCCGAGCCGAAGGTCGAGATCCGCTCGCAGTGGTACGGCAACGACCGGCTCGACTTCCGGCCCGAGGAGTACTGGGAGCCGGGCACCAAGGTCACCGTCAAGCTCAACCTGGACGGCGTCGAGGGCCGCCCCGGGGTCTACGGCGAGCAGGCCAAGGAGGTCTCCTTCACCATCGGCCGCTCGCAGGTCTCCACGGTCGACGCCAAGAAGAAGACGATGAAGGTCGAGCGGGACGGCAAGGTCCTCAAGACCATCCCGATCACCGCGGGCGCCCCCGGCACCACCACCTACAACGGCGAGATGGTCATCACCGAGAAGCACGAGGTCACCCGCATGAACGGGGAGACCGTCGGCTTCGGCGGCGAGTACGACATCAAGGACGTGCCGCACGCGATGCGCCTGTCGACCTCGGGCACCTTCATCCACGGCAACTACTGGTCCGGCGGCGCCTTCGGCAACTACAACGCCAGCCACGGCTGCGTCGGCCTGCGCGACACCCGCGGCGGCTGGGACAAGAAGGCCCCCGGCGCCTGGTTCTACGACAACTCGATGATCGGCGACGTGGTCGTGGTCAAGAACTCCGACGACAAGAAGATCCAGTGGTGGAACGGGCTCAACGCCTGGAACCTCGACTGGGAGAAGTGGAACCCGCAGCCCAAGCGCTGACCCTCCGTCCCGCACACGGGCCCCGGCCGACGACCAGGCCGGGGCCCGTCGGCGTTCTTGGGGGTACGGATGGGGCCGGCGGGGCGGCCGATAGCCTGCCCGCCATGACTGTGCATCTCGACGTCGCCGACGGCATCGGCACCATCCGGCTCGACCGCCCTCCGATGAACGCCCTGGACATCGCCGTCCAGGACCGCCTCAAGGCCCTCGCCGAGGAGGTGACCCACCGCGACGACGTACGCGCCGTGATCCTCTACGGCGGCGAGAAGGTCTTCGCGGCCGGGGCCGACATCAAGGAGATGCGGGAGATGGACCACGCGGCGATGGTCGCGCGCTCCCGCGGCCTCCAGGAGGCGTTCACCGCCATCGCCCGCATCCCCAAGCCGGTCGTCGCGGCCGTCACCGGGTACGCCCTGGGCGGCGGCTGCGAACTGGCGCTCTGCGCCGACTACCGGATCGCCGCCGACAACGCCAAGTTCGGCCAGCCCGAGATCCTGCTCGGCCTGATCCCGGGCGCCGGCGGCACCCAGCGGCTGCCCCGCCTGATCGGCCCGTCCAAGGCGAAGGACCTCATCTTCACCGGCCGCCAGGTCCGCGCCGACGAGGCCGAGCGGATCGGCCTCGCCGACCAGGTGGTCCCGGCCGCCGAGGTGTACGAGGCGGCCCGCGCCTGGGCCGCGCGGCTCGCCAAGGGCCCCGCCCTCGCGCTGCGCGCCGCCAAGGAGGCGGTCGACGCCGGGCTGGAGACCGACATCGACACCGGGCTCACCGTCGAACGCACCTGGTTCGCCGGGCTGTTCGCCACCGAGGACCGGGAGCGCGGGATGCGCAGCTTCGTCGAGGACGGCCCGGGCAAGGCCCAGTTCCTCTGACCCCTCCCCGGACCGGCCGGGGTCATGTCAACTCGCGCGAAGAGGCGCGGAGTTGACCGCCCCAAGGGTGAACCGCACCCCCGAGACCCCCGTTCGGGGGTGCGGGCCCCGCCGCCGTCCGCCGCGCACATGACCTCCGGTGACCGCGCCCGGACGGTGTGTAAGCACAGGTCAGCCCGTACTTTTCCACCCCTGCTATGCCCACGGCATATGTCCGGAGCCGACAGGGTCCCTCCCGAGAGGCGGGTCCTATTCCTCGGGAACGGGCCCGAACGGCCCTATCGGCCGCCATGATGGTGCGCATGGCGGGGTTGGAGGGCATCGAGCAGCCGCAGCGACGAGGCGGCATGGTCGCGGACCGGCGAGGGCCGGCCGTGGAGGACGAGCAGGCGCGCGAGGCGCTGGCGGAGTACGGCAGTCCGGCCGATCACGAGGTGACCATCCCCTCGCGGTCCGACGCCGCGCGCACCGTCCGCCGGCTCACCCGGCTCGTCGTCATCCACCAGTGGGGGCTGAGTCCCCAGCTGAGCGAGGTGGCCGTGCTGCTCGCCTCGGAACTGGTTTCCAACGCCGTCCTGCACACCGGCGCCAGCCGTTTCGGCCTGCGCATCACCCGCACCCGCGGCCGGATCAAGGTCGAGTTACGCGACCCCTCGCGCGGCCTGCCCTGCATGCTGCCGGTCCGGCCCACCGACATCGGCGGCCGCGGTCTCTTCCTGGTCGACAAGCTCTCCGACCGCTGGGGCGCCGACCTGCTGCCCATCGGCAAGTACGTCTGGTTCGAGCTGCGCGTCATCGACCGCTGAGCCGGCCGGGTCCGCCGGGCCCCGCATACGCAGAAACCCCCTGTCGCCGTCGGTGGGGCGCTGCGGGGGTTTCTGGGAACGCCGCGGACAAGGGGGTGTGGTCCGCGACGTCGAGGACAGCCTCGCCCGGGTCAATGGGGGCCGTGTCCCCGACTATGGCAGAGAGGTGTCCTCGCGGCCAAAAGGCCGAAGAGGGTAAAAGCGGGCAATTCCGGGCATCGCTTCGAAAATCTATGGTGAGGTCGGCCACGCGCCGCAGGAAAGGCAGGCGTGAGGCGGGAAATCCTGCCGATTGACATGATCGGGACGGGTGGCCGCCGCCGGTCGTCAGCTTCGCGCCCGCGACACACCGCCATCAGGTGACGGTCCCCGCCCCGGGGTGCGCCGTCCCCGATCGTGCCCGCGTGATCATGACCCGTCTGCGCCGCCGTGCCGCCGCGCTCACCCTGTCCCTGTCCGCGCTGCTCGCCGCCCCGGCCGTCTCCGCCGCCGAGCCCGCGGCTCCCGCCGCCCCGGCCGCGCCCCGCGCCGCCGCCGCGAACTGCCCGGTCGTCGAGGACCCGCTGACGGCCGCCGCCGACCCCCGGGTGGACGCGGGCCGCATCACCCCCGAGCCGGCCTTCCGCGACAACTGCTCCCAGCTCTACCGCGCCGACGGCCGCCCGCCCGCCGTCATCTTCGACGAGGGCTTCCTGCCGAAGGACACCGTGAACGGCCAGTACGACCTGGAGGCGTACGTCCTCGTCAACCAGCCCTCCCCGTACGTCTCCACCACGTACGACCACGACCTGTACAAGCAGTGGAAGAGCGACTGGAACTACTACATCGACGCCCCCGGCGGCATCGACGTGAACCGCACCATCGGCGACACCCACCGCTGGGCCGAGCAGCGCGAGGTGGCCTTCGCGGGCGGTATCCGCAGTGAGTTCATCGTGGGCGCCTGTCCGATCGACCGCGCCGCCAAGCAGGAGATCATGGGCGAGTGCGTCGACAACCCCCAGTACCGCCCCTGGCGCCGCCGCTGACGCGCGGGGTGCGGTGACAGGTCGCCCGGAACTGCTGGTTCCGGGCGACCTCGTGCGTACGGGGTCGTCCCGCCGGAGGTCAGCCCCGGCGTGCCCAGGCCGTCAGCTCCTCGCGGTCGCCGAAGTCGGCGACGTTCTGGTCGAGCGGGGTGTCCGTGTACTGGTGGATGCACCAGTCGGCCTTGATGCGGGGCTTGCCCTTGGTGACGTAGTCCGCGATCCACAGGCCGTCGCCCGCGTAGGAGGTGGTGTCGCGGTTGAGCCAGAAGTCGCGGTTGCAGTAGAGCAGGACGCGGTGGTCCGGGCGGAGCCGCTTGATCTCGCGGAGGAAGGCGTCCTTCTCCTTGCCGGTGGCGGCGGTGCCGTCGCCGGTGCGCTCCCAGTCGAGGGCGAGCAGGTCGCCCTCGCGCTCCTCGGTCTTGGCGAGGAAATACTCCGCCTGCGCCTCGATGTTGCCCGGCCAGAGGAAGTGGTAGAAGCCGACGGTGCATCCGGCGTCGCGGGCCCGCTTGGTCTGGTCGGCCAGCTGCGGGCTGACGTAGGACCTGCCCTCGGTCGCCTTGATGAAGACGAAGTCGACCCCGTCGGTCTCGAACGACTTCTGGTGGGAGCTGATGTCGATGCCGTGCAGCACGGTCCCTGCCTCCTGTGGTCGCCGGTGCGCTCTCGTCCCCTCGGCCTACCCGGGAAGGTCCCGCCGACGCCCCCACGCCGCCTTGGAGCGTCCGATGCGCCGCTCACGCCCCTCGAAAGGGTGATGAGGGGTGAGGAATGCGGAGATGGACGGGAATAGCTGGTCGGCATCGTCCCGTTGATGGCCTGTCAGGAGCCCCCGCCGGGGGCCGCCGGACGCGCCGTGCGGGCGTCCGCCCACCGCAGCACCGTCGGAAGGTCTGACATGAGGATCGGCATCATCGGAGCGGGCAACATCGGCGGCAACCTCACCCGCCGCCTCACCGCCCTCGGCCACCAGGTGACCGTCGCCAACTCCCGCTCGCCCGAGACGCTCGGCGCCCTCACCGAGGAGACCGGGGCCACCGCCGCCGAGGCGGCCCACGCGGCCGACGGCGCCGAACTGGTCATCGTCACCGTCCCGCTGAAGAACGTCCCCGACCTGCCCGAGGGCTTCCTCGAAGGGGCCGTGCCCGGCGCCGTCGTGATCGACACCAACAACTACTACCCGCAGCAGCGGGACGGCCGGATCGACGCCATCGAGGACGGCCTGCCCGAGAGCCGCTGGGTCTCCGCCCGGATCGGCCACCCGGTGGTCAAGGCATTCAACGGCACTTACGCCCAGGACCTCCTGGACCGCCCCACCGCGCCCGGCACCCCGCACCGCCACGCCCTGCCCGTCGCCGGCGACGACCCGGCCGCCAAGCAGGTCGTCCGGGACCTCATCGACGCCCTCGGCTTCGACACCGTCGACACCGGCACCCTCGACGACTCCTGGCGCCAGCAGCCCGGCACCCCGGTCTACGGCAGCCGGGGCGACGCCGAGGAGGTCCGCCGCCTGCTGGACGAGGCCCGGCCGGAGCGTCCGGCCGAGTTCCGCGCCTGACCCGGGGGTCAGCCCTCGCCGCGTGCCGCTCCGGCCGGGGCGAGGGGCCGGCCGGTCGCCAGGTTCCAGCGGCCCGGCCGGCCGGTGAGGGTGGTCAGGGTCAGCGGGCCCGTGTCCAGGCGCCAGAAGGCGGCGGGCGGGAGGGTCAGGGCGTGGGTGACGGCGGCGCGGACGACGGCCGGTTCCACCACGGCGAGCAGGCGGACCACGCCCCGCGCCGGGGGCCCGCTCCCGCCGTTCCCCGCGCCCGCGTCCAGCCAGGCGCCCACCCGGTCGAGCAGCTCGTCGAGGCTCTCCCCGCCGTGCGGGGCGGCCCCGGGGTCGCTCGCCCAGGCGGCCACCGCCTCCGGCTCGGCGGCCGCGACCTCGTCCAGCCGCAGCCCAGACCAGCGGCCCAACTGCCATCCCGCGGGCGCCACTTGGAGGTCGTCCGGCGCGCCCAGGCCCAGCTCGCGGGCGGTGGCGCGGCAGCGGCCCGAGGCCCCGGCGGCGTACCGGTCGGCGGCGGGCAGGTGCGGGGCGGCCGTGCGGGCGGCGCGGGCGCCGGACGGGTCGAGCGGGGTGTCGCCGTCCAAGCGGGCCTCGCGCAGGGCCGGGTTGAGGGCGGGTGAGACCAGCATCACCCGCAAGGTCGGCGTCGTCACCCTCAGTGCTCCCGTCCGGCGTCCCGGGCGGTGCGCGCGGGGGCGCCCGCCACCCTCAGTTGGTCATGAGCACCACATCACGCCTGGCCAGAGGGGTCCAGTTGGTGAGTGGCCGTAGCGGTGGGGGCGACAGCGGCGGTATGGTCCCCTCGTTCATGACGACGGGCGGACGGAAGCCGGTGGGAATCCGGCACGGTCGCGCCACTGTGTACCCGCGAGACGCGGGAAGTCAGACCCGCCCCCGGTCGTCCCAGGCACCACGATCGGGACGCGTGTTCCCACAGGAGCTGTCATGGCGCAATCAGTCGCCCCCGCCGACGCGGGCATACCCGCGATCACCCCCCTCTCGCTGAAGGCCATCGCCCCGTGGGCGGTCTTCATCGGCCTCCTCGCCCTGGTCCTGCTCTACTTCGTCGGCGCCGAACAGGGCGCCACCGCCCTCGTCTCCGGCGAGGGCATCCACGAGTGGGTCCACGACGGACGCCACCTCCTCGGCTTCCCCTGCCACTGAGCGAAGAGGGGAACCGGAACCCATGAACACCCTCTCGGTCCGCGCCCTGCTGGTCCGCGGCATGCTCGCGGGCCTCGCGGCCGGCGTCGCCGCCCTGCTCGTCGCGTACTTCCTCGGTGAGTCCCGGGTGGACGCCGCCATCGCGCTGGAGGAGCACGCGGCCGGCGGCCACCACGACCACGGCGGCGGCGAGGAGGAACTCGTCAGCCGCGCCCTGCAGGCCACCGGCGGCCTCGCCACCGGCGTCCTGGTCTTCGGCGTCGCCATCGGCGGCATCGCGGCCATCGCCTTCTGCGTCGCCCTCGGCCGGATCGGCCGCTTCGGCCCGCGCGCCACCGCCGCCTTCGTCGCCCTCGGCGGCCTGATCGCGGTCTACGTGGTGCCGTTCCTCAAGTACCCGGCCAACCCGCCGGCCGTCGGCGACGGCGACACCATCGGGAAACGCACCGCGCTCTTCTTCCTGCTGGTGCTGCTCAGCGTGCTGCTCGCGGTCGGCGCCGTCCTCCTCGGCCGCCGGCTCGCCCCGCGCCTCGGCAACTGGAACGCGACCGTCGCCGCCGGCGCCGCCTTCCTGCTCGCGGTCACCCTGGCCTACGTCTTCCTGCCCTCGTACAACGAGGTCGGGCCGGACTTCCCGGGCCAGCTGCTGTGGCAGTTCCGCCTCGCCACCCTCGCCGTGCAGGCCGTCCTGTGGACCGTCTTCGGCCTGGTCTTCGGGGCGCTGGCGGAGCGGCTGCTCACCCCGGAGTCCGCGCGCCCCCGGCCCGCGGAGACCGTGGCGGCCTGACCGCGCACCGGACGCACGTGACAGCGGGGTCCCGCCGGGCCGTTGCCCGGCAGGGACCCCGCCGCGTGCGCCGTCCGCTCCACCGCCGTACCCGCGCTCGTGCGCGGGCTTGGCGGACCGAGGGGGCCCGGTGGCCCGGCCCGGTCACTGGACGCGGGACGTGGACTGCTCCTCGTCCTCGTCCTCCTCGCCCTCGATGTGCACGTCGTCCACCGCGATGTTGACCTCCACGACCTCCAGCGCCGTCATCTGCCCGATGGCCCGGGCGACGTTGGAGCGGATCTGGCGGGCCACGTCGGAGATGGACTCGCCGTACTCGACGACGATGTCCAGGTCGACGGCGGCCTGCTTCTCGCCCACCTCGACCTTGACGCCCCTGGTGGGGTCGCTGCTGCTGGAGACCCGGTCGCGCACGGCTCCCAGCGCGCGTTTCATGCCGCCGCCCATCGCGTAGACCCCGGAGGTCTCCCGGGCGGCGATACCGGCGATCGTGGCCACCACCGAGTCGGCAATGGTGGTCCTGCCCTTGACGGGACCGTTGCGGTCCGCACCGTTCTCGGCCATACGGCTGTCCTCACTGCGCTCGCGCGGTCACGCTCCACCCGCCGACCCGTCGGCGACGGACCGGCCGCGATGTCGCGAAAGCGGCCTTCTGCGCGCTTCCCTCCCAGTCTGCGACGGGGTGGAGCGGCCCGCCATTCGAGTGAGCGGCGGGCCGGTCCCCGCCGCTCAGGCCGGGGCGGGCCCGGCGGTCCCGTTCCCGTAGGTGACGGGGCGCTTGGGGGCCGTGTCCACGGCCAGGGAGAAGATGTCCGGCCGGGCGTAGTGACCGGTGACGTCCATGTCCAGGCTCTGCCGGACGATCTCCGCGCGGTCGATCTCCGCGTACAGCAGGGTCTCCTCGCCCCAGACCGGGCCCGCCACCACCTCCCCGCGCGGGGAGACGACCGCCGAGCCGCCGCGCATCAGCACGTCGTCCGGCTCGGTGGCGAAGAGGGCGGCGTAGTCGTCCGGGTAGTCGGAGCGGCGCATGACCTGGCAGGCCGTCACCACCCAGCAGCGGCCCTCCAGCGCGATGTGGCGCATGGTCGGCAGCCAGGTCTCGCGGTCGTCGGCGGTCGGCGCGCAGTACACCTCGACGCCCTGCCCGTACATCGCCGCCCGCAGCAGCGGCATGTAGTTCTCCCAGCAGATGACGCTGCCCAGCGCCCCGGCCGGCGAGTCGACCACCGGCAGCGTCGAGCCGTCGCCGAAGCCCCAGATCAGCCGCTCGGCGCCGGTCGGCATCACCTTGCGGTGGTGCCCGGCGAGGCGGCCCCGCTCGTCGATCATGACGACCGTGCAGTACAGGGTGCGGCCGGCCCGCTCGATGATCCCCATCACCACGAAAACGCCCTGTTCACGGGCGGCCTCCGCGACCGCCGCCAGCTCCGGCCCGTCCAGCTCGACCGCCGCCTCCCAGGAGCGCAGGAACTCGTCCCGCCCCTCCTCGGTCCGCCGCCCCACCGGCGAGCCGAACGACAGCGCCTTCGGGTACGTCCCGAGGAACGCCTCCGGGAAGACGATCACCTCGGCCCCCTCGGCGGCGGCCTCGGCGAGCGCGGCGACGGCCTTGCGGACGGTCGCCGCGGCGTCGAAGGCGACCGAGCCGAGCTGGGCGACGGCGATTCTGGTCATACGGGGTCTCCGTTCATCGAGGGCGCCCCGTCCCAGGGCGCGGGGGAGTCGGTGCCGCCGGGCGGCGGCATCAGGGTGCGGGCCAGTTCGCCCAGGGTCTCGACCAGCCAGCGCACCCGGGGGTCGCCGGAGCTGCTGCGGTGCCAGAGCGCGGAGACGGTGAACCGGGGCAGGGTGATGGGCGGTTCGCAGACCTGGAGGCCGAAGCGGGCGCCGAGGACCTCGGCGGCGTGCCGGGGCATCGTCGCCACCGAGGCCGTCCCGGCCAGCAGCAGCGGTGCCATGGCGAAGTGGGCCGTCGAGGCGACCCGGCGCCGGGTCAGGTTCTCGGCGTCCAGCACGTCGTCGACGACGCCGCGGGTGCCGTCGGCCGAGATCATCACGTGCGGCAGGGCGAGGTAGGCGGCCCGGGTGAGCGGAGCCGGGCTGCCGACCGCCACCGGGTCGTAGAGGCAGGCGTACCCCGACTCGAAGAGGGTGCGGCTGCGGATGTCCGGGCCCCAGGCGGCCGAGGCGGCGACGCCGACCTGGGCGCCGCCGGAGTCCAGCAGGTCGGCGACGGTCATCCGGTTGGCCTGGAGGCAGAAGACCGAGGAGGCCGGGCTCGCCGCCGTCACCGTCGCGATCAGCTCCGGCAGCAGCAGCGCCTCCAGGTCGTCGGACATGCCGAGCCGGAAGACGGCGGCGTCCCGCGCCGGGTCGAACTCCGGCTCGCCGGCGATCGCCACCTTCAGGCTGTCCAGGCCCTGGCGGACGGGGCCTTGCAGGCTCCGCGCCCGCGCGGTCGGCGCCATCCCGCCGGGCGCGCGGACGAAGAGCGGGTCGCCGAAGAGCTTGCGCAGCCGCCCGAGGGCCGCGCTCACCGCCGCCTGCGACATGTGCAGCTGCTCGGCGGTCCGGGTCACGTTCCGCTCCCGCAGCAGCACCGCGAGGACGACCAGCAGGTTCAGGTCGTACCCGCGCAGGTCGGTCACGGGATCGTCGGCGGCCACCTCAACCCCCGTACGCGGCCGGGGAGTCGCCCGCCGGGCCGTCCGGCTCGACCGCCAGCACCGAGGTGGCGTAGGGCAGGATGCCCGTCGCCGGATGGCAGTTGACGTAGGCGAAGGCGGCGGTGCGGGGCAGGACGAAGACCTCGTGCCAGGTGACGACGGTGCGGGCCTCGCCGTACTGCCGGTTCTTGGCGATGGCGTGCTCGTAGATCGCGGCGTGCGTGGCGTGCCCGGCCGCCCACCCCTCCAGCGCGGCGAGGGTGTGGAAGTGGCCGAGCACCGAGGTCTCCCGCAGCGGCCGCAGCGTCTCGCGGTCCAGGCTGGTCATCACCCGCAGCGACAGAGTGCCCTCGGCGTCGGCCGCCTCGCGCAGGTGGGCCATGCCCGCCATCAGCTTGGGCTCCAGCGCCTCGGTGTAGTCGGCCAGTTGCTCGCCCTCGGCTTGCTGCCAGTACTGGCCCGAGCGGATCACCGCCGTGTTGTGCCCGCACTCGGCGCGCAGCCGGCGCCCCTCGGAGGCGGCCGGGCGTGCCCGGCGGCGGTGCGGGACCGCCGCCTCCAGCGGGTCGATCGCGGAGAGGGGGAGCCGGTCGCGGGCGGCACCGAAGTAGCCGTTCACCGTCATCGACTCGCGCCGGGTCCCTGGGCAGGCGGCGAGGCCGAAGGCGCGGCGCGGGTCGGAGTAGATCGTCTCCACCCGGTCCAGCGGCACCTGCACCACCTCGTGCCAGGCGCCGAACGGCACGGCGGCGGCGTCCAGTTCCGCGAACCAGCGCGGCAGCGGGGCGGTGGCGAGCCAGCGGGCGTGGGAGGTCGCGTCCCGCCAGTAGCCGAGGTGGACCAGGTTGTGGCGGCCCGCCTCGTCGGTGAAGGAGAGCAGTTCCCACGCCTCGGGGGCGTCGGCGCCGTCCCGCCCGGTGTGGCAGGCGCGGACCCGCTCCAGGAACGGGCCGACGGCCGGGTCGTCGGGGCCGGCGCACTGGAGCGCCAGGTAGTCGCTGGTCACCAGGGAGAGCGGCGCGTCGAAGCCGAGGGTCCAGCGGGGAGCCCGGGGCCGGTGGCCGGGCGGGCGCCGCTCGGGAACGGTGCGCGGGTAGTCGGGGGTCCAGCTCATCGCGTGGCGCCTTCCTGCTCGGTACGGGCCGGGCCGCGCTCCCGGAACGGCGAGGTGACCGCGCCCAGGTCGATGCCCTTCGTCTCCCGGACGAGGGTGCCACCGAGGATCGCCAGCGAGGAGAGCACCCCGACCCAGATCCAGAAGCCCCAGCCGATCCCGGACTGGTCGAACCAGGTCATGAGGTACGGCGCGGTGCCGCCGAAGAGCGCCACCGAGACCGAGGTGGCGAAGGCGACCCCGGCGGCCCGGGTGTGGGTCGGGAACAGCTCGGAGATGAACGCCGGGTACATCGCGGCGCCCATCGCCCACACGCCCATGCCGACGGTCTGGGCGACGAAGAGCGTCCACGGGGCGTCGCTGATCAGCAGCGACAGCGGGTAGTAGAGGACGATCGCGGCGACGCCCATCGCGATGATCATCGGGCGGCGGCCGACGCGGTCGGAGAGCGCGCCCCAGCCGATCAGCATGACCAGCGCCACCGCCTGCGCCAGCAGACTGGCGACGAAGGCGCTCTGCGCGTCCATCCCGCGCGAGGAGATCGCGAACGACGGGGCGAAGGTGGCCCACACGTAGTACGCGCAGTTGTGGCCGCAGGCCAGCAGGACCACCAGCAGGCCGGTGCGGAACGCCTGGCCCTTCGACAGGCGTGGCCGCACCGCGTCCGGCTCCGCCTCGCCCTCGGTGAAGCGGCTGGTCTCCTCGGCCGTCTTGCGCAGCCACAGCACCAGCAGCCCGAGCACCGCGCCGAGGACGAACGCCGCCCGCCAGCCGTACGAGGCCATGCCGTCCTCGCCGAAGGCCGCGGTGCTCACCGCGCCCAGCGCCGTCGCCAGCATCACGCCGAGCGTCACCGCGAAGAAGACCGAGCTGGACCAGAGCCCGCGGTGGCGCGGCGGCGCGATCTCCGACACGTAGGTGTACGAGACGCCGGACTCCCCGCCGTGCGCGAGCCCCTGCGCGAGGCGCGCCACCAGCAGCAGCACCGACGACCAGACGCCGATCTGCTCGTACCCGGGGACCAGGGCGATCATCAGGGAGGCGACGGACATGATCGTGATGGTGACGACCAGCACCGTCTTACGGCCCCGGGCGTCGGCGAGCCGGCCGAAGACCAGCCCGCCCAGCGGCCGGGCGAGGAAGCCGACGGCGAAGACGGCCAGCGTCGACAGCAGTGCCGAGGAGCCGTCCGCCTTGTCGAAGAAGTGGGCGGCTATGTAGGTCGAGAAGATCGCGTAGAGGGTCCAGTCGAACCACTCCAGCACGTTGCCGGCGACGGCCGCCCGCAAGGAGCGGAACTGCCCGCCCTGGGGTCTCCAGTCGCTCTCGGCACGGGTCGGGGTGTCGGCCTCGGCCGACGGCGAGGACGGGGAAACAGACACGCTGGCCTCCTGGCCCGGCGCCCTTCACGGGGTGCGCCGGGCACGGTCAAGGGGTCGTGGGTGCACGGAAGAGGGGGGAGGCCGGCCGCGCCGTCGGGGGAGTGGCGGGGCCGGGAGCACGAACGTACGTCCGGCAGCGCGTTCAGGAAAACAAATACCGGTCATGTGCGACATCGACGGCATCGATAACGACACAATCCGGTAAAGGGGCAGGTGGCGTCTGTGCCGGTGAGGTTTCCGGGAGGGCTACGCGCGCTGCCCGGACGCCTCGCCGGCGTCGGCGCGGGGGAGGCCGAGGACCATCGTCAGCCCGCCGCCGGGGGTGTCCTCGGCGGTGAGCGTGGCCCGGAGCGCCTCGGTGAAACCGCGCGCCACCGCGAGGCCGAGGCCGACCCCGGCGCCGCGCGGCGCGTCGCCCAGCCGCTGGAAGGGCTCGAAGATCTGCTCCTTCGACGCGTCGGGGACCCCGGGACCCCGGTCCACCACGCGCAGCTCCACCCGGTCGCGCAGACTGCCGGCGGAGATCAGCACGGGCCTGTCCCCGGGGCTGTACTTGACCGCGTTCTCGACCAGGTTGGCGACCACCCGCTCCAGCAGCCCCCGGTCGACGGTGACCAGGGGCAGCGACTCGGGGACGTCCAGGACGACGCTGCCCTCTCGAACCCCGGCGAGCGCCCGGGGCACCACCTCGTCCAGGCCGGTCTCGCGCAGCAGCGGGACGACCGTGCCCGTGGTGAGGCGGGACATGTCCAGCAGGTTGCCGATCAGCGCGTCCAGCCGGTCGGCCCCGTCCTCGATCCCTTCGAGCAGGGCCGCGCGGTCCTCCCGGGACCACTCCACCTCGGCCGAACGCAGGGAGCTGACCGACGCCTTGATCCCGGTGAGGGGCGTGCGCAGGTCATGGCTGACGGCGGCCAGCAGCGCCGTGCGGAACCGCTCGCTCTCGGCGAGCCGGCGGGCCTCCCCGGCCTGGCCGACCAGGCGCTGCCGGTCCAGGGCGACGGCCGCCTGCGCGGCGAAGGCGCTCAGCACCCTGCGGTCCTCGGCGGGCAGCGCGCGACCGCTGAGCACGAGGGCCAGGCCGTCGCCGGCGGGGATCTCCACGGCGGCGTCCTCGGGGCGCCGGGGCGGCTCCTGTCCGGCCGCCGCCACGCAGCTCCACGGGGCGCCGTCGCCGCCGCGTTCCAGCAGGGCCACCGCCTCCATGGCGAAGGTCTCGCGCAGCCGTGCCAGCAGGGCGTCGAGGGAGTCCTCCCCGCGCAGGACGCTGCCCGCGAGGAAGGAGAGGATCTCCGACTCGGCGCGCAGCCGGGCCGCCTGGTGGGTGCGGCGGGCGGCGAGGTCGACGACCGAGGCGACGGAGACGGCCACCCCCTCGAAGATCACCAGGGCGACCACGTTCCGCGGATCGGCGACGGCCGGCTCCCGCAGCGGCGGGGTGAAGAAGTAGTTGAGGAGGACGGAGCCGGCGGCGGCCGAGGCGAGCGCGGGCAGCATCCCGCCGAGCAGGGCGGCGGCGACGGTGGCGGTGAGGAAGAGCAGCATGTCGTTGGTGAGCCCCACGTCGGGGAGGACGCCGCCGAGCAGCAGCGTGAGCAGGAGCGGACCGCCGAGCCCCACCCCCCAGCCCCAGGCGACCCGGGCCCGGCCCAGCCGCGCCCCCCGGGCGGTCGGCAGCCCCCGGCCCCGGGCGACGGCGTCGTGCGTGACGATGTGCACGTCGAGGTCGGGGCCCGAGTCCCGGGCGACGGTGGCGCTGACGCCGGGGCCCAGCAGGTACTGCCAGCTCCTGCGGCGGCTGGCCCCCAGGACGACCTGGGTGGCGTCGGCGCCCCGGGCGAACTCCAGCAGCGCGGACGGCACATCGTCCCCGATGACGTGGTGGAAGGTCCCGCCGACCTCCTCCACCAGGGCCCGCTGCCGGGCCAGTTCCCTCGGCGAGGCCGCGCGCAGTCCCTCGCTCGTGGCGATGTGCACGGCCAGCACCTCACCCCCGGCGCCCTTCTCCGCGAGGCGGGCGGCGCGGCGGATCAGCGTGCTCCCCTCGGGGCCGCCGGTCAGCCCGACGACGATGCGTTCCCGGGCCGGCCAGGTGGCCCGTATCCGGTGCTCCCCCCGGTACCGCCGCAGGTGTTCGTCGACCCGGTCCGCCGTCCACAGCAGGGCCAGTTCGCGCAGGGCGGTGAGGTTGCCGGGGCGGAAGTAGTGGGCGAGGGCGGCGTCCAGCTTCTCCGGCTGGTAGATGTTGCCGTGCGCCATCCGCCGCCGCAGCGCCTGGGGCGCCATGTCGACCAGCTCGATCTGGTCGGCCCGGCGCACCACCTCGTCGGGGACCGTCTCCCGCTGGCGGACCCCGGTGATCGACTCCACGACGTCGCCCAGCGAGGCGAGGTGCTGGATGTTGACCGTCGAGACGACGTCGATCCCCGCCGCCAGCAGCTCCTCGACGTCCTGCCAGCGCTTGCCGTGGCGGGAGCCGGGGACGTTGGTGTGGGCCAGCTCGTCCACGAGGACGACGGCAGGGGCCCGCTCCAGGACCGCGTCGAGGTCCATCTCCGCGAAGCTGCCGCCCCGGTACGCGCGGGTGCGGCGCGGGACCACCTCCAGCCCGCGCAGCAGCGCCTCGGTGCGCGGCCGCCGGTGGTGCTCGACGAGGCCGACGACCACGTCGGTGCCGCGCTCCGCCCTGCGGTGGGCCTCCGAGAGCATCGCGTACGTCTTGCCGACGCCCGGGGCCGCGCCCAGGTAGATCCGCAGCTTTCCGCGTCCCATGCCGGTTCTTCCGTTCTTCCTGTGGGGGCGCCGGGTCAGGGCTCGAAGCGGTAGCCGAGGCCGGGCTCGGTGATGAGGTACCGGGGACGGGACGGGTCCGCCTCCAGCTTGCGCCGCAGCTGGGCCATGTAGACCCGCAGGTAGTTGGTGTTCTCGGCGTAGGCGGGGCCCCAGACCTCCAGCAGCAGGGCGCGCTGGGAGACCCGGCGGCCGGGGCTGGCGGCCAGGATCTCCAGCAGGTGCCACTCGGTCGGGGTCAGCCGGACCGGGTGGCCCTCGCGGAGCAGCTTCTTGGCCGACAGGTCGATGGTGAAGTGATCGGTGGTCACCACCGTCAGCGCCTCGGCCTCCGCCGTCGCCCGGCGCCTGCGGGTGGCCGCCCGCAGCCTGGCCAGCAGTTCGTCCATGCTGAACGGCTTGGTCACGTAGTCGTCGGCGCCCGCGTCCAGCGCCCGGACCTTCTCCCCGGACAGGTGGCGCGCCGAGAGCACCAGGATCGGCGCCCGGCTCCGGCTCCTGATCGCCTTGATCAGTTCGACGCCGTCCGTGTCCGGCAGACCGAGGTCCAGCAGGACGGCGTCCGGTTCGCCGGCCGCGAAGAGCCGGAGCGCGCCGTCCCCGTCCCGGGTGGCCGCCACCTCGTAGGAGCGCACCTCCAGATTGATCCGCAGGGCGCGCGCCAGTTGCGCGTCGTCCTCCACCACGAGCACCCGGGCCATGGCCGGTTCCTCCTTTCTCGGGGAGCGGGCGGTCTCCCGCCGGCCGGTCAGTTCCGGGCCAGGTCGCGCAGGGCCGTGTTCAGCCCCAGGACGTGGACGCGGGGCTCGCCGACGAAGCCGAGCGTCCGGCCCTCGGTGTGCCGGGCGACCAGCCGCTCGACCTCCCGCACCGTCAGGCCGTTCCGCGCGGCGACCCGGTGGACCTGGAGCGCGGCGTACGCGGGGGAGATGTGCGGGTCCAGCCCGGAGCCCGAGGAGGTCACCGCGTCGGGCGGCACGTCGGCCGGCCGCACCCGGTAGGTGGCGGTGGAGTTCTCCCGGACCACCGCGGCCCTGGCTGCCTTCACCCACGCGAGCAGTTCCGGGTTGTCCCCGGAGCGGTTGGTGGCGCCGGACAGCAGCAGCTCGTACCGGGTGTTGACGGTGCTGGCGCCCAGGCCCCGGGACGGCCGGGGCTGGAACCAGCGCAGGTCGGGGCGGGGTTCCTCCCCGGCCTTCCCGGGCAGGTCGTAGCGCTGGCCGATCAGGGCGGAGCCCACGACGCGGCCCTCGGCGTCCCCGGTCTTCGAGCCGTCGGCCCGGCCGGGGAAGAGGGCCTGGGCGACGCCCGTGACGGTGAGCGGGTAGAGCACGCCGCAGACCAGGGTGAGGACGAGCAGGGCGCGCAGCCCCGCCCCGAGCAGGCGCGCCGAGCGGCGCACGGAGTTCTTGGTCATGGCGGATCAGCCGATTCCGGGGAGGAGGGAGAGCAGCAGGTCGATGAGTTTGATGCCGAGGAACGGGGCGACGAGGCCGCCCAGCCCGTAGACGCCGAGGTTGCGGCGGAGCATCCGGTCGGCTCCGGCGGGCCGGTAGCGCACGCCGCGCAGGGCGAGGGGGACCAGCGCCACGATGATCAGCGCGTTGAAGATCACCGCGGAGAGGATGGCGGACTCGGGGGAGGCCAGCCCCATGATGTTGAGCCGGTCCAGCGAGGGGTAGGCCGCCGCGAAGAGCGCGGGGATGATCGCGAAGTACTTCGCCACGTCGTTGGCGAGCGAGAAGGTGGTCAACGCTCCCCGGGTGATGAGGAGTTGCTTGCCGGTCGCGACGATCTCGATGAGCTTGGTGGGGTCGGAGTCGAGGTCCACCATGTTCCCGGCCTCCTTGGCGGCCGAGGTCCCGGTGTTCATCGCCACGCCCACGTCGGCCTGGGCGAGCGCCGGGGCGTCGTTGGTGCCGTCGCCGGTCATCGCGACGAGCTGCCCGTTCGCCTGTTCCCGCCGGATGAGCGCCAGCTTCTCCTCGGGGGTGGCCTCGGCGAGGAAGTCGTCGACACCGGCCTCCTCGGCCACGGCCCGGGCGGTCAGCGGGTTGTCGCCGGTGATCATGACGGTGCGGATGCCCATCCGGCGCAGCTCCGCGAACCGCTCCCGCATCCCCTCCTTGACCACGTCCTTGAGGTGGACCACCCCGAGCACCCGCCGCCCGCGCACGTCCTCCACCGCCACCAGCAGCGGGGTGCCGCCGGCCTCGGCGATGCGGTCGGCGAGCGCCCGCGCGTCCGCCGCGACCGGGCCGCCCGACTCCTCCACCCAGGCCACCACGGAGGCGGTCGCGCCCTTGCGGACCCTGAGCCCGTCCAGGTCGACGCCGGACATCCGCGTCCGGGCGGAGAAGGCGACCCACCGCGCCCCCGCCGGCGCCTCCTCGCCGGGGCTCCCGAGGCCGTACTCCCGCTCCGTCAGCGTCACCACGGAGCGGCCCTCGGGGGTCTCGTCGGCGAGCGAGGAGAGCCGGGCGGCCCGCGCGAGTTCGTCCTCGGCCACGCCCCGGAGCGCGCGGAGCGCCACCGCCCGCCGGTCGCCCAGCGTGACGGTGCCGGTCTTGTCGAGGAGCAGGGTCGAGACGTCGCCCGCCGCCTCCACCGCCCGCCCCGACCCGGCCACCACGTTCCGCCGGACCAGGCGGTCCATCCCGGCGATCCCGATGGCCGGCAGCAGCGCGCCGATCGTGGTCGGGATCAGGCAGACCAGCAGGGCGGTCAGCACGATCACCGAGGTCTCGTCGTCCGCGCCCGCGTGGACCGCGAAGGGCTTCAGGGTGACCACCGCCAGCAGGAAGACGAGGGTGAGGGAGGCGAGCAGGATGTTCAGGGCGGTCTCGTTGGGCGTCTTGTGCCGGGCCGCGCCCTCCACCAGCCCGATCATCCGGTCGAGGAAGGTCTCGCCGGGACCGGTGGTGATCCGGACGACGATCCGGTCGGAGAGCACCCTGGTCCCGCCGGTGACGGCCGAGCGGTCGCCGCCCGACTCCCGGATCACCGGGGCCGACTCCCCGGTGATCGCGGACTCGTCGACCGAGGCCACGCCCTCGACCACGTCCCCGTCGCCGGGCACGACGTCCCCGGCCTCGCAGACGACCAGGTCGCCCACGCGCAGCCCGGTGCCCGGGACGCGTTCCTCGCGCCCGCCGGCCAGCCGCCGGGCGACGACGCCGGTCCTGGCGCCGCGCAACGCCTCGGCCTGCGCCTTGCCCCGGCCCTCGGCCACCGCCTCGGCGAGGTTGGCGAAGAGGGTGGTCAGCCAGAGCCACGCGGCGACGGCCCAGCCGAACCAGTCGGTGGGGTCGGCCAGCGCCAGCCCGGTGGTGACCACGGAGCCGACCAGGACCACGAACATCACGGGCGACTTCACCATCACGCGCGGGTCGAGCTTGCGCAGCGCCGCCGGCAGGGCCCGCAGCAACTGCTCCGGGCCGAACGGCCCGCCGCCGGGCCGGCTTCCCGGGCGCGGCCCCCCGGTCGTGGCGGCGTCCCGGGAGGTACGAGGGGGAGTGACGGTGCTCATGAGGCGAGCCCTTCGGCGAGCGGACCCAGCGCCAGGGCCGGGAAGTAGGTCAGTCCGGTGACGATGAGGATCGTTGCGACCAGCAGCCCCGAGTAGAGGGGCTTGTCGGTGCGCAGGGTGCCGGCGGTGGCGGGCACCGGCCGCTGCTCCGCCAGGGAGCCGGCCAGGGCCAGGACGAAGACCATCGGCAGGAAACGGCCGAGCAGCATCGCGATCCCGGTCGTGGTGTTGAACCACGGGGTGTCGGCGTTCAGCCCCGCGAAGGCCGAGCCGTTGTTGTTGGCCGCGGAGGTGTAGGCGTAGAGGATCTCCGAGAAGCCGTGCGGCCCGGAGTGGGTCATCGACTCCGCCGGGCCGGGCAGGGCCAGGGCGAGGCCGGTGAAGCCCAGCACGAGGGCGGGGGTGACGAGGAGGTAGCAGGCGGCGTAGGTGATCTGGCGGGTGCCGATCTTCTTGCCGAGGTACTCGGGCGTCCGGCCGACCAGCAGGCCCGCGACGAAGACGGCGACGACCGCCATGATCAGCATTCCGTACAGCCCGGAGCCCACCCCGCCCGGAGCGATCTCGCCGAGCTGCATCCCCAGCAGGGTGATGCCGCCGCCGAACCCGGTGTACGAGGAGTGGAAGGAGTTCACCGCGCCGGTCGAGGTCAGCGTCGTCGCCACCGCGAAGAGCGAGGAGCCGGCGATGCCGAACCGGGTCTCCTTCCCCTCCATGGCTCCGCCCGCCGCCTCGAAAGCGGGCCCGCGCCCCGCGAATTCGGTCCACATCATCAACGCGGTGAATGCGAGCCAGATGACGGCCATCGCGCCGAGAACGGCGTACCCCTGCCGCAGCGAACCGGCCATGCGGCCGAAGGTCCGGGTCATCGAGAAGGGGATGAGGAGGATGAGGAAGATCTCGAAGAGATTGGAGAACGGGGTGGGGTTCTCGAAAGGGTGGGCCGCGTTGGCGTTGAAATACCCGCCCCCGTTGGTGCCCAGTTCCTTGATTGCCTCCTGCGAGGCGACCGCTCCGCCGTTCCATTGCTGCTCGTCGCCCGAGAACTGGCCGACCGCGTGAATTCCGGAGAAGTTCTGGATGACCCCGCAGGCGACCAGGACGAGCGCGCCGGCCACCGAGAGCGGCAGGAGCACCCGGGTGATCCCGCGTACCAGATCGGCCCAGAAGTTGCCGAGTTCACCGGTGCGCGAGCCGGTGAAACCCCGGACGAGGGCGACGGCGACCGCCATGCCCACGGCGGCGGAGACGAAGTTCTGCACCGCCAGGCCGCCGGTCTGCACGAGGTGGCCCATCGCCTGTTCGCCGTAGTACGACTGCCAGTTGGTGTTGGTGACGAAGGAGACCGCGGTGTTGAACGCCTGGTCGGGGTCGATCGAGGCGAAGCCGAGCGAGCCGGGCAGTGCGCCCTGCGCCCGCTGGAGCAGGTGAAGGAGGAGGACGCCCACCGCCGAGAAGGCGAGCACGGCGCGCAGGTAGGCGGGCCAGCGCATGCCCGCCGACGGGTCGGCGCCGATCGCCCGGTACATCCATCTCTCGGGCCGGTAGTGCTTCCCGGAGGAGTAGACGCGGGCCAGATGATCACCCAGCGGACGGTGGGCGAGAGCCAGGGCGGCCAGCAGGGCGAGCAGCTGGAGTATGCCGGCAAGGGGGGAACTCATACCGGCATCTAAAACCTTTCCGGGAAAAGGAGAGCCAGGACGAGATATCCCACCAGGGCGGCGGCCACGACAAGTCCGACGATGTTCTCGACGGTCATATCCTGGTCACTCCCCGGGCGATGAGGGCCACCAGCGCGAATATCGCGATCGTGGTGGCGACGAAAGCCAGGTCGGCCATCGCGTGCTCCTGTTTGAGGTGTGGAAGAAATCGGCCGTGGGGCCGGTGACCAGTAAGAGGAAACCTCACCCCAGGGCGGGTGGTGCGCCATTTTGACGGGGTCCATACGAGCGCGCCCGAACCCTTGACGGGAATCTGACGCGACCGCCGCCGGAGGTGACGAAGAGTTCCGCGTGTTCTACGGAAAGGAACGAAAGGCGGGGTCCGGCAGGTGCGGCGCGGAAGGCCGCCACGGGGCCGGAGGCATCCCTCCCGGGGCCGGACAACCGCCCTGCCCTGCGGCCGAGTTGACCCCTCCGCCATCATGGGGGCCACCCCGTGAGCCGACGGGGACGGACCAGGCGAGAGGGGCGACGTGGTGAGTGGCGGCCAGGCGGCGGAGGGACAGCGGGGACCGGGGGACGCCGAGGGGGTGCGGGACGGTCAGCGGATCGCGCACAACGCCCGGGTCTGGAACTACTGGCTCGGCGGCAAGGACCACTACGCCGTCGACGCCGAGGTCGGCGAGCAGGTCGCCGGGTTCCACCCCGGCATCCGCGACGTGGCCCGGGCCGACCGCGCCTTCCTCGGACGGGCCGTGACGTACCTGGTCCGGGAGGCGGGCGTCACCCAGTTCCTGGACATCGGCACCGGACTGCCCACCGTCGACAACACCCACGAGGTCGCCCAGCGCATCGACCCCGGCGCCCGCGTCGTCTACGTCGACAACGACCCGATCGTCCTCACCCACGCCCGCGCGCTGCTCGCCGGCACCCCGGAGGGCGCCACCTCCTACCTGGACGCCGACGCCCACGACCCCGCGGCGATCCTCGCCGGGGCCGCCCGCACCCTGGACCTGACCCGGCCGGTCGCGGTGATGCTGCTCGGCATCCTCAACTTCGTCTCCGACACCGCCGAGGCCCGCCGCATCGTCCGCCACCTGGTCGACGCGCTCCCCTCCGGCAGCCACCTCGCGCTCACCCACCCCACCCTGGAACTGGGCGGCACCGCCAACGCCGAGGCCATGGCCTTCTGGAACGCCAACGCCAAGCCCCCCATCACCGCCCGCTCCGCCACCGACCTCACCAACATCCTGGACGGCCTGGAACTCCTCGAGCCCGGCATCGTCTCCTGCGCCCACTGGCACGCGACACCGGACCCGACCGGCACCCTCCCCGAGGAGGTCCCCCAGTACGGCCTGATGGCCCGGAAGCCCTGAGCGGCCGTCCCCCCCGGCCGACCTCTCCGGCCAGAGCCGGAGCCCGACCCCGCCCTGAGGCGGCCGCGAAGGCCACCCCTCAGCACTCGATGATGTTCACCGCCAGCCCGCCCCGGGCCGTCTCCTTGTACTTGACGGACATGTCGGCGCCGGTCTCCTTCATGGTCTTGATGACCTTGTCGAGGGAGACCTTGTGGGAGCCGTCGCCGCGCAGGGCCATGCGGGCGGCGGTGACGGCCTTGACGGCGGCCATGCCGTTCCGTTCGATGCAGGGGATCTGGACCAGGCCGCCGACCGGGTCGCAGGTCAGGCCGAGGTTGTGCTCCATGCCGATCTCGGCGGCGTTCTCCACCTGCTCGGGGGTGCCGCCGAGGACCTCGGCCAGGGCGCCGGCCGCCATCGAGCAGGCCGAGCCGACCTCGCCCTGGCAGCCGACCTCGGCGCCGGAGATCGAGGCGTTCTCCTTGAAGAGCATGCCGATGGCGCCGGCGGCGAGGAGGAAGCGGACGACGGCGTCCTCCTTCTCGGCCTCGGTGGCCGAGCCGGCGGCGAAGTTCACGTAGTAGTGGAGGACGGCGGGGATGATGCCGGCGGCGCCGTTGGTGGGGGCGGTCACCACGCGGCCGCCCGCCGCGTTCTCCTCGTTGACGGCCATCGCGTAGAGGGTGATCCACTCCATGGCGAGCGCCGCCGGGTCGCCTTCGGCGCGCAGCTGGCGGGCGGAGTGGGCGGCGCGGCGGCGGACCTTCAGGCCGCCGGGGAGCAGGCCCTCGCGGGACATGCCCCGGCTGACGCAGGCCCGCATGACCTGCCAGATCTCCAGCAGCCCGGCGCGGATCTCCGCCTCGGAGCGCCACGCCTTCTCGTTCTCCAGCATCAGCGCGGAGATCGACAGGCCGGTGTCCCCGGCCAGCCGCAGCAGCTCGTCGCCGGTGCGGAAGGGGTGGGTCAGCACGGTGTCGTCGAGCTTGATGCGGTCCTCGCCGACCGCGTCCTCGTCGACGACGAAGCCGCCGCCGACCGAGTAGTACGTCTTCTCCAGCAGGGTCGCGCCGGTGTGGTCGAAGGCCCACAGGGTCATGCCGTTGGCGTGGTAGGGCAGGGCGCGGCGCCGGTGCAGGACCAGTTCCTCGTCGGCGTCGAAGGCGATCTCGTGGACGCCCAGCACGTTGAGGCGGCCGGTGGCGCGGATCTCGGCAACACGGTCGTCGGCGCGCTCCACGTCGACCGTGCGCGGGGACTCGCCCTCCAGGCCCAGCAGGACCGCCTTGGGCGTGCCGTGGCCGTGCCCGGTCGCCCCCAGGGAGCCGAACAGCTCGGCCCGCAGCGAGGTGGTGTGGACGAGCAGCCCCTCGTTCTTGAGGCGGCGGGCGAACATCCGCGCGGCCCGCATCGGGCCGACCGTGTGCGAGCTGGACGGGCCGATGCCGACCGAGAACAGGTCGAAGACCGAGATGGCCACAGGAACTCCTAGCGGGTGGCGGACGGCGCTGTCCGCCGAAGGGGGCAGGGGCGCGGGGACCTGCGGGGGACCCCGGGCGCGGAGGAGGGTGCGGGCCGGTGAAAGCGGACCCGCACCCTCCAGTGTGCGCGGTGCGACGCCGGCGGAGGTGGACCGCCGGCGTCCGGACTACTTGAGTCCGGTGTACAGCGGGTGCTTCTCGGCGAGGGCGGTGACCCGCGCCTTCAGGGCCTCGGCCTCGTAGCTGGGCTTGAGGGCCTCGGCGATGATGTCGGCGACCTCGGCGAAGTCCTCGGCCTGGAAGCCGCGGGTGGCCAGCGCCGGCGTGCCGATGCGCAGGCCCGAGGTGACCATCGGGGGCCGCGGGTCGTTCGGGACGGCGTTGCGGTTGACGGTGATGCCGACCTCGTGGAGGCGGTCCTCCGCCTGCTGGCCGTCGAGCTCGCTCTCGCGCAGGTCGACCAGGACCAGGTGGACGTCGGTGCCGCCGGAGAGGACCGAGACACCGTGGTCGGTGACGTCGGGCTGGACCAGGCGCTCGGCGAGGATGCGGGCACCCTCGACGGTGCGCCGCTGGCGCTCCTTGAACTCCTCGGAGGCCGCCACCTTGAACGCGACGGCCTTGGCGGCCACCACGTGCTCCAGCGGACCGCCCTGCTGGCCGGGGAAGACCGCGGAGTTGATCTTCTTGGCCAGCTCGGCGGTGGAGAGGATGACGCCGCCGCGCGGGCCGCCCAGCGTTTTGTGGGTGGTGGTGGTGACGACGTGCGCGTGCGGCACCGGCGAGGGGTGCAGCCCGGCCGCGACCAGCCCGGCGAAGTGCGCCATGTCCACCATCAGGTACGCGCCGACCTCGTCCGCGATGCGGCGGAAGGCGGCGAAGTCCAGCTGGCGCGGGTAGGCCGACCAGCCGGCCACGATCAGCTTCGGGCGGGACTCCTTGGCGAGCCGCTCGACCTCGGCCATGTCGACCTGGCCGCTCTCGGCGTCGACGTGGTAGGCGACCACGTTGTAGAGCTTGCCGGAGAAGTTGATCTTCATGCCGTGGGTCAGGTGACCGCCGTGGGCCAGGTCCAGGCCCATGATCGTGTCGCCCGGCTTCAGCAGCGCGAACATCGCGGCGGCGTTGGCCTGCGCACCGGAGTGCGGCTGGACGTTGGCCGCCTCGGCGCCGAAGAGCTCCTTGATGCGGTCGATCGCGATCTTCTCGATCACGTCGACGTGCTCACAGCCGCCGTAGTAGCGGCGGCCCGGGTAGCCCTCGGCGTACTTGTTGGTGAGGACGGAGCCCTGCGCCTCCATGACGGCGACCGGAGCGAAGTTCTCCGAGGCGATCATCTCGAGGGTGGACTGCTGACGGAGCAGCTCGGCGTCGACGGCGGCGGCGACGTCCGGGTCGAGCTCGTGGAGGGGGGTGTTCAGAAGCGACTTCGAAGACATCACAGTCCCTGGGGTGGTCTCAGTTGCCGGAGAACTCGGTGTACGCGTCGGCCGAGAGCAGATCGTCCGGCTCCTCGCTGACGCGCACCTTGAACAGCCAGCCGCCCTCGAAGGGGGCGGTGTTCACCAGCGACGGGTCGTTCACGACGTCCTCGTTGATCTCGGTGACCTCACCGGAGACGGGGGAGTACAGGTCGCTGACCGACTTGGTCGACTCCAGCTCGCCGCAGGTCTCGCCCGCGGTGACCGTGTCGCCGACCTCCGGGAGCTGGGCGTAGACGACGTCACCGAGCGCGCCTGCCGCGTACTCGGTGATGCCGATCGTCGACACGCCGTCCTCGGCGGCCGACAGCCACTCGTGCTCCTTGCTGTAGCGCAGCTGCTGGGGGTTGCTCATGGGGTGAATTCTCCTGTACGCGGGGGTGTGCTGGTGAACGGAAGGTCTCGCGATCCGGGACGGAGCGGGTGCGTCGCGTCACGTCGCGCGGCGGCGGGCTACTTCTGACGCTTGTAGAACGGCAGCGCCACGACCTCGTACGGCTCGTGGCTGCCCCGGATGTCGACGCCGACGCCGGGCGTGCCGGGCGCCGCGTGGGCGGCGTCGACGTAGGCCATGGCGACGGGCTTGCCCAGAGTGGGGGAGGGGGCGCCCGAGGTGACCTCGCCGATCACCTGGCCGTCCACGACCACCGGGTAGCCCGCCCGCGGCACCCGGCGGCCCTCGGCGACCAGGCCGACCAGGGTGCGGGGCGGCTGCTCGGCGGCGTCCGCGGCGGCCTTCTCCAGGGCGGCGCGGCCCACGAAGTCGCCCTCCTTCTCGAACTTCACCACCCGGCCGAGTCCGGCGTCGAAGGGGGTGAGCGCCGTGGTCAGCTCGTGCCCGTAGAGCGGCATACCCGCCTCCAGGCGCAGCGTGTCGCGGCAGGAGAGCCCGCACGGCACGAGGCCCGCCCCGGCCCCGGCGGCGGTCAGCGCCTCCCAGAGGGCGACCGCGTCGCCGGGCGCCACGAACAGCTCGAAGCCGTCCTCACCGGTGTAGCCGGTGCGCGCGATCAGCGCCTCGACGCCGGCGACGGTGCCCGGCAGCCCCGCGTAGTACTTCAGCCCGTCCAGGTCGGCGTCGGTGACCGAGGCGAGGATGGCCGGGGAGGCCGGGCCCTGCACGGCGATCAGCGCGTACGCGTCGCGGTCGTCGCGGACCTCGACGTCGAAGGAGGCGGCGCGCCCGGTCAGCGCGTCCAGCACCACCTGGGCGTTGCCCGCGTTGGCGACGACCATGAACTCGGGGGACTCGACCGGACCGCGCCGGTAGACGATCAGGTCGTCGAGGATGCCGCCGTCCTCCTGGCAGATCATCGTGTACCGGGCCCGGCCGGGGCCGATCGTGGCGATGTTGCCGACCAGGGCGTAGGCGAGGAAGCGGGTGGCGTCCGGGCCCAGCACGGTGATCTCGCCCATGTGGGAGAGGTCGAAGAGCCCGGCGCGGGTGCGCACCGCCTGGTGCTCGTCGCGCTCGCTGCCGTACCGCAGCGGCATGTCCCAGCCGGCGAAGTCGGTCATGGTGGCCCCGAGCGCACGGTGCGTGGCGTCGAGTGCGGTCGTACGGGGGGTCTGGCTCATATCCGGGCGCTCCCAGGGCATGACGGCGAGGGGAATCGATCCTCCCCATCTGTCATCGAAACCTGAGAGGTTCGCCGCGGCCACCCGGACGAGCGACCGGGCAGGCCATGACTTGCACCTTGGGTGGGGCCGACGGAGCGGCCCGCTTTTCAGATGTGCCTCGCCCGCGCGGTACGGGGCCTGAGAGATTCAAGGGAGGGACTTGCTCCTTCGGCGTCCTGGCCAGGGCTTCGGGGCCCCGGCAGAACTCTCCCGCGCGGATTCAAGCGGCCGGTATGCAGTTCGCCGCCCATCATTGCACGCACCCCCGCCCGGCAGAACCCCTCCCCGGACGCGACCGCGGCGGCGGCTTCCGGCCAACCCGCGACCCCCGCCCCCACCAGGGGGAACCAAACGGCCCCCGCCCGGCGTGACCAGCCAGTGAAACCGCCGGCGGCGGGCGACGGGACCGGTAATCGGCTTGTGCCGCATTACCTTCTCTTTACACTCGGGGGAGATGACGCACGTGACCGCACGGGGGGAGCCCACCACGGTGCAGAGCAGCAGCGGCCGGGCGGTGTCCGCCCCGCCTCCGAGTCCCGGCGGGCCGGCGCCCGCCCTCGCCACGACCCTGCCCGCCCTGCCCGCCCAGCCGGGCGCCCGGCGGATTCCGGCCACCGTCCGCGACCTGCGGGCCACCGGGGACCGCCCCGCCCCCGACACCCTCACCTTCGGCCAAGGCGACCTCGTCGTCGTCTCCGGCCTGCCCGGCAGCGGCAAGTCCACCCTGATCCGCCGCACCGTCCGGGCCGCCCGCGCCGACTCCCAGGACACCCGCGAGCAGTGGGAGGCCCGCCTCCCCGCCGCCCTGCCCTACGCCCTGTACCGCCCCCTCGCCCGCCTCGCCCACTACGCCGCCCTGCGCCGCCTGCTCCGGGCGGGCCGCAGCGTCGTCGTCCACGACTGCGGCACCCAGCGCTGGGTCCGCCACTGGCTGGCCCGCGAGGCCCGCCGCCGGGGGCGCACCCTGCACATGGTCTTCCTCGACGTCGACCCGGACACCGCCCTCGACGGCCAGCGCGCCCGCGGCAGGGGCGTGAGCCGGTACGCCTTCCTGCGCCACCGCCGCGTCGTCGCCCGCCTCCTCGCCACCCTCGACGCCGGCACCCCGCCCCCGGGCTGCGGCTCGGCCACCCTCCTGGACCGCGCCGCCGCCGACCGGTTGCGTACGCTCACCTTCCGCGCCTGAGCCAACTCCCGCTTCCCGGCCGGGCCTGCGCCGGGGCATGCCCCGGGGCCCGGTCGCGGGTAGGGTCGGGGCGCAGGCGAGGTATGTGTGATCAGGCGGTGAGCAGATGAGCATCCCGGCCCAGGCCCCCCACGGGCTCTACGGCGGATGGCCGAGCAACGAACTGGAGGAGGCCCTCGCGGCCTCCCTGGGCGCCGAGGCGGCGGGCGGACGGCTGGTCGAGGTCCTCGGCCGCAGCAGTGTCTGGGTCCCGCTGCCCAACGGCGGCAGCCCCGAGAGCGGGTCGCTGGACCTGCCGACGCTGGACATCGACGGGGGCGCGTACGTCCCGGTGTTCAGCTCCGAGCAGCAGTTCCGCTCCTGCGTCGGCGGCCATCTGGCCTTCGCCGTCGCCCCGGCCACCGAGTTCGCCCGCGGCCTGCCCCCGCAGCTGGGCATCGCCGTCAACCCGGGCGGCACCGTCGGCGTCCCGCTGCCGCCGCCGGCCGTGGCCGAGCTGTGCCGCACCGGCCGCTCGCCGCTCGACGGGCCGGCCACCGGCGGCCGGGTCCGCACCTACGAGCCCGACTGGCAGGAGGACCCGGTGGACTTCCTCGGCGTCGCCGCCGGGGAGTTCGAGGAGTCCGGCGTGGTCGCCACCGCCCGCCGCTGCCTGGCCAGCGTCGAGGGCGGGGACCCGGTCCTCTTCGTCGGCGTCGAGCTGAACCGCCACGACGACGACGCCGCCCAGCGCGCCATGGACGCCCTCGGCCGCGCCCTGGGCCGCACCCCGGTCCCGTGGCCGGTCAACCTCGTCCTGCTGGACGCCACCGACGACCTGGTGGCCCGGTGGATGGCGAACAAGCTGCGCACCTTCTACCGGCGTGAGCCGTCCTGACCGACGGACGGAGGGCCTAAGCTGTTTTCATGACCTGGCCGGTTCCGTGTCACACGGAACCGGTCCTGGCATGACGGGGGCAGGCCCCGGGGGACGAAGTGACGAAGGGGCGGTCAACAGGTGAGTGCGTCGGGCACGGCCGCGGCCGGGCAGGTCGAGCACATGCTGCGCCAGGTCGCCCCCGGGCGGTACGACGCCTACGAGGGGCTGCTGCACGCGCTCGCCGACCCCGGCGGGCAGGTCTGGATGCTGCTCTGGCACGGCCAGGCCGGCTCCCCCGACGCGCAGTACGCCGCCATGGAGGTCGACGGCCTCGGCTACGCCCCCTGCGTCACCTCCGCCCAGGAACTCTCCGCCAGCGGCTGGACCCGCGCCCACGAGGTGGTCCCCACCCGTGAGGCCGCCGCCGGGCTCTACCAGGACCAGGTCGGCCTCTGGCTCAACCCGCACGCCCCCGGCGGCGGCGTCGGCGTCCCCTGGGCGGACCTGCGCCGCCTCGCCGTCGGCCTCGACGCCCAGCCGCCGGGCCCGCTGCGCATCTCCGAGCCGGTCATCGAACTCCCGCAGTTCTACGCCCTGCTGGCGCAGAACGCGCACCGCACCCCCGCGCTCCGCTCGCTGCGCCGGGCCTGGGTCCAGCCCGCCCTCGGCGTGCCGTACCTGGCCATCGGCCTCGACGTCTACGACCCGGGCGCCCAGGCCGTGGAGTCGGTGCGGGCGATGATGCGCCAGTCGGTCGGCGCCGTCCCCGACGGGCTCGCCGTCTCCACCGTCGCCATGTCCGACCCGTACGACCCGGTCGCCCTCTGGCTGCGCGCCCACGCCCGCCCCTTCTACGACCGCGACGCCCACGCCGCCCCGCCCGCCTCGGGGTACGGGTACCCGCAGCCGTACGGGCGCTGAGCCGGGGCCCGCCTCGCCCCTTACGCGGCGGCGACCGCCCGCAGGGTCTTCCGTCCGTGCGCACGCTCCCGGCGCGCGAACCGCCCGGAATTCCGCCCATCATTCATCAGGCGCCCCTTTTCACGCCTTTCGCTCCCCGCGCACTCCGCGCGCACGCCCATTCCGCTCCCGGTCGCCGGAATTCTGTCGGCACTTCCGCTGGCCAGAGGTTTGCGGGGGCTTCCGGTGGACACGAATGAGGCGAGCGGAATGAGGGCCCACCGACTTTCGCCGTCCAGCATTCGAGATCGTCCCCCTGCCCGCCGCCCACCGGTGTGAGGGGACATAAGGGGGCTCGCCCGGCCAATGGGGCGAAGGGGTGCGCAGGTTCGGCTGACGGGGTGTGAAAGTCCGGTGTCGCGCAGCGTGTTCGTACGGCAGCGAATGGTACGGAATCGCCTTCGCGGCGCCCCTGAAGGCACGCTTCTGTCCGGTAAACGGCGCCGGAGGGAGTGATGTCCTGGATATACGCGGTTTGTTGTCTGTCCGGGTCTCAGGTCGGTATCACCGCTATGCGGATCATTCTCCCCGGTGAGAGACGTGGGTAGTGTTCAGCCGGTCAAGACCTCTGTATGAATGCTGATCCGGGGTGGGCCCATGCGCATTTTCAAGTCCCGAGTCACTCGGGCGATCACGGTCGCGGCTGCGACCGCGCTGATCGTCACCGGGTGCTCCAGTGAGCGAGACACCACGGAAGGGAAGGGCAAGGACGGCGCCAAGGACACCTTCGTGTTCGGTGGCGCCGGCGACCCCGGTTCCCTCGACCCGGCGCTGGCGTCCGACGGTGAGACCTTCCGCGTCACCCGCCAGGCCTTCGAGGCGCTGCTGGAGCACGAGCCCGGCGGCTCGGAGCTCGTCGGCGGCCTCGCCGAGAAGTGGGACTCGAACGACGAGGGCACCGTCTGGACGTTCAACCTGCGCAAGGGCGTCAAGTTCCACGACGGTGAGGCGTTCAACGCCGAGGCGGTCTGCGCCAACTACGACCACTGGTTCAACTGGACGGGCACGTACCAGAGTTCCGCCGTGTCGTACTACTGGCAGACCATCATGGGCGGCTTCGCCAAGAACGAGGACAAGGACGCCCCCAAGGCGAACTACAAGTCCTGCACGGCGAAGGACGAGAACACCGCCGTCATCGAGGTGAACAAGGCCTCCGCCAACCTTCCCGGCGGCTTCTCGCTCCAGGCCCTCGCGATCCACTCGCCGAAGGCGCTGAAGGCGTACGAGAAGGAGGAGGCGTCCGCCAAGGGCGACGCCATCACCTACCCCAAGTACAGCCAGCAGGCCGGCACGGTCGCCGGTACCGGCCCGTACAAGATCACGAAGTGGAACAAGGGCAACAAGGAAGTCCAGCTCGAGCGCTTCGACGACTACTGGGGCAAGAAGGCCGGGGTCAAGAACCTCGTCTTCCGCACCATCGACACCGAGGAAGGCCGCCGTTCGGCCCTCCAGGCCGGTGACATCGACGGCTACGACCTCGTGTCGCCCGCCGACGTGAAGACCCTGGAGAAGGCCGGCTTCCAGGTCCCCACCCGTGAGGTCTTCAACATCTTCTACCTGGGCTTCTCCCAGGAGAAGAACAAGGCGCTCCAGAACAAGGACGTCCGCGCCGCCATCGCCCACGCGATCGACAAGGACAACCTGGTCAAGACCCAGCTCCCCGAGGGCGGCGTCGCGGCCACGCAGTTCATCCCGGACACCGTCGAGGGCTACTCCGACAAGGTCGAGAAGTACGACTACGACCCGGCGAAGGCCAAGAGCCTGCTGAAGAAGGCCGGCGAGGAGAAGTTGAAGGTCGAGTTCTGCTACCCGACCGAGGTCAGCCGTCCGTACATGCCGTCCCCGGGTGACCTCTTCGAGCTGATGAAGTCCGACCTGGAGAAGATCGGCATCACCGTCACCCCGAAGCCCGCCAAGTGGGCCCCGGACTACATCGACGCCACCGAGGCGGGCGGCTGCGAGCTGCACCTGCTCGGCTGGACCGGTGACTTCAACGACGCCTACAACTTCATCGGTACCTGGTTCGCCGAGTACGACAAGCAGTGGGGCTTCAAGGACAAGAAGGTCTTCGAGGCGATGGAGGAGGCCTCCAAGGAGGTCGACCACGCCAAGCGCGTGAAGCTCTACGAGCGCGCCAACGAGGTCGTCATGGACTACCTGCCCGGCGTCCCGGTCTCCTCGTCCCCGCCGGCGATCGCCTTCGCCAAGGACGTCAACCCGCCGCTGGTCTCCCCGCTGACGCAGGAGAACTTCGCCGAGGTCACGTTCAAGTAGGCACACCGCACCACGCGGTACCAGCACCTCACGGTGCGTCAGGGTCCGCCCGGCCACGGCACGTTCGCGGCCGGGCGGACCCGCCGCGTGAAGGCCCTGGACGGTGCGCGGTCACCACCGCGGGCCGCCCTCCCACCACCCCCCACGCGCCCGGCCGCGACCCGGCCCGAACACGGGCGCACCACGAACTACGCAAGAAAGGGGCATCGCGGGGTGTTGCGTTTCGTCGTACGAAGACTGCTTCAACTCATACCCACCCTGCTCGGCCTGTCGGTTCTGCTCTTCATCTGGCTGAACCGGCTGCCCGGCGGACCCGCCTCGGCGATTCTCGGAGAGAAAGCGACCGAGGCCGAGGTGGCACGTATCAACCGGGCTCTGGGGCTCGACCAGCCGGTGTACGTGCAGTACGGCCGCTTCATCAAGCGGCTGATCGAGGGCGACCTCGGCACGTCCACCCAGACCGGCCAGCCGGTCATGGACGAGTTCCTCCTGCGATTCCCCGCCACCGTCGAGCTGTCGCTGATGGCCATCGTCCTCGCGGTCGCCGTCGGTGTGCCGCTCGGCTACTTCGCCGCCAAGCGGCGCGGCGGCTGGCTCGACGTGGCCGCCGTCTCCAGCTCGCTGATCGGCATCTGCATCCCCGTCTTCTTCCTCGCCTTCATGCTGCGGACGGTCTTCTCGGTCAACCTCGGCTGGTTCCCCAGCTACGGGCGGCTGACCACCGGCATCAACGCCACGGAAGTGACCGGCCTGGCCGTCCTCGACGGCTTGCTCACCGGCGAGTTCGACGCCACCTGGGACGCGCTCAGTCACCTGATCCTGCCGGCCATCGCCCTCGCCTCCATCCCGGTGGCGGTCATCGTGCGCATGACCCGGGCCAGCGTCCTGGAGGTGCTCGGCGAGGACTACGTCCGTACCGCCGAGTCCAAGGGCCTGCGCAAGGGCGTCGTCCGCACCCGCCACGTCCTGCGCAACGCGCTGCTGCCCGTCATCACCTCGGTCGGCCTGCTCACCGGCTCGCTCCTGTCGGGCGCGGTGCTCACCGAGTCGGTCTTCACCTTCGGCGGCATCGGCTCCTTCATCCGGACCGCGATCGACGGCCGGGACTATCCGGTCCTCGTCGGCTTCATCATGTTCATCGCGATGGCGTACGTCCTGATCAACCTCCTGGTCGACCTCGCCTACAGCCTGATCGACCCGAGAGTGCGGGTGCACTGACATGAGCACCAAGACGGACAAGATCGACCGCCTCGCGGAACTCACGGCCCAGCAGGAGAGCTCCAGCGGCGCCAGCCTCTGGAGGGAAGCCCTCAAGCGGCTGCGGGCCAGCAAGATGGCGCTGGTCGGAGCCTGGATCATCGCGGTCTTCCTGCTCCTCGCCATCATCGGCCCGTGGGTCGCGCCCTACGCCCCCGGGCAGCAGTGGCGCGGTGAGGTCTTCGTCAACCGGGCCGAGTTCGTCGGCGCCCGCGCCGAGAACTGGTTCGGCCTCGACCACCTCGGCCGCGACATCTTCTCGCGGATGCTCGTCGGCGCCCGGCAGACCCTGCTCCTCGGCGTCGTCTCCACCCTGATCGGCCTCAGCGTCGGCGCCCTCATCGGCAGCTTCTCCGGCGCCTGCGCCACCCTGGGCGGCCGCGTCGGCCAGCGCATCGACTCCGTCGTCATGCGCTGCATCGACATCATGCTGGCGCTGCCCTCGCTGCTGCTCGCCGTCTCGGTGGCGGCGGTCCTCGGCCAGTCGATGACCACCGTGATGATCGCCATCGGTGTCGTCCAGATCCCGGTCTTCGCCCGCCTGCTGCGCGGCGCGATGCTGGTCCAGGGCGGCTCGGACTACGTGCTCGCCGCCCACTCGCTGGGCATCCGCAAGCGCCGCATCGTCCTCACCCAGATCATGCCGAACTCGCTGAGCCCGGTGATCGTCCAGGCGACGCTCTCGCTGGCCACCGCCATCATCGAGGCGGCCGCCCTGTCCTTCCTGGGCCTCGGCAACCCGGACAGCGCCAAGAACCCCGAATGGGGCGTCATGCTCACCCAGGCGCAGAACTACGCCGACTCCGCGCCGATGATGGCGGTCTACCCGGCCCTGGCCATCATCATCACGGCACTCGGCTTCACCCTGCTCGGCGAGGCGATGCGCGAAGCCCTCGACCCGAAGCTGCGAGGTTGACCATGCCCCTGCTCTCCGTGGACGAACTGTCCATCACCTTCACCGGCCGCGGCCGGCGTGACGTGCGGGCCGTGGACGGCGTCTCCTTCGACGTCGACCAGGGCCAGGTCGTGGGCCTGGTCGGCGAGTCCGGCTGCGGCAAGTCGGTGACCTCGCTCGCCCTGATGGGGCTGCTGCCCAAGAAGGGCGTCAAGCTCGGCGGCCGCGCCGAGTACGACGGCAAGGACCTGCTGACGCTCTCCTCGAACGCCATGCGCGACATGCGGGGCAAGCACCTGGCGATGATCTTCCAGGACCCGCTCTCCTCGCTGAACCCGGTCATCCCGGTCGGCCTCCAGGTCACCGAGATCCTGGAGCGGCACCGCGGCATGAAGGGCGCCGCCGCCCGCAAGGAGGCCGCCGACCTGCTGGACCGCGTCGGCATCCCCGACCCGACCCGGCGGCTCAAGGAGTACCCGCACCAGCTCTCCGGCGGTATGCGCCAGCGCGCGCTGATCGCCATGGCGGTGGCCTGCGCGCCCCGCATGCTGATCGCGGACGAGCCGACCACCGCGCTCGACGTGACCATCCAGGCGCAGATCCTCGAACTCCTCAAGGAACTCGTCGACCAGCAGGGCACCGCCCTGCTGATGATCACCCACGACCTCGGCGTGGTCGCCGGCCTCTGCGACCAGGTCAACGTCCTGTACGCGGGCAAGGCCGTCGAGTCGGCCGGGCGGCGCGAGCTGTTCGCGCAGCCCACCCACCCGTACGCGCACGGGCTGCTCGGCTCGATCCCGCGCCTGGACGCCCCCCGGGGCGAGCCGCTGCGCCCGATCCGGGGCTCCATCAACGACCGGATCGACTGGGCCGACGGCTGCGCCTTCGCGCCCCGCTGCGACCACTACACCCTGGAGTGCCTGAGCGGGACGCCGCAGCTGACCGAGCCGGTCGGCGCGGGCCACGGCGTCCGCTGCGTCAACCCGGTGCTCACCGGCGTCGAGGTCAAGACCCTCGGTGTCCCGGCCGAGCAGGCCGTGGACGCGGCGGCGGCGACGGCTCCCGCCGAGCCCGCCGAGCCGAAGATCCCGGCGCAGGCCGGGCCGGAGGCGGACGGGAAGGCCGAGACCGACGAGGGCGACGCCGCACCGGAGGCGGAGCCCGAGGCCGAGAAGAAGAAGGACGCGTCATGAGCCTGCTCGAACTGGACGATGTGAAGGTCCACTTCCCGGTCAAGAAGGGCCTGATCTTCGACCGGACCGTCGGCCACGTCTACGCGGTCGACGGTGTCTCCCTCTCGGTCGAGGAGGGCCAGACCTACGGCCTGGTCGGTGAGTCCGGCTGCGGCAAGACCACGCTGGGCCGCTCCGTGCTCCGGCTGGTCGACATCACCGACGGCTCGGTCAACTTCGACGGCACCGACCTCGCGAAGCTGCCCGCCGAGGAGATGCGGACCTTCCGCCGACGGCTCCAGATGGTCTTCCAGGACCCGCTGGGCAGCCTCAACCCCCGGCAGAACATCGAGTCGATCCTCTCCGAGGGGATGGCTGCGCACGGCATCGGCGGCACCCGCGAGGAGCGGCGCGAGAAGATCCGCGACATCCTCGCCAAGGTGGGGCTGCCCGCCAACGCCCTCGCGCGCTACCCGCACGAGTTCTCCGGCGGCCAGCGCCAGCGCATCGGCATCGCCCGCGCGCTGGTCCTGGAGCCCGACGTCATCATCTGCGACGAGCCCGTCTCGGCGCTGGACGTCTCCATCCAGGCCCAGGTCATCAACCTGCTGGAGGAGCTCCAGGAGTCGCTGGGCCTCACCTACCTGGTGATCGCCCACGACCTCGCGGTGGTCCGGCACATCTCGGACGTCATCGGCGTGATGTACCTCGGCTCCCTGGTCGAGGAGGCGCCCAGCGACGCCCTGTACGCCGAGCCGAGGCACCCGTACACCAAGGCCCTCATGTCGGCCGTGCCGGTGCCCGACCCGGAGGTGGAGGACCGCCGCGAGCGCATCCTGCTCACCGGCGACCTGCCCTCGCCCGCCAACCCGCCGGCCGGCTGCCGGTTCCACACCCGCTGCCCGTGGGCGCAGGACACCCTCTGCGCCACCGAGCGGCCGGCGCTCAAGGACGTCGGCGGCGGCCACAAGGTGGCCTGCCACTTCGCGGCCGAGATCGCCGCGGGCACCGTGGAGCGGACCGCCGCCTCGGTGGTGCCCGCCACCCGCGAGGAGATGGCCGACCGGGTCGTGGAGACCCCGGCCGAGTAGTTCCCGCGTCACACCCGCGCGCCGTGGCGCCCGCCCCGCTCCCGTGAGCGGGGCGGGCGCCACGCGGCCTTCCGTGGGCGGGTCCGCGGGGCCGGGGCGGGACCCAGTACAAATACAGGGTGTTCCAGCAATTCTTCACCCCGGCCGTCCAGCACACCCTCGACCTGATGGGGATCTTCGTCTTCGCGATCTCGGGTGCGCTGCTCGCCGTCCGGAAGAACTTCGACATCTTCGGCATCGCGATGCTGGCCGAGGTCACGGCGCTGGGCGGCGGGCTCTTCCGGGACGTGGTCATCGGCGCGCTGCCCCCGGCGGCCTTCACCGACCTCGGATACTTCACCACCCCGCTCTGCGCCGCCCTGCTGGTCTTCTTCCTCCACCCGCACGTCGAACGCATCCAGAGCGCGGTCAACGTCTTCGACGCCGCCGGGCTCGGCCTCTTCTGCGTCATCGGCACCACCAAGGCGTACACCTACGGGCTCGGGCTGACCGCCTCCGCGGCGCTCGGGCTCGCCACGGCGGTCGGCGGGGGAGTCCTGCGCGACGTCCTCGCCAACGAGGTGCCCTCGCTGCTGCGCTGGGACCGCGACCTGTACGCGGTGCCCGCTATGGTCGGCGCGGCGATGGTGGCGCTCTGCATCCGCTTCGACTCGCTCAACCCGTTCACCGCCGGGGTCGCCGTGCTGACCGCGTTCGTGCTGCGGCTGCTGGCGATGCGGTACCACTGGCGGGCGCCGCGGGCCTGGAACCGGCGCTCCTCGGGGGTGGAGGTGGACGAGGCGTCGACCTGATGGGCCCGGACGTGGGCCCGTACGGGCACCCGGGCCCAAGGATTTGACGAGTTCTTGACAATCGGGCGGTGCGCGGACAGTCTCGGGGGCCCGTCCGGCACCACGGATCAAGAAGAGGTGGCCCCCCATGCGCCCACGCCCCATCAGACTTCTGCTCACCGCCCTCGTCGGGGCCGGTCTCGCGTTCGCCCCCGTCTCCGCCGTCGCCGCCCCCACCGCGACGGCCTCCGCCTCCGCCGACGTCGGCGCCCTGGACGGCTGCTACACCTGGAGCGGCACCCTCAGCGAGGGCTCCTCCGGTGAGGCGGTGCGCCAGCTCCAGATCCGCGTCGCCGGGTACCCGGGGACCGGCGCCCAGCTCGCCATCGACGGGCAGTTCGGCCCCGCCACCAAGGCGGCCGTGCAGCGCTTCCAGTCGGCCTACGGACTGGCCGCCGACGGCATCGCCGGGCCCGCCACCTTCAACAAGATCTACCAGTTGCAGGATGACGACTGCACGCCCGTCAACTTCACCTACGCCGAGCTGAACCGCTGCAACTCGGACTGGTCCGGCGGCAAGGTCTCCGCCGCCACCGCCCGGGCCAACGCCCTGGTCACCATGTGGAAGCTCCAGGCCATGCGGCACGCCATGGGTGACAAGCCGATCACCGTCAACGGCGGCTTCCGCAGCGTCACCTGCAACAGCAACGTCGGCGGCGCCTCCAACAGCCGCCACATGTACGGCCACGCGGCCGACCTCGGCGCCGGCTCGCAGGGCTTCTGCGCGCTGGCCCAGGCCGCCCGCAACCACGGCTTCACCGAGATCCTCGGCCCGGGCTACCCGGGCCACAACGACCACACGCACGTCGCCGGCGGCGACGGCCGCTTCTGGTCGGCGCCCAGCTGCGGCATCTGAGCCCCGGCTCGCCGCGGTACCCCCGGCGCCCTCCCCGTCACCCGGCGGCGGAGGGCGCCGTGCCGTGTCCGGGGGCGGCCGGTGCACGTCACACAGATGTCACACCGGAAAGCTACCGCTCGGTAGCCTCCCCGTGTAGCGTGGCCGGCATGGCTCAGGCAGCACAGGCAACCATCGGTGACAGCGAGTTCGACCGCGACACGACCATCACCCTCCGCGCCCCCGGCGTCTACGACACCGAACTCTCCGCGGGCTGGACGATCATCTCCGCCGTCAACGGCGGTTACCTGCTGGCGACCCTCGGCCGCGCCCTGGCCGACGCCCTGCCCCACCCGGACCCGTTCACGATCTCCGCGTACTACCTCACGGCCTCCCAGGCGGGCCCGGCCACCATCCGGACCGAGACCGTCCGCACCGGCCGCACCCTCTCCACCGGCCAGGCCTCGCTCTACCAGCAGGACGCGGAGGGCAACGAGGTCGAGCGCATCCGCGTCCTCGCCTCCTACGGCGACCTCGACGCCCTCCCCGACGACGTGCGCACCACCGCCACGCCGCCCGAGTTCCCGCCGGTCGAGCACTGCTTCGGACCGCAGGACGCCCCCGAGCACCGCCCCGTCGAGGGCAGCTCCGCCATCACCGACCGGCTCTGGCTGAAGATCGACCCCGCCACCCTCGGCTGGGCGCTCGGCGCCCCCACCGGCAAGGGCGAGATGCGCGCCTGGTTCGGCCTCGCCGACGGCCGCGACGCCGACCCGCTCTCCCTCCTCCTCGCCGTGGACGCCCTGCCGCCCACCGCCTTCGATCTGGGCCTCAAGGGCTGGGTCCCCACCGTCGAGCTCACCGTCCACATCCGCTGCCGCCCGGCCCCCGGCCCGCTGCGCGTCGCCATCACCACCCGCAACCTCGCCGGCGGCTTCCTGGAGGAGGACGCCGAGGTCTGGGACAGCGCCGACCGCCTCGTCGCCCAGTCCCGCCAGCTGGCCCGCGCCCGGCTGAGCTGACGGACGCCCCGGGGACCTCGGCCCAGGCATCGTGGTCCGGCCGGCCCCGCCGTGGCCGGACCACGACGCCTGGCTGCCGGGGCTCCCGCGCGGGTCCGTAGAATCGGCCCCACCATGGCCTACCTCGACCACGCCGCGACGACCCCGATGCTCCCCGAAGCCGTCGAGGCGATGTCCGCCCAGCTCACCCGCACCGGTAACGCCTCCTCGCTGCACGCGGCCGGGCGCAGAGCCCGGCGCACCGCCGAGGAGGCCCGGGAGACCCTCGCCGAGGCGCTCGGGGCCCGGCCCAGCGAGGTGGTGATCACCGCCGGCGGGACCGAGGCCGACAACCTCGCCGTCAAGGGGCTGTACTGGGCCCGCCGCGCCGCCGACCCGCGCCGCACCCGCGTCCTGGCCAGCCCGGTGGAGCACCACGCCGTCCTCGACGCGGTGCACTGGCTCGGCGAGCACGAGGGCGCCACCGTCGAGTACCTCCCCGTCGACACCCTCGGCCGGGTCCACCCCGAGGCGCTGCGCGAAGCCCTCGCCCGGAACCCGCACGACGTGGCGCTGGCCACCGTCATGTGGGCCAACAACGAGATCGGCACCGTCCAGCCGGTCACCGAACTGGCCGCCGTCGCCGCCGAGTACGAGATCCCGCTGCACGCCGACGCCGTCCAGGCCTTCGGCCAGCTCCCGCTGGAGTTCGGTGCCTCGGGCCTGGCCGCCGCCACCGTCAGCGGTCACAAGATCGGCGGGCCCTACGGCATCGGCGCGCTGCTGCTGGGCCGCCAGTACACGCCGGTGCCCGTCCTGCACGGCGGCGGGCAGGAGCGGCACGTGCGCTCCGGCACCCTCGACGTGCCCGCCATCGCCTCCTTCGCCGTCGCCGGGCAGCTCGCCGCCCAGCGCCGCCCCCGCTTCGCCGAGGAGATCGGCGCGCTCCGCGACGAGCTGGTCGCCGCCGTCCACGCCGCCGTCCCGGACGCCATCCTCGGCGGCGACCCCGACCCCGCCGGGCGGCTGCCCGCCAACGCCCACTTCACCTTCCCCGGCTGCGAGGGCGACTCCCTGCTGCTGCTCCTGGACGCCCAGGGCATCGAGTGCTCCACCGGCTCCGCCTGCACCGCGGGCGTCGCCCAGCCCAGCCACGTCCTGCTCGCCACCGGGACCCCGCCCGACCTCGCCCGGGGCACGCTGCGCTTCTCGCTCGGCCACACCTCGACCCGCGCCGACGTCGAGGCCGTCGCCAAGGCGATCGGCCCGGCCGTGGAACGGGCCCGCAACGCCGGACTGAGCTGACCGGGCGCGGGCACCCGGCGGCTCACGCCCGCTCGCGCCGCTCGTCCTGCTCGCGCTCCCGCTCCAGCTGCTTCTTGGCGGCCCGGACCAGCCGCAGATAGCGGTCCCAGTCCCAGTGCGGGCCCGGGTCGGTGTGGTCGGTGCCGGGCACCTCGACGTGGCCGATGACGTGCGTCCGGTCGACGGGTATGCCGTGGCGCAGGCAGATGTCGGCGGTCAGCCGCGCCGAGCTCTCGTACATCGCGCCGGTGAAGTCCTGCGGGCGGTCCACGAACCCCTCGTGCTCGATGCCGACCGCCCGCTCGTTGTACTCGCGGTTCCCCGCCTGGTACGCCACGTCCAGCTCGCGGATGAGCTGGGCCACCCGGCCGTCCTTGCCGACCACGTAGTGCGTGGCCGCGCGGTGCGCCGGGTCCTGGAAGACCTTGAGCGCCACCGCGTAGCTGCCCTGCACCACATGGATGATCACGCGGTCCACGGTGAAGTCGTCGGGGCGGTCCGCCCGCCGCCAGTTGGCGTCCGAGGCCGCGACCCACTCCGCCTTCGCGTAGTCCACCGCCCCCTCCACCCGGGGCTTGGAGACCCCCGGCACCTGGTACCACAGGCGGCCCAGCTGCTCTCGTGCCAGCACGCCGCCGGTGGCCGCCGCCACCCCGGCGCCGATCAGCACCGACCGCCGCCGGAGCGTACGGCGCCGCGCGCCCTGCCCGCCGTCGGCGCCCCTGCCGGCGCCCGCACTGTGATTTCCGTTGCCCACGCCTGCCCCAACGCCTACGCGAGGGACATTCGTTCCCGCGCCCCCGTACCCTGGACGGGCTATGACTGAGACCTCCCCGCGCACCGAGAACCCGCCGCGCCCCCTGAGGGTGCTCGCCGCGATGTCCGGCGGTGTGGACTCCGCCGTCGCCGCCGCCCGCGCCGCCGAAGCAGGCCACGACGTGACCGGCGTCCACCTGGCGCTCTCCGCCAACCCGCAGTCCTTCCGGACCGGTGCGCGCGGCTGCTGCACCATCGAGGACTCCCGCGACGCCCGCCGCGCCGCCGACGTGATCGGCATCCCCTTCTACGTCTGGGACCTCGCCGAACGCTTCCGCGAGGACGTGGTGGAGGACTTCGTCGCCGAGTACGAGGCCGGGCGCACCCCCAACCCCTGCCTGCGGTGCAACGAGAAGATCAAGTTCGCCGCCCTCCTCGACAAGGCCCTCGCCCTCGGCTTCGACGCCGTCTGCACCGGCCACTACGCCACCGTCGTCACCCGCGAGGACGGCTCCCGCGAGCTGCACCGCGCCTCCGACATGGCCAAGGACCAGAGCTACGTCCTCGGCGTCCTCGACGAGCGGCAGCTCGCCCACGCCCTCTTCCCGCTCGGGGACACCCTCACCACCAAGGACGAGATCCGCGCCGAGGCCGAGCGCCGGGGCCTGGCCGTCGCGAAGAAGCCCGACAGCCACGACATCTGCTTCATCGCCGACGGCGACACCCGCGGCTTCCTCGCCGGGCGCCTGGGCACCGCCGAGGGCGACATCCTCGACGAGGCCGGGCAGAAGGTCGGCACCCACGAGGGCGCCTACGGCTACACCATCGGCCAGCGCAAGGGCCTGCGGATCGGCACCCCGGCCGCCGACGGCAAGCCCCGCTACGTCCTGGACATCTCCCCGGTCGACAACACCGTCACCGTCGGCCCCGCCGCCGCCCTCGACGTCACCGGGCTCACCGCCATCCGCCCTCGCTGGTGCGGCACCCCGCCCGAGGGCAGCGGCCGCTACACCGCGCAGCTGCGCGCCCACGGCGAGGAGACCCCCGTCACCGCCGAGGTGCGCGAGGGCGAGCTGACCGTCACCTTCGACGAGCCGGTCCGCGGCGTCGCCCCCGGCCAGGCCGTCGTCCTCTACGACGGCAGCCGTGTGGTCGGCTCCGCCACCATCGCCGCCACCCGCCGCGCCGGGGCCGTCCCGGCGGCCTGACGGACCCGCCGGGCCGTGCGGCGGGGCCGCTCCCGCCGCACGGCTCAGGGCAGCAGGAACTCCCGCAGGGCCGCCGCCACCGCCTCGGGCGCCACGTCGTGGGTCTGCCCGCCCAGCTCGCGGTACCTGCCCTCCGGCAGGGCCTCGGCCACCGTCCGGGCCGCCTCGGTCATCGCGGGCGGGCTCGCCGAACCGGCCATCACCAGCGCCGGAACCGGCACCAGGGCGAGCCGGTCCAGCGGCGGCGCGCCGTCGCCCAGCAGCTCGTCGTCGTAGGCGAGGGTCGGTGCCACCGCCTCCAGACCGGGCCAGGCGGGGGACCGGCGGGCCCCCGCGATCATCTCCGGCGGCAGCCCGATGCGGGTCATGAACAGCTCCACCGCCCCGCCCCGGTCGTCCGCCGCCAGCAGCGCCACCAGCCGCGAGCGGTACGCCTCCCGCCGCGAGGGGTCCGCCTCGCCGACGGTGAACGGCGGCTCGTACAGCGCCACCCGGCTCACCGCCGTCCCCGCCGACGCCGCGTGCAGCGCCAGCGCCGCCCCCGAGGAGACCCCGTAGAGCGCGGCAGGGCCGCCCACCGCGCGGATCACCTCGGCCAGGTCCTCCACCTCGCGGCCGACCGCGTACGGCCGTGTGTCGCCGCTGCGGCCGCGCCCGCGCCGGTCGTAGGTCACCACCGTGAAGCTGTCGGCGAGCAGCCCGGCCAGCGGCGCCGCGTGCTCCCCGGCCGTCATCGCCCCGCCGACCAGCACCAGCGCCGGGCCGCTGCCCCGTGTCCCGTAGGCGATCGGCGTGCCGTCCCGGGAAACCACCGTGTCCATACCGGCAGCCTCGCCCGAAGACCCGCCGCCCACCACCCGGGCCGCACCCGTCAGGTCACCCGGCGGGCTCCGCCACCACCTCCGTCTCGTAGAAGCAGAAGTGGTCCCTGATCTCCGCGACCGCCTCGATCGGCTCCGGATAGGCCCACACCAGATCCGGCTCGCCCGGCAGCGACCAGTACGAGGCCGTGCCCTTGAAGGGGCAGACCGTGTGCGTCTCCGAAGGCGTGAGCAGGTCGGTGCGGACGTCCTCGGGCGGCAGGTAGTACCGGACGGGCAGCCCCGTCTCGCGCAGCAGCAGCGGGCGGCGGCTCTCCGCCACCACCTGCCCGTCCCGCACCACCCGCACGTGCACCGGGGCCTGCTCGACGGTGATGCGGTGACCGCGTGCCGTGTCGTCTCCGTGTCCCTGAGTCATGGGGTCGACCGTACTCCCGCCCGCCGACAACCCCTGTCCGGTACGCGGCTTCTGCGCCGCGGCGGACGGGCGGTAAGTTGCGGGCATGAACATATGCGTCTTCCTGTCCGCCGCCGACCTGCCCGAGCGCTACACCCGGCCCGCCCGCGAGTTCGCCGAACTCCTCGGCAAGGGCGGCCACACCCTGGTGTGGGGCGGCTCCGACAAGGGACTCATGAAGGTCGTGGCGGACGGCGTCGAGCAGTCCGGCGGCAAGCTCCTCGGCGTCTCGGTGGAATTCCTCGCCGCCTCCGCGCGCCCGGTCCCCGCCGAGTCCGGCGAGATGATCATCACCGCCGACCTGGCCGAGCGGAAGGCGCAGCTCCTCGCCCGCGCCGACGCCGTCGTCATCATGGTGGGCGGCACCGGCACCCTCGACGAGGCCACCGAGATCCTCGAACTCAAGAAGCACGGCATGCACACCAAGCCCGTCGTCCTGCTCAACACCGCGGGCTTCTACGACGGCCTGCGCGAGCAGTTCCAGCGGATGGAGGACGAGGGGTTCCTGCCGCTGCCCCTGACCGAACTGGTCCTCTTCGCCGAGGAGCCCGTCGGCGCCCTCGCCCACCTGGAGGAGAGCGCGGGGGTCCAGTAGGAGCGGTACGGCGCCCGGTGGGATCATGCGGGCCATGGCTACTCATGTGATCACCGGCGCCGGTTCCGGCATCGGCGCCGCCGTCGCCCGCCGCCTCCACGAGCGCGGCGACCACCTCGTCCTCGTCGCCCGCGACGCCGGCCGCGCCCGCGAACTGGCCGCCGCCCACCCCGGCGCCGAGACCCTCGTCGCCGACCTCGCCGACCCCGACCGGATCTCCTGGGCCCTCTCCCACCAGACCCTCCCCGACCGCATCGACTCGCTGCTGCACATCGCGGGCGTCGTCGACCTCGGCACCGTCGGCGAACTCACCCCCAAGACCTGGCGCCACCAGATCGACGTCAACCTCCTCGCCCCCGCCGAACTGACCCGCCACTTCCTGCCGCAGCTGCGCCTCACCCACGGCCACGTCGTCTTCGTCAACTCCGGCGCCGGCCTCAACGCCAACGGCGGCTGGGCCGCCTACGCCGCCGCCAAGCACGGCCTCAAGGCCCTCGCCGACGCCCTGCGCCAGGAGGAGCAGGAGCACGGCGTCCGCGTCACCTCCGTCTACCCGGGCCGCACCGCCAGCGCCATGCAGCAGAAGATCCACCAGCAGGAGGGCAAGGAGTACGACCCCGACCGCTGGATCAGCCCCGAGTCGGTGGCCACCACCCTGCTCACCGCGCTCGACCTGCCCGCCGACGCCGTCATCAACGACGTCAGCATCCGCCCGGGCGGCTGACCCGACCCCGCCGGGACGGCCCGGCGCCGCACCCCGCCCTGCCGGGGCCGGCGCCGCCCCGGGGCCCGTAGCCTGTCCGGCGTGAGCGACACCGACGACTTCCCCACCCTGCGCGCCACCGGCATCGGCTCGATGCCCGGCGGCGACGCCCGCGAGGCGGCCAGGACCGTGACCGGCACCTTCGCGGGCGGCGAGGGCATGCCGTACCTCCCCGAACTGCCCGCCCGCGGCCCCGGCGCCGACATGACCGGCCGCACCGCCGGACTCCTGGCCGACCTCCACGCCCAGCTGGAGCCCAGCGGCTGGCGGATCGCCGACCGGCCCGGCCGCGACATGCGCCGCGCCGTCTCCTGGCTCCGCGAGGACCTCGACGCCCTGGAGGAGTACACCCAGGGGTACGAAGGCCCGCTCAAGCTCCAGGTCACCGGCGTCTGGACGCTCGCCGCCGCCCTCCAGACCCGCGGCGGCGAAGCCTTCCTCGGGGACGCCGGGGCCTGCCGCGACCTCGCCGCCTCCCTCGCCGAAGGGCTCCGCGGCCACCTCGCCGAGGTCCGCCGCCGCGTCCCCGGCGCCCGCCTCGTCCTCCAGCTCGACGAGCCCTCCCTCACCGCCGTCCTCACCGGAACCGTCCGTACCGCCAGCGGCTACCGCACCTACCGCGCCGTCGACCGGCAGGTCGTGGAGTCCGCCCTGCGCGAGGTCGCCGCCGTCCACGACGGGCCCGTCCTCGCGCACAGCTGTGCCCCGTCCGTCCCCTTCGCCCTGCTGCGCCGCGCCGGATTCGCGGGCGCCTCGTTCGATTTCTCCCTGCTCACCGAGGGTGACGACGAGGCGCTCGGTGAGGGCGTCGAGGCGGGCTTCCGGCTGCTCGCCGGTGTCGTGCCCGGCACCGACACCGCATTGTCGGACCCGGCCGGTAGCGTCATGGGGGTCAGGACGTGGTGGCGCAGGCTGGGGCTGAATCCCGGGCTGCTCCCCGAAGCGGTGGCGATCACCCCGTCGTGCGGTCTGGCCGGCGCCTCGCCCGGCTACGCCCGCGCGGCCCTCGCCCACTGCGTCCGGGCGGCGAACTCACTCGCGGACAACCCGGAGTGACGAAACGGGAGGACAGGACAGTGGCCGGCGAACAGCAGAACGCAGACGTTCCCGCGGACGCGCGGGAGCGCCACAAGCACCTCGCCGAACAGGTCGAGGAGCACCGCTTCCGCTACTACGTCAACGACCAGCCCGTCGTCAGCGACGCCGAGTTCGACCGGCAGCTGCGCGCCCTCACCGAACTGGAGGAGCAGTACCCGCCGCTGCGCACCCCCGACTCGCCCACCCAGAAGGTCGCCGGGCAGTACGAGACCGAGTTCACCTCCGTCCAGCACCGCGAGCGGATGCTCTCCCTCGACAACGCCTTCGACGACGAGGAACTCGCCGCCTGGGCCGAGCGCGTCGCCAAGGAGGTCGGCGCCCCCGGCTACCACTTCCTGTGCGAGCTGAAGGTCGACGGCCTCGCCGTCAACCTCACCTACGAGCACGGCCGCCTCACCCGCGCCGCCACCCGCGGCGACGGCCGCGTCGGCGAGGACATCACCCCCAACGTCCGCACCATCTCGGACATCCCCGAGCGGCTGCACGGCGACGACCTCCCCGCCCTGGTGGAGATCCGCGGCGAGGTCTTCTTCCCGATGGAGGAGTTCGAGAAGCTCAACGCCCGCCTCGTCGAAGCCGGCGAGAAGCCCTTCGCCAACCCGCGCAACGCCGCCGCCGGCTCCCTGCGCCAGAAGGACCCCCGGGTCACCGCCACCCGCCCGCTGCACATGGTCGTCCACGGCATCGGCGCCCGCGAGGGCTTCACCATCGACTGCCTCTCCCACGCCTACGACCTGCTGCGCTCCTGGGGCCTGCCCACCGCCCGCCACAACAAGGTGGTCGAAGGACTCGACGGCGTCCGCGCGTTCATCACGTACTACGGCGACCACCGGCACTCCGTCGAGCACGAGATCGACGGCGTCGTCGTCAAGCTCGACGAGGTCCCCCTCCAGGGCCGCCTCGGCTCCACCTCCCGCGCCCCCCGCTGGGCCATCGCCTGGAAGTACCCGCCCGAGGAGGTCAACAGCCGCCTCATCGACATCCGCGTCGGCGTCGGCCGCACCGGCCGTGTCACCCCGTACGCCCAGGTCGAGCCGGTCACCGTGGCCGGCTCCGAGGTCGAGTTCGCCACCCTGCACAACCAGGACGTGGTCCGCGCCAAGGGCGTCCTCATCGGCGACACCGTCGTCCTGCGCAAGGCCGGCGACGTCATCCCGGAGATCCTCGGCCCCGTCGCCGACCTCCGCGACGGCACCGAGCGCCCCTTCACCATGCCGGCCGAGTGCCCCGAGTGCGGCACCCCGCTGAAGCCGATGAAGGAGGGCGACATCGACCTCCGCTGCCCCAACGCCCGCTCCTGCCCCGCCCAGTTGCGGGAGCGGATCTACTACCTCGCGGGCCGCAAGTGCCTCGACATCGAGAACTTCGGCTACGTCGCCGCCACCGCCCTCACCCAGCCCCTGGAGCCCTCCGAGCCCCCGCTGCGCGACGAGGGCGACCTCTTCGACCTCACCGTCGACCAGCTCCTGCCCATCCGCTCCTACGTCCTCGACCCGGACAGCGGCCTGCCCAAGCGCGACCCGAAGACCGGCGAGGAGAAGATCGTCACCTTCTTCGCCAACAAGCAGGGCGAGGCGAAGAAGAACACCCTCGCCATGCTCGACCACATCGAGGCGGCCAAGCAGCGCCCCCTCGCCCGCGTCCTCACCGGCCTCTCCATCCGCCACGTCGGCCCGGTCGCCGCCCAGGCGCTGGCCCGCGAGTTCCGCTCCATCGAGCGGATCGAGGCCGCCACCGAGGAGGAGCTGGCGCAGACCGAAGGCGTCGGCCCGACCATCGCCGCCTCCCTCAAGAGCTGGTTCGCCGAGGAGTGGCACCGCGAGATCGTCCGCAAGTGGCGCGAGGCCGGCGTCCGGATGGAGGAGGAGTCCACCGGCGAGGACGAGGGCCCCCGCCCGCTGGAGGGCCTCACCGTCGTCGTCACCGGCACCCTCGAACACCACACCCGGGACAACGCCAAGGAAGCCCTCCAGAACCAGGGCGCCAAAGTGACAGGTTCTGTCTCGAAGAAGACTTCGTTCGTGGTCGTCGGCGACAACCCCGGCTCCAAGTACGACAAGGCCATGCAGGCCAAGGTGCCCGTCCTGGACGAGGCGGGCTTCGCCGTCCTCCTCGGACAAGGCCCCGACGCCGCACGTGAAGTGGCACTTCCGCTTCCCGAGTGACCTCCGCGAGCCACCCGTTCGGCGCATACCAGATGCATCGGGGTGGCCAGGTCTCATTCGGGCAACCGTCCCCGACCGGTGCCCGTGAAGGCCCTGAGCGGCCTACTGTTGGGGGACGCGCCTCGCGGTGCCCGGCCGGCTCACGGGGCCGGCCGGGCACCCGGGCGGTGACAGTCAAGGCCGTCGGCCCCGCACCCGCGGCACGTGTCGGCCGGGAGAGGGACGGAATGGAACCGACCGAGAGCGCCGCACCGGCCTCATGGCCGCGTCTGCGCCGCACCATTGCCGCGCGCACCGGCCCGCGTCGGGCCCCGTACGGCCCCGGCCGCGCCGAGGGCGTCACGCCGCTGCTCCCGATCGCCGTCATCGCGCTCGCCGCCGTCCTCCTCGCCACCGGCATCGGCCGCGCCGTCGCCACCGGCCACGCCCTCTTCCCGGCGGGCGCCGCCGGGTGGGCGCTCGCCGTTCTCACCGGCATCGTCGTCGGCCACCTCGTCGCCCTCGGCCGCGACCGCTGGTGGGGCGGGACCGGCTCCGGCGCCGCCCTGACCCTCGCCGTCCTGCTGCTCTACGGCTGGGTCCCGGCCGGGCTGGTCAGCATCACCGTCGTCGTCCTCGTCGGCGTCGCCCGCAGGCACCGCTGGCGCCAGGGCCTGCTGCACGGCGCCGTCGACATCCTCGGCATCGCCGCCGCCGCCCTGCTGCTGACCCTCACCGGCGTCACCCCCAGCGTCGAGACACCCTGGGACCCGCGCAGCTGGACCCTGGCCACCGGCGCCGGCGTCCTCTTCGCCGCCGCCGGATACCTGCTGATGACCCGCCTGCTGCTCTGGCTGGTCCACACCCCGAACCCGGGCACCCTGCCCACCGTCACCCGCACCGCGGTGATCCGGCAGAGCCTCGTGGGCGTCGCCCTGCTCGGCATCGCCCCGCTGATCTGCGTGGTCGCCGTCGCCCTGCCGGTGCTGCTGCCGCTCTTCTCCATCCCGCTGATCGCCCTCGACTCCACCCTCTGGATCGCCCGCGCCCGCGCCGAGGAACAGCTCCGCGACCCGCTCACCGGCCTGCCCAACCGCCAGTGGCTGCTGGAGCGGATCTGGACCGCCCTCGACGAGGCCGAACAGGCCGGGACCCGCTCCGCGCTGCTCCTCATCGACCTCGACCGGTTCCGCTCGGTCAACGACACCCTCGGCCACCTCGCCGGCGACCGGCTCCTGCTGCAGATAGCGGAACGGCTGCGCCCCGCACTGCCGCGCGGCGCCGAGGCGGCCCGGCTCGGCGGCGACGAGTTCGCCGTCCTGCTGCCCGTCGCCGCCTCCACCACCGCCGCCCAGCGCGTCGCCCGCCGCCTCGTCTCCGAACTCGGCTCCCCGCTCGACCTGGACGGCCTCACCCTCGTCCTGGAGGCCAGCGCCGGGGTCGCCGTCTACCCGGACCACGCCCAGGACGCCGAAGGGCTGCTGCGCCGGGCCGACGTCGCGATGTACCAGGCCAAGCGGGACCGCACCGGCGTCGAGGTCTACGAGTCCAAGCGGGACTCCAACACCCCCGACCGCCTCGGCCTCCTCGGCGACCTGCGCCGGGCGCTGGACGCCGGCGAGGTCGAGCTGCACTACCAGCCCAAGGTCCGCTTCGACGGCCACGTCGCCGGGCTGGAGGCGCTGGTGCGCTGGGTCCACCCGGAGCGCGGCCGCGTCCCCCCGGACGAGTTCATCGCCATCGCCGAGTCCTCCGGGCTGATGCCGCACCTCACCGAGTACGTCCTGGAGACCGCGCTCGGCCAGGTCGCCCGCTGGCGCGCCCAGGGGCTCAACGTGCCGGTGGCGGTCAACGTCTCCCCGCGCGACGTCCACAGCCCCGGCTTCGCGGGCGCCGTCGCGGCCCGGCTCGCCCGGCACGGCGTACCGGCCGGGGCGCTCCAGCTGGAGATAACGGAGCACGTCCTGCTGGAGGACCCACAGCGGGCCGCCGACACCCTCGCCGGGCTGACCGGGCACGGCGTGAAGATGTCCCTGGACGACTTCGGCACCGGCTACTCCTCCCTCGTCCACCTGCGGCGGCTGCCGGTCAGCGAGCTGAAGATCGACCGCAGCTTCGTCGCCCGGCTCGCCGTCGACACCGAGGACGCGGAGATCGTGCGGTGCACCGTCGACCTCGCCCACTCGCTGGGGCTGCTCGTCGTCGCCGAGGGCGTCGAGGACGACGAGACCTGGGAGCGGCTGCGCGACCTGGGGTGCGATGCGGTGCAGGGGTGGCTGGTCGCTGCCGCGATGCCCGCAGGGGAGACGACGGCCTGGTTGCGGGCCCGGGGGGCCCGGGGGTGGCGGCGGCCGGCGGAGATCGCCGCCGAGGCGGCGGAGGCCGGGCGGGCCGTTCGGTCCGGGCCCCCGCAGTAACGTTCGCCCCTCCCGGGCGCCGGGAGTGGGGTGCGGGCCGCCTGCCCGCGCGGGTCATCGAGGGCCTCAAGCGCCGGCCGGGCTGGAGTTGGCCGGGCTGGAGTTGGCCGGGCTGGGGTTGGCCGGGCTGGGGTTGGTCTGGCTGGGGTCGGCCGGGTGGGATCTGGCGGGATCTGGTGGGGGGTTTCGGGGGCTGGGGGGTCGCCTGAGTGGGGGATCGTGGGAGCGTTTCGTCGGGGGGTGGTGCGGCCCCATAGGATTGGGGTCGCACATCCGCCACTCTCACCCTGAGGATCGCCGCATGCCTGGCATCACGCGCGAGGAGGTCGCTCACCTCGCTCGGCTGGCGCGTCTGGAGCTGAAGGCCGAAGAGCTCGAACACTTCGCCGGACAGCTCGACGACATTCTCGGCGCGGTCGCCCGCGTCTCGGAAGTCGCCGGACAAGACGTACCGCCGACCTCCCACCCGCTGCCGATGACGAACGTCATGCGCGCGGACGAGGTCCGTCCGTCGCTCACCCCGGAGCAGGCGCTCTCCGGCGCGCCCGCCCAGGAGCAGCAGCGTTTCAAGGTGCCGCAGATCCTCGGGGAGGACTGACCGCCATGTCGGACAGCATCATCAAGCTCACCGCGGCCGAGACCGCCGCGAAGATCGCCTCCGGCGAACTCACCGCCGTCGAGGTCACCGAGGCCCACCTGGCCCGGATCGAGGCCGTCGACGAGAAGGTCCACGCCTTCCTGCACGTCGACCGCGAGGGTGCCCTCGCCCAGGCGCGCGCCGTCGACGCCAAGCGCGCGGCCGGCGAGAAGCTCGGCCCGCTCGCCGGTGTCCCGCTGGCACTGAAGGACATCTTCACCACCGAGGGCATCCCGACCACGGTCGGCTCGAAGATCCTCGAAGGCTGGATCCCGCCGTACGACGCCACCGTCACCAAGCGGCTCAAGGACGCCGACGTGGTGATCCTCGGCAAGACCAACATGGACGAGTTCGCCATGGGGTCCTCCACCGAGAACAGCGCCTACGGCCCCACCGGCAACCCCTGGGACCTCACCCGCATCCCCGGCGGCTCCGGCGGCGGCTCCTCCGCCGCGCTCGCCGCCTTCGAGGCGCCGCTGGCCATCGGCACGGACACCGGCGGCTCCATCCGCCAGCCCGCCGCCGTCACCGGCACCGTCGGCGTCAAGCCGACCTACGGCGGCGTCTCCCGCTACGGCATGGTCGCCTTCTCCAGCTCCCTCGACCAGGGCGGGCCCTGCGCCCGGACCGTGCTCGACGCCGCGCTGCTGCACGAGGCCATCGCCGGGCACGACCCGCTCGACTCCACCTCCATCGACGCCCCGGTCCCGCCGGTCGTCGAGGCGGCCCGGAACGGCTCGGTCGCGGGCATGCGCGTAGGCGTCGTCAAGCAGTTCCGCGGCGAGGGCTACCAGGCCGGCGTCGTGCAGCGCTTCGACGAGTCCGTGGAGCTGCTCCGCAAGCTCGGCGCGACCGTCGTCGAGCTGGACTGCCCCTCCTTCGACCTGGCGCTCTCCGCGTACTACCTGATCGCGCCCTCCGAGTGCTCCTCGAACCTCGCCCGGTTCGACGCGATGCGCTACGGGCTGCGCGTCGGCGACGACGGGACGCGTTCGGCCGAAGAGGTCACCGCCATCACCCGTGAGGAGGGCTTCGGCGACGAGGTCAAGCGCCGCGTCATCCTCGGCACGTACGCGCTCAGCTCCGGCTACTACGACGCGTACTACGGCTCCGCGCAGAAGGTCCGCACGCTCATCACGCGCGACTTCGAGCGGGCCTTCGAGGAGGTCGACGTGATCGTCTCGCCGACCACCCCGACGACCGCCTTCCCCATCGGGGAGCGGGCCGACGACCCCATGGCGATGTACCTCGCCGACCTCTGCACCATCCCCACCAACCTGGCCGGCAACGCCGCGATGTCGCTGCCCTGCGGCCTCGCCCCGGAGGACGGCCTTCCGGTGGGGCTCCAGATCATCGCCCCCGCCATGAAGGACGACCGGCTGTACAAGGTCGGGGCAGCCGTCGAGGCCGCCTTCGTGGAACAGTGGGGTCATCCGCTGCTGGAGGAGGCTCCGTCCCTGTGAGTGCACTGTCCAAGGCCAAGGGCTTCAAGAAGTCCAAGACCGGTACGTACCTGTCCATCGGCACCACCGCCTTCGGCGCCCTGAGCGTCTACAAGCAGATGAAGGCCGCCCGCCACGATCACGACACGCTGAGCCTGGTCGACGCGGTCGCGACCGCGGCCGGGATCGTCACCGGCGTCGCCCTGCTCGTGCGTGAGCTCAAGCGCCTCGGCGACGACGACGTCCTGCTGGGCTGAGAGGGAAAAGTTTCACCGTGACTGTCACTGACCTGGTGCCGTACGACGACGCGCTCGCGGCGTACGACCCCGTCATGGGCCTGGAGGTCCATGTCGAGCTCGGCACCAAGACCAAGATGTTCTGCGGCTGCTCCACGGAGCTGGGCGCGGACGCCAACTCGCAGACCTGCCCCACCTGCCTCGGCCTGCCCGGCTCCCTGCCGGTCGTCAACGCCGTCGGCGTGGAGTCGGCCGTCAAGATCGGCCTGGCGCTCCACTGCGAGATCGCCGAATGGTGCCGGTTCGCCCGGAAGAACTACTTCTATCCGGACATGCCGAAGAACTTCCAGACCTCCCAGTACGACGAGCCCATCGCCTTCGACGGCTACCTCGACGTGCAGCTGGAGGACGGCGAGGTCTTCCGGGTGGAGATCGAGCGCGCCCACATGGAGGAGGACACCGGCAAGTCGACCCACGTCGGCGGCGCCACCGGCCGCATCCACGGCGCGTCCCACTCCCTGCTCGACTACAACCGCGCGGGCATCCCGCTCATCGAGATCGTCACCAAGCCCATCGAGGGCGCGGGCGAGCGGGCCCCCGAGGTCGCCAAGGCGTACGTCGCCGAGCTGCGCGAGCTGATCAAGGCGCTCGGCGTCTCCGAGGCCCGCATGGAGATGGGCCAGATGCGGTGCGACGTCAACCTCTCGCTGCGCCCCAAGGGCCGGCAGGAGTTCGGCACGCGCTCGGAGACGAAGAACGTCAACTCGCTCCGCTCCGTCGAGCGCGCCGCCCGGTTCGAGATCCAGCGGCACGCGGCCGTCCTCTCCTCCGGCGGCACCATCGTCCAGGAGACCCGGCACTTCCATGAGGAGGACGGCTCCACCACGGCCGGCCGCATCAAGGACAACGCCGAGGACTACCGCTACTTCCCCGAGCCGGACCTGGTGCCGGTCGCCCCGCCGCGCGAGTGGGTCGAGGAACTGCGCTCCACCCTGCCCGAACTGCCCCGCGTGCGCCGCAACCGGCTCCGCGAGGAGTGGGGCGTCTCCGAGCACGACATGCAGTCGATCCTCAACGCCGGGGCGATCGGCCCGATCGTCGCCACCATCGAGGCGGGCGCCGACGCGGCCGCCGCGCGCAAGTGGTGGATGGGCGAGCTGGCCCGCAACGCCAACGAGACCGGCCGTCCCCTGGAGGGGCTGCCGATCACCCCGGCGCAGGTCGCGCGGGTCGCCGAGCTGGTCAAGGGCGGCGACCTCAACGACAAGCTGGCCCGCCAGGTCATCGAGGGCGTCCTCGCGGGCGAGGGCGACCCCGACACCGTGGTGGAGAAGCGCGGCCTGAAGGTCGTCTCCGACGAGGGCGCGCTCACCACCGCCGTCGAGGAGGCCATCGCCGGCAACCCGGCCATCGCGGACAAGATCCGCGGCGGCAAGGTCGCCGCCGCCGGCGCCCTGGTCGGCGCCGTCATGAAGGCGACGCGCGGCCAGGCCGACGCCGCCCGCGTGAAGGAGCTGATCCTCGCGCAGCTCGGCGTCGAGGGCTGACGCCGCCGCAGTGCCACGCCCGAGGGGCGCCCGTACCGACCAGGTACGGGCGCCCCTCGGCGCGTTCTCGGCGACGCGCCCGGCCCGGAGGCGGATGGTGCGGAGCGTGCGGCGGCCGGAACGGCCCGTCACCGGGCCCCGAAAGGGCTGTGACGAAGCGCACGAAAGGGTCAAAGGATCTTTCCCGCCTGCCAGAGTGACATCACTGCTCACGCTTTCTCGCGGGCCGTACCCATGCGGGCATCCCCCTGCCCGACGGCTCCCCGGTGAAGCACGACCCCCCGAGGGAGCACGTCCGTGGCCGCACTCGCCCGCTGGTGCATGCACCACCGCCTCCTGGCCGTCCTGCTCTGGCTGCTCGTCCTCGGTGGTGCCGGCACCGCCGCGGGGCTGGCCGGATCGGCGTACACCAACGACTACGCGGCCGGCGGCACCGAGTCCGGCGAGGCCACCGCCCTCATCGAACGGGGCTTCCCCGGCCTCGCGGGCGACAGCGACACCGTCGTCTGGCACGCCCCCGACAGCTCCGTGCGCGCCGCCGACGTCGAGCAGACCATGACCCACGCCCTGGACCGCATCGCGGACCTGCCCGGCGTCGCCTCCGTCGCCGGGCCGTACGCCGAGGCGGGCACCGGGCCCGGCGGCGGCATCAGCGAGGACGGCCGCACCGCCTACGCCACCGTCACCTTCGCCGGGCAGACCAGCGACATCAGCCCCGCCCAGGCCCAGGCCGTGGTGGACGCCGCGCACGGAGCCGACGGCGACGGGCTCCAGGTCGAGGTGGGCGGCTCCGCCGTCGCCCTCACCGAGGCGCCCGCGCTGCACACCGCCGAACTCATCGGCGTGGCCGTCGCCGCCGTCGTCCTCTTCCTCGCCTTCGGCTCCCTCGCCGCCTCCCTGCTGCCCATCGCCACCGCCCTGGTCAGCGTCGGCATCGGCTACGCCGGGATCGTGCTGCTCGGCCACGTCATGACCGTCGCCGACTTCGCCCCCATGCTCGGCATGCTCATCGGCCTCGGCGTCGGCATCGACTACGCCCTGTTCATCGTGACCCGGCACCGCACCGGACTGAAACAGGGCCTCACCGTGGACGCGGCCGCCGCCCGCGCCGTCGCCACCACCGGCCGGGCCGTCGTCTTCGCCGGCGCCACCGTCTGCATCGCCCTGCTCGGCATGCTCATCCTGCGGCTGGAGTTCCTCAACGGCGTCGCCATCGCCGCCTCCCTCACCGTGCTGCTGACGGTCGCCGCCTCCCTCACCCTGCTCCCCGCGCTCCTCGCGTACATCGGACCGCGTGCCCTCAGCCGCCGCGAGCGGCGCCGGCTCGCCGCGGAGGGGCCGCTGCCGGAGCTGCCCACCGGGTTCGCCGCGCGCTGGTCCCGCTTCGTCGAGCGGCACCCCAAGCTCCTCGGCGTCCTCGCCACCGCCGTCATGGCCGTCCTCGCGCTGCCCATGCTCACCCTCCACCTCGGCACCTCCGACCAGGGCAACAACCCGGCCTCCAGCACCACCCGCCAGGCGTACGACCTGCTCGCCGACGAGTTCGGGCCCGGCGTCAACGGCCCCCTCACCCTCGTCACCGAGGTCGGCGGCGCCCCGGACCGGCTCGCCCTCGACGGCCTGGAGCAGACCCTCAGGCAGACCGAGGGCGTCGCCGGTGTCACCCCCGTCGTCTTCAACGACGCCTCCGACACCGCCCTGCTCACCGTCGTCCCCACCTCCTCCCCGCAGTCCGAGCAGACCAGCGCGCTGGTCGACCGGCTGCGCGCCGACGTCCTGCCGCGCGCCGAGGCGGGCACCGGGCTCGACCTCAAGGTCGGCGGGATGACCGCCGCCTACGACGACTTCGCCGAACTGATCGTCGGCAAGCTGCCCCTCTTCATCGGCGTCGTCATCGGCCTCGGCTTCGCCCTGCTGCTGCTCGCCTTCCGCTCGGTCGGCATCCCGCTCAAGGCCGCGCTGATGAACGTGATGGCCGTCGCCGGCGCCTTCGGCGTGGTCGTGGCGATCTTCCAGTGGGGCTGGGGGAGCGAACTCCTCGGCCTCGGCAGCTCCGGGCCGATCGAGCCCTTCCTCCCCGTGATCATGGTCTCGGTCCTCTTCGGGCTCTCCATGGACTACCAGGTCTTCCTGGTCAGCCGCATGCACGAGGAATGGGTCGCCACCGGTGACAACACCCGCGCCGTACGCGTCGGGCTCGCCGAGACCGGCCGGGTCATCAACTCGGCCGCCGTCATCATGATCTCCGTCTTCCTCGCCTTCGTGCTCAGCGGCGACCGGCTCATCGCCATGTTCGGCATCGCCCTGGCCGTCGCCGTCGCCCTGGACGCCTTCGTCCTCCGTACGCTGCTGGTCCCCGCCCTCATGCACCTGCTGGGCCGCGCCAACTGGTGGCTACCCGGCTGGCTGGACCGCGTACTGCCCCGCATCAGCATCGAGGGGCCGCCCGAGCAGCGGGCCGCCCACCCGGCGGAGGTACCCGTACCGCGCGCCCCGGACGAGGACCCCGCCCGCTCCGCCGCGCTTCGTTAAGCGGACTCTCAGACTCCATCCGTACGGTGCCCCCATGGATACCAAGACGGCTGACGGCAAGCGCCCGGCGACCGGAGCGGAGGACGAGCAGCAGGACACCGACGGGACCACGCCCGGGAAGACCCCCGGCGAGGAGAAGGACCCGGCGGGCAAGGGGGCGCCCGCGGCGGCGGAGACGGACGGCGTCGAGGCCGTCCACGACGCCCACGACGCCGACGACCTCGACGCCGACGACGAGGCGGCGACCGAGGACACCGCCACGGCAGCCCCCACCGGGATCGCCGCCGGAGCCGCCGCCATCGTCTCCGTCGTCCTCGGCGTCGTCTCGCTGACCGGCGGCTGGCTCGGCACCATCGCCTCCGCCCGCGCCTCCCTCATCGGCCAGCTGGAGACCTCCCAGGGCGCCGGCGTCGCCGACCAGGTCCAGGCCATCTACGGCGACTCCTGGGAGGCCGCGGCCCTCGTCGGCGGCGCCTTCGCCGCCGTCGGCCTGCTCGTCGGCATCGGCGTGGTGCTCCGCGTCGCCTACTGGCCCGCGCGCACCGGCCCCGTCTGGGTCCGCTCGGCCGCCTGGGCGGGCGTCGCCGTCGGCCTCGTCGGCCTCCTGCTGGCCCTCTCCAAGTACACCGGGCTCCTCCTCGGCGTGCCCTCGGCGGGCTGAACCCCGCACCCGCCCCAGCCGCCCCGTCCCGCCGCCCGCGGGGCGGGGCGGTCGTGCGTCCCGGCCGCCTCAGCCGACCCGTACGCCGATCGTCAGCTCGACCCCCGCGTCCCGCGCCTCCACCCCGCGGACCAGCCACGTCCTCGACGACAGGGACGTACCCGCCTCCGTCGTGTACGCGCCGACCGCCAGGACCGTCTCGCCGGACTCGGGGGAGACCAGCACCTCCGCGTCGGCCGGGGCGTCGTCCGAGAAACGCAGCGCCAGCTCCAGCGGACGAGGCGCCCGCGCGTACCCGGACGGATCGGCGAGCCCGTCCACCAGGAAGCGGGCGCCCCGGAAGAGGTGGGTGTGGAGACAGGCGGCGGGAAGGCGCGACATGGCTCCACTCTGCGACGTACGCCCCCGGGGCGGCGGGTGGGCTGCTCCGGACGTGTGAGAGGGACCGCCTTACGCGCGGGAGCACCTGTGGGCTCCGGTCCGCACGGCCTGAGGCACGCCCTAAGTCCACGCCGCCCGCGGTCTAAGGCCCCCCCGCCCCCGGGATCGGTCATCCTCCCGATGCGGACGGTCACCCTGCGCGAGGAGAGTCGGGAACACCGCCGGGGAAGAACCCGGCGGCCTCGCACCACACACCCGGGGGACCTCATGTTCGACTACGCGCTCTACCGGCTCCGCTCCGCCGAACTCATCGAGGAGGCCGCACACGACCGGCTCGCCCGCCGCGCCGAGCAGCCGCCCGCCACCGGGCGCCCGGCCCGCAGGACGGGCCAGGACAGGAAGGACCGCGAGGTCCGGCCGCCGCGCGCCTCCGCCGCGTGAACACCTCGCACCGGGCCGCGCGGCCCGCACCGCCTCCCCGCCGGGCCACCCCGGTGGGGGAGGCGTATGCGATGCTCACCGGCGTGGAACACAAGTCGGTCAGCCCTGTCTTCGTCGGACGCGCCACAGAACTCGACACCCTCCGCCGGGCGTTGACGGAGGTACGGACAGGAGAACCCCGGGCCCTGCTGATCGGCGGCGAGGCCGGCGTCGGCAAGACCCGGCTCCTGGAGGAGTTCACCGCCGAAGCCACCGGAGACGGGGCCCTCGTCACCCTCGGCGCCTGCGTGGAGAGCGGCACCGAAGGACTGCCCTTCGCCCCGTTCGCCGCCGTGCTGCGCACCCTGCGCCGCCTGCTCCCCGAGGAGTTCGCCGCCGGCGCCGCCGGGCAGGAGGGCGAACTCGCCCGGCTCCTGCCCGACCTCGGCGAAGCCGCCCTCGCCCGCTCCGGCGAGGAAGGCACCGCCCGCCTCTTCGACCTGACCGCCCGTCTCCTCGAACACCTCGCCGCCGCCCGCCCCGTCGTCCTCGTCGTCGAGGACCTGCACTGGGCCGACGCCTCCACCCGCCGCCTCATCGCCTACCTCTTCCGCACCCTGCGCACCGGCCGCCTCCTCGTCCTCGCCAGCTACCGCGCCGACGACATCCACCGGCGCCACCCGCTCCGGCCCCTCCTCGCCGAACTCGACCGGCTGCGCACCGTCCAGCGCCTCGAACTGCCCCGCTTCAACCGCGCCGAGGTCGCCGGCCAGCTCGCCGGAATCCTCGCCGCCGAACCCGACGACTCCACCGTCGACGAGGTCTTCGCCCGCTCCGAGGGCAACGCCTTCTTCGTCGAGGAACTCACCGTCGCCGCCCGCTCCGGCTGCCACGCCGGGCTCACCGACTCCCTGCGCGACCTCCTCCTCGTCCGCGTCGAAGCCCTCCCCGAACGCAGCCAGCACCTCGTCCGGCTCGCCGCCGAAGCCGGGCCCACCACCGAGTACGCCCTGCTCGCCGCCGTCGCCCGGCTCCCCGAGACCGACCTGCTCGACGCGCTCAGGGCCGCCGTCGGCGCCCACATCCTGCTGCCCAGCGAGGACGGCGACGGCTACCGCTTCCGCCACGCCCTCGTCCGCGAAGCCGTCACCGACGACCTGCTGCCCGGCGAACGCACCCGCATCGGCCGCCAGTTCGCCGAAGCACTGGCCGCCGACCCCACCCTCGTCGCCCCCGACGCCTACGCCACCCGGCTCGCCGGATACTGGTACCGCGCCCACGACGCCGCCAAAGCCCTCCCCGCCGTCCTCCGCGCCGCCGCCGAGGCCCGCCACCGGCACGCCTACGCCGAGCAGTTCACCCTCCTGGAACGCGCCATGGAACTCTGGGACGGCGTCCCCGAGGAGATACGCGGCGCCCTGCGCAGCGCCGACCACGCCGAGGTCTACCCCCACCTGACCGCCCGCCGGGGACCCGGCACCGGCGAAGGCCCCGGCGCGCCGCTGCGCTACCTCCACCTGATGGCCGACGCCGCCGTCGCCGGACGCCTCTGCGGCCAGCGTGAACGCGCCTACAAGATCGCCAAGAAGGCCGTCCGGATGCTCGGCGAGACGAGGAGCACCGGCGAGAGCTGGGACGAACCCCTCTTCGCCGCCTGGTTCTGGGTGCAGCGCTCCCGCGTCGCCGAGAGCGTCGGCCGCGGCGACGGCTGGCAGGAACTCCACACCGCCCAGGAACTCGTCCGCGGCCTGCCGCCCTCCGAGATGCACGCCGAGGTCCTCTCCTGCGTCGCCTCCTGGTGGATGCTCCACCGCCCGGGCCCCGAGGCGTACGCCGCCGCCGAACGCGCCGTCCAGTACGCCCGCATGGTCGGCGCCGACGACGACGTCGAACTCGCCGCCCGCGGCACCCTCGCCGGGCTGCGCATCGACTCCGGCGACATCGACACCGGCCTCGCCGAACTCCGCGAAGTCCTCGCCGACGCCCTGCGCCGCGAACGCCCCCACCAGATCGGCCGCTGCTACGTCAACCTCCCCTCCCACCTGGAAGGCATCGGCCGCTCCGCCGAGGCGGCCGCCCTCATCGAGCGGGGCCTCAAGGAGAGCGACCGGTACGGCCTCCTCTTCACCGCCACCTTCCTCCACGCCAACCACGCCGAATCGCTGATCTCCCTCGGCCGCTGGGACGAGGCCCTGCGCAGCGCCGACGCCGCCGCCGGACTCACCGGACAGGCCAAGCCCGCCGGTATGGCCGCCCACAGCCGCACCGTCATCGCCCTCGCCCGCGGCGACCTCGACACCGCCGTCCGGCAGGACGCCGTCGCCCGCTCCCGCGTCGGCAGCCACGGGGCCATGCCCCAGCACGCCCTGCCGCTGGCCACCACCCGCCTCTCCATCGCCGCCGCCGAAGGCCGCGTCCACGACGCCCGCGCCGAACTCCGCGCCGCCGCCGAAACCGGCTTCCCACCCGGCACCCAGCGCTACGCCTGGCCCCTGCTGGTCGCCGCGGCCACCACCGAGTCCGACGCCCGCGGCCTGCCCGGCGCCGAGGAAGGCCGCGCCGACCACATCGCCCTCGTCCGCCACCTCGCCAAGAACCTCGTCACCTTCGTACCGGTCTGCGAGGCCCAGGCCGCCTGGGTCCGGGCCGAACTCCGGCGCGGCGAGGGACAGGACACCGTCGAGGACTGGGCCGACGTCCACCAGCGCTTCCTGCCCCTCGAACGCCCCTGGGACCTCGCCCGCGTCGCCCTCCGGTACGCCGAGGCACTCCTCGCCGACTCCGGCACCCGGCCCGGCCCCGGCCGGACCCAGGCCGCCGAACTCCTCCGCACCGCCCGCGCCACCGCCCGCCGCCTCGGCGCCCGCCCCCTCGCCGACTCCATCGACCTCCTCGCCCGCCGCGCCCGCCTCTCCCTCAGCACCCGCCCGGCCGCGACACCCCGGCCGGACACCCCCACCGACCCCGCCGAGGCCCTCGGCCTCACCCGCCGCGAACGCGAGGTCCTGAGCCTCCTCGTGGCCGGCCGCACCAACCGCCACATCGCCGAGGAACTCTTCATCTCCCCGAAAACCGCCAGCGTCCACGTCTCCCACATCCTGGCCAAGCTGGAAGTCTCCAGCCGGGGGGAGGCCGCGGCTGTGGCACACCGGCTGCGGTTGGTGGGGAGTGGGGCGGGTGGGAGCGGGGGCGACGGGGGTCGAGAGAAGGGGGTCGGGGTGGGGGCTTGATGCTGACGGGGTGGGGTGCGGTGGGGAGTTCGGCTGTGCCGGTGCTGATGCCTGCCGGTGCAAGTTGCGGCTGAGGCGCTTGTACATGTCTGTACCTGCGGGCTGCTGGGGGAGTGCTTGCCCGGACGGACTGGGGGCGGGCTTGCTCGTAGCCCTGTGAACTCGTCGCTGTGCCTGTGCCAGGGGGTACCCGGGCCGTGTTCTGAAAGTTGGCTCGGTGCCTCGTCCCGCATCGCGATGATCTCGGTGTGGGGCGAGGGATCTTTCTGACGGGCAGTGGGCTGTGCTGGAGCCGTTGTTGCCGGTCACGGTGCTGGGGCGGCCGTCGTCGGGCCGGCGGAAGTTGATCGACGGGATCCGGTGGCGAGTGCGGACCGGTGCTCCGGGGCGGGATCTACCGTTGGAGTAGGGGCCGTGGCAGACGGTCTACGGACTCTTCCGCCGCTGGCAGCGTGACGGCATCTGGCCCGGACTGCTGGCTCGGCTGCAGGCTCGGGCGGATGTGGCCGGGCTGATCACGTGGGAGGTCAACGTCGACTCCACGCTCTGCGGGGCTCATCAGCACGCCGCGGGCGCCCGTCGCGACGGGCAGGCTCAGAAGGAACCGCCGGGCGGGTCCCGCGCCGAGCGGGACGACCACGGACTGGGCCGGTCCTGTGGAGGCTTCACCACCAAGATCCACTTGGCCGGCGAGCAAGGTCAGCGGCGGCTGTCTCTGCTGGTCAGCGTGGTGACAGCCCTCAGTTCGTCGCCGTTCTGGAAGGCATCCGGGTGCCCCGCACCGGGCCGGGCCGTGCCCGTGTCCGGCCGCTGCGGGTGCGGGGTGACACGGCGTACTCCTCCAGCGCCAACCGGGCCGATCTGCGAAAGCGCGACATCCGGTGCGCGATTCCGGAGCCTGCTGACCAGATCGCCCACCGCAAGCGGCGGGGGAAGGCCGGAGGGCGGCCTTCGGTCTCCGGCCGGGAGGACTACAAGGCTCTGCACGCGGTCGAGTGCGGGATCGACCGGCTCAAGCGCGACCGGGCGGTCGCGCCCCGGTTCGACAAACTCGCCGTCCGCTTCGAGGCCACGGTCCTGATCGCCGAGATCGGCGAATGGCTCTGAGCGGGCCCCTGGCTGTCGGCTCCACGTGCCATGCTGACCGCGACCCGGGTCGACAGCGAGGGGAAGACAACGGTGGCGGCTCAGTACTACGGCGCCGACAGCGAGAACGGCGACCGCATCGACGACCCCTCCGAGGACGCGCTGTTCATGATGATCAGCGACCTCAACGACTCCGACAACACCTTCGTCGTCGTCCAGCCCGACGAGGACGATCCCGTCTGGTTCGCTTCCGTGGCCGTCCTGGACGAAGGCGGCTACGAGACCGTCCGCCGTGACACCACCCGCAACGAGCACGAGGTCACCACGGCGACCAGCGTCAACGACATCGCCCGCGACCTCACCATCTGGTTGGCCGCCCGTGACTTCCCCGGACGGCCAACCAGCCAGGTCAGCGAGTCCTGAAACAAGCCCTAGGGGGCTTGCCCGTTGTGTAGCTGCACGGGCTCGTGGCAGCGGTGGGACATGCCTGCCCGTGTCCTACCCGCGCGCCTGCTGGGGGAGCGGGTGCTTGTAGCTGTACCGGGGATGCGCCTGCCGGGCCCGTGCCCGTACCGGTCGGGCGGGTGCCTGCCCCGTGTCCGTACTGGCGAGGCTGGGCCTTGCCCTTACCTGGGGGGCCTCCCCCCCGCCCCTCCCCACCCCCAAGCCCCACTCCAGGGCAGCCCTCGGCCCCAGCCCGACGCAGCCCAGGCCCGGGTCAGCCCAGAGCCCTCTTCGGCCACCCAGGCTCTTCCGCCCAGCCCTTGTTCCGGCCTGGTCCAGCCCGGGCCCTGGTCGGCGCGAGTTCGACCCGGCCCGGCCTAGCTTCGGCCCCGGCCCGGCCCAGCGCCAGCCCGGCCCGGCTCCAGCCCTGACCGGCCCCGGCCCGCGGTCCAGCCCCGCCCCCGACCGACCCAGCCCTAGCCGACCCAGCCCAGCCCCGACCCAACGCAGCCCCCACCCCACCTCTCAGTCCCTCAGCCCATCCGCCCCCGCCCCTCCTGCCCTCCGCCCCTCACTCCCCCCGCCGCCCAGGCACCCGAATCACCACGTGCCCCGAAGCAAGGTCGATCGGTCCCTTGCCCGGGTCGGCCGCGTCGGCGTCGACGCGGGTCAGTTCAAGGCGCTTCTTCTCCTCCTCGGTGTGGCGCCTTCCGGGAGCGAAGAGCTGCTCGATGAGGTTGAACACCTGACCACCTCCATGGCGCGGGCCGCCGGTGCGGCTGGTCCACGGTCAGCGCACCCGCACCTCCAGAATCCGGTCGTCGTCCTTCTCGGGGGAACCCCTGCCGTCTGTCTCGTTGGTCACCACCCACAGCTTGTCGCCGCCCGCGGAGACGACGGTGCGCAGGCGGCCGTACTCGCCCTCCAGGAACGCCTGGGGCTTGGCCGAGGGCTTGTCGCCGGAGAGCGGGATGCGCCAGAGCCGTTCGCCGCGCAGGCCGGCCATCCACACCGAGCCCTCGGCGACGGCGATGCCGCTCGGGGAGGCGTCGGCGGTGCGCCACTGCTCCACGGGGTTGCGGAAGTCGCCGTCCCCGTCGCCCTCGCCCTCCACGTCCGGCCAGCCGTAGTTGCCGTCCTTCTCGATGTGGTTCAGCTCGTCCCAGGTGTCCTGGCCGAACTCCGACGCCCACAGCCGGCGGTCCTCGTCCCAGGCCAGGCCCTGGACGTTGCGGTGGCCGTAGGACCAGACGACCGAGTCCTGGTCCGGGTTTCCCTTGGCCGGTTCGCCTTCCGGGGTCATCCGAAGGATCTTGCCGCCCAGGGACTCCTTGTCCTGCGCCAGGCCCTTGTCGCCCGTCTCGCCGGTGCCCACGTAGAGCATCTTGTCGGGGCCGAAGGCGATCCGGCCGCCGTTGTGGGTGAAGCCCTTGGGGATGCCCTTGAAGATCGTGCTCGGTGCGGAGAGCCGTTCACCGGCGGGCTTCTTCGCGTCGTACCGCATGCTGGCGATGCGGTTGTCCGAGGCGGTGGTGAAGTAGGCGTACACCAGCTGGTCCGTGGCGAAGTCGGGGGAGAGGGCCAGGCCGAGGAGGCCGCCCTCGCCCTCGGCGTCGACCCCGGGCACCTGGCCGGCCTCGCTTGTCTTGCCGGAGTCGCCGTCGACCTGGACGATCTCGCCCTCGTCGCGGGAGGCCACCAGGAGGTTCCCGTCGGGCAGCGGGGCCAGGCCCCAGGGCGACTTCAGGCCGGTCGCGAGGGTGCGGACCACCTCCACCGAGCCCTTGTCGGGCGGCGCGTCGGAGGCCGCCGACGGCGATCCGGAACCGGACGGGCTCGCCGAACCTGGTGAGGACGGCCCGCTCTCCGGCTCGGCGGGGCCCGAGGAGCAGCCCGCCCCCAGGAGCGCCATCGCCACCGCCGCCGTGACCGCTCCCAGCGGGCGGCGGCGCCCGGACGGCCTCGCCGGCGCCGGGCGGGGCGGGGGTGTGCGGAGGTCGGGCGGAGTGGTCGGCATCTTCGGTCCCTTCACGACGGTGTTGGTTGGTTTCCTAACCCGCCGCTCCCGCCGGAATGCGCGAATGGCTCCGATCAGCCGTGAACTGCGACGTTCTGTCACCGGTTTCTCAGCCTTCCGGGGCATCCGCGGACGTCAACCTCGTGCACCGCTGCGTCCGCCCTCGGCCGGGGCTCAGTCCCACGACCCCTGGGCCGGCGGCAGCCCGTCGATCTCCGCGAGGTCCGGGCCGGTCAGCCGCAGCCCGGCGGCCGCCGCGTTCTCCGCGACCCACCGGGCCTGCTTCGCCCCGGGCACCGGCACCACCAGCGGGGACCGCCCCAGCACCCACGCCAGCGCCACCTGTGCCGGGGTCGCGCCGTGCCGCTCCCCGACCCGGCGCAGCCCCGCCACCAGCGGCTGGTTGGCGGCCATCATCTCGGCGGTGAACCGGGGATGGCGGGCCCGCAGGTCCTGGGGCTCGAACCCCTCCCCGGGCCGGAGCGTGCCGCTGAGGAAACCGTTCCCCAGCGGCATCGCCGCCATCAGCCCCACACCGCGTGCGGTGCACCACGGCAGCAGCGTGGCCAGCGCCTCCGGCGACCAGACCGACAGCTCTGCCTGGACGGCGCTGACCGGGAACACCTGCTGGACCCGCTCCAGCTGGCGAATCGTTCCCGCGTACAGCGCCTCCCCGTCCAGCGGGCCGCCGCCGCGGCGACCGCCCCGCGCACCGACCGCGCACAGTCCCAGCGCGCGCACCTTGCCCGCCGCGACCAGCTCCGCCATCGCGCCCCAGGTCTCCTCCACCGGCACCTCAGGGTCGGCGCGGTGCAGCTGGTAGAGGTCGATCACGTCCGTCTGCAGCCGCCGCAGCGAGGCGTCGCAGGCCCGTTTCACGTACCCGGGGCGGCCGTTGGCCACGATGTGCTGGTCACCGACGAGCAGGCCGCACTTGGTCGACACGAACGCCTCCCGGCGCCGGTCCCGCAACACCCTGCCGAGCAGCAGTTCGTTGGTGAAAGGGCCGTACATGTCGGCCGTGTCCAGCAGCGAGACCCCCGCGTCCAGGGCCGTGTTGAGCGCCCGCAGGGACTCCTCGCCCCGCTGCCGCGAGGCGGCGTACGCCCAGCTCATCGGCATGCATCCGAGCCCCACCGCCCCGACTTCGAGCGCCGTCGCGCCGATCGTCCTGCGCTCCACCTGGCCTGACCCTCCCGCTGCGCCTCCGAGCGACCCCAACGTAACCTCTGGCCCTCAGGGCGGTTCGCATAGCCTCCTGACCATGACTACCGATGTGTGGCTCCCGTTCGCACCCGAGGAGATCCCGGGCCTGCCGTCCGCCGCCGATCACGGCCTGACCTACCGTTTCTGGGACGGCGGCGACACCTTCCCCGCCGATCCCGCCGACTGCGCCTTCTACGTCGTCCCCTATCTGAAGGGCGCGGAGATCGCCGTGCGCCCCCTGGCCGGGATGGCCCGGGCCGAGGTCGTGCAGACGCTCTCGGCCGGCGTCGACCACGTCCAGGCCGGGATGGGGCCGCTCCACCCCGGCGTGCGCCTGTGCAACGCGCGCTCCGTCCACGAGGCGAGCACCGCCGAGCTGACCCTCGCCCTGATACTCGCCTCGCTGCGCGGCATCCCCCGCTTCGTCGAGGGCCAGCGCCAGGAGGAGTGGCGTTCCGGCTTCTACCCCGCGCTGGCCGACAAGACCGTGCTGATCGTCGGCTACGGCTCGATCGGCTCGGCCATCGAGGACCGGCTCGCGCCCTTCGAGTGCGCGCGGGTGCTGCGCGTCGCGCGCTCCGCCCGTGACACGGAGCGCGGCCCGGTGCATCCGCTCGCCGAACTGCCCTCCCTGCTCCCCGAGGCGGACGTGGTGGTGCTCTCCACGCCGCTGACCGAGGCCACCCGGGGGCTGGCCGACGCCGAGTTCCTCGCCCGGATGCGGGACGGCGCCCTCCTCGTCAACGTGGCGCGCGGCCCCGTCGTGGACACCAAGGCGCTCCTCGCCGAGGTGGAGAGCGGCCGGCTGACCGCCGCCCTGGACGTGACCGACCCCGAACCGCTGCCCGCGGGCCACCCGCTGTGGCACGCTCCGGGTGTGCTCATCAGCCCCCACGTGGGCGGCTCGACGTCCGCGTTCCTGCCGCGCGCCAAGCGGCTGCTGGCCCGTCAGCTGACCCACTGGACGGCGGGCGAGCCGCTCGACAACGTGGTGTACACGACGGCCTGAACGCCCGGCGCGGAACCCGGCGTTCCGCGCACCGCTCCGCCGCGTGGCAGGGTTGCCACCGGCACGTGCGGGCGGGGCGGAGCCCCTTGCCCGGAGGGTGCGCCCTGCCGGGCAAGGGCTCCCGAGAGCCCCGAACGGACACGCTCCGCAGCGAATCGGGCGCTACGGGTGGTCAACAGCCACGTTCGGTCACTGTATGTAGGTGACCCCTGTCCCTGAGTGACCATCCTGGTGTATCGTCGCCGCAGGGGTGGCGCCAGGACGACAGGCGCCAGGGGAGAGAAAGCCAAGAACCGCGAGGGGGGCGACGGATGCTGTACGGCCCGGACACCCATGACGGCCCAGACACCCACGATCCGACGCGACACCGGACCGCCCGGTCCCACGGGCGCCGCCGAGGCGGCCGGCCCCGCCCGCCGGAGCTCCCGACCGCCGGCCGCCCGCTCCGCCGGGGAGCCCCCCGGTGAGCGGCCCCGGCGTCATGCCCGCCGCGCCGCCCGCACCGCCGGCGGCCACCGGCCCGGAGTCCGCCCGCGGCCCGGCCGGCTCAGGAGTCCTCGGCCAGCTCCTCCTCGCCCTCGTCTGCGGCGGGTACGCCGTCGGCGCCGTCCTCGGCTGGGGCTCCCCCCGGCTCTCCATGGCGATGGGTGACTTCGGCCTGAGCGTCGCCGCAGGGGTCGCCGCCGTCTCCTGCTTCCTCTACGCCCGCACCCGCGACAGCCGCTTCCGGCCCGCCTGGATCCTCTTCGGGATCTCCTCCGCCATGGCCTCCCTGGGGAACGCCGCCTGGGGCTGGTACGAGGTGATCCTCGACACCGAGGTCCCGAACCCGAGCATCGCCGACCTCTTCTTCCTCTGCTTCGCGCCGCCCGCCGTCGTCGGCCTGCTCGTCCTCGCCAAGCGCCCCGTCACCCGCGCCGGGTGGGTCTGCCTGGCCCTGGACTCCTGGCTCATCGGCGGCTCCCTGCTGACCCTCGCCTGGTCGCTGGCGCTGGCCCACACCGCCGACATCGAGGGCGGCAGCGTCTCGTACGCCGCGCTCAACCTCGCCTATCCGCTGCTCGACATCGCGCTCGTCAGCATGATCCTGGCGCTCCACTTCCGGCGCTCCTCGGCGGGGCGCTCCGCGCTCAACACCGCCATCGGCGCCCTCGCCCTGACGGTGCTGTGCGACGCCCTGTTCACCTCGCCGCTGCTGCACAACAGCTACCGCTCCGGCCAGATCCTGGACGCCGGATGGTTCGCCGGCTCGCTGCTGCTCGCCTACGCCCCCTGGGTCGGCCGGCACCGCGAGAGCGAGCGCGGCGCCGTGGAGGAGCCGCCGGCCCAGGACGCCCGGCCCGGCGCCGTCCTCCCCGCCGGCCACCCGGCGATCGCCGCGCACGACCGCACCAGCCCGATCTCCGGCTCGCTCGCCGCCCTGACGCCCTACCTCGCGGCCGCCGTCTGCACCCTCGGCATCCTCTACAACGTGGTCAACGGCCGCAGCGTCGACCGCGTCGTCCTGGTCACCGCCTGCACCGTCGTCCTCGCCCTCGTCGTACGGCAGGGCATCATGCTCATCGACAACATCACCCTCACCCGCGAACTCGCCCACCAGGAGAACCACTTCCGCTCCCTGGTGCAGGGCTCCAGCGACGTCATCATGATCGCCGACCCCAGCGGCACCCTGCGCTACGTCAGCCCCGCCGCCTCCGGGGTCTACGGCCGCGACGCCTCCGAGCTGGAGGACACCGAGCTCTCCGCCCACATCCACCCCGGCGACCTCGGCCGCGTGGTCCACGAGGTACGCCGCTTCCTCGCCGCCGACCCGGCCCTGGAGCCCACCACCCGCATCGAGTGCCGCTTCCAGTCCGGCCGGGGCACCTGGCTCAACGTCGAGTCCACCGTCAACCGCCACCAGGGCGGCCTCATCTTCAACAGCCGCGACGTCACCGAACGCGTCCGCCTCCAGGCGCAGTTACAGCACAGCGCCGAGCACGACCCGCTCACCGACCTGCCCAACCGCGCCCTGTTCACCCGCCGCGTCAGCCAGGCCCTGTCCGGCCGCCGCAGCAGCGACCGCGGCGCCGCCGTCCTCTTCATCGACCTGGACGGCTTCAAGGCGGTCAACGACACCATCGGCCACCAGGCCGGTGACGAACTCCTCGTCCACGCCGCCCGCCGCCTCGACGAGGCCGTCCGCGCCGGGGACACCGCCGCCCGCCTCGGCGGCGACGAGTTCGCCGCCCTCATCCTCGGCGACACCGGCGAGGACCGCGCCGCCCGCGAAGGCCACATCCAGGAACTCGCCGACCGCCTCCGCAAACGCCTCTCCGAGCCCTACGCCATCGACGGCAACGATGTCCGCGTCGCCGCCAGCATCGGCGTCGCCTTCGCCGAACCGGGCCAGAACGCCGGAGAACTCCTGCGCAACGCCGACCTCGCCATGTACCGCGCCAAGGCCGCCGGCAAGGACCGGGTCGTGCTCTACGCCCCGCAGATGCAGGCCGACGTCGTCCGCAAGGCCGAGCTGGCCTCCCGGCTCCGCTCCGCGCTCAACGCCGGCGAGTTCGCCCTGCTCCACCAGCCCGTCGTCGACCTCACCACCGGCAAGGTCGCCGCCGTCGCCGCGCAGGCCCGCTGGCGCTCCGGCCAGGGCATACTCTTCACCCCGGCCGAGTTCCTCCGCGTCGCGGACAACGGCGACCGGGCCGCCGAGCTGGGCCGCTGGACCCTGGAGCAGGCCATCGCCCAGGCCGCCGAACGCCACCGCTCCGGCCACGCAGCACCCGTCGTCGTCCGCCTCGGCGCCCGCCGCCTGCTCGACCGCGCGGCACCCCCGTACGCCGTCGAGGCGCTCCTGACCCGTTACGGGCTACCCTCCGGCGGCCTCGTCCTGGAGCTGGCCGACAGTGACAGCTCGGTCCCGCAGGACGCCCTGGAGCAGCGCCTCACCGTGCTGCGGCGGCTCGGCGTCCGGATCGCCCTCGACGGGTTCGGCGGCGGCCACGCGGCCGCCGACGCCCTGCGGCGGCTCCCGGTGGACATACTCAAACTCGACCGGAGCCTGGTCGAGGGGGTCGTCGAGTCGGCCCGCCAGCACAAGATCACCGCGGGCGTCCTGCGGATCGCCGCCGACCTCGGCCTCCAGACCGTCGCCGAGGGTGTCGACCGGCCCGAGCAGGTGGTGGCGCTGCGGACGATGGGGTGCACCCACGCCCAGGGCATGGCCTTCGCCGGCCACCTCGACGAGTACCGCCTGCGCCGCACGCTCACCCACGGCAACTACGCCCTGCCCGCGGGGCCGGTGGTCCCCGCCCCGCAGGGGCCGCCGCACGCTGCCTTCGTCCCCGCCGCCACGGGCGGCTCCGGGGGTCCCGGGAGCGAGCCGCCCGGAGCCGGCGGCGGTGCGAGCCTGGTCACACGGCGCGGCGCCCCTGCCGTGGTCGCCCAGGCAGCGGCTGCGGGGATGCCGCGCGGCCCCCGCCCCGTCGGCCCACATCATGAGACTCCTGTCCCACCTACTTGACAGTCACCACACGGCGGGGAGAGGGTCAGTGCCATGCGCACCCGAATTCTCGTACTTGGAAAGCGCGTCGGCTGAAGCCAGGACATCCGTCCGGCGAACGTATCCGACGCGCTCCCCTCGCTTGCCACCTGGCACGAGGGGTTTTTTGTTGCACAGGTGACCCCAAAAGCCCGCAAAGAACCCGCGAGGCGATGAGGGGGAAACCCGTACAGAACCGCCTAGACCCGCACACACCCTCAGCTTCGAGAAGAGACACGCAGATGACCGAGCAGGCCACCGGGGCTCATCCGACGCCGCGGCCCCGTTCCTCCGGACCGCAGTCCGCGCCCGTCGAGCACGTCACGGGTGCGCAGTCCCTCATTCGCTCTCTTGAGGAAGTCGGCGCCGACACCGTGTTCGGCATTCCGGGCGGTGCGATCCTCCCGGCGTACGACCCGATGATGGACTCCACCCGGGTCCGTCACGTGCTGGTCCGCCACGAGCAGGGCGCGGGTCACGCGGCCACCGGATACGCCCAGGCCACCGGCCGGGTCGGGGTCTGCATGGCCACCTCGGGTCCCGGTGCCACCAACCTGGTCACCCCGATCGCCGACGCCCACATGGACTCCGTCCCGCTGGTCGCGATCACCGGCCAGGTCGCCGCCAAGTCGATCGGTACGGACGCCTTCCAGGAGGCGGACATCTGCGGCATCACCATGCCGATCACCAAGCACAACTTCCTGGTCACCAAGGCCGAGGACATCCCGCACACCATCGCCGAGGCGTTCCACATCGCCTCCACCGGCCGCCCCGGGCCCGTCCTCGTCGACATCGCCAAGGACGCCCTCCAGGCGAAGACCACCTTCAGCTGGCCCCCGCAGACGGACCTGCCCGGCTACCGCCCGGTCACCAAGCCGCACGCCAAGCAGATCCGCGAGGCCGCCAAGCTCATCACCGCCGCCCGGCGCCCCGTGCTGTACGTCGGCGGCGGCGTCGTCAAGGCCGGGGCCACCGCCGAGCTGAAGGTCCTCGCCGAGCTGACCGGCGCCCCCGTCACCACCACCCTGATGGCGCTCGGCGCCTTCCCCGACAGCCACCCGCAGCACGTCGGGATGCCCGGGATGCACGGTGCGGTCACCGCCGTCACCGCGCTCCAGAAGGCCGACCTGATCGTCGCCCTCGGCGCCCGCTTCGACGACCGCGTCACCGGCAAGCTCGACAGCTTCGCCCCGTACGCCAAGATCGTCCACGCCGACATCGACCCGGCCGAGATCGGCAAGAACCGCGCCGCCGACGTGCCGATCGTCGGGGACGCCCGGGAGGTCATCGCGGACCTCGTCCAGGCCGTCCAGGCGGAGCACACAGAGGGCCGCACCGGCGACTACACCGCCTGGTGGAAGGATCTCGACCGCTGGCGCGACACCTACCCGCTCGGCTACGACCAGCCGGAGAACGGCATGCTGGCCCCCCAGCACGTCATCGAGCGCATCGGGCAGCTCGCCCCCGACAACACCGTCTTCGCCGCCGGCGTCGGCCAGCACCAGATGTGGTCCGCCCACTTCATCGACTACGAGCAGCCCGCCACCTGGCTCAACTCCGGCGGCGCCGGGACGATGGGGTACGCCGTCCCGGCCGCCATGGGCGCCAAGGCCGGCCGCCCCGACGCCACCGTCTGGGCCATCGACGGCGACGGCTGCTTCCAGATGACCAACCAGGAACTGACCACCTGCGCGCTGAACAACATCCCGATCAAGGTCGCCATCATCAACAACGGCGCCCTCGGCATGGTCCGCCAGTGGCAGACCCTCTTCTACAACCAGCGCTACTCCAACACCGTCCTGCACGCCGGTCCCGAGGGCGCCGACCAGCCCAACGCCGGTACCCGCGTCCCCGACTTCGTCAAGCTCGCCGAGGCCATGGGCTGCGTCGCGATGCGCTGCGAGTCGCCGGACGAGCTGGACGCCGTCATCGCCAAGGCCAACGCCATCAACGACCGGCCCGTCGTCGTCGACTTCATCGTCCACGAGGACGCCATGGTCTGGCCGATGGTCGCCGCCGGCACCTCCAACGACGAGGTCATGGCCGCCCGAGGCGTCCGCCCCGACTTCGGCGACAACGAAGACGACTGAGCCGCGCCGAACGCAGAGAGAGAACGACGTCCATGACCAAGCACACCCTCTCCGTCCTGGTCGAGAACAAGCCCGGTGTCCTCGCCCGGATCACCGCCCTGTTCTCGCGCCGCGGCTTCAACATCGACTCGCTCGCCGTCGGCACCACCGAGCACCCCGACATCTCCCGCATCACCATCGTGGTCAATGTCGAATCCCTCCCGCTGGAACAGGTCACCAAGCAGCTCAACAAGCTGGTCAACGTCCTGAAGATCGTCGAGCTGGAACCCGGCTCGGCCATCCACCGCGAACTCGTCCTCGCCAAGGTCCGCGCGGACAACGAGACCCGCTCGCAGATCGTCGAGATCGTCCAGCTCTTCCGCGCGAAGACGGTGGACGTCTCCCCGGAGGCCGTCACCATCGAGGCCACCGGCTCCAGCGACAAACTGGAGGCCATGCTGCGGATGCTGGAACCCTTCGGCATCAAGGAACTCGTCCAGTCCGGCACCATCGCCGTCGGCCGCGGCTCGCGCTCCATCACGGACCGCTCGCTGCGCGCGCTGGACCGCAGCGCGTAACGGGCGTCGCGCGCCGCGCACATCGGCGCGCACGCCCCGCGCGCATCCCCGCGAGGACACCTCTCGTTCGCCCGGTACGGGCGGCCCCGCCGCCCGCATCGCGAGACCCGGACACGTCCACCACCCCGCCCGCCGTACGGTGGGACGCATCATCAGCACACCAAGGAGATTCCCAGTGGCCGAGCTGTTCTACGACGACGACGCCGACCTGTCCATCATCCAGGGCCGCAAGGTCGCGGTCCTCGGTTACGGCAGCCAGGGGCACGCCCACGCGCTGTCGCTGCGCGACTCGGGCGTCGACGTCCGGGTCGGCCTCCACGAGGGCTCCAAGTCCAAGGCCAAGGCCGAGGAGCAGGGCCTGCGCGTGGTGACGCCCGCCGAGGCCGCCGCCGAGGCCGACGTCATCATGATCCTCGTCCCGGACCCGATCCAGGCGAAGGTCTACGAGGAGTCCGTCAAGGACAACCTCAAGGACGGCGACGCGCTCTTCTTCGGGCACGGCTTCAACATCCGGTTCGGCTTCATCCAGCCCCCGGCCGGCGTCGACGTCTGCATGGTCGCCCCCAAGGGCCCGGGCCACCTGGTCCGCCGCCAGTACGAGGAAGGCCGCGGCGTGCCCTGCATCGTCGCCGTCGAGCAGGACGCCACGGGCAACGGCTTCGCGCTCGCCCTGTCGTACGCGAAGGCCATCGGCGGCACCCGCGCCGGTGTCATCAAGACGACCTTCACCGAGGAGACCGAGACCGACCTCTTCGGCGAGCAGGCCGTCCTCTGCGGTGGCACCTCCGCCCTGGTGAAGGCCGGCTTCGAGACCCTCGTCGAGGCGGGCTACCAGCCGGAGATCGCCTACTTCGAGTGCCTGCACGAGCTGAAGCTCATCGTCGACCTCATGTACGAGGGCGGCCTGGAGAAGATGCGCTGGTCCATCTCGGAGACGGCCGAGTGGGGCGACTACGTCACCGGCCCGCGGATCATCACCGACGCCACCAAGGCCGAGATGAAGAAGGTCCTCGCCGACATCCAGGACGGCACCTTCGCCAACAACTGGATGGCCGAGTACCAGGCCGGCCTGCCCAAGTACAACGAGTACAAGAAGGCCGACGAGAACCACCTCCTCGAGACCACCGGTCGTGAGCTGCGCAAGCTCATGAGCTGGGTCGACGAGGAGGCGTAAGCCCTCGGCGGGGGCGGGCCGGGAGTCCCCCGCCCGCCCCCGCGTACGCCGGTGCGGGCCCGCTCGCACCGGCGCGGCGCACCGGCGTACGGTGGTGCCGCGCGCCGTTCCCGTCCGCCGGGAACGGCTTGCCGGAGTGTGCGCGGGACGCCGTCGGCGGTTCGGACAGGATGTCCGGCCTCGTACGGGTGATCCTTCCGCTCAGGCGGGTCGGCGACCACCCCGGCACCACTACACTGCACGGACATACGCGTTTGCAGGCCCACAGCGTCGTGCGTCTCTCCACGCGGCTACCCTCCACCGCATGCGGCCGTCGGGACGGCCGTCCGCAATGGGACTTGTGAGGACTCACGTGAGCTCGAACCCCGCCAAACCGGTCGTACTCATCGCTGAAGAACTGTCGCCGGCCACCGTCGACGCGCTGGGCCCGGACTTCGAGATCCGCCAGTGCAACGGCGCCGACCGAGGCGAGCTGCTCTCCGCCATCACCGATGTCGACGCGATCCTCGTCCGCTCCGCCACCAAGGTCGACGCGGAAGCCATCGCCGCCGCCAAGAAGCTGAAGGTCGTCGCCCGTGCCGGCGTCGGCCTCGACAACGTCGACGTCTCCGCCGCCACCAAGGCCGGCGTGATGGTCGTCAACGCCCCCACCTCCAACATCGTGACCGCCGCCGAGCTGGCCTGCGGCCTGATCGTCGCCACCGCCCGCAACATCCCGCAGGCGAACACGGCGCTCAAGAACGGCGAGTGGAAGCGCTCCAAGTACACCGGTGTGGAGCTGGCCGAGAAGACCCTCGGCGTCGTCGGCCTCGGCCGCATCGGCGTGCTGGTAGCCCAGCGCATGTCGGCCTTCGGCATGAAGATCGTCGCCTACGACCCCTTCGTGCAGCCCGCGCGGGCCGCGCAGATGGGCGTCAAGCTGCTGAGCCTGGACGAGCTGCTGGAGGTCGCGGACTTCATCACCGTCCACCTCCCGAAGACGCCGGAGACCCTCGGCCTCATCGGCGACGAGGCGCTGCACAAGGTCAAGCCCTCGGTCCGCATCGTCAACGCCGCGCGGGGCGGGATCGTCGACGAGGAGGCCCTCGCCTCCGCCCTCAAGGAGGGCCGCGTCGCGGGCGCCGGACTCGACGTCTACGCCAAGGAGCCCTGCACGGACTCCCCGCTCTTCCAGTTCGACCAGGTCGTCGCCACCCCGCACCTCGGCGCCTCCACCGACGAGGCGCAGGAGAAGGCCGGTATCGCGGTGGCCCGCTCGGTCCGCCTCGCCCTCGCCGGCGAGCTGGTCCCCGACGCGGTCAACGTCCAGGGCGGCGTGATCGCCGAGGACGTCCGTCCGGGCCTCCCGCTCGCCGAGAAGCTCGGCCGCATCTTCACCTCGCTCGCCGGCGAGGTCGCCACCCGCCTCGACGTCGAGGTGTACGGCGAGATCACCCAGCACGACGTGAAGGTGCTGGAACTCAGCGCCCTCAAGGGTGTCTTCGAGGACGTCGTCGACGAGACCGTCAGCTACGTCAACGCCCCGCTCTTCGCACAGGAGCGCGGCGTCGAGGTGCGGCTGACCACCAGCAGCGAGTCGCCCGACCACCGCAACGTGGTCACCGTGCGCGGCACCCTCAACGACGGCCAGGAGGTCTCGGTCTCAGGCACGCTGGCCGGGCCCAAGCACCTCCAGAAGATCGTCGCCATCGGCGAGCACGACGTGGACCTCTCCCTCGCCGACCACATGGTCGTCCTGCGGTACGAGGACCGTCCCGGTGTCGTCGGCACCGTCGGCCGCGTCCTCGGCGAGTCCGGTGTCAACATCGGTGGCATGCAGGTCTCCCGCGCCACCGTCGGCGGCGAGGCGCTCGCCGTGCTGACCGTGGACGACACCGTCTCGCAGGCCGTTCTCACCGAACTGGCCGACGAGATCGGCGCGTCGGTGGCCCGCTCGGTCGACCTGAGCGACTGACCGCACCCCGCAGCAGCCCGCAGGGCCCGTACCGCCTCGGTGGTACGGGCCCTGCGGCGTGCGGTCAGGCGGGGCGGGTGGCGGTCAGGACGGTGGCGGCGCGTTCCTCGTCGTGGTGGAGGGCCGGGGCCAGGCCCGCCGCGGCCAGCACCTCGCGGGCGGTCCGGGCCTGCCGCCCGGTCGTCTCCACCAGCAGAGTGCCGCCCGGGGCGAGCCACCGCCCGGCCTCCGCGGCGACCCGCCGCAGCACCGCCAGGCCGTCGTCGCCGCCGTCGAGGGCGACCCGGGGTTCGTGGGTGCGGGCCTCGGCGGGCAGCAGGGGGAGGTCGGCGGTCGGCACGTAGGGGACGTTGGCGACGAGGACGGCGACCCGGCCGCGCAGGGCGGCGGGGAGCGCCGCGTACAGGTCGCCCTCGTGGACCTCGCCCACGCCCGCCAGGTTGCGGCGGGCCCAGCCGGCCGCGACCGGGTCGATGTCGGCGGCGTGCACCTCGGCGCGGCGCCCCGAGGCGGCGAGGGCCGCGGCGGCCGCGCCCGAGCCGCAGCACAGGTCGACGGCGACCGGGACGGGGCCCCGGGCGCGGGCGAGCAGGTCGCGGGCGAGGGCGAGCAGGAACTCGGTACGGCGCCGGGGCACGAAGACGCCGGGCCCGACCGCGATCCGCAGCCCCGCGAACTCGGCCCAGCCGACGACGTGTTCCAGCGGGTGCCCGGCGGCCCGCCGCGCCACCAGCCGGTCGAGCGCGGCGAGGCCGTCGCCCCCGCCCGAGGCGGCCGCCTCGGCCAGCAGGGCCGCCTCCTCCTCGGCGAAGATGCAGCCGGCGGCGCGCAGGCGGACGGTGGCCGCCGCGACGGCGGAGGGCGGTACGTCGGCGGGCTGAACGCGAGCGTCCGCGCCCGGGGACGAAGAAGTGCCGGAGGAGGGGGACATGACAGCCTTTCGGAAGCCTTCGGTGTGCTTCCGCGCGGCTCTAGCCTCGTGAGGCCGACGGCGAGACGGACGGGAACACCCGGTGGATACGCACGGGGATCGGTCTCACCTCCTCGGTCGGGGCCCGGAACGGGCTGCGCCACCGTACCACCGGGACGCCGCCCGGGCCGGGGAGAACTCAGCTGCCCGCGGCCGGAGCGAGCGCCCCGCCGTCCCCGGCCCCGTCCGGGGGCGCGGGCTTCCACCCCGGCGGCCGGAAGACGTAGCCGAGCTTGTCGCGCAGGCGGGGTGCCGAGCGGACGTCGGCGAGGATGTTGCCGTACTCGTGGTACTGGAGCGTGAAGACGTTGTACGTGTCCACGGGCTTGGTCAGGCCGTAGGTGGGGCGGTGCGTCTCCTCCTGGAAGGTGCCGAAGAGGCGGTCCCAGACGATGAGGATGCCCCCGTAGTTCTTGTCCAGGTACTCCGGGTCGCTCGCGTGGTGGACGCGGTGGTGCGAGGGGGTGTTGAGGACGAACTCGACGGGGCGGGGGAGCTTGCCGACCGCCTCGGTGTGGGTGAAGAACTGGTAGACGAGGTTGAAGGAGAAGGCCACGTAGATGGTCCACGGGGCGAAGCCGAGCAGCGGGAGCGGTGCCCAGAAGATCGCCTCCGACCAGGGGTTCCATTTCTGGCGGACGGCGGTGGTGAGGTTGAAGTACTCGCTGGAGTGGTGCGCCTGGTGGCCCGCCCAGCCGATCCGCACCCGGTGCGAGAAGCGGTGGTTGGTGTACCAGGCGAGGTCCACGGCGATCAGCAGCAGGACCCAGCTCCACCAGGTGTCGGTGGGCAGGTGCCAGGGCGCGAGGGCCGCGTAGAGGTAGACGAAGAGGACCAGGGTGGCGGCCTTCAGCACGGCGGTGGAGACGAGCGAGCCCATGCCCATCACCAGGTTGGTGCGGGAGTCGGGCCACGAGTGGCCCTTCGGGCGGTCCCCGGGCGGGCGTTCCGCTCCGGGCTCGCGGCGTTCGGCACGGTCCAGCAGGGCGAACGAGGCGAGTTCGATCCCTGCGAACAGGGCGAAGAACGGGGTGGCGTAGAGCAACGGGGTGTTGATCACGTCCCACAGGTCGGACAGCATCGCGGCTCCTCGGGGTCGGCCCGTCGGGAATTGACTCGTGGGTAAGTTACTCAGAGGTCAATTCGCGGTCAATGGGTCGCGCGGACCGGAAGGGAGCGGTCGGGTCAGGAGTGGGGGCCCAGGACGATGTGGAGCATCCGGGCGGCGCGGGCCGCCATGTCGGCGGCCGTCTGCTCGGGGTGGTCCAGCCACCACTGGACGATCGCGGTCACCGCGTGCTGCCACACCGCGCTCAGCAGGTCGTGGTCGAGCGGGTCGTCGTCGCCCGCCGCCCGCAGGATCTCCGCCGTGCCGACCGCGCCCATCTCGGCCAGCCGCTCGCGGTACTCGGCCGCCGCCGCGTACGCCGCGCCGTCCTCGGGCAGCGTCGTGTCGTGCACCACCGACCAGGCCCGGCGGCAGTGGTCCAGCACCGAGAAGATCGCCGCCAGCGTGTCCAGCGCCCGGGCCTCGGCGGTGGTCGCGGTCTGGGCCGCCTCCACCTCGCCCACCAGCAGGCTCCCCGCGTAGTGGGCGCTCGCGGCGGCCAGGCCGTCCTTCGAGGTGAAGTAGGTGTAGATCAGCGGCTTGGAGATCCCGGCCCGCTCCGCGACGGCCGCCACCGAGGCCCGCGCGTACCCCTGCGTCCCGAACTCCTCGACCGCGAGCCGCACGATCTGCCGCTCGCGGTCGGCGCGGGCCACACCCTTGGTGCCGGTCCTGGTTTTGCTCTCGGCTCGGGGGGTGGGGCGCGCGCTGGTCACGAAGGGAGCCTACCGAGGGCCGGGCGGGGGCGTGCCGGTGTGTCAGGCGGAGGGGCGAGCGGCGGCGGCCACCACCTCGTACGCGCGGCCGTGCACCTCGTACCCGCCCAGCACCGCCATGCCGAACCCGTCGACGTGCACCTTCCGGGACGCCTCGTTGGCCCGCTCGACGAAGGCCACCACCGCCTCGGCCCGGGCCGCGGCCGACCGCAGCGCCGCCTCGTACAGGCCCCGCGCCACCCCCTTGCCCCGGTACCCGGCCCCGACCACGACGGGCCCGTACAGCAGCCAGCGCGTGGCGCTCAGCGGCCGCCCCTGCCACTCCAGCCGGTCCTGGGCGGCCAGCAGCGCCGCGACGGGTGGCGGCGGGTCCGGTACGTCGCCGGGCGCGGCCAGGCAGACGAGGCCCGCGAGTGCGCCGGCCTCCTCCGCGACCAGGACGTTCCCGGCCCCGGCCATCGCCCGCAGGGCCGCCTCGTCGAAGGAGCCCTGCACGAACCCCTGCTCGGCGCGTTGCCGCTCGGTCAGCGCGTCGTGGCGGTTGGCCGCGAAGAGCGCGGCCAGGGCGGGGGCGTCGTCGGGGCGGGCGGGGCGGATGCGCATGGGGGGATGCTGCCACGTGGGGGTGGTGGGCGCGCGGTGCGGGAGGCGTGGTGCGGGGCGTGGCGGGCGCCTCGTACGGGGCGGGCGACCTGGGGTTTTACGTATGCGGGGCGGGTGCTGCGACGGGGCGCGCGAGGCCCCGCGTCACAACCGTGCCGCCTTCAGGGCCATGTGGAGCAGGAGGCGGTCCTCGCCGTCGTCGAGGTCGAGGCCGGTGAGTTGTTCGACGCGGGAGAGGCGGTAGTAGAGGGTCTGGCGGTGGACGCCGAGGGCGGCGGCGGTGCGGCCGGCCTGGCCCGCGTGGTCGAGGTAGGTCTCGGCGGTGCGCGCCAGTTCCCGGTGCGCCCCCGTCAGCAGCGGGGCGGTGGCGGGGTCGGCGGCGGTCGGTGCCGACAGGGCGGTCAGCAGGCGGTACGGGCCGAGGGCCGACCAGTGGGCGACGGGGCCCAGCCGGGGCTCGGCGTGGGCGGCGCGTGCGGCGGCGAGGGCCTCGCGCCAGGCGCGGGCCGTCTGGGCCATGCCGGTGCGCGGGGTGCCCACGCCGGCGGCGGCCGCGCCGGAGAGCGCGCGCAGGCGCTCGGCGGCGGTCTCGGCGGGGCCGAGCGCGCCCGGCGTACGCAGCCGGACCAGGGCGGCGAGGACCGCCGGGGCGGGCGCGGGGGAGTCGGGTGCGTCGCCTGGTCCGGCTCCCGGGGCGGCGGGCGGCCCGAACGCCGCCTCGCTGCCGGGCGGCGCGGGCAGGACGCAGAGCGCGGCGGCGCCGGGCAGGCGTCCCACGCCGGGCGGCTCGTCGAAGGGCCACGGGCCGACGCAGACCACGGCGTGCAGCCGGTCGGCCTCGGAGCCGAGGGCGGCGCGCAACGCGGCGTGCGCCTGGTCGTGCTGCCAGCCGGGCGCGGCGGTCAGCACCGCCCGGAACTCGCGGGTGACGTCCTCCCCGGCGGACGCCTCGTCGGCCATGAGGGTGCCGATGCGGGCGGTGACCGCCATCGCCGCGTCCAGCTGCCCGGACGAGGGGCGCGGGTCGGTGTCCAGCAGCCAGACGTAGCCGCGGACGATGCCCCGATGGCGTACCGGCAGGCAGATCCGGCCGCGCAGCACGCCCGCCTCCGGGGAGGCCGGGATGTGCACGGGGCCGGTGGCCCGGGCGATGCCGTACGCCTCGAACCAGGCGCGGACCTGGGCGGTGGAGCGGCGGGTGAGGATCGAGCGGGTGCGGACCGGGTCCAGGGCGGTGGTGTCCAGGTCGCCGCCGCCCTCGTGGGAGCCGAAGGCGATCAGCTCGAAGTCCCGGTTCTCCAGTGTGGCCGGGGCGCCGAGCAGCTCGGAGATCTCGTCGACCAGGTCCTGGTAGTCGCTGCGCACGCTCCCATTGTCACCCGGCGCGCGCCCCGCTTCATACAGATGTCTGAGATCGCGGCCACGGATGCGTGACAGCTGTAGATGGCAGGCCGGAAGCGGCATCCTTACATTCAGGGTGGTTGAACATGCTGTTCCCGATGTGCCCCTTGCGGGCGCACCCGTGCCGTTCGCCCCACAAGGGCGGAGTGCGGGCGGGACGGCCCATCTCTCGTGCAAGTTGTGGAGGTGCCCGATGCTGGGTCCCGTGATCCTCGCCGCGTCGCGCAGCGACAAAATGCGCCGCCTCGTGTCGGCCGCCCCCGTCACCAAGCAGGTCGTCGACCGGTTCATCCCCGGCGAGACGGTCGACGCCGTCGTGCCGATCGTGCAGGAGGCCGTGGCGAGCGGCCTGGAGCTGACCATGGACGTGGTCGGCGAGGACATCACCACGCCCGAGCAGGCCGCCGCCGCCCGCGACGCCTACCTGGAGCTGATCGACCGCCTCAAGGTCCTCGGCCACGGCACCAAGGCCGAGATGTCGGTGAAGCTCTCGATGTTCGGCCAGGCGCTGGAAGGGGGCCACGAGCTGGCCCTCGCCAACGTGCGCCCCGTCGTCGAAGCCGCCGCCGCGATCGGCACCACCGTGACCCTCGACGCCGAGGACCACACCACGCTCGACTCGATGTTCGCCATCCACGAGGAGCTGCGGAAGGACTTCCCGCAGACCGGCTGCGTCATCCAGTCGTACCTCTTCCGCACCGAGGACGACGCCCGCCGCCTGGCCGCCGCCGGCAGCCGCGTCCGCCTCGTCAAGGGCGCCTACAAGGAGCCCGCCTCGGTCGCCTACCAGGACAAGGCCGACATCGACAAGGCGTACGTCCGCGTGCTGCGCATCCTCATGGAGGGCGACGGCTACCCGATGGTCGGCTCGCACGACCCGCGGCTGGTCGCCATCGCGCAGGAGCTGGCCCACCGCGCGGGCCGCAAGCTCGACGACTACGAGTTCCAGATGCTGTACGGCATCCGCAGCGACGAGCACCACCGCCTCGCCGCCGAGGGCCACCGTATGCGTGTCTACACCGCGTACGGCACCGACTGGTACGGCTACTTCATGCGGCGGCTCGCCGAGAAGCCCGCCAACCTCCTCTTCTTCTTCCGCTCGATGCTCACCAAGGGCTGAGTCCCTCCCGACGGCAGACCCCAACCGCACCAAAGGAGTCACGAGACCCATGGACGCAGTGACCAAGGTCCCCACCCCGGTCAACGAGCCGGTCCACGGCTACGCCCCCGGTTCCCCCGAGCGTGCCCGTCTGGAGGCCAAGCTCAAGGAGCTGGCCGAGAACCCCATCGAGCTGCCGATGACCATCGGCGGCGTCAAGCGCCTCGGCGCCGGTGAGAAGTTTCAGGTCGTCCAGCCCCACAACCACCAGGCCGTCCTCGGCACCGGCGCCAACGCCACCGAGCAGGACGCCCAGGACGCCGTGGACGCGGCCCTCGCCGCCGCCCCGGCCTGGCGCGCCCTGTCCTTCGACGACCGCGCCGCGATCATCCTGCGCGCCGCCGAGCTGCTGTCGGGCCCCTGGCGCGAGACGCTGGCCGCCTCGACCATGCTCGGCCAGTCGAAGACCGCCCAGCAGGCCGAGATCGACACCCCCTGCGAGCTGATCGACTTCTGGCGTTTCAACGTGCACTACGCGCGCCAGATCCTCGCCGAGCAGCCCCCGGCCAACTCCCAGGGCGTGTGGAACCGCATGGACCACCGCCCGCTGGAGGGCTTCGTCTACGCGATCACGCCGTTCAACTTCACGGCCATCGCCGCCAACCTGCCGACCGCGCCCGCGCTGATGGGCAACGTCGTCGTGTGGAAGCCGTCCCCGACGCAGACCCACGCCGCCGTGCTGCTCATGCAGCTCCTGGAGGAGGCCGGGCTGCCCAAGGGCGTCATCAACCTGGTCACCGGCGACGGCCTCGCGGTCTCGGAGGTCGCACTCAACCACCGCGACCTGGCCGGCATCCACTTCACCGGCTCGACCAAGACCTTCCAGCACCTGTGGAAGACGGTCGGCAACAACATCGAGAAGTACCGCACCTACCCGCGTCTCGTCGGTGAGACCGGCGGCAAGGACTTCGTCGTCGCCCACCCGAGCGCCGACCCGGCGATCCTCAAGACCGCCCTGACCCGCGGCTCCTTCGAGTTCCAGGGCCAGAAGTGCTCGGCCTCCTCCCGCGCCTACGTTCCGGCCTCCATCTGGAACAACGGCTTCAAGGAGGAGTTCGCGGCCGAGGTCGACGCCATCGCCATGGGTGACGTCACCGACCTGTCGAACTTCATCGGCGCCGTCATCGACGAGCGGTCCTTCGCCAAGAACAAGGCCGCCATCGACCGCGCCGCCGCCGACCCGACCTGCACGGTCATCGCGGGCGGCACGTACGACGACTCGGTGGGCTACTTCGTCCGCCCGACCGTCATCGCCTGCACGGACCCGGAGAACGAGGTCTTCACCACCGAGTACTTCGGCCCGATCCTCGCCGTCCACGTGTACGAGGACGACCAGTACGACGCCATGCTCGACCAGATGGAGTCGGTCTCGGACTACGCGCTGACCGGTTCGGTCATCGCCAACGACCGTGCGGCCGCCGCGTACACGATGGACAAGCTGCGCTACGCCGCCGGCAACTTCTACATCAACGACAAGTCGACCGGCGCCGTCGTCGGCCAGCAGCCCTTCGGCGGCGGCCGCGCCTCCGGCACCAACGACAAGGCCGGTGCCCCGCAGAACCTGATGCGCTGGACGCTGACCCGCGCCATCAAGGAGACGCTGGTCCCGCCGACCGACTACCGCTACCCGCACATGGGCTGACCTCCGCCCGCCGGGCCGCCGCCCCACGCGGCGGTCCCCCCGTACTCCGCCCCCGCCCGGTTCCCCCCGACCGGCCGGGGGCGGTGTCATGTCCGGCCACTGCCCCTCTACGCTGCCGGTGTCCGGGCGCCGCCACGGGCCGCCCGGCGACGAGGGAGGGGACCCCCGCCATGACCGCCGCCGCGCCGCCCGATCCGCACACCCGCCGCCACCTCACCTGGGACGGCTGCTTCAACGTCCGCGACCTCGGCGGCCTCGGCCGCCACGCCCCCGGTGCCTTCGTCCGCGCCGACTCCGTCGAGAAGCTCACCGCCGCCGGCTGGGCCGCCGCCCACGCCCACGGCGTACGCACCGTCCTCGACCTGCGCAACGACGACGAACGCGGCACCGACGCCGCACCCCGCCCCGACGGGATCACCACCGTGCGCCTCCCGCTCGACGGCATCGAGGACACCGCCTTCTGGGAGCCCTGGTTCACCGACTGGCGCTGGGGCACGCCTCTGCACTACCGGCCGTTCCTCGACCACTTCCCCGAGCGCGTCGCCGCCACCGCCGAGGCCCTCGCCGCCGCCGCGCCGGGCGGCGTCGCCTTCCACTGCGCCGCCGGACGCGACCGCACCGGCCTCGTCTCCCTGCTCCTCCTCTCCCTCGCCGGCGCCACCCCCGAGGAGATCGCCGCCGACTACGCCCTCAGCGAGGCCCGGATGACCCCCGTCTTCACCGCCCTGGGCCGCGCCGAGGAGGCCGCCCAGCTCGTCGCCGCCTACCGGTCCCACGCCACCAGCCCCTACGCCGAGATGCTCAAGGTCGCCCGCCGGTTCGACGGTGCCGCCTACCTGGCCGCCGCCGGGGTGCCCGGGACGACCGTCGCGGCGCTCCGGGCCCGGGCCACGGGACAGCCCCGGGGCTGACACGGAAGCGGGGTACGCCGCCTCACGCCCAGCCCCGCACGATCAGCCCGAGCCCCACCGCGAACCCGCCGCCGAGCAGCACCAGGTACACCCCGTACAACCGCCGCAGCCGGTGCAGCAGGAAACCGAGGAGGCCGAACGCGGCGCCCACGCCCAGCGTCCGGGCGCCGCGCGCCGCCGTGCTGTGCAGCAGCCACGCACCGGTGTCCGTCCCGGCGCGGCCCGCCTCGGCGGCGTACACCTTGAAGGGGACGCCGTTCCAGGGCTGGGCGTGGACCGCGAGGGCGCCGTCCCGCTCCAGCGCCACGCGGGCCTCGCTCCGCATCCGCTCCGTGGTCAGCGGCGCGGGCAGCTCCGCGCCGGCCGCCGCCAGGTGCAGCGCCAGCAGACCGCCCGCCACGCTCCCGGCGAGCGCCGCCAGCGACACCCGCAGCGCCGACCGGGGCACCGCCGCGCAGACGACGCCCAGCAGCAGCTCCGGCATCAACGGCCAGCTCAGCGCCTCCGCGCACGCCCACACGAAGGCGAGCAGCAGACCCCGCCGGGCGACCAGCGCCGCCACCCGCCGCCGCACGGCCGAGTCCCGCAGCGGCTCGGCGACGGTACGGGCGTGCAGCGCGGCCACCGCCGCACGGGCCTCCTCCGGTTCCGCCGAGGGGCCGAGCGGGGCGCCTACGCGGACCCGGACCAGCGCCGGGCGGAGCCTGCCGTGCTTGGGCAGCAGCCGCCCCGTCCCCGCGATGCCGACCGGCACCACCGGCACCCCCGCCTCCCGGGCCAGCAGCAGCGCGCCCCGGTGGAAGGTGCCGAGCCGCCCGTCGTCCGCGCCCCGCGTCCCCTCGGGGAAGAGCACCACGGCGCGGCCCGCCCGCAGTTCCGCCGTGCGCTCCAGCAGGTCCCCGAGGCCGCCCCCGGTCCGCCGCACCGGGAAGCCGGCCGCCAGCCGCCCGCAGATCCGGCGCCGCCACGGCGAGGCGAACCAGTAGTCGGCGGCGGCGCCGATCAGCGGGGCGTGCCGGGCGTCGAGCGTGGCGAGGAGCGCCGCGGTGTCGGCGTGCGAGGTGTGGTTGGCGACCACCACGCACCCGCCGGGCGGCAGCGCCCCGCGCCGCTCCACCCCGCCGGTCAGCGTCAGCACGCACCACCACAGGAGGCGGCGCAGCAGGGCGCCCGCCCGGGGTGCGGGGCGCGCGGTGCGGGGCGCCGCCTCGGGCGCGGCCGCGCTCACGCCGCCACCACCAGGGCCAGGGCGAGCGCGACGAGCAGCGAGTCGATCCGGTCCAGCAGCCCGCCGAACCCGGGCAGCCAGCTCCCCGCGTCCTTCACCCCCGCCTCCCGCTTCACCATCGACTCCAGCAGGTCCCCGAAGACGCACCCGCCGAGCGCCGCCGCCCACAGCCCCGGCGACCAGGCCCCGAGCGCCGCCAGCACCGCACCCGTCGCCGCCGCCGCGCCGACCACCCCGGCCCAGGTCTTCGCCGGGGAGAGCGGCGACAGCGGCCGGGCCAGGCGCCCCCGACGGCCCAGCGCCGTCCCGCCGCACCACGCGCCGACGTCCCCGAAGGAGACGGCCACGCCCACCGCGAGCGCCGCCGGGCCGAGCAGGACCAGGCCGCACAGCGCCACCGGTATCCACAGCAGACCGAAGACCGTCCGCCCCGCCCGGGTGAACCCCCGCTCCGCGTCCCCGCCCAGCAGCGCGGGCAGGGCGGCCGCGAGCAGCAGCAGCGCCGCCGCCTGGAGGCCGAGCCGCTCCGGGGCCCGCCACGCGAGCAGCGGCAGCAGCAGGGCCGCGCCGGTCAGCACCGCCCACTCGCCCCGGCCCAGCTCCGCCAGTCGCGCGTACTCGGCGACCGCGACCACCCCGAGCCCCGCCGCCAGCCCGAACGCCCCCGGGGGCCCGGCGAGGAACGCCCCGAGGTAGAGCGGCGCGGCCAGCGCCCAGGTGCGCCACCGGCGCCGCAGCTCCGCCCGGAGCCGTACCCGGGCCGGGAGCGTGGCGACGGCGACGCCGCCGAGGCCCAGCGCCCCGCCGACCACCGGGACGGCGCGGGCGAGCAGCTCCGTGGTGGCGAGGGCGGCGGTCATCGGGTGCCCCCGGTGGCGGCGGCCGACGGGGCGGCGGAGGGCGGCGTGGCCCCGTACGGGGCGGCGCTCCCGGCGCGGTCCGCCGCGCCCAGCTCCCGCCACAGGCGGGCCCCGCGCAGCAGGGCGGTGGCGGCGGAGCCCGCGGCGAGCACCGCGAGGACCGGGGCGTACCAGCCGGTGGCGGCGGCCACGACGGCGAGCAGGCAGCGCTCCGTCTTGCCGGCCGGACCGCCGTTGAGCCGGGGTGCCCCGGCCGCCGCCCCCGCCAGCGACACCCAGGAGGGCAGCGTCGCGGCGCAGGCCGCCAGGGCGACCAGCCAGCCCGGTGCCACTGCCCAGAACGCCGCGATCACCAGGAGGTCGGCGGCCCGGTCGCCCGCCTCGTTGAGCAGTGCGCCGCGCCGGGTGGAGCGGCCGGTGTCGCGGGCCAGCGCGCCGTCGAGGTTGGCGCAGGCCAGCCGCGCCGCCAGCAGGAGCGCGACGGGGGCGGCGGCCCAGCCCGCCGGGAGAAGGGCGAGGGCCCCGCCGGCCGCCGCGGCGGCGGCGACGCCGGCGGCGGTGAGGGCGTCGGGGGAGATCCGGCGCCGGGCGAGCGCGCCGCGCACCCCGGACAGCCGGTCCGCGTACCAGGGCTTCAGTGCGTAGAGGCCGTTCATGGCTCCGACTCTGGCGGCGCGGAGCGGGGGCCGGAACGGTGCGCGTACTCAGAGGCTCTGAGTACGGCCGCCGGGGCGGGCGGTGTGGGGGCGGGGGAGCGGTGTGGGGTGGGCCACCCGGTCGGCGCAGGCCGCTCCGGCGGGCGGAAACCCGGTGTGAGCTGGCGCGGAAGGGGCGCGGAGGCGGCTCACTAGGGGCGCGTTCGGAAGAAGCCGTCTCAGATAGTAGGAAGTCCGAGTAACTGTGGAGACAGAAGCGGGCCGCGGGTCTAGCTTTGTAGGAGCCGAACGTCTCGCTGGAACCAGCGAATGACGGGTGTGCCTCCGCGCCCCGAGCAGGCAATCCCTGCTGGCCCGGAGCCCCGTCCCTCCCGGCGCTCGACCTCCCGCGCGATCTTCCGGCGGCCGCCCACCCGGCCGCCCGGCCCGGTCGCGGGGTTCAAGCCACCCGTTCCGGACGCGGTCCGCCGTGTCGCGGGCCGAGGCGGCCGCCCGTTCCCCAGGTCCAGCGCCTCCCGCCGATCCCGGCGAGACCGTCCGGCGCCCCAGTGATCCCAGCGATCCCCAAGGAGTCTCCCCATGTCCGCAGAGACGACCTCCGCCCGCCGCTCCCGCCGCGTCCACCGGGCCACCGAGACCGACCGCCGCAACGCCGCCGCCGCACTCCAGCGCGCCCTGGACCGCCGCGACAACGGCGGCTCGACCGGTCACTGAGCCACTGCACCGCGCCCGCCCGGCCCCACGGCCACGGGCGGGCGCGTACGTCCGCATGATGGACGGTCCGTGTCACCCCGTGGGACGAGGAGTAGGGTGCGACCATGTCTCGCAGCATCAATCTCGCAGTGATCCCCGGTGACGGCATCGGCCAGGAGGTCGTGGCCCAGGGTCTGAAGGTCCTCAACGCGGTCCTCCCCGAGGATGTGAAGCTGGAGGCCAAGGAGTACGACCTCGGCGCGCGCCGCTGGCACCGCACGGGCGAGACCCTGCCCGACGCGGAGCTGGAGGCGCTCAAGGAGCACGACGCGATCCTCCTCGGCGCCATCGGCGACCCCTCGGTCCCCTCCGGCGTCCTCGAGCGCGGCCTGCTGCTGAAGCTCCGCTTCGCCTTCGACCACTTCGTCAACCTCCGCCCCTCGAAGCTCTTCCCGAACACCGCCACCCCGCTGGCCGGCCGTCCGGAGATCGACTTCGTGGTGGTCCGCGAGGGCACCGAGGGCCCCTACACGGGCAACGGCGGCTCGCTGCGCACCGGCACCCCCGCCGAGGTCGCCACCGAGGTCAGCGTCAACACGGCGTACGGCGTGGAGCGCGTGGTCCGTGACGCCTTCGCCCGCGCCCAGGCGCGGCCCCGCAAGAAGCTCACGCTGGTCCACAAGAACAACGTGCTGGTCTTCGCCGGCCACCTGTGGAAGAACACCTTCGACAAGGTCGCCGCCGAGTACCCGGACGTCACCACCGACTACCTGCACGTCGACGCCGCGACGATCTTCTTCGTCACCCAGCCCGAGCGGTTCGACGTCATCGTCACCGACAACCTCTTCGGCGACATCATCACCGACCTCGCCGCGGCCGTCACCGGCGGCATCGGCCTGGCCGCCTCCGGCAACATCAACCCGACGGGCGCCTTCCCGTCGATGTTCGAGCCGGTCCACGGCTCCGCCCCCGACATCGCCGGGCAGGGCAAGGCCGACCCGACCGCCACCATCCTCTCCGTCGCCCTTCTGCTGCGGCACCTCGGCTACGAGGCCCAGGCCGCCCGCATCGAGGAGGCCGTCTCCGCCGACCTCGCGGAGCGTGACGGCACAGCGCGGACCACCGACGCCATCGGCGACGCGCTCGCCGGACGAGTAGCCGGCTGACCCGGCGCGCGACACCCGAAGCCGCCGGGTCCCCCACGGGACAACCCGGCGGCTTCCTCATGGGCGGCCCCGGGTGCGACAACCCAGGGCCCGCGCTCACCCCGCCCCCCCCTGCCGCTCCGCCGCGTGACACGTTCGGCGGGGCGGAGGACTCCTCGGCGTTCCCTCACCGCCCCCTCCGGCGCGATAATCGAACGTGGGGCCGCGGAAAATGAGGCGATACCCGGACGTCCGTGTGGTGCACAGCTGACCGGAGTGCGAGACAGCACCCCGGCCACGCACCACTCAGGGGTACGGGCGTGAGCGCGGTCCGTCACCACCACACGTGAAGGACACCACTCATGACGACGCCGACGATCGAACTGAAGCCCTCCGCGCACCCGCTCCCGGAGGCCGAGCGCGAGGCGATCCTCGCCCGCCCCGGCTTCGGCCGGCACTTCACCGACCACATGGTCACCGTGAAGTGGACCGAGGGCCGCGGCTGGCACGACGGCCAGCTCGTCCCCTACGGGCCGCTCTCCCTCGACCCCGCCACCAACGTCCTCCACTACGCGCAGGAGATCTTCGAGGGGCTCAAGGCGTACCGCCGCCCCGACGGCTCCGTGGCGACCTTCCGCCCCGACGCCAACGCCCGCCGGTTCCAGGCCTCCGCGCGCCGCCTCGCCATGCCCGAGCTGCCCGTGGAGACCTTCATCGAGGCGTGCGACCTGCTGGTGGCGCAGGACAAGGCGTGGGTCCCGCCGCACGGCGGCGAGGAATCCCTCTACCTGCGGCCCTTCATGATCGCCACGGAGGTCGGGCTCGGCGTCAAGCCGGCCAACGAGTACCTCTTCGTGGTCATCGCCTCCCCGGCCGGCGCGTACTTCCCCGGCGGCGTCAAGCCCGTCTCGATCTGGCTCTCCGAGAACCGCGTCCGTGCCGTCCCCGGCGGCGTCGGCGACGCCAAGACCGGCGGCAACTACGCCGCCTCCCTCCTCGCCCAGGCCGAGGCCGCCGCCGAGGGCTGCGACCAGGTCGCCTACCTCGACGCGGTCGAGCACAAGTGGGTCGAGGAACTGGGCGGCATGAACCTCTGCTTCGTCTACGGCGACCGCCTCGTCACCCCCACCCTCACCGGCTCCCTCCTCGCCGGGATCACCCGCGACACCCTCCTCTCCCTCGCCGCCGACCTCGGCTACCGGGCCGAGGAGGGCCGCGTCTCCATCGACCAGTGGCGCGAGGACAGCCGCAGCGGCGCCCTGACCGAGGTCTTCGCCTGCGGCACGGCCGCCGTCATCACCCCGGTCGGCCGGGTCAAGACCGCCACCGACGAGTGGACCCAGGGCACCGGCGAACCCGGCGAGGCCACCCTGCGCCTCCGCGAGGCCCTCCTCGCCCTCCAGACGGGACGCACGGAGGACCGTCACGGGTGGATGCACCCGCTGGGCTGAACCTCGGGGGCCGGGGCGTGGGAGCGCCTGGTGCCGGTCCGACCGGTCTGACCGGACGAGCGGGACGGCCCGTCGTCCCCGCAGCGGATGCGGGGGCGGCGGGCCGTTTCGGTCCGGGGGCGGCGCCCAGGTCCCGACCCTCGGGGGTAAGGGGTGCCGTCGCGGCGTCGGGCTTACGCGCGCCGCGACGGGGCGCGCGGCGTACGGGGCGGCCACGGGGCGCGCGACCTGCGGCTTCACGGGGTACGGGGCGCGCGCCGTCCGGCCTGAGACGCGGCGCCGCAGGTACGGGGTGACGGGGCGGGGCTGCCCCTTACCCGGGCCGTCTCTGCGGGCTCCGGGCAGCCGCCCCGGCTCAAGCGCCGCCCACCCCGCCGTGCGCCGTCCATTGGAAAACCTAAACCCTTTAGATAGGCTGACGCTCCATCGCCCCGCGCCCGCCGCCCACCCCCATCCCTCCAGGACCCCCATGCGCCTGACCCCCACCGAACGCGACCGCCTCCTGATCTTCAACGCCGCCCAGCTCGCCCGGGCCCGGCAGGCGCGCGGGCTGCGGCTGAACGTCCCGGAGGCGACCGCGCTCATCTCGGACACGGTCTGCGAGGCGGCGCGGGACGGGGCGCGGCTGGCGGAGGCGGTGGCGGCGGGGCGGGCCGTGCTCGGGCCGGACGACGTGCTGCCGGGCGTCGCCGACGTGCTGACCGAGATCCAGGTCGAGGCGGTCTTCGAGGACGGGTCCCGGCTCGCCGTGCTGGCCGACCCCATCGGAGGCGGCCACACCGGCGATCAGGCGCCCGGCGCCCTGCTCCCGGGCCCGCCCCACGCCGAGCCGAGTCCCATGCTGACCGTGGCGGTCACCAACACCGCCACGGTCCCGGTCAGCGTCACCTCGCACTTCCACTTCTTCGAGGCCAACCCGCGCCTGCGCTTCGACCGGGCCGCCGCCTACGGCATGCGCCTCGCCGTCCCGGCCGGCTCCTCGCTCCGCTTCGGCCCGGGCGAGACCCGCGAGGCGGGGCTGGTGCCGATCGGCGGGGCGCGCGTCGTGACCGGTTTCGCCGGGCTGGTCGACGGCCCGCTGGACGCCCCCGGCGCCCGCGCCGAGGCCCTGCGCCGCGCCGCCGCCTGCGGCTACCTCGGCGCCGAAGCACCCGGGACGGAGCCCGCCCCGCCCGGCACCACCCCCGCCCCGCCGGGCGCCCCCACCCCGGAGACCGACGCATGAGCGACCCCGCCGGCCGGGCCCTGCCCGAGGAGCTGACCCCGCGCCCCCGCGCCTTCCCGCACCTGGCCCGTACCCCGCACGGCCGCCGTACCGCGCCCGACGAGGCGGCCACGGCCTCCGATCCGTACGCCTACGCCGCCGTCCACGGCCCCCGCGCCGGGGACAGGGTGCGGCTCGGTGACACGGGGCTGACGGTGCGGGTCGAGGCCGACGCGCAGCGGCCCGGCGACGAGTTCCTGGCCGGGTTCGGGAAGACCGCGCGGGACGGGCTGCACCTGCGGGCCGCCGCCGTGCGCGACACCTGCGACCTGGTGATCAGCAACGTGCTCGTGATCGACGCGGTGCTCGGCATCCGGAAGGTCTCGATCGGTGTCCGGGAAGGCCGCATCCACGCCGTGGGGCGCGCGGGGAACCCGGACACGCTCGACGGGGTCGACGTGGTGGTCGGCACCGGCACCACGATCGTGTCGGGGGAGGGGCTGATCGCGACCGCCGGGGCGATCGACACCCATGTGCACCTGCTCTCGCCCCGCGTCATGGAAGCCTCCCTCGCCTCCGGCGTGACCACGATCATCGGCCAGGAGTTCGGCCCCGTCTGGGGCGTCGGCGTCAACTCGCCGTGGGCCCTGCGTCACGCCTTCGCCGCCTTCGACGCCTGGCCCGTCAACATCGGTTTCCTCGCCCGCGGTTCCTCCTCGCACCCGGCGCCGCTGGTCGAGGCGCTGGCGGAGGGCGGGGCGTGCGGGTTCAAGGTGCACGAGGACATGGGGGCGCACACCCGGGCGCTGGACACCGCGCTGCGCGTCGCCGAGGAGTACGACGTGCAGGTGGCCCTGCACAGCGACGGCCTCAACGAATGCCTCTCCGTCGAGGACACCCTCCAGGTGCTCGACGGGCGCACCATCCACGCCTTCCACATCGAGGGATGCGGCGGCGGCCACGTCCCCAACGTGCTGCGCATGGCGGGCGTGCCGAACGTCATCGGCTCCTCCACCAACCCCACGCTGCCCTTCGGCCGGGACGCCGTCGCCGAGCACTACGGCATGATCGTCTCGGTCCACGACCTCAAGCCCGAGCTGCCCGGCGACGCGGCGATGGCCCGCGACCGCATCCGCGAGTCGACGATGGGCGCCGAGGACGTCCTGCACGACCTGGGCGCCATCGGCATCACCTCCTCCGACGCGCAGGGGATGGGCCGGGCCGGCGAGACGATCCGCCGCACCCTCCAGCTCGCCGCCAAGATGAAGCGCGAACGCGGCCCGCTCGACGGCGACGGCGACGGCGAGAGCGACGACAACGCCCGCGTCCTGCGCTACCTCGCCAAACTGACCGTCAACCCGGCCCGCGCGCACGGCCTCTCCCACGAGGTCGGCTCGCTGGAGCCCGGCAAACTGGCGGACATCGTGCTGTGGCGCCCCGAGTACTTCGGCGCCAAGCCCCAGCTGGTCCTGAAGTCCGGCTTCCCCGCCTACGGCGTCACCGGCGACCCCAACGCCGCCACCGACACCAGCGAACCGCTCGTCCTCGGCCCCCAGTTCGGCGCGCACGGGGCGGCCGCCGCCGAGCTGTCCGTCGCCTTCGTCGCGGGCGCCGCCGTGGGCCTCGGCGCCGACGCCCTGCCCACCCGCAGGCGCCGCGTCCCCGTCCGAGGCACCCGGAACATCGGCCCCGCCGACCTCCTCCTCAACTCCCGCACCGGCCAGGTCGACGTGGACGCCCGCACCGGCCTCGTCACCCTCGACGGCGACCCGGTCCGCTCCGGCCCCGCCGACTCCGTCAGCCTCAACCGCCTCTACTTCCTCTGAGGACCGCCATGCCCGACGCCCCCGCCCCGTCCCTGCGCGGCACCGTCCCGCCGGGCTTCCGGATGCCGCCCGAGTGGGCCCCGCACCTGCGCACCTGGATGGCCTGGCCCGGCCCCAACCCGACCTTCGCCACCGAGGCCGCACTCGCCTCGGCCGAACGCGCCTGGGCCGAGGTGGCCCGCACCGTGCGCCGCTTCGAACCGGTCACCGTGCTCGCCGGACCCGGCCGCGCCGAAGGCGCCCGCGCGCTCCTCGGGCCCGGCATCGAGGTGGTCGAACGCCCGCTGGACGACGCCTGGATGAGGGACATCGGCCCCACCTTCGTCACCCGCGCGGAGGACGGCGCCCGGGCCGTGCTCGACTGGACGTTCAACGGCTGGGGCGCGCAGGAGTGGGCCCGCTGGGAGCGGGACGCGAGGATCGGCGGCGAGGTCGCCGCGCTGGCCGGGGTCCCGGCGTACCGGACGGGGCTGGTCAACGAGGGCGGCGGGCTGCACGTCGACGGGGAGGGCACCGTGCTGCTCACCGAGACCGTCCAGCTCGACCCGGACCGCAACCCCGACCTGACCCGCGCCGAGGTGGAGGCCGAGATCCACGCGGGGCTCGGTACCAGCCGGGCGGTGTGGCTGCCGCGCGGGCTGACCGGTGACTACGGGCGGTTCGGGACGCGCGGCCACGTCGACATCGTCGCGGCGTTCGCCCGGCCCGGCGTGGTCGTGGCGCACACCCAGCCCGACCCGGCCCACCCCGACCACGAGGTCTGCAAGGAGATCACCGGCGTGCTGCGCGCCGCCAAGGACGCGGCGGGCCGTTCGCTGGAGGTGGTCGAGGTGCCCGCGCCCACCGTGCTGGAGGTGGACGGGGAGTGGGCCGACTACTCGTACATCAACCACTACCTGTGCAACGGCGGGGTCGTCCTCTGCGCCTTCGACGACCCGCGCGACGCCGAGGCCGCCGCGCTCTTCCGCCGCCTCTTCCCGGACCGCACCGTCGTCCCCGTCGACGCCCGCCCGGTCTTCGCGGCCGGCGGCGGCATCCACTGCATCACCCAGCAGGAACCGGCGCCGGCCCCGGCAGGACAGGGCTGAGCGGCCCGGCGTCCCCGTCCCCACGAACGCAAAGCACTCAAGTAATCCCGATCGTTGCCCCATACACCTTGTGTCGGAATGGATCATTCCGGCAGCGTGCCGAGCATGGGACGACAGCAGTGGAAGAAAATCTGGGTCGGCTCGGCCGGCAACATGGTCGAGTGGTTCGACTGGTTCGTGTACGCGAGCTTCGCCACGTACTTCGCGGGTTCCTTCTTCCCCAGCGGCAACCCGACCGCCCAGCTCATGAACACCGCCGGCATCTTCGCCGTCGGCTTCTTCATGCGGCCGGTCGGCGGCTGGCTGCTCGGCCGGGTCGGTGACCGCAAGGGCCGCAAGGCGGCGCTGACCCTCACCGTCTCGCTGATGTCGGCCTCCGCCGTGCTGATCGCGATCGCGCCGACCTACGGTGTGGCCGGCTACGGCGGCGCCGCCGTCCTCCTGGTCGCCCGCCTGCTCCAGGGCCTCTCGGTCGGCGGCGAGTACGCGGCCAGCGCGACCTACCTGACCGAGGCGTCCGACGCCGACCGGCGCGGCTTCGCCTCCAGCTTCCAGTACGTTTCGATGACCGCGGGCCAGCTCCTCGGCCTCGGCCTGCAGATCGTGCTCCAGCGGACCATGTCGGACGACACCCTGCACAGCTGGGGCTGGCGCATCCCGTTCATCATCGGCGCCCTCGGCGCGGCCGTCGTCTTCTACCTCCGCCGCAACATGCTGGAGACCGAGGTCTACGCCGAGTCCTCCGAGGACGGCGTCGAGCGGGCCGACGACAAGGGCACGATGAAGGCGCTGTGGCAGCACCGGCGCCAGGCGTTCCTGGTCGTGGCGCTGACGATGGGCGGCACCGTCGCGTACTACACGTACACGACCTACCTGACCAAGTACCTGTCGAACTCCGCCGGGCTGCCCAAGGAGACGGCGACGCTCGTCTCGTTCTGCGCGCTCTTCGTCTTCATGTGCGTCCAGCCGCTCGCCGGGATGCTCTCCGACCGGATCGGCCGCCGCCCGCTGCTGATCACCTTCGCCGTCGGCTCGACCTTCCTGACCGTGCCGATCATGACGCTGCTCCAGCACGCCGGGTCGTTCTGGCCGGCGCTCGGCCTCTCGCTCCTCGCGCTGCTCATCATCACCGGCTACACCTCCATCAACGCCTGCGTGAAGGCCGAACTCTTCCCCACCGGCATCCGCGCGCTGGGCGTCGCCCTGCCCTACGCCCTCGGCAACGCCCTCTTCGGCGGCACCGCCGAGTACGTCGCGCTCTGGTTCAAGAACGGCGGGACGGAGTCGGGCTACTACTGGTACGTGGCGGGGTGCGCCGCGGTCTCGCTCGTCGTCTACCTGGCGATGAAGGAGACCCGGGACATCGACCTCAACCGGGTCGGCGCCGAGACGGGTCCGCCCTCCGCCGAGGCCGGCCCCGCCTCCCCGGCCTCCGGGCCCGCGAAAACGGACGCCCCGCTCGCATCCTGAGACACCTCGTGGCACGGGGGCCTCTCTGTGGGAGACTGCCCCCGTGCCCACGTTCGCCATGATTATCGGCAGCAGGCGCGCCGGTCCGCAGTGACCGCCCCGCACCACCACGTGCGACGCGGCCACCGTGCCCCAGACCCGCGCGCAGACCTCTCGCACCCGCGAGGGGTCTTTTCGTTTGTCGGCCCCGACCGGGCCGCGGCGAGGCGCACGAGAGGACGGGGGCAAGTGGAGCCAAGCATTCCGGAGCCACTCACCCGACAGGAGTCACCACCGCATGACCAGCCAGGCCACCCCCGAGGAACCCGCTGAGCGCGCCCCGTCGGCCGCGACGAAACCGCAGGTCGCACGCGACGTACGGGGCGGCGACGGGGCGCGCCCCGCGCCCGCCGGAACGCCCGCCGGAACCCCCGCCTCCGCGGCGTCCTCCGCCGCCGCGGACGCCGCCGTCGAGCGCCCCCTGCACATCTTCGACACCACGCTCCGCGACGGCGCGCAGCGTGAGGGCATCAACCTCAGCGTCGCCGACAAGCTGACCATCGCCCGGCACCTGGACGACTTCGGAGTGGGCTTCATCGAGGGCGGCTGGCCCGGCGCCAACCCGCGCGACACCGAGTTCTTCGCCCGCGCCCGCGAGGAGATCACCTTCCGCCACGCGCAGCTCGTCGCCTTCGGCGCCACCCGCCGCGCGGGTGGCAGCGCCGCCGACGACCTCCAGGTGCAGGCGCTGCTCGACTCCGGCGCCCCGGTCGTCACCCTGGTCGCCAAGGCCCACGACCGCCACGTCGAGCTGGCCCTGCGCACCACCCTCGACGAGAACCTGGAGATGGTCCGCGACACCGTCTCCCACCTGCGCGCCCAGGGCCGCCGGGTCTTCGTCGACTGTGAGCACTTCTTCGACGGGTACGCCGCCAACCCGGCCTACGCCAAGGCCGTCGTCCGCGCCGCGAGCGAGGCCGGCGCCGACGTCGTCGTCCTCTGCGACACCAACGGCGGCATGCTGCCCGCGCAGATCCAGGCCGTCACCGCCACCGTCCTCGCCGACACCGGCGCCCGCCTCGGTATCCACGCCCAGGACGACACCGGCTGCGCCGTCGCCAACACCCTCGCCGCCGTCGACGCGGGCGCCACCCACGTCCAGTGCACCGCCAACGGCTACGGCGAGCGCGTCGGCAACGCCAACCTCTTCCCGGTCGTCGCCGCCCTGGAGCTGAAGTACGGCCGCACCGTGCTTCCCGAGGGCGCGCTCGCCGAGATGACCCGCATCTCGCACGCCATCGCCGAGGTCGTCAACCTCACCCCCTCCACCCACCAGCCCTACGTCGGCGTCTCCGCCTTCGCGCACAAGGCCGGACTGCACGCCTCCGCGATCAAGGTCGACCCCGACCTGTACCAGCACATCGACCCGGAGCTGGTCGGCAACCGCATCCGCATGCTCGTCTCCGACATGGCAGGCCGCGCCTCCATCGAGCTGAAGGGCAAGGAGCTGGGCATCGACCTCGGCGACGACCGCGCCCTGGTCGGCCGCGTCGTGGAGCGCGTCAAGGAACGCGAGCTGGCCGGGTACTCCTACGAGGCCGCCGACGCCTCCTTCGAACTGCTGCTCCGTGACGAGCTGCGGCGCGGCGCCGGCGGCGCGGGCGACGCGGCCCCGTCCCGCTTCTTCCGCGTCGAGTCGTGGCGGGCGATCACCGAGAACCGCCCCGACGGGATCCACGCCAACGAGGCCACCGTGAAGCTCTGGGCCAAGGGCGAACGCCTCCTCGCCACCGCCGAGGGCAACGGCCCCGTCAACGCCCTGGACCGCGCCCTGCGCGTCGCCCTGGAGCGGATCTACCCGGAGCTGGCCAAGTTCGCCCTGCGGGACTACAAGGTCCGCATCCTGGAAGGCCGCTCCGGCACCGACTCCACCACCCGCGTCCTGATCTCCACCGGCGACGGCGACGCGGAGTGGTCGACGGTCGGCGTCGCCGAGAACGTCATCGCCGCCTCCTGGCACGCCCTGGAGGACGCCTACACCTACGGCCTGCTCCGCGCCGGGGTCGAGCCCGCCGAGTAGGCCCGAAGCGCGTAGCCCCGGACGGGCGGCGGGGCCCCGTACCCGGCCCGCCGCCCGTCCGGGGCGTTTCGCGGCGACCCGGGTTAGCGTGGAGGTATGAGGCGAGCCGTAGTCCGCCAGTCCATACGCCGGGGCGCTCTCATCGCGTCCGGGCCTCTTCTCGTGCTGGGCGCCGCCGGAGCGACGGCCGCGCCCGCCGCCGCCGACCAGGGCAGGCCCGCCGCCGCGGCACCCGTGCGGACGGTTCCGCAGGCCCCTACCGCCGCGACCGTCTCCGAGGTCGCCAAGGCGTGGCGCGACGGCCCCGTCTTCGTGGACCCGGACGTCTCGGACCAGCTCTCCGACGCCCAGGCGCGCGACCTCTCCCAGGAGATCCAGGACAGCGACAAGGCGATCTTCGTCGCGGTTCTCCCGGCGACCTTCACGGACGACGTCGACCGGACCATGAACGACCTGCGCGGCGACACCGGCATCACCGGGCTGTACGTCCTGCGCATCGGCGACGACCTGCACGTCCGCGCCGACGGGTCGGTCCTCTCCCAGCAGGCCACGCAGAACCTCGAATCCCGCTTCCAGGGCACCACCCCGGCCGACCAGCAGCTCACCGGCCTCGTCGAGAACGCCACCCAGAACATGGGCGGCCGCGCTCCCAACTCCTGGTCCTCCCAGGACAGCGTCTCCGGCTCGACCTGGCTCGGCCTCGGCATCGCCGCCGTGGTCGTGGGCGGTGCCGCCTACACGCTGACCCGGCGGCGCAAGATCCGGCGCGAGCAGGCCCAGCGGGAGGCGCTGGCCAAGCTGCGGGTCGTGGTGGACGAGGACATCACCGCCTTCGGCGAGGAGCTGGAGCGGCTCGACTTCCGGCCCCTGGAACCGGGCGCCACCGACGAGATGCGCGGCGACTACGAGCGCGGCCTCGACGCCTACGAGAACGCCAAGTCCCTCATGGACCACGCGCGGAAGCCCGAGGACGTGCGCGAGGTGACCAAGGCGCTGGAGGACGGCCGGTTCGCGCTCGCCGTGCTCGACGCCCGCCGCAGCGGCCGTGAGCTGCCGGTGCGCCGCCCGCCGTGCTTCTTCGACCCGCGCCACGGCCTCTCGGTCGCCGACGTCACCTGGGCCCCGCCCGGCGGCGCGCCCCGCGAGGTGCCCGTCTGCGCCGCCGACCAGGCCCGGCTGGAGCGGGGCGAGGCCCCCGACATCCGCACCGTCGAGTCCGACGAGGGCGGCCGGCGCCCGTACTGGGAGGCCGGCCCGGCGTACGGCCCCTGGGCGGGCGGCTACTTCGGCGGCGGCATCCTCCCCGGCATCCTCGTCGGCACCATGCTCGGCCACATGATGATGAGCCCCGCCTACGCCGCCGACTACGGCTCGGCCGAAGGCTTCGGCGACGGCGGCGCGGGCGGCGGCTACGAGGGCGGCGACGTCTCCGGCTCCGACTTCGACCCCGGTGACTTCGGCGGTGGGGGCGGCTTCGGCGACGGCGGCGGATTCGGGGGCGGAGGCGGCGACTTCGGCGGAGGCTTCTGACCCCGCCCGAGCCGCCCGCCCCGGCCCGCTCCCGTCACCCCCCGGCGAACACCCGGGCGGCGGCCGTGCCCAGCGAGGAGGCGCCGAGCCCGTTCGGCCCGATCCCGCGCGGCGCGGCCTCGATCACCCGCCGCACGCCGGGGGAGTGGTGGCTCAGGTCCTCCTCCTTGTACCGCTTGCAGCCCCGGTGCCAGGTCAGGATGGCCGACAGCCAGTTCTCCAGCTGCCGCACGTATCCGTCGAGCACCTTCCTGGCCGCCCCGTCCAGCTGGAAATCCTCGTACAGCACAGGGAGTTCGTGGGCCACGATGTGTTCGAACTGTTCCAGCCGCGCGTTCATCAGCGCGTCCACGTAGGCGAGGCCGGTCGGGTAGTCGCAGTCGAAGAAGTTCTGGGTGACGAGGACGGCGTTGTGGATCTCGCCCTCGAACTCCACTTCCTTCTGGTACGAGAAGACGTCGTTGATCAGCGCGCCGTAGTCGGAGACGGCCTTCTCCATCGCCTGGATGGTGCCCGAGCGGTACACCTCCTCGGGGACGATGTTGCCGTGGCGCAGGCGGCACAGGCTCATCGTCAGGTCGGAGCCGAAGGTGGCGCGGCGCATCTCCATGTAGTCGATCGGGTCGGGGATGCGGCCGATGGCCTGGTTGTCCAGCTCCCAGACCCAGCTGTCCAGCATCACCTCGATGGTCTGCCGGAACTCGCGGCGGGCCTTCTCCGGCATCGCGGAGGCGGTCCGCACCCACAGGTCGGCCAGTGAGCGTTCCAGCGCGCTGGTCGGCACCGGCCCCGCCGAGGGCTGCTCGACCGGCATGAAGTCGCGCAGCCGGTCGGTGCAGAGCTTGGCCCCGGCGAAGTTCCGGGTGCGGCCGAAGACCGCCGGGTAGTAGTCGTCGCCGTAGGTGCCCCAGGTCAGCCACTGCGAGGCGAGGTTCAGTTCCTCCAGGTCCGCCTCCGGGTGGAGTCCGGCCGCGCAGAGCGGGAAGTCGTAGCCGGCCAGCGCCTCCTCGTCCCACACGTCCGACCCGGGCACCCCGGGCTGCGGCACGAGCAGCCCCATCCGGTGCGCCCACTCGACCGTGTCCACCCGGGACTGCTCCAGCGCCGGGGAGAGCCGCGTCGGGAACGGAAGCTTGAAGTCCGGCAGCAGCGAGGCCCCCGTCCTCTGGTACGGCACGTGCGAGAAGCTGCGCGCCCGCTGCCGCGCCGGACGCCCGAAGAACGCCCGCACGTCCAGCGCCGACGTGCCCAGGGTCCCGCCCAGCAGCGCCGCCGCCAGCGCCCCCGGCGACCCGCCCGGAGTCGGCGGCGCCGCCTCCCCGTCGACCGCGCCCTCGTTCATGTACCGGCTGGAGCGCATGTGCCACTCGTGGCCGCCCGACTGCCAGTCCTGGAGCCCCTTCACGTACGCCAGCACCGAGGCGGACTCGGCCGGATTCAGCCCCTTGTCGGCGAAGAGCGGCCCCAGTTCGGTCAGCGCGGTGTTCTCGAACTGCTGGAGGCGTGAGGTCAGCAGGTCGTTGACGGCCTCGGCCGCCTCCTGCGTGGTGCACTCCAGGAACCGTTCCAGCACGAGGACGCCGTTGCTCAGCTCGCCCTCCTCCTCGACCTCCCGCTGGTACGAGAAGAGGTCGTTGCGCAGGTGGACGCCGTCCGAGAAGGCGTCGGTCAGCACACGCAGGGGCCGCGAGTACGCCACGGCCTCCGGCACCTCGGCCCGCGCCGCGTACTCGATCAGCCCCGCCGACCAGGGCGCGCCGCCGACCTTGCGGCGCATCTCGATGTACTCCAGCGGGTTGGAGACGCGCCCCGCGTTGATGTTGGACAGCTCCCACATCGACTCGTTGAGCAGGTTCTCCGTGGAGAGGGCGAAGCGGCGGCGCCAGTCCTCCGACATGGCCGGGACCGTCCGCGCCCAGAGGTCGGCAAGCCCCGCCTCCACCGGATTCTCCGGTTCCGGGAACCCGTCGGCCAGGTCCATCGGCATGAACGCCGGCAGCCGCTCCAGGTACGCCTTCGCGCCCTCACGGTCCTGCGTCCGCTTGAACAGCTCCAGGAAGTGGTCGTCGAAGAAGAAGACCCACACGTACCAGTCGGTCACCAGCGACAGCGCCGGACCGTCGCAGTCCGGGTGCGTGTACGCGCAGAGCAACGCGTAGTCGTGGGCCTCCAGGTCGGCCAGGTCCCAGATCCCCGACCCCTCCAGCATCCCCATTTTGTCCGCCCAGACCCGGGCATGGGCGCGCGCCTCTTCGAGATGAGGGTTGAGCCGCGCCGGATACGGCACGTAGAAATCGGGCAGGACAAAGGGCTGTGTCACGGTCGAGCCTTCCACACGGTGATACCGGCGGCCCGATCACTACCCGCCCGCCCGACCCGTCAGCCGGACGGCGGTGTTGTCATACGAGTGGACCGGCGGTCGCGTGTACGAACGCCGCCCAGGCGGCGGGGGTCACGTCGAGAGTGGGTCCCGCCGGGACCTTGGAGTCGCGGACGTGGATGGCGGTGGGGTGGGCGGCGACCTCTACGCAGGCATACGCCTGGTCGCCGCTGTAGCTGGACTTGCGCCAGTTGTAGGCGACCTCGACGCAGTCGCCGCCTGCGTTGCTGCTGTAGGTCGACTTGAACCAGGCGAGGGCGCCGGTCATGCGACGGGGCCGGTGGTTGCCGAATGCACGAATGCTGCCCAGGCGGCGGGGGTCACGTCGAGGACGGGGCTGGCGGGGACCTTGGAGTCGCGGACGTGGACCTTGGCGGGGTGGGCGGCGACCTCGACGCAGTTGCCGCCCGCGTTGCTGCTGTAGCTGGACTTGTGCCAGTCGTAAGCGACTTCGATGCAGTCGCCGCCGGCGTCGCTGCTGTAGGTCGACTTGAACCAAGAGAGAGGTTCGGTACGGAAAGGGGTGCCGGTCATGTCACTCCAAGCAGTGTGTCCAGCAGGACCTTTGTCCTCTGAGGTGTGAGGGCCTGCGCCCGCAGCATCCCATATTTCTGCTGGTACATACTGACCTCGCCCAGGTCATCCACCATGAAGCCCTTGTGCTGCCCCTCGATGTAGGCGAGGTGGTCGTGGTCCGGCGTTTCCAGGAGGACGAGCGCCCCCGCCAGCCCCGCGTGAGCATCAGTTTCGGTCGGCATGACCTGCAAGCTGAGAAAGGGAAGACCCGCGCATTCTCGGAGGTGCTGGATCTGCCGCTTCATGGCTTCCGGGGCTCCCAAGTGCCGTTGCAGCACGCACTCCTCGATGATGAAGCTCATCAGCGGCGGCTTCTCGCGAGACAGTATTTCCTTTCTGTCGATTCGCGCTTGTACGGCTTCCTCAAGCTCCTGCGTACCCAATGGTGGGTAGGCGTTCTCAAAGACGGTCCGTGCGTACTCGGGCGTTTGCAGCAGTCCAGGGATGACGTGGCTCTGATACGAGAGCAGCGTGATGGCGTTCCGCTCGTGTTCGATGAAGTCCTGGGCGAACAGTGGGTATCGCTCATGCCTCGGGATGGTCGACACCGCAGTGCTCAGGGCCCGCTTCGTTTCCAGGATCTCGTCCAGCCGCTCGGCCAAGTCGGCCTGTAGCCGTCGTCTGCCCTGCTCGACGGAGGAGACCGTGTCCTCGCCGACCCTCGCCAGGTCCGCCAGCTGCCCCTGGGTCAGCCCCGCCACCCGCCGGAACTCGGCCAGTTGCTTCCCCAGCACTTCCCACGACGTGACCTTCTTGCTGGACTTCTTTCGCTGCTGCATACGCACTCCATCTCCCGACGCGCCCCGTCGCGCACCCGACACGACCCGTACAACGGATTTGTACGGGTCGACGCCCTGCACAAGGCTAGTGACGTTGGGTGACCGTAGGAGGGTGAAAACCGAAACCGGACTCCCCGCGCACTGCGAGCGCTTCTACCGCCGCGAGCGCCGATCCGTCCCCGCAGCCAGGGACTTCACCGCCGCCGTGCTGAACGAGTGGGACGCCCGCGTGCCCCGCGACGACGTCTTGCTCTGCGTGAGCGAACTGGCCACCAACGCCCTGCTCCACGGTGTCCCGCCGGGGCGCGGCTTCCGGCTCTTCGTGCTCCGGGCCGACGACGGCGGCGTACGCGTCGAGGTCCACGACAGTGGCGACGGGCACCCGGCGACCCGCGCCCCCGGCAACGAGGCCGAGTCCGGCCGGGGCCTGCTCCTCGTCTCCGCCCTCGCCGACGACTGGGGGGTGGGGGAGCGCAACCCGGGCAAGATCGTCTGGTGCTCCTTCCGTCCCGTGGGCGTCAGTTGCCCGGGAAGGTGACGCCGGTCAGCTCCTCCGACAGGCGCCAGACGCGGCGGGCGTCCTCGATCGAGCGCAGGCGGGAGTAGAGCTTCTGCTCGGCCGGGGGGCCGCCGAGGTGGCCGGGGCCGCTGGGGCCGTACAGCCTGCCGCCCCCGGCCTCGGGCGCCGTGGCCGCGTACAGCGCGGGGAACTTCGCGCTCTCGACGGTGCCCAGGAGGATGCCCCGGGCGGAGAGCGCCTTGATGAACCGCCGCCCGGTGGTGTCCTTGGCGCGGCCGACCTCGGGGCGGGCGGCGAGGAGGCTGGTTGGGGCGACACCGGGGTGCGAGAGGTTGCTCGTGAGGCCCCAGTCGTGCGCGCGTGCGCGCCGCTCCAGTTCGAGGCCGAAGAGTCCGAACGCGATCTTGGAGTGGCTGTACGCCTTCATGCCGTTGTAGGAGGACTCCCAGTTGGGGTCCTCCCAGTTGATCGCGTTGCGGTCGGCGGCCACGCTGATCTGCGAGGTGACGCGGGCCCGCCCGGCGCGCAGCAGGGGCAGCAGATGGGCGGTGAGGGCGAAGTGGCCGAGGTGGTTGGTGCCGAACTGCAGCTCGAAGCCGTCGGCGGTGGTGCGGCGCTGGGGCGGGGTCATGACGCCCGCGTTGTTGACGAGGAGGTGGACCGGGCGGTCCTCCGTGCGCAGGGCCTCGCCGAGCGCGGCGACGGAGGCGAGGGAGGACAGGTCCAGCTCGCGCAGCGACACCTCGGCCCCGGGCGCTCCCCGCCGGATCTCCTCCAGCGCCGCCCGCCCCTTCTCCTGATTGCGTACGGGCAGGACCACCTCGGCTCCCGCCTGGGCGAGCCGGGCCGCGAGCCCCAGACCGAGGCCGTCGCTGGCGCCAGTGACCACGGCGCGCCGGCCGGAGAGGTCGGGGAGGGTGAGGTCGACGGGCTTGCGGGACATGGTTCCTCCAGCGGGGTGCGGCGCGCTCTCGGGTGCCCGGGCACGCCTCGCCAATGTATGCGATGGCTACAATGTATTCAACGACTACATCAGTGCGTCGCCGGACTTACGCTGAGCCCATGGACAAGCGCCCCTACCACCACGGAGACCTGCGCGCCGCCCTGCTCGCCCGGGCCGGGGAGACCCTGCGTGAGGGAGGGGTGGGGGCCCTCTCGCTGCGCGAGCTGGCCCGCGACGTCGGCGTGAGTCCGGGCGCTCCGCGCCGGCACTTCGCCTCCAAGCAGGTGCTGCTCGACGCCCTCGCCCTCGACGGCTTCGAGCGCCTCATCGACTCCCTGGTCGCCGCGCGGGGCGGCGAGGCGCGCCCCTTCGCCGATCGCCTGGACGCCATGGCCCGCGCCTACGTCGGCTTCTCCCTCTCCGATCCGGCCCTGCTCAGCCTGATGTTCTCGGCCAAGCACAGCCCCGAGGCGTCGGAAGGGCTCCGCGACGCCGCCCGCCGCTGGGCCGAACAGGGGCTCGCCCTCATCCGGGACGGCCAGAGCCGGGGCGAGGTCCGCGAGGGGCCGCCGGACCGCGTCGCCCTCACCGTCCTGGCCCCTCTGCACGGCTACATCGGCCTCGCCGCCGGCGGCGCCCCGCTCCCGCAGACCCCGGACCGGGGCCTGGACGACGTGATCGCCTCCGTCGTGCGGGCGTGCGCACCGGAGTGAACGGCGAGGCCCCGCCTCACCACGGGCCCTCACCCCGGTACGGCCGGGGCGCCGGGTCCCACAGCTGGTCGTGCCCGGCCAGTACGCGCCGCAGCTCACGCGCTGCGCGCCGCGACAGGGCGCGGGCGACCCGGTCGAGCAGCTCCCGGGACTTCCAGGGGTCCGGGCAGCAGTAACAGGGGCCGTCCTGCTGGTGGGGCCAGGTGCGACCGCGCGGCAGCCGCACATGCGCGGCCCAGGTGCGCAGGGCCTCGGAAACGGCCCCGGGCCAGAGGTAGTTCCGTGTGCGCTCCAGCCGGGCCAGCTCGGCGAGCGTCCCGGCCGGCAGCCCGTCGATCACGGGCGACTTCTCGTAGGGCCCGCGCGGGCGGGGGAGTCCGGTCCGCACCCTTCCCGGCGGCTTACGCGGCACGGGCCTTTCGGTGGTAGGTCGTCATGCGGTCAGCCTGGCACGGGCGTGTTCCGGATGCGCGGTCTTTTCCGCCAGGCCCGGAGGGCGCACGCGTCCGGCTTGACCCTCACGTCACGTGAGGCCCGACGCTGGGGCACATGAGCGACCACACCTACTACAACGCGTTCGAGATCAGCCCCGTGCCCGCCCCCGGGCCCGACGCGGTCGCGCCGGAGCCGTTCCGCGGCATCTACGGCATGCCCGCCTTCGTCAACATCCCGACGACCGATCTGGCGGTGTCGGTGGAGTTCTGGACGCGGGGGCTCGGCTTCTTCGAGCTGTTCAGCATCCCGGGCACCCTCGTCCACCTGCGCCGATGGGCGTTCCAGGACGTACTGCTCGTGGCGGCGGAGAGCGTTCCGGACCAGCCGCCGGCGATGAGCTTCAGCTTCTCCGGCGTGCTCAGCGAGGTCGACTCCCTCGTCGCGGCATGCCGGGCGCTGCGCCCGGACGCGGTCGAGGGGCCGCGCGACACGCCCTGGAACACCCGTGACGTGGAAGTCGTCACCCCCGAGAACGCGCGCATCGTCTTCACTGCCGCGAAACCCTTCGACCCGGACACCCAGGAGGCACGCAACCTGGAAGCCATCGGCATCACCCCGCCCGGCGAGACGCCGGGCGACAATGAGCGGCATGCCTGACACCACGGACGCCGAGGGCCTGACCGTCGGTCAGGTCTCGGCGCGCCTGGACGTGACGGTCCGGGCGCTCCACCACTGGGACGAGATCGGCCTGGCCCGGCCCTCCCTCCGCACGCCCGCCGGATACCGGCTCTACACCGCCCCCGACCTGGAACGCCTGCACCGCATCGTCGTCTACCGCGAACTCGGCCTCGGACTGGACAAGATCCGCGCCGTCCTCGACGACTCGGCCACGGACGTACCGGCCGCCCTGCGCGCGCAACGCGCCCAGATCATCGCCCGGATCGACCGCCTCCGGCAACTCGCCGCCGGACTCGACCGGATGATCGACGCCCACGAACACGGCCTGCTGCTGACCATCGAGCAACAGGCCGCGATCTTCGGCCCCGGATGGAACCCCGACGGGCCGGTCCAGGCCCGTCAGCGCTACGGGGACACGACGCAATGGCGGCAGTACGCCGAACGCTCGGCCTCCCGCACCCCGGAGGAGTGGCAGGCCGTCGCCGACGACGTCGCCCGGCTCGAACGCGCCCTCGGCGAGGCGATGGACGCCGGTGTCACCCCGGGCAGTCCGGAGGCGAACCACCTCGTCGAACGCCACCGCGAGGTCTTCGCGTCCTACTTCCCCCTCTCCCGGCAGATGCAGGTCTGCCTCGGCCGCATGTATGAGGAGGACCCGGGCTTCGCCGCCCACTATGACGCCATCCGCCCGGGCCTCGCCACCTGGTTCCGCCACCTCGTCGACGCCGCCGCGCGGGCCCACGGCATCGACCCCGCCACCGCGACCTGGGAGGAGGACCGGTGACCGCAGCGGTACGGCGAGCGCGGCTCACCCGCCGTCGGACGGGGCGGCGGGAGCCTCGGCCCACCACATCTCTCCGCTCACCCCCACATACGCCACCCGCCCACCGACCGACCCCCCGTTCTCCAGCGCGTCCGCGACCTCGGTGAGGTAGGCCGCGAGCGACGGGGCGTCGTCGCCGAAACTCCCCTCCTCGTCGTGGTACTTCATGCCGAGCCGCCCGAACCCCGGCCCGTCCCTCCCGTCGATGATCTGGGCGTCACCGTCACTCTCCGCCCACGGAATCCACCGGGGGTGCCAGGACGGTTCCCCCTCCTCCTCCGGGTCCCCGAACTCCCGCTCCTCCTCGGTCAGCTCCATCCACCTCGTCCAGTACCGCACGATCCCGGCGGCCGACAACGGCGGCTTCACCGGCAGCACCCCCTCGCCCCCGACCCCGTCGTGACACCCCAACGAGGCCCGCAACTCTGCCGGGAACCGCATGTGCAGGGCAGCCTCCGCCGCCGCCACCGCCCCCGGCTCGGCGGGCGGCGCCAGGCGCGCGTACGAATCCGGCCCCCACTTCCGCAACCAGGCGTCGATCCGCCCCCACGCCGCCCGCACCGCCTCGGCCCCGGCCTGCCCCGCCTCGTCGTCACCCATACAGTCCATCCCACCACCCGCCACCGACAGTGCCTCCCGCCGTCGCCGCCACAGTGATCAAAATGTGTCCCTCCCCGCGCACAACCGCGCACGCCCCTCCTCTGTCCCACCATCAGCGGAGAGGACCAGACTCCGGCCGAGGCGCCTGCGCGCCTGTTCACGCAGTGGCGGAGAGGACGAACGCGATGACGCGGAAGACGATGTGGAGAACGGCGGTGGCCGGCGGGGCGGCGGCCGTGTTCACGGGGCTGGCGGCGGTGCCGGCCGGGGCGGCGGAGGGCGGGGTCTCCTTCAGCCGGGTCAAGGTGAACGGCGGCAAGCCGATCGTGATCGGGGTGAAGGAAGAGGTCGAGATACCCGCCTCCGTGCGGATGACGACCAAGCTCAAGTTCAAGGGCGTCCCCATGGTGTACCCCTACCGGGGGAAGCTCGGGAAGGGGGACGAGCTCTGGAGCGCCACCGGCGGCACCGACCCCAGGGTCGTGGACCCCAAGAAGGGCGTATACGACTTCGACGTGGCGTTCTACATCCACCCGCGACACGCGGACCTCAAGAACAAGGACGCCGGCACCTGGAAGACGTGCGCCCGGATCTCCCTGGTCGGCGGCGGCCACGACGTGGACGACGAGAACCTGCCGCTCCAGGTCAAGCGCGCCACCCGCCTCACCGTCAACGCCACGCCGGAACCGGTGACCAAGGGCAAGACCCTCACCGTGAAGGGGACCGTCACCCGGGCCAACTGGGACAAGCGCGTTTATCAGGGCTACGGGGGCCGCAAGGTCAGCCTCCAGTTCAAGCCCGCGGGCGCCTCCTCGTACAAGACCGTCAAGAAGGTGACGTCGAACAGCAAGGGCGCCCTCAAGACCACGGTGAAGGCCACCGAGTCCGGGACGTGGCGCTGGACCTACTACGGCAACTCGACCTCCGGAGCCAGGTCGTCGAGCGGCGACCACGTCGCCCTGCGGTAGTCCGGACGGGCGGGCCGGGGAACCGGGCCCGCCCGTCATCGCAGACCCGGCAGCCGGCGTACCTCCTCGACCTTGAGCAGGCGGGCGAGGAGGAGGTAGGCGACGGCGGTGGAGAGGACACCGGAGGCCAGGGCCACGGCGGTGGACCACGTCCCGGCCGCACCCGGGCCGCCCGGCCCGGAGACCGCCCGCGCGGCGGCCCAGCCCAGTCCGGCCGCGGGAACCGCCGCGCAGAGCACCTTCCCGTAGGCGCGGCCCAGGCCTCCGGTGCCGATCCGCCCGCCGAGCCTGCGGCGCAGCAGGCGGGCGGTGAGGGCGAGTCCGGCGAGGTAGGAGAGGGTGTACGCCCCGGCCATGCCGACCACGGCCCAGCGCGCGGGCAGCAGTAGATGGCAGGCGCTCGCCAGGGCGATGTCGACGCCCGCGATCCAGGCCGCCATGAAGAACGGCGTACGGGTGTCCTCGAAGGCGTAGAAGCCGCGCAGCAGCAGGTACTGGGCGGAGAACGCGATGAGGCCCGGCCCGAACGCCTGGAGCATCTGGCCGAGTGGGCGGACCGAGTCGGCGTCCGCCGCGCCGTGGGCGAAGAGCAGGGCCGCGATCTGCGGGCCGAGGGCGAGGAAGAGGAAGGCGGTCGGCACGATGACGACGCCGCTGATCCGCAGCCCGCGCGTCAGGTCGGCGCGGAGGTCCCCGACACGGCCCTCCGCGACGGCCCGGCTCATGCGGGGCAGCAGTGCCGTCACCAGGGAGACGGTGACGATCGACTGGGGCAGCAGCCAGATGGTCTGCGCGTACATGTAGGCGGTGTAGCCCGCGCCGGCCTCGGGGAGTTCCTGGTCGGCGGCGTTGGCGAAGTGGGTGACCACGGTCAGCGCCACCTGGTTGGCCAGCACGAACAACAGCGTCCACTTCGCCGCGTGCACACTCCGGCCCAGTCCGGTGCCCCGCCAGTCGAACCGCGGCCGGAACCGGAACCCCGCGGCCCGCGCGAACGGCACCAGCGCCAGCGCCTGGAGCGCGACCCCGGCCGTCGTCCCGATCCCGAGCAGCCGCACCTGATCCGCGGTGATGTCCTCCACCCGGCCGGGCGCCACCATCAGCCCGAGGTACGCCGCGAACATCGCCACCAAGACGACGTTGTTGAGCACCGGGGTCCACATCATCGCCCCGAACTTCTCCCGGGCGTTGAGGACCTGCCCGTAGATGCCGAAGAGGCCGTAGAAGAAGATCTGCGGCAGCAGGAACCGGGCGAACGTCACCGTCAGTTCGAACGCCTCATGGCTCCCTGGCGTGTCCCGCATGTACAGGCCGACGATCTCCGGCGCCGCCCACACCGCCAGCGCCGTCCCCACCCCGAGCACACAGACGACGAGCGTCACCAGCCGCTGTTCGTAGGCCCGCCCGCCGTCCGGCTCCGTCGCCCTGGCCCGTACGAGCTGGGGCACCAGGACGGCGTTGAGCGCGCCGCCGATCAGCAGCGTGTAGAGACTGGTCGGCACCGTGTTCGCCGTGTTGTACGTACTGGCCAGCAGCCCCGTCCCCAGAGCCGCCGCCTGCAACACCTGCCGGATCAGCCCCGTCGCCCGGGACACCACCGTCCCGACCGCCATCAGCAGCGACGACCGGGCCAGCCCGCCACCGGCGCTCTTCGCCCGCCCCTCCGCCGTCCGCGCCCGTACTGCCGGGTCCGCCCCCTGTGTCATGCGCTCAACATAAACGCCGCGCCCGGCCGTGCCGCGTCACCTGATCGAGCCGGTGCGGTGAGCCCCGGCCCGGCGGGGCGTCAGGTACCGGCCGCAGGCGCCGGAGCCGGTACCAGCGGCTCTCCGTTGAGCTGGGTCTCGCCCTTGAGGGACCACCACAGTTCGCCCTCGGTCGTCAGGAAGGGGGCCCACGTTCCGCCCACGGCCCCGCCCTTCTCCAGGACGTCGGCGACCTCGGTCAGGTATGCCGCCAGGGACGGCCAGCCGCCGGTGAAGACGCCGCAGTCGTCGTGGTAGGCCATGCCGAGGCGGCCCTGGGCGGGGCCCGGACGCATGTCGATGATCTGGGCGTCGCCGTCGCTCTGGGCCCAGGGGATCCACTGGGGGTGCCACCAGGGCTCCTCGCCCTCGGGCTCCGGCTCGTCCTCGTCGGCGCGGTTGTCCTCGTCGATCTCGACGCACATCTGCCAGTGGTCGACGATCCTGGCGACGGGCTCGGGCGGGCGCAGCGGCAGGCAGTTGTCCCAGTGGCGCAGGCCGTCGTGGCAGGCGAGGGAGGCGAGGAGGTCCGCCGGGAAACCCACCCCCATCTCGGCCTGGGCCGCCTCGACCGCCGCCGGGTCGGCGGGCGGCGCCAGCACCTCGTAGGAGTCCGGGGCGTGGGCGCGCATCCACGCGTCGATGCGCGCCCAGGCGTCCCGCACCGCCCGGGCGCGCGCTTCGTCCCCGGCGGTCCCCGTCGTTCCGTGATCGCTCATGTGTCCGATCCCACCACACGCCACCGACAACGCCGGACGGGCCGTCAGCCGCGGGGCGCGTGACCGTACGGGAAGGCCCGGGGGAGGCAGGCGTACGTTCCGCCGCCCCCGGACGCCCGCGGGAGGGCGACGGCCGGTGCCCGGGAGGGGCTCAGCCGGCCCGGCGCTCCGCCTCCAGCGTCTCGCGCAGCCGCTCCAGGGTCTCCCGCATGGTCTCGGCGTTGTGCGCGCTGCGGTCCCAGACGCCGCTGACCGCCGAACCGAGGAACCACAGGAGCCGGTTCCGCTGGTCCACGGCCGTCTCGGTCACCTCGGTCGCGGTGCCGTCCCCGACCGGGCGGAAGTGGTAGTCCCAGGTGGCCACCGGCATCCCCCAGAACCGCACCCGGAAGGTGAACCGCTCGCCGGAGCGGGCCACCATCACCCGGCACCGCGTCGACCAGCTCCGGCCGCTCGGGCCCTTGTTGGTCCCCTTGAACTCGGCGCCCACCGGCGCGGGCCCGACGCCCGCCGCCGTCCGCACACACTCCGGACTCCACCGCCCCATGGACGCCACGTCGGCGACCCGCTCGTAGACCGCCTTCGGCTCCGCCTCGATCACGGCCGCCACGGAGACCTCCGCTGTGCTCCTCATGTCCCTCAACCCCCTCTGTTGTACGACAACCTGTCAGCAGGACCACCCCACCCAACCAAAGCCGCTCCCGCCCGGCCACCCTCGGGCCCCCGGGGAGACCACCCTCACGTGTACTACCGTCCGGAGGATGAGCGAGAACGTGTACGTGGGCAACGCCCCCGAGGAGGCCGCGCTGGACGCCGGCTGGATCATGGGCCACTTCAAGGCACCGGACGACCCGCGCCACAACGAGGCCGTGGAGATCAAATGGGGCGTCCACGAGGCGGGCGAGCGGCGCGCCGCCTGGGTGCGCGGGGAGGAGCGGCAGGCGCTCCTGGTCCTTGTCAGCGGCCGGTTCCGGATGGAGTTCCCGGACCAGGACGTGGTCCTGAGTGAACAGGGGCAGTACGTGATCTGGGGCAAGGGCGTCGACCACTCCTGGGAGGCCGAGGAGCCGTCCGTCGTCATGACCGTGCGCTGGCCCTCCGTGCCGGGTTACCGCGTCTCCCCCTGAACCGCCCCCTCCGACCACCCCCGGCCGGAGCGGGGAGACGACCCCGGCGGTGGGCGGTGAGGAGAGGGCGGAGGGTGGCGCCGAGGGGTCAGCAGAGGGCGCGTCGGCCGGGGTGCGCGAGCGGCATCCGCTCCGCCCGCACACCCACGCGCCCACCCTTCGGCTCCGACCGTCAGCTACCCGGCCCCACCCGCGCCACCCCCGGCGTCACCCGAACGTGCGGGGCGTGCGGGGGGTGTGACCAGCGCATTCACGGCGGTCACCGGGTGATCGTTTCTGCACCGCCCGCCACCCCGGCTCACCGCGCGGAGATCCGTACGACGCCGGTGATCGTCCCCTGGTACACGACGCCTCCCGGCGCGAAGTTGCCGACCATCTGGAGCGTGTCGAAGAGCGAACCGACCCCCAGGTGGTGCGCCCGCACCTCCCGCCCCGTCGCCGGGTCGAGCTGTACGTAGGCGTACGGGTCCAGCAGGCTCGTGGTGTCCGTGCCCGGGATCAGCGGGCGCCGGACGACCGTGTGGATCAGGCCGTCGGCGGTGGAGAGGGTCGGGACGGCCGAGGAGCGGGTGTCGTTCTCCCACCGCAGGTCGCAGCCGGACCCGTCGGCGCGTACGTCCACCCGGCTCAGACCGCCCCGGAAGCGCGCGTCGGCCGGCACGCTGGGACCGGCGCCCTCCGGCAGCTTCGGGTAGGGGTAGCCGTACGTGCCGGCCACGAAGACCGAACGGCCCACGCCGATCGGGGAGTTCTCGCTCCCGCTGCCGCCCGGCGTCAGCACCGGCCGCTCGCAGACCAGGTCACCGGTGCTGGCCGAGCGGACCTGGAGGCTGACGGTGGGGGAGGCGTTGTCGACGTAGGCGAGGTAGTCGGTGCCGGTGGTGGGGCCGAAGAAGGTGGGCGTGGAGCCGGTGCCCCAGCTCAGCTGCCCGGGTTTGCGGCCCGGGCCCCGGTCGTACGCCTGGCGCCAGGCCACGCGCGGCGTGCCGTCGGCGCCGGCGGTCAGCAGGTAGGTGGCGTGGGTGGTGGAGACGGCGGTGCCCTCGGGTGCGGTGGAGATCGAGTTGGCCACCTGCTCCCCGTCCGGCAGGGCCAGGGTGCGCACCGTCCCCGTCGCGTCGTCGGCGGTGCCCACGGTGCCGCCGCCGGTGGCGAACCAGACCCGCCCCTGCCAGTCCGGGGAGAGCCCCGTCACCGCGTCGCCCTCCGGCACGGCGTCCCGCAGCGAGAGGGAGCGCGCCACGTACAGCTCCCAGTCGCCGCCCGCCGTGCGCCGGTGGCCGATGCGCAGCAGGGCGCGCTCGCCGTCGACCGCGACGAGCCGGTCCTGGTCGTCGAGGTAGGCGTAGACGCCGCCGAGCAGCGAGCCCTTGGCGATCTTCAGCGAGGTCAGCGAGCGGCCCGTGGCCGGGTCGAGGAGGTGCACCGTCGGCACCTGGCCGAGGATCGGGGTGCAGAGCGCCACCGGGTAGCCGTCGGAGCCGACCAGCACGGTGGGGCAGGCCGACTGGAGCGCGGTCCTGGTGGAGGTGAGCGGCCCGTCGCCGGGGCCGGGCAGCGGGGTGGCGTCGGAGGAGCCGCTGTCACCGTGCATGGTCGCGGAGCCCTGCGGCCCCGTGAACGGGTTGTGCGGCGGCAACGGCCCGAACTCCTCGGGGCCCGGCGCGGCCCAGGCGGCCGGAGCGCCCGCGAGGGCGAGCAGCAGGGCGGCCGCGAAGGCGGTGGCCCGGGGCGTACGGCGGGCGGAACGGGACCGGGGCAGGCGTGGAGGCATGGCGGAGGGACTCCTGGGCTCAGGGGCGGCAGGGGAGCGGGGCAGCAGGGCGCACCACCCGCGCGGGGCGGGCGGCGGGCGGGCGCGCGGCGGCGCGGGGGAGGAGCGGGGGCCGGCTACGGCCGGACGGAGGCGGCCGGACAGAGGGCCGAGCACGCGTAGGCCAGGTCGACGTGGAGTCGACGGCTCAGATGCGCGTGTCCCGTCATGCGCGCCAGTCTGCTGACCTTGCCAGGTCCGCGACAAGTGGCGTCTCGAAGGGTGGGCGGTGCGGGCGGCGGGCCCGCACGCGCGAGCGCCCGCCCTCCGGAAGGGAGGGCGGGCGCGCTCGGTAGGGCTCTCGGGCCCCGGTGCCCTGGGGGCCGGTCCGCGTCAGGCGTTCTTGATCGCCGAGATGTCGAAGACGAGCTTGATCTTGTCGGAGACGAGGACGCCGCCGGTCTCCAGCGCCGCGTTCCAGGTCAGGCCCCACTCGGAGCGGAGGATCGAGGCGGTGCCCTCGAAGCCGACGCGCTCGTTGCCGAAGGGGTCCGTGGCGGAGCCGTTGAACTCCAGGTCGATGGAGAGCGGGCGGGTGGTGCCGAGGATGGTCAGGTCGCCGGTGATCCGGTAGTCGTCGCCGCCGAGCGCCTCCGCCTTGGTGGAGCGGAAGGTCATCTTCGGGAACTCGTCGGTCTTGAAGAAGTCGGCGTTCTTCAGGTGGCCGTCGCGGTCCGCGTTGCCGGTGTCGACGGAGTCCATGGCCACGTCGATCTCGGCGGTGGAGTTCGACGGGTCGGAGCCGTCCAGCGTCAGCGTGCCGGTGAAGTCGCCGAAGCCGCCCTTGACGTTGGTGACCATGGCGTGCCGGGCCACGAAGCCGATCGTGGTGTGCGTCGGGTCGAGCGTGTACGTGCCGGTCAGCGCGGCCAGCTCCGGGCTGACGGCGGTGGCTGCGGTGCCGGCGGTGGCGGTGGTCTCGTTCTTGCGGCCGAAGATGCCCATGAGGTGCTCCTTGGGGACGTGCTCCGGGCGGTCTCCGGAGCAGGGAGGAGATGTTGAAGTTTCAACGAGTCCGAAGGTAACGCGTTTCGGTTCAACTTTCAACATCTTCCGTCGGGCCGTCTTCCGGCGTGGGCCTCCGGGTGGATGCACACGCGCCGAACGCGCCCCCTAGTTGGCCGGAACTGATCGGTAAGGCCCCCTGGTGACCCGCGTAGAACTCGGGCACTATGCGTCTGCCCCGCCCCGTACGGCCTCCGCACCACCCCCACGCACCCCCCACCGCCGCGTGCGCCGCACGCGCCCCGCAAGGAGGACCCCCATGAAGATCCGTTCGGCGCTGAGCGCCCTCGCCCTCGTCGCCGGAGCCGGGTTCGGCGTCATCGGCACCGCCACCGCCGCCAGCGCCGCACCGGCCCCCACCTCCACCACCGCCGAGGTCGGCGCGGCCGCCACCAAGATCACCCACGCCCAGGCCACCTCGCGGTTCTCCTCCTCCGGCATCACCTGGTCGTCCTCCGGGGGCTGCTCCAACCGCAACGTGTCGACCTGTACCTCCTTCGACCAGCTGAATCTCGCCACCGCCCAGGGCGCCCAGACCCTGAAGTCGGCGAGCGGCTGCGCCATCAACATCACCGGCGGCACCGAGACCGGCCACGCCAGCGGCACCTACTCGCACTGGAACGGCTACAAGCTCGACTTCGGCAAGAGCACCTGCCTGAACAACTACGTCACCGGCACCTTCACCTACATCGGCCAGCGCGGCGACGGCGCCGCCCAGTACCAGTCGGGCTCCGGCAACATCTACGCCAACGAGGGCAACCACTGGGACGTGACCTACCACAACTGCGGCGGCTGCTGACCGGCCCCGCCGACACCGTTTTCCTCCCGGGTCCGTCCGCCGCTACCCTCGGCGGGCGGACCCGTGCCGTGCGGAGCCCCTCCTTCGGCCGCGCCCGCTTGTGGGGTCCCTACGGGTGGGTGAGGGGACGGCGACCCACCGGCCTTTGTCGGAACCCCATAACGCAGACCCCCTCCCGGCAGTCGAATGCGCTGCGTACCCCTATCTTCCTGTGAGACCGCTCCAGGAAAACGGCCCGGAGACTGTGAGGAGTCGACGGCAGGTTCTGGGGGCCCGGGTTCGTAGAGTCGCTACATGACCGTTTTGGACGAGACAGCTGAGTCCGGGAGCGAGCCCGCCGACGCCCGTGGTCGCGTGGCCGAGCTCCACGCCCTGCGTCAGCGGGCCGAGCAGGGTCCGAGTGAGAAGGCCACGGCGGCGCAGCACGCCAAGGGGAAGCTGACCGCCCGCGAGCGGATCGCCCTGCTGCTGGACGAGGGCTCGTTCCGTGAGGTCGAGCAGTTGCGCCGGCACCGGGCGACCGGTTTCGGCCTGGAGCAGAAGAAGCCCCACACCGACGGTGTCATCACCGGCTGGGGCACGGTCGAGGGCCGGACGGTCTTCGTCTACGCACACGACTTCCGGATCTTCGGCGGTGCGCTGGGCGAGGCCCACGCCGCCAAGATCCACAAGATCATGGACATGGCCATCGCGGCCGGTGCCCCGCTGGTCTCCCTCAACGACGGCGCCGGCGCCCGCATCCAGGAGGGCGTCTCCGCGCTCGCCGGGTACGGCGGCATCTTCCAGCGCAACACCAAAGCGTCCGGTGTCATCCCGCAGATCAGCGTGATGCTCGGCCCCTGCGCGGGCGGCGCCGCCTACAGCCCGGCGCTGACCGACTTCGTCTTCATGGTCCGCGAGACCTCGCAGATGTTCATCACCGGCCCGGACGTCGTGCGCGCCGTCACCGGCGAGGAGATCAGCCAGAACGGCCTGGGCGGCGCGGACGTGCACGCCGAGACCTCCGGCGTCTGCCACTTCGCCTACGACGACGAGGAGACCTGCCTCGCCGAGGTCCGCTACCTCCTCTCCCTCCTCCCGCAGAACAACCGGGAGAACCCGCCCGCCGCCGAGGCCACCGACCCGGCGGACCGGCGCGGCGACGCGCTCCTGGACCTCGTCCCGGCCGACGGCAACCGCCCCTACGACATGGCCAAGGTCATCGAGGAGCTGGTGGACGACGGGGACTACCTGGAGGTCCACGAGCGCTGGGCGCGGAACATCATCTGCGCCCTGGCCCGCCTCGACGGCCAGGTCGTCGGCATCGTCGCCAACCAGCCGCAGTCCCTGGCCGGCGTCCTGGACATCGAGGCGTCCGAGAAGGCCGCGCGGTTCGTGCAGATGTGCGATGCCTTCAACATCCCGATCGTCACCCTCCTCGACGTCCCCGGCTTCCTGCCCGGCGTCGACCAGGAGCACGGCGGCATCATCCGCCACGGCGCCAAGCTCCTCTACGCCTACTGCAACGCCACCGTGCCCCGGATCTCGCTGATCCTGCGCAAGGCCTACGGCGGCGCCTACATCGTCATGGACTCCCAGTCCATCGGCGCCGACCTCACCTACGCCTGGCCCACCAACGAGATCGCCGTGATGGGCGCCGAGGGCGCGGCCAACGTCATCTTCCGCCGCCAGATCGCCGGCGCCGACGACCCCGAGGCGATGCGCGCACGCATGGTCAAGGAGTACAAGGCCGAGCTGATGCACCCGTACTACGCGGCCGAGCGCGGCCTCGTCGACGACGTCGTCGACCCCGCCGAGACCCGCCAGGTCCTCATCGACTCCCTGGCCATGCTCCGCACCAAGCACGCGGACCTGCCCTCCCGCAAGCACGGCAACCCGCCCCAGTGACGGCGACCGGACCCACCAGAACACGGAGAAGCATCCCCATGGCCACACCCACCGTTCCGGCCACTCCCGAGCAGTTCCTGCGGGTCGAGAAGGGCCACGCCGAGCCCGAGGAGCTGGCGGCGATCACCGCCCTCCTGATGGCCCGCGCCGCCGCCCGGCCCGCCCCGGAGGCCCGCCACCGCGGCCGCGACCGGGCCGGCTGGCGCCGCCTGGAGCGCACCCCCGGCTTCCGCGCCCCGCACAGCTGGCAGGGCTGAGCCCCGCGCCGCCCCGCGCGGCGCACCCCGAACACCCCGACGGCCCCCGTCCCCTCCGGAGAACTCCGGGAAGGGCGGGGGCCGTCGGCGTGTCCGGGGCCCTGTACCGCTAGCGCAGGCGCGCCATCAGGGCGTGTTCCACGAGGGTGATGAGTGCGCTCTTGGCGTCGGCGCGGTGGCGTGCGTCGGTGGTGATGATGGGGGCGTCGGGGCCGATCTGG
>NZ_JOII01000016.1 GCF_000719955.1 Streptomyces albidoflavus
CGGCGACCACCGAGATCTACACGTAAGGAGTCGTCGGCAGCGTCAGATGTGTATAAGAGACAGCCCCTGTGCCCACCCCCCGCCATCGGGCAGCATGGCCCGCATGTCCCTCCTGACGCGCGACGAAGCGCAGACCCGATCCCAGCTCCTCGACGTCCAGCGCTACGCCGTCGACCTGGACCTCACCACCGGCGACACCACCTTCGCCTCCCGCACCCGCGTCCACTTCACCGCGCGCACCGCCGGGGACACCTTCATCGACCTGAACCCCGACCGCCTCCACACCGTCACCCTCGACGGCACCCCCCTCGACCCCGCCACCCTCGACGGCAACCGCTTTCCCCTCACCGGCCTCGCCCCCGGCCCCCACGAACTCACCGTCGAGGCCGACATGGCCTACTCCCGCACCGGCGAAGGCATGCACCGCTTCACCGACCCCGCCGACGGCGAGACGTACCTCTACACCCAGCTCTTCCTCGACGACGCCCGCCGCGTCTTCGCCGCCTTCGACCAGCCCGACCTCAAGGCCCACTTCGACCTCACCGTCACCGCCCCGCCGCACTGGACCGTCCTCGCCAACGGCACCACCACCCACCACGGCGACGGCCGCTGGACCGCCGCCACCACCCCCCTCATCTCCCCCTACCTCGTCGCCGTCGCCGCCGGGCCCTGGCACACCGTCCGCACCGACCACCGCGGCCTGCCCTTCGGCATCCACTGCCGCCGCTCGCTCGCCCCCCACCTCGACGCCGACGCCACCGAACTCCTCTCCACCACCACCGCCCTCTTCGACCGCTACCACGAGAAGTTCGACGAGCCCTACCCCTTCGACTCCTACGACCAGGCGTTCGTCCCCGAGTTCAACGCCGGCGCCATGGAGAACCCCGGCCTCGTCACCTTCCGCGACTCCTACGTCTTCCGCTCCGCCGTCACCGACGCCGAACGCTGCTCCCGCGCCGTCACCATCGCCCACGAGATGGCCCACATGTGGTTCGGCGACCTCGTCACCCTCACCTGGTGGGACGACATCTGGCTCAACGAGTCCTTCGCCGAGTACATGGGCTACCAGACCGTCGCCGAAGCCACCCGCTGGACCCACGTCTGGACCGACTTCGCCGCCGGCCGCAAGGACTGGGGCTACGACGCCGACCAGCGCCCCACCACCCACCCCGTCGCCCCCGACCCCGAGGCCGTCCCCGACACCGCCTCCGCCCTCCTCAACTTCGACGGCATCTCCTACGCCAAGGGCGCCGCCGCCCTGCGCCAGCTCACCGCCTGGCTCGGCGAGAAGGACTTCCTCGCCGGCATCAACCGCCACTTCACCCGCCACCGCTTCGGCAACGCCACCCTCGCCGACTTCCTCGACAACCTCGCCTCCGCCACCGACCGCGACGTCCACACCTGGGCCGCCGCCTGGCTGCGCACCAGCGGCGTCGACACCCTCACCGCCCACGCCACCGACACCGGCACCCCCGCCGCCCCCACCTGGCAGCTCACCGTCGACCGCGACGGCACCCGCCCCCACCGCATCACCGTCACCACCTGGGACCACACCCCCGAGACCGGACCCCCCACCCGCCGCGACCACCTCGACCTCGACCTCCCCCAGGACCAGCCCCTCACCCTCCCCGGCCACCGCCCCGACCTCGTCGTCCTCAACGACCAGGACCTCACCTACGCCAAACTCCGCCTCGACCCCACCTCCTGGACCACCGCGTCGGCCACCCTCGCCACCCTCCCCGACCCCCTCACCCGCGCCGTCCTGTGGAACACCGCCCGCGACCTCGTCCGCGACGGCCAACTGGCCCCCGCCGCCTACCTCGACGCCGCCCGCACCCACCTCCCGCACGAGAGCGACCTCGCCGTCACCACCGGCGTCCTCGGCTTCGCCTCCCGCCACGTCGCCGGCGTCTACACCCACCCCGACGACCGGCCCGCCGCCCTCGCCACCCTCACCGCCCTCTGCCGCGACCTGCTCCGCCGCACCGAAGGACTCAGCACCGAGGACTGGACCCGCGGCCAGGGCGGCGCCCACCGCACCGACACCCACCCCGGACTGCGGCTTGTCGCCGTCCGCCACTTCATCGACAGCGCCACCCAGCCCGCCACCCTCACCGCCTGGCTCGACGACGGCCTCGTCCCCGGCGGCCCCGACCTCGACCCCGCCCTGCGCTGGCGCATCCTGGGCCGCCTCGCCGTCCTCGGCGCCGTCGACGAAGCCGCCATCGACGCCGAACTCACCGCCGACCCCAGCGCCACCGGCCAGGAAGGCGCCGCCCGCTGCCGCGCCGCCCTCCCCGACCTCGACGCCAAACGCCGCGCCTGGGAGGCCATGTTCGAGGACGACACCCTCTCCAACTACCTCTTCACCGCCACCGCCCAGGGCTTCTGGCAACCCGAACAGACCGCCCTCGTCCGCCCCTACGTCCACCGCTACTACCAGGAAGCCCCCGGCCTCGCCCGCCGCCGCGGCGCCGCCCTCGCCACCGCCGCCGGCGCCGCCGCCTTCCCCGCGTACGCCGTCGACGACGAAGCCCTCGCCCTCGGCCGCGCCGCCCTCGCCCAGGACGACCTCGTCCCCGCCCTCCGCCGCCGCCTCGCCGACCAGATCGACGACCTCGCCCGCGCCCTGCGCGTCCGCTACCGCCAGGCCCAAGCCACCGGCTGAACCAGAGCCCGGCGAGGACCGGGCCGCGACACCGAAGAGGGCGGCGGGTCAGTGGACCCGCCGCCCTCAGCCGTACCCCCGCGCCCCAGGAACCGTCGGCCACGCCCTACCAGACCCACCCCGCGACCCGCCCGCCAACCCCGCCGTAATCCCCCTTTCGGATCCGTTTCCCGCACTCGCCGCCCGCCCGCCCGCCACCCCCCAACAAGCTGGAACTCCCTGCCCGCGTGCGTCCGAAGGACCAGCAGAAATTGAACACCCCGCCCCTCGCCGGAGGCACCGCCGGACCCGACGCGCTCGCGCCCCTCCTCGCCGCCGTCCTCGACGCCCTGCGCACCGGCGCCCTCGACCGCGGCGGACCCCTCCCCGCAGGCGGCCCCACCACCACCGCCCGCCGCGTCCACACCGCCGCCCACCCCCTCCTGCCCGACCACGGCACCGGCCCCGAAGCCGCCCTCGGCCCCCTCGTCCACGCCCTCACCCGGGGCGCCGCCGACCCCGCCGACCCCCTCTGCGCCGCGCACCTCCACGCCCCGCCCCTCGCGCTCGCCGCCGCCGCCGACCTCGCCGCCTCCGTCCTCAACCCCTCCCTCGACTCCTGGGACCAGGCCCCCGCCGCCTCCGCCCTCGAAGCCGAACTCACCCGCACCCTCGCCCGCGAGACCTACCCCGCCGCCGACCACCCCGACGCCCTCCTCACCACCGGCGGCACCGAGGCCAACCAACTCGCCCTCCTCCTCGCCCGCGAACGCCACCCCACCCCCCTCCACGTCGTCCACGGCGCCAACGCCCACCACAGCCTCCCCCGCGCCGCCTGGCTCCTCGGCCTCCCCGCCACCCACACCGTGCCCACCCCCACCGGCACCCTCGACCCCGAAGCCCTCCACCACACCCTCGCCTCCCTCACCGGCCACCCCGTCCTCGTCACCGCCACCGCCGGAACCACCGACTCCGGCGCCATCGACCCCCTCCCCGCCCTCGCCGACGTCTGCGCCGCCCACGGCGCCGACCTCCACGTCGACGCCGCCTACGGCGGACCCCTCCTCTTCAGCGAGCGCCGCAGACACGCCCTCCACGGCCTCGACCGCGCCCACTCCGTCACCCTCGACCTGCACAAACTCGGCTGGCAACCCGTCGCCGCCGGCATCCTCGCCGTCCACCGCACCAGCCGCCTCGACCCCCTCCAGCACACCGCCGACTACCTCAACTCCCACGACGACACCGAAGCCGGCCTCCCCGACCTCCTCGGCCGCAGCCTGCGCACCACCCGCCGCCCCGACGCCTTCAAGATGGCCGTCACCCTCCGCGCGCTCGGCCGCGACGGACTCGGCGCCCTCGTCGACCAGGTCTGCGACCTCGCCGACACCCTCGCCGACAAGATCCACCACCACCCCGCCCTCACCCTCCACGCACGGCCCGCCCTCAGCACCGTGCTGTTCCGCCCCGCCGACGCCGACGACGAGCAGGTCGCCGCCGTCCGCCGCACCCTCCTCGACGACGGCCACGCCGTCCTCGGCCGCGCCCACGCGCAGGGCCGCCTCTGGCTCAAAGCCACCCTGCTCAACCCGCACACCCAACCCGGCGACCTCGACCGGATGCTGAAACTGGTGGAAGGACACACCCCCCGATGACCGCGCAGCGCACCCCCGACCACGACCAGCCCCACGACCTGGTCGGCATCGGCATCGGCCCCTTCAACCTCTCCCTCGCCGCCCTCGCCCACGGCATCCCCGACACCCCCCGCACCGCCTTCTTCGAACAACGCCCCGCCTTCCACTGGCACCCCGGCATGCTCATCGACGGCGCCACCCTCCAAGTCCCCTTCCTCGCCGACCTCGTCACCCTCGCCGACCCCGCCAGCCCCTGGAGCTTCCTCAGCTACCTCCGCCACCGCCAGCGCCTCTTCCCCTTCTACTTCGCCGAGCGCTTCCACATCCACCGCGCCGAGTACGACGCCTACTGCCGCTGGGTCGCCGAGAACCTCCCCGGACTCCACTTCGGCCACCAGGTCGACGCCGTCCGCTGGAACCCCGAACGCGCCCTCTTCGAAGTCGACTACACCCAGACCGGCGCCGACGGCGAAGCCGAAGCCCTCGGCCGCGTCCACACCCGCAACCTCGTCCTCGGCGTCGGCACCGCCCCCCACATCCCCGAACCCCTCAAACCCCTCGCCGACGCACCCGTCGTCCCCGTCGTCCACTCCGCCGACTACCTCACCCACCGCGAACGGCTCCTCGGCGCCGACCACATCACCGTCATCGGCTCCGGCCAGTCCGGCGCCGAGATCTTCCTCGACCTCCTGCGCGCCCGCCCCGAAGGCCGCGAGAAGCTCCACTGGCTCACCCGCACCGAGGCATTCACCCCCATGGAGTACTCCAAGCTCGGCCTCGAACACTTCACCCCCGACTACACCCGCTACTTCCACTCCCTCCCGCAGACCGCCCGCGACCAGCTCCTGCCCCGCCAGTGGCAGCTCCACAAGGGCATCGACACCGAGACCATCGCCGCCATCCACGACGAGCTCTACCGCCGCACCCTCCACGGCGGCTGGCCCGACGCCACCCTCACCCCCGGCGTCGCCGTCCGCACCGCCGGACGCGTCGCCACCACCCAGGTCGAACTCCACCTCGAACACCTCACCCAGGGCACCCGCTCCCGCCTCACCACCGACGCCGTCGTCCTCGCCACCGGCTACCGCGAACGCCCCCTCGACCGCCTCCTCGGCGCCCTCGACCCCTACCTCCGCCGCGACCCCGCCGAACGCCCCCGCATCGACGACCGCTACCGCCTCCACCTCGACCCCGCCATCAGCCGCACCGGCAGCGCCGTCTACGTCCAGAACGCCGAACGCCACACCCACGGCGTCGGCGCCCCCGACCTCGGCCTCGCCGCCTGGCGCTCCGCCACCATCCTCAACACCCTCACCGGCACCCAGCCCTACCCCCTCCCCGACCGCACCGCCTTCACCACCTTCGGCCTGGAACGCCCCGGCGCCGAACCCCACCCCCGGCACACCCTCACCCCCCTCGCCGAACCCCACTGACCCGGGCCCGGCGGACACCCCGGCCACCAGACGGCCACCAGACGGCCGCGCGGCCGGAGGCAACCCCGCCCCCGGCCGCGCCACCCACACCCGCCGGCGCCTCAGAACACCGGCTCACCCTCCCGCGTCAGCCGCCACCCCACCGACGCGAACTCCGCCGGGTCCACCGTCCCCTTCTCCCGCACCCACTCGATGATCGTGTTCCGGATCTCCTCCGGGTCGGCCCACACCTGCTCCGCCGACGCCACGTGCGGGAACGCCCCGCCGCCGCTCGCCCGGTAGTTGTTCACCGCCAGCACGAACCGCGCGTCCGCCGCCACCGGCTCCCCCTCGAACGCCAGCCCCACGATCCGCGACCCCGCCGGCTGCGCCACGTCCACCTCGTACGTCACCCCCGACAACGCGTCGTAGTTGTAGTCCGGAATCCCGTCCGCGTTGGTCAGCGCCGCCGGGTCCACCGGCGCACCCGGCGCCGTCCGCACGTAGTACCGCGCCGAGAACTCCAGGTACTCCTTCAGCTGGGCCCCCGTCAGCACCCGCGCCTCCAGCGTGTTCTCGAACGGGTACAGACCCGCCGCGTCCTTGATCGTCACCTCACCCGCCGGCATCCGCGCCGTCCGCGAGAAACACGACGCCTGCGAGATCAACGGCAGCTCCGCGTACGCACCGCCCGCGAGACCCGCCCGCACCGTCTCCGTCTGCACATGGTTGATCAGGTCGATGATCGGCACGTCCTTCACCGGACCCTCGGCCGCCGACATCTCCGTCACCGACGTCCCGATCACCTGGTTCACGTAGGCGACCACCTTCTTGTGCTCCGCGGCCAGCAGCCGCACGATCCGCGGGTCCTCCTCGGCCGTGTTGGAGTTCCGCACCTCGGACGCCACCCGCTCCACCACCCAGCGGCCCCGCTCCCACACCACCTCGATGTCGAACAGCGTCAGCCGCTGCCCCCACTTCAGCGGCTCCGAGAGCACCACCGGCCGCCCCGACTCCTTGTTCTCCACCACGTACTCGGGGATCTCCTTGTGCGCGTGACCCACCAGGATCGCGTCGATCCCCGGCACCTCCTCGGCCACCTGCGCCGCCGCGTTCTCCACGTACGGCAGCTGGTCACCCCACGACGAGGTGCCGCTCGTCCCCGAGTGCGCCGACACCAGAACCACGTCCGCCCCCATCGACCGCAGCTTCGGCACCCACTTCGCCGCCTGCTCCACCAGCCCCGGGAAGACCATCCGGCCCTGCACGTTCACCTTGTCCCAGATCGCCACCCCGGGGTTGGTCAGCCCCAGCACCGCCACCCGCACATCCCGCCCGAACGGCGTCCGCATCCGCTTGATCACGTACGGGGCGAAGGCCGGCCGCAGCGACTTCGCGTCCAGCGCGTTGGCCCCCAGCAGCGGGAAACGGCACTGCTCCTCGAACTTCCGCAGCACCTCCATCCCGTAGTTGAACTCGTGGTTGCCGAGCGCCGCCGCGTCGTACCCGATCGCGTTCATCGCCCGCGCCATCGGATGCACCGGACCCCGGCGCTCCGTGATCGGGTCGACCTTCGCGTAGTAGTACGACAGCTGGGTGCCCTGGATCGTGTCACCCGCGTCGATCAGCAGCGTGTTGCGGTGGCCGCGCTCCTCGCGGATCTCCTTGACCATCGTGGAGATCTTGGCCAGGCCGACATCGTTGTGGTCCGCGTCGTCGAACTCCGCGTCCGTGAAGTAGTCCCAGTTCAGGACGTTGCCGTGCAGGTCCGTCGTGCCCAGCACGGTGAACGCGTACCGCCGCTCTCGACCGTGCCCGCCGTGGCCGCCTCCCTGCCCCGACCCGCCCGCCGCCGAGGCCGTACCCGCCCCCGCGCCGAGCGCCAGCCCCGCGCCCACCGCCGCCGAACCACCCACGAAACCCCTGCGGTTGACCGCCATCATCCACTCCTCGTTCGCTGAGACAACGCGCGTAGATTCTGGCGCAGAGGCCCCCTCCGCAACACCCCTCCCAGGTTTCCATCCGGTGACGCGGAGCCCATTCGTCCACACCTTCGCCCTTTCGCTCGAAAGGGGGTGCCGAACAGCTCGGGAACGCTCATCGGAGCGTGCCCGCGCACAATTCAACAGTTGTCAATACCCTTTCGCCAAAAGGTCGTTGAGCAGTCATGCGCGGCCAATCGTCTACCCGCCGGTAGGCCCTAGGGTCGAACCATGCGCCGAGCAAAAATCGTCTGCACCCTAGGACCGGCCACCGACTCGTACGGGCAGATCAAGGCCCTCGTCGAAGCCGGAATGGACATCGCCCGCCTCAACCTCAGCCACGGCCTCCACGCCGAGCACGAAGAACGCTACGCACGCGTCCGCAAGGCCGCCGACGAGACCGGCCGCAGCGTCGGCATCCTCGCCGACCTTCAAGGACCGAAGATCCGCCTCGGCCGCTTCACCGAAGGCCCTGTACTCCTTGAACGCGGCGACGACTTCACCATCACCGTCGAACCCGCGGCCGAGGGCGACCGCCACAGCTGCGGCACCACCTACCCCGGCCTCGCCGCCGACGTCACCCCCGGCGAACGCATCCTCGTCGACGACGGCCGGGTCACCCTCGAAGTCACCGCCGTCGACGGACCCCGCGTCCGCACCACCGTCGTCGAAGGCGGCATGGTCTCCGACCACAAGGGACTCAACCTCCCCGGCGTCGCCGTCTCCGTCCCCGCCCTCTCCGACAAGGACATCGAGGACCTCCGCTGGGCCCTGCGCACCGGCGCCGACGTCATCGCTCTCTCCTTCGTCCGCAGCGGCCGCGACATCGAGGACGTCCACCGCGTCATGGACGAGGAAGGCCGCCGCCTCCCCGTCATCGCCAAGATCGAGAAGCCCCAGGCCGTCGAGAACATCGAATCCATCGTCGCCGCCTTCGACGGCATCATGGTCGCCCGCGGCGACCTCGGCGTGGAGATGCCCCTGGAGCAGGTGCCGATCGTCCAGAAGCGCGCCGTCAAGCTCGCCAAGCGCAACGCCAAGCCGGTCATCGTCGCCACCCAGATGCTCGACTCGATGATCGACAACTCCCGGCCCACCCGCGCCGAGGCCTCCGACGTCGCCAACGCCGTCATCGACGGCACCGACGCCGTGATGCTCTCCGGCGAGACCAGCGTCGGCAAGTACCCGGTCGAGACCGTCCGCACCATGGGCCGCATCGTCGAGGCCGCCGAGAGCGACATCCTCGCCAAGGGGCTCCCGCCGCTCACCGAGGTCAACAAGCCCCGCACCCAGGGCGGCGCCGTGGCCCGGGCCGCCGCCGAGATGGGCGACTTCCTCGGCGCCAAGTTCCTGGTGGCCTTCACGCAGAGCGGCGACACCGTCCGCCGCCTCTCCCGCTACCGCTCGCCGATCCCGCTCCTCGCCTTCACCCCCGACCCGGCCACCCGCTCCCAGCTCAACCTCACCTGGGGCGTCGAGACCTTCCTCGGGCCGCACGTCGACTCCACCGACGCGATGGTCGACCAGGTCGACGAGTACCTCCTGAAGGTCGGCCGCTGCCAGCGCGGCGACACCGTCGTCATCACCGCCGGCTCACCCCCCGGTGTCTCCGGCTCCACCAACCTGGTCCGCGTCCACCACATCGGCGAGGACGACACCGCCCCCGCCACCCGCCCCTGACCCCACCCGGGTCCGCCGCCGCACGGGCCGGGGTGCTGGGGGGCAGGTCAGTACTTCGGCCCCACGTGGGCGTCCATGAGGGCCACGGAGGGTTTGCGGGCTACGGAGATGTTGAGTTCCCTGCCCGAGTGGCGCAGGACGCCCCATTCGACGCCGAGTGCGTCCAGGGTGTCGCTGTAGAGGCGGCGGATGTCGTCCGAGCGGTTGGTGAAGAAGTACCGCGTGTACTCGTACCGGCGGCGTTCCCCGCTCGCCAGTGTGCGCTCCGTCCAGTTGGTGAAGCGGCATCCGTCGGAATGGAAGAGACCGCGCACGAACTCCCAGGGATGGGCGTCCACGAGTTGCCGCTGCCAGGGCTCCAGGATGATGGGTCGTTCGTGCTTCTTCCCTGGCCCGTGCTGCGGAAAGGGGCAGCGCCAGTGCTTGCTGGAACTGGAGACCGCCACGCACCCGGGGTACTGGGTGCGCCAGACATTGTTCGGCAGCGCCTTGCCCATGGCGTCGGCGCAGGCGTCGATGAGCCCCGGCCAGGCGTCGGCACAGGCTATGCGCAGGACGTAGACGCCTTTCCGGCTGAGACTGAGGCAGCCGTCGCCCAGGTAGAGGCCGAGGAGGTAGACGTAGGCGGCCTGGTCGGCGGGGAGGGCCGGAGTGTCCGCGCAGCGGTAGCAGGTGGCGGGCCGCATGTGAGGCAGGGGCTCCACGCGTACGGTCCAGCTGCGGATCGTGGCCCGGGCGATGCCTGTCTGCTTGCTCACGCTGTTGAGACTCATCCCCGTGTCGAGGAGGGAGAGAGCGTGCTTTCTGGTGGTGCGATCGTACATACGGACGATCTTGTGCAGTGCGACTCGAAAGCAGTCGAATACGCGAAAAAGTCACCCTTTCGAGTGAAAGGGTGACTTCTGTGGTTTCACCTTTGAAAGTAAGGCTGGTGCCCCGGGTCGGACTCGAACCGACACCGAATGGAGTTTGAAGCCATCGTCTCTGCCAATTGGACTACCGGGGCCTACGAATCGAAGGTTGCTCTCGACCCGCTGGCGTCGAGTTTACCGCAGCTAGGTAGGCTCTCCATAGTAGGACCAGCAGAACCGCGCGCCCCGCCCTGAGCCAAGGAGCACCCCCGTGAGCGTCCCCGAGCCCGAGTCCCAGCCCGTCTCAGACGGTGACGTGTCGCACGTCCCTCCGCTGACGACCCGCGTGGTGATCGCCGAGGACGAGGCGCTGATCCGGCTCGATCTCAAGGAGATGCTGGAGGAGGAGGGGTACTCCGTCGTCGGCGAGGCCGGTGACGGGGCCAAGGCGGTCGAGCTGGCCCGGGAGCACCGCCCGGACCTGGTCATCCTCGATGTGAAGATGCCGGTCCTGGACGGCATCTCGGCGGCCGAGAAGATCGCCGAGGAGTCCATCGCCCCGGTGCTGATGCTCACCGCCTTCTCCCAGCGCGACCTGGTCGAGCGCGCCCGGGACGCCGGGGCCATGGCGTACCTGGTGAAGCCGTTCAGCAAGAGCGACGTGGTGCCGGCGATCGAGATGGCCGTCTCGCGCTTCACCGAGCTGCGGACGCTGGAGAAGGAGGTCGAGGACCTCTCCCAGCGCCTGGAGACCCGCAAGCTGGTGGACCGGGCCAAGTCGATCCTCCAGACCCAGTACGGACTGACCGAGCCGGCCGCCTTCCGGTGGATCCAGAAGACCTCGATGGACCGCCGCATGTCGATGCGGCAGGTCGCCGAGGCGGTCATCGAGGACGACGAGGAGAAGCGCGCCGCCAAGGGCTGAGCCCGGCGCCGTACGCGCACGAGCGGGCCCGCACCCCCCGAGGGTGCGGGCCCGCTCGCGTACCGCCGTGGGGTCAGTCCTCGCCGAGGTAGGCCTTGCGGACGGACTCGTCGTGGAGGAGGTCGGCGCCGGTCCCCGAGAGGACGATCTTGCCGATCTCCATGACGTGGCCCTGGTCGGCCAGCGAGAGCGCGGCCTGGGCGTTCTGCTCGACCAGCAGGATCGTGGTGCCCTGGGCCTTCAGCTCCGCGATGGTCTCCATGATCTTCTGCATCATGATCGGGGAGAGGCCCATCGAGGGCTCGTCCAGCATCAGCAGCTTGGGCTGGGACATCAGGGCGCGCCCCATGGCGAGCATCTGCTGCTCACCGCCGGAGAGGGTGCCCGCCGCCTGCCTGCGGCGCTCCCCGAGGATGGGGAAGCGCTCGTAGGAGCGTTCGATGTCGCGCTCGATGCCCTCGGCGTCCTTGCGGAGGAAGGCGCCGAGCTTGAGGTTCTCCGCGATGGTGAGGTTCGGGAAGATCCTGCGGCCTTCGGGCGAGTGGGCGAGGCCCTTGGCGACCACCTTGTGGGCGCCGACCCCGGTGATCTCCTCGCCGTCGAAGACGACGGAGCCGGAGACCGGCTTGAGGAGCCCGGAGAGGGTGCGCAGGGTGGTGGTCTTGCCGGCGCCGTTGGTGCCGATCAGGGTGACGATCTCCCCGGCGTGGACGGAGAAGGAGATGCCCTTGACGGCCTCGATCTTGCCGTAGGCGACCTTGAGGTCCTTGACCTCCAGCAGGGCGGTCATTCGGTGTCCCCTTCTTCTTCCGTGCGGGGCTTGCTGGTGGTGCTGGTGGCGCCGTCGGCGGCCTTGGCCTCGGCCGCGCGGACCTCGGCCACCTCCTCGTCGCCGGGGGCGCCTTCGAAGGGGGTGCCGAGGTAGGCGGCGACGACGCGTTCGTCGGCCTGGACGACGTCGGGGGTGCCCTCGACGAGCTTCTCGCCGCGGACGAGGACGGCGACGCGGTCGCAGAGGTTGAAGATGAACCGCATGTCGTGCTCGATGACGAGGACGGCGATGCCCTGGTCGCGGATGGCGAAGACCAGTTCCTGGGCGGCCTGGGTCTCCTGGGGGTTCATGCCCGCGGTGGGCTCGTCCAGGAGGAGCAGGCCCGGCTGGCTGGCCAGGGCGCGGGCGATCTCCAGCTTGCGCTGCTCGCCGTAGGGGAGGTTGCGGGCGAGGTGGTCGCGCTTGTGGGCGAGACCGGTGAACTCCAGGAGTTCCATCGCCGCCTCGTGGGACTCGCGCTCGGCCTTCTTGAAGCCGGGGCCGCGCAGGAGGGCCGACCAGAGCCCTTCCTTGGTGCGGGTGTGGCGGCCGACGAGGACGTTCTCCAGGACGGTCATGTTGGCGAAGAGCCGGATGTTCTGGAAGGTCCGCGCGATGCCCGCCTGGGTGACCAGGTGGGAGCGGGGCGGGAGCACCTTGTCCTTGTAGGAGACGGTGCCCTCGGTGGGGACGTAGAGCCCGGTCAGGCAGTTGAAGAAGGTGGTCTTGCCGGCGCCGTTGGGGCCGATGAGGCCGACGATCTCGCCCGCGTTGACCTGGAGGGAGACGTTGTTGACGGCGGTGAGGCCGCCGAACCGCATGATGACGCCGTTGGCGTCGAGGACCGGGGTGGTGGCCGGTGCCGGGTTGGTGCTGGTGGTCATGGTGGTTACACCCCCGCCTTGCTGAGGCCGATATCGCCCTTGGGTGTGTCTAGTTGCCCGGTCTCCTTGAACTCCAGCTGCTTGCGCCGGTCGGCGACGAGGCCCTCGGGGCGGAAGCGCATCAGGAGGACGAGCGCGATGCCGAAGAGGAGCAGCTGGTAGTCGGCCATGAACTGGAGCTTGGCCGGGATCAGGTAGAGCAGGGCGGCGCCGATGAGCGGTCCGCTGACCGTTCCCATGCCGCCGAGGATGACGGCGGCGAGGAGGAAGGCGGAGTTGGGCGGCATCGACTCGACGAACTTGTACTGGGCGGGGGTCACGGTGTACGTGACGTGGGCCTGTACGGTGCCGGCGAGGCCGGCCAGGGTGGCGCCGAGGGCGAAGGCGAGGAGCTTGAGCCGGAAGGCGTTGATGCCCATGGCGCGGGCGGCGGTCTCGTCCTCGCGGATGGCGACCCAGGCGCGGCCGATGCGCGACTGGTCGCTGCGGCGGAAGACGAGGACGACGACGATGGTGACGAGCAGCATCAGCAGGTAGTAGTTGGAGAACCTGCCGAGTTCCACGCCGAGGACGGTGTGGCTCTCACCGAAGTTGAAGCCGAACATCTCCAGGTCGGGGATGTTGGGGATGCCGTTGGGCCCGTTGGTGATGTCGGGTCCGCTGGTGCCGTCGAGGTTCTGCATGCCGATGCGGAAGATCTCGCCGAAGCCGAGGGTGACGATGGCGAGGTAGTCGCCGTGCAGCCGCAGCGTCGGGGCGCCGATGATGACGCCGAAGATCAGGGAGGCGAGGGCGCCGAGGAGGACGGCAGCCCAGAACGGCACGTGGACGTCGAAGGGGGAGTTGGGGGAGCCGGAGACCAGGGCCGCGGTGTAGGCGCCGACGCCGAGGAAGGCGACGTAGCCGAGGTCGAGGAGGCCGGCGAGGCCGACGACGATGTTGAGGCCGAGGGCGACGGTGGCGAAGATGAGGATGTTGGTGCCGACGCTGGTGTAGGCGTCGCTGGTCTGGGTGAACGGGAAGGCGAAGGCCGACACGAAGGCGGCGGTGACCGTCACGTTCTTGTGCTTGACGGTGAGGCCGGTGAGGCGGCGGCTGAGGCCGGACTTGTTGAGGGCGGCGACGCCGAAGCCGATGAGGAGGAGGAAGCCGAGGAAGTCCTCGGCGCCTTCCGTGCCGATGCCGTAGGTGAAGGCCAGCAGGCCGATGCCGAAGGCGACGGCGATGAGGAGGATCTCGGCCCAGCTGGGGAGTTCCTTGGCGGCTGCGGGGGCCGGGGCCTTGAAGAAGGCGGCGAACGTGGCCCAGCCGCTGGTTCCGGTGGGTTCGGCCTCGCGGGGGAGGGCGAAGGAGAGGGCCACGGTCAGCGCGGTGGCGACGGCGGCGAGCCAGGCGCCGGGTTCGAGGTTGACCAGGCCGCCGAGTTCGACGGCGATGGCGATGACGGTGAACCAGGTGGTGGCGAAGGTGGCGAGCGCCATGAGGCGGACGGAGGCGTACTTGCCGCCGGGGGTGGCCCAGCGCAGTCCGGGGATGCCGAGTCCGCCGAGAACGAGGACGGCGGTGAGCAGGGCGCCGGTGAGGGTGAGGAGCTGGAGGCCGCCGGGGTAGCCGTCGACGGTGAGGTTGCCGGGGAACTCGGCGGTCCAGGTCCAGGCCAGGAAGGTGCTGGCGAAGGAGAGGACGGCGCCGCCGAGGGTGGCGTAGCTCAGGGCCTTGGGGGCCTTGGGGGTGGCGGGTGCCTGGGTTTCGGTGGTGGTCTGGGTGGTCATCTGTATCACGCCCGATCCGCGCCGCGGCTGCCGAGGATGCCCTGGGGCCTCAGGAGGAGGACCAGGATCAGCAGGACGAAGGCCCAGACGTCCTTCCAGGCCCCGCCGCCGAACATGCTCATGCCGGGCACGTTCTCCATGTAGGCGGTGGCGAGGGTTTCGGCGACGCCGAGGACGAGGCCGCCGATCATGGCGCCGTAGATGTTGCCGATGCCGCCGAGGACGGCGGCGGTGAACGCCTTGAGGCCGGCGATGAAGCCCATGCGGAACTGGACTTCGCCGTACTTGAGGCCGTGGGCGACCGCGGCGATGGCGGCGAAGGCGGCACCGATGCCGAACGCGGTGACGATGATGCGGTCGGTGTTGATGCCCATGAGCTTGGCGGTGTCGGGGTCCTGCGAGGTGGCCTGCATGGCCCGGCCGGTGCGGGTCTTGGAGACGAAGACGCCGAGGGCGATCATGCAGACGGGGGCGGCGATGAGGAGGAAGAGGTCGCCGCGGCTGATGGAGAAGGCACCGAGGTCGATGCGTCCGCCCTCGAAGTGCGGGAAGCTGAGGGCGCCGTCCCGGGCCTTGGGGTAGAAGGACCAGACGAGTTGCTGGAGGACGAGCGAGAGGCCGATCGCGGTGATGAGCGGGGCGAGGCGGGGGCCGCCGCGCAGAGGCCGGTAGGCGAACCGTTCGGCGCCGATGGCGACGGTGACGGAGAAGACCATGCCGAGCAGGATCATGACGGGGAGGGCGACGAGGACGCCGGTGCCGTCGGGGAGCCAGAGCCAGGCGGTGAGGGCTCCGAAGCCTCCGATCATGAATATCTCGCCGTGGGCGAAGTTGATGAGCTGAACGATGCCATAGACCATCGTGTAACCGATTGCGATGAGTCCGTACAGCGCGCCGAGTAGCAGGCCGTTGGCAAGTTGCTGCGGCAGATCGTGCACCGCGGGGCCTCCGAGTGAGTGTGGTCAGATACGGCCGCGCGGGGGCGCTGGTGGCGCCCCCGCGCGGTTCAGGGATGTTCGTTCCGGGGCGGTGGGGAGAGGATCAGCCCTCGTACTCGCCGCTGTTGACCGGCTTGTGGGCCCCGTCGGTCACCTGGTAGAGGGAGAGCTGCTTGTTGGTGGTGTCGCCGTACTCGTCGAAGCCGACCTCGCCGGTGACGCCGCTGAACTTGACCGACTGCATGGCCTCGGTGACCTGCTTGCGGGCGTCCTTGGCGTCGGTGGGCAGCTTGCCGTCGTTCTTCTCGGCGACGGCCTTGACGGCCTGGATGATGGCCCAGGCGGAGTCGTAGGCGTAGCCGCCGTAGGCCTCCCAGGTGTTCTCGTACCCCTCGGCCTTGTAGTTCTTCATGAACTCCTTGGCGGTGTCGAGGGTGTCGAGGGGGGCGCCCACGGAGCTGGCGAAGTCGCCCTCGGCGTTCTTCTTGGCGAGCTTGATGTACTCACCGCTGAAGAGCGCGTCACCGCCGACGGTGGGGATCTTGGCGCCGGCGTTCTTGATCTGGCTGGCCAGGGGGGCGCCGGCCGGGTACTCGCCGCCGTAGTAGACGAAGTCGGCCTTGGACTTGGCGACCTTGCTGGCGACGGAGGAGAAGTCGCGGTCCTCGGGGTTGATGTGGTCGGAGCCGACCACCTTGCCGCCGAGCTTCTTGAACTCCGTGGAGAAGGTTCCGGCGAGGCCCGCGCCGTAGGTCTTCTTGTCGTCGATGACGAAGACGGACTTGAGTCCCTCTTCCTCGTACATGTACTTCGCCGCGTACGGGCCCTGGATGGCGTCGGTGGTGGAGGTGCGGAAGTACGTGTCGTACAGCCGCGCCTTCTTGCCGGACTGCCAGTCCTTGCCCTGGGTCAGCTCGGGGTTGGTGTTGGCCGGGGAGACCTGCACCATGCCGGCGTCGGCGAAGACCTTCTGCATGGACTGGCCGACGTCGGAGTTGAGCGGGCCGACCGCGCCGAGGACCTTGTCGTCGGCGATGAACTTGGTGGCGTTCTGCTGGCCGGTGGCGGCCTGGGCGGCGTCGTCCAGGGCCTGGAGCTTGAAGGTGACGCCGTCGACTTCGTTGTTCTTGTTGGCCGTCTTGACGGCCAGCTCGGCGGAGTTCTTGATGCCCTGGCCGAGCGCGGACAGGTCGCCGGTCAGCGGGGCGTCGAGGCCGATGACGACAGTCTGCTTGCCACCGCCACCGCCTCCTCCTCCGGCGCTGTCGTCGCGGGACCCGCAGGCGGACAGGGTCAGAGCCCCGGCGGTGACGGCGGTGGTGATGACGAGCAAGGAACGGTGGCGCACGATCAGTCCTCTCCCCTAACACGGCGTTTCCGTCGTGGAACGCCGGTCCTGCGCAGACCGAAGTGAATGGAAATCCGGTGGCGCGGTGACTGGCCGTGACTCTAAGCGCGCAGGTGGGCATGGTGGAGAGGTCAGGCCAATGATGTGACTCTCTTGTTATGACGGGGGCGTAATGCGGAGAGGCCCGGGGAGGGCGTTAAAGGGAAAAATCCCCCTCTTCTGTTTGTCCGGATGGTGAGAACGGGCAGAGTGGGCCGGGTTACGGGCTTGCAGAGGTGGGGAGTTGGGGCGGGACGCCCGGGGGTGGTCCGCGAATGGGGCGTTTCGGTCCTGCCGGGGAGGGCGGATTCCGGGGTGCCGTATTGCGTGGAGGTTACCTAGTGTTACACCCGGAAAATGGATGCTTGCATTCCGGGCCACTGTGTCGCAATTGCTCTCATGCGCACCTATGGGGAGTGGGCGGGGCTTTTCCTCCGCCGGAGAAAAGGGGCAGGCGGGTGGAGAGGGTCGGATAGGGGTTTCCGGGAGCGGTGGGGCGGAGTGTCCGATATTCGGAGAGGAGTGTTCGGAATCCGGGATTCAGGCGGTGCGGGGCCGGTGTACGGGCAGCCACCGCTCGGCGTGGGCGACGGCGGCGGCCAGCGGGAAGAGCCGCGCGGTGGCCCCGCCCACGGTGCCGCGCGCCACCGGACGGCTCCTCTCGAAGTCGGCCCCCAGCTCCGCGAACCCCTCGTCGCTGACGGAGGTGTCGGTCACGGTCGTCCAGTGGGGCCCCGAGGGGGTGCGGACGGCGAAGGAGTTGCGGACCCTCGGCCCGGCGATCCGGTACTCGGCCAGATGGAAGGCGGTGCAGCTCGCGTACCCGGTGCCCAGCAGCAGGACCCGTGCCCCGGCCTCCTCCAGGCGGGCGAGCGGGCTCTGCTCGCCGAGGCGGCAGTCGAGGGCGTGGCCCTCGACGAGGGCGCGGGCGCCCGGTCCGAGGGCGGCGAAGGAGGTCTGCGGGTGGGCGCTGCGCAGGGCGCCGGGCCAGGTGCGCAGGGTCTCCGGGACGACGCCCACGCCCCGGCTGGGGGTGGTGCGCGGGTCGTACGGCGGCATGTGCGCGCGGATCGCGGGCCACCAGGGTTCCGGGACGGGCGGGGCGCTCCAGCCGGCCGGGTCGGAGTTGTCGCCGGAATGGGTGGGGGCGGTCAGGGTGCCGTCCGGGCCCACCGCGTCGAGCAGGGCCTGGACGAGGGCGACGGCGCCGCCGCACACCCAGCCCAGCGAGCTGAGGGAGGTGTGGGCGAGGAGGGTCTCGCCCGGCCGGACGCCCAGGTCGCGCAGGGCGGCGGCGAGGGAGGCGCGGGTCTGGAGGGGGCCGGCGACCGGCGCGGGGGAGGGCATGGGCCGGGAGTCTGCCCCGGGGGCCGGGCGGGGGGCCACCGAATTCGGGCGGCCCCCGCCGGCGGAGGTCGCGTCTCAGCTCTGCGGGGCGGCCCCGCCCGCGTCACGGAGCATGCAGGTCAGGCGGGCCGAGCAGAGGCGCTTGCCCTGGTCGTCGGTGATGGCGATCTCGTACGTGGCGGAGGAGCGGCCGCGGTGCACGGGGGTGGCGACGCCGGTGACCAGGCCGGAGCGGGCGCCGCGGTGGTGGGTGCAGTTCAGGTCGACGCCGACGGCGAGCTTGTGGGGGCCGCCGTGGAGCATGGCGCCCACCGAGCCGAGCGTCTCGGCGAGGACGGCGGAGGCGCCGCCGTGCAGCAGGCCGTAGGGCTGGGTGTTGCCCTCGACGGGCATGGTGCCGACGACGCGGTCGGCGGACGCCTCCAGGATCTGGACGCCCATCCGGGTGCCGAGGTGTCCGGCGGAGAAGAGGGCGGCGAGGTCGACGCCGAGCGACGCGTACTCGTCGAGAACCTCCTGCGGGAACTTGACGGTCTGCTGTTCACCCATGGTCCGGCTCCGTTCACGAAAGCTGCTCTGAGCAAGCGCTCATTCACGGCTACCGTAACCGCCGGAAGGCCGCCGCGGCAGGGGGTCCCGCCGGGCGGCCTCCGGAGCCGGGCCCTCAGCTGCCGGACGGCTCCAGCCGGATCACCACCGACTTGCTGGCCGGGGTGTTCGAGGTGTCGGCGGTGGAGTCCAGCGGCACCAGGACGTTGGTCTCCGGGTAGTAGGCGGCGGCGCAGCCGCGCGCCGTCGGGTAGTGCACCACCCGGAAGCCGGGCGCGCGCCGCTCCACGCCGTCCTTCCACTCGCCGACCAGATCGGCGTACGCGCCGTCGGCGAAGCCCAGCTCCCGGGCGTCGTCCGGGTGGACCAGCACGACCCGGCGGCCGCCCCGGATGCCGCGGTAGCGGTCGTCGAGGCCGTAGATCGTGGTGTTGTACTGGTCGTGCGAGCGCAGGGTCTGGAGCAGCAGGCGGCCCTCGGGCAGGTGCGGGTGCTCGACCGGGGCGTCGGTGAAGTGGGCCTTGCCGCTGGGGGTGGGGAAGCGGCGCTCGTCGCGCGGGGCGTGCGGCAGGGCGAAACCGGCCGGGTCGGCGACCCTGGCGTTGAACTCCTCGAAGCCGGGGACGACGCGGGAGATCCGGTCGCGGATCAGCGCGTAGTCCCCCTCGAACTCCTCCCACGGGGTGGCCGACCCCTCGCCGAGGACGGCGCGGGCGAGGCGGCAGACGATCGCGGTCTCGGAGAGCAGCGCGGGTCCGGCCGGCTCCAGGCGGCCGCGGGAGGCGTGGACCATGCCCATCGAGTCCTCGACGGTGACGAACTGCTCGCCGCCCGCCTGGACGTCCCGCTCGGTGCGGCCGAGCGTCGGCAGGATCAGGGCGTGGGCGCCGGTGACCGCGTGCGAGCGGTTGAGCTTGGTGGAGACGTGGACGGTCAGCCGCGCCCTGCGCATCGCCGCCTCGGTGACCTCGGTGTCGGGGGAGGCGGCGACGAAGTTGCCGCCCATGGCGAGGAAGACCTTGGCCTCGCCGTCGCGCAGCGCGCGGATGGCGCGGACCACGTCGAGGCCGTGGTGGCGGGGCGGGGTGAAGCCGAACTCGCGCTCCAGCGCGTCCAGGAAGGCGGGGGCGGGGCGCTCGAAGATGCCCATGGTGCGGTCGCCCTGGACGTTGGAGTGGCCGCGGACCGGGCAGACGCCGGCACCCGGGCGGCCTATGTTGCCGCGCAGCAGGAGGAAGTTGACCACTTCGCGGATGGTCGGCACGGAGTGCTTGTGCTGGGTGAGGCCCATCGCCCAGCAGACGACGGTGCGCTCCGAGGCCAGCACCATCCGCAGCGCCTCCTCGACCTCGGCCCGCTGGAGCCCGGTCGCGGTCAGCGTCTCCTCCCAGCCGGTCTTGGCGGCGGTGGCGGCGAACTCCTCGTACCCCTCGGTGTGGGCGGCGACGAACTCCTCGTCGACGGCGCCCGGCGTCTTCAGGATGAGCGAGTTGAGCAGGCGGAACAGGGCCTGGTCGCCGCCGAGCCGGATCTGGAGGAAGAGGTCGGTCAGCGCGGTGCCGCGGGCCATGCCCTTGACGGTCTGCGGGTTCTTGAACCGCTCCAGGCCGGCCTCGGGCAGCGGGTTGACCGTGATGATCTTCGCGCCGCCCTGCTTCGCCTTCTCCAGCGCCGAGAGCATCCGGGGGTGGTTGGTGCCCGGGTTCTGCCCGGCGACGATGATCAGGTCGGCCTGGTACAGGTCCTCCAGGAGCACGCTGCCCTTGCCGACGCCGATGGTCTCGGTCAGCGCGGAGCCGGACGACTCGTGGCACATGTTCGAGCAGTCGGGGAGGTTGTTGGTGCCGAACTCGCGGGCGAAGAGCTGGTAGAGGAAGGCGGCCTCGTTGCTGGTGCGGCCCGAGGTGTAGAAGAGGGCCTCGTCGGGGGAGGAGAGGGCCTTCAGCTCACCGGCGATCAGCTCGAAGGCCCGCTCCCAGCTGACCGGCGTGTAGTGGTCGGCGCCCTCGGCCAGGTGCATCGGTTCGGTGAGGCGGCCCTGCTGGCCCAGCCAGTAGCCGCTGCGCTCCGCGAGGTCGGCGACGGAGTGCTCGGCGAAGAAGGCCGGCGTGACCCGGCGCAGGGTGGCCTCCTCGGCGACGGCCTTCGCGCCGTTCTCGCAGAACTCCGCCGCGTGCCGCTTGTCCGGCTCGGGCCAGGCGCAGCCCGGGCAGTCGAAGCCGTCCTTCTGGTTGACCCGGAGCAGGGTCAGGGCGGTGCGGCGCACGCCCATCTGCCGGGCGGACATCCGCAGGGAATGGGCGACCGCGGGCAGACCCGCCGCGGCGTGCTGGACCTCCCCGACCTCGGGGGCGTCCTGGACGGGGTCACCGGTGGGCGGCTTGGCTGCCATGCTGCGCTCCCCTTCGAGCGTGGTGCCGGGCCGGCGGGGGCCGGTCCGGGCGCCTTCTGTGCTGGACCTTCCACGATCCTGTCATGCCGGTCCGGCGGCCGTCAGTGACCTGCGGTGAGCTTGTTGTGAGGAGGCCGGGGAGCGGCGGCGCGGGGCCGGTTGTCACAGCGGCGTGGCAGGATCGGAGGCGTGGCAGAGACAGCATCGAAGAAGAAGTCCGCAGTGGTCGCCGATCCGGCAGCCGACCGCCCCCGCCTCATGCTCATGGACGGGCACTCCCTGGCGTACCGGGCGTTCTTCGCGCTGCCCGCGGAGAACTTCACGACCGTGACCGGCCAGCCGACCAACGCGATCTACGGCTTCGCGTCCATGCTGGCGAACACCCTGCGTGACGAGCAGCCGACGCATTTCGCCGTCGCCTTCGACGTCTCCCGCAAGACGTGGCGGTCCGAGGAGTTCACGGAGTACAAGGCGAACCGCTCCAAGACCCCCGACGAGTTCAAGGGCCAGGTCGAGCTGATCGGCGAGCTGCTCGACGCGATGCACGCGCCGCGCTTCGCGGTCGACGGCTTCGAGGCCGACGACGTCATCGCCACCCTCGCCACCCAGGCGGAGGCGGCGGGCTTCGAGGTCCTCATCGTCACCGGCGACCGCGACTCCTTCCAGCTGATCAGCGACCACACCACGGTGCTCTACCCGACCAAGGGCGTCTCCGAGCTGACCCGCTTCACCCCGGAGAAGGTCTTCGAGAAGTACGGGCTGACCCCCGCCCAGTACCCGGACTTCGCCGCCCTGCGCGGCGACCCCTCCGACAACCTCCCGGGCATCCCCGGCGTCGGCGAGAAGACGGCCGCGAAGTGGATCAACCAGTTCGGTTCCTTCGCCGAGCTGGTGGAGCGCGCCGAGGAGGTCAAGGGCAAGGCCGGGCAGAACTTCCGCGACCACCTGGAGGCGGTGAAGCTCAACCGCCGCCTCACCGAGATGATCCGCGACGTCGAGCTGGACCGCACCGTCACCGACCTGGAGCGCGCCCCGTACGACCGCAAGGCGCTCACCCTGGTCCTGGACACCCTGGAGATCCGCAACCCCTCGCTGCGCGAGCGGCTGCTCGCCGTCGACCCGGGGGCGGCCGAGGAGGAGACCGCCACCGAGCCGGCCGTCGAGATCGACGGCGCGGTCCTCGGCGCGGGCGAGCTGGAGCCCTGGCTCGGCGAGCACGGCGGTTCGCTGCTCGGCATGGCCACCGTCGACACCTGGAAGCTCGGCGAGGGCTCGGTCACCGAGGTCGCGCTGGCCGCGCCCGGCGGGGCCGCCGCCTGGTTCGACCCGGCGCGGCTGGACGAGGCCGACGAGAAGGCGTTCGCCCAGTGGCTGGCCGCCGCCGACCGCCCGAAGATCCTGCACAACGCCAAGGGCGTCATGCGGGTCTTCGCCGAGCACGGCTGGCGCGTCGAGGGCGTCACGATGGACACCGCCCTCGCCGCCTACCTGGTCAAGCCGGGCCGCCGCTCCTTCGCGCTGGACGCACTCTCCCTGGAGTACCTGGGCCGTGAGCTGGCCCCGGCCACCGCCGACGGGCAGCTCACCCTCGGCGCCGACGACGAGGCGGAGGCGCACGCCCTGATGGTGCAGGCCCGCACCGTCCTCGACCTCGGCGCGGCCTTCGGCGAGCGACTGGAGCAGGTCGGCGCGACGGGGCTGCTGGCCGACGTGGAGCTGCCCACCTCGATCCTGCTGGCCAGCCTGGAGCGGGCTGGCATCGCCGCCGACCGGGACCATCTGGAGGCGATGGAGCGGCAGTTCGCCGCCGCCGTCCAGCAGGCGGTGAAGGAGGCGCACGACGCGGTCGGCCGCGAGTTCAACCTCGGCTCGCCCAAGCAGCTCCAGGAGGTCCTCTTCGGCGAGCTGAACCTCCCGAAGACCAAGAAGACCAAGACCGGTTACACCACCGACGCCGACGCTCTCGCCTGGCTCGCCGCGCAGACCGACCACGAGCTGCCGGTGATCATGCTGCGCCACCGCGAGCAGGCCAAGCTCCGCGTCACCGTCGAGGGCCTGATCAAGTCGATCGCCACCGACGGCCGCATCCACACCACCTTCAACCAGACCGTCGCCGCCACCGGCCGGCTCTCCTCCACCGAGCCGAACCTGCAGAACATCCCCGTCCGCACCGACGAGGGCCGCGCCATCCGCCGCGGCTTCGTGGTCGGCGAGGGGTACGAGTCGCTGATGACGGCCGACTACAGCCAGATCGAGCTGCGCGTCATGGCCCACCTCTCCCAGGACGAGGGCCTCATCGAGGCGTTCACCTCCGGCGAGGACCTGCACACCACGGTCGCCTCCCAGGTCTTCGGCGTCGAGCGGGACGCCGTCGACGCCGAGATGCGCCGCAAGATCAAGGCCATGTCGTACGGCCTGGCGTACGGGCTCTCCGCCTTCGGCCTCTCCCAGCAGCTGAACATCGACGCGGGCGAGGCACGCGCGCTGATGGACACCTACTTCGAGCGGTTCGGCGGTGTCCGCGACTACCTGCGGCACGCCGTGGACGAGGCCCGCGCCACGGGCTACACCGAGACGATGCTCGGCCGCCGCCGCTACCTCCCGGACCTCAACAGCGACAACCGCCAGCGCCGCGAGACCGCCGAGCGGATGGCGCTCAACGCCCCCATCCAGGGCACCGCCGCCGACATCGTCAAGATCGCCATGCTGCGGGTCCACCGCGCCCTGACCGAGGCCCGGCTCAGCAGCCGGATGCTCCTCCAGGTGCACGACGAAATCGTGCTGGAGATCGCCCCGGGCGAGCGGGAGCGGGTCGAGGAGATCGTCCGCCGCGAGATGGCGGACGCGGTGCGGCTCCGCGCCCCGCTGGACGTCTCGGTCGGCGTCGGCCAGAACTGGGAGGCGGCCGCGCACTGACGCGGCCGCGCCGTACGCGCGAGTGCCCAAGGGCCGTCCGCCCGGGAGGAGTTCCGGGCGGACGGCCCGTCGGCGTTCCGGCGGCGCCGCCGGGTGGAGGAATCGTGCCGGTTCCCCGCCCGCGTACAACCCTCCTGTGTGCTGCTGTGTCGAAAGGGTCAGCCGGTGCGTAGCTGACGTGCCGACCACGCGCATGTGGCCAAGTGGTGAATACCGGTCAGCGACGGGTGCCCGTGCGCGGCAGGGTCCCGTAGGGTCGCCAGAGCCGTCCGACCGGGCGCCGGCGCTCCGGGGACGGTTCGTCGACGCGGGAGGGGTTCCAGACAATGGCGGCACTGTTCGGACGGCGGATGCGGCGGGGAGCGGCCAGTACGGCCGTCGCGGCGGCGGCGATGGCGGCACTCTCCGCCTCCGGGGCCCCCTCGGCCGTGGGTGAGCAGCCGGCGGCTTCGGCCGCCGAGCGGCCCTCGGCGGGCGCGTCCGGCCAGGAGGACCCGTCGGTCACCGGCGACTCCCCGTACCACACCGACCTGCCGCCGCTGAAGGGCCCGGGGCGGAACGATCCGCCGGACGAGACGCCGGCCACCGGTTCCGCCGAGTCCGGGATACCCGCGACCGTCCTCGACGCCTACCGCAAGGCCGAAGCCTCCCTCGCCGCCAGCAACCCCCGCTGCCGCGTGCCCTGGGAACTCCTCGCCGCCATCGGCAAGGTGGAGTCCGGCCACGCCCGCGGCGGCCGCCTCGACACCAACGGCACCACGCCCTCCCCGATCCTCGGCCCCGTCCTCAACGGCGTCGGCTTCGCCAACATCTCCGACACCGACGGCGGCGCCTACGACGGCGACACCCTCCACGACCGCGCCGTCGGCCCCATGCAGTTCATCCCGCAGACCTGGGAGAGCTGGGGCCGCGACGGCAACGGCGACGGCAGGCGCGACCCGAACAACATCTACGACGCCGCCCTCGCCGCCGGCAGCTACCTCTGCGCCCACGACCGCGACCTGACCGTCGAACGCGACCTGCACCAGGCGATCCTCGGCTACAACCGCTCGCAGGAGTACCTGCGGACGGTCCTGCACTGGTACGACTACTACCGCAAGGGCGCCCACGAGGTCCCCGACGGCAGCCAGCCCGCTCCGGGCGCCCCGACCGGCAGCGGCGGCACGACGCCGTCGCCCGCCCCGGTCCGCCCCGGCACGCCGAGCCCGTCGCCCACCAAGCCGGGCAAGCCCACCAAGCCCGCCAAGCCCGGCGACGGCAGCTCCTCCAAGCCGACGCCGCCGCCGACCACACCCCCGCCGACCACGCCGCCCCCGACCACCCCGCCGCCCACGACGCCCGCGCCCGCCACCCGCCTGGTCGACCTCGGCGACGGCGCGCTCAGCGCCCCCGCCGGGGAGCGGTTCGCCGAGCGCCCGGCCGTGCGGGCCGAACGCGCCGACAAGAAGCCGGCCGCCCAGGCCAAGGTCCGCTTCACTCTGACCGGGGAGACCGGCACCACCTTCGAGGGCGGCGCCACCACCGTCACCGTCACCACCAAGGCCGACGGCGTCGCCAAGGCCCCCGCCCTGCTCGCCGGCGGCAAGCCCGGCGCCCTCACCGTCAAGGCCACCCTCCTCGGCACCACCGAGCCCGTCACCCTCGGCCTGCGCGGCGAGGTCACCGCGCCCCGCGCCGACAAGCTGGTCCGCACCGACGAGACGGAACTGACCTGCGAGGCCGGCGCCACCTTCGAGGGCCGCGTCGCCCTGACCGCCACCCGGGACGGCCAGGCGGCCCCGGGCGTCGCCGCCACCGCCACCGTCCTCGCCGGCGCCGACCCCGCCGACGGCGAGAAGGCCGCCGACCAGGGCCCCTACTTCCTCACCCCCGGCGACGAGCCCGCCGAGGACCGCCGCACCCGCGAACTCACCCTCACCACCGACGCCAAGGGCAACCTCCTGCTCCCCGAACTCCACACCGACGACACCACCGGCACCTTCCGCCTCCGCGTGGAGACGACGGGCGGGGCGGTCATGGTGCTGGAGCTGAAGGTGACCGACCCCACCTGACGGGCAAGTCCACCCCGCACCGCCCCCGGTCCCGTGCGAACCGGGGGCGGTGCGGTGCGGCGCGCACAAGGCGGTGCGGGATGCCCGTCCCGGCGAGCCGCCGGCCGCTTCCCTGGCCAGGCCCGGTGTGCCTGCGGGTGCCCCTTGCGGCTCTGGCCGACCGCCCCCCGTCCGAGCCGTGGCGCGGCCGCCGTCAGCCCCCGCCCCGCCCCTCCCGCTCCGCCCGTGCCTTGGTGTGGCGGGTCGGTGTCGCCGTGGCCGGGTTCTCAGGCCAGGGGTGTTTCGGGTAGCGGCCGCGGAGTTCGGCGCGGACGGCGCGGTAGCCGTCCGCCCAGAAGGAGGCCAGGTCGGCGGTGACGGCGGCGGGGCGGCCCGCGGGGGAGAGGAGGTGGACGAGGACGGGGACGCCGGCGACCAGCGGGGTCCCGGTGAGGCCGAAGAGTTCCTGGAGCTTGACGGCGAGGACCGGGCGCTCGGGATCGGTGTAGTCGAGGCGGACGCGCGAGCCGCTCGGTACCTCCAGCCGCTCCGGGGCCAGTTCGTCCAGGCGGCCCGCCTCACCGCCCGCCCACGGCAGCAGGCGGCGCAGGCAGCCACCCGCGTCGATGCGGCCCAGGTCGGCGCGGCGCCGGGCCCGTCCCAGCTCCGGCTCCAGCCACTCCTCGGCGCGGGACAGCAGGGCCTCCTCCGAGACGTCCGGCCAGGCGCCGCCCACCGCCCGGTGCAGGAAGGCGAGGCGCCGCCGCAGTTCGGCGGCCTCCCTGCTCCAGCGCAGCAGCCCGAGCCCCTCGCGCTCCAGACCCGTCAGCAGCGCCGCCCGGACCTGACCGGCGCCGCCCGTGCCGGTCAGCGGCCGTACCGCCAGTTCGACGGCGCCCAGCCGCTCCACCCGGCGGGCGACCACGTCGCCGCCGGTCCAGCCGATCTCCTCGCCGTCCCGGTGCAGCGGCGCCGCCGCCCACCGGGCCGTCGCCTCGTCGACCGGGGCCGCCAGCCGCACCCGGGCCCGCGCCCGGTCCACCGGCCGGTCCGCGACCGCCACCGCCAGCCAGCGGCTCTCCCGCAGCGCCGAACCGGGGCCCAGTTCCGCGCCGGTGCCCGAGACCATGAGGTAGCCGTCGCCGGCGCGGGCCCGTGCCAGCCGTTCGGGGAAGGCCAGCGCGGCGACGAGCCCGGCCGCCGCGTCGTCACCGGCCGTGCCCTCGCGCGGGGCCCCGCGTACCGAGGACGCCAGCCGCTTCGCCTCGCGGCGCCAGCGGGCCGCGTACGCGTCCTGGCCCCGGCGCGCGGTCCGCCAGGCGGCGGCCAGGTCGTCGCCGTAGGCGCGCGGCGGCTCCTCGCTCAGCAGGGCGACCAGCTCGGCCGCCCGCGCGCCGCCGACCTCGGGCGCCCCGTCGAGCAGCGCCCGGGCCAGCCGGGGATGGACCCCGACGCCGGCGAACCGCTCGCCCCGCGCGGTGACGGCGCCCTGGTCGGTCACCGCGCCGAGGGCGGTCAGCACCTCGCGGGCGGCGGCCATCGCTCCGGCGGGAGGCGCATCGAGCAGGGCCAGGCCCGAGGCGTCCGGGTCACCCCAGGAGGCGGCCTGGAGGGCGAAGTCGGTGAGGTCGGCGACCTTGATCTCCGGCGGCGGGAAGCGCGGCAGCCGGGCGTCCTCCGCCTCGGCCCAGCAGCGGTAGACGGTCCCCGGCGCCTCCCGTCCCGCCCGGCCCGCGCGCTGGCGCCCCGACGCCTGCGAGGCCCGGACCGTGGTCAGCGCGCTGAGGCCGCGGGCGTGGTCGGTACGTGGTTCGCGGGCCAGCCCCGAGTCGACCACCACCCGCACCCCGGGCACCGTCAGGCTCGACTCGGCGACCGAGGTGGCCAGCACCACCCGGCGCCCCGGCGACCCGGCGAGCACCGCGTCCTGCACCGCGGCCGGCGCCCGCCCGTGTACCTGGAGCACCTCCACCTCCGGCAGCGCCCCCAGCTCCCCGGCCACCCGCCCGATCTCCCCGACCCCGGGCAGGAAGCACAGCACGTCCCCCTCGCGCTCGGCCAGCGCCCGCCGCACCGTCGCCGCGACATGGCCCAGCAGCGCCGGGTCGACCCGCATCCCGTGCGGCGGCCGGATAGTCCCGGGCGGCGGCGCCCACACCGTCTCCACCGGGTGGCTCACCCCCTCGGCGGTCACCACCGGCGCCCCGCCCAGCAGCCGCGCCCACCCCTCGGCGTCCGTGGTCGCCGACGCCGCCACCAGCCGCAACTCCGGCCGCAGCGCCGCGCGTACGTCCAGCAGGAAGGCGGCGGCGGTGTCCGCGTCGAGGTGCCGCTCGTGGCACTCGTCGATGATCACGACGTCGACGCCCGGCAGCTCCTGGTCCCGCTGGAGGCGGCGGACCAGCACACCCGTGGTCACCACCTCGACCCGGGTCTCCGGCGAGACCACCCGCTCGCCGCGCACCGTGTGCCCGACGCGGCGCCCCGGCTCCTCGCCGAGCAGCCAGGCCATCCGCCGGGCCGCCGCCCGCGCGGCGATCCGGCGGGGCTCGGCGACCAGTACCCGGCGCGGCGGCCCGTCCCCGAGCAGCCCGGCGAGGGCGAGCGGGACCAGCGTCGTCTTGCCGGTACCGGGCGGCGCGCACAGCACCGCCGTACCCGGCCCGTCCAGCGCCTCGCGCAGCGCGGGCAGCACGGAGCGGACGGGCAGCTGGGCCAGGGCGTCGGTACGGATCATGCCCCCAGTCTCGTACGGACGTCCGGGCCGGTCAGTCGCGGGCGCAGACGAAGATCGCGGTGCCCGGGATCAGGTTGCCGCGCAGCGGGGACCAGCCGCCCCACTCCTGGGTGTTCCAGGCCGGCCACTCCGGCTCGACCAGGTCCACCAGGCGCATCCCGGCGCCGACCACGTCGCGGACCCGGTCCCCGAGGGTGCGGTGGTGCTCGACGTAGACGGCCTGCCCGTGCTCGTCCTGCTCGACGTAGGGGGTGCGGTCGAAGTAGGAGGCGGCGACGGAGAGCCCCTCGGGGCCCGGCTCGTCAGGGAAGGCCCAGCGGACCGGGTGGGTCACCGAGAAGACGAAGCGGCCGCCGGGCCGCAGCACGCGGCGCACCTCGCGCACCACCTCGACCGGCTCGGCGACGAAGGGCAGCGCCCCGTAGGCCGAGCAGGCGAGGTCGAAGGAGCCGTCCGCGAAGGGCAGCGCCCCGGCGTCCGCCTCGACCAGCGGCACCTCGCCGCCGATCCGCAGGGCGTGCTGGAGCTGGCGGTGCGAGAGGTCCAGGGCGACGGGGCGGGCGCCCTCGGCGGCGAGCCAGCGGGAGCACTGGGCGGCGCCGGCGCCGATCTCCAGGACGTCCAGCCCGTTCAGGCTCCCCTCGGGGCCCAGCAGTCGGGCGTCGGCCTCGTCGAGCCCCTCGGGGCCCCAGACGAAGCGGTCGTCGCCGAGGAAGGCGCCGTGCTCGCGCTGGTACTCGTCGGCGTTGCCGTCCCACCAGCCGCGGCTGGCCCGGCTGCTCTCGGCGGGGGAGGCGGTGCGGCGGGTCGCCTCCGGTTCCGGGGCCTCGTCGGCGGCGGACCGGGGCGGTACGGGCTCTTGGATGATCGGCTCCCTCGTCGTACTCTCCGTACTTCCACCGGAGCCGCGCCCCGGTGCGGCGGCCGGGCGCGGGACGGGCCACGTGGCCTCAGGCAACGGGAATTGTGCCGGGTTTGCGGCTTGCGCCCCGGGTGTGCGCCTTCGCGCATTGACCCTGTCCGGCTGCCCCCGTATGCTACAAGTTGCGCTGCGAGCCTGCGCTCCTCAGACCTAGCAGGATGTGCTCGCTTCTGTTGTGTGTCCCCTCGGTTGTACGAGGCGAGGACCCCCGGTTTCCCGGAGGTCGCGCCTCTGAAGGCTGTCCGACTGCTGCAGAGTGAAACCGGCTCCGTGCGCGGCAGTACCTACGACTTCATGTCCGTACCGGAGCCCTTTCCCACATGACGAGCAGCACCGAGACCACCGCCACCACCCCGCAGGTTGCGGTCAACGACATCGGTAACGAGGAAGCTTTCCTCGCCGCGATCGACGAGACGATCAAGTACTTCAACGACGGCGACATCGTCGACGGCGTCATCGTGAAGGTCGACCGGGACGAGGTCCTGCTCGACATTGGTTACAAGACCGAAGGCGTGATCCCGAGCCGCGAGCTCTCGATCAAGCACGACGTCGACCCCAACGAGGTCGTCGCCGTCGGCGACGAGATCGAGGCCCTGGTTCTCCAGAAGGAGGACAAGGAAGGCCGCCTGATCCTGTCCAAGAAGCGCGCTCAGTACGAGCGTGCCTGGGGCACGATCGAGAAGATCAAGGAAGAGGACGGGATCGTCACCGGTACCGTCATCGAGGTCGTCAAGGGTGGTCTCATCCTCGACATCGGCCTCCGTGGCTTCCTGCCGGCCTCCCTCGTCGAGATGCGTCGCGTCCGCGACCTCCAGCCCTACGTGGGCAAGGAGCTCGAGGCCAAGATCATCGAGCTGGACAAGAACCGCAACAACGTGGTCCTGTCCCGCCGTGCCTGGCTGGAGCAGACCCAGTCCGAGGTCCGCCAGACCTTCCTCACGACCCTCCAGAAGGGTCAGGTCCGTTCCGGCGTCGTCTCCTCGATCGTCAACTTCGGTGCCTTCGTGGACCTGGGTGGCGTCGACGGTCTGGTCCACGTCTCCGAGCTGTCCTGGAAGCACATCGACCACCCGTCCGAGGTTGTCGAGGTCGGCCAGGAAGTCACCGTCGAGGTCCTCGACGTCGACATGGACCGCGAGCGTGTCTCCCTGTCGCTGAAGGCGACCCAGGAAGACCCGTGGCAGCAGTTCGCCCGGACGCACCAGATCGGCCAGGTCGTTCCCGGCAAGGTCACCAAGCTCGTTCCCTTCGGTGCGTTCGTCCGCGTCGACGAGGGCATCGAGGGTCTGGTCCACATCTCCGAGCTGGCCGAGCGCCACGTGGAGATCCCGGAGCAGGTCGTCCAGGTCAACGACGAGATCTTCGTCAAGGTCATCGACATCGACCTCGAGCGCCGCCGCATCAGCCTCTCGCTGAAGCAGGCCAACGAGGCCTTCGGCGCCGACCCGTCGGTCGTCGAGTTCGACCCGACCCTGTACGGCATGGCCGCGTCCTACGACGACCAGGGCAACTACATCTACCCCGAGGGCTTCGACCCCGAGACCAACGACTGGCTCGAGGGCTACGAGACCCAGCGCGAGGCGTGGGAGACCCAGTACGCCGAGGCGCAGCAGCGCTTCGAGCAGCACCAGGCCCAGGTCATCAAGTCCCGCGAGGCCGACGCCCAGGCTGCGGCCGAGGGCACCGACACCGCTGGTGCGGCCCCGGCCGCTTCCGGTGGCACCGGTGGCGGCGGCGGCTCGTACTCCTCGGAGTCCGCGGACAACTCCGGCGCCCTGGCGTCGGACGAGGCCCTGGCTGCCCTGCGCGAGAAGCTGGCCGGCGGCCAGAGCTGAAGCACCACGCTCTGACCGGCTGACAAGCCCGCACGGAAGGCCCGCTCCCCTCGGGGGGCGGGCCTTCCGCCATTTATGGCGGCGGGGTGCGGCGGGTGGTTACGGCGTGACGGGGATGTTGGTGAGCCCCTTGCCGCCGGTCACCGTGTTGGAGGCGTGCACGGTGGTGGGGCACTCCGCCGAGCGGTGGGTGACGTTGACGGCCAGCTGGTGCGGGCCGGTGGCGCCCGTCAGGTCGCTGTGGTTGTCCCGGAAGACGGTGCCGCAGCCCCAGCCGGGCTGCTGCTGGTGGGTCTCGAAGCCGTTGTTGGTGGTGTTGCGGCCGGTGTTCCCCGCCACCAGCACGCCGTTGCCCTTCACGTCCACCCACGAGTCGTCGTAGTTGGCGCCGGTCAGGCCCCGCCCGTCGAAGGTGTTGCCCAGGACGCGGGCGCCCGTGGTGCCCTCCTTGATGTCGACGGACTCGCCCCGGACGTCCGGGCCGATGGTGTTGTTCTCGATGGTGATCCGGTCGCTGCGGTCGGTGAGGGTGTTGGCGGTGCCGACGTAGACCCCCTCGCCCATGCCGCGGCCGTCGCGCCCGGTGTCGTAGATCCGCGAGTCGCGCAGGGTGCCGTCGCTGCTGGACTGCCGGAAGTGGACGCCCTCCATGGTCAGGCCGTGGACGGTGACCCCGGTGACGAGGACGCCGTCCGCCGCGTCCACCATGATTCCCTTCTGCCCGCCGGTGACGGTCAGGTTCTCCACCGTCCAGTGCGCGGCCCCGTTCAGGTGGAGCCCGTACCCGCCGGAGGCGGTCAGCACGGCGCGGGGAGAGCCGGTCAGGGTGATGCGGGCGCCGGCGGTGGCGGGGACGGTCGCCTTGAAGTTGCCGGTGTACGTGCCGTCGGCGAGGCGGATGGTGTCGCCGGGGCGGACGGCGGTGAGGGCGGCCTTCAGCTCCTTGGCCGTGGTCACCTCGATCACGGCGGCGGGGGCTGCCGTCGCGGTGCCGGGGCCGCCGACGAGGAGGGCCGCCGAGGCGAGGGCCGTGGCCAGCAGGGCAGGGGCGGTGCGCATGAGGGATGCCTTCCGACGGACCTGTCGGGGGAGGTGCGGGGCCGGTGGTCGCGCCGGGCGGTGACGCTAGGGACGGGGCGCGACCCTGTCAAGGTCTGGACCAATGCGGGGGCGGATGTGGTGCCTTCACCCGGTGAAAGCGGGGCCACGGCGGGAATGACGGTGCCCGGTGGGACGTTCTGCACTAGGGACACGAGGAGGAACGGTCACAGTGCAGGATCGAGACCCGCAGGATCTGTACGCATGGGAGCCGAAGGGGCTCGCCGCGGTGGACACCGCGCTGGCCCAGGAGTCGGCCGGGCTCGTCATGCTCTACCACTTCGAGGGATACATCGACGCCGGGCAGACCGGGGAGCAGATCGTCGACGAGCTGCTGGAGAACCTCCCGCACCAGCCCGTCGCCCGCTTCGACCACGACCGGCTCATCGACTACCGGGCCCGCCGGCCGCTGCTCACCTTCAAGCGCGACCGCTACACCGACTACGAGGTCCCGGCGCTCGAACTCCACCTGGTGCAGGACGCCACCGGCGCCCCCTTCCTGCTGCTCTCCGGGCCCGAACCGGACGTGGAGTGGGAGCGGTTCGCCGCCGCCGTCCAGCAGGTGGTCGAACGCCTCGGGGTGCGGCTGACCGTCAGCGTCCACGGCATCCCGATGGGCGTCCCGCACACCCGCCCCGTGGGCCTCACCCCGCACGGCAACCGCACCGACCTGGTCCCCGGCCACCCCACCCCGTTCGACCAGGCGCAGGTGCCCGGCAGCGTCGAGGCGCTCATCGAGTACCGCCTCATCCAGACCGGCCACGACGTCCTCGGTGTCGGCGCCCATGTCCCGCACTACGTCGCCCGGTCCGCCTACCCGGACGCCGCGCTGACCGCGCTGGAGGCGATCACCGCCGCCACCGGCCTGGTGCTGCCCACCGTCGCGCACACCCTGCGCACCGAGGCGCAGCGCACCCAGACCGAGATCGAGCGGCAGGTCGGCGAGGGCGACGAGGAACTCGTCGCGCTGGTCCGGGGGTTGGAGCACCAGTACGACGCGGTGGCCGGTGCCGGGTCGCGCGGCAACATGCTGGCCGAGCCCGCCGACCTGCCCTCCGCGGACGAGATCGGGCGCGAGTTCGAGAAGTTCCTCGCGGAGCGCGAGGGGGAGTAGCCCGCGGGGCGGGGGCGGCCGGACGTTAGGCTGCCCCCGCCCTGCCACCGGTGCGGGGCCGGGCGAGTGGGAGGAGACGCGGCGTGCTGATCGTGGGGCTGACGGGCGGGATCGGGGCCGGCAAGAGCGAGGTGTCCCGGCTGCTGGTGGAGCACGGGGCGCACCTGGTCGACGCGGACCGGATCGCCCGCGAGGTGGTGGAGCCCGGGACGCCGGGGCTGGCCGCCGTGGTCGAGGCGTTCGGGGAGTCGGTGCTCGCGGCCGACGGTTCGCTGGACCGCCCCAAGCTGGGTGAGATCGTCTTCGCCGACCCCGAGCGGCGAGCCGTGCTGAACGGGATCGTCCACCCGCTGGTGGGGGCCCGGTCGGCCGAGCTCCAGAGCCAGGCCCCCCAGGACGGCGTGGTCGTCCACGACGTGCCGCTCCTCACCGAGAACGGCCTGGCCGAGCTGTACGACCTGGTGATCGTGGTGGACGTCGAGCCCCGGACGCAGGTGGAGCGGCTGGTGCGCTCGCGGGGGATGAGCGAGGAGGAGGCCAGGGCGCGGATGGCCGCGCAGGCCGGACGCGAGGAGCGGCTCGCCGTCGCCGACATCGTGATCGACAACGAGGTGTCGCTCGACGCGCTGCGGGGGAGGGTCGCTGAGGTGTGGACCGAACTCGACGCCCGGGCCAAGGCCGGCCGCTGACCCGCCGCCCGGCGGGGAACATTTCGGCGCGGGGGCGTGTTCGCGGGTGAGGACGAGGAAAGGGGCCGGGGTGGCCGAGGGTAGTCCGGAGACGGATGTCATCGATTATCGGGCGGCCGAGCAGCTGCTCGCGGCCCGGGACCCACGGGGTGCCGTGAAACTGCTGGACTCGGTGATCGCCCGCCATCCCGAGCACACGGCGGCCCGGCTGCTGCGGGCCCGCGCCTTCTTCCTCTCGGCGCAGCTGCGCGCGGCGGAGCTGGAGTTCACCGTGGTGCTGGAGCGCGAGCCGGACAACGCCTTCGCCCACTTCGCCCTCGCCCGCACCTACGAGCGCGCCAACCGCCCCGAACAGGCCCGCCGTCACTTCCGCCTCGCCGCCGCCCTCGATCCCCGGCCCGACTACCTGGCGGCGGCCCGCTTCGACGACTAGGACCTGTCCGGTCCGTGCGCCCTGACCTGCGGAAATACGGTGGTGCCCCGGAGCGGCCCTCCCGTAGGGTGCGGCGCATGAACCAGGTAGCCCGTCCCGCCGTCCGTCCCGTACGCGCCGATGAGTGGCGGGAGGCGAAGGAGCTGCGGCTGGCCGCGCTGCGGGACCCGGTGGCCCCGATCGCCTTCCTGGAGACGTACGAGCGGGCCGTCGCGGAACCGGACTCCTTCTGGCGGGAACGGACCGAAGGGGCGGCCGACGGGACGCGGGTGCGCCAGTTCGTCGCCGAGGGCCCGGACGGGACCTGGGGCGGCACCGTGACGGTGCTGGTCGAGGACGAGGGCGCGGACGACGCGTTGGGCGGGACGGTGCGGCGGCGGCAGACGCACCTCGTCGCTGTCTACGTCCGCCCCGGGTGCCGGGGCGCCGGGGTGATCGACGCGCTCATCGAGGCGGCCGTGGCATGGTCGTGGTCGGTCGCGGAGGTGACGCGGGCACGGCTCTACGTGCACGAGGACAACGCGCGGGCCGAGCGCGTCTACCGGCGGTGCGGTTTCCGGCGCTCCGGGGAGACCGTCCCGATGCGGGGCGAGCCCACCAAGGTCGAGCGGGAGATGATCCTCGACCGGCTCTAGGGTGCGCCCGGAATGCGCACGCCCGGCTCCTCCCTCACCTCGCGCTTAGTTCGGCTCGCTGGGCGAGGGACGCGAGTCTGCTCGTCGTCGCCCTCACGCGTCGGCGGGTCGATGACACCGGGCTGCTCCACTCCGACTTCGCGGACACCCAGCTGCGTTCCGCCCCGTGGTCAGCGGCGGAGGAACCGCCGGATCTCGCTCACTGATCGTCCCGCCGCTTCTCCGGGGGCCGGGTCGAGCGGCCCGGCGGGACGAGCTGCGGCGGCTGGGTGTGGTGGCGGATGCGGCGGGTGACGACCACGAGGTCGAGGACCGCTACCAGCCAGAGGACGGCGCAGAGCGCCGCCCAGCGGGGCTCGTCGACGAGGGCGAAGGCGACCACTCCCGCCAGGGTCCAGACGACGCCGAAGACGCCGAGGGCCCGGCGCATGCGCAGTGGACTGCGTGCCGTCGTCGGTTCGGTTCCCGTGCGGCCTGTGCGCATCGCTCTCACCTCCGCTCCCTTTCCATGGTGCACCCGGGGGAGGGGGTGGCGGGAGCGGCTCAGCCGTCCAGGCCGCGCAGCCGCTCCATCTCGCGGCGGTCCCGCTTGGTCGGGCGGCCCGCGCCCCGGTCGCGTACGCCGGCGGGGGCGACCGCCTCGCGCGGCGGCGGGGGCGGGCTGTTGTCGACGTAGGCGGTGACGGCGACCGGGGCGCCGACCCGCTTGCGCAGTACGGCGCTCACCTTCACCAGGCGGTCCCGGCCGCCGTACCGCAGCGCGACCTCGTCGCCGACGCGGACCGGCTGGGCGGGCTTGGCGCGCTCGCCGTTGACCCGGACGTGCCCGGCGCGGCACGCGGCCGCCCCCGCCGACCGGGTCTTGACCAGCCGTACCGCCCAGATCCAGGCGTCCACCCGTACCGAACCGCCGCCCTGCGAAGCCTCCGTAGCCATGCGTCGAGCATAGAACGGGAGCCCCGGCGTGCCGTCCCGCTGCCGCCACGGACCCCTGCGGATATTGCGGGCTGTTCCGGACGAAGCAGGTGATCCCGCCGAGGTGGCGGGCCGGTGAGGGGGCGGTATGGAACCGGGGAGCACGCCCGCGCGGAAGTTCGCCTTCCCCAGCGCGATCACCGTCCTGGCCGCCGTCACCCTCGCCGTCTGGCTGCTGGCCTTCCTCATCCCCTCCGGCCGGTACGAGCGGAACGCCGACGGCGCGCCCGTCGAGGGGACGTACCGGCGGGTCGAGAGCGGGCAGAGCCTCACCGACCGGTTCGACGACCTCTTCCTCGCCCCGGTCAACGGCCTCTACGGCATTCAGGACGCCGCCTCGGGCGAGGTCGGCCCCGACTTCAGCGGCGAGCTGTACGGCAGCGCCGGCGTCTTCCTCTTCGTCCTCGCCATCGGCGCCTTCATCACCGTCGTCCTCGCCACCGGCGCCCTCGACCGGGGTATCAGCCGCCTCGCGCACCGGCTGCGCCGGCGCGGCACCCTGCTGATCGCCGGGATCATGGGGATCTTCTCGCTGCTGGGGACGGTCGAGGGCTGGGCCGAGGAGACCCTGGGCTTCTACGGCCTGATCGTCCCGCTGATGCTGGCCCTCGGCTACGACCGGATGGTGGCCACCGGCACCATCATCCTCGGCTCCGGCGTCGGCGTGCTCTGCTCCACGGTCAACCCCTTCGCCACCGGCGTCGCCTCCTCGGCCGCCGGCATCTCGCTGGGTGACGGCATCGTGCTGCGCGCCGCGATGTGGCTGGTGCTCACCGCCGCCACCATCGCCTACGTCGCCCGGTACGCGGGCCGGGTGCGGCGCGACCCGGCCCGCTCGCTCAGCGGCTTCCTCCCCGGCGACCGCGAGCAGGCGGCCGAGGCGGCGGGGGAGCCGCCGGGACTGACCGGGTTGCACCGGGCCGTGCTGGTCGTGGTCGCCCTGGTCTTCGCCTTCATGGTCTTCTCCGTGGTGCCCTGGTCCAGTGCGCTGACCGGGGACGCCGACGCCGAGCCGTACGGCTTCGAACTCGGCTGGTCCTTCCCGCACCTCGCCGCGCTCTTCCTGGCCGCCGCCGTGCTGGTGGGGCTGGTGGCGCGGATGGGGGAGCAGCGGCTGAGCGCGACCCTGGTCCAGGGCGCGGGGGACTTCATCTCCCCGGGCCTGGTCATCGTGCTGGCCCGCGGGGTCACGGTGATCATGAACAACGCGCAGGTCACCGACACCGTGCTGCACTCGGTGGAGAGCGCCGTGCGCGGCACCTCCTCGGCGCTCTTCGCGGTCGTCGTCTTCGTCGTCAACCTCCCGCTGGCCTTCCTGATCCCCTCCAGCTCGGGCCACGCCACGCTCTCCATGCCGATCCTCGCGCCGCTCGCCGACTTCGCCGGGGTTTCCCGGGCCGTCGTGGTCACCGCCTGGCAGTCGGCCAGCGGCTGGATGAACCTGTGGGTGCCCACCACCGCCGTCACCATCGTTGCGGGGTCGCGCTGGCCAAGGTCCGCTACCTGCGGTTCGCCGCGCCCCTGCTCGCCGTCCTCGCCGTGCTGATCTGCGGGTTCCTGGCGCTGGGGGCCGTGCTCAGCTGACCGGGCCCGGCGCCCTGAGCGGATAGGTGACCCGGTCCCGCCAGCCGAGCCCGTCGTGGACGATGAGGCGGACGCCGGTGACGCGGCAGGTGACGGGCAGGGCCGGGGCCAGCCGCGCCCGGACCGCGCCGAACTGTTCGCCGTGGGCCACCGTGACGTGCGGCTCCAGCCCCTCGGGCCCGAAGATCCCCCGGTACGGCACGGCCTCGGGCCAGTGGGCGCGTACGGCGCCGGTGAGCGCGGCCAGCGGGCCGGCGGGTTCGGGGGCGAGGAAGAGCACGCCCGGCTCCTCGCGGAAAGCGGCGAAGCGGAGCGTGAAGGGGGCGTGCGAGGCGAAGAGGGCGCGCAGCGTCGCTTCCGTGCCGCCGGGGTCCGCCGAGCCGGGCCGGACGCGGGCGACGGGGAGGAAGGGGTAGAGGACCGTGGCGTGGGCGCGGATGCCGGTGGTCACCAGCGGGTCCAGTGCCGGGAGCGGAACGGTGAGCGCGGTGTCCCCGGCGCGGTCGCCCCAGCCGTTCTCCTCGGCGGGGCCGTCCTGGCGGGCGGAGAGCTGCTCGGTCACGAGGAGCCATGCTCGCATCCGTACCGCTGCGCGCGGGGTGCGGGTTCCGGGTGGGTCAGTCCTCGCCGCGCCGGGGCGGCGGGAAGTGGCCGGCGCCGACCGTCCGCGACCAGGCGGGGGTGGTGCCGGTGAGCCGGCAGAGCGCCAGGTAGAGCGGGATGGGCGGGGTGTACGGCGCGTCGCCGTCGGGGCAGTGCAGCAGCACCGGCGCGGCGTCGGTCTCCGGGAGCAGCGCGCCGGGCGAGTAGTAGGAGGGCATCGGCCATTCCAGCGCGACGTCCGAGCCGGCGGGGACCACCCACCACCACAGGCCCTGGTCGGCGTAGACGCAGCCGACGCGGGGGAGGCGGGTCATGATCCGGTGCGAGAAGTCCTCAGGGATGCCGACCGCGTCGCAGCCCAGCTGGGTGCGCATGCCCGGCGGCAGCTCCAGGCGCCGGGGCGGCGGGGGGACGCTCTGCCGGGTCCGGGAGAGCCGTGTCAGCGTGTCCATGCTCAGCCGTCGCGATGTGAGTGTCCGCAAGTTTCAGGCCCCGCTTCCCAGGTCGTGCGACGGTCGCGCCGGTAGTTCCGCCCAGACGGTGAGCCCCGTGCCGGTCTCCGCCTCCAGCGCGCCCCAGGCGCTGGCGAGGGCGGCGACGAGCAGCAGGCCCCGGCCGTGCTCCTCGGCGGGTCTGCCCTCGGCGGGGCGCGGCCCGGAGCCGGCGTGCCCCTCGTCGCGGACGGCTATCCGCAGGCACTCGCCCTCGCGCAGGCTGCGCAGCTCGCAGGTGATGCGGCGGCTCGTGGTGTGCACGATCGCGTTGGTCACCAGCTCGGAGACGACCAGGTCGGCCGCCTCGCGGGTGTCCGGGCACACCGGCCAGCCCGCCAGTCGCTCGCGGGTCAGTCTGCGGGCCTCGGAGGCCGAGCGCGGATGGGCGGCCACGTCGAAGCTGCAACAGCGTTCGGCGGCGGCGCCCTGCGGGGGGAGGACGGCGGGAGCTAAGGGGGCGGGCGGAGTCACGTCAGCCACTATCGCCCCGCCACAGACACTTGGCAAGGGTCACTCTGAAAAGTTCACAGTGCAGTGTCCTGAGGGCGATACGCATGGCACACTGCTCGCTAACAGCTCGTCAGTGGAGGTCGACGTGAGCGAACCGCGGTCCGCACCGACCGTCGGCCAGGTCGTGCTGGGCAGACGCCTGCAGGACCTGCGCGAAGGCGCGGGACTGAAGAGGGAGGAGGCGGCGCGCGTCCTACGGGTCGCCCCCGCCACCGTGCGCCGGATGGAGACCGCCGAGGTCGCCCTCAAGATCCCCTACCTGCACCTCCTGCTGAAGGCGTACGGCGTCGGCGACGAGGAGGCGGAAGCCTTCATCACCCTCGCCGAGGAGTCCAACCGCCCCGGCTGGTGGCAGCGGTACCACGACATCCTGCCCGGCTGGTTCAGCATGTACGTGAGCCTGGAGGGCGCCGCGACCCTCCTGCGCAGCTACGAACCGCACTTCGCCCCCGGACTCCTGCAGACCGAGGAGTACGCCCGGGCCGTCCTGGTCTCGGGGGCGGTCGGGCAGACCAGCCCGGACGACATCGAACGCCACGTCGCCCTGCGGATGCAGCGGCAGAGCCTGCTGGAGCGCGAGGACGCGCCCCGGCTCTGGGTGGTGATGGACGAGACGGCGCTGCGCAGGCCCGTCGCCGAACCAGCCGTGATGCGGGCCCAGATCGACCGACTGCTGGACATGGCCGAACGGCCGCACATCACCCTGCAGATCAGCGAGTTCGCGTCCGGACCCCATCCGGGCACGTACGGCCCCTTCGTCCTCTTCCGGTTCGGCGAGCCCGAACTCCCGGACATGGTCTACAGCGAGTACCTGACCGGTGCCGTCTACCTCGACGCCCGCGCCGAGGTGGTCACCTACCTGGAGGTCATGGACCGCATGGCGGCGCATGCCGCGACAGCACATCGCACCAAGGAAATCCTCAAGGATCTCCGCAAGGAGTACTAATGGACCGGTCCCCCATATACAGCGGCATGCCCGCCCGCGAACTCGGCACCTCCGGCTGGCGCAAGCCCTGGAGCGGCGGCAACGGCGGCAACTGCGTGGAGGCCATGCGGCTGGACGACGGGCGCGTCGCGGTGCGCCAGTCCGCCGACCCGGACGGGCCCGCGCTCATCTACACCCACGGCGAGATCAGCGCCTTCATCCAGGGCGCCAAGACCGGCAAGGCCGACTTCCTGATCTCCTGACCCTCGTCCCCGCGCCCCTACGGGCCCTCGTGCGCCACCCATCGTCGTGAACCGGCCAGGTGCCCGAGGGCCCTTGCCGTCCCCGGGCCGATCACGTGTACTCGGCTCCTGCGCACCGGCCCCGCCGCCGGGTCCGCGTCCGATCGCTGATACTCGTCCACAGGGAGCGTGCATGACCGGGCAGGAACAGAACTCCGTGTACATCGACACCACGAAGCCCCACCCGGCCCGCATCTACGACTGGTTCCTGGGCGGCAAGGACAACTATCCGGTCGACGAGGAGATGGCCCGCCAGCTCCTCACCCTCGACGCCCGCGGCCGCGACATGGCCAGAACCAACCGGGCGTTCATGCACCGCTCCACGCGCTGGCTGGCCGGCCCCGGCGGGATGCGCCAGTACCTCGACATCGGCACCGGCATCCCCACCGAACCCAACCTCCACCAGCTCGCCCAGCAGAGCGCGCCCGACTCGCGGATCGTCTACACCGACAACGACCCGATCGTCCTGCGCCATGCCGAGGCCCTGCTCCGCTCCACGCCCGAGGGCGTCACCGAGTACCTCCAGGCCGACGCCAGGGAGCCCCGCAGCATCATCGAACAGGCCGCCAAGGTCCTCGACTTCTCCCGGCCCGTCGCCCTCTCGCTCAACGCCCTCCTCCACTTCGTCTCCGACGAGGACGGCGCCTACGAGCTGGTCCGCGACCTGGTGGCGCCGCTCGCCCCCGGCAGCCACCTCGCCCTTTCGCACGTCGCCTCCGACTTCGACCCGGAGGGCGCCGAGAAGGCCCGGCAGCTCTACGCCCAGCGCGGCCTGACCCTGGCCCCGCGCACCCGCGAGCAGTTCAGCCGCTTCTTCGACGGCCTGGAGCTGGTCGAGCCCGGTATCTCGCTCGCCGCCGAATGGCGCCCCGAGCTGGGCGAACGCGTCGAGGTGACCGGCGACGACCCGATCCCGGGCTGGGTCGCGGTGGCCCGCAAGCCCTGACGGCCGCGTAGCCGGGTGCCTCAGCCGAGCGGGGCCGCCGCGAAGCAGGCGCAGGCCGCCGCGCAGGCGGCGCCCCGGACGTGGTTCCACACCGTCCACTCGGCGACGAACTCGCGCCACGGCGCCTCGCTGCCCGGGTCCTCGGCGTCCAGGGCGGCGAGGCGGTCGTTGCGCGGGACGTTGGCCGCGACCGTCACCCCGAACCCGCCGACCAGGTACAGGGCCGCGCCGAGGACGGCCACGACCAGGCCGTTCTCCGGGCGCAGGACCAGCGCCAGCACGGCCAGCACCGCCGAGAGCGCCGCCGTGCCGAGGAAGACCGCCAGGAACCAGCCCTTCACGATCACCACGTTGATCCGCTGCATCGCCGCGATGCCCTGCGCCGCGGGCAGCCCGGCGAGCGTGCGCATCACCGAGGTCGAGAAGGCGAAGAAGACCCCCGCCACCACGCCGCTGCCCACCGCGGCGACCACGGCCGACGCGGCGAAGATTCCCTCGGACATGGCGGCTCCTCGCTGAGACGGCCCCTGACGGAGCCTCGGATCGACGGTTCAGCATCCTCGCCCGCCCGCCCCTCCCCGGCAAGGGCCCTGGGGTCCCCGCCGCCCGCCGGGGCAGGATGGGACCGTGCGCTTCGAACCGATCAGCCGGGACCGCCTCGCCGATGTCCTCGCCGCCCGTCTGGACGACTTGACCCCCGCCGAGGACGCCACCCGCACCCGGGTCGCCGTCGACGGCGCGGACGCCGCCGACCCCGGGCGGCTCGCCGCCGAACTCGCCGAGCGGCTGCGCGCCCGCGGCCGGCCCGTCCTCACCGTCCCCACCCACGGCTTCCTGCGCCCCGCCTCCCTGCGGTACGAGTACGGCCACCGCGACCCGGACAGCTACCGCGACAGCTGGTTCGACGAAGGCGCCCTGTGGCGCGAGGTGTTCGGCCCGCTGGAGACCGGCGGCAGCGGCACCGTCCTGCCCGACCTCTGGGACCCCGCCACCGACCGGGCCACCCGCAGCGCCCGCCGCGCCCTGCCGCCCGGCGGCGTCCTGCTGCTGTCCGGGCCGATGCTGCTGGGCCGCTGGTTCCCCTTCGACCTCACCGTCCACCTGCACCTGACGCCCGCAGCCCTGCGCCGCCGCACCCCGGCGGACGAACAGTGGACCCTGCCCGCCCTCGCGCGCTACGCCGAGGAGGCCGAACCCACCACCGCCGCCGACGTCGTGGTCCGCCTGGACGACCCCGAGCGCCCGGCCTGGACGGGCTGACCGGACGTCAGGAGGCCCCCCATCGGCACCTGATGTCCGAACATCGCGGTGAATCGCCTTGTGGCGCGTACCCCGGAGTCCCAGACTGAGCGCCATGTCCCAGACCACCGAACCGTCCTCCGCCGGACAGCGCCCCCGCCTCGACCACCTGGTGCTGTGGGTGGCCGACCCGGCCGCCTCGGCCGTCTTCTACCAGGAGACGCTCGCCGCCCAGCCCGTGCGCCTCGCCGAGTTCACCGCGGGCGAGGTCCCCTTCCCCTCCGTCCGGCTCAACGACGACACCATCCTCGACCTGATGCCGCACACCATGGCCCCGCGCACCGAGGTCTTCCCCGGCGCCCACAACGGCTCCGGCCACCCCCTGAACCACTTCTGCGTCGCCCTCACCGGCACCGGGTTCGACGCCCTGGCGGCCCGGCTGGAGCGCCTGGGCGCACCCGTCTCCGAGACCGGCCGGGGCTCCTTCGGCGCCCGGGGCGCGGCGACCCGCAGCTTCTACTTCGGTGACCCCGACGGGAACGTGATCGAGGCCCGCCACTACGACGAGGAGCCGGGCGCCGCCCGTTCCTCCGGCGAGGACGCCGGGGCCTGAGCCGGTCCGGGCAGACCGCCGTCGGGCCCGGCGCTCTCCCCGGCGGGGGCCCGGGTCAGCGCCGTGAACAGGGTGAGCGCCGTCAGCGGCAGCAGCAGGGCGGCCGCCAGCAGGTTCAGCACGCTGTACCCGGCGCCCGCCATGACCAGCCCGGCCACGGCTCCGCCGATCCCGGCCGAGGCGTTCATGGTCAGGTCCGACAGGCCCTGCACCGCCGGGCGCACCCCCTGCGGCACGGCGTCGGTGAGCAGCGCCGACCCCGCGACCAGCCCGGCCGACCAGCCGAGCCCCAGCACGAACAGTCCGGCCGCCGTCCGCCCGTGGCTGGCGCCCGCCGTCCCCGCCAGCAGGGCCGCGCAGCCCAGCAGGGCCACACAGAGCCCGATCACCGGCAGCCGGCCCCGGTCCGCGAGCCGGCCCATCAGCGGTGAGAACGCGTACATCCCCGCGATGTGCCCGCTGATGACCAGGCCGATCAGTTCGATCCCGGCGCCGTGGTGACCCAGCTCCACCGGGGTCATCGACATCACCGAGACCATCACGGTGTGGCTGACCGCGATGACGGCCAGCGCCAGCCGCGCCTGCGGCGAGGTGCGCACGGCGGCCGCCGCCGCCCGGAACGACCGGCCCTTGGGCGTCCGGTCGGCCTCCGGGGCCAGCGCCCGCGCCGTCAGCAGCGGATCGGGCCGCAGCAGCACGGCGACCAGCAGGGCGGCGGCGAGGAAGACGACCCCCGCCCACAGGAACGGGCCCGCCGCCTCCGGCACCCCGAGCCCGGCGACGCTGCGGCCCGCCGGGGCGGCCAGATTGGGGCCGAGCACCGCGCCGATCGTGGTCGCCCAGACCACCAGCGAGATCGCCCTGGCCCGGCGGCCGGGCTCGGCCAGGTCGGCGGCGGCGAACCGGGACTGGAGGTTGGCGCAGGACGAGGCGCCGAAGGCGGCCATGCCCGCCAGCAGCAGGGCGAAGTGCTCCAGCACCGCGCCCGCCACCACCACCCCGGCGCCGGCCGCGCCGATCAGATAGCCGAGCACCAGCCCCGGCCTGCGCCCGCGCGCCGTCATCAGCGCGGCCAGCGGGACCGAGAGCAGGGCCGTGCCCGCCACGGTGGCGGTCGGGGCGAGCCCGGCCACCGCCTCGGTGCCGCCGACCTGCCGGGCCAGCAGCGGGGAGAGCGCCACCCCCACGGCGACCCCGAGTCCGCCGAGGATCTGCCCGGCCACCAGGACCCCGGTCGTCCGGCGGCGCAGGGCTGCCAGCTCCTCGGGGCCGGGCGGCGCGGGTCGGTGCGTGCTGGTCGCGAGGCCGTCGGCTATGTCCACCGCAGCAGTGTGGCAGCGCTCCCGGCGGACGGGAACGCGATTTCGCGGCTCAGAAGAGCGGGGCCGGGAGCACCCCTTCCAGGGCGAGCAGCCGGCGCTTGGTCTCCAGGCCGCCGCTGAAGCCGCCGAGCCCGCCGTCGCTCTCCACCACCCGGTGGCAGGGGACCACCACCGGCAGCGGGTTGGCGCCCATCGCCATGCCGACCGCCTGGGCCCCGCCCGGACGGCCGCTGCGCCGGGCCAGTTCCCCGTAGCCGGTGACGGTGCCGTACGGCACGGAGGTGGCGAGCAGGCGCAGGGCCTCCTGGGTGAATCCCTCGGTCAGCGACCAGTCCAGGTCGAGGCGGAACTCCCTGGTCCGTCCGGCGAAGTACCCCGCCAGCTGCTCGCGCGGGGCCGCCAGCGAGGGCGCCTCCGGTGCCTCGACCGGATCGGTGCCCAGGTGTGCGGCCAGACGGGTGAGGGTGCGCCGGAGCACCGCCCCCTGGGCGTGGAAGGCCACCTGGAGCAGGCCGCGGTCGGTCGCGGCGAGCAGAAGCGGGCCGACCGGGGTGTCGAGCACCGTCCAGTCGGCCCGTCGAGCGGGAAGGTCCCGGGAGTCGTCGGTCACGCGTCCACGGTACGGGCGGCCACCGACAGCCGGGTCAGCCGATCGCGTCCTTCACGACGTCCGGGAAGTTGGTGATGACACCGTCGACCCCGGCGTCGCGGACCTTGCGGGCGGTGGCGGCGTCGTTGACGGTCCAGGTGTAGACCTCCAGCCGCTTGCCGTGCGGGCCCTTGAGGGCCTGGACGGCGTCCACGTACGAGGGGGTGACCGTCGAGTGGGTGGGGTTGATCTGGTCGGCGAAGGCGGCGTACGCGGGCAGCTCGGCCTCGGCCGGGGTGCCGAGGAAGCCGGTCTTCACGTCGGGCCGCAGCTGGTGGACCCGGCGGACCGCGTCGGCCCCGAAGCTCTGCACGACCAGCCGGTCCCGCACGTGCCCCCGGTCCAGCCAGCCCGCCCGGCGCAGCGCGGTCAGCGTCTCCCGCTCGATGCCCGGGTACAGCTCGGGGGCCTTCAGCTCCAGCAGGAGGCTGAGGCGCTGCCGGCTCATCCGCTTGAGGAACTGGTCGAGGGTGGGCACCTTGGCGCCCTTGAACTCGGGGCCGAACCAGCTGCCCGCGTCCAGCCGGGCGATCTCCCGGGCGGTGAAGTCCTTCACGTTCCACGGCGAGCGGCCGGGGAAGACCTCCTCGACGTTCGTGGTGCGGGCGAGCGTCGTGTCGTGCACCACCACCAGGACCCCGTCCTTGGTGCGCTGCACGTCGTTCTCCACCCAGCGCACCCCCAGCTCGCGCGCCTTGTCGACGCCCGCGAGCGTGTTCTCGGGGGCGTATCCGGAGGCGCCGCGGTGCGCCACCAGAGTGGGGCCGCCGCCGTCCGGGGCGGCGGCGACGGGGCGGACGGAGAAGCGGGGGCTCGCCTGGGTCCCGGAGGACGCCTGGGCGGTGGGGGTGGCGGCGGTCGCGGCGCGGGTGGGGACGACGAACGCGGTGCCTGCCATCAGCAGGGCGGCCGTGAGGGAGAGGGGGCGAGCGAACACGGGGGGGACTCCTCACTCAAAGTGATCGTGGACCGCTCGAGAGTGACAGCCAGGGGCCAATTGCGGACAGGTGCGGGATGGCCACACGTTGAACAAAGTGGTGCGTCTCGGTGCGGTGAGGCGATGAAGGTGTGTCGGAGCTGCGATTCTTTGCCGCAAAATCGGTCGTACGTTCGCTGTGCGTCATACTCTCTGCCGCAGTACGCCACGCCCTCCGCCTGGGACTATGCGGAGGGACACGCGCGGCCGGGGGGCCGTGCCGGACTGTCGGGGCCAGGGCGCATGATGGCGCGAACACTTCGCCGCGCGGTCGCCGCGCGGTCGCCGCGCGGAGTGGACAGGAACCGGAAGGATCTCTCGCAGGGGAGGAAGGCAGACCGGTATGCAGGGGACGGTCGACGGATTCAGCTACGGCCTGGTGACGCCGGTGGCGGCGTACCTGATGGCCTGCCTGGGCGGGGCGCTCGGGCTGCGCTGCACCACCAGGTCGCTGCTGGTGACCCGGACCTGGCGGCCGGGCTGGCTCGCGCTGGGCACCGGAGCGATCGGCTCCGGTATCTGGACCATGCACTTCATCGCCATGATGGGCTTCTCCGTCACCGGGACCCCGGTCCGCTACGACGTGCCGACGACCTTCGCCAGTCTGGGCGTCGCCATCGTCATGGTCGGCATCGGGATCTTCGTCGTGGGCTATCGAGGCGCCACCGGCTCCGCCCTGTTCACGGGCGGTACGGTCACCGGTCTCGGCATTGCCTCCATGCACTATCTGGGGATGGCCGGAATGCGTCTCAACGGTAGCCTGGAGTACTCCATTCCGCTCGTGACGGCCTCCGTCCTCATCGCCGTCGCGGCCGCCACAGCCTCCCTCTGGGCCGCCGTCCAGGTCCGCGGATTCCGCTGGAGCGTGGGCGCCGCCCTGCTCATGGGGGTCGGCGTGAGCGGTATGCACTACGTCGGGATGGCCGCTGCGTCCGTCCATCTTCACCCGGTCGCCGACACCGCGGGTGACCCGGCCGGGCGACTGATCGCCCCGCTCATGATCGGCCCGCTGCTCTTCCTGCTCCTGGCCGGCGTCGTGGTGGTGCTCGACCCGCGGATGGTCAGCGGCGCCGTCGCCCCCGGCCCCCCGCCGCCGCCCGGCTACCGCGTCCCGGTCCGCGACAGCTACCGCCTGCCGCCCGCCGAGGACCGCCGCACCGTGCCGTGCCCCCGCCCCGAGCGGCCCGCCCGCGCCTCCCGCGACCACCGCACCGCCCGGCCCCCGGCCCGCCCCGCCGCCCGCCGCAGAACCGGCCCGCACGCCGGGCAGCGGCGCTGACGCCGACGGTTGTCGGTGGGGGGTCGTACGGTGGATTCCATGCGGCCTGTATCGAAGATCGAACGCACGGTGGCGCCCTTCGAGGTCGTCAGCCCCTACCAGCCCAGCGGCGACCAGCCCGCAGCCATCGCCGACCTGGACCGCCGGGTCCGCGCCGGTGAGAAGGACGTCGTCCTGCTCGGCGCCACCGGTACCGGCAAGTCCGCCACCACCGCCTGGATGATCGAGAAGCTCCAGCGCCCCACCCTGGTGATGGCCCCCAACAAGACCCTCGCCGCGCAGCTCGCCAACGAGTTCCGCGAGCTCCTCCCGAACAACGCGGTCGAGTACTTCGTCTCGTACTACGACTACTACCAGCCCGAGGCGTACGTCCCGCAGTCGGACACCTACATCGAGAAGGACTCCTCGATCAACGAGGAGGTCGAGCGGCTGCGCCACTCCGCGACCAACTCGCTCCTCACCCGCCGCGACGTCGTCGTGGTCGCCTCGGTCTCCTGCATCTACGGTCTGGGCACCCCGCAGGAGTACGTCGACCGGATGGTCCCCCTCAAGGTCGGCGAGGAGATCGACCGCGACGCCCTGCTGCGCCGCTTCGTCGAGATCCAGTACACCCGCAACGACCTCGCCTTCACCCGCGGCACCTTCCGCGTCCGCGGCGACACCATCGAGATCTTCCCGGTCTACGAGGAGCTGGCCGTCCGCATCGAGATGTTCGGCGACGAGATCGAGACGCTGACCACCCTCCACCCGCTCACCGGCGAGATCATCAGCGACGAGCAGCAGCTCTACGTCTTCCCCGCCTCGCACTACGTCGCGGGCCCCGAGCGCATGGAGCGCGCGGTCAACGACATCGAGCAGGAGCTGGGCGAGCGGCTCACTGTCCTGGAGAAGCAGGGCAAGCTGCTGGAGGCCCAGCGGCTGCGGATGCGCACCACCTACGACATCGAGATGCTCCGCCAGATCGGCTCCTGCTCCGGCATCGAGAACTACTCGATGCACTTCGACGGCCGCGAGCCCGGCACCCCGCCGCACACCCTCCTCGACTACTTCCCCGAGGACTTCCTGCTGGTCATCGACGAGTCGCACGTCACCGTCCCGCAGATCGGCGCGATGCACGAGGGCGACGCCTCCCGCAAGCGGACCCTCGTCGACCACGGCTTCCGGCTCCCCTCCGCCCTGGACAACCGTCCCCTGAAGTGGGAGGAGTTCCAGGAGCGGGTCGGCCAGACGGTCTACCTCTCGGCGACCCCGGGCAACTACGAGCTGTCCCGCTCCGACGGCTTCGTCGAGCAGATCATCCGCCCCACCGGCCTCGTCGACCCGGAGGTCGTCGTCAAGCCCACCGAGGGCCAGATCGACGACCTGGTGCACGAGATCCGCACCCGCACCGAGAAGGACGAGCGGGTCCTCGTCACCACCCTCACCAAGAAGATGGCCGAGGACCTCACCGACTACTTCCTGGAACTCGGCATCCAGGTCCGCTACCTCCACAGCGACGTCGACACCCTGCGCCGCGTCGAGCTGCTGCGCGAGCTGCGCGCCGGCGAGTACGACGTCCTGGTCGGCATCAACCTCCTCCGCGAGGGGCTCGACCTGCCCGAGGTCTCCCTGGTCGCCATCCTCGACGCCGACAAGGAGGGCTTCCTGCGCTCGGGCACCTCCCTGATCCAGACCATCGGCCGCGCCGCGCGCAACGTCTCGGGCCAGGTCCACATGTACGCGGACCGGATCACCCCGGCGATGGAGAAGGCCATCGACGAGACCAACCGGCGCCGCGAGAAGCAGATCGCCTACAACACCGAGAACGGCATCGACCCGCAGCCGCTCCGCAAGAAGATCAACGACATCGTCGCCACCATCGCCCGCGAGGACGTCGACACCGAGGCCCTGCTGGGCACCGGCTACCGCCAGACGAAGGACGGCAAGGCCAAGGCCCCCGTCCCGGACCTCGGCGGCGGGTACGACGCCCCGAAGGCGGCCAAGGGCGGCAAGAAGGCGGCCAAGAAGGCCGCCGGTACGCCCACCGACCGCCCGGCGGCCGAGCTGGCCGGGCAGATCGAGGAGATGACCAACCGGATGCGCGCCGCCGCCGCCGACCTCCAGTTCGAGGTCGCCGCCCGGCTGCGCGACGAGGTCGGCGAGATGAAGAAGGAGCTGCGGCAGATGAAGGAGGCCGGCCTCGCCTGAGCCGGCCTCCGGGGGTGTGTTGCAAGAGCGACACAATGCGTGGCCGGGGGGTACGGGGGCCGGCCGCCCGGTGCGTAGGGTGCGACGTGGCGGCCGCCCGGACCTGGCGGCCGGGGATTGCGTAGAAGAGGGGACACGCGCGTGACGGTCAATCTGAACAAGGGCCAGGGCATCAGCCTGGAGAAGAAGGACGGGGGAGTCCTCTCCGCGGTACGCATGGGGCTCGGCTGGCAGGCGGCCCCCCGGCGCGGACTCTTCGGCAGCCGCACCCGTGAGATCGACCTCGACGCCTCCGCGGTCCTTTTCGCGGACAAGCAGCCGGTCGACGTGGTGTTCTTCCGCCACCTCGTCAGCGACGACGGCTCCGTGCGCCACACCGGTGACAACCTCGTCGGCGGAGCCGGCCAGGGCGGCGACGACGAGTCGGTCCTCGTCGACCTCCAGCGGGTACCCGTCCACATCGACCAGATCGTCTTCACGGTGAACTCCTTCACCGGGCAGACCTTCCAGGAGGTGCAGAACGCCTTCTGCCGCCTGGTCGACGAGACCAACGGCCAGGAGCTGGCCCGCTACACCCTCGACGGCGGCGGCCAGTACACCGCCCAGATCATGGCCAAGGTCCACCGGGCCGACGGCGGCTGGCGCATGACGGCACTGGGCACCCCGGCCAACGGCCGGACCTTCCAGGACCTGATGCCGTCGATCCTGCCGCTCCTCTGACCCACCCGGACGTACGGAAGGCGGAGGCGGAGCCCGGGGAGGGCTCCGCCTCCGCCTTCCGTGGCACGGCACCACCACACGACACGCACCGCGGACACCGCACGAGCCGGGGACCGGCGACGCGCCCGGGGCACAGTAGGGGGACAGGGACGATGACGGCTGAGCTGGTCCGAGGGCAGAACCAGGCCCTGCCGTGGACCCGGCTGGAGATCGGCGTGGAGGCCGACCGGGCGCTGGCGCTCGGCGCGGTACTCGTCGGCGAGGCGGGCCACGCCCTCGGCGGCGCGGAGGGCATCGCCCTGCCCGGCGTCCCGCCGCCGCCCGGCCTCGCCGCGCCTGGACCGCCCGCCCCCACGCACCGCCTCGCCGTCGACCTCGGCGCGCTGCCCTCCGCCGCCACCCGCCTCGACCTCTTCCTCGCCCTGCCCGACGGCCCCGGCGCGCCCGCCCGCTTCGGCGCGCTGGCCGCCCCGCGCGTGCTCCTGCTGGGGCCCGGCGGCGAAAAGGCGGCCGGGTTCGCGGTCACCGGGCTGGCCGAGGAGACGACGGTCGTCGCCGTCGAGCTGTACCGCAGGAACGGCGCCTGGAAGATCCGCGCCGTCGGCCAGGGCTACCAGGGCGGCGTCCCCGCCCTCCTCACCGACCGGGGGATCGACCCCGAGACCGCCCGCCGCCTGGCCGCCGTCGCCCAGGCCCACCCCGTCGCCCCGCTTCCGCCCGCGCCCCGGCCGGACCCGGAGCCGGTCCCGGCCGGTCCCGCCACGCCCTCCGGCGGCCGCGTGGACTACACCCACCCGGGCCGCCGCCCCACCGCCCCGGCCGGTCGCCACCCGTACGCCACACCGGCGCCCGCCGCCCCCGCGCCGCCCACCGCCCCGGCCGCGCCCGTGGCCGGGGACGCCTCCGGCTGGAGCATGGAGGAGCGGCTCCACAACCAGGTCTGGGGCATGTTCGAGGACCTGGCCCGCACCGTGGCCGCCTACCGGGGTGCCGTCGAGTTCGCCGAGGACCGCCGCGAACGCGAGCTGGACGCCGTACTCGACGACCCCCGCGGCCGTACCGGCCAGGGAGCGGCGGCCGCCCGCGCGGCGGCCTCCGAGCGGTACGAGACGCTGGTCGCCCGGGCCCAGGAGGCGCTCGACCGCGACCTCGCGCAGCTCGCCGGCGAGTCCCAGGTGGTCGAGCCCGCGCTGTCTCCCGCCCTGGCGGGCTGGGAGAGCCCCGTCTGGCACGCCTACCGGCCGCCGGAGCAGCCGCCGCTCTCGGTGCGCCTCGGTGACCTGGGGCTGCCCGAGGCGCCGGAGCTGCGCATCCCGATGCTGGTACGGCTCCCGCTGGAGCGCGGGCTGTGGATCGACGCCGGGCGGCTGAGCGACGGGGAGGGGGAGTCCCGGCCCGCCGGGCTGCGGGCGCTCGCCGCCGGTTCCGCCGCGCTGCACGCCACCCGGCTGCTGGCGGTGCACCCGCCCGGCGGCCTCACCGTCCACCTGCTCGACCCGGCGGGCTCCGGCGCGGCGGCCTTCGCCGGGCTGCGGAACGCCGGGCTGCTGGCGCCCGCGCCGCCCGCCGGGGCGGCCGGGGTCGCGGAGGTGCTGGAGCGGCTGACCCGGCGGGTCGACCTGGTGCACATGGCGGTGCGCGGCGGTGCCCGCGACGCGCTGCCGCCCGGCCTCGACACCGCCGAGCAGCTCCTGGTCGTCCACGACTTCCCGCACGGCTTCGACGACCGGGCCGTCACCCGGCTCCGGTACCTCGCCGACGAGGGCCCGGCGGTCGGCGTCCACCTGCTGCTGGTCGCCGACCGTGACGACGCCGCCGGGTACGGGCCGCTGCTCGACCCCCTCTGGCGCGGGCTGCTGCGGATCACGCCGCTCCCCGACCGCCATCTGGCGGATCCCTGGGTCCATCACCTCTGGACATTCACGCCGCCGTGTGTGCCGAGGGGCAGCGCGGTGCTGGAGACGGTGGTCGGTGCCACGGCGCGGGCCCGGCGCCCGGGCCGCTGACACGGCTGCGGCCCAAGGGGCCCGATGCGGTCCTGAGCTGCGACTTTGGTGATCGTTTAGCTCCGTCTTTACCAACCGTTGGCAATTCGCGTAGGCTTCCCGGTGCGGAGGGGAGTACTCCTGGCGCGGCGAGCCCGTCAATACGGATCGGTACGGATATTCCGGCCCGATCCCGGGCCGTCGATCCGATGACCGCGCGCCTCGCGCGGTTCTCGGGTGGAAGAGACCTCCGGCAGCGATGACGCTGAGAGATGCCGTTACGTACTGCCGGAGGCGCAGTGGAAGTTTCCGTGACCCTATGGGTCCTTACTGTTGTCGGCCTGATCGTGCTGATCGGGGCCGACTTCTTCATCGGGCGCAAGCCCCATGACGTGTCCATCAAGGAAGCCGGGATCTGGACGATCGTCTGGATCGTCCTGGCCGCCCTGTTCGGCGTGGGCCTGCTCATCTTCGGAGGCGGGCAGCAGGCCGGTGAGTTCTTCGCCGGCTACATCACCGAGAAGTCGCTGAGTGTCGACAACCTCTTCGTCTTCGTGCTGATCATGGCGAAGTTCTCGGTCCCCTCGCAGTACCAGCAGCGCGTGCTGCTGATCGGCGTCCTCATCGCCCTGGTGCTGCGCGCGATCTTCATCGCGGCGGGCGCGGCGATCATCGCCAACTTCTCGTGGGTCTTCTACATCTTCGGCGCGTTCCTGATCTACACCGCCTGGAAGCTCATCCAGGAGGCCAGGTCCGGCGACGACGACGAGGACTGGGAGGAGAACCGCCTGCTCAAGGCGGCCGAGCGGCGGTTCGGCGTGGCCGACCGCTACCACGGCACCAAGCTGTTCATCGAGAAGAACGGCAAGAAGATCATGACGCCGATGCTGGTCGTCATGCTGGCGATCGGCACCACCGATCTCCTCTTCGCCCTCGACTCGATCCCGGCGATCTTCGGCCTGACCCAGGACCCGTACATCGTCTTCACCGCCAACGCCTTCGCCCTGATGGGCCTGCGGCAGCTGTACTTCCTCCTCGGGGGTCTGCTCCGCAAGCTGGTCCACCTCAGCTACGGCCTGTCGGTGATCCTCGGCTTCATCGGCGTCAAGCTCGTGCTGCACGCGCTGCACGAGTCGGGCGTCCACGTGCCGGAGATCTCCATCCCGGTCTCGCTGGGAGTGATCTGCGCCGTCCTGGTGGTCACCACGATCACCAGCCTCTACGCCTCGCGGAAGCAGGCGGAGGCCGAGAAGGCCGGTGCCGTCACCGGTTCCGGCGGCGAGGACGACAGCCGCAAGGACAGCGAGAGCTGACGGGTGCGGCGGGCCGCGCCGGCCCGTCGTGATAGATGTCGGCCCAGGCCGAATGAGCCCGCGTCCCCTTCGGGGGGCGCGGGCGCACCCGTTTCCGGAGGACCGCGATGACCCGCCCCGCCCACACCCTCGCCACCGCGCCGATCATGATTCTCAACGGCCCGAACCTGAACCTGCTGGGGCAGCGGCAGCCGGAGATCTACGGGTCCGAGACGCTGGCCGACGTGGAGCGGCTCTGCGCCGAGGAGGCGGCGGCGCTCGGCGGCACCGTCGACCTGCGCCAGTCCAACCACGAGGGCGTCCTGGTCGACTGGATCCACGAGGCCCGCACCGGCGCGGCCGGCCTTGTCATCAACCCCGCCGCCTACTCGCACACCTCTGTCGCCCTGCTCGACGCGCTCAACGCCTGCGACGGGCTCCCGGTGATCGAGGTCCACATCTCCAACATCCACCGCCGCGAACAGTTCCGGCACCACAGCTACGTCTCCCTGCGCGCCGACGGCGTCATCGCCGGCTGCGGCATCCAGGGCTACGCGTTCGCCGTCCGCCGGATCGCGACCTTGCTGGCCGACCAGAGCTGACCCGGGCGACCTCCCGCCCGGGGCACCTCCAGCCGGTCACCTCCGGCCCGGGCCACCTTCAGCCCGGCTAGATCCCGCCTGGCCACCTTCAGCCCGGCCGGCGTTTGAGGCCGTCTTTGACCTGAACGGTCGAGCGATGCGGCACCACATCCAGCCCGGCCGGCGCTTGAGGCCATCGGTGACCGGCACGGTCGGACGTGTCCGCACCAGAACCCAGCCCGGCCGGGCTGTAGGCCCCGGCCGGGTTGTAGGTCCCGGCCTGGCTGAAGGCCCCGGCCGGACTCACCAACCCCGCTCGCGCCAGGCGGCCAGGTGCGGCCGCTCCGCCCCCAGCGTGGTGTCGTCCCCGTGCCCGGGGTAAACCCACGTCTCGTCCGGCAGCGCAGCAAAGATCTTGGTCTCCACGTCACCCAGCAGCTGGGCGAAGGCATCCGGGTCCTGGTGGGTGTTGCCCACCCCTCCGGGGAAGAGGCAGTCCCCGGTGAAGACGTGCGGGTGGCCGTGCGGGTCGTCGTAGACCAGGGCGATCGAGCCGGGCGTGTGCCCGACCAGGTGGAGGACGGTCAGCTCCACCCGGCCGACCCGCACGGTGTCCCCGTCGTCCAGCAGCACATCGGTGGGAACCGGAATCCCCTCCGCGTCGTACCGCCCGGCCTGGGTCCGCGCATCGGTCGCGGCCACCACCTCCGCCAGCGCCTGCCAGTGGTCGCCGTGGCGGTGGGTGGTGACGACGGAGGCGACCGAGTCCCGGCCGATCAGCTGCAGCAGGGTCCCGGGCTCGGCGGCCGCGTCGATCAGGAGCTGTTCGCCGGTGGCCCGGCAGCGCAGCAGGTACGCGTTGTTGTCCATGGGGCCCACGGCGACCTTGGAGATCATCAGCCCGGTCAGTTCGTGCACGTCGGCGGGTCCGCCGACCTTCACCGCTCCGCTGTACGTCATGGCCGTCACCCTACCGAGGCGGGTGCCGCCGCCCCGGCTGTGCGGGGCTCACAGCGGCGGCAGGGCGGGCAGCGGGCCGCCGTCGGTCTTCAGGCCGTCCGGAGCACGGCGTCCGGCGAGCCAGCCGAGCAGATCGGCCGGGGTGCCGGTGACGGTGAGCGGCTCCTCGCCCGGGGCGGCGGCACGGCCACTGGTGAGGGCGGGGGAGCCGGCCGGGCGGAGCAGCAGCGGCGGTACGTCCGGGTGGCCGGTGAAGCGGTCGGCGAGGAAGGCGTTCTCGGCGTCGGTGAACTCCGCCGGCAGGTCCTCCAGCTCGCGCCCGGCACCCAGGTCGACCTGGTGCAGCTCCACCTCGACCAGCCGCCGGAAGGGGACGCGGGCGAGCCGGTCGGTGACACCGTTGCGCAGCTCCACCACGCGCTCCCAGTCCCCGGGCTCGGCCAGGGCGGCTGCGAGCCGGGCGGCGCTCAGCCGCACCTCCTCGGCGAGGGCCTCGGCGGGCAGGGTGGCGCCCGCCTCGATGTCGGCGTCGCGGGCCTCGGCACTGGCGTACATGGGGCGGCCCGCGACCACGTTGAGCAGGGCGTCGGCGTTGCGGGCGAGATGGCTGAGGACGTGGCCGCGGGTCCAGCCCGGCAGCCGCGAGGGCTCGGCCAGCGCCGCGTCGTCCAGCGTGCCCGCGACGGTGAGGAGCCGGGCGGTGGCCTCGTCCAGCCTTGTGAGATCGCGCACAGGATCAGTCATGGGACGACCCTAGCGGCACCGGATCGGTCCACTCGTTCGGGTGAAGCAGGCGCCAGGATCCTGGGAATCGAATGTACGTGCTATACGCTCGGTTCCCGGAAGAGGCATCCTGGATGTAGCCGGGATGCGATCCCCCGACGACGGCCCGGTGCCGCCCTCGGTCCGAAGTCCCCCGCCCCCGATCGCTCATCCCTTCCACCGCTGCCGCGGCACTCCCGTACGTTGTTCCCGGGGGTTCCGCTCCCGCTTCACTCCAGAAAGGTGCGGACCGGCGTGGCCGACCGTCTCATCGTCCGTGGTGCCCGCGAGCACAATCTGAGGAATGTCTCGCTCGACCTGCCGCGTGACTCCCTCATCGTCTTCACCGGGCTCTCCGGGTCGGGCAAGTCCTCGCTCGCGTTCGACACGATCTTCGCCGAGGGCCAGCGGCGGTACGTCGAGTCCCTCTCCTCGTACGCCCGGCAGTTCCTCGGCCAGATGGACAAGCCCGACGTCGACTTCATCGAGGGCCTCTCGCCCGCAGTCTCCATCGACCAGAAGTCCACCTCGCGCAACCCGCGCTCCACGGTCGGCACCATCACCGAGGTCTACGACTACCTCCGCCTGCTCTTCGCCCGGATCGGCAAGCCGCACTGCCCGGTCTGCCACCGCCCGATCTCCCGCCAGTCGCCGCAGGCCATCGTGGACAAGGTGCTGGGCCTGCCCGAGGGCAGCCGCTTCCAGGTGCTCTCCCCGCTGGTCCGTGAGCGCAAGGGCGAGTTCGTCGACCTCTTCGCCGACCTCCAGACCAAGGGGTACAGCCGCGCCCGCGTCGACGGCGCCACGGTGCAGCTCTCCGACCCGCCGAAGCTGAAGAAGCAGGAGAAGCACACCATCGAGGTGGTCGTCGACCGCCTCACGGTCAAGGAGAGCGCCAAGCGCCGCCTCACCGACTCGGTGGAGACCGCCCTCGGCCTCTCCGGCGGCATGGTCGTGCTCGACTTCGTCGACCTCCCCGAGGACGACCCCGAGCGCGAGCGGATGTACTCCGAGCACCTCTACTGCCCGTACGACGACCTCTCCTTCGAGGAGCTGGAGCCGCGCTCCTTCTCCTTCAACTCGCCGTTCGGCGCCTGCCCCGACTGCACCGGCATCGGCACCCGCATGGAGGTCGACCCGGAGCTGATCGTCCCGGACGAGGACAAGTCCCTGGACGAGGGCGCCATCCACCCCTGGTCGCACGGGCACACCAAGGAGTACTTCGGCCGGCTGGTCGGCGCCCTCGCCGACGCGCTGAACTTCCGCACCGACGTGCCCTTCGCCGCGCTCCCGCAGCGCGCGAAGAAGGCCCTGCTCCAGGGCCACAAGACCCAGATCGAGGTCCGCTACCGCAACCGCTACGGCCGCGAGCGGGTCTACACCACCGCCTTCGAGGGCGCCGTGCCCTACGTCAAGCGGCGCCACTCCGAGGCGGAGAGCGACTCCAGCCGGGAGCGGTTCGAGGGGTACATGCGGGAGGTCCCCTGCCCGACCTGCGAGGGGACCCGGCTCAAGCCGATCGTGCTGGCGGTCACGGTGATGGGCAAGTCCATCGCCGAGGTCTCCGCCATGTCGATCACCGACTGCGCCGACTTCCTCGACAAGCTCACCCTCTCCGGCCGCGACCTCAAGATCGCCGAGCGCGTCCTCAAGGAGGTCAACGAACGCCTCCGCTTCCTGGTCGACGTCGGCCTCGACTACCTCTCCCTCAACCGCCCGGCGGGCTCCCTCTCCGGCGGTGAGGCCCAGCGCATCCGGCTGGCCACCCAGATCGGCTCCGGCCTGGTCGGCGTGCTCTACGTCCTGGACGAGCCCTCGATCGGCCTCCACCAGCGCGACAACCACCGGCTGATCGAGACCCTGGTCCGCCTGCGCGACATGGGCAACACGCTGATCGTGGTGGAGCACGACGAGGACACCATCAAGGTCGCCGACTGGATCGTGGACATCGGCCCGGGCGCCGGTGAGCACGGCGGCAAGGTCGTCCACTCCGGTTCGCTGGACGAGCTGCTCGCCAACAAGGAGTCGATCACCGGCCAGTACCTCGCCGGCAAGCGTTCCATCCCGGTACCGGAGATCCGCCGCCCGGTCGACCCGGCGCGGCAGCTGACGGTGATCGGTGCCAAGGAGAACAACCTCCGCGACATCGACGTCTCCTTCCCGCTCGGCGTCCTCACCGCCGTCACCGGAGTCTCCGGCTCCGGCAAGTCGACGCTGGTCAACGACATCCTCTACACCCACCTGGCCCGCGAGCTGAACGGCGCCAAGAGCGTCCCCGGCCGCCACACCCGGGTCGAGGGCGACGACCTCGTCGACAAGGTCGTGCACGTCGACCAGTCGCCGATCGGCCGCACCCCCCGCTCCAACCCGGCCACGTACACCGGCGTCTTCGACAACGTCCGCAAGCTCTTCGCCGAGACGATGGAGGCCAAGGTCCGCGGGTACCTCCCCGGCCGCTTCTCCTTCAACGTCAAGGGCGGCCGCTGCGAGAACTGCCACGGCGACGGCACCATCAAGATCGAGATGAACTTCCTGCCCGACGTGTACGTCCCCTGCGAGGTCTGCCACGGGGCGCGCTACAACCGGGAGACCCTGGAGGTCCACTACAAGGGCAAGTCCATCGCCGAGGTGCTGGACATGCCCATCGAGGAGGCGCTCGGCTTCTTCGAGGCGGTCCCCACCATCGCCCGCCACCTGCGCACGCTCAACGAGGTCGGCCTCGGGTACGTCCGCCTCGGACAGCCCGCGCCGACCCTCTCCGGCGGCGAGGCGCAGCGCGTCAAGCTCGCCGCCGAGCTGCAGAAGCGCTCCACCGGGCGCACGGTCTACGTCCTGGACGAGCCCACCACCGGCCTGCACTTCGAGGACATCAGCAAGCTGATCACCGTCCTCTCCGGTCTGGTCGACAAGGGCAACTCGGTCATCGTGATCGAGCACAACCTCGACGTGATCAAGACCGCCGACTGGGTCGTCGACATGGGCCCCGAGGGCGGCAACGGCGGCGGCCTGGTCGTCGCCGAAGGCACCCCCGAGGAGGTGGCCGGCGTCCCCGCCAGCCACACCGGCAAGTTCCTCCAGGACGTCCTCGGCGCCGACCGGATCAGCGAGGCCTCGGCCGCGCCCCGCTCCGGCGGTGCCCGCAAGACGGGGGCCACCCGCAAGGCGGTCGCGGCCAAGAAGCCCGCCGCGAAGAAGGCGGCGGCCAAGAAGACGGCGGCCAAGAAGGCCCCGGCGAAGAAGGCACCGCGCACCACCAAGTGACGGCCGGGGGAGTGGCGGCGGGGTGACCGGAAACCACCACCCCGCCTCGCGCCCCGGCCCGTCCGCGCAACGCCGTCCGCCGCCTCCGCGTCCTCACCGGCGCGGGGGCGGCGGCGGCCTGCCCGGCCGCCCCGCAGGAAGCGGGGTGAACAGCCGCTAATGTGACATTCATGATCGCGATGGGGAGTACCGCCCGCTCCCTGGCCGGGCGCGTCGCGGCCGCCGCGCGCAAGCCCTACTGGCAGCGCCCCGGCCCCACCTATCTGGTCCGCCGCTGGCCCGACCTGACCGCCACCTGCGTGGCCACGGTCTTCTTCTGGTTCTCCCTGACCCCCTCGCTGGTGCCCCGCCCCTGGTTCCTCCAAGGGCTCATCGGCGGCATCAACGCCGCCATCGGCTACGCCCTCGGTGTCACCCTCAGCTGGCTCTTCCGGCTCCTGGTCGCGCGCCGGCCGAGCCAGGCCGTCCGCGCCCACGCCTGGCAGGCGTACTTCCTGATCAGCCCCGTCTGCACGGTCTGGCTCATCTCCGAGAGCGCCCACCTGCAACGCCAGCTCCGCGCCCTGCAGGGGCTGCCGCCGTCGCTGACCTGGCACACCCCGATGATCGCCCTGATCACCGTCGCGCTCTGGGCGGTGCTGCTCCTGCTGGCCCGCGCCGTCCGGCTCGGCGCCAGCCGCCTGATCCGGCTGCTCGGGCGGCTCCTGCCCCGGCCCGCCGCCGTCGGGCTCGGGCTGCTGCTCTCCAGCCTCGCCGTCCTCTTCTGCGTCCAGGACCTGGTCTTCGAACGCGGCGTGGTCGACGTCGCCGACCGCATCTCCAAGGCCACCGACGGCGGCACCAAGGAGGGCGTCACCCCGCCCACCTCGCGGCTGGTCTCGGGCGGCCCCGGCTCGTACATCCGCTGGCGGGATCTCGGCTTCCAGGGGCGCAACTTCGCCGGTTCCGTCCTGACCAGCGAGGAGATCACCGACTGGACCGGGCGGGACGCCGTGGACCCCGTCCGGATCTACGCAGGATCGGCCGCCCCGGAGGCGTTCGCCTACGACGAGGACCCGGTCGCCGCCCAGGTCGACCTCGCCATGAAGGAGCTGGACCGGACCCGCGCCTTCGAGCGGGACGTCCTCGCCATCGCCGGGACCACCGGCACCGGCTGGGTCAACGCCAACGTCGTGGAACCCCTCGAATACATGCACGACGGCAACACCGCCACCGTCGCCCTCCAGTACTCCTACCTGCCCAGCTGGCTCTCCTTCCTCGTCGACAAGGAGAAGGCCGCGCACGCCACCCGCGAACTGGTCGACGCCGTGCGGGCCCGCTGGGCCGCCCTGCCCCCGGACGAGCGCCCCCTTCTCGTCGTCACCGGCGAGAGCCTCGGCGCGTACGCCGTCGAAGCCTCCTACGAGCGGCCCGGTGAGCTGCTGGACAACGTCGACGGGGCCCTGCTGCTCGGCCCGCCCAACTTCTCGCCGATCTCGCAGGAGATCCGCGCCCACCGCGACCCGTCCAGCCCCGTCTGGCGGCCCCTCTACGAGGAGGGGCGCCACTTCCGCTTCGCCCAGTTCCCCCGCCGGGACCTCGCCCGCCCCGCCGGGCCCTGGCAGGAGCCGCGCGTCGTCTACCTCCAGAACGCCTCCGACCCCGTCGTCTGGTGGTCCTACGACCTCCTCCTCCAGCGCCCCGCGTGGCTGGACGACCCGCTCGGCCCCGACATCACCCCCGAGATCACCTGGTTCCCCTTCGTCACCTTCTGGCAGACCAGCGTGGACATGGCCGTCAGTTACGGCGTCCAGGCACCGCACGGCCACCGGTACGGGGCGAGCCCCGTGGACGGCTGGGCGGCGGTGGCGCCCCGCGAGGGGTGGACCGACGCCGACACCCGCCGCCTGCACGACTTCATCGCCTCCCGGGACACCCCCTACTGACCGGGTCCGGGGCAGGCCCCGGCTAGGGTCGGGACCGCACCGAGCCGCCCACGGACCTCAGCGGAGGCACCATGTCCGCCCACCCCCTCTCCCGCCGCACCGTCCTGCGGGGCGCGGCCCTGGTCCCGGCCGCCGGGCTGGGGGCGGCGGCCTGCGCCCCGCCGGACGACGGGCGCGCCGAGGGGCCCGCCGAGCCGGTGGAACTGGGCTCCGCCGACGCCGTGCCGAAGGGCGGGGCGGAGATCTTCCGCGAGCACCACGTGGTCGTGAGCCGTTCCGAGGCGGGGGAGTACCGCGCCTTCAGCGCCGTCTGCACCCACCGGTCCTGCCCGCTGCACCAGATCAAGGGCACCGTCTCCACCTGCACCTGCCACGGCAGCCGGTTCGACGTCACCACCGGAGAGGTGCTGCGGGGCCCCGCCGTCGCCCCGCTCACCGAACTCGACGTCTCCGCCGACGGCGGCCGCCTCGTCGCCCGCCCCCGGCCCGCCTGACCCGGCCGCCCCTCGTCCCGGCCCCGTCACTGCGGGTGACGTCGGAGTGTCGGTGGCCGACAGTAGGGTGTCTGACATGGCCGACCCCTCCAGCTACCGTCCGAAGCCGGGGCAGATCCCTGACTCCCCGGGCGTCTACCGCTTCCGCGACGACCACCGCCGGGTGATCTACGTCGGGAAGGCGAAAAGCCTGCGCCAGCGCCTCTCCAGCTACTTCCAGGACCTGGCCGGCCTCCACCCGCGCACCCGCACCATGGTCACCACCGCCTCCTCCGTGGAGTGGACGGTGGTCTCCACCGAGGTCGAGGCGCTCCAGCTGGAGTACACCTGGATCAAGGAGTTCGACCCCCGGTTCAACGTCAAGTACCGCGACGACAAGAGCTATCCGTACCTCGCGGTGACGATGAACGAGGAGTTCCCCCGCGTCCAGGTCATGCGCGGCCAGAAGAAGAAGGGCGTGCGGTACTTCGGCCCGTACGGCCACGCCTGGGCCATCCGCGACACCGTCGACCTGCTGCTGCGGGTCTTCCCCGTCCGCACCTGCTCGGCCGGCGTCTTCAAGAACGCCGCCCGCACCGGCCGCCCCTGCCTGCTGGGGTACATCGGCAAGTGCGCCGCCCCCTGCGTCGGCCGCATCAGCCCCGAGGACCACCGCGATCTGGCCGAGGAGTTCTGCGACTTCATGGCCGGCCGCACCGGCGCCTACCTGCGCCGCCTGGAGCGGCAGATGCAGGAGGCCGCCGAGGAGATGGAGTACGAGCGGGCCGGGCGCCTGCGCGACGACATCGAGGCGCTGCGCCGCGCCATGGAGAAGTCCGCCGTCGTCCTCGCCGACGCCACCGACGCCGACCTCATCGCCGTCGCCGAGGACGAACTGGAGGCGGCCGTCCAGATCTTCCACGTGCGCGGCGGCCGGGTTCGCGGCCAGCGCGGCTGGGTCACCGACAAGGTCGAGGCGGTCGACACCGCCGGCCTCGTCGGCCACGCCCTCCAGCAGCTCTACGGCGAGGAGCGCGGTGAAGGCGTCCCCAAGGAGGTCCTGGTCCCCGCCCTTCCCGAGAACACCGAGGCCGTCTCCCAGTGGCTCGGCGACCGGCGCGGCACCCAGGTCTCCCTGCGCATCCCGCAGCGCGGCGACAAGAAGTCCCTGATGGAGACGGTCCAGCGGAACGCCCAGCAGTCCCTGGTCCTGCACAAGACCAGACGCGCCTCCGACCTGACCACCCGCTCCCGCGCCCTGGAGGAGATCGCCGAGGCGCTGGAGCTGGAGAGCGCCCCGCTGCGCATCGAGTGCTACGACATCTCCCACTTCCAGGGCGACGACGTGGTGGCCTCGATGGTGGTCTTCGAGGACGGGCTGGCCCGCAAGAGCGAGTACCGCCGCTTCCAGATCAAGGGCCGGGCCGGCGACACCCAGCTCTGGCACGGCCAGGGCCAGGACGACGTCCGCTCGATGCACGAGGTGATCACCCGCCGTTTCCGCCGCTACCTGAGCGACCGGGAGCGCACCGGCGAGTGGACCGAGGAGCAGGACGCCACGGAGGGCGGTGAGGTCACCGCCTCCCTCACCGACGAGGACGGCCGCCCCAAGCGGTTCGCCTACCCGCCGCAGCTCGTCGTGGTCGACGGCGGCCAGCCCCAGGTCGCCGCCGCGCAGCGGGCCCTGGACGAACTGGGCATCGACGACATCGCCGTCTGCGGCCTCGCCAAGCGCCTGGAGGAGGTCTGGGTCCCCGGCCAGGACGACCCGGTCGTCCTGCCCCGCACCAGCGAGGGCCTCTACCTCCTCCAGCGCATCCGCGACGAGGCCCACCGCTTCGCCATCACCTACCAGCGGGCCAAGCGCTCCAAGCGCATCCGCACCAGCCCCCTCGACGACGTCCCCGGCCTCGGCGAGACCCGCAAGCAGGCCCTGGTCAAGTACTTCGGCTCGGTCCGCAAACTCCGCGCCGCCACCGTCGAGCAGATCTGCGAGGTCCCCGGCATAGGCCGCAAGACCGCCCTCGCCGTCGCCGCCACCCTGGCGCAGTCCGCTCCCTCGGTCGCGGTCAACACCGCCACCGGCGAGATCGTCGGGGACGACGACACCGACGAGTCACCGGAGAACAGGGAGGCTCCCGCGACTTCGGGGGAGAGCGACGGCCCGGACACCGGGGGCGGGACAGGCCCGTCCACTCCGGAGAGCCGGGGAGCGGACCGTCCGGCGACCGGCTCCGAGGGGGAACAGGACAGTCCGGCGGACGGCTCGGCCCAGGGGGACAGCCCCTCGGCGGAGCCCGTCGAGGGGGAGCCCGCCGGTTCCGGTGAGGCGGAGCCCGGCGCCGAGGGCCCGGGCGGGCCGCTCGCCGCCGGCCTCCCGCAGGACGAGCCCGCTCCGCAGGAGACCGCCCCGGCACCGCCCGCCCTGGGCCTGCCGCAGGACGGGCCCCGGTCGTACGGCGACGCGCTTCCGCTCGTCCACCCGGCCCCGTCGGCGCCCCAGCCGGGCGACGCGCGGACCGCGCGGGTGCCAGGGGAGGGGGACGCCGCGCCGATCCAGGGGGTGGCTCCGCAGCCCGCCCAGGGGGAAGCGGCCCCCGGCGGGGGCGTCGCGGCCGGGCCGGGTGGCAATTCCCCGGGCCCGCACCGCGCGGCCGGTTCCCCGGATGGCGGTGTGGCGGGACAGACTGGAGATCCGGAGGTGTCCGGCCCGGCCGAGCAGGAGAGGCCGGGCGACCGGACAGCACCGGACGGCGGGCCTGACCAGGCGCCGCCGCAGACCGCACCGAAGAACCGGGGGCAGCAGACATGACCGAGCACGACGGAGACGAGGCACAGGTGGGTACGGGCACGACCGGCGAGGCGGTGGAGGCCACCGAGACGGCCATCCCCGAGCTGGTGATCATCTCCGGGATGTCCGGCGCGGGGCGCAGCACCGCCGCCAAGTGCCTGGAGGACCTCGGCTGGTTCGTCGTGGACAACCTGCCGCCCGCCCTCATCCCCACCATGGTGGAGCTGGGCGCCCGCTCGCAGGGGAACGTCGCCCGGATCGCCGTCGTCGTGGACGTGCGCGGCCGCCGCTTCTTCGACAACCTCCGCGAGTCCCTCGCCGACCTCGACGTCAAGAACGTCACCCGGCGGATCGTCTTCCTGGAGTCCTCCGACGACGCGCTGGTGCGTCGCTTCGAGTCGGTGCGCCGCCCGCACCCCCTCCAGGGCGACGGCCGCATCGTCGACGGCATCGCCGCCGAGCGCGACCTGCTGCGCGAGCTGCGCGGCGACGCCGACCTGGTCATCGACACCTCCAGCCTCAACGTCCACGAGCTGCGCGCCAAGATGGACGCCCAGTTCGCGGGCGACGAGGAGCCCGAGCTGCGGGCCACGGTGATGTCCTTCGGCTACAAGTACGGCCTGCCCGTCGACGCCGACCTCGTCGTCGACTGCCGCTTCCTGCCCAACCCGCACTGGGTCCCCGAGCTGCGCCCCTTCACCGGCCTGAACGAAGAGGTGTCGAACTACGTCTTCAGCCGCCCCGGCGCCAAGGAGTTCCTGGACCAGTACACGGAGCTGCTCCAGCTGATCGCCCGCGGATACCGCCGCGAGGGCAAGCGGTACGTGACGATCGCCGTCGGGTGTACCGGCGGCAAGCACCGCTCCGTGGCCATGTCCGAGAAGCTCGCCTCGCGTCTCGCCTCCGAGGGCGTCGAGACCGTCGTCGTCCACCGCGACATGGGCCGGGAATGACCGGCCGCCCCTCGCGCCTGCGGCGGATGCGGCGGACCACCCCGCCCGCGGCACCTCTGGGGTGGACGCCCCGCCCGCGCCCCCGGGGCCGCGGCGCCCAGCCCAAGGTCGTCGCCCTCGGCGGCGGCATGGGGCTGTCCGCCTCGCTGACCGCGCTGCGCCGCATCACCGGGGACCTGACCGCCGTCGTCACCGTCGCCGACGACGGCGGCTCCAGCGGCCGTCTCCGCGACGAACTGGGCGTGCTGCCCCCGGGGGACCTGCGCAAGGCGCTGGCCGCGCTCTGCGGGGACGACGACTGGGGCCAGACCTGGTCCCGGGTGATCCAGCACCGCTTCCACTCCCGTGGCGACCTGCACGACCACGCCGTGGGCAACCTGCTGATCGTCGCCCTCTGGGAGCAGCTCGGCGACCACGTCCAGGCGCTGGACCTGGTCGGCACCCTGCTCGGCGCGCACGGCAGGGTGCTGCCCATGTCCGCCGTCCCCCTGGAGCTCCAGGCGCTGGTGCGGGGCCACGACCCGGCCCGCCCGGACGACGTGGACACGGTGCGCGGCCAGGCGACCGTGGCGCTGACCCCCGGCGAGGTCCAGTCGGTGCACCTGGTGCCGCACGACCCGCCGGCCGTGCCGGAGGCGGTCGAGGCGGTCCTCGACGCGGACTGGGTGGTGCTCGGTCCGGGCTCCTGGTTCTCCTCGGTCATCCCGCATCTTCTGGTGCCCGAACTGCTCGACGCGCTGCTCTCCACCAAGGCCCGCCGGGTCCTCTCGCTCAACCTCGCGCCGCAACCCGGAGAAACCGAGGGGTTCTCCCCGCAGCGTCATTTGGAGGTTTTGGCCCGACACGCCCCTAAACTCGCCCTGGACGTGGTGCTCGCCGACGAGGCGGCCGTGCCCGACCGTCTCTCCCTCGACGACGCCGCCCGGCGTCTGGGCGCGACGGTCGAGCTGGCGCCCGTGGCCCGCCCTGACGGCAGCCCCCGGCACGACCCGGAGCTGCTGGCGGCCGCGTACGACCGTATTTTCCGGATGCATGGAAGGATCGGCCCATGGCGATGACGGCAGCGGTGAAGGACGAGGTCTCCCGGCTTCCCGTCACCCGCACCTGTTGCAGGAAGGCGGAGGTCTCCGCGCTCCTGCGGTTCGCGGGTGGGCTGCACCTGGTGAGCGGCCGCATCGTGATCGAGGCGGAGCTGGACACGGCGATGGCCGCCCGGCGCCTCAAGCGGGACATCCTGGAGATCTTCGGACACAGTTCCGAACTGATCGTGATGGCCCCCGGCGGGCTGCGCCGGGGTTCGCGGTACGTGGTGCGGGTGGTGGCCGGCGGTGACCAGCTGGCCCGGCAGACGGGGCTGGTCGACGGCCGGGGCCGCCCGATCAGAGGGCTGCCGCCGCAGGTCGTCTCCGGCGCCACCTGCGACGCCGAGGCCGCCTGGCGGGGTGCCTTCCTCGCCCACGGCTCGCTCACCGAGCCCGGCCGCTCCTCCTCCCTGGAGGTCACCTGCCCCGGCCCGGAGGCGGCCCTCGCCCTGGTCGGCGCGGCCCGCAGGCTCTCCATCGCCGGCAAGGCCCGCGAGGTGCGCGGCGTGGACCGGGTCGTGGTCCGCGACGGCGACGCCATTGGCGCCCTGCTGACCCGCCTCGGCGCCCACGAGTCGGTCCTCGCCTGGGAGGAGCGGCGGATGCGGCGCGAGGTGCGCGCCACCGCCAACCGCCTGGCCAACTTCGACGACGCCAACCTCCGCCGCTCGGCGCGGGCCGCCGTCGCCGCCGGCGCCCGGGTCCAGCGCGCCCTGGAGATCCTGGGCGAGGAGGTCCCCGAGCACCTCGCCGCCGCCGGCCGGCTCCGCATGGAGCACAAGCAGGCGTCGCTGGAGGAGCTGGGCGCCCTCGCCGACCCGCCGCTCACCAAGGACGCCGTCGCCGGACGCATCCGGCGCCTGCTGGCCATGGCCGACAAGCGCGCCCAGGACCTGGGCATCGCCGGCACCGAGGCCGGTCTCAGCGAGGATCTGGCCGACCACCTCGTCGGCTGACGCACCCCCTGGTCAACGCGGGCGGCCCCGGCTCGCCCGTACGGATGAAGCACCGACCGGCCCCGCCTCCCGGACACGGGAGAGCGGGGCCGTTCCGGTCGCGGCCGGGGGCAACCGCGCGTACCCTGCGGCCGGTTGACGGAGCGTGACGAGAGGGCCGTGGCGGGGGTGCGCGGAACCGCCGTACCGGCTACCGGACAGTAGCGCCGGGGACGCCCCGGGCGGTCTCCTCCGATGTCACTCCCCGGGCCCCGGAGAGGTAGGGTCGGAGGCGGTCGGGGACATCCCATACAGCTCGCCGGCGTCGAAAACCGGCGTACCAACGAGGAGATCGGCTCGTGACGATCCGCGTAGGCATCAACGGCTTCGGCCGCATCGGTCGCAACTACTTCCGCGCGCTTCTGGACCAGGGCGCGGACATCGAGATCGTGGCTGTCAACGACCTGGGTGACACCGCGACCACCGCACACCTGCTGAAGTACGACACCATCCTCGGCAAGCTCTCCGAAGAGGTCTCGCACACCGAGGACACCATCACGGTCGGCGACAAGACCGTCAAGGTGCTCTCCGAGCGCAACCCGGCCGACATCCCCTGGGGTGAGCTGGGCGTCGACATCGTCATCGAGTCGACCGGCATCTTCACCAAGAAGGCCGACGCGGAGAAGCACCTCCAGGGCGGCGCCAAGAAGGTCATCATCTCGGCTCCGGCCAAGGATGAGGACATCACCATCGTGATGGGCGTCAACGAGGACAAGTACGACCCCGCCACCGACAACATCATCTCCAACGCCTCCTGCACCACCAACTGTGTGGCGCCGATGGCCAAGGTTCTGGATGAGAACTTCGGCATCGTCAAGGGCCTGATGACGACGGTGCACGCGTACACCAACGACCAGCGGATCCTGGACTTCCCGCACAAGGACCTGCGCCGCGCCCGCGCCGCCGCGGAGAACATCATCCCGACCACCACGGGCGCCGCCAAGGCCACCGCGCTGGTCCTGCCGCAGCTCAAGGGCAAGCTCGACGGCATCGCGATGCGCGTCCCGGTCCCCACCGGCTCCGTCACCGACCTGGTGGTCGAGCTGAAGCGCGAGGTCACCAGGGACGAGATCAACGCCGCGTTCGAGAAGGCGTCCCAGGAGGGGCAGCTGGCGGGCAAGCTCGTCTACACCGCCGACCCGATCGTCTCCTCGGACATCGTCTCGACCCCGGCCTCCTGCACCTTCGACTCGCTGCTGACCATGGCCGAGGGCACCACGGCCAAGATCATCGGCTGGTACGACAACGAGTGGGGCTACTCCAACCGCCTCGTCGACCTCACCGTCTTCGTGGGCGAGCGGCTCTGACCGCTCCCCGCACGGCAGGCAGCACCGCACGATGAGTGACAGGGTCCGGACCCGCGCGACGCAGCGCGGTCCGGGCCCTGTCGCACGCCGGACGCGCCCGCCCCACGACCATGCAGCACGAGAGCAGAGCCACGAGTCCAGGAGAGCAGTCATGAAGACGATCGACGAACTTCTCGCCGAGGGCGTGAGCGGCAAGCGGGTCTTCGTCCGCGCCGACCTCAACGTCCCCCTCGCCGACGGGCAGATCACCGACGACGGCCGTATCCGTGCCGTCCTGCCCACCGTCGAGGCCCTCACCGGCGCCGGCGCCAAGGTGATCGTCGCCTCGCACCTCGGCCGCCCCAAGGGCGCCCCCGACCCGGCCTTCTCGCTGCTGCCCGCGGCCGAGCGGCTCGGTGAACTCCTCGGCAAGCCGGTGGCGTTCGCCCAGGACACCGTCGGCCCCGCCGCCCACGCCGCCGTCGACGGGCTGGAGCCCGGCCAGGTCGCGGTCATCGAGAACCTCCGCTTCAACCCGGGCGAGACCAGCAAGGACGACGCCGAGCGCGCCACCTTCGCCGACGAACTCGCCGCGCTGGCCGACGTCTACGTGGGCGACGGCTTCGGCGCCGTGCACCGCAAGCACGCGTCCGTCTACGACCTCCCGGCCCGCCTGCCGCACTACGCCGGCTACCTCATCGCCACCGAGGTCGGCGTCCTCCAGAAGCTGACCGAGGAGGTCCAGCGCCCCTACGCGGTGGTCCTCGGCGGCGCCAAGGTCTCCGACAAGCTCGGCGTCATCGACAACCTGCTGGAGAAGGCCGACCGCATCCTGATCGGCGGCGGCATGGTCTTCACCTTCCTCAAGGCCAAGGGGTACGAGGTCGGTGCCTCGATGCTCCAGGAGGACCAGATCCCGGTCGTCCAGGAGTACCTGAAGCGCGCCGAGGAGAAGGGTGTGGAGTTCGTCCTCCCCGTCGACGTGGTCGTCTCCGGCGGCTTCCCCGACCTGAAGGCCAAGGAGCCCACCCACCCCGACACCGTCCCCGCCGACGCCATCCCCGCCGGTCAGGTGGGCCTGGACATCGGCCCCGCCACCGCGGAGCTGTACGCCGCCAAGCTCGCCGACGCCCGCACCATCTTCTGGAACGGGCCGATGGGGGTCTTCGAGCACCCCGACTACGCTGGCGGCACCCGGGCAGTGGCCCAGGCCCTGCTCGACTCCCCGGCCTTCACGGTCGTCGGCGGCGGCGACTCCGCCGCGGCCGTCCGGCTGCTGGGCTTCGACGAAAACGCATACGGACACATCTCGACCGGCGGCGGCGCCAGCCTCGAATACCTCGAGGGCAAGACGCTCCCCGGCCTCGCCGCACTGGAGGACTGAACCACCGTGACTGACACCCAGGGACGTACCCCGCTCATGGCGGGCAACTGGAAGATGAACCTCAACCACCTGGAGGCCATCGCCCACGTCCAGAAGCTGGCGTTCGCCCTGTCCGACAAGGACTACGACGCCGTCGAGGTCGCGGTCCTGCCGCCCTTCACCGACCTCCGGTCGGTCCAGACCCTGGTCGACGGCGACAAGCTCAAGATCAAGTACGGCGCCCAGGACATCTCGGCCCACGACTCCGGCGCCTACACCGGCGAGATCTCCGGCCCGATGCTGGCCAAGCTCAAGTGCACCTTCGTGGCCGTCGGCCACTCCGAGCGCCGCCAGTACCACAACGAGACCGACGAGCTGTGCAACGCCAAGGTGAAGGCCGCCTTCAAGTACGGCATCACCCCGATCCTCTGCGTCGGCGAGGGCCTCGACGTCCGCAAGGCCGGCGAGCAGGTCCCGCACACCCTCGCCCAGGTCGACGGCGGCCTCAAGGACGTCCCCGCCGAGCAGGCCGAGACGATCGTCATCGCCTACGAGCCGGTGTGGGCCATCGGCACCGGCGAGGTCGCCACCCCCGAGGACGCCCAGGAGGTCTGCGGGGCGATCCGCGGCCGCCTGGCCGAGCTGTACTCGCAGGAGCTGGCCGACAAGGTCCGCATCCAGTACGGCGGCTCCGTCAAGGGCGGCAACGTCGCGGCGATCATGGCCCAGCCCGACGTGGACGGCGCCCTGGTGGGCGGTGCCGCGCTGGACACGGACGAGTTCGTCAAGATCGTCCGCTTCCGCGACCAGTGAGCCCGCGCTTCCGCGACCAGTGAGTATGCGGTAGAGCGGAATCGTCGTACCCTTGCGGGGGCCGGGGGCACCCGGCCCCCGCAGTCCATCCAGTTCCGAGGAAGTTGGTCCAGCCGTGGTTATGGGGTTCTCGATCGCCCTGATCGTCTTCAGCCTGCTGCTGATGCTGCTGGTGCTGATGCACAAGGGAAAGGGCGGCGGCCTCTCCGACATGTTCGGTGGCGGCATGCAGTCCTCCGTGGGTGGCTCCTCGGTCGCCGAGCGGAACCTCGACCGGATCACGGTCGTCGTCAGCCTGCTCTGGTTCGCCTGCATCGTGGTGCTCGGCCTGCTGATGAAGCTGGACTGAGCCACCCGGCACCGTCGACGCCGGTCCCGATCCGGGCGTGCCGCCTATCATGAGGCGTGCGCCCGGCGGGTGCCGGGTCCGCGGAGCCCTCAACTCCGCTCCCTGGACCCCCGTCGCGGCATCCGTACACTGGTGCGCCCGCGGCGGAGCCGGTCACGCTTCGCGGCACCATCACGCAGGGAGTGACGACTGTGGCAAGTGGCAACGCGATCCGCGGCAGCCGGGTCGGAGCGGGGCCCATGGGGGAGGCCGAGCGGGGCGAGTCCGCACCGCGCCTGCGGCTCTCCTTCTGGTGCGCCAACGGACACGAGACCCAGCCGAGCTTCGCCAGCGACGCGCAGGTCCCCGACACCTGGGACTGCCCCCGCTGCGGCTTCCCCGCCGGCCAGGACCGGGACGACCCCCCGGCGCCGCCGCGCACCGAACCGTACAAGACGCACCTCGCCTACGTCCGTGAGCGGCGCTCCGACGCCGACGGGGAGGCGATCCTCGCCGAGGCCCTGGCCAAGCTCCGCGGCGAGATCTGAGCCGTCCGCCGTCCGGCCACCGGCCGTTGTCCCGGTGGCCGTCTCCCGGCCTCTCTGTGGCACCACCGCGAGCGCCCCGCCATCAATTAGGTTGGTGGGGCAGCGGGGCAAGCCCAGACGAGAGAAGGCGGAAAGTCACCGATGAACCCAGCAAGCCGAACCGGGCTGTCCCAGCGGCCGCAGTGGACCGCGCTCGCCGACCACCGCGCGGCGCTCGGCGAGGTGAGCCTGCGTCAGCTCTTCGCCGACGACCCGGACCGCGGTGAGCGGTACACCCTCCGCGTCGGCGACCTGCACATCGACTACTCCAAGCAGCTCGTCACCGACGAGACGCTGACGCTGCTGCGGGAGCTGGCCGAGGTCACCGACGTGGCCGGGTGGCGCGACGCGATGTACCGCGGCGAGCGCATCAACACCACCGAGAACCGCGCCGTCCTGCACACCGCGCTCCGCGCCCCGCGCGGCGCCGTCGTCGAGGACGGCGGCCCCGGCGGCCCGAACGTCGTCCCCGAGGTCCACCAGGTCCTCGACCGCATGGCCGACTTCGCCGGCCAGGTGCGCTCCGGCGCGTGGACCGGCGCCACCGGACGCCCGCTGCGCAACATCGTCAACATCGGCATCGGCGGCTCCGACCTCGGCCCCGCCATGGCCTACGAGGTGCTGCGCGCCTTCTCCGACCGCGACCTGACGGTGCGTTTCGTCTCCAACGTCGACGGCGCCGACCTCTACGAGTCGGTCCGCGACCTCGACCCGGCCGAGACGCTCTTCATCGTCGCCTCCAAGACCTTCACCACCATCGAGACCGTCACCAACGCGACCTCGGCCCGCCGCTGGCTCCTCGACGGCCTCGGCGCCGGCCCCGAGGCCGTCGCCCGGCACTTCGTGGCGCTCTCCACCAACGCCGAGAAGGTCGCCGAGTTCGGCATCGACCCGGCCAACATGTTCGAGTTCTGGGACTGGGTCGGCGGCCGCTACTCCTACGACTCGGCCATCGGCCTCTCGCTGATGATCGCCATCGGCCCCGAGCGGTTCCGCGAGATGCTCGACGGCTTCCACCTGGTCGACGAGCACTTCCGCACCGCGCCCCCCGAGGAGAACGTGCCGCTGCTGCTCGGCCTCCTCGGCATCTGGTACGGCAACTTCCACGACGCCCAGTCGCACGTGGTGCTGCCCTACTCGCACTACCTCTCCCGCTTCGCCGCCTACCTCCAGCAGCTCGACATGGAGTCCAACGGCAAGCGCGTCCAGCGCGACGGCGAACCCGTCGCCTGGCAGACCGGTCCGGTGGTCTGGGGCACGCCGGGCACCAACGGGCAGCATGCCTACTACCAGTTGCTCCACCAGGGCACCAAGCTGATCCCCGCCGACTTCATCGGCTTCGCCCGGCCCGTCGAGGAGCTGCCGGACGGCCTCGCCGCCCAGCACGACCTGCTGATGGCCAACTTCTTCGCCCAGACCCAGGCGCTGGCCTTCGGCAAGACCGCCGAGGAGGTCCGCGCCGAGGGCGTCCCCGAGGAACTGGTGCCGCACCGCACCTTCCCCGGCAACCGGCCCACCACCACCATCCTCGCCGACGAGCTGACCCCCTCGGTCCTCGGCCAGCTCGTCGCCCTCTACGAGCACAAGGTGTTCGTGCAGGGCGCCGTCTGGGGCATCGACTCCTTCGACCAGTGGGGCGTGGAGCTCGGCAAGGTCCTCGCCAAGGAGGTCGAGCCGCTGCTGACCGCCAAGGACGGCGAGCGCTCCACCGACTCCCTGGACAGCTCCACCGCCGCCCTCGTCGCCCGCTACCGCGTGCTGCGGGGCCGCTGACCTCCGTCCGTACGCGCCAGGGCCCGGCCTCCCCGAGGGGAAGCCGGGCCCTGGCGCCGCGTAGTTCGGCCTGGCTCAGGCGGACGCCTGCGGGTACAGCTCGCGCGGCAGCTGCGAGGCGGCCGCGCCGTCCAGCAGCCACAGCGTCCGCGACCAGCCGTACGCGCCGGCCGCCGGAGCCTGGATCTCCCCGGCGCCGGAGAGGGCGATGGCCGCGGCGTCGGCCTTGTCCTCGCCCGCCGCCAGCAGCCACACCTCGCGGGCCGCGCGGATCGCCGGGAGCGTCAGCGTGATCCGGGTCGGCGGCGGCTTGGGCGCGCCGTGCACCGCGACCACCGTGCGCTCCGTCTCGCGCACCGCCGGCAGCTCCGGGAAGAGCGAGGCCACGTGGGTGTCCGGGCCGACGCCGAGCATCAGCACGTCGAAGTCGGGCACCCGGCCGTGGTCGTGGTGCCCGGCCGAAGCGGCCAGCTCGGCGGCGTACGCCTCGGCGGCCGCCTCCGGGTCGTCGCCCCAGGGTCCGTCCGAGGCCGGCATCGGGTGGACCCGGTCCGGGTCGAGCGGGACGGCGTCGAGCAGGGCCGCGCGGGCCTGGGTGACGTTCCGCTCGGGGTCGCCCTCGGGCAGGAACCGCTCGTCGCCCCACCACAGGTCGACCCGGCGCCAGTCCACCGCGTCCCGCGCCGGGGAGGCGGCGAGCGCGGCGAGCAGGCCGTTGCCGTTGCGGCCGCCGGTGAGGACCAGCGAGGCGTGGCCGCGCGCCGCCTGGGCGTCGACCACGTGCGTGATCAGCCGGGCGGCGGCCGCCTCGGCCATCAGCTCCTTGTCCCGGTGGACCACCAGCTGCGGGGTACGGGTCACTTGGCGCCCTTCTTCGCGGCGGTCGCCTTGGTCGTCCGCTTCACCGGCGCGTCCTTGTGGCCCTCCGCCCGGTGCGGGGCGTCGGGCGTGTCCGCGACCCGGGGCACCTCGTGCTCGTCCAGGCGCTCCACCCCGTACCGCAGGGCGGCCGCGTAGGTGTCGTCCGGGTCGAGGCGGCGCAGCTCCTCGGCGATCAGCTCGGCGGTCTCGCGGCGCTTGAGGGCGACCGCCCGCTTCGGCTGGCCCTCGATGGAGAGGGTGGCCAGCGCCCCGTCGGCCCGGTCCAGGACGATCGGGCCGCAGTCGGTCTCCATCCGTACCCCGGTCAGCCCGGGGCCCGGGGAGGCCTTGCGGGCCACCGGCACCTGGAGCCGCTCGGCGAGCCACATGGCGAGCAGCTCGCAGCTCGGGTTGAACTCCTCGCCCTCCACCTCGACGGCGGTGACCTGGCAGACCACCTGGTCGAGCGCGGCGGCCAGCATCGAGCGCCACGGGGTGATCCGCGTCCACGCCAGGTCGGTGTCGCCCGGCGTGTAGGAGGCGGCCCGCTCGGCCAGCTCCTTGATGGGCTGCTCGGCGGCGTAGGTGTCGGTGACCCGGCGCTGGGCGAGGGCGCCCAGCGCGTCCTTGGCCGGGTCCAGCGGACCGTTCACCGGCCACCAGGCGACGACCGGGGCGTCGGGCAGCAGCAGCGGCAGCACCACCGACTGGGCGTGGTCGACGATCTCGCCGTAGAGCCGCAGGATGACCGTCTCGCCGGTGGAGGCGTCGGCGCCCACCCGGATCTCGGCGTCGAGCCGCGAGGTGGTGCGGTTGCGCGGGGAGCGCGAGACCCGCTTGATGACGACCAGGGTGCGCGAGGGGTGCTCGCGCGACGCCTCGTTGGCCGACTTCAGCGCGTCGTAGGCGTTCTCCTCGTCGGTGACGATGACCAGGGTCAGCACCATGCCGACGGCGGGGGTGCCGATCGCCCGGCGCCCCTGCACCAGCGCCTTGTTGATCTTGCTGGAGGTGGTGTCCGTCAGATCGATCTTCATGGCCGGCGCCAGCTCCGTCCGTCTCGTGCGAGCATCTCGTCCGCCTCCTTGGGGCCCCAGCTGCCGGCCGGGTACTGCGCCGGCTTGCCGTGGGTGTCCCAGTACTCCTCGATCGGGTCGAGGATGCGCCAGGAGAGTTCGACCTCCTCGGTGCGCGGGAAGAGGTTGGCGTCGCCGAGCAGCACGTCGAGGATGAGCCGCTCGTACGCCTCGGGGCTGGACTCGGTGAAGGACTCGCCGTAGGCGAAGTCCATCGACACGTCCCGGACCTCCATCGAGGTGCCGGGCACCTTCGAGCCGAACCGCACCGTCACGCCCTCGTCCGGCTGGACCCGGATGACCAGGGCGTTGTGGCCCAGCTCCTCCGTGGTCGTGGTGTCGAACGGGGAGTGCGGGGCGCGCTGGAAGACCACCGCGATCTCGGTGACCCGGCGGCCCAGCCGCTTGCCGGTCCGCAGGTAGAAGGGGACGCCCGCCCAGCGGCGGTTGTCGACCTCCAGCTTCACGGCGGCGTAGGTGTCGGTCTTGGAGCGGGGGTTGATCCCCTCCTCCTCCAGATAGCCGACGGCCTTCTCGCCGCCCTGCCAGCCCGCCGAGTACTGCGCGCGGACCGTGTCCTTGCCCAGGTCCTCGGGGAGCCGGACGGCGCCGAGGACCTTGGCCTTCTCCGCCACCAGCGCGTTGGCCTCGAAGGAGGCGGGCTCCTCCATGGCGGTCAGCGCCATCAGCTGGAGCAGGTGGTTCTGGATGACGTCGCGGGCGGCGCCGATGCCGTCGTAGTAGCCGGCCCGGCCGCCGATGCCGATGTCCTCCGCCATGGTGATCTGCACGTGGTCGACGTACGACCGGTTCCACAGCGGCTCGAACATGGTGTTGGCGAAGCGGAGCGCCAGGATGTTCTGGACGGTCTCCTTGCCGAGGTAGTGGTCGATCCGGAACACCTGGTCCGGGGCGAACACCTCGTGCACGATCTCGTTGAGCTCGCGGGCCGAGGCCAGGTCGTGGCCGAACGGCTTCTCGATGACGGCGCGGCGCCACGAGCCCTCGGGGGCGTCGGCCAGGCCGTGCTTCTTGAGCTGCTGGACGACCTTGGGGAAGAACTTCGGCGGGACGGAGAGGTAGAAGGCGAAGTTGCCGCCCGTGCCCTGCTCCTTGTCCAGCTCCTCCATGGTCGCCTTGAGGGTCTCGAACGACTCGTCGTCGTCGAAGGTGCCCTGGACGAACCGCATGCCCTGGGCCAGCTGCTGCCAGACCTCCTCGCGGAAGGGCGTGCGGGCGTACTCCTTGACGGCGTCGTGGACGACCTCGGCGAAGTCCTGGTCCTGCCACTCGCGCCGGGCGAACCCGATCAGGGAGAAGCCCGGGGGCAGGAGGCCGCGGTTGGCCAGGTCGTAGACGGCCGGCATCAGCTTCTTGCGGGACAGGTCGCCGGTGACGCCGAAGATGACCAGGCCCGACGGCCCCGCGATACGCGGGAGCCGTCGGTCCGCGGCGTCACGAAGCGGGTTCGCTCCGTGCAGTGCGGTCAAGGGGATCAGCCCTCCGAGGAGGCGAGCCGGTCCAGCTCGGCCTTGGTCGAGGTGAGGAGGTCCTTCCAGGACGCCTCGAACTTGTCGACGCCCTCGTCCTCCAGGAGCTGGACGACCTCGTCGTACCCGATGCCCAGCTTCGCCACGGCGTCGAGCACGGCCTGCGCCGACTCGTACGTGCCCGAGACGGCGTCGCCGGTGATCTCGGCGTGGTCGGCGGCGGCCTCCAGGGTCGCCTCCGGCATCGTGTTGACGGTGCCCGGCGCGACCAGGTCGTCGACGTACATCGTGTCCTTGTACGCCGGGTCCTTGACGCCGGTCGAGGCCCAGAGCGGGCGCTGCCGGTTGGCGTGCGCCTTCTCCAGCTCGGCCCAGCGGGCGGAGGCCGGGGTGGTGCCGTCGAGCGAGCCGAAGACCTTCTCGTACGCCTGGTAGGCGAGACGGGCGTTGGCCAGGGCCGAACGGCCCTTCAGCGCCTTGGCCTCGTCGGTGCCGATCGCGTCGAGCCGCTTGTCGATCTCGGAGTCGACGCGCGAGACGAAGAAGGACGCCACCGAGTGGATCTTCGAGAGGTCCAGGCCCGCGGCCTTCGCCTTCTCCAGACCGGCCAGGTAGGCGTCCATCACCTCGCGGTAGCGCTCCAGCGAGAAGATCAGCGTGACGTTGACGCTGATGCCCTTGCCGATCACCTCGGTGATGGCGGGCAGCCCGGCGCGGGTGGCGGGGATCTTCACCAGCGTGTTCGGCCGGTCCACCAGCCACGCCAGCTGCTTGGCCTCGGCGACGGTGGCCTTGGTGTTGTGCGCCAGCAGCGGGTCGACCTCGATCGACACCCGGCCGTCCTGGCCGTCGGTGGCGTCGAAGACCGGCCGCAGGATGTCGGCGGCGTCGCGGACGTCGGCGGTGGTGATCATGCGGACGGCCTCGTCGACCGAGACCTCCCGCGCGGCGAGGTCGGCGAGCTGCGACTCGTAGCCGTCGCCCTGCGAGATCGCCTTCTGGAAGATCGACGGGTTGGTGGTGACCCCGACGACGTTGCTCTCGTCGATGAGCTCGGCGAGGTTGCCGGACGTGATGCGCTTGCGCGACAGGTCGTCCAGCCAGATCGCCACGCCCTCGTCCGAGAGGCGCTTCAGTGCGTCTGCCATGGAAAAAACATCTCCTACAGCTACAGAGTGGTATGCCGTCGTCAGCGCTGAGCGGCGGCGAGGGATTCCCGGGCGGCCTCGGCGACCGCGTCCGCGGTGAAGCCGAACTCGCGGAACAGCACCTTCGCGTCCGCCGAGGCACCGAAGTGCTCCAGCGAGACGATCCGGCCGGCGTCGCCCACGAAGCGGTACCAGGTCAGGCCGATGCCGGCCTCGACCGCCACCCGTGCGCGCACGGCACGCGGCAGCACCGACTCGCGGTACGCCTCGTCCTGCTCCTCGAACCACTCGACACACGGCACGGAGACCACCCGGGTGGGCACGCCGGCCGCCTGGAGCTGCTCGCGGGCGCCCACGGCCAGCTGCACCTCGGAGCCGGTGCCGATCAGGATGACCTGCGGCTCGCCGCCCTCGGCCTCCGCGAGGACGTAGCCGCCACGGGCCGCGTTCTCGTTGAGCTCGTAGGTCGGCACACCCTGACGGGTCAGCGCCAGACCGTGCGGGGCACCCTTGCCGTACACCTTGGTCCACCGGCGCATGATCTCCCGCCAGGCGACGACCGTCTCGTTGGCGTCGGCCGGGCGGACCAGGTTGAGGCCCGGGATGGCGCGCAGGGCGGCCAGGTGCTCCACCGGCTGGTGGGTCGGGCCGTCCTCGCCGAGGCCGATCGAGTCGTGCGTCCAGACGTAGGTCACCGGCAGGTGCATCAGCGCGGAGAGGCGCACCGCGTTGCGCATGTAGTCGGAGAAGACCAGGAACGTGCCGCCGTAGATACGGGTGTTGCCGTGGAGCTGGATGCCGTTCATCTCGGCGGCCATCGCGTGCTCACGGATGCCGAAGTGGATGGTTCGGCCGTACGGGTCGGCCTCCGGCAGCGGGTTGCCCGCGGGCAGGAACGACGAGGTCTTGTCGATCGTCGTGTTGTTCGAGCCGGCCAGGTCGGCGGAGCCGCCCCACAGCTCGGGCACGACCGCGCCGAGCGCCTGGAGGATCTTGCCGGAGGCGGCACGGGTGGCGACGGCCTTGCCGGTCTCGAAGACCGGCAGCGCGTCCTCCCAGCCCTCGGGCAGCTCACCGGCGGCGACGCGGTCGAAGAGCGCGGCGTGCTCGGGACTGGCGGTGCGCCAGGCGGCGTACCCCTTCTCCCACTCGGCGCGCAGCTCGCGGCCGCGGTCCAGGGCGCCACGGGTGTACGCGAGGACCTCGTCGGAGACCTCGAAGCTCTTCTCCGGGTCGAAGCCGAGGACGCGCTTGGTCGCGGCGACCTCGTCGTCGCCGAGCGCCGAGCCGTGCGCGGCCTCGGTGTTCTGCGCGTTCGGGGCCGGCCAGGCGATGATCGAGCGCATCGCGATGAAGGAGGGACGCCCGGTCTCCGCCTTCGCCGCCTCGATCGCCTCGTACAGGGCGGCCGGGTCCAGGTCGCCGTTCTCCTTGGGCGCCACCCGCTGCACGTGCCAGCCGTACGCCTCGTACCGCTTGAGGGTGTCCTCGGAGACGGCCGTCTCGGTGTCGCCCTCGATCGAGATGTGGTTGTCGTCCCACAGCATGATCAGGTTGCCGAGCTTCTGGTGCCCGGCGGTGGAGGAGGCCTCGGCGGAGATGCCCTCCTGGAGGCAGCCGTCACCGGCGATGCAGTAGATGTGGTGGTCGAACGGGGAGGTGCCCTCGGCCGCCTCCGGGTCGAACAGCCCGCGCTCGTACCGCGCGGCCATGGCCATGCCCACCGCGTTGGCCACACCCTGCCCGAGCGGGCCGGTGGTGGTCTCCACGCCGGTGGTGTGGCCGTACTCCGGGTGCCCGGGGGTCTTCGAGCCCCAGGTGCGGAAGGCCTTCAGGTCGTCCAGCTCCAGGCCGAAGCCGGCCAGGTAGAGCTGGATGTAGAGGGTCAGGGACGAGTGGCCCACGGAGAGGACGAAGCGGTCGCGCCCTGTCCAGTTGGCGTCCGCCGGGTCGTGCCGCATCACCTTCTGGAAGAGGGTGTACGCGGCCGGCGCGAGGCTCATGGCCGTACCGGGATGGCCGTTGCCGACCTTCTGTACGGCGTCTGCGGCCAGGACGCGGACGGTGTCGACGGCCCGCTGGTCCTCTGCGGTCCACTCGAAGTCTGTGGTGGTCGGCTTGGTGCTCACCCTGGGTCAGGGCTCCTCTCCACATGTCGAACGCCGGTGACGTCGGGACACCGGACGCGGTCGAGCCTACCGGTGACGGAAGGTGCTGATCCTTCCGTCGGCCACCGCCGACGCCCCGCCCTCGGCACCAGCCTGCCGGGGCCCGGCGCCGCGCGCCTGCCGGGCGCCGCCGGCGCGCGCCCCGCCCGGGCCCGGACGAACACGTTCCGTCAACCGGGTGGTGTCCGCGGCCCCGTACGGGCGCCCGCCGGACACGCTCCGTGCACCGGGGGCGGGCGCCAACACGACGGACCCCCCGCGAGGGGCGGGGGACAGCAACGTCTAAAGTGACCAGGAAGGCGCGAGTCCTGACCGGTCCTCCACGACCGGTGACTTGCTGGAAATGTCTCTGTCAGGGGTGTGCGTGACGGCCGTTGAATCCCGTCCTGCGGGAGCGCTCGGGTCCAGCCCAGGCCATCGGCCGTTCGGGGCCCGCGCCAAGGCATTCGTGGCGATGACCAAGCCGCGGATCATCGAACTGCTCCTCATCACCACCGTGCCGGTGATGTTCCTCGCCGAGCAGGGGGTCCCCTCGCTGTCGCTGGTCCTGGTGACCTGCCTCGGCGGCTACCTCTCGGCGGGCGGCGCCAACGCCCTGAACATGTACATCGACCGGGACATCGACGCCCTGATGGAGCGGACCTCGCAGCGTCCGCTGGTCACCGGCATGATCAGCCCCCGCGAGGGCCTGGTCTTCGGCCTCGCGCTCGCGGTGATCTCGACGCTCTGGTTCGGCCTGCTGGTCAACTGGCTCTCCGCCTGGCTCTCGCTCGGCGCCCTCCTCTTCTACGTGGTCGTCTACACGATGATCCTGAAGCGGCGCACCGCGCAGAACATCGTCTGGGGCGGCATCGCCGGGTGCATGCCGGTCCTCATCGGCTGGTCGGCGGTGACCAACACGGTCTCCTGGGCCGCCGTCATCCTCTTCCTCGTCATCTTCTTCTGGACGCCGCCGCACTACTGGCCGCTGTCGATGAAGGTCAAGGAGGACTACGCCCGGGTCGGCGTGCCGATGCTCCCGGTGATCGCCTCCAACCGGGTGGTCGCCCGGCAGATCGTGATCTACAGCTGGGTCATGGTCGGCGTCTCGCTGCTGCTCCAGCCGCTCGGCTACACCGGCTGGTTCTACACCGCGGTCGCGCTGGTCACCGGCGGCTGGTGGCTCTGGGAGGCGCACGGTCTGCAGAACCGCGCCCGGCAGGGCACGACCGGCGCCAAGCTCAAGGAGATGCGCCTCTTCCACTGGTCCATCACCTACGTCTCCCTGCTCTTCGTCGCGGTCGCCGTCGACCCGTTCCTGCGCTGACCGCCCGCGCGGCACCAGCTCCCAGCACCCTCGCCGACGGGCGGGGCGCGTGGCCAAGGCCACCCGCCCCGCCCGTCGCCGCTTGATCTACCGCTCGGTAGCATCTGGCCATGGCCAACACACAGCAGGACGACACCAAGCCGAACACCCGCGACGCGCGCCGCGCGGCCAAGGCCGCCAAGTCCATCACCGCCTTCGCCGCGGCCCACGGCGGCGCCGAGGCGCAGTTCGCCCACCTCGGCGAGAAGGGCGCCCGCATCGTCCTCGTCTGCGGCGACGGCGCCTGGGGCGACGTGGTGGTGGACAGCATGGAGGTGGCCCGCGCCGCCACCGAGAAGGCCGGCGTCACCGTCCACGACGAGTTCAGCGGCGAGTTCGCCGCCAAGGTCGTCACCGGCCCGTACGAGTGGTGCCGGATGGCCGGCATCCAGATCGGCAGCCCCAGCCACCCGCGCCCCGGCCGCTCCGCCGCCTGACGGCGAGGGCCCGCCCCGCTCCCGGGGCGGGCCGGGCGACACCTGACGCCCCCTCCGCCCGTTAGGCACCGCGGCAGCGCCGCGCCGACGGGGGGAACCCATGACCGACACACCGCCGCTCCTGGTGGCCGACACGCCGAACCTGGTCGACCAGTACTGCCACGGACTCGTCCGGGAGGAACTGGGGCTGGCCACCTTCGAGGCCCGGCTGGGGCGCGGCAGCCCCGCCCAGGGGACCACCTTCTTCGACAGCCGCACCGGCTTCGCCGTACGCCGCTGGTGCCCGCCCCTGCTCGGCCTGGACCCCCACTGCCCGCCCGCGGCCTATCTGGCCCGCCGCCGTGAGCTGGGCTTCCTGGAGTCCGGCCGGCGGCTGCTGCGGGCCGGCGGGATCGCCGCCCACCTGGTGGACACCGGAACCGCCGAGGAGCTGACCGGACCGCCGGAACTGGCGGCCACGGGCGGGACGGTGGCGCGCGAGGTGGTGCGCCTGGAACACCTCGCCGAACAGGTGGCCGACACCTCCGGCACCGCCGAGGCCTTCCTCGCCAACCTCTCCGAGGCGGTGCACGCCGTCTCCGCCACCGCCGCCGCCTTCACCTGCCTCGACGGGCCCGGCGAGGACGCCGCGAGCGCGGGCGCCCCGCCCGGGCCCGGCGCCGTACGGGCCGCCGCCGTCACCTGGCTGGCCGGGCGGGCGGCGGGGGGCAGGCTCGCCGAACCGGTGCTCCTCGCCCATCTGTGCTGGGTCGCGCTGACCACCGGCCGGCCGCTCCAGCTGCACGCGCGGCCCGGTCCGCGCAGGGCCGCCGCGCTCACCGCCTTCGCCGAGGCCACGGCCGGGCTCGGCACCGACGTGGTCCTGCTGGGCGGCGGCGGGCCGCACGACCACACCGCGCGGCTCGCCGCCCTCCACCCGCACGTCTACGCGGGGATCGGCCCGGTCGACCCGTACGGCGGGCCGCCGGTGCGGGACGCGCTCGCCGGCGCGCTGGAGCGGGCGCCCTTCGGCAAGCTGATGTACGCCAGCGGCGCGGGCGGCCTGCCGGAGCTGCACGTGGTCGCCGCCCGCGAGTTCCACCAGGCGCTCGACGAGGTGATCGGCGGCAAGATCGCCCAGGGCGCCTGGTCCGCGCGGGACGGCCGCCGGGTCGCCCGGATGATCGCCGCCGAGAACGCCCGGCGCGTCTACGGGCTCGGCTGACGGAGCCCGGACACGACGGCGCCCCCGCTCCCACGGACGGGGAACGGGGGCGCCGGGGCCAGGTTCAGCGGGCCGCCGCGACCGGGTTCTCCGGCTGGGCCGGGACCTGCCCGGGCGTGGCGTACGGGCGCTCGCGCAAGGCGAGCAGGAGGCGTACGACCCCGATCCAGACCAGGCACGAGCCCAGCATGTGCAGGCCGACCAGGATCTCCGGCAGGTCGGTGAGGTACTGGACGTAGCCGATGGCGCCCTGGAGGAGCAGGATCACGAAGAACTCGCGGGTGCGGGCCAGCGGGCCGGCGGGCGCGTCGACCGCCTTGAGGACGAACCAGAGGGCGAAGGCCAGCGCCACCACGACCCAGGCCAGCACCGCGTGCACGCGGCTGACCATCTCCCAGTCGAGCGGCATCCGGGGGACGTCGCTGGAGTCGCCCGCGTGCGGTCCCGCACCGGTCACCACGGTGCCCACCGCGATCAGCAGGGCCGTCACCGCGACCATCACCTGGACCAGCTGGCGCAGCGGCTTGCCGACCAGCGGCCGGGCCGGCTCGTCGCCCTCCCTGGTCCGCTGCCACATCACGGTCGCCAGCGCGATCAGCGCGGTGGAGAGCAGGAAGTGGGCGGCGACGGTGTACGGGTTGAGGCCGACCAGGACGACGATGCCGCCGAGAATCGCGTTGCCCATGACGACCCAGAACTGCGCCCAGCCGAGCCGGGTGAGGGCGCGGCGCCGGGGCTTGGCCGACCGGGCGGCGATGATGGCCCAGCCGACGGCGGCGCAGAGCACGTAGGTCAGCATCCGGTTGCCGAACTCGATGGCGCCGTGCAGCCCCATCTCGCGCGTGGAGGTCAGCGAGTCCTCGGTGCACTTGGGCCAGGTCGGGCAGCCCAGGCCCGAGCCGGTCAGGCGGACGGCGCCGCCGGTGACCACGATGACCACCGCCATCACGAGCGCGGTGAGCGCCGCCCGGCGGACGATCCCGGGGGACGGGGTCCACCGGGCGGCGATGAAGGCGAGCGGGTTGCGTGCGGCCTCGACGGCGGTGGCACGGGTCTTCTCAGGCACGGAGGACATGCTAGGCCGAAGCTTGTGCACGGTTTCACTTGGGGTGCCCGGCGGGTCGGCGGCTCACTCCCAGCGGAAGAAGCGCCCCGCCGCCGCCAGCGCGGCCACCGCCCACACCGCGAGGATGCCCACCTGGGCGAGGGGCAGCCCCGCACCGTCCTGGAGGACGGCCCGCAGCCCCTCGGAGAGCGCCGAGATCGGCAGCCATCCGAGTGCCGCGCCCACCGCGTCGGGGAACTTCGACAGCGGCACGACCACCCCGCCGCCGACCAGCAGCAGCAGGAAGACCAGGTTGGCGGCGGCCAGCGTCGCCTCCGCCTTCAGCGTGCCCGCCATCAGCAGACCGAGCCCGGAGAAGGCGGCCGTACCGAGTGCCAGCAGCAGGAGCACGGCGAGCGGGTTGCCGTGCGGGGACCAGCCGAGCGCCAGCGCGATCACCGCCAGCAGCACCACCTGGAGCACCTCGGTCACCAGCACCGCCAGCGTCTTCGAGGTCATCAGCGCCCAGCGGGGCAGCGGCGAGGCGCCGAGCCGCTTGAGGACGCCGTAGCGGCGCTCGAAGCCGGTGGCGATGGCCTGGCCGGTGAAGGCGGTCGACATCACCGCCAGCGCGAGGATGCCCGGGGCGAGGAAGTCGACCGGCTCGCCGTCGCCGGTGTCGACGACGTCCACCGTCGAGAAGAGCACCAGGAGCAGCGACGGGATGATCACGGTGAGCAGCAGCTGCTCGCCGTTGCGCAGCAGCAGCCTGGTCTCGAAGGCCGCCTGGGCGGCGATCATGCGGCCCACCGGCGCCGCCCCGGGCTTCGGGGCGTAGGTACCGGTCCTCATGCGCGCAGCTCCTTGCCGGTCAGTTCGAGGAAGACGTCCTCCAGGGTGTGCCGCTCCACCGAGAGCTGGTCGGGCATGACCCCGTGCTGGGCGCACCAGGAGGTGACGGTGGCCAGCAGCTGAGGGTCGACGGTGCCGGTCAGCCGGTACGAGCCGGGGGCCAGCTCGACGGCGGCGGTCTCCGCGGGCAGCGCCTTCAGCAGCGAGGCCAGGTCCAGGCCGGAGCGGCCGGTGAAGCGCAGGGTGTTCTCGGCGCCGCCCCGGCACAGCTCCTCGGGGCTGCCCTGGGCCACGACACGCCCGGCGTCGATGATCGCCACGTCGTCGGCGAGCTGTTCGGCCTCGTCCATCGCATGGGTGGTCAGCACCACGCTGACGCCGTCGGCGCGCAGCTCGCGCACCAGCTCCCAGGTGGAGCGGCGGGCCTGCGGGTCGAGCCCGGCGGTCGGCTCGTCGAGGAAGACCAGTTCGGGGCGGCCCACCACGGCCATGGCGAGGGCGAGCCGCTGCTGCTGCCCGCCGGAGAGGCGCCGGTAGGTGGTGCGGCCGCAGGAACCGAGGCCGAGGCGCTCGATCAGCGCGTCCACGTCCAGCGGGTGGGCGTGCAGCTTCGCCATGTGGCGGAGCATCTCGTCGGCGCGTGCGCCGGAGTAGACACCACCCGACTGGAGCATCACGCCGATCCTCGGGCGCAGCGCGGCCGCCTCGCGGACCGGGTCGAGGCCGAGCACCCGCACGGTGCCGGCGTCGGGCCTGCGGTACCCCTCGCAGGTCTCGACCGTGGTGGTCTTGCCGGCGCCGTTGGGGCCGAGGACGGCGGTGACGCCGGCCCGGGCGGTGAGGTCGAGGCCGTCGACGGCCGTCTTGGTGCCGTACCGCTTGATCAGGCCCCGCACCTGGAGAACGGGCTCCGGCGGGGTGGGCCGGGGGATCTCGCCCGGTGGGGTGCTGCGCATACCGGAGAGTCTAGGGACGGGCCGCCGCACACCGGCACGTGGGCCGGGGCGCCCGGGGCCCGGGAGGCCCCTGGGGCCACTACCACAGCACGGCCGGTTAGGTAACCCTAAGTGATCGAAACCACCCTGAGGCTGCCACCTGGGCGGTTGTCGCGTCCGGACGAATTACGCAACAATGGCGTTGTGAAAAAGGCTGGCGAGGCTCCGCAGGAGGAACTCGCGACCGGTGAGCGGTCCACCCGCAACCGTGTCGCGCGCTCCATCCTGGACCACGGCCCCTCGACGGTCGCCGCCCTCGCGAAGCGGCTCGGGCTCACCCAGGCCGCCGTCCGCAGGCACCTCGACGCCCTCGGCACCGACGGCGTCGTCGAACCTCGCGAACAGCGCGTCTACGGCGCCCGGACCAGGGGCAGGCCCGCCAAGGTCTTCGCTCTCACCGACTGCGGACGCGACGCCTTCGACCAGTCCTACGACTCCCTCGCCGTCGACGCGCTGCGCTGGATCGCGGAGACGGCCGGACCCGACGCGGTCGCCGCTTTCGCCCGCGCCCGGGTCGCCGCCCAGGCGGAGCAGTACCGCGCCGCCATGGACGAGGCGGACCCGGCGGACCGCGCCCACGCGCTGGCGAAGGCGCTGAGCGCCGACGGGTACGCTGCTACGGCGCGTAGCGCCCCCGAGCCGCAGCAGGGCGAACAGCTCTGTCAGCACCACTGCCCGGTCGCGCACGTGGCCGAGCAGTTCCCACAGCTCTGCGAGGCGGAGACCGAGGTCTTCTCCCAGCTCCTGGGCACCCACGTCCAGCGCCTCGCGACCATCGCGCACGGAGACGGCGTCTGCACGACGTTCATCCCGCGCGCCACCCCGCAGACCACGGCACATCAGCCCACCGACACATCAGCAAGCACGGCCGGGAGGAACCCCGCATGACGCTCCCCACGGAGACTGCCCACCCCGAACTCGAGGGCCTGGGTACGTACGAGTACGGCTGGGCCGACTCCGACGCGGCCGGAGCCTCCGCCCGGCGTGGCATCGGCGAGGACGTCGTCCGCGATATCTCGTCCAAGAAGGACGAGCCGGAGTGGATGACCAAGCTCCGCCTCAAGGGCCTGAAGCTCTTCGGCAAGAAGCCCATGCCGAACTGGGGCTCGGACCTCTCCGGCATCGACTTCGACAACATCAAGTACTTCGTGCGGTCCACCGAGAAGCAGGCCGAGTCCTGGGAGGACCTGCCGGAGGACATCAAGAACACGTACGACAAGCTCGGCATCCCCGAGGCGGAGAAGCAGCGCCTCGTCGCCGGCGTCGCCGCGCAGTACGAGTCGGAGGTCGTCTACCACCAGATCCGCGAGGACCTGGAGGAGCAGGGCGTCATCTTCCTCGACACCGACACCGCGCTGAAGGAGCACCCGGAGCTCTTCCAGGAGTACTTCGGCACCGTCATCCCCGCCGGTGACAACAAGTTCGCCGCGCTCAACACGGCCGTGTGGTCCGGCGGCTCCTTCATCTACGTGCCGAAGGGCGTGCACGTCGAGATCCCGCTCCAGGCCTACTTCCGGATCAACACCGAGAACATGGGCCAGTTCGAGCGGACGCTGATCATCGTCGACGAGGACGCCTACGTCCACTACGTCGAGGGCTGCACCGCGCCGATCTACAAGACCGACTCGCTGCACTCCGCGGTCGTCGAGATCATCGTCAAGAAGGGCGGCCGCTGCCGCTACACGACCATCCAGAACTGGTCGAACAACGTCTACAACCTGGTCACCAAGCGCGCCGTGGCGTACGAGGGCGCGACCATGGAGTGGATCGACGGCAACATCGGTTCCAAGGTCACCATGAAGTACCCGGCCGTCTACCTGATGGGCGAGCACGCCAAGGGCGAGACCCTCTCCATCGCCTTCGCCGGCGAGGGCCAGCACCAGGACGCGGGCGCCAAAATGGTCCACATGGCCCCCAACACCTCCTCCAACATCGTCTCCAAGTCGGTGGCGCGAGGCGGCGGCCGCACCTCCTACCGCGGTCTCATCGAGATCGGCGAGGGTGCCCCGGGCGCCAAGTCGAACGTCCTGTGCGACGCGCTGCTGGTCGACACCATCTCCCGCTCGGACACCTACCCCTACGTGGACGTCCGCGAGGACGACGTGTCCATGGGCCACGAGGCGACCGTCTCCAAGGTCTCCGAGGACCAGCTCTTCTACCTGATGAGCCGCGGCCTCACCGAGTTCGAGGCGATGGCGATGATCGTGCGCGGCTTCGTCGAGCCGATCGCCAAGGAACTCCCCATGGAGTACGCCCTCGAGCTCAACCGGCTGATCGAGCTCCAGATGGAAGGCTCCGTCGGCTGACGCCGAGCCCGCAGCACACGAAGTCCTCCGGCTCGGTTCGCTGAGTCCGACGCAGAGAGAGAGCACCACGACAGCCATGGCTGAGGCCCAGAACGCCCCCGTCCAGGGGGGCACCGTGCCGGCGGGTTCCACCACCGCCGGTCAGATCGCGGTGGCCGCCGAGTCGACCGTCGCCACGCGCATGAGCGCGCCCCCCTCGTACGACGTGGCGGACTTCCCGGTCCCGCACGGCCGCGAGGAGGAGTGGCGGTTCACGCCGCTGGAGCGGCTGCGCGGCCTGCACGACGGCAGCGCCGTCGCCGACGGCGGCATCCGTGTCGAGATCTCCACCCCGGACGGGGTCACCCAGGAGACCGTCGGCCGTGACGACGCCCGCGTCGGCCGGGCCGGCAAGCCCGTCGACCGCGTCGCCGCCCAGGCGTACAGCGCCTTCGAGAAGGCGTCGGTCGTCACCGTGCCCAAGGAGGCGCGCCCCGAGGAGCCGATCCGGATCACCGTGCACGGCGAGGGCGGCACCGCCTACGCCCACCAGGTGATCGAGCTCGGCGCCTTCGCCGAGGCCGTCGTGGTCATCGACCACACCGGTGACGCGGTCCTCGCCGCCAACGTCGACTACGTCCTCGGTGACGGCGCCAAGCTGACCGTCGTCGCCGTCCAGGACTGGGACGACAACGCCGTCCACGTCGCCCAGCACAACACGCTGGTCGGCCGCGACGCCTCGTTCAAGTCCGTCGTCGTCACCTTCGGCGGCGACCTGGTCCGGCTGCACCCGCGCGTCAGCTACGCGTCCACCGGTGGTTCGGCCGAACTGATCGGCCTGTACTTCACCGACCAGGGCCAGCACCAGGAGCACCGTCTGCTGGTCGACCACAACCAGCCGCACTGCTCCTCGAACGTCGTCTACAAGGGCGCGCTCCAGGGCGACGACGCGCACGCCGTCTGGATCGGCGACGTCCTCATCGAGGCCGCCGCCGAGGGCACCGACACCTACGAGATGAACCGCAACCTCGTCCTCACCGACGGCGCGCGGGTCGACTCGGTGCCGAACCTCGAGATCGAGACCGGCGAGATCGTCGGCGCCGGCCACGCCTCGGCGACCGGCCGCTTCGACGACGAGCAGCTCTTCTACCTGATGGCCCGCGGCATCCCCGAGGCCGACGCCCGCCGTCTGGTGGTCCGCGGCTTCTTCGCCGAGCTGGTCCAGCAGATCGGCCTGCCCGACGTCGAGGAGCGGCTGCTCGCCAAGATCGAGGCCGAACTGGAGGCCGCGGTCTGATGGCCATCGCGTACGTGAGGGCGTGCGGCCTCGGCGAGCTGGAGGAGGACACCCCCAAGCGGGTGGAACTCGACGGCACGCCGGTCTCCGTGGTGCGCACGGAGGGCGAGGTGTTCGCGATCAACGACATCTGCTCGCACGCCAACGTCTCGCTCTCCGAGGGCGAGGTCGAGGACTGCCAGATCGAGTGCTGGCTCCACGGCTCCGCCTTCGACCTGCGCACCGGCAAGCCCTCCGGGCTGCCGGCCACGCGCCCCGTCCCCGTATACCCCGTAAAGATCGAAGGGGACGACGTGCTCGTCTCCCTCACCCAGGAGTCCTGAGGCACCATGGCAACGCTTGAAATCCGCGACCTGCACGTCACCGTCGAGGCCGACAACGCCACGAAGGAGATCCTCAAGGGCGTCGACCTGACCGTGAAGCAGGGCGAGACGCACGCCATCATGGGCCCGAACGGCTCCGGCAAGTCGACGCTCGCCTACTCGCTGGCAGGCCACCCCAAGTACACGATCACCGGCGGCACCGTCACCCTCGACGGCGAGGACGTCCTGGAGATGTCCGTCGACGAGCGGGCCCGCGCCGGCCTCTTCCTCGCCATGCAGTACCCGGTCGAGGTCCCCGGCGTCTCCGTCTCCAACTTCCTGCGCACCTCCGCCACCGCCGTGCGCGGCGAGGCCCCCAAGCTGCGTACCTGGGTGAAGGAGGTCAAGGAGGCCATGGAGCGTCTCCACATGGACCCCGCCTTCGCCGAGCGCAACGTCAACGAGGGCTTCTCCGGCGGTGAGAAGAAGCGCCACGAGATCCTTCAGCTGGAGCTGCTCAAGCCCAAGGTCGCCATCCTCGACGAGACCGACTCCGGCCTCGACGTCGACGCCCTGCGCGTCGTCTCCGAGGGCGTCAACCGCGTCCGCGAGGGCGGCGAGGTCGGCACCCTGCTGATCACGCACTACACCCGCATCCTGCGGTACATCAAGCCCGACCACGTCCACGTCTTCGCGGGCGGCCGCATCGCCGAGTCCGGCGGCGCGGAGCTGGCCGACAAGCTGGAGGCGGAGGGCTACGAGTCCTACGTGAAGGGTGGCGCATCCGCGTGACTGTGGCCCATCAGGGGCTCTCCGGCCTCCTCGACACCGAGGCGATCCGCAAGGACTTCCCGATCCTCCACCGGGAGATCCACGACGGCAGGAAACTCGTCTACCTGGACAACGCGGCGACCTCCCAGACGCCCCGCCAGGTGCTCGACGTGCTCAGCGAGTACTACGAGCAGCACAACGCCAACGTCCACCGCGGCGTGCACGTGCTCGCCGAGGAGGCAACGGCGCTGTACGAGGGTTCCCGCGACAAGGTCGCCGCCTTCATCAACGCCCCGAGCCGCGACGAGGTGATCTTCACCAAGAACGCCTCCGAGTCGCTCAACCTCGTCGCGAACATGCTGGGCTGGGCCGACGAGCCCTACCGCGTCGACGCCGACACCGAGATCGTCATCACGGAGATGGAGCACCACTCCAACATCGTGCCGTGGCAGCTGCTCTCGCAGCGCACCGGCGCGAAGCTGAAGTGGTTCGGGCTGACCGACGACGGCCGCCTCGACCTCTCCGACATCGACGAGATCATCACCGAGAAGACGAAGATCGTCTCCTTCACCCTCGTCTCCAACCTGATGGGCACGGTCAACCCGGTCGAGAAGATCGTCCGGCGCGCCCAGCAGGTCGGCGCCCTGGTCCTCATCGACGCCTCGCAGGCCGCCCCGCACATGCCCCTGGACGTCCAGGCGCTCCAGGCCGACTTCGTGGCCTTCACCGGCCACAAGATGTGCGGGCCGACCGGCATCGGCGTCCTGTGGGGCCGCCAGGAGCTGCTGGAGGACCTGCCGCCCTTCCTCGGCGGCGGCGAGATGATCGAGACCGTCTCGATGCACTCCTCGACGTACGCTCCCGCGCCGCACAAGTTCGAGGCCGGCACGCCGCCGATCTCCCAGGCCATCGGTCTGGGCGCGGCGGTGGACTACCTCAGCTCCATCGGCATGGAGAAGATCGCCGCCCACGAGCACGCGATCACCGAGTACGCCGTCGAGCGCCTGCTCCAGGTCCCCGACCTGCGCATCATCGGCCCGGCCTCGGCCGAGGACCGGGGTGCGGCGATCTCCTTCACGCTGGGCGACATCCATCCGCACGACGTCGGGCAGGTCCTCGACGAACAGGGCATCGCGGTCCGCGTGGGACACCACTGCGCGCGCCCCGTCTGCCTGCGGTACGGAATTCCCGCGACCACGCGGGCGTCGTTCTATCTGTACTCCACGCCCGCCGAGGTCGACGCCCTCGTGAACGGGCTGGAGCACGTACGGAACTTCTTCGGCTGAGGGACGTGTCGTGAAGCTGGATTCGATGTACCAGGACGTGATCCTGGACCACTACAAGAACCCGCACGGGCGGGGGCTGCGCGACGGCGACGCCGAGGTGCACCACGTCAACCCCACGTGCGGGGACGAGATCACCCTGCGGGTCAAGTACGACGGCGAGCGCATCGCCGACGTCAGCTACGAGGGGCAGGGCTGTTCCATCAGCCAGGCCAGCGCCTCGGTGCTGAACGACCTGCTGGTCGGCAAGGAACTGGCCGAGGCGCGGAAGATCCAGGGCACCTTCCTGGAGCTGATGCAGTCCAAGGGCCAGATCGAGCCGGACGACGCCATGGAGGAGGTGCTGGAGGACGCGGTCGCGTTCGCCGGTGTCTCCAAGTACCCGGCACGCGTCAAGTGCGCGCTGCTGAGCTGGATGGCGTGGAAGGACGCGACCGCCCAGGCCCTGGGCGAGGACGCGAGCGACAACACTGCGAGGAGGACGGCATGAGCGAGAACGCAGAGGCCACTCTGAAGCCCGCCTCTGAGGAGGAAGTCCGCGAGGCGCTGCTGGACGTCGTCGACCCCGAGCTGGGGATCGACGTCGTCAACCTGGGCCTGATCTACGGGGTCCACGTCGACGACGCGAACATCGCGACCATCGACATGACCCTGACCTCGGCGGCCTGCCCGCTGACCGACGTCATCGAGGACCAGGCCAAGTCGGCCACCGACGGCATCGTCAGTGAGCTGCGGATCAACTGGGTCTGGATGCCGCCGTGGGGTCCCGACAAGATCACCGACGACGGGCGCGAGCAGCTTCGGGCACTGGGCTTCAACGTCTGAGTTCCCCACGCGCCACGGCGCGCCCGAGGGAGGCGGGGTCCACCGGTCACGGCCGGTGGGCCCCGCCTCCTCGTCCAGCTCCCGGGCTCGGTTGGCCCGGGCGGGGTGGGGCCGGTTAGGTTGCCCTCATGACCGACTCGACTGCTACTCGCACCACCGGCGCCGTCGCCGCCGGCCTGGCCACGCTCACCGCCGACGGCGTGGTGCTCGACACCTGGTTCCCGGCGCCCGAACTGACCGACACCCCCGGGCCCGCGGGCACCGAACGGCTCACCGCGACGCAGGCCGCCGAATTCCTCGGCGAGGCCGCCGCCCAGGCGCTGGGCGAGGACCCGCGCCGCGGGGTGGAGATCGTCGCGGTGCGTACGGTCATCGCCTCGCTCGACGACAAGCCGCTCGACGCCCACGACGTCTACCTGCGGCTCCACCTGCTCAGCCACCGCCTGGTCCGCCCGCACGGCCAGAACCTGGAGGGCATCTTCGCCCACCTCGCCAACGTCGCGTGGACCTCGCTCGGGCCGGTTCCGGTCGACTACCTGGAGCAGGCCCGCCTCAACGCCCGCGCCGCCGGCCTGCACCTCCAGGTCACCTCGGTGGACAAGTTCCCCCGGATGACCGACTACGTGGCCCCCAAGGGCGTCCGCATCGCCGACGCCGACCGGGTCCGCCTCGGCGCCCACCTCGCCGAGGGCACCACCGTGATGCACGAGGGCTTCGTCAACTTCAACGCCGGCACCCTCGGCACCTCCATGATCGAGGGCCGCATCTCGGCCGGCGTCGTCGTCGGCGACGGCTCCGACATCGGCGGCGGCGCCTCCACCATGGGCACCCTCTCCGGCGGCGGCAACGTCATCATCTCCCTCGGCGAACGCTGCCTGGTCGGCGCCGAGGCCGGCGTGGGCATCGCCCTGGGCGACGAGTGCGTGGTCGAGGCCGGCCTCTACCTCACCGCCGGCACCCTGGTCACCCTCCCCGACGGCGAGATCGTCAAGGCCCGCGAACTCAGCGGCGCCTCGAACATCCTCTTCCGCCGGAACTCCCTGACGGGCAAGGTCGAGGGCCGGCCGAACAACGCGGTCTGGGGCGGACTGAACGAGGTGCTGCACAGCCACAACTGACCCGGCCCCGCCCGGCGACGTACGCGGAAGGGCCCGCCCCGGAGACCGGAGCGGGCCCTTCGTCGTGCCCGGGGTCAGGGCCGGAACCGCAGCACCTGCGGGTCGTGGTCGCTGTTCTGGTCGGCGAACTCGGCGTTGATGTGGACGCTGTCGTAGTGGAAGTGCTTGACGGCGGGGGTGACCAGGATCTGGTCGAGGATCTGGCTGTTGCCCTGGAAGACGTAGGAGTAGCGCTCGGCGGGCGGGAGGGAGAGGGCGGCGGGCTTGAGGGCCTTGCCGGCGGTGAGGGTTTGGGTGGTGGCGGAGAACTCGAAGTCGTTGATGTCGCCGAGGACGAGGACCTTGGCCTTGCGGTCGGCCGACAGGAGCTTCTTGACGAAGGTGTTGACCGAGGCGGCCTGGGCGTGGCGCTGGGTCTCCGAGGAGCGGGTGGGGGGCTGGCGGTGGCCGGCCAAGGGCTCGTCGCCGCCCTTGGAGGCGAAGTGGTTGGCGATCAGGAAGACGCGCTCGCCGCGGAAGGTGAACTCGCCCGCCAGCGGCTTGCGGCTGTTCTGCCAGGCCGGGTCGGCCGGGTCGACGCGGCCGGGGGAGTGGGTGAGGGCGGCGCCCCCGCGTTCGCGGACCACGCCGGTCGCGGTGGTGGCGTCGCCGCCGGGGCGGTCGGTGAAGGAGACCCGGGCCGGGTTGAAGAGGAAGGCCTGGCGGATGTTGCCGCCGGGCTCGCCGCCGTCCGCCTTGTCGACCGGGTCGATACCGCGCCAGTCGTAGCGCGGCCCGCCCGCCGCCGTGATCGCCTCGGTGAAGCGGCGCAGCGTCTCGTCGGCGGAGACCGTGCCGTCGTCGGTGGGCCCGTTGTCGTCCTGGATCTCCTCCAGCGCCAGCACGTCGGGGGAGGCGAGGTTGGTGACGACGGCCCGGGCCAGCGCGTCGAACTTCTCCTGCGGGTCGCCCGGGTCGAGGTTCTCGACGTTGTACGTGGCCACCGCCAGCTCGTTCTTGGCCTGGGCCTTGGTCTTCTCCCGCTTCAGGCCCCGGCTCTCCACCTCGCCCAGCTCGCGGGCGGCCAGCGTGTACCCGCCGTACTGGTTGTAGTCGAGCGGGCCCTCGGTGCGGCCGGTGAGGCGGTCGCCCACGTCGGCCTGGGGGAAGGGGCTCTCGGCGAGCGGGGCGAGCTGCTGGACCTGGAGCCGCCCGGTGTTCTGCGCGGTGTACGAGCCGTAGACGGTGCCGCCGCGGGCGCTCGGCCGCTCGCCCGGCTTCACCGTCACCCACAGCTCGGCGTACGGGTCGGTGGCGCCGACGACGCGGGAGCTGCCGATGCGGACGTTCATGCCCTCCAGGGACTCGTAGAAGTCCAGGGCGTACGAACGAGGCTTGAGGGGGAGGGAGTTGACGGAGCCCTGGGCCGCCGGGTCGCCCGCCGGGGTGTAGCGGGACGGGACGGCGCGGGCGTCGATCACCTGGGCGGGCGGCAGCGGGTTGCCGGACGAGACGACAGTGACCGAGGGCTGGGTGAGCTGGGTGAGCGACTGGTTGCCGCTGGAGGCGCCGCCCGGGACGTACTCGGTGACCGTGCCGGTGACCTCGACGGCGTCGCCGGCCTTCACCGTGGGGGCGCTGCTGGTGAAGACGAAGATGCCTTCGCTGGTGGCCGGGTCGGCGTCGGGGCGGGTGTCCTGGAACCAGAAGCCGCGCGAGCCGTACGTCCGGACGCCGGTGACGATGCCGGGGACCGCCTCCACCCGCTGCCCCACCAGCGGCGAGATCCGGGTCGTGCCCTGGATGTCGTGGATGCGCACGGTGTCGGCGGCGGCCTGCGGCGAGGCGGCCACCAGCAGGCCCGCGCCGAGCGCCACCGCGCAGAGGGCGGCGACGGCGGGGGAGCGGTGCGGCAGCGTGGCGCGAGCGGCGAGGCGGGGAGAACCGGCCATGGAGGGCTCCGAACGTGGTGGAGAACGGGGACACGAGACAGGGGACGCGAGCCGGTCCGCCGGGCGGCACCGGCCCACGGGTGCGGCTCTACGCGCGTCAATCTCTTGGAGGGCGGGGGGAGTTGTCAAGGGACGGCAGATGTACACCGGGTGACGCGGGCCGGAACCGGTCGGCATGCCAACAAATCCGTCTACGCTGAACCGGCACCAGGACACGCCGCCGACCGAGGAGAACCACCCGATGCCCGCACACCCCCCGGCCCTGCCCCCGGTCAGGCTCACCTCCGAGGCGGAACTGGCGCGGGACGCGCTCGCCACCCCACTGCTGGGCCGCGCCGTGCGGCTCGCCCGCTGGGCGGGACCGGCCACCCAGGTCGGCGCGGGCGGCGAACTCCTCGACGACCAGTTGCCCGAGGCCGCCGAGGCGCTCGGGCTGCCCGCCGGGGAGGAGGGCGAGGCGCTGGCCGGGGAGGCGTGGCGGGTCGCCGTGGACACCGGCCTGGTCACCGTCGAGGACCCGCAGGAGGGCGCCGGCGGCGAGGAGACGCCCGGCACCGCCGAGGCCGGGCCCGAGCTGGCGCTGCTCACCGGCGGCAGCCCCCAGGACGTCCTGGGCGTCTGGGAGGCGGCCCTGGAGACCGTCCTCGCGGATGCCGCCGTGCCGGATCTGGAGGGGCTGGCCGAGATGGTCGAGGCGGGCGGGGAGTTCGATCTCGACGCGCTCGACTGGGACCCCGAGGCCGAGGAGGAACTGCTCGAACTCGCCCTCACCAACCTCTACACGCTGACGCTGACCGCCGGCGCCGAGGCCGGCACGCCGGTGCCGCTGCCCGCCCTCGCCGCCACGATGGTCGCCTCGGACGAGCCGATGGGCGAACCCTCCGACGAGGTCCTGGAGTTCGTCTCCGACACGATGATGCGGCTGGACGACTACTTCCGGGCGCTGGAGCCGGTCGGGCTGGTCGAGTTCTGGCCGGTCGACGAGGAGCTGATGGCCGACGCCGACGAGGAGCCCGGGGCGCCCGAGCCGGAGGAGGACATCAGCCGCTACGGCATGGTCCGCCTCACCGCCCTCGGCCGCCACGCCCTGCGCCTGCGTCTCGCCGAGGCCGGTTACGAGGTTCCCGTCGTGGGCGACCTGGCCGGCAAGGGTGCCGACGCGCTCCTCGACGGGATCGCCGGCTACCCGCCGGAGGCCGTCCGGGACGAGCTGGCCGCCTGGCTGGCCGGGCGCGAGGCCCCCGCCGCCGCCCGCGACCTGCTCGCCGCCGCCCGGGGCGCCGACGAGGGCGCGCCGCTGCGCCGGCTCCGCTGCCAGGAGGCGCTGTCGCTGGTCGGCAGCGAGGCGGAGGGCGCGCTGCGGGAGGTGCTGGACGACCCGGAGCTGGGCGGGCTCGCCCGGGTGTGGCTGGCGGAGCGGGGCGCCGGAGACGTTCCGCCGCCCTCGCAGGAGCTGGTCTTCTGGCTGACGGTGGACACCATCGCGGCCCAGCTGGCGGCGGAGGGCAACTCCGAGGAGCTGCGGGCTCTGGTGGAGGGCCTCGCCGACAAGCACAGCGGTTTCTTCGACGCGGCCTGGCGGGTGGAGCACCCCGCCACCGCCGACGTGCTGGAGGCGATGGGGCGGCTCCACCCGGACCGCAAGGTGGCGAAGGTCGCCCGCAAGGCCGCCTTCAAGGCGCGGTCACGCCAGGGGGTGTGACGGCGGGGGGCGCCAGTTCCCGTACAGGGAAAGGCTCTTGGCGGGCCCCCGGAAACGCGGCGGCGGCCCGGACCGGTGAAGGTCAGGGCCGCCGCCGTCGTGTGTGCCTGGGGGCGTGCGTGGTGTCGTCCCGTCCGTCCCGGCGCCCGGCCGGGGGCGTCAGGCCGCTTCGACCATCTCGTCGCGGATGGCCGCAGCCCATTCGGTGACCAGCCGCTGGTACTCCGCGGCCTCGTCAGGGGAGAGGGAACCGCCCGCACGCAGCCACAGGCCGCGGATCTGCTCGTTCAGCACGGCTGCCGTACGCCGTGCGGGGCCGGAATGAGGGTGGTTCGTGGACATGCCGCCAAGCCTAGGGGAAAGAACTGACGTTCCGCCACGGAGCAGTCACTGATCGCACCGAGACACGGCTGTGACCTGGGGGTTCTTCGTGGGGATGCTGTGAGGATCACATTCGCCGCCGGTGTAGCGAGCCGCCGTACGGGGCAGGGCCGCTTCCTCCGGGGCGCATGAGGGGGCTCACAGGGGCACGGGGGCGCATGGTCCGGTCGTGCGGTACGGGTGGCCTGGGCGGCACGGGCCGGCCGCCCGGCCGTGGCGGAGCCCTGGGGGCTTACGCGGCCTCGGGCTCGCCCGTGTTGACGGCGGTGGCCCACTCCTCCACCAGCGCCTCGTACTCCGCGCGCTGTGCCGCCGTGAGCCGTCCGGCAGAGCGCAGCATGAGGGCGCGGATCTGCTCGTTGATGACGGACGGGGGGCGCACGCGGGCGGTTACGGGGATGGAGGACATGTGAACAGAGTAGGGGCTCCGTGTGATCCCTCGCTGCGCATTGTCGGTCACCGAAGTGACACCTCCGTCGGGGAACCCGCTCTGACCTGCGCATACGCGCGAATTTCGGCCCCATGGCGGCCGATTGTGACGTTCGACGCCTCACTGTCCCGGCGCGTTACCCGCAAAGACTGCGCCCCGTGGCGGAAAAGCGTCGTTCAGGGGCGGAGGCTGGACGCGCAGGTGCCGGAGGGGACGGCACGGGTGGCCACCGACGGGCGCGGGGTGCGGGAGGTGGCGGCGCTGACGGGGTGGCTGGGATGAGCCGGTGAACGGGGCCGTCCGGGTGGCCGGGGGCCGCACGGATGGCGAGCCCGGACGGACGGCGGGGCGGCACCGGCGCTGCTCGTCGGTGCCGCCCCGTGCGGGTGCCGGGTGGGGCGCGCTACAGCGCCTGTGCGCCCGGCTTCACCATGCCGCGTACGGTGCGGGACTTCACGAAGTCGCCGATGGCGGTCATCTCCCACTCGCCGGAGTACTGGCGGATCAGCTTGGCCATCAGGACGCCGGTCTGCGGCTCGGCCGAGGTGAGGTCGAAGCGGACCAGCTCCTCGTCGGTGGCCGCGTCGACCAGGCGACAGTACGCCTTGGCGACCTCGGTGAACTTCTGGCCGGAGAAGGAGTTGACGGTGAAGACGAGGCCGCTGACGTCGGCCGGGAGGCGGCCGAGGTCGACCACGATGACCTCGTCGTCGCCGCCGCCCTCGCCGGTGAGGTTGTCGCCGGAGTGCTTGACGGCGCCGTTGAGGATCGACAGGCGGCCGAAGTAGCAGCTGTCCAGCTGGTTGCGCTGGGGGCCGTAGGCGATGACGGAGGCGTCCAGGTCGATGTCCTTGCCCCGGAAGGCGGGCTCCCAGCCCAGGCCCATCTTGACCTGGGAGAGGAGCGGGCGGCCGCCCTTGACCAGGGAGACCGTCTGGTTCTTCTGGAGGCTGACCCGGCCCTTGTCCAGGTTGATCTTCCCGGCGCCGGGAGCGGGGGCGGCCTGCGGGGCGGCGGGCGGCGGCGTCGACATGGCGGCGCGCGGGTCCGGGGCGGCGGGCGCGGCTGCCGGGGCGGCGGCGGGCGCCGGGGTCGCCGCGGCCGGCTCCTCCTCGACGCTCACCCCGAAGTCGGTGGCGATGCCGGCCAGTCCGTTCGCGTACCCCTGGCCGACGGCGCGGGCCTTCCAGGCGCCGTTGCGGCGGTAGACCTCGACGACGACGAGGGCGGTCTCGGCGCCGAGCTGCGGCGGGGTGAAGGTGGCGAGCACCTGGCCGTCGGCGCCGCGGACGGTGGCGGTGGGCTCGATGCCCTGGAAGGTCTGGCCGGCGGCGTCCGGGCTGGCCGTGACCACAATCTTCTCGATCTGGGCCGGGACCGACGCCGTGTCGACCACGATCGCGTCGGGGGCCGAGCCGCCGCCCGAGCGGTAGGTGACACCGGCGCCGGTGGGCTGGTTGTAGAAGATGAAGTCGTCGTCGGAGCGCACCTTGCCGTCGGCGGTGAGCAGCAGGCCCGAGACGTCGAGCCGCACCGGGGCGGAGACGTCCACCGTCACGCTGGTGGCGGTGAGAGGGATGTTCGAGCCGGGGGTCATAGCTGTCATGCCTGGAGGAACGAACGACCCCGCTTTGCCGTTCCCTTACCTACGCGGAACTTCCTCCGCTTCCCCCGAACGGACGCCCCGCCCCCGCGCCGGTACGGCGGCGCAGCCCAGGGCCGCCGTACCGGTGACCGCCAGCAGCACCCGGTGGTCCGTGACGGCGACCAGCCCGGCGCCCGCCACCAGCGCCACCGCGTTCGGCGCGTACAGCAGGGTGTGGACCCGGCCGGCCGTCACCCCGAGCCGGTCGGCGGGGGTCTCCCGCTGCACCGCCGTGAGCGCGGCGATCAGGACGCAGGGCAGCCCCGCGCCGATCAGCAGGCTCCCTGCCAGCACCGGGGCGTCGCCCGGCAGCGCCCGCACCGCGACGCCCAGCCCGAAGAGGGCGCAGCCCCCGGCGGCGAAGCCCCGTTCGCCGAGGCGTCGCATCAGCGTCCCGGCGGCGAGGCCCGTCGCGACCGACCCGGCGCCCTGCACCGCGTACAGGACGCCCGCCCAGCTCGGGGCGCGGCCCAGCCCCGCGTCGACCACGGCGTAGAGGCTCGCGCCGTTCACCCCGGCGAGCAGCATCGTGCAGGCCCCGGCGGTCACCAGGGCGCGCAGGGTGGGGGAGGGCGGCAGCAGGGGGCCGCGAGGGCGGTGGCGGGGGCGGGGTTCCGGGAGGGAGTCCGGGGTGCGGAGCAGGGTGTACAGGGCTGCCGCGCACAGGAAGGTGAGGGCGTCGAGGAGGGCGACGGCGGGGCCGCCGTACCAGGTGAACAGGGCGGCGCCGGTGAGCGGGGCGAGGAGCTTCATGCCCTCGTTCGCGGTCAGCCGCAGGCCGTTGAAGGTGCCCAGGAGGCGGGGGTCGAGGGTGGTGGCGGCGAGGGCGGTGCCGGCCGCGTCGTGGACGGTGCCGCACACCCCGTACAGCGCCAGCACGGTGAGGATCAGCCAGAGCCGGCCGGGGGCGGCGGTGGCGGCGAGGAGCAGGAGGAGCGCCGCGGCGGCGAGATCGGTGGCGACGAGGAGGGGGCGGCGGGGGAAGCGGTCGGCGAGGGCGCCGAGCCACGGCGCGGCCGGGACGGCGGCCCACAGGGCGGCGGTGGCCAGGGCGGCGAGGCTGTCCGAGGCGGTCAGCTCCTTCACCCAGACCCCGGCCACCAGGGCCGTCGCCGAGGAGCCGAAGCCCGAGACGAGGACCGCGCCCAGGATCAGGGACGCCTCCCGGTCGCGGAGGAGGTGGCGCGCGGTGCGCGGGGTGGTGGTCATGGGCGCAGGGTCGCGGCGCAGGGGGCGGCCGGACATCGGGCAGATGCCCCGGTGGAGGGGGTCGGAGGGGACCGGTTGCGGCCTGAGGAGGGGTGCCCGCAGCCGTCGTGGTGGCTAAGGACCCGTCAGGCCCGCCTCGTAGGCGGCGATGACGGCCTGGGTGCGGTCGCGGGTGCCGGTCTTGGCGAGGACCGCCGCCACGTGCGACTTGACGGTGGCGGGGCCGACCGTGAGACGGGCGGCGATCTCCGCGTTGGTCAGGCCGGTGGCCATCAGGCGCAGCACCTCGCGTTCGCGGTCGGTGAGCCGGGCCGCCCACGGTGGTTCGGCGGCCTGGCGCGGGCCGTGGGCCAGGGCCAGCGCGCGTACCGAGGACGGGAACAGCAGGGTGTCCGAGCGGGCCACCACGCGGACCGCGTGGAGCAGGGTCTCGGCCTCCGCGCGCTTCAGCAGGAAGCCGGCGGCGCCCGCGCGCAGCGCCGCGAGGACGTGGTCGTCGTTCTCGAAGGTGGTCAGGACGAGGACGCGCGGTGCCCGCTCCCCGCCCGCCGCCAGGACGCGTTCGGTGGCGCGGATGCCGTCGACCTCCGGCATCCGGACGTCCATCAGCACCACGTCCGGGGCGGTGGCCCGCACCACGGAGACCGCCTCCGCGCCGGTGGCCGCCTCGCCCACCACCTCCAGGTCCGGTTCGGCGCCCAGGATGGCGCGCAGCGCGGTCCGCACCATGCGTTCGTCGTCGGCCAGGACCAGGCGGATGGTCATCGGGTCTCCTCTCCGGTACGGGGGACGGGCGCGGCGCCCGTCGGCAGGGTGACGTCCAGGACCCAGTCGCCCCCGCACGGCCCCGCCGTGGCCGAGCCGCCGAGCAGCCGGGCCCGTTCGGCGACGCCCGCCAGACCCCGGCCGCCCCCGGCGGACGGGGACGGGGGGACGGGTGGGAGCGGCTGGGCGACCCGCACCGACAGCCCGGACGCGGTCCGCTCCAGCCGCAGCAGCACGGGCGCGCCGGGGGCGTGCTTCAACGCGTTGGCCAGCCCCTCCTGCACGATCCGGTACGCCTCCCGGTCGAGCGGCGGCGGCAGCACGCCCGGCGGCGGCGTCCCGCGCACCGTGACCCGGCACCCCGCCGCCCGGGTCCGGTCCAGCAGCGCGGGCAGCTCCTCCGCGAGGCCCGGCGCGGCGGTGCCGGGATCGGGGCCGCTCTCGCGCAACACGCCCAGCACGGCGTCGAGTTCGCCGACGGTACGCCGGGCCGTCTCCTCGATCGCCGACAACGCCTCCCCCGCGAAGGCGCGGCCCTCGGCGGCGGGCCCGTCCAGCAGCCGGCGGGCCGCCGTGGCCTGGAGGGCGATCGCGCTCAGCGCGTGCCCCACCGAGTCGTGCACCTCACGGGCGAGCCGGTTGCGCACCGCCAGCTCCGCCGCCCGCCGCTCGGCCCGCTCCAGCCGCTCCCGGGGCGAGGGCCCGAGCAGCACGGGCGCCGCCCGGGCCAGCACCGCGCCCGCCCCGGCGGCCACGCCCGCCAGCGCGGCCAGCAGCGCCAGGCCCGCGAGCGGCGCGAGGTACAGGGCCGGACCCGCCGTGGGCAGGGCGTACGGGGAGCCGGGGCCGGGACGCACCACGGGGAGGGCCAGCAGCAGCACGGCGAACGGCGGCACCGCCAGCGTCGCCCCCGCCACCACACCGCCCAGCCCCAGGTGCAGCACGTACCAGCAGGCCGTGCGGGACCGGTCCACCCGGCCCCGGGCCGGCCCGTCGGCCAGCGTGTCCGGCGCCGCACCCGTCAGGCCCCGCGCCAGCGCCACCGCCGGTGGCCGCGCCGCCGGGACCAGCGCGGTGACCGCCACCAGCGGCAGCGCCAGCGTGAAGGTGAGCGCCAGCGCGGGCGGGTCGGTGAAGAAGTCCGGGACCCCGAGCAGCGCCAGCACCACCGTTCCCACGAAGAGGAAGTACGGCATCAGCAGCGCCCCGCCCACCACCAGGTGCAGCCAGCGCCGCGCCGTCGCGGCCGTCATACGGACTCCGCCGCACCGGCTTGCCCGGTCCGGGTGCGCAGGAAGCCGAGCAGGGCGACGCCGGCCACCGCGCCCACCAGGGTCCGCGCCACGTGGACGAGGAGCGGCAGTGCCGACGTCTGGTCACCGGCCGCCCCCGTCACCATCGGCAGCAGCATCCACAGGGCCCAGCACAGGGTGGCCCCCGACCCGAGCCAGGCCGCTCCCAGCGGCGCCGCGAGCGGCAGCCGGCGCGGGCGGCGCCAGGCCAGGCCGAGCGTCCCGGCGACGGCCAGCAGCAGGGAGCAGGCGTGGGTGGCCGCGACGATGCGGCTGTCGACGGAACCGGGCCCGTCGAGCCCCGCCCCGGACCCGGCCGCCCACGCCAGTTGCAGCGCCAGCGGGAAGGGCGTGAGGACCAGTACGCCCGCCACGAGCAGGCGCGAGGCCGCGCGTGAGCCGCCCGGCCGGAACTGGCCCGGCCGCCCCCGCGCCACCCCGGCCCAGCGGCGCCCGGCGTACCGGAGGAAGAGGGTGGTCAGCGCCAGGGCCTGCACGATGAAGCCGCCGTAGACCACGGCGAAGACCCAGCTGTCCAGGAAGGGTTCGGCGTCGGAGGTGGAGCCGGAGCCGCCCGCGCCGAGTGCGCCGGCGACCAGCTGGGCCGGGTAGCCGAGGACGATCGGGAGCAGCAGCCCCGTCGCGATCCACACCGGGACCAGCAGCAGCCACCCGGGTGCCCGCAGGCCCCAGGGCCGGACCAGGAGGAGGACCAGCACGATCACGGCGCCGTCCATCACCACCGTCCCGGCGTTGGCGAGGCGCAGCACCAGGGTGTGGTCGAGCAGCGGGCTCTCCGGCGGGATGCCGAGCGAACTGCCCGCCACCCAGGCCGTCTTCAGCGTCAGGTAGGGGAGGCAGGCGAGGGCGGCCACCCAGGCGGCCACGTGGTCGAGGCGGCCGGGCGGGGCAGGGGAGCGGAGGACGGCTGTGCCGTGGTCGGTCGTCATGGACTCAGCCTCGCGAGGGGCGTTCGCCGCCACCTCCTCCACCACGGTGAACCGGCTCCGCCGCGCGGGGGAGAGGGGCGGGCGGAGGTCGGCCCGGAGGGTGAGGCGGGGCACCCGCGGCCCGGCGGTGCGGGCCCGGTCCGCCCCTGCTCGCGCCGTCAATTCCCCGGCTGCGTAAGCCCCGGCGCTCCGCGTCTGTGTCGCCCGTCCCCTCACCCCGGCAGTCTCCCGCGTCCGTACCCGCGCCGACCAGAGGCTTTCGGGGCGGGCGCCCCTTGACCCCCGCGAGCGGCCCCGCATACCCTCCGCGCCCAAGAGCTCCGCCACCAGGAGCCCTGTCCCCCCATCTGACGAGACCGCACCCCCGATGTGACCGCGCGCCCGGTACGGACGGCGCCGTCGGTTGTGGCCCGTACCGAAGGAGCCCCCGCCGTGGCAGCAGCAGCCGTATGGAGTGTCGACCCCCGGACCGGCAGGGAGCGGGAGCAGGTCGCCGTGGAGGCGAGCGGGGCCGAGGTGGACGCGGCGGTGCGCGCCGCCCACGCCGCCCGGGGCGCCCTCGCCGACCGTGCCGTACGCGCCGCGCTGCTGCGGGCCGCGGCCGCCCGGCTCGACGGCGCCCGCGCCCACCTGGTGGAGGCCGCCGACGCCGAGACCGCGCTCGGGCCGGTCCGGCTCGACGGCGAACTGACGCGCACGACCAACCAGTTGAGGAGCTTCGCCGACCTCGTCGACGAGGGCGCCTTCCTCGGCATCCGGATCGACCACCCCGACCCGGCCGCCGCACCGCCCGTCCCCGACCTGCGCCGCATGTGCGTGCCGCTCGGCGTGGTCGCCGTCTACGCGGCCGGGAACTTCCCCTTCGCCTTCTCCGTCCCGGGCGGCGACACCGCCAGTGCCCTCGCGGCCGGCTGCCCCGTCGTCGTCAAGGCCCACCCGGACCACCCGGCCACCTCCGAGTTCGTCCTCGCCCTGCTGCGCCGGGCCGCCGCCGACACCGGCGTCCCCCCGGAGGTCTTCGGCCTGGTCCACGGCTTCGACGCCGGAGTGGCCCTGATCGGCCACCCGCTGCTCGCCGCCGCCGGGTTCACCGGGTCCGTACGCGGCGGACGCGCCCTCTTCGACGCGGCCGCCGCCCGGCCCGTGCCGATCCCCTTCCACGGCGAACTGGGCAGCCTCAACCCGGTCCTCGTCACCCCGGGTGCCGTGGCCGAGCGGCCCCGGGAGGTCGCCGAGGGGCTGGCGGCCTCGATGACGCTGGGGACGGGCCAGTTCTGCGTCAAGCCCGGACTGGTGCTCGTCCCGGCGGGCGAGGACGGCGACCGGCTGGTGACGGCGCTGACGGCGACGGTCAGCGACACCGAGGCCGGGGTCCTCCTCGACGCCCGCATCCGCGACGCCTTCCTCGCCGGGGTCACCGAGCGGGCCGCACTGGACGGCGTGGCGAGCCCGGTGACGCCGGGCGCGGCCGGTGAGCACACGGTGGCCGCCGGGTTCCTCACCGTGGACGCCGCCCGGCTCGCCGCCGAGGGCCCGCACGACCTGCTCCTGGAGGAGTGCTTCGGGCCGGTCACCGTACTCGCCCGCTACGACGGGCCCGCCGGGGCCGAGGCGCTCCTGGCCCGGCTGCCCGGCAACCTCACCGCCACCCTGCACCTCTCGGCCGCCGAGGAACGCGGCGAGGGCGACGCCGCCGCGCTGCTGGAGCGGCTCACCCGCCTGGCCGGCCGGGTCGTCGTCGGCGGCTGGCCCACCGGGGTGGCGGTCGCCGACGCCCAGCACCACGGCGGCCCCTACCCGGCGGCGACCTCCACGGCTACCTCGGTCGGCACCGCCGCCGTGGAGCGCTGGCTGCGCCCGGTCGCGTACCAGACCACCCCCGAGGCGCTGCTGCCGCCGGAGCTGCGGGACGGCAACCCGCTGGGGCTGCCCCGGCACGTGGACGGGCGGGCCGAACGCGGGGCCTGAGGCGGAGGCCGGGGTGACCCGGGCCGGTCCGGAATGCACCGGTCCGCCCCCGCGTTGCAGCAGAGCGGAGGCACCCTCCGTACCCTGGTGTCCGCACGCCCCGGGAGACCGCTCCCGGCACCCCCGACCTGCCCGGTCCCCGGGCCGAGGAGTTGAACCGCAGCCATGCGCGTCGAGATCTGGTCCGACATCGCCTGTCCCTGGTGCTACGTAGGAAAGGCGCGGTTCGACAAGGCGCTCGCCGCCTTCCCGCACCGCGACCGGATCGAGGTCGTGCACCGCTCCTTCGAGCTGGACCCGGCCCGCCCCAAGGGCGACCCCGAGCTGGTCCTGCCGATGCTCGCCAAGAAGTACGGCATGAGCGAGGCCCAGGCCGCCGAGGCCGAGCGGAACCTCGGGCAGAACGCCGCCGCCGAGGGCCTGCCCTACCTCACCGAGGGCCGCGACCACGGCAGCACCTTCGACATGCACCGGCTGCTCCACCTCGCCAAGGCGCGCGGCCGCCAGGACGAGCTGCTCGCCGTGCTGTACCGCGCCAACTTCGCCGAGACCGCGACCGTCTTCGGCGACGACGAGCGGCTCGTCGCCCTCGCCGTCGAGGCCGGACTGGAGGAGGCCGAGGCCCGCGAGGTCCTCGCCGACGAACAGCGGTACGCCGCCGAGGTCCGCGCCGACGAGCGCGCCGCCACCGAACTGGGCGCGAGCGGCGTCCCGTTCTTCGTCCTCGACCGACGGTACGGCGTCTCCGGCGCCCAGCCCGCCGACGTCTTCACGCAGGCCCTCACCCAGGCGTGGGAGAGCCACGTCCCCGCCTCCGGGCTGGCCACCCCGGCCGGCGCCGAGGGCGGCGAAGCGTGCGGTCCCGACGGCTGCGAGGTCCCGAAGGGCTGACCCCCGCTCCGTCCCGGCCCGCCACCCGCCCCGGCGGGGCGGCGGGCCGGACCCGTACCCACCAGGGACGGTTCGGCGGTCGCCGCACCATGGACGGCTGCCGCGCGAGGGTGCACAGTGGCCGCATGGACCTCGCCCGCAGCCTGGCCGAAGACGAGTTCAAGCCCTCCCGGACGCACCTGGCGACCGCCGGCACCGGCCTCCTGCCGCTGAGCGCGGCCCGGGCCGTGCACGAGGCGGTCGACGCCGCCGCGGCCGGCACCCCGCCCGACATGTTCGGCGCCCGGGACGCCGCCCGGGCCTCCTTCGCCCGGCTGGTGGGCGTCCCCGCCACCCGCGTCGCCACCGGATCCTCGGTGGCGACCTTCACCGGCCTGATCGCCGCCGCGCTGCCCGACGGCGCCGAAGTGCTCACCGCCGAAGGCGACTTCAGCTCGCTGGTCAACCCCTTCCACGTCCGGCCGGGAGTGAGCGTACGGACCGTGCCGCTGGAGCGGATCGCCGAGCACGTCACCGGGACGACCGACCTGGTCGCGGTCAGCGCCGTGCAGTCCGCCGACGGCCGCCGCGCCGACCTCGCCGCCGTCCGCGAGGCGGCCCGCGCCCACGGCGCCCGCACCCTGGTCGACGCCTCCCAGGCGGCCGGCTGGGACATCTTCGAGGCCGGCGCGTACGACTACACGGTGGCCGTCGGGTTCAAGTGGCTGCTCGCCCCGAAGGGCACCGCCTTCCTCACCGTCCCGCCGGAGCCCGGCACCCTGCCCCCGCTCCTCGCGGGCTGGGTCGCGGGCGACTCCCCGTTCGACAGCTGCTACGGACCCGTCACCGGCCTCGCCCCCGACGCGCGCCGCTACGACGAGAGCCCCGCCCCGCTCGTCTGGACCGGCGCGCAGCACGCCCTCGCCCTGCTGGAGCGGATCGGCACCGAGGCCGTCGGCGCCCACGACGTGGCGCTCGCCGACCGCTTCCGGGAGCGGCTGACCCGCGCCGGACACGCCCCCGTACCGGCCCCCGGTTCGGCCATCGTCTCCGTACCGGGGCTGGGGGAGCGGGCGGCGGCCCTCGGGGAGCGGGGGATCACCGTCTCCGACCGGGCCGGGATGCTGCGGGCCGCCTTCCACCTGTACAACACCGAGAGCGACGTCGACCGGCTGGTGGCGGCGCTCGACGGCTGAGCCGCGCGGGCTACTCCGCCTCGGGGCAGCCGCCCGCCCGGTCGCAGAGGTTGGCCTCCACCGCCGTCAGCAGGCGGAGCAGTTCGGCGCGGTCGGCGGGGGTGAGGCCGGCCAGGGCGTGCTCCTCCAGGCCGGCCCAGGCGGACTCGACCTGGCGGCTCAGCGCGCAGCTCAGCTCGGTCGCCTCGACCAGGACGGCCCGCCGGTCGGCGGGGTCGGGGGCGCGGGTGACGTGCCCGGACTGCTCCAGCCGCTGCAGGGTCTTGGTCACCGTGGAGGGGTCGAGTTCGACCGCCTTGATCAGGTCGGACTGGCGGACCGGGCCGTCCGCCTCCCAGAGGTGGCCGAGGACGATCTCCTGGCCCGGGTAGAGACCGGACTCGCGCAGCGCCCGGCCGGCGGCGGTCCGGTGCAGCCGCGCCACCCGGGTGACGAGATGGCCGACGGGCCCGCCGGGCGGGGCCGCGCCCCGCTCGGCGGGCCAGGTACAGGGGGCCTGCTCGGGGCCGGTCGCCTCGTTCATCCACGTCTCCCGCTGGGTCGTCCTCGTCCCGGTCTCCGCCCGACTATACCTTTGGTCGGCCAATGAATGGGTTACAGTGGCTCCCGGCCCCATTGATTGGCCGACCATGCAATGCGTCGGCCGGGCCCCGCTCTGCCCGGAACCGCCCGTTCCCCCACTGGAGACCGCCCGTGAGCACTGCCTTCGAGCCCCTCGACCTGTCCGGCACCAAGCTCCCGCACCGCATCGCCATGGCCCCCATGACCCGCAGCCGCTCCGGCGCGGCGGGGGCGCCGACGGCGCTCATGGCCGAGTACTACGCGCAGCGTGCCTCGGCCGCCCTGATCGTCACCGAGGGCATCCAGCCCTCCGCCGTCGGCCAGGGGTACCCGGACACCCCCGGACTCCATTCGGCCGAACAGGTGACGGGGTGGCGCGCGGTCACCTCCGCCGTGCACGCCGCGGGCGGCCGGATCTTCGCCCAGCTCATGCACGCCGGCCGGATCGGCCACCCCTCGCTGCTGCCGGAGGGCGAGGTCAACGTCGCCCCCTCGGCGGTCGCCGCCACGGGCCAGGTGTACACCGCCGAGGGACCGCAGGACTTCGTCACCCCGCGTGAGCTGACCGACGAGGAGATCCGCGCCACCCTCGCCGACTACGTCACGGCCGCCCGCAACGCGGTCGACGCCGGTTTCGACGGGGTCGAGCTGCACGGAGCCAACGGGTATCTGATCCACCAGTTCCTCGCCCCCGGCTCCAACCGCCGCACCGACGGCTGGGGCGGCTCGGTCGAGGGCCGCATCCGGTTCGCCGCCGAGGTCACCGAGGCGGTCGTCGCCGAGATCGGCGCCGCCAGGACCGCCCTGCGCCTCTCGCCCGGCAACGCCTTCAACAGCATCGAGGAGCCCGAGCCGGAGCCGGAGTACACCGCGCTGGTCGCCCGGATCGCCCCGCTCGGCCTCGCCTACCTGCACCTCGCCGAGGACGGCCCCGCCCGCCGGGCGCTCATCCTGCGCCTGCGCGAGCTCTTCGACGGCCCGCTGATGCTCAACCCGGCCGACAGCCCGACCGGTCCCGAGGCGCTGGCCCTGGTCGAGGAGGGCACCGCCGACCTGGTCAGCAACGGCCAGCTCTTCCTGGCCAACCCCGACCTGCCCGCGCGACTGCGCGCCGGGGGGCCGTTCAACGAGGCCCGGCGCGCCACGATGTACGGCGGCGGGGCCGAGGGGTACACCGACTACCCGGCGCTCTGACCCGCGCGCGGGCGGAGAAGGCCCGTGAAACGCAACCGGACCGGGAGCGGCCCGCCTGTGGCCGCCCCCGGTCCCGTGGCCCGGGCGCCGTGTGCGCCGGTGCGTGATGAGCCCGCTGTCAGCGGCTCGTCCGGTGCGCCTGCTCCACCTGGGTGAAGCGGGGCGTCACCGGCTCACCTCACCGGAGTGAAGTCACGCGCCCCGATGAACTCCGGACGCCGCACCGGCGCCGCGAAGGGCTCCTCAGCAGCGTTGTCGACGCTGTTGAAGACGATGAACACGTTGCTGCGCGGGTACGGGGTGATGTTGTCCCCGGAGCCGTGCATGGCGTTGCAGTCGAACCAGGTGGCCGACCCGGCCTTGCCCGTGAAGAGCTTGATGCCGTGGCGGTCGGCGAACTCGGTCAGCACCTCGTCGGAGGGGATGCCCGCGTCCTGCATCTGGAGGGACCGCTTGTAGTTGTCCTTCGGCGTCACGCCGTTGCACCCCACGTACGTGCGGTGCGACCCCGGCATGATCATGAGGCCGCCGTTGGTGTCGTAGTTCTCGGTCAGCGCGATCGAGACGGACACCGCGCGCATCCTCGGCAGCCCGTCCTCGGCGTGCCAGGTCTCGAAGTCCGAGTGCCAGTAGAAGCCGGAGGCGCCGAAGCCGGGCTTCACGTTGATCCGGGACTGGTGGACGTAGACGTCCGAGCCGAGGATCTGCCGGGCGCGGCCCAGCAGCCGCTCGTCACGGACCAGGCCGGCGAAGATCTCGCTGATCTTGTGGATCTCGAAGACGGAGCGGACCTTCTCCGACTTGGGCTCCACGATGGCCCGCTCGTCGGCCCGGATGAGCGGGTCGGCGACCAGCCGGTCCAGTTCCGACCGGTAGACGCTGACCTCCTCGGGGGTGATCAGCTCCTCGACGGCGAGGAAGCCGTTGTCCTCGTACGACTGCAGGTCGGACCGCGTAATGGGTCCAGGGGCGTCCTGCGGGGACCACACCACGGGGTCCTTGCGCGGGATCGTCACCTCGGTTGCAGTCCGGCTCGGGTAGAGATCGGTGCGTTCCGACGCGACAGTCATGACTCAGTCCTCCTCGGTCAGCAGCGGGTAGACGCCGTTCTCGTCGTGGTCCTCCCGTCCGGTCACAGGAGGGTTGAAGACGCAGACGCAGCGAAAATCTGTCTTCGGCCTCAGGGTGTGCTTTTCGTGGCCGTTCAGCAAGTACATGGTGCCGGGCTCGATCCAGTGGGTCTCGCCCGTCTCGCGGTTGGTCAGCTCGGCCTCACCCTCGACGCAGAGCACGGCCTCGATGTGGTTGGCGTACCACATGTCGGTCTCGGTGCCCGCGTAGAGGATGGTCTCGTGCAGCGAGAAACCGACCTTCTCCTTGGCGAGCACGATGCGCTTGCTCTCCCAGGTGCCGGACGCCGACTTGACGTGCCGGTCGGTGTTCTCGATGTCCTTGAACGATCGGACGATCACAGTGTGGTCGTGCCCTTTCTTCCGTCGTTGTGTGTCAGGCCGTCTCTCGGACGGCGCGGGCGAGGATGCGCAGACCCTCGTCCAGCTCGTCCGGGCTCACGGTGAGCGGCGGCAGCAGCTTGACCACCTCGCTCTCCGGCCCGGAAGTCTCGACCAGCAGACCCAGCTCGAAGGCGCGCTTGGAGACGGCGCCCGCGCGGGACTTGTCGGCGAACTCCATGCCCCAGACCAGGCCCCGGCCGCGGACGGAGACGATGGCCTCGCCGCCGTGCTCGTCGAGGATGGCGGTGAGCGCCTGCTCGACCTGCTCACCCCGGGCGAGGGTCTGCTTCTCCATCTGGCCGTCGCTCCAGTACGCGTCCAGCGCGGCGGCGGCGGTGACGAAGGCCGGGTTGTTGCCCCGGAAGGTGCCGTTGTGCTCGCCCGGCTCCCAGATGTCCAGCTCCGGCTTGAACAGGCAGAGCGACATGGGCATGCCGTAGCCGCCGATGGACTTCGACAGGGTGACGATGTCCGGGGTGATGCCCGCCTCCTCGAAGGAGAAGAACGGGCCGGTGCGGCCGCAGCCCATCTGGATGTCGTCGACGATCAGCAGCATGTCGCGGCGCTTGCACAGGTCGGCGAGGGCGCGCAGCCACTCGGGGCGGGCCACGTTGATGCCGCCCTCGCCCTGGATGGTCTCGACGATGACCGCGGCGGGGGTGTTGAGGCCCGAGCCCTGGTCCTCCAGCAGCCGCTCGAACCAGAGGAAGTCCTGCACGGTGCCGTCGAAGTAGTTGTCGAACGGCATCGGCGTGCCGTGCACCAGCGGGATGCCGGCCCCGGCGCGCTTGAAGGCGTTGCCGGTCACGGCGAGCGAGCCCAGCGACATGCCGTGGAAGGCGTTGGTGAAGGAGACGATGGACTCGCGGCCCTTGACCTTGCGGGCCAGCTTCAGCGCCGACTCGACGGCGTTGGTGCCCGTCGGGCCGGGGAACATGACCTTGTACGGCAGGTCACGCGGGCGCAGCAGCACGTTCTGGAAGGTCTCCAGGAACGCGCGCTTGGCGGTGGTGCCCATGTCCAGGCCGTGGGTGATGCCGTCGCGCTCGATGTAGTCGATCAGCGCGCGTTTCAGCACCGGGTTGTTGTGGCCGTAGTTGAGGGCGCCGGCGCCGGCGAAGAAGTCGAGGTAGGTGTGGCCGTCCTCGTCGTACAGGTAGCTGCCCTGGGCCCGGTCGAAGACGGCGGGCCAGCTGCGGCAGTAGCTCCGTACCTCCGACTCAAGGGTCTCGAAGACGCTCAGGGCGGGCGGGGTGATGGTCACGACTGCTCTCCTGGGAGATGGGGGGTGAAGCGGGGCGGAAGTCAGGGATACGTGCGGAAGGGCGGCCGGGGGCTTGCCTTCCGGCCGGACCTGGAGTTGCTGTGCGGGCGTTCGCGCTGGTCAGTCGGTGAACGGTCCGATGCGGTACAGCACCTCGGGGTCGTGCCCCCCGTCGGGGAAGAGCCCGGCACCGAAGAGGACCTCGCGCTCCAGCTCGGCGCCGTGGCGCTTGGCGTAGGAGGTGAAGAGGCGCTCGGAGGGCGTGTTGCCCGGGGTGATGGTGGTCTCGATCCCGTCCAGCCGCCCCTTCTCACGGAGCAGGTCGGTGAGCCCGTCCAGCAGGGCGGCGGCGAGGCCCCGCCCGCGCTGCGAGGCGTCCACGGCGACCTGCCAGACGACGAGGGTGTGAGGGCGCTCGGGCCGGAAGTATCCGGTCACGAACCCGACCGGCTCGCCGGCGGCGTCGCGTGCCACCACGGAGGTGCCGGCGAAGTCGCGACACCACAGGAGGTAGCTGTAGGAGGAGTTGAGGTCGAGGGTGCGCGAGTCGCGGGCGATACGCCAGATGGCTGCCCCGTCCTCGACGCCCGGGTGGTCCAGGCGCAAATCCTCTGGCATTTCCTTCATGGTGGATCGGCCACGTTCAAGGTCGGCTTGTGCGGCGGTCATGCAAATTGAATTTACCGATCCACTCTGAAAAATGCATCGCGGGTCGGGGTTACATGGCAGCGCTTTCTGTGTTATCGGGCGCGGGGGTGCGCCTGCGCGAACGACCGCCTGAAGATGGTGATTTGTCCAGGATGTAAGCCGCGAAACGGTCACGGTGTGGAGTCAGTCACAAGTGCGTAACGCACGCGTGACGCGTCCGAATTACGCGGTTTCGGTGTCCGGAAAATCGATGCGTTTAGCTTCGGGGAGAGCGGGCAGACGAATAGGGGAAGGTGAGTGCGAAAGAATTCGGAATTCCCTGTAATAGGTCTACCGATTAAGAATATCGTTCGCTGTCCGCGCCGAAGTCGGTGCGGACTTCGCTGTGCCCGGGAACGGAAAAGCGCGACGGGCCGCCCCGCGCACGGCGTGCGCCGCGCACCGGACGGCCCGCCGGGGCCGGATCAGCCCGCGGGGCGCTCCCAGGCTGCGGTCGCCGCGCGCCGCGCCGCGTCCGGGTCGACCGACCGGCCCGTGAGGTCGGTCAGCGCCGCCCCCAGCGCGGAGAGGGAGGAGTGGACCGTGGAGCCGGCCGCGGCCGTGCCGTAGTGGTTGACCCGGATCATCTCCTTGGCCAGCGACCCGCCGCCCGCCACCAGCGGCAGCACCGGGTCCGCCGCCAGCGCCCGCGCCACCAGCTCCGAGGCGTCCACGCCCTCCGGTGCCCGCAGCGTGGTCGCCACCGGCGCCGCGTGGCGCGCCTCGCGGACGTACGGCGCGAATCCGCCGCCGAGCGCCTTCACGCCGGCCCGGGTGGCCGCCGCCGCCCGGGTGTGCCGGCCGATCACCGTCTCCAGACCCTCGTCCTCGATCCGCTCCACACACGCCTGGAGCGCCACCATCTCCAGCTGGGCGGGGGCGTGCAGCAGGGCGGTGCGCCCGGCGTCGATCCACCGCTCCTTCCAGTCCAGCAGCGAGAGGTACGAGCGGCGCGGCGCCTGCGGGTTGGCCGCCATCCGCTGCCAGGCCCGCTCGCTCACCGAGACCGCCGAGACGCCGGCGGGGCCGCCCATCGCCTTCTGGGCGCCGATCACGCAGAGGTCCACGCCCCAGGCGTCGGGCAGCAGCGGCTCGGCGCCGACCGAGGCCACCGCGTCCACCATGAAGAGCGCGCCGTGCTCGCGCACCACCCGGCCGATCTCGGCCACCGGGTTGGTGTTGCCGGTCGCGGCCTCGGCGTGGACCAGCGAGACGAAGCTGATCTCCGGGTGCTCCGCCAGCGCCTCGGCGACCTGGTCGGCGCCGACCGCCGCGTCGTAGGGCACCGCCAGGTCGACCACGCGCGCCCCGCAGTCGCGCAGCCAGTCGCCGAAGGTCTGCCCGTACGGGCCGGTGATCACGTTGAGGGCGGTGGTGTCCGGGCCCGCCACGCCGCGGATGCAGCCCTCCAGCGGCAGCAGCGCCTCACCCTGGGTGATGACGACGTCCTGCGCGGTGGAGAGCAGCGCCGCGACGCGGCGCTCGATGTTCGCGAAATGCGCGGCGGTCAGCGGGGTCAGGTCCAGGAGGGGGTGCGTCACGGTGGTGCTCATTTCGCCGGTCGATCGTCGGGCTGCCGGTCCGAGCGTACCCACCGGGTCCTACGCTGCCGTGCATGAGCGAAGACATGGTGCTGCACGTGAAGGGCCGGATACTGGTCGGTCCCGAGGAGGCCAGGGACGAACTCTGGGTGGTGGGCGGGCGGATCACCTTCACCCGGCCGCCGGGCGCCCGCGAGGTGCGGACCGTCGAGGGATGGGCGCTGCCGGGCCTGGTCGACGCCCACTGCCATGTCGGCCTGGACCGGCACGGCCCGGTCGCCGCCGAGGTCGCCGAGAAGCAGGCGCTCACCGACCGCGACGCCGGGGCCCTGCTGCTGCGCGACGCCGGTTCGCCCAGCGACACCCGCTGGATGGACGACCGCGACGACCTGCCCCGCGTCATCCGGGCCGGCCGCCACATCGCGCGCACCCGCCGCTACATCCGCAACTACGCCCACGAGATCGAGCCGGACCAACTCGTCGCCCACGTCGGCCAGGAGGCGCGGCGCGGGGACGGCTGGGTCAAGCTGGTCGGCGACTGGATCGACCGGGGCGCGGGCGACCTGACGCCGTGCTGGCCGCGCGAGGCGGTCGAGGCCGCCATCGCCGAGGCGCACCGGCTCGGCGCCCGGGTCACCGCCCACTGCTTCGCCGAGGACTCGCTGCGCGACCTGGTCGAGGCGGGCATCGACTGCATCGAGCACGCCACCGGGCTCACCGAGGAGACCATCCCGCTCTTCGCCGAACGCGGCGTCGCCATCGTCCCCACCCTGGTCAACATCGCCACCTTCCCCGACCTCGCGGCCGGCGGGCAGGCGAAGTTCCCCGACTGGTCGGCCCACATGCGGCGGCTGTACGAGCGCCGGTACGACACGGTCCGCGCCGCCTGGGACGCGGGCATCCCGGTCTTCGTCGGCACCGACGCGGGCGGCAGCCTCCCGCACGGCCTGGTCGCCGCCGAGGTCGCCGAACTGGTCACCGCCGGCATCCCGCCGCTCGACGCCCTCTCCGCCACGGCGTGGGGCGCCCGCGACTGGCTCGGCCGCCCCGGACTGACCGAGGGTGCCCCGGGCGACCTGGTGGTCTACGCGAGCGACCCGCGCGCCGACGTCCGGGTGCTGGCGGCGCCCCGCCGGGTCGTGGTCGGCGGCAAGGTCGTCGCCTGACCGCGAGAAGCGTGTTGACGGGCCGTTACGGGGGCCGGAGCAGCGTCGTTGTGCTCCGGCCCCCGCCGCACGTCCGCGCCCGCGTACGCCGTCCGTACGCCCTTCTGCGCCCTTCGGGGGCCCGGAAACGGCGGTCAGGGGTGACGTGGGGGAACGGCCGTGCAGGCCGGGTCGAACGTCTGCACCAAAACCACCCTTTGGAGTGAAGTCACCCCAGGTTGTCGCCCCTTCACCCGGAGTGCGTAAAGATTCCGGCAACGACGTCGTCGGCGGCCGCCTGTCCCCAGGTGCGGCCCCGGCGGCTCCATGTCTCTGTGGGGGTTTCACCATCTTGAACAGCACCAACTTCCGCATGCCCGCGCGCCGTCTGGTGGCCGCCTCGGCGGCCGGGCTGCTCGTCGCGGCGCCGCTCGCCCTCGCCACGGCCACCACGGCCCACGCCACCGGCGACCACGGGCGGGCGGACGCGGTCGTCCTGCGCACCGGCCTCGACGTCTCGCTGCTCGGCAAGACCGTCAACGTCCCGCTGGAGGTCGCGCTCAACGAGGTCCACGCGCCGCAGAGCGCCGAGAAGACGGCGCTGACCGCCGAACTCTCCGGCGTCGACAACGGCCGGCCGTTCAGCGTGCTCAACGCCCAGGTCGCCCAGGCGAAGGCCACCGCCGACGCCCACAAGGCGGAGGGGAGCACCACGCTCGCCCAGGCCAAGGTGCATCTGCCGGGCCTGCCCCTGCTGCCGCTGCTGGAGGTCGAGAAGGTCACCGCCACCGCCCTCTGCGAGGCGGGGAAGAAGCCGGTCGCCGAGGCCAACGTGCTCGGCCAGGTCACCGTCCTCGGCAAGCGCGTCACCCTCACCGCGGGCGGCACCACCCAGGTCACGGTGGACGGCGTCGGCGAGGTCACCCTCGACCTCTCCAAGCGCCACACCACCACCTCGACGGCGGCGGCCACCGCGCTGGAGCTGAAGGTCGCCGTCGACCCGCTCAAGCTCGGCGTCGCCGAGGTCGACGGCACCGTCACCCTCGCCGGAGCCACCTGCGAGCGCCCCGCCGCCCCGGCCCCCGCGCCCGAGGAGGAGAAGCCCGCCGCCGAGGAGCCGGCCGAGGAGGAGGCCGAGAAGCCCGCCGAGGGCTCCGGCACCGAGCAGGTGAAGACCGGGGACGACGGCGTCACCACCCAGACCGGCAAGGCCCCCGCCACCGAGAACCTCGCCGAGACCGGCGGCAGTTCCATGACGCCCTACCTCGCGGGCGGCGCGGTCCTCCTGCTCGCCGCGGGCGGCGGCGCCCTCGCCCTGACCCGCCGCAAGCGCGCCTGATCCACCCGCCGCACGGCACCGGGGGGTGAGCCGTGCGGCGGGCCGGACCGGGCGGGAGCGGGGCGCGTGGGGCGCCCCGCTCCCGCACCGGAGGGGGCGGCCGCGTGGGGCGGCCGCCCCCTTTCTCCCGGGTGCCGGATCTCCCGGTGGCCCCGACTGCCCACCTGGGCACGGCAGTTACCCTTCCCGCATGGAAGATCTGGGGCCCGTCGCCTGGCCGCCCACACCGATCAGGACCGAACGGCTCGTCCTCCGCGCGGCCGAGGCCCGCGACCGGCCGGCCTTCGTCGAGCTGTACGCCTCGCCGGAGGTGCACACCTACCTCGGCGGCGCCCGCCCGCGCGACGAGGTCGAACGCGCGATGCCCGCCGTTCCCGCACCGTGGCCCGGCAGCTTCGTCGTCGCACTCGACGGGACGATGGCCGGCCACATCCTGCTCAGGCGGGCGCCGGGCACGCCCCGCCCCGCCGCCGAGGGACTGGCCGACCTCGGCTACCTCTTCCTCCCGCACGCCTGGGGCCACGGGTACGCCACCGAAGCCTGCGCGGCGGCGCTGGCCTGGTGCGACGGCGCGCTTCCCGGCGAGCCGGTGGTGCTCACCACCCAGAGCGCCAACACCGCCTCGCTGCGCCTCGCGGCGAAGCTGGGGTTCACCGAGGTGGAGCGGTACCAGGAATGGGGCGCCGAGCAGTGGCTCGGCCTGCGGCCCCCTCCCGCACCGTCCCCCTGAGCCCGCCTCAGCGCCGCCGGGCCAAGGCCACGTCCAGCGCCTCCAGGAACGCCTCCGTCGTCGCCGCGTCCCTGACCGCCAGCCGCAGCCACCGGGGCCCCAGCCCCGGGAAGGTGTCGCCCCGGCGGACCGCGAAGCCGAGGGTGCGCAGCTCCTCGCGGACGGCCGCCGCGCCCTCGACCGCCATCAGGACGAAGGGGGCCTCGGCCGGGCCCGCCACCCGTACCCCCGCCTCCGCGCGCTTCTCCAGGCCCGTCACCAGCACCTCCCGGTCGGCCGCGACGCGGACGGCGGCCTCCTCGGCCTCGGCCAGCGCCGGCGGGGAGACGCACGCCTCGGCGGCGGTCAGGGCCGGCGTGGAGACCGGCCACAGGGGCTGGGCGGAGGCGAGGCGGGTGATCAGGGCGGGTTCGGCGAGGACGTAGCCGATGCGCAGGCCCGCCAGGCCCCAGGTCTTGGTGAGGCTGCGCAGGACGACCAGGCCGGGGAGGTCGGTGCGGCCCGCGAGGGCCTCCCGCTCGCCGGGGACCGCGTCCATGAACGCCTCGTCCACGACGAGGACACGCCCCGGCCTCGCGAGCCGGGCCAGTTCGCGCGCCGGGTGCAGCACCGAGGTCGGGTTGGTGGGGTTGCCGACGACCACCAGGTCGGCCTCGTCGGGAACGGCGTCCGCGTCCAGGCAGAAGCCGTCGGCCTCGCGCAGCAGCACCCGTTCCACCCCGTGCCCGGCGTCTCGCAGCGCCGCCTCCGGCTCGGTGAACTGCGGGTGCACCACCACCGGACGGCGTACCGGCAGCGCCCGCGCCAGCAGGACGAACGCCTCGGCCGCGCCGGAGGTCAGCAGCACCCGCTCCGGTGCCACCCCGTGCCGGGCCGCGACCGCCGCCCGGGCCGTGCGCCCGTCGGGGTAGGCGGCCAGTCCCTCCAGCGAGGCGGCGATGCGCCGCCGCAGCCAGGGCGGCGGCGTGCCGGTCCGCACGTTCACCGCCAGGTCGGTCAGGCCGGCGCCGCGCACCTCGGCGTCGCCGTGGTGGCGCAGATCGGGCTCGTCCATCGTCACTCCGTCGTCGTTCCGTCTCCCGGGACGCCCGCCGCCGGGCCGCGCCGGGCCACCGCGCAGGTCGCCACCGCCGGGCCGGGGCCGCCCTGCTTCCTCTTCGGTACGAGCAGTTCGCCGCCGCCCGCCAGTGCCGCCGCCTCCGCGACCGAGGCCACCCCGAGTGCCGCCAGCGCCGTCGGCGAGGAGTGCGGGGTCTCCACGGCGGCCAGCACCCCGGGCGCCCAGGAGCGCAGCCGGACCCCCAGCAGCCGGGCCGCCTCGACGATGCCCGGCTCGGTGGCCTTCGCCTCGACGGTGGCCAGCTCCAGCAGGGGCCCGGCCGCCGGACCCAGTTCCGCCAGCACCTCGCGCACCAGCCCGTACACCGCCTCCGCGGGCGCGTCGCGGCAGGCGCCGACGCCCACCACCAGCCCGGCCCCGGCGGGTGAGGCGGTCATACGGGCGCGCCAGGCCGCACCGCGCGGGCGACCAGGCGGGCCGCCGCCGTCGGCAGGGCGGCCCAGTGGACGTGCAGGTAGGAGGCGTGCACGCCGCCCTGGACGAAGCCCTCCGTGCGGGGCGGGCCGGGCCGCACCACGCCCCACGCCGGTGCGGTGCCCGCGCCGGGTGCCAGGCGGGTGCGGTGGAACTCGTGGCCGGACACCCGCGTCCCGGCCGGGGCCAGCACACTGTCGCCGACCGCCACCGCGTCCCGGTAGCCCAGCGTCAGCCGCTCCGTCATCCGCGCGGAGGCGTCCAGCACGCCGCACATCGGGGCGCCGTCCAGCTCGCGCGCCAGGTAGAGCAGGCCCGCGCACTCGGCGGCGACCGGTGCCCCGGCGGCGGCGAGCGCGGCCACCTCGGCGCGGAGCGCGGCGTTGGCCGACAGTTCGGGGGCGTAGACCTCCGGGAAGCCGCCGCCGATCACCAGCGCGCCGGTGGACTCGGGGAGGTGTTCGTCGCGCAGGGGGTCGAAGGGGACCACCTCGGCGCCGGCCGCCGTCAGCAGTTCGGCGTGCTCGGCGTAGGAGAAGGTGAAGGCGGCGCCGCCCGCCACCGCCACCACGGGGCGCGGCCCGGAGGGCGGGGGAGTCCCCGACCCGGCCAGTGCCCCGGCCGGGTCCCAGGGCGCGCCGGTGAGCGGCGGCGCCGAACGGGCCAGCGCCCACAGTGCGTCCAGGTCGCACCCGGCGCGGACCTGCTCGGCCATGGCCGCCACCGCCGCCACCGCGTCCGGCTCCCGCTCCGCCACCGGGACCAGGCCCAGGTGACGGGAGGGCGTCGCCGCCTGCGGGGTGCGGCGCAGCACGCCGAGCACGTCGACGCCGGCCTCGTCCAGGGCCTCCCGCAGCAGCTCCTCGTGCCGGTCGGAGCCGACCTTGTTGAGGATGACCCCGCCGATCCGCACCTCGGGGTCCCAGGAGGCGAAGCCGTGCACCAGCGCCGCCACCGACCGGGACTGCGAGGAGCCGTCGACCACCAGCACCACCGGCGCCCGCAGCGCCTTCGCCAGCTGCGCCGTGGAGGCCAGTTCACCCTGGCCGGCCGCACCGTCGTACAGCCCCATCACGCCCTCGACCACGGCCAGGTCGGCCCCGGCCGCGCCGTGCGCGAAGAGCGGGCCGAGCAGCTCGGTGCCGCAGAGGTAGGCGTCGAGGTTGCGGCCCGGGCGGCCGGTGGCCAGCGCGTGGTAGCCCGGGTCGATGTAGTCGGGGCCCGCCTTGTGCGGCGAGACGGTGAGGCCCCGCCCGGTGAAGGCGGCCATCAGGCCGGTCGCCACCGTCGTCTTGCCGGAGCCCGACGACGGGGCCGCCACCACCAGGCGGGGAATGCGGAGCGTGCTCACCACTCGATGCCCCGCTGGCCCTTCTGGCCCGCGTCCATCGGGTGCTTCACCTTGGTCATCTCGGTGACCAGGTCGGCGAAGTCGACCAGTTCGGCGGGGGCGTTGCGGCCGGTGATCACCACGTGCTGGTTGCCGGGCCGGTTCCGCAGCACCTCGATCACCTCGGCGGTGTCGATCCACCCCCAGTGCAGCGGATAGGCGAACTCGTCCAGCACGTACAGCCGGTACGTCTCGGCGGCCAGGTCGCGCTTGACCTGCTCCCAGCCCTCGCGGGCCTTGGCCTCGTTGTCCTGCTGGTCGTCGCGCTGGACCCAGGACCAGCCCTCGCCCATCTTGTGCCAGTCGACGCGGCCGCCCTCGCCGCTGGCGCCCAGCGTCTTCAGCGCGTTCTCCTCGCCGACCTTCCACTTGGCCGACTTGACGAACTGGAACACCCCGATCGGCCACCCCTGGTTCCAGGCGCGCAGCGCCAGCCCGAAGGCCGCCGTCGACTTGCCCTTGCCCGGGCCGGTGTGGACCGCGACCAGCGGGCGGTTGCGGCGCTGACGTGTGGTGAGTCCGTCCTCGGGGACGACGGACGGCTGTCCCTGCGGCATTACGCGGCCCTCCTGGCACGGTGGTGATCGGTGACGTCCTTGACCAGGCCGGTGAGCGCCTCGGCCCGCAGCTCGTCCAAGGTGACGGCGGTGCCCCGCAGTTCGCGGGCGAGTTCCCCGGCGAGCCCGAGGCGGACCGGGCCCGTCTCGCAGTCGACGACCACGCTCGCCGTCGCCTCGGCGGCGTGCAGCCGGGCCGCCCGGCCCGCCAGCGCCACCGGCTCGGGGCCGCCGGTGGCCCGGCCGTCGGTGACCACGACCAGCAGCGGGCGGCGCGTGGCGTCCCGCAGCCGCTCGACGCGCAGCACGTCGTGGGCCTTCAGCAGCCCCGCCGCCAGCGGGGTCCGCCCGCCGGTCGGCAGCGCCTGGAGCCGGGCGGCGGCCGCGTCCACCGAGGAGGTCGGCGGCAGCGCCACCTCCGCCTCGCGGCCCCGGAACGTCACCAGCCCGACCTTGTCGCGCCGCTGGTAGGCGTCGAGGAGCAGCGACAGCACCGCCCCCTTGACCGCGCCCATCCGCCTGCGCGCCGCCATCGACCCGGAGGCGTCCACCACGAAGAGGACGAGGTTGCCCTCGCGGCCCTCCCGGGTCGCCTGCCGCAGATCGTCGCGGCGCACCACCAGGCCCCGGCCCGACCGGCCGCGCGCCCGCTGGTGCGGGGCGGCCGCCCGGACCGTCGCCGTCAGGTGGAGCTTGGTCAGCGCCCCCTCGGGACGGGTCGCCCCGGTGGTCCTGCCGTGCTCGGTCCGCGCCCGGGACCTGCGCCCCGCCGCGCCCGCGCCGAGCCCCGGCACGCTCAGCACCTTGGTGCGGAACGGCTCGCCCGCCGCCACCGCCCGCTGCTCCGCCGAGGCGGGACGGGGCGTACCGCCGCCGGACTCGCCGGGCTCCGCACCGGTCAGCGCCTCGGGGGCGTCCTCGGGCGCCGGGGCACCGGAGTCCTCGGTCCGCTGCGGCGGGAGGCCGCCCGAGCCGTCACCGTCGCCGGGGTCGGGCCGCCCGCCCCCGCCGCCGTCCGGGCCAGGTCCGTCGTCGTCACCGCCGCCCGGCTCCTCGGGCGCCTGCCCCTCGGGCGGCGTCGGCGGCTCGTCCTCGGGGTCGTCGGCGGCGGCGTCCCGCAGCACCTCGTCGAGCTTCTCCTCGTCCAGGCCCGGCGCGTCGAAGGGGTTGCGGCGGCGCCGGTGCGGCAGCGCCAGCAGCGCGGCCTGGCGTACGTCCTCCACCGCGACCTCGGTCCGGCCCGCCCAGGCGGCCAGCGCGGTCGCGGTGCGGGCCATCACCAGGTCGCCGCGCATCCCGTCCACCTCGAAGGCCGCGCAGACCGCCGCGATCCGGCGCAGCGCGCCGTCGCCGAGGCGGACCCGGGGGAGCAGCGCCCGGGCGGCGGCCACCCGCTCGCGCAGCCCGGCCTCCTCGCCGGACCAGCGGCCCGCGAAGGCGGCCGGGTCGTCCTCGAAGGCGAGCCGGCGGCGCACCACCTCGACGCGCTGGTCCGGCTCCCGGGAGGCGGCCACCTCGACGGTCAGCCCGAACCGGTCCAGGAGCTGCGGGCGCAGCTCGCCCTCCTCCGGGTTCATCGTGCCGACCAGCAGGAAACGGGCCGCGTGCCGCACCGAGACGCCCTCGCGCTCCACGTACGAGGCACCCATCGCCGCCGCGTCCAGCAGCAGGTCGATCAGGTGGTCGTGGAGGAGGTTGACCTCGTCGACGTAGAGGATGCCCCGGTGCGCGTCGGCCAGCAGGCCCGGCTCGAATGCCTTCACGCCCTCGGCCAGGGCCCGTTCGATGTCGAGCGCGCCGACCAGCCGGTCCTCGGAGGCGCCGACCGGCAGCTCCACCATCCTGGCCGCCCGCTCGCCGCCAGGCCCGTCCGCCGGGTGCGGCCCGTCCGGGCAGCCCGGGTCGGGCGCGGCCGGGTCGCAGGAGAACCGGCACCCCTCCACGGTCCGCACCGGCGGCAGCAGCGCGGCCAGCGCGCGGACCGCCGTCGACTTGGCGGTGCCCTTCTCCCCCCGGACGAGGACACCGCCGACCGCCGGGGAGACCGCGTTCAGCAGCAGCGCCAGCCGCAGGTCGTCCTGACCGACGATCGCGGTGAACGGATAACGGGAACTGGTACTCATCGGGACTTCACTCCTTCACTCACCGGGACCGCGCACCGCACGACGGCGGCACGGGTACGGCGGACAGGGGACGCGGGGCCGGGACGTACGGGCGGGCGGCTCATGGCGCGCCCGGCGGCAGGAACGGCAGGCCGGGCGGGGCGCCCCGCTCGATCAGGCGCAGCAGGGCATCGGTGTCGGCGTGCTCCTCGATCAGGTCGCCGAGCCGGTCGAGCTGCTCCTCGCGGAGTTGGCCGAACGAGGTGTCGGGGGCCGGGACGAAGCGGCGGCCCGCCGCCCGGGCCACCTCGGTGAGGAAGGCCCTGCGGTAGCCGTCGCTCTCCAGCGAGCCGTGCCAGTGGGTGCCCCAGACCGCGCCGGTCCGGCAGCCGTCCAGGGCCCGCCCGTCCGCGTCGGTGAAGACCGGCTCGCCGCCCAGCACCTCGGCGACGCCGTGGTGGATCTCGTACCCCTCGACGGGCTCGCCCAGCGCCGAACCGTCCGGCCTGGCCAGCGTCTTCTCCACCGCGAACCGCACCCGCACCGGCAGCACGCCGAGCCCCTCGACGGTGCCCGCCCGGGACTCCACCTCGTCCTCGATCCGCTCGCCGAGCAGCTGGTAGCCGCCGCAGATGCCGAGCACCGGGCGCCCCTCGGCGACCCGGCGCAGCAGCGCCTCGGCCAGACCCCGCTCGCGCAGCCAGGCCAGCGCCCGGACCGTGCCCCGGGTGCCGGGGACCACCACCAGGTCGGCGTCGGCCAGCTCCTCGGGCCGGTCCACGAACCGCACCACGACGCCCGGTTCGGCGGCCAGCGCGTCCACGTCGGTGAAGTTGGACATCAGCGGCACCGCGCAGACCGCGACGCGCAGCACGTCCGCACCGACCGGCGGCGCCACCACCGACTCGCGGACCGCGCCGCGCAGCGAGATCCGCAGCCCGTCCTCCTCGTCGATGCCGAGCCCCTCGGCGTACGGCAGGACGCCGTAGGTGTGGCGGCCGGTGATGGACCGCAGCATCTCGATGCCGGGCTTCAGCAGCTCCACGTCCCCCCGGAACTTGTTGACGACGTACCCGGCGACCAGCGCCTGGTCCTCGGGGGCCAGCAGCGCGGTGGTGCCGAAGAACGAGGCGAAGACGCCGCCCCGGTCGATGTCGCCGACCACCAGCACCGGCAGCCTCGCCGCCCGGGCGACGCCTATGTTGACGATGTCGGTCCGGCGCAGGTTGATCTCGGCGGGGCTGCCCGCGCCCTCGCAGACCACCACGTCGTGGGTGGCCCGCAGCTCGGCCAGGCAGGCGAGGACCGGCTCCAGCAGCGCCTCCCGGCGGCCCCCCGACACCGCCCGGGCCGGCTCGCCGGGGAGGACCGAGCCGAAGAAGCCCTGGGCGCTCAGCTCGCCCACCGGCCTGCCGAGCAGCACCACCTGGCTGGAGCGGTCGCCGCCGGGCTTGAGCAGCACCGGGTTCATCAGCGCCGTCGGCTCGACGCGGGCGGCCTGGGCCTGCATCGCCTGGGCCCGGCCGATCTCCGCGCCCTCCCTGGTCACGAACGAGTTGAGGGACATGTTCTGCCCCTTGAACGGCGCCACCTTCACCCCGCGCCGCGCCAGCCACCGGCAGATGCCGGCCGTCAGTACGCTCTTCCCGGCGTCCGAGGTGGTCCCCGCGATCAGCACTCCGCCGCTCATGACCCTGCCCCTCCCTGTCCTGTCGCCGCGCGCCGTGCGCGCCCGCGTATCGCTCCGGCGGCCAGCCGCGCGCCCGCCCCCGCGACCAGCGCCAGCGCGCCGACCCGCCGGGAGAGCCGGGCGGCCCGCTCGATGTCGCCGGGCCGCACCGCGCGGCCCGAGCCGCCCAGCACCGGCCGGTGCTCGGTCCGCCCGCCGTAGGCGAGGGCGCCGCCGAGGCGTACGCCGAGCGCCCCGGCGAACGCCGCCTCTACCGGGCCCGCGTTGGGGCTCGGGTGGCGGTGCGCGTCGGCGCGCCAGGCGCGCAGGGCGCCGCGCGGGTCGGGTCCGGCGAGGGCGGCGAGGGCCGCCGTCAGCCGGGCGCCCGGGTGGCCGACCACGTCGTCGAGGCGGGCCGAGGCCCAGCCGAACCGGCGCAGCCGGGGCGACTTGTGGCCGACCATCGCGTCCAGCGTGTTGACGGCCCGGAAGCCGGCCAGCCCCGGGACGCCCGCGAGGGCGCCCCACACCAGGGCGCCGACCACCGCGTCCGAGGTGTTCTCGGCGACCGACTCGACCACCGCCCGGGCCAGCGCGTCGGAGTCCAGTGCCTGGGGGTCGCGTCCGCAGAGCCGGGGCAGCAGCCGCCGGGCCTCGGCCACGTCCCCGGCCTCCAGGGCGGCGCCGATCAGCCGGGCCTCGCGTACCAGCGAGGTGCCGCCGACCACCGCCCAGGTCGTGGCGGCGGTCAGCGCGACGGCCGCGTACGGGTGGGGGCGGACGGCACGGGCGGCCAGCGCGGCCCCGGCGGTGACGCCCCCGGCGCAGAGGGCGGTGTGCAGCGCGCCCCAGCCCCGGTGGTCGTGGAACAGGCGCCGCTCGACGGCCGAGGCGGCCCGGCCGAAGAGGGCCACGGGGTGGCCCCGGCGGGGGTCGGCGAAGAGGGCGTCGGCCAGCAGTCCGGCGGTGGCGCCGTACGCGAAGACGCGGTCGGCACGGTCCACGGGGCTCAGCCCGTTCGGCGCTCGGCGTACCGGGGGAGCAGGTCGGGGGGCGGCGACGGGCAGCCACGCATGGCGGTGTGTCCTCACTCAGGGTCCGCGCCCTGGTTCGACGTGACCGGGGGCGAGAGTCTCCTGGCTTCCGGATCGGCGGCATCCCCTGGCCTTCCAGCCCTTTCGGGCCGTGGCGCTCGGCGGAGATGCCGCTCCCCGGTGACAGTGGCGGGACCGCGCCGGATTCGCACCGGCTTCCTCTGCTGCCTCCGTGTTTCGGCCCCGGCAGTCCACCACGGCCCCGGAACACCAGTCAACTCACCGTTGACCTGCGACGAAGAGTGTGTGGAGCCCCACAGCCGGGGCGCCCGGCACCGGTACGCCGAAGGGCGGGCCGGACGGCGTACGTCCGGCCCGCCCTTCCCGGCGGGTGGTGACCCTCAGGCCACGATGATGTAGATCCCGTAGGCGACCGCCGCCGCGCAGAGCGCGAAGCAGAGGTAGCCGCCGGCCTTCGCCGCGACACCCGAACCGCCGCCCTGGTCCCCGCTCGCGGCCTTGGAGAGGCCCACGATGCCGAGGGTGAAGAAGCCGACGAGCGCGACGGTGACCACGAGGCTCACGCCGAAGACGGAGCCGAGAGCTGCCCAGTCGATGTCCATGGTGAGGTGTCCTTACGTGCGCGAGGCCGGGTCAGACCTTGGCCGGCCGGGCGGCCGGTTCGGTCGTGGCGGAGGAGTGGCCGGGCTGGGCCGGGATCGAGCCGAGCGGGGAGCCGTCCGCCTCCTCGGAGGCGACAGCCGCACCGGTGGGCGGCGGGGCCACGGAGGCCATGGCCTGGGTGACGATGCCCGAGGGCTCGTCCTGCACCGGCTCCACGTCGTTGACGTTGTCGTGGGTGACGGGGGAGCGGCGCGAGCGGAGCCAGATCGCGAAGGACCCGCCGACCAGCAGGACCGCGGTGGCGGCGACGCCCCAGTCACCCTGCTTGGTGAGGAGTTCGGCGGCCGCGCCGACCAGGGCGGCGGCCGGGAGGGTCAGACCCCAGGCGACGAACATCCGGGTGGCGGTCGACCAGCGGACCACGCCGCCCTTGCGGCCGAGGCCCGCACCCATCACCGCGCCGGAGCACGACTGGGTGGTGGAGAGGGAGAAGCCCAGGTGGGAGGAGGCCAGGATGACCGTCGCGGCACTGGTCTGGGCGGCGAAGCCCTGCGGCGGCGTGAGGTCGGTGAGCCCCTTGCCCATGGTCCGGATGATGCGCCAGCCGCCCAGGTACGTACCGAGCGCGATGGCGACACCGGCGGAGACGATGACCCACATCGGGGGGTTGGAGCCGGGGGCGAGGACACCGCCGGTGACCAGGGCGAGGGTGATGACACCCATCGTCTTCTGGGCGTCGTTGGTGCCGTGCGCCAGCGAGACCAGGCCGGCCGAGGCGATCTGCCCGGCGCGGTAGCCCTTGGCGGTGGACTTCTCGTCCACGTTCCGGTTGATCCGGAAGGTCAGCCGGGTGGCGAGCATCGCGGCGAGGCCGGCGACGAGCGGCGCGGCGAGCGCGGGCAGCAGCACCTTGGTGACGACGGTGCCGCCGTTGACGGAGGACCAGCCCGCCGACATCACCGCGGCGCCGATGAGGCCGCCGAAGAGCGCGTGCGAGGAGCTCGACGGCAGGCCGACGAGCCAGGTCAGAAGATTCCACAGAATGGCGCCTACGAGGGCGGCGAAGATGACTTCTGTCTTCAGGCCGTCCTCGTTGATGAGTCCGCCGGAGATCGTCTTGGCGACCTCCACGGAGAGGAACGCGCCGACGAGGTTGAGGACGGCGGACATCGCCACCGCGGCCTTGGGCCTCATCGCGCCGGTCGAGATGGTGGTGGCCATCGCGTTGGCTGTGTCGTGGAAACCGTTCGTGAAGTCGAACACGAGAGCGGTCACGATCACGATCCCGAGGAGAAGCGTGATGTGTTCCATTTACCCGGACTTCTGTGGGACGTCGTTGGCTCGTTGAACGTAGGGGCGTTGAGTGAACGGAAGATGAACTGGGGCGGGCAACGTGGTGACCCGAAACGGAGCCCCCTCGGCCGCCTCTCTCCCGGCCCCGCCCCGACCCCTTGGGAGAGTGGACCGCCAGGCCCCCGAAGGCCCGCGAGCACGGCCCCCGGGGCGGTTCCCGCCGGCGGCGGATGTGAGGCAGGTCGCACCGGGTCGCGGGGGTCCGGAGCACCGAAGCGGAATGGGGCGCGCACACCGGGGTACGCGCCGCCGGTGGCAGGATGCCCCGCCATGGAGAAGAACCGCGCCCACCCCGGCCGCCCCTGGCGCCCCCAGGAGGACCAGGCCGTCGCCCACGCCTGGCACGACCTCGTGGAGACCGCCCGCGCCACCGTCCGCGACGGACTGGTGGTCGGCACCTCCGGCAACGTCTCGGTCCGCGTCACCCCCGACCGCCCGGCCGGCGGGACCGGCGACCTCGTCCTCATCACCCCCACCGGCGTCCCCTACGACCGGCTCGGCCCCGAGGACACCGTCGCCGTCGGCCTCGACGGCCGCCAGGTGCTCGGCACCCTGAAACCCACCAGCGAGCTGCCTCTCCACCTCGCCGTGTACCGCACCGGCACCGCCCGCGCCGTCGTCCACACCCACGCCCCGCACGCCACCGCCGTCTCCACGCTCGTCGACACCCTGCCGCCGGTCCACTACATGGCCGCCGCGCTCGGCGGCCCCGTCCGCACCGCCCCCTACGCCCTCTACGGCAGCCAGGAACTCGCCGGCCACCTCGTCGAGGCCCTCCGGGACCGCACCGCCTGCCTCCTGCGCAACCACGGCACCGTCACCACCGGCGACACCCTCACCCAGGCCCTGGACCGCACCGCCCAGCTGGAGTGGATGTGCCGCGTCTGGCTGCTCGCCCGCTCCGTCCCCGGCCACACCCCCTCCCTCCTCGACGCGGGACAGCTCGACGCCGCCGCCGAGCGGCTGCGCGGCTACGGCCAGCCGGGCGGGTGACCGGCGGCCCGGCGCGTCACCCGCCGGGCCGCGTCCGCTGGCCGTGCGCCGCCCGGTGCCCGCAGACTGGAGCGGTGCGTATCGCCCGAACGACGGCACTGGCCGTCACCGCCGCAGTCGGAGCCGGGGCCGCCGCCGTAGCGGCCGGCCGGTACGCCAGTGACGCCGCCCTGCGGCTCCCGGCGGGCCACCGGCTGCCCACCGAGCCCAAGCTGACGGTCCACCGCGCCGAGGCCGGACGGATCACCCTCACCCGCGACCTGGCCTCCCTGCGCCCGGGCCGCTACGGCCTCACCGGCCGCGACTTCCACGCCGCCGTCGGGCCGGTGCTCGACCGGGCCGACGGCGAGGTCGCCGCCGACACCGTCGTCCGCCGCCTGGAGCGCGTCTTCGACGGCACCCCCGACACCGGCGACCGGGCCTGGCTCACCCCCCAGCTCTACAGCGGCGACCCCGCCACCGCCCTCGGCCTCTCCTACGCCGAGGTCGAGATCCCCGGCGAACTGGGCGTACTGCCCGGCTGGGTGGTCCCCGGCGACCGCCGCACCTGGGTCCTGGCCGTCCACGGCCTGGCCGGCACCATCGAGCACCCCATGGTCGTCATGGACCAGCTGCACCGCCTGGGCCTGCCGGTCCTCTCCCTCGCCTACCGCGGCGACCGGGGGGCCCCGCGCTCCCCGGACGGCCTCAACCACCTCGGCGACACCGAGTGGCGCGACGTCGACGCGGCCCTGCGCTTCGCCGTCGCCAACGGCGCCGCCCGCGTCATCCTCTACGGCTGGTCCACCGGCGCCACCATGGCCCTGTTCACCGCCGCCCGCTCCTCGCTGCGCGGGCGCATCGGGGGCCTGGTCCTCGACTCCCCGGTCCTCGGGCGTGCCCGGACCGTGCGCGCCCTGGCCGCCGCCAGGCACATCCCCAACGCCTTCCTCCCCCTCGCCGTCCGCGCCGCCGAGGGGCGCACCGGCCTCAGCGACGACCGCCTCCCGCACATCGGCGGCCCCGAGGGCATCCGCGTCCCCACCCTCCTGCTCCACGGCCCCGACGACGAGATCGCCTCCTACGACTACTCCCTGGCCCTCGCTCGCAGCCGCCCCGACCTCATCACCCTCCACACGGTCCCCGACGCCCCCCACGCCGCCATGTGGAACGCCTCCCCGTCGACCTACGACGAGTCCCTACGCCGCTTCCTCACCCCCCTCCTCTGACACGATGCGGCTGCGCCGCGTTCAGGGGTGCCCGGGTGTTGCCCGTGCCGGTCACCGGGCTGCCCTCAAGCGCCGGCCGGGCTGTCTTTTGTGGCTGGGCTCCGCCCCGACCTGCCGCGCCTTGCCCCTGCGGGTCACCGACGGCCTCAAACGCCGGCCAGGCTCCAAAAGTGGCCTCAAGCGCCGGCCGGGCTGTGGGGTTCGCGGTGCGTTCGCCGGGTGGGTCGGGCGGGGCCGGGTCGGGGTACCTCCTCACAAACTGCAAGGTGCGGGGTCAGTCGCTTCAAGACGGCCGTGTGTGCAGTTTGCTGCGGGGGCACCCCGACCCGTCCCCGCCCTTCCGTCTCGTCGGCGTCGTCCCGCCGGTGGGAGGGATAAAGACAGACCGCCCCCACGGATCTTTGTGACCAGCTGAAGCAACGACGGTGGTCACTGTGGAGGAGCGAGTCATCGGTGACGGCCTTATCCCCCCTCCGGCGGTCGGCCGCGTACGAGACCGTGGGGTGGGGTCGTGTCGGGGTGCCCCCGCAGCAAACTGCACACGAGGCAGCCATGCTCCAACTCACCCCGCACCATGCAGT
>NZ_JOII01000017.1 GCF_000719955.1 Streptomyces albidoflavus
GAAGGCGGCATACGAGATCCTCTCTGGTCTCGTGGGCTCGGAGATGTGTATAAGAGACAGCCCCATGACCGACCTCGACCTCACCACCCCGGACCCCGCCCCGCCCCCGGACCAGGACGCCGACCCCAGCCGGCCCCACCCCGCCCACCTGCCGCTTCCCACCGCCGGGACGCCCGCCCCGCCCCCGCCCGGCGTCACCGTCGCCGCCCGCCTCCTGGCCGACCTGCACACCGAGATCGGGCGGGCCGACAGCAAGGCGGCCGTGCTGGTGGCGGCGCTCGGCATGACGGCGGGCGTCTTCACCGGGCTGCTGGCGGGCAAGGACTGGGCCCCGGGCTCGCTCGGCGCGGCCGGGCTCGTCCTGTGGTGGGCCGGGACCGCCGCCCTCGCCGTCTCCCTGCTCGCCCTGCTCCTCGCGGTCCTCCCCCGCTACCGCGCCGACGCCTGGGCCCCGGGCGAGCCGCTCTCCTACTTCGCCGACATCCGCCAGGCAGCGGCGGCGGGCGAGGCCGCGCTGACCCGGGCCCTCGCCGCCACCGAACACGACCCGCTGCACGGCCTGGCCCGCGCCCTGACCGGCACCAGCCGGATCGCCGCCGCCAAGCACCGCTGGATCAGGGCCGGCCTGATCGCCTTCAGCGCCGGCAGCGTCCTGCTCCCCGCGGCCGTCCTCACCGGCTGACCCGCACCACCCGCCCGCACACCTCCGCACGGCACCGCTCACGCCACCACCGCACCGCGAGGTATCCGATGACCACCACACCCAACCCGCCGGACAGCACCGACCCGCGCCCCGCCGCCGAGACCGCGCCCCCGCAGTACCCCCAGCAGCCCCCGGCCTACCCCACCGGCCCCACCCAGCCGTCCGCGCCCCCGGCGTACCCGGGCCCCGTCCAGCAGACCCCTCCCCCGGCGTACCCTCAGCCCCCGGCCCAGCACACCGCACCGCCCGTGCCACCCCAGTCTCCGCCCCGGCCCCAGCCCGCGATCCCGCCGCAGCCCACCATCCCGGCGCCGCTCCACGCCCACCACATCAGCACCGACCAGCGGCGCGTCTACCTCAAGGCGCACCAGCGGCACGCGGACGCCACCGCGCTCGGGTCGCTCCTGATCTACCTGCCGCACTTCCTCTCCAGCCTGGTGGTGGTGAGCCTGGTCTCGCTGCTCGTCCTGGGCGACCTGGCCTTCCTCGGCATCCTCGGCTGGCTGCTGACCGGGCTGCTGATCTTCCACCGCCCGACCGAGTCGACCCTCGCCCGGCGCCTGCTGGGGCTACGTCACCCGACGCGGGAGGAGTTCAGCCGGCTGGCACCGGTCTGGCAGGAGGTGACCGCGCGGGCCGGGGTCGACGCGCAGAACTACGAGCTGTGGATCGAGGAGAACGACACCGACCTCAACGCGGTCGCGGCCGCCGGCCACATCGTCGGCGTCACCACCTTCGCCCTCAACCGCCTGCCCAACGGCGAACTCGCCGCCGTCCTCGCCCACGAACTCGGCCACCACGTCGGCGGCCACGCCTGGGCCTCGCTGCTCGGTTACTGGTACGCGCTGCCCGCCCGGCTCGCCTACCGCGTGATCCGGTTCCTCGCCCTCGTCACACTGCGGGTGGCGGCGTTCTTCTCGGTCCTCGGCTTCCTGGTGATCGCGCTCTTCCTCGGCCTTTTCGCCTTCGCCACCCTCACCACCCTCTACGGGCTCCCCCTGCTGATCCTCGCCGCCCCCTACGCCCTGGCCGCCGTAGGCCGCCGCGCGGAACTCCGGGCCGACCAGCACGCCGCCGCCCTCGGCTTCGCCCCGATGCTCGCCTCCGTCCTCCACCAGATGCACGGCGCCGACCAGGCGGCCAAGCAGCAGGCCGCCCTGGCCGCCCGCGCGGCCGGCACCCAGCTCCCCAAGGAGTCGGCGATCGCCAAGCTGCTCGCCACCCACCCCGACCACCACACCCGCCTGCACCACCTCCAGCCCTGGCTCCAGCCCCAGCCCCCGCGCTGACCCCACCGCCGGACCCCGGGCACGCCGAAGGGCGGCCACCCCCGAGGGGGTGACCGCCCTTCACAGCCTTACCGGCCTACCAGCTCACTGGTTGTACGGACCGTAGTCGTAGTCCTCCAGCGGAACGGCCTGGCCGGAGCCGGTGCCGAACGGCGAGTAGTCGATGTCGTCGTAACCGACGGCCGAGTACATCGCGGCCTTGGCCTCCTCGGTCGGCTCGACCCGGATGTTGCGGTAGCGGGACAGACCCGTACCGGCCGGGATGAGCTTACCGATGATGACGTTCTCCTTGAGGCCGATCAGGGAGTCCGACTTGGCGTTGATCGCCGCGTCGGTCAGGACCCTGGTCGTCTCCTGGAAGGACGCCGCCGACAGCCACGACTCGGTCGCCAGCGAGGCCTTGGTGATACCCATCAGCTGCGGACGGCCGGAGGCGGGGTGACCGCCCTCGGTGACCACACGACGGTTCTCGGTCTCGAACTTCGACCGCTCGACCAGCTCGCCGGGCAGCAGCTCGGCGTCGCCGGACTCGATGATCGTCACGCGGCGGAGCATCTGCCGGATGATGATCTCGATGTGCTTGTCGTGGATCGACACACCCTGCGAGTTGTAGACCTTCTGGACCTCGCCCACGAGGTGCACCTGCACCGCGCGCTGGCCGAGGATACGCAGCACGTCGTGCGGGTTGGTGGCACCCACGGTGAGCTTCTGGCCCACCTCGACGTGGTCGCCCTCGCCCACCAGCAGACGGGCACGCTTCGAGATCGGGAAGGCCGTCTCGTCGCTGCCGTCGTCCGGGGTGACGACGAGCTTCTTGGTCTTCTCGGTCTCCTCGATCCGCACGCGTCCGGCGGACTCGGAGATCGGGGCGACACCCTTCGGCGTACGGGCTTCGAAGAGCTCGACGACTCGGGGCAGACCCTGGGTGATGTCGTCACCGGCCACACCACCGGTGTGGAAGGTACGCATCGTCAGCTGGGTACCGGGCTCACCGATGGACTGGGCGGCGATGATGCCGACCGCCTCACCGATGTCGACCAGCTTGCCGGTGGCGAGCGAACGGCCGTAGCAGTACGCACAGGTGCCGACGGCCGACTCGCAGGTCAGGACCGAGCGGGTCTTGACCTCCTCGACGCCGTGCAGGACCAGCTGGTCGATGAGGACGTCACCGAGGTCGACGTTGGCCGGCGCGATGACCTTGCCGTCGACGACGACGTCCTCGGCCAGCATGCGGGCGTAGACGCTGGTCTCGACGTCCTCGGTCTTGCGCAGGACACCGTCCTCGCCGCGGTCGGCGATCTTCAGCTTGAGACCGCGCTCGGTACCGCAGTCCTCCTCGCGGATGATGACGTCCTGCGAGACGTCCACCAGACGACGGGTGAGGTAACCCGAGTCGGCGGTACGCAGGGCGGTGTCCGCGAGGCCCTTACGGGCACCGTGGGTGGCGATGAAGTACTCGAGGACCGAGAGGCCCTCGCGGAACGACGCCTTGATGGGACGAGGGATCGTCTCGTTCTTGGCGTTCGACACGAGACCACGCATACCGGCGATCTGACGCAGCTGCATCATGTTTCCGCGTGCGCCCGAGTTCACCATCATGGCGATCGGGTTGGTCTTCGGGAAGTTGTCGTTCATCGCCTCGGCGACCTCGTTGGTCGCCTTGGTCCAGATCGCGATGAGCTCCTGGGTCCGCTCGTCCTTCGTGATCAGACCACGCTCGTACTGCTTCTGGACCTTGACGTCCTGAGCCTCGTACGAGGTGACGATGGACCGCTTCGCCTCGGGGACGACGACGTCCGAGATGGCCACGGTGACGCCGGACCGGGTGGCCCAGTGGAAGCCGGAGGCCTTCAGGTTGTCGAGCGTCGCCGCGACGACGACCTTCGGGTACCGCTCGGCCAGGTCGTTGACGATCTGGGAGAGCTGCTTCTTGCCGACCTCGTAGTCGACGAAGGGGTAGTCCTCGGGCAGCAGCTCGTTGAAGAGCGCGCGGCCCAGGGTGGTGTTCAGCCGGAAGCTGTCGCCCGGCTGGTACTCCGGCTCACCCTCCTCGGCGACCGGCGGGGTCCAGCCACGCGGCGGGATGGTGCCGACCGGGAAGCGGATGTCGATCTTCGACTGGAGCGAGAGCTCGCCCGCGTCGAAGGCCATGATCGCCTCGGCGGTCGAACCGAAGGCACGCCCCTCGCCCTTCACACCGCGGCCGTCGCCGTCCGTGGTGAGGAAGAAGAGGCCGAGCACCATGTCCTGGGTGGGCATGGTGACCGGACGGCCGTCGGCCGGCTTGAGGATGTTGTTCGAGGACAGCATCAGGATGCGGGCCTCGGCCTGCGCCTCCGCGGAGAGCGGCAGGTGGACGGCCATCTGGTCACCGTCGAAGTCCGCGTTGAACGCGGTGCAGACGAGCGGGTGGATCTGGATGGCCTTGCCCTCGACCAGCTGCGGCTCGAAGGCCTGGATGCCGAGGCGGTGCAGGGTGGGCGCGCGGTTCAGCAGCACCGGGTGCTCGGCGATGACCTCTTCGAGGACGTCGTACACCACGGTGCGGCCACGCTCGACCATGCGCTTGGCCGACTTGATGTTCTGCGCGTGGTTCAGGTCGACCAGGCGCTTCATCACGAACGGCTTGAAGAGCTCCAGCGCCATCGCCTTCGGCAGACCGCACTGGTGCAGCTTGAGCTGCGGACCGACGACGATCACGGAACGCGCGGAGTAGTCCACACGCTTGCCGAGGAGGTTCTGGCGGAAGCGGCCCTGCTTGCCCTTGAGCATGTCGGAGAGCGACTTCAGCGGACGGTTGCCGGGGCCCGTGACGGGGCGGCCGCGGCGGCCGTTGTCGAAGAGCGCGTCGACGGCCTCCTGGAGCATGCGCTTCTCGTTGTTCACGATGATCTCGGGCGCGCCGAGGTCGAGAAGCCGCTTCAGGCGGTTGTTGCGGTTGATGACGCGGCGGTACAGGTCGTTCAGGTCGGAGGTCGCGAAGCGGCCACCGTCCAGCTGCACCATCGGACGCAGGTCCGGCGGGATGACCGGGACGCAGTCCAGGACCATGCCCTTGGGGCTGTTGCTGGTCTGGAGGAAGGCGGAGACGACCTTGAGGCGCTTGAGCGCACGGGTCTTCTTCTGGCCCTTGCCGGTCCGGATGATCTCGCGGAGGCGCTCGGCCTCCTCGTCCAGGTCGAAGGTCTCCAGCCGCTTCTGCAGCGCGGCGGCGCCCATCGAGCCGTCGAAGTACGTGCCGAAGCGGTCACGCAGCTCGCGGTAGAGGAGCTCGTCGCCCTCCAGGTCCTGGACCTTGAGGTTCTTGAAGCGGTTCCAGACCTCGTCGAGACGGTCGATCTCGCGCTGCGCGCGGTCGCGCAGCTGCTTCATCTCCCGCTCGGCACCTTCGCGCACCTTGCGGCGCACGTCGGCCTTGGCACCCTCGGCCTCCAGCTCGGCCAGGTCGGTCTCGAGCTTCTTGGCACGGGCCTCGAGGTCGGCGTCGCGCCGGTTCTCGATCTGCTGGCGCTCGACGGAGACGTGGGCCTCCAGCGACGGGAGGTCGCGGGTGCGGCGCTCCTCGTCCACGAACGTGATCATGTACGCGGCGAAGTAGATGACCTTCTCGAGGTCCTTCGGCGCGAGGTCCAGCAGGTAGCCCAGGCGCGAGGGGACGCCCTTGAAGTACCAGATGTGGGTCACGGGAGCGGCGAGCTCGATGTGGCCCATCCGCTCGCGGCGCACCTTGGCACGGGTCACCTCGACGCCGCAGCGCTCACAGATGATGCCCTTGAAGCGGACCCGCTTGTACTTGCCGCAGTAGCACTCCCAGTCCCGGGTCGGACCGAAGATCTTCTCGCAGAAGAGCCCGTCCTTTTCCGGCTTGAGGGTGCGGTAGTTGATGGTCTCCGGCTTCTTGACCTCGCCGTGGGACCACTGTCGGATGTCGTCCGCGGTCGCCAGGCCGATCCGCAGCTCGTCGAAGAAGTTGACGTCGAGCACTTTGTCGTCAATCCCTCTTTCAGGGTTCGTGCCCCACCGCCCGGAGGCGGAACGGGGCTCACATCATGGTCTGTACGGGTCCGGGGCGGCCGGGCCTCGCGGTGGAGCGAGGCCCGGCCAGGCCCGTCAGACCTCTTCGACGCTGCTCGGCTCGCGCCGGGACAGGTCGATACCGAGCTCCTCCGCCGCGCGGAAGACGTCCTCGTCGGTGTCGCGCATCTCGATGGACATGCCGTCCGAGGACAGCACCTCCACGTTGAGGCAGAGCGACTGCATTTCCTTGATGAGGACCTTGAAGGACTCGGGGATGCCGGGCTCGGGGATGTTCTCGCCCTTGACGATGGCCTCGTAGACCTTCACACGGCCGGTCACGTCGTCGGACTTGATCGTCAGCAGCTCCTGGAGGGCGTACGCGGCGCCGTAAGCCTCCAGCGCCCACACCTCCATCTCACCGAAGCGCTGACCACCGAACTGGGCCTTACCACCCAGCGGCTGCTGGGTGATCATCGAGTACGGACCGGTCGAGCGCGCGTGCAGCTTGTCGTCGACCAGGTGGTGCAGCTTGAGGATGTACATGTACCCGACCGAGACCGGGTCCGGGAACGGCTCGCCGGAGCGGCCGTCGAAGAGCCGCGCCTTGCCCGAGGACTGCACCATCCGCTCACCGTCGCGGTTGGGGATGGTGTGGTCGATCAGGCCGGCCAGCTCGTCCTCGCGGGTGCCGTCGAACACCGGGGTGGCGACGTTGGTACCCGGCTCGACCCGGTCGATGCCGATCGACTGGAGCCGCTGGGCCCACTCGGTGTCGACACCGGAGATGTCCCAGCCCTGGCTGGCGAGCCAGCCGAGGTGGATCTCCATGACCTGTCCCGGGTTCATTCGGGACGGCACGCCGAGCGGGTTGAGGATGATGTCGACCGGGGTGCCGTCCTCCAGGAACGGCATGTCCTCGATCGGCAGGATCTTCGAGATGACGCCCTTGTTGCCGTGACGGCCGGCGAGCTTGTCACCGTCGGTGATCTTGCGCTTCTGGGCCACGTAGACGCGGACCAGCTGGTTGACGCCCGGGGGAAGCTCGTCGCCCTCCTCGCGGTCGAAGACGCGCACGCCGATGACCTTGCCGGTCTCGCCGTGCGGCACCTTCAGCGAGGTGTCGCGGACCTCGCGCGCCTTCTCACCGAAGATCGCGCGGAGCAGGCGCTCCTCCGGGGTCAGCTCGGTCTCACCCTTGGGCGTGACCTTGCCGACCAGGATGTCGCCGGCGTCGACCTCGGCACCGATGCGGATGATGCCGCGCTCGTCGAGGTCGGCGAGGACCTCCTCGGAGACGTTCGGGATGTCCCGGGTGATCTCCTCGGGGCCGAGCTTGGTGTCACGGGCGTCGACCTCGTGCTCCTCGATGTGGATCGAGGAGAGGACGTCGTCCTGGACGAGGCGCTGCGACAGGATGATCGCGTCCTCGTAGTTGTGGCCCTCCCACGACATGAACGCCACGAGGAGGTTCTTGCCGAGCGCCATCTCGCCCAGCTCGGTCGCGGGACCGTCGGCGAGCACCTGGCCCTCGATGATCCGGTCGCCCTCGTCGACGACGACCTTCTGGTTGACCGAGGTGCCCTGGTTCGAGCGGGAGAACTTGGCGAGGCGGTACGTGGTGTACGTGCCGTCGTCGTTGGTGGTGGTGATGTAGTCCGCGGAGACCTCCTGGACCACACCGTCCTTCTCCGCCTTCAGCACGTCGCCGGCGTCGGTGGCACAGCGGTACTCCATGCCGGTGCCGACGAGCGGGGCCTCGCTCTTGATGAGCGGGACCGCCTGGCGCATCATGTTCGCGCCCATGAGGGCACGGTTGGCGTCGTCGTGCTCGAGGAAGGGGATCATGGCGGTCGCGACCGACACCATCTGGCGCGGCGAGACGTCCATGTAGTCGACGTCGTCCCCGGGGACGTAGTCGACCTCTCCGCCACGGCGGCGGACCAGGACGCGGTCCTCGGCGAAGTGGAGGTCCTCGGTCAGGCCGGCGTTGGCCTGGGCGATGACGAAGCGGTCCTCCTCGTCGGCGGTCAGGTAGTCGACCTCGTCGGTGACGATGCCGTCGGTGACCCGGCGGTAGGGCGTCTCGACGAAGCCGAAGGCGTTGACCCGGCCGTAGGAGGCGAGCGAGCCGATCAGACCGATGTTCGGGCCTTCAGGCGTCTCGATCGGGCACATGCGGCCGTAGTGCGAGGGGTGCACGTCACGGACCTCGAAGCCGGCCCGCTCACGCGAGAGACCACCCGGGCCGAGCGCCGACAGACGGCGCTTGTGGGTGAGACCCGAGAGCGGGTTGTTCTGGTCCATGAACTGCGACAGCTGGCTGGTGCCGAAGAACTCCTTGATGGAGGCGACGACCGGCCGGATGTTGATCAGGGTCTGCGGCGTGATCGCCTCGACGTCCTGGGTGGTCATGCGCTCACGCACGACACGCTCCATACGGGCGAGACCCGTACGGACCTGGTTCTGGATCAGCTCGCCGACGTTGCGCAGACGGCGGTTGCCGAAGTGGTCGATGTCGTCGGTCTCGACGACGATCTGGGTGCCGTTCTCGCCGGTCGTCTCGGTCTCGCCGGCGTGCAGCTTGACCAGGTACTTGATGGTGGCGATGACGTCGTCGGTGGTGAGCACGCCGGCGTCCAGGGGCGCGTCGCCGCCGAGCTTCTTGTTCACCTTGTAGCGGCCGACCTTGGCGAGGTCGTAGCGCTTGGGGTTGAAGTAGAGGTTCTCCAGCAGCGTCTGCGCGGCCTCACGCGTGGGCGGCTCGCCCGGGCGCAGCTTGCGGTAGATGTCGAGCAGCGCGTCGTCCTGGCCCTGGGTGTGGTCCTTCTCCAGGGTGGCGCGCATCGACTCGTACTCGCCGAACTCCTCGAGGATCTGCTCGGTCGTCCAGCCGAGAGCCTTGAGGAGGACGGTGACGGACTGCTTGCGCTTGCGGTCGATGCGGACGCCGACCATGTCGCGCTTGTCGATCTCCATCTCCAGCCAGGCACCCCGGGAGGGGATGATCTTGGCGGAGAAGATGTCCTTGTCGGACGTCTTGTCGATGGAGGAGTCGAAGTAGACGCCGGGCGAGCGGACCAGCTGCGACACGACGACACGCTCGGTGCCGTTGATGACGAAGGTGCCCTTGTTGGTCATGAGCGGGAAGTCGCCCATGAAGACCGTCTGGGACTTGATCTCGCCGGTCTCGTTGTTGGTGAACTCGGCGGTGACGAAGAGCGGCGCGGCGAAGGTGAAGTCGCGCTCCTTGCACTCGTCGATGGAGTTCTTCGGGGGCTCGAAGCGGTGGTCGCGGAAGGTCAGCGACATCGACCCGGAGAAGTCCTCGATCGGGGAGATCTCCTCGAAGATCTCCTCCAGACCGGACTTGGTGGGGACGTCCTGTCCGCTGTCCAGAGCCGCCTCGACCCGGGCCTTCCAAGCGTCGTTGCCGAGCAGCCAGTCGAAGCTCTCGGTCTGGAGGGCAAGGAGGTTCGGAACCTCGAGGGGCTCCTTGATCTTTGCAAAGGAAATGCGCAGCGGGGCGGTGCTGGCGCCGTTGTTCGAATTCGCGGAGGCAGTGCGCGAGGCGGCCAAGAGGGGGTCCTTCCGAGGGCTCGGACTCACTACGCGCGTACCGGTCCCGAGCCGACACAGCGGAAGAAATCCCAGGTCAGGGCGGTTTCACTCCACGGTGCTCAAGCACGGGCATGCCCCTGGTGACGGGCAGGAGGCAGCTAACAGGCAGCGCAAAGGGTCAGTGTAGCCACTTGGCCCACTGATGTCCAGTGCGGGTGACCTGGATGGTCAAAGACCCTCGCTGTTCTCAACTCCACGATGCCCTCGCGCCCTCTTGGACGCATATCAACACTGCCCGGTTCGCCGCCGATCCATGCCTCGGTACCCGGATCGGTGTGACGACGCGTCCTGAGAATTGCGCGCGGCGTGCTGTTCGTCAAGGCCCCGTCCCCCGAACCGGGGGCGGAACCGCCTCGTCTGCCGCCTCCCGACCTCGGCCGGGGCCCCTTCACGCGGGCGCCCGCCGGTCACCGGACGGCACAACGATGATCACCATACCCGCAGGTGAGCAGGGCGCAAGGACCCCGGCCCGACCACGCCCGAAGGCGACCACCCGGATGGGTGATCGCCTTCGGAAACAGGTCGTCCGGCCCCCTGAGGGGCGCTGGACGGACGAGTCAGAGACTCAGAGGAGTCACTTGACCTCGACGGACGCGCCGGCGCCCTTGAGGGACTCGGCGGCCTTCTCAGCGGCCTCCTTGGAGACCTTCTCGAGGACCGGCTTCGGGGTGCCGTCGACGAGGTCCTTGGCCTCCTTCAGGCCCAGCGAGGTCAGCTCACGCACGACCTTGATGACCTGGATCTTCTTGTCGCCGGCGCCGGTGAGGACGACGTCGAACTCGTCCTGCTCCTCGGCGGCCTCGGCCGGGGCGCCCGGGGCACCGGCGGCGGCGACGGCGACCGGGGCGGCAGCCTCGACGTCGAACTTCTCCTCGAACGCCTTCACGAACTCGGAGAGCTCGATGAGGGTCATTTCCTCGAACTGCGCGAGGAGGTCGTCCTGGGACAGCTTCGCCATGATGGCGTCCTTCCACTAATTCGGCAGGTGCCGGATGTACATGAAGGCGGGCGTACGTGGGCCCGCTGCGACCGGGAGCCGGGCCGGCCCCAGGTCATTACGCGAGCCGAATTACTCGGCACCGCCCTGCTCGTCGCGCTTGGCGCGCAGCGCGTCCGCGGTGCGGACGAACTTCTGCGGGAGCGCCTGGAAGACAGCCGCGGCCTTGGCCTGGTTGCCCTTCAGAGCGCCCGCCAGCTTGGCGAGCAGAACCTCGCGGGACTCGAGGTCCGCAAGCTTCTTGATCTCGTCGGCGGACAGCGCCTTACCGTCAAGGACACCGCCCTTGATGACGAGAGCGGGGTTCTCCTTGGCGAAGTCACGAAGACTCTTCGCCGCCTCGACCGGGTCACCGGTCACGAAGGCGACAGCCGTCGAGCCCTTGAGGTGCTCGTCCAGCTCGACCCCGGCCTCCTTGGCCGCGATCTTGGTCAGCGTGTTCTTCACCACTCGGTACTGAGCGTTCTCGCCGAGAGAACGACGCAGCTGCTTGAGCTGCGCCACGGACAGTCCGGTGTACGCAGTCACGACAGCGGCGTTGGAGTTACGGAGCTTGTCCGTGACCTCCTCGACGGCTGCGACCTTGTCGGACGTCGCCATGAGCCTCGGCCTCCTTCCGGGGTGATGATCCTCGACTGACCTTGCGATCAGCCTCGTACAGCACTGGGACCGTCTGGATCAGGCACGTGAGGAAGGACGTCGGGCAGGAAAGTCTGCGTAAGACGAAAAACGCCCCGGCGCAGGCGCACGGGGCGTGAGCTCGACTGGCCGTAACACGTCCAGGAGCACATCCACAGTCACCTACGCAGGCCGTCCGCGTGAGCGGAATCCTTCGGCCACCGCCCTCTCCGAGGAGCAGACGGTAACGACCAGCGGTCTTTGGCTTCTGGGGAAGAGTACGGGAGCCGGGCGGCGCGAGGCAAATCGCCCGGAAGCACGGCCTCCGGGCGGGGTCCGCGGACCCCGCCCGAAGGAGCGGATCAGGCGCCCTCGCCCATCTCGGCCAGCTCCTGGAGCATGTCCATCAGGTCCAGGGTGTCCTTCTCGGCCGGGGTATCCACCTTGGCGGCGGCGCCGTAGTCGGAGAAGGTCTGGACGATGCGGACGTCGCCCTCGGGCGTCTCCATGGTGACGTCCATCTTCACGGGGAGGTCGTCGCCGTTGACCCAGACCTGGGTCTGGTAGCCCTCCAGGCCGGACTTCTCCATGGCCTCGACGAGCTCCTTGCGGTCCTTCTCCGGCAGGGCGTCGAAGGAGGAGTTGGCGTCCAGCATCTCCTTGAGGGAGAGCGTGCCCTTGTAGTGCTGGGTCTCCTCGCCGCCGACCTTGGCCGGGCCGACGTGCTTGAGGTTGGGCGACTCCATCAGCACGGCGATCTGCTGGGCCGGGTCCTGGTTCATGTTCTCCAGGCCACCGGTCATGGCCTTGGCCATCTCGCCGCCGCCGGCCTCGCCGGACTTGTCCATCTGCTCGGCCAGCTCGCCGAGGTCCATCTTCATCCAGCGGCGGCCGTCCATCTCCTTGGCCGCCTCGGCGCCCATGTCGACGTACATGACGGAGCCGTCCATGATGACGCGGCTCGACTCGGGCGCCGTCGGGTCCGACTCCTGGAGGGCGGAGCCGGACATCGTCATGTCGAGCACGGTCGGGTCCCAGCCCATGACGCCGGACATCTTCATGTCGCCGCCGCCGGGGGTCCCCTCCGGCATCGTCATGGTCATCTCGACCTTGGCCGACTTGGCCTCGCTGGTGCTCTTGTACGCGGCGTTGAGCGCCTTGCCGGCCTCGGCGCGCGACAGCACCTTCGGCGCGCTGTCCGCGGCCTTGCCGTCGCCCTTGGACTCCGTCTCGCCGCCCTCACAGGCCGCCAGCCCCAGCACCATCGCGACCGCCGCCGCCGGAACCGCCACACGGCGCGCCAGGTTCTTCTTCCCCACTGTCCCCACCCCTGCTTGCTCTCTCCGTGACCGGTCCCCCCGGGCACGCTTTACTTTCGTTTTGCACGGTACCGCACGCCTACGACAACCCCGTACGAAAAAAGGACCGGCCCCCGCAGCTCTGAGCTGCGGGGGCCGGTCCCTTCAGACGCGTGCGCGACCGCGGTGCCGGTTGATCACGAGGATCAGACGGCGGCCGGGTCCTCCTCGACGAGGAGGTTGCGGGTGCGGTTCGGGTCGACCTGGATGCCGGGGCCCATGGTGGTGGCGACGGCGGCCTTCTTGATGTAGCGACCCTTGGCGGCGGACGGCTTCAGACGAAGGATCTCGTCCAGGGCCGCGCCGTAGTTCTCCACGAGCTGGGTGTCGTCGAAGGACACCTTGCCGATGATGAAGTGGAGGTTGGAGTGCTTGTCGACGCGGAACTCGATCTTGCCGCCCTTGATCTCGTTCACGGCCTTGGCCACGTCCGGGGTCACGGTGCCGGTCTTCGGGTTCGGCATCAGACCACGCGGGCCGAGGACGCGGCCGAGGCGGCCGACCTTGCCCATGAGGTCCGGGGTGGCGACGACGGCGTCGAACTCGTTGAGGCGGTTGCCCTTCGAGATCTCGTCGATCAGTTCGTCGGAGCCGACGATGTCGGCGCCGGCGGCACGCGCGGCCTCGGCACGGTCACCGGTCGCGAAGACCAGGACCCGGGCGGTCTTGCCGGTGCCGTGCGGAAGGTTCACGGTGCCGCGGACCATCTGGTCGGCCTTGCGCGGGTCGACACCCAGGCGGAAGGCGACCTCGACGGTCCCGTCGAACTTGGTCGCGGAGGTCTCCTTGGCGAGACGGATCGCCTCGAGCGGGGCGTAGAGCTTGTCCCGGTCGATCTTGGCGTCCGCAGCGCGGAGAGTCTTGCTGCGCTTCACTTCTGCTCCTGGCAGTTACGTCCGGTGGTGCCGGACAGGGTGGAGTCGTGGTACGGGCCGGCGCATGGCCCTGCCACAGAGAGGTCAGGCGGGGTTGAGGTCAGCCCTCGACCGTGATGCCCATGGAACGAGCGGTACCGGCGATGATCTTGGCCGCCTGGTCCAGGTCGTTCGCGTTGAGGTCGGGCATCTTGGTGGTGGCGATCTCGCGGACCTGCGCGTCGGTGATCTTCGCGACCTTGGTCTTGTGCGGCTCGCCCGAGCCCTTCTCCACGCCGGCGGCCTTCAGGATCATCCGCGAGGCCGGCGGGGTCTTGGTCACGAAGGTGAAGGAACGGTCCTCGTAGACCGTGATCTCCACCGGGATGACCCAGCCACGCTGCGACTCGGTGGCCGCGTTGTAGGCCTTGCAGAACTCCATGATGTTGACGCCGTGCTGACCGAGCGCGGGGCCGACCGGCGGAGCCGGGTTGGCCGCGCCGGCCTGGATCTGGAGCTTGATCAGCCCCGTGACCTTCTTCTTCTTGGGAGGCATTGCTCTCTCCGGGTCCTAGTGAGAGTTTTCCGCCTTCACCCGGTTCATCCGGATGGAGGCATACCGCACCACGATAACGGGTATCGCGGCGCGACCAAAAACCGACAGGTCAGACGGGCTGTGAAGCCCGTCTGACCTGGTCGGAGGCGTGTGGTCCAGCGACTGCGCGGCCGGTCGGAACCGGCGCGGCTCAGTTCTTCTGGATCTGGTCGAAGCTCAGCTCGACCGGGGTCTCGCGGCCGAAGATCTCGACGAGGCCCTTGACCTTCTTCGAGTCGGCGTTGATCTCGTTGATGGTCGCCTGGAGGGTGGCGAAGGGGCCGTCGGTGACGGTGACCGAGTCGCCGACCTCGAAGTCCAGCACCTGGACCTCGACCTTGCGCTGCGGCGCCGGCTTGCCCTCGGCCTCGGCGGCCTCACGGGCGGCCTTCTCCTCGGCCTCCGGGGCGAGCATCTTGACGATCTCGTCCAGGGTCAGCGGGTACGGGTCGTAGGCGTTGCCGACGAAGCCGGTGACGCCGGGGGTGTTGCGGACGACGCCCCAGGACTCGTTGGTCAGGTCCATGCGCACCAGCACGTAGCCGGGGAGCTTGTTCTGCCGGATGGTCTTGCGGTCGCCGTTCTTGATCTGGACGACCTCTTCCTGCGGCACCTCGGCCTGGAAGATGTAGTCCTCGACGTTGAGCGAGACGGCGCGCTGCTCGAGGTTGGTCTTCACGCGGTTCTCGTAACCGGCGTAGGTGTGGATCACGTACCACTCGCCGGGCAGGAGCCGCAGCTCGTCGCGGAGGGCGGCGATCGGGTCGACCGGCTCGGCCTCCTCGGCCGGAGCCTCTTCGGCGGCGGCCTCGGTCTCCTCGGCGGCGGCGACGTCCTCGGGCTCACCGACGGTGTCCTCGGTGATCTCCTCGGCGGGCTCGCCCGCGGCGGCGTCGGCAGCTTCGGCCTGGTCCGGCGTCACGGCGTCCGCCGACTCGACAATGCCGAGCGCGTCCTCAGTGGACTCGGGAGCGCCCTGAGGCTCGACCACGTCGTTCGGGTTCGGGTCAGACACGGTGGCTGCTTCTTCCTGGATACAAAGGGTGGAACGCGCGAAAGGGGCGCCCTAGGGCGCCCTTCGCTTCTGGGCTCTAGCCGAAGATGTACTTGACGGCGTTGGAGAAGCCGTAGTCAAACACGGTCACCAGACCGATCATGATCACGACGAAGATGATGACCACCGTCGTATAGGTGGTGAGCTGACTGCGCGTCGGCCAGACGACCTTGCGGAGTTCAGCGACGATCTGCCGGTAGAAGAGGGCAAGGCGCCCGAAGGGGCCCTTCTTGCCGCGCTTGCCGCCCTTGCGGTTCTTCTTCTTGCCGTCGTCGTCCTGGGCATCAGGCATGTCGATGGAGCCCACGGCGTCCGTCACGCGTCCTCACCTGATTTCCGGGTCGTGGCCGTGCCGCGCCCGGTGGAGCCGCACGGCGGTGCATTGCAGTACGTACATGCGCACACATCCTGGCGATGGAGTGTGTAGCAGGGCCGGAGGGACTTGAACCCCCAACCGCTGGTTTTGGAGACCAGTGCTCTACCAATTGAGCTACGACCCTTTGATGTACCCCAACGTACCGCATCCGCTCCCGTGCACTGTGTGCCGGTGATCAGTGCGGCCCGCTGAGGGCCAACGAGGTGAGAGTGTACGTGTTCTCAGGCCGGGCGTCGAACACGATCCTCCGCCGGGCCCGCCGGGGCGGGTGACCGAGGGATGAAACCCGTGTGCCCGCCGTGTTTCCGGTCTGGAACCATGGGGCCCATGAGCGCTGCAACCCCTCCCACCGAGCGCCGGGTCTCCGCGCGCATCGGCGCGATCTCCGAGTCCGCCACTCTCGCCGTCGACGCGAAGGCCAAGGCCCTCAAGGCCGCCGGGCGTCCCGTCATCGGATTCGGGGCCGGTGAACCGGACTTCCCGACCCCCGACTACATCGTCGACGCCGCCGTCGAGGCGTGCAAGAACCCCCGGAACCACCGCTACACGCCGGCCGGCGGGCTCCCCGAGCTGAAGGCCGCCATCGCCGCCAAGACGCTCCGCGACTCCGGCTACGAGGTCGACCCGGCCCAGATCCTGGTGACCAACGGCGGCAAGCAGGCCATCTACGAGGCGTTCGCCGCGATGCTCGACCCGGGCGACGAGGTCATCGTCCCGGCGCCGTACTGGACGACATACCCCGAGTCGATCCGGCTGGCCGGGGGTGTCCCGGTGGAGGTCGTCGCCGACGAGACCACCGGGTACCGGGTCTCCGTGGAGCAGCTGGAGGCGGCCCGCACCGAGCGGACCAAGGTCGTCCTCTTCGTCTCGCCCTCCAACCCGACGGGCGCCGTCTACGACCGCGCGCAGACCGAGGCGATCGGCCGCTGGGCCGCCGAGCACGGCCTGTGGGTGATGACCGACGAGATCTACGAGCACCTCGTCTACGGCGACGCCGAGTTCACCTCGCTCCCCGCGATCGTCCCCGAGCTGCGCGACAAGTGCGTCGTGGTCAACGGCGTCGCCAAGACGTACGCGATGACCGGCTGGCGGGTCGGGTGGATCATCGGCCCCAAGGACATCGTCAATGCGGCCACCAACCTCCAGTCGCACGCCACCTCCAACGTCTCCAACGTCGCCCAGGCCGCCGCGCTCGCGGCCGTCTCCGGCGACCTGTCGGCGGTGGAGAAGATGCGCGAGGCCTTCGACCGCCGCCGCCGGACCATCGTGCGGATGCTCGGCGAGATCGACGGCGTCGTCTGCCCGGAGCCGGAGGGCGCCTTCTACGCGTACCCGTCGGTGAAGGGGCTGCTCGGCAAGGAGATCCGCGGCAGGCGCCCGCAGAGCTCGGTCGAGCTGGCCGCGCTGATCCTGGAGGAGGTCGAGGTCGCGGTGGTCCCGGGCGAGGCGTTCGGCACCCCCGGCTACCTGCGGCTCTCCTACGCGCTCGGCGACGACGACCTGGTCGAGGGCGTCTCCCGGATGCAGAAGCTGCTGGCCGAGGCCCGCGACTGAGCGGACGCCTTCCCACGCGCTGCGGCGCGGGTCCCCGGAGCGCCGGGGACCCGCGCCGCAGCCGTTTCTGCGTTCGGGCAACCACCCGTACGGGGAATCCCGTTGCCGCCCGGGGGCAGGCGTACGGCAAGATCCTGGGATGTTGAGTTCTTCGGGAGGACCCCTGCGCACCCCGACCGCCCGCGACGTGCGGCTGCTGCCCAAGGCCCACCTCCATCTGCACTTCACCGGCTCGATGCGGCCCGGCACGCTGCTGGAGCTGGCGGACAAGTACGGGGTGCGGCTGCCGGATGCGCTCACCTCGGGGCGCCCGCCGAAGCTCCGCGCCACCGACGAACGCGGCTGGTTCCGCTTCCAGCGCCTCTACGACACCGCCCGCTCCTGCCTGCGTGAGCCGGACGACATCCGGCGGCTGGTCCGCGAGGCGGCCGAGGAGGACGTACGGGACGGCTCGCGCTGGCTGGAGATCCAGGTCGACCCGACCTCGTACGCCCCGCTGCTCGGCGGGCTCACCCCGGCGCTGGAGATCATCCTGGACGCGGTCGACAGCGCGTCGCGGGAGACCGGGCTCGGGATGCGCGTGGTGGTCGCCGCCAACCGGATGAAGCACCCGCTGGACGCCCGGACCCTGGCCCGCCTCGCGGTGCGGTACGCGGACCGGGGCATCGTCGGCTTCGGCCTCTCCAACGACGAGCGGCGCGGCATGGCCCGCGACTTCGACCGGGCCTTCGCCATCGCCCGCGAGGGCGGCCTGCTCGCGGCCCCGCACGGCGGCGAGCTGAGCGGCCCCGCCTCCATCCGCTCCTGCCTCGACGACCTGGACGCCGCCCGGATCGGCCACGGCGTCCGCGCCGCCGAGGACCCCCGGCTGCTGGGTCTTCTCGCCGACCGCCAGATCACCTGCGAGGTCTGCCCCGCCTCCAACGTGGCGCTCGGCGTCTACGACAAGGAGGGCGACGTCCCGCTGCGCACCCTCTTCGACGCGGGCGTCCCGCTCGCCCTCGGCGCCGACGACCCGCTCCTCTTCGGCTCCCGGCTGGCCGCCCAGTACGAGATCGCCCGCCGCGAGCACGGCTTCAGCGACGCCGAACTGGCCGAGCTGGCCCGCCAGTCGGTACGTGGCTCGGCGGCGCCGGAGGAGGTGCGGCGCGGGCTGCTGGCGGACATCGACGCGTGGCTGACCGGTACCTCGGTGCCGACCGCCCGCGACGAGGCGGCCCCGCGCGACCGGGCCGACCTGCGCGACCCGGCCTGACCCCGTCTCTCACCCGAGGAGTTGCCATGCGGATCACGGTGTTCGGCGCGACGGGCGGTGTCGGCGGCGAGGTCGTCCGGCAGGCGCTGGAGGCCGGCCACGAGGTCACGGCGGTGGTCCGCGACCCGGCGGCACTGAAGGCCGGCGGTGAGCGGCTGGAGGTGGCCCGCGCCGACCTCGCCGACGCCTCGGCGCTCGGCCCGCTGCTGGCGGGCCGCGACGCGGTCCTCTCCGGCCTCGGTGCGCGCGGCCGCCGTACGGACGGCCTGGTCACCCGGCTGACCGGCGCCGTCGTCGCGGCGATGGAGGCCGAGGGCGTCCGCCGCCTGGTCATGGTGAGCGCGGCCCCGGTGGTCCAGCCGCCCCCGGACGAGCCCCTGACGGCCCGGCTCACCCTCGCCGTCGTCCGCCAGGTCTTCGGGGAGGTCTACGCCGACCTCGCCGGCGCCGAGGCCCTGCTGGCCCGTTCCGGCACCGAGTGGACGGCGGTGCGCCCGCCCCGCCTGACCGACGGCCCGCTGACCGGCACCTACCGCCGCGTCACCGGCGGCAACCCGCGCGCCGGCCGCTCCCTCTCCCGGGCCGACACCGCCCACGCGATGCTGGGCGCCGTCGAGGACCCGGGCACGGTCCGCCGGGGCGTGGGGGTCGCGTACTGACGGCCGCCCTCCGGCTCAGAGTTCGACGCCGACCGTCACCGGCTCGTTGACCAGCGTCACCCCGAAGGCGTCCCGGACCCCGGCGACCACCTCGCGGGCGAGCGCGAGCAGGTCCTCGGTGGTGGCGGAGCCCCGGTTGGTCAGGGCGAGGGTGTGCTTGGTGGAGATGCGGGCGGGTCCCTCGCCGTACCCCTTGGTGAAGCCGGCCTTGTCGATCAGCCAGGCGGCCGAGGTCTTGGTGCGGCCCTCGCCGGCGGGGAAGGCCGGCGGGTGGACGTCGGGGCCGAGGCGGTCGGCGACGCGGCCGAGGAAGGCGGCGAGCTGGGCGTCGTCGAGGATCGGGTTGGTGAAGAAGGAGCCGGCCGACCAGGTGTCGTGGTCCTCCGGGTCGAGCACCATGCCCTTGCCCGCGCGGAGCTTGAGCACCGTCTCCCGGGCCTCGGTGAGCGCGACCCGCTCGCCCTGCTCGGTGCCGAGGGCGCGGGCCGTCTCGGCGTACCGGAGGGGGGCGGAGAGCCCGTCGGCGTCCTCCAGGCGGAAGCGGACGCGGAGTACGACGTACCGCTCGGGGTCGGCCTTGAAGCGGCTGTGCCGGTAGGAGAAGGCGCACTCCTCGGCGGTGAGGGTGACGGTCTCCTGGGCGCGGCGGTCGTAGGCGACCACCTCGGTGATGGTCTGGGCGACCTCCTGGCCGTACGCCCCGACGTTCTGCACGGGGACGGCGCCGGCGGAGCCGGGGATTCCGGCGAGGCACTCGATCCCGGCGAGCCCGGCCTCGACGGTGCGGGCGACGGCGTCGGTCCAGACCTCGCCGGCCGCCAGTTCCAGTGCGGTGCCGTCGAGACGGAAGCCCTTGGTGGCGAGGAGCAGCGCGGTGCCCTCGAAGCCCTTGTCCCCGATGACGAGGTTGGAGCCGCCGCCGATGACCAGCAGCGGGGTCCCGGAGGCGTCGGCCTCGCGGACTGCGGCGATCACCTCGTCGTCGGTGGTGGCCGTCAGCAGCCTGGTCGCGGGCCCGCCCAGGCGGAAGGTGGTCAGCGGGGCGAGGGGAGCGTCATGGAGTTCCTGCACGGCACCAGCGTACGGGGGCAGGCCGGTCGCGCGACCTGCCCCCGCCGCCCGGCTCAGGCCAGCCGGACGGTGGCCCGGCTCATGCCGAGCACCTTCTTGCCGTCGCTCATGGCGGTGAGGTCGACGCGGACGGTGCCGTCGTCGTTCTTGACCGCGACCTTGCCGGAGACCTCGATCAGGGCGCCGGTGTCGTCGTCGGGGACGACGACCGGCTTGGTGAAGCGGACGCCGTAGTCGACGACGGCGCCCGGGTCGCCGGTCCAGTCGGTGACCACCCGGATCGCCTCGGCCATGGTGAACATGCCGTGCGCGATGACGTCGGGCAGGCCGACCTCCTTGGCGAACCGCTCGTTCCAGTGGATCGGGTTGAAGTCGCCGGAGGCGCCCGCGTACCGCACCAGGGTGGCGCGGGTCACCGGGAAGCTCTGCGTGGGGAGTTCGGTGCCGACCTCGACGTCGGCGTGGGAGATCTTCGCGGCCATCCGGCTCATCCCTCCTCGGCGGCGCGGGCCACCAGCTTGGTCCAGGCGGTCACCACGTGCTCGCCGGCCTCGTCGTGGACCTCGCCGCGGATGTCGAGGATGTCGTTGCCCGCCATGGACTTGATCGCCTCGATGACCGAGGTCACCGTCAGCCGGTCCCCGGCCCGCACGGGCCGCGTGTACGCGAACTTCTGGTCGCCGTGGACCACCCGGCTGTAGTCCAGGCCGAGCTGCGGGTCCTCGATCACCTGCCCGGCCTCGCGGAACGTGAGGGAGAACACGAAGGTCGGCGGGGCGATCACGTCCGCGTACCCGAGCGCCTTGGCCGCCTCGACGTCGGTGTACACCGGACTGGTGTCGCCCACCGCCTGGGCGAACTCGCGGATCTTCTCGCGGCCCACTTCGTAGGGCTCGGTGGGCGGATACGTCCGCCCCACGAAGGACTGGTCGAGCGCCATGGGCCCGATACCTCCTGGTTCACCGGAACTTGTGTCGTACGACTCATCCTGGCACCCCGCGCCGACAGCACCGGCGGCGGTCTGCACAAACGCCATGAGGCCGCCCCCTCGGAAGGGGACGGCCTCATGGACGAGCCTGTTTGATCAGCCCTCGATCAACGCGTCTCGCGGTGCGCGGTGTGCGCGTTGCAGCGCGGGCAGTGCTTCTTCATCTCCAGTCGGTCCGGGTTGTTACGCCGGTTCTTCTTGGTGATGTAGTTCCGCTCCTTGCACTCCACGCAGGCCAGCGTGATCTTCGGGCGGACGTCGGTGGCAGCCACGTGAGTGCTCCTGATGACGAACGGATGGAAAGGTCTTGCACAAAAAAGAGTAGCCGATCGAAGGACCGACCCCACAATCGGCTACTTTTCGTAGCGGTGACCGGACTTGAACCGGTGACACAGCGATTATGAGCCGCTTGCTCTACCGACTGAGCTACACCGCTGCGATGTGATCCGGACCCCCGCCCGAAGGCGGAGGCCCCTTTCACACCAGAGCCCCAAAACGGAATCGAACCGTTGACCTTCTCCTTACCATGGAGACGCTCTGCCGACTGAGCTATTGGGGCGAGCGAGGAAGACATTACACGCCCACCCGCCGATCGCCCAAATCCGATTCGGCACCCCTGGCACTCGCCCCGGCCGGACCCGCCCGCCCCACCGTCCTCGCAGGTCCCGGCGGTCCCCCGGCCCGCGCCGGACCCCCGCAGCCCACGCCGGTACGACTTATCCGCTCCTCCTCGATGGCGCTCCGGAGGCGGCCTAGGCTCGGCCACACACGGTGTGATCTTGATCGACGCAACGTGACGCCGCCCCACCGCGCCCGTGCCGCGGTGGCCGAACGGGTGCGGCCCGCGGGTCAGCAGCGCCCGCCCGCCGCCCGAGCCCCCAGGAGCGCGATGTCCGACAGCCAGCCGCAGCCTTCGCCGTCCCCCGGCTCCCCCGGGTCACCCGGCGGACCGGGCGGTGCCGACGTCCTGCTGACCGGGGCCACGCTCACCGACGGCCGCACCGTCGACGTCCGCCTCGGGCGCGGCCGCATCCAGGCCGTCGGCACCGCCGGCAGCCTCGCCCCGCTCGGCCTGCGCGTCGACCTCCGCGGCTACCTGCTCCTCCCCGCCCCCGCCGAGCCGCACGCCCACAGCGACCTCGCCCTCACCGCCGACGCCGCCGGTCCCGTCTCCCCCGACCCGGCCGACGTCCAGCGCCGCGCCACCGAGGCCGCCCTGCTCCAGCTCGGCCACGGCGCCACCGCGCTCCGCTCGCACGTGCGCATCGGCGACGTGCAGGGCCTCGGCGCCATGGAGGCCGTCCTCCAGGCCCGCCGGGCGGTCCGCGGCCTCACCGAGCTGACCGCCGTCGCCATGCCCCGGCTGCTCACCGGCGTCGCCGGGGCCGACGGGCTCGCCATGCTCCACGACGCGGTCAAGATGGGCGCCTCCGTCGTCGGCGCCTGCCCCGACCTGGACCCGGACCCGACCGGCTGCGCCGAGGCCGTCCTCGACGCCGCCGCCCAGCACGGCTGCCCGGTCGACCTGCACACCGACGGCTCCGACCCGGTCCGCCTCACCCGCCTCGCGGCGATGGCGGGCGGGCTGCGCCCCGGGGTCACCATCGGCCCCTGCGACGGGCTCGGCCGCCTCCCCGCCGACGTCGCGGGACGCACCGCCGAGGCACTGGCCGCCGCCGGCATCACCGTGGTCTGCCTCCCGCAGGGCCCCTGTGGCGGCCTGGAGCGCCGACGGGGCCACGACACCCCGGTCCACCTGCTGCGGGCCGCCGGGGTCCGTGTCACGGCCGGCAGCGGCGCCCTGCGCGACCTCGCCAACCCGGTCGGCCGCGGCGACCCCCTCCAGGCCGCCCAGCTGCTCGCCTCCCGGCACGGGCTGCGCCCCGACGAGGCGTACGAGGCGGTGGCCGGCGCCGCCCGCGAGGCGCTCGGGCTCGCCCCCGTGCGGATCGAGGCGGGGTTCCCGGCGGAGCTGTTGGCGGTGCGGGGGACGGGGCTCTCCGAGGCGCTCTCGCTCGGGTACAGCCGGATCGTGGTCCACCGGGGCCGGGTCGTCGCCCGGACCAGCGCGGTGCGCGAGTACTGCGACTCGGCCACCGCGGCCGTCTCCGACCTGCCGCGGCAGGGGCGCACCGGGACCGAACCGGCCTGAGCGGCACGCCGGTTCGGCGCTGGACGGGCGGGACGGGGCGGCCGGGCGTACGGTCGGGATCATGCGCATTGTCATCGCTGGTGGACACGGAAAGATCGCCCTGCGGCTGGAGCGGCTGCTCGCCGCACGCGGAGACGACGTGACAGGACTGATCCGCAACCCGGAGCAGGTCGACGACCTGCGCGAGGCGGGCGCCCAGGCCGTCCTGTGCGACCTGGAGTCGGCGACCGTCGAGGAGGTCACCGAGGTGCTGCGGGGCGCCGACGCGGCGGTCTTCGCGGCCGGCTCGGGCCCGGGCAGCGGCACGGCCCGCAAGGAGACCATGGACCGCGACGGCGCCGAACTCTTCGCCACCGCCGCCGAACGCGCCTCGGTGCGCCGCTTCCTGATCGTCTCCTCGATGGCCGCCGACGCCGGCCACCCGGGCGACGAGGTCTTCGACGTCTACCTCCGGGCCAAGGGTGCCGCCGACGACGCGGTCCGGGCCCACCGGAACCTCGACTGGACGGTCCTGCGCCCCGGCTCCCTCACCGACGACGCCGGCACCGGCAAGGTCCGCCTCGAAGCCTCCACGGGCCGCGGCAGCGTCCCGCGCGACGACGTGGCCCGCGTCCTGATGGAGCTGATCGACACCCCGGCCACGGCGGGCCTCACCCTGGAACTGATCTCCGGCGAGACCCCGGCGGCGGTCGCGGTGAAGGACGTCGCGGGCAACTGATCCGGTCCCGCCCGCTTCGCGGACGCACACGGCACACACGACGAACCCCCTCCTTCCGCTCCGGAGCGGAAGGAGGGGGCAGGCTCTCGGCTGCGGGTCAGTTGATCTGGATCGCCGTCTCGTGCGCGGCGGCCACGGCCCAGGCCGTCTGGCCGCCACAGCTGTACACCGAAGCGGCGGACGAGTTCGCGACGACCCACGAGCCCCGGTGCTTCGAATCGGTCCCGCGGTAGTCCCGGCACGTCACGATGACCCGCACGTAACCGGCGCCTCCGGCGCACTCCGCGTAGCCCTTGACGCTCTTGGCGTCGACATAGCTCTTGCAGCCGGTCGGCCCGGCGGCCGACGCCGGGGCGGCCGAGGCCAGCCCGAGCCCGAGAACCGCCACCGCCGCGAGGCCCGCCGCCGAGATCTTCCTGGTCATGCTCATTGCTTCTCCCCGTTGTGTTCTGACGTGACCAGGTCACTCTGGGCTCTGCGCGCAACCTGATCAAGCTGTTTAAGGGGAGCGGGAAACGAAAGATCCCCTCCTCCTGCTTCGAGAAGCAGGAGGAGGGGATCTCCACCCAGTGTGGCGGCGCCAGGATTCGAACCTGGGAAGGCTGAGCCGGCAGATTTACAGTCTGCTCCCTTTGGCCGCTCGGGCACACCGCCTGGGATGCCGCCTCGCAGCCCCGCTTCGGGGCGGTGCTCCGTGGCAACGACGTAAACGATACCTGATGCGTGGGGGTGGTCCGCCACTCGGTTGTTCGCGGGCCCGGGGTGACGGTGGTGGCTAGTCTTTGCGGGTGCGGCCGGGGCGGAACCCCGGCCGCCGCTCTGCCCGACCGTTGCCAGCACACCACCGAATCAAGGAGCCACAGGACATGGCCGACTCCAGTTTCGACATCGTCTCGAAGGTCGAGCGGCAGGAGGTCGACAACGCCCTCAACCAGGCCGCCAAGGAGATCTCGCAGCGTTACGACTTCAGGAACGTCGGGGCGTCGATCGCCTGGTCCGGCGAGAAGATCCTGATGGAGGCCAACTCCGAGGAGCGGGTCAACGCCATCCTCGACGTCTTCCAGTCCAAGCTGATCAAGCGCGGGATCTCGCTGAAGGCCCTGGACGCCGGGGAGCCGCAGCTCTCGGGCAAGGAGTACAAGCTCTTCGCCTCCATCCAGGAGGGCATCTCGCAGGAGAACGCCAAGAAGGTCGCCAAGCTCATCCGCGACGAGGGCCCGAAGGGCGTCAAGGCGCAGGTGCAGGGTGACGAGCTGCGCGTCAGCTCCAAGAGCCGGGACGACCTCCAGGCCGTGCAGGCCCTGCTGAAGAACCAGGACTTCGACTTCGCGCTGCAGTACGTCAACTACCGCTGACCCGGGGACCGCGACGGCGTACGGCACAACGGCGGCCGCCCCTGGTCAGGGGCGGCCGCCGGCGGTTCAGCGTCGGGAATGGCCGAAGAGCAGACGGTAGGCGATGAGCAGCACCAGGGAGCCGCCGATGGCGGAGACCCAGGTGGCGGCGTCGAAGAACTCGTTGGCGATGGGGCGGTCCAGGAAGCGGCTGGATATCCAGCCGCCGATGAAGGCGCCCGCGACGCCGATGAGGATGGTGCCGATGAAACCGCCCGGGTCGCGCCCGGGGAGGATGATCTTCGCGATTGCTCCGGCCAGCAGGCCGAGAATGATCCAGCTGATGATGCCCATGCGGTGATCCTGCCTCTCGCAAACATGTTCATGCGTCGGGCGGGTACATGTCGTGGATCTTCACCGCAGGCCCCTCCGCGGCACACACCGCGGTCCCCCGTGCGGGTCGTCGTTCCATGTGCCCGGACGCCGTCCTCCCAGGAGGACGTGGACGGCGGACGCGTGGTTGCCCGGAGGCGTCAGCGGGCCGCGAAGGGCTGGTCGGTACGGACGATCTCGCGGCCGAGCGGCATCAGGGAGACGGGGATCAGCTTGAAGTTGGCGATGCCCAGCGGGATGCCGATGATCGTGACGCACAGGGCGATGCCGGTGGTGATGTGGCCGAGCGCCAGCCACCAGCCGGCCAGGACCAGCCACAGCACGTTCCCCACGCAGGACGGGGCGCCCGCGTCGCGCCGCTCGACGGCGGAGTAGCCGAAGGGCCAGAGGGCGTAGACGCCGATCCGGAACGCGGCGACGCCGAACGGGATGCCGATGATCGTGATGCAGAGCAGCACTCCGGCGACCATGTAGGCGAGGAAGAGCCAGAAGCCGCTCAGGACCAGCCAGATGATGTTCAGAAGGGTCTTCAACGACGGCCTGCCATCTGTTCGAGTCGGGCGATGCGCTCCGCCATCGGCGGGTGCGTGGAGAACATCTTCGCCATCGTCTCCCCCGGACGGAAGGGATTGGCGATCATCATGTGGCTGGCCGTCTCGATGCGCGGTTCCGGGGGCAACGGCAGCCGTTTCGTACCGGCGTCCAGCTTACGCAGGGCGGAGGCGAGGGCCAGAGGGTCTCCGGTCAGCTGGGCGCCGGAGGCGTCGGCCTCGTACTCGCGGCTGCGGCTGATGGCGAGCTGGATGACGGAGGCGGCGAGCGGGCCGAGCAGCATGATCAGGAGCATGCCGAAGAGGCCGGGGCCCTCGTCGTTGTCGGAGCGGCCGACGGGGATCAGCCAGGCGAAGTTGACCAGGAACATGATCACGGAGGCGAGGGCTCCGGCGACCGAGGAGATGAGGATGTCGCGGTTGTAGACGTGGCTCAGCTCGTGGCCGATGACGCCGCGCAGTTCGCGCTCGTCGAGGAGGCGGAGGATGCCGTCGGTGCAGCAGACCGCGGCGTTGCGCGGGTTGCGGCCGGTGGCGAAGGCGTTGGGGGCCTCGGTGGGCGAGATGTAGAGGCGGGGCATGGGCTGGCGGGCCTGCGTCGAGAGGTCCCGGACCATGCGGTAGAGCTGGGGCGCCTCGAACTCGCTGACCGGCCGTGCCCGCATGGCGCGCAGGGCCAGTTTGTCGCTGTTCCAGTACGCGTAGGCGTTGGTGCCGAGAGCGACGAGGAGCGCGACGAACAGCCCCGTCCGGCCGAAGAAGCTGCCGATGACGAGGATGAGCGCGGACAGGCCCCCGAGGAGTACGGCGGTTTTCAGCCCGTTGTGCCGGCGGTGCACGGTACGCCCTCCAGGATGGTGCGGCAGGGGAGCCCTTGCGGACCGGGTGCGTTCTTCTGCACCCAGTGGACCCTCCCTCCCTGGTCAACGCGAGGCGGGCGGCACCAGTTCCCGGCCGTCCGGGCGCAAGGGGCCGCACGGCCCGTGCCCGGGGCCGGTCAGAAGAGGCCGGTGCCGGTGAACCGGAGGATCAGCTGCGGGGCGCCCGAGAGGGCCACGCCGATGAGGGCGGCCAGCGCGACGGCGGCGGTGAGCGGCCGGGGGACGGCGCGCGGCAGGGCGGTGGCCCCTTCGGCGGCGGGCCGGAAGAGCAGGGCGGTCCAGCGCAGGTAGTAGACGAGGGCGACGACGACGTTGAGGGCCATGACGACGGCGAGCCAGCCGAGTCCGGCCTCGACGGCGGCCGAGAAGACGGCGACCTTGGCGAAGAGGCCGACGACGCCTGGCGGCAGCCCGGCCAGGCAGAGCAGGAAGAAGCCGAGGGCCAGGGCGTGGGCCGGGTGGGTGGCGTACAGCGCGCGGTGGTCGGTGAGGCGGCCGGCCGGGCGGGTGCGGGCGACGAGGGCGACGACGGCGAAGGCGCCGAGGTTCACGGCGGCGTACATGAGGGCGTAGGCGAGGGTGGCGCCGACGGCCGCGTCGGGCGCGCCGGTGTACGCGGCGGCGGCGAGCGGCACCAGGAGGTAGCCGGCCTGGCCGACGGAGGACCAGGCGAGCAGGCGTACGGCGCTGTGGCGGCGGCCGGGGCGCTGGCGCAGGGCGGCGGTGTTGCCCGCGGTCATGGTGACGGCGGCGAGGACGGCGAGCAGCGGGCCCCAGACCTCGCCGTAGGAGGGGAAGGCGAGGACGGTGACGAGGACGATGCCGGTCAGGCCGACGGTCTTGCCGACCACGGAGAGGTAGCCGGCGACCGGGACGGGGGCGCCGGTGTAGGTGTCGGGGACCCAGAAGTGGAAGGGGGCGGCGGCGGTCTTGAAGGCGAAGCCGACGAGGGTGAGGGCGACGCCGGCCTGGGCGAGGGTGTGCAGCCCGGGGTCGGCGCCGGGGAGGCGCTCGGCGATCTCGGTGAGGTGCAGGGTGCCGGTGACGGCGTAGACGAAGCTGACGCCGAGGAGGGTGACGGCGGTGGCGGCGACCGAGGAGAGGAAGAACTTGAGCGCGGCCTCGGAGGAGCGGCGCTCCCCACGGCGCAGCCCGACCAGGGCGAAGGCGGGCAGGGAGGCCACTTCGAGGGCGATGACGAGGGTGGCGAGGTCGCGGGAGGCGGGCAGCAGGGCGGCTCCGGCGGCGGAGGCCAGCAGGAGGAACCAGTACTCGCCGGCGGGGAGCCGGTCGTCGCGGACGGCGGCCTGCGAGAGGACGGCGGTGAGCAGCGCGCCGCCGAGGACGAGGAGCTGGACGACGAGGGTGAAGCCGTCGGCGGTGTAGCTGCACGCGCCGCCCGCCGTGTCGGCGACGCAGAAGGTGGCGCGGTCCTCGCCGATGAGGGGCAGCAGGGTGAGCAGGGCGGCGGCGAGTCCGGCGAGCGTGATCACTCCGAGGAGTGGTTTGCGGCGCTCGGGCAGGAACAGGTCGGTGACGAGGACGGCCAGCGCGAGGACGGCCGTCAGGGTCGGCGGGGTGATCGCGAGCCAGTCCACGGACTGCGCCTGGGCGGCGAGCGCGGGCTGGGCGAGGGCGGCCATGGCCGGCGCGGTCATGAGGCGCCTCCTGCGAGAAGCTTCTGCACGGCGGGGTCGGTGAGGCCGAGCAGTACTGCGGGCCAGACTCCGGCGAGGACGGTCAGGGCGACGAGCGGGGTCCAGGTGGCGGCTTCGTGCCCCCGGACGTCGGCGAGCGGCGGGGCGCCCTCGGGGACGGCGCCCATGCAGATCCGGCGGACCACGAGGAGCAGGTACGCGGCGGTGAGCAGGGTGCCGAGTCCGGCGAGGCCGAGGTAGACGAGGAAGGCGGGGCGGCTGAGTCCGGCGGCGGGCTGGAAGGCGCCGAACATGGCGAGCATCTCGCCCCAGAACCCGGCGAGTCCCGGCAGGCCGAGCGAGGCGACGGCGGCGAAGGCGAGGAGGGCGCCGAGGCGTGGGGCGCGGCCGTAGAGGGCGGCTCCGGCGACGCCGGCGAGGGCGTCGATGCCGGTGGAGCCGGTGCGGTCCTTGAGGGCGCCGACGAGGAAGAAGAGCAGGCCGGTGATGAGGCCGTGGGCGACGTTGGCGAAGAGGGCGCCGTTGACTCCGGTGGGCGTCATGGTGGCGATGCCGAGCAGGACGAAGCCCATGTGGCCGACGGAGGAGTACGCGATGAGGCGCTTGAGGTCGCCCTTGCCGCCCTCGCGGACCAGGGAGAGGCAGACCAGCGAGCCGTAGACGATGCCGACGGCGGCGAAGGCGCCCAGGTAGGGGGCGAAGGCGTGGAGGCCGTCGGGGGTGGCGGGCAGCAGGATGCGGACGAAGCCATAGGTGCCCATCTTCAGCAGGACGCCGGCGAGGAGGACCGAGCCGACGGTGGGCGCGGCGGTGTGCGCGTCGGGGAGCCAGCTGTGCAGCGGCCACATCGGGGATTTGACGGCGAGGCCGAGCCCTACCGCGATGACGGCCACAAGCTGTACAGTTACAGAGAGTGACGAACCGCCGTCCGCGGCGAGCGCCACCATGTCGAACGTGCCTGCCTTCAACCCGATGAGGAGCAGGCCGAGCAGCATGATCACGGAGCCGAGGAGGGTGTAGACGATGAACTTCCCCGCCGCCTGTTCGCGGGCGGCGCCGCCCCAGCGGGCGATGAGGAAGTACATGGGGATGAGGACCGTCTCGAAGGCCAGGAAGAACAGGATCAGGTCGAGGACGGCGAAGGTGGCGAGCGTGCCGGTCTCCAGCAGGAGCAGCAGCGCGACGAACGCCTTCGGCGAGGCCCCGGTGGGGGGCCGGAAGTAGCTGTAGAGCGCGCAGAGGAAGGTGAGGAGCGCGGTGAGGACGAGCAGGGGGAGCGAGATCCCGTCGACGCCCAGGTGGAGGCGGATGTCGAGGGCGGGGATCCAGCTGATGTCGGTGCTCGCCTGCATCACCGAGGGCCTGCTGTGGTCGAACCCGGCGGCCAGGGCGAGGGTGAGCAGCAGGATCACGCCGGTGACGAGGACGCCGTGGCGCAGCACGGCCTGGTCGGGGCTCTTGCCCTTGAGGCCGGGCGGGGCGGGCAGCAGGGCGGCGACGGCGCCGACGAGCGGTCCGGCGACGGTGGCGGCGAGGAGCAGCTGGAGCACGGGTTCGCTGATATCGGGCACGGCTCTCACGCTCCGGCGGCGGTGACGAGGACGGCGGCGACCGCCAGGACGAGAGCACCGGCGAGGAGCACGGTGAGGTAGGTCTGCGCGTTGCCGGTCTGGCTCTTGCGGACGGCGGCACCGAGCAGCCTGGGCACGGCTGCGCCCGCGCGGACGTACGTCTCGACGACCTCGCGGTCGAGGAAGGCGGCGAGCCGGGCGGCGGCCAGGGTCGGGCGGACGAAGAGGGTCCGGGCGGCGGCGTCGAGATGGAAGCCGGCGGCGGCGTGCCGGTGGAGCGGGCCGAGCAGGAGGCGGCCCGGGTCGGCCGGGTCGGGGCGTTCGGCGAGGTCGCCGTCGTCGGGGGCGTGGCCGGTGAGCGCCTCGGTCGCCATCTCGGCCTCGGACTCGGGCTGCGGCTCCAGCGGTCCGCGCGGCCGGGCGGCGGCCAGGGCGGTGGTGTGGCGCCAGGTGCCGTAGGTGACCAGGCCGCCGACGAGGGCGAGCCCGGTGGCGAGGACCGAGGTGGTGAGGGTGGGGGCGAGGGAGGCGCCGCCGAACCAGTCGCCGAGGACGCCGTAGGCGAGGCCGAGGGCGAGGGAGGGAGCGGCGAGGACCCAGAGGATGACGTTTATGACGAGCGGCTGCGGGCCGTGGACGGGGCGCTCGGCGCCCTGGCCGTGGAAGGCACGGAGCCAGAGCCGGGTGGCGTAGGCGGCGGTGAGGAGGGCGGTCGCGAGCCCGGCGGTGAGGACGATCCAGCCGGCGACGGCCGGGGCGGCCTCGGTGTGGCCGGTGGCGGCGCGTTCGGCGGCGCCGAGGACGGCTTCCTTGGAGAAGAAGCCGCTGAAGGGAGGCAGGGCGGCGAGGGCGAGCAGGGCGACGGTCATCGTCCAGTACGCGTCGGCGGCCCGGGTCCGCAGGGCGCCGGTGCGGGCCATGGCGGTCAGCGAGTTGGTCCCGGCGGCGTGGATGAGGGCGCCGGCGGCGAGGAAGAGGAGCGCCTTGAAGGCGCCGTGGGTGAGGAGGTGGAAGACGGCCGCGGACCGGTCGGCGACAGCGAGGGCGGCCGTCATGTAGCCGAGCTGGCCGATGGTCGAGTAGGCGAGGACGCGTTTGATGTCGTCCTGGGCCAGGGCCGCGAGCGCCGATCCGGCCATGGTGACGGCGGCCATCACCGCGAGGACCACGAGGGCGGCGGCGGAGGCCGCGAAGACCGGGAGGAGACGGGCGACGAAGTAGACGCCGGCGGCGACCATCGTCGCGGCGTGGATCAGCGCGGAGACGGGCGTGGGGCCGGCCATCGCGTCGGGCAGCCAGATGTGGAGGGGGAACTGGGCCGACTTGCCGGCGACTCCGGCGAGGAGCAGCAGGGCGATGAGGGTCGGGTGGTCGAGGCCGCCGTTGCCGACCGCGTCGAGGATGCGGGTGATCCGGAAGGACCCGGTGTCGGCGGCGAGCGCGAAGAGCCCGATCAGGAAGGGGACGTCGCCGAGCTTGGTGACGAGGAAGGCCTTGAGCGAGGCGGACCGGGCCTCGGGGGTCTCCCAGTAGTGGCCGACGAGGAAGTACGAGCAGATGCCCATGACTTCCCAGCCGACCAGCAGCACGATCAGGTCGCCGGAGTAGACGACCAGCAGCATCGCGGAGGTGAAGAGGGAGACGAGCGCGGCGTACGAGGGGTAGCGCGGGTCCTCGCGCAGGTAGCCGGTGGAGTAGAGCTGCACGCAGGTGGCGACGGCGGCGACCAGCACGGCCACGACCACGGCGAAGCCGTCCAGGTGCAGGGCGAGCTCGACGGGGACGGAGCCGGTCGGGGTCAGCTCGGTGGCGGCGTCGATCGCGGGTCCGCCGTGCTGGCGGGCGGCGACCAGGGCGGCCAGGACCGTGGCGGCCAGCGGCGGCAGGACGGCCAGCGGGCGGACGAAGCCGGGGGCGACGCGGCCGAGGGCGAGTCCCGCGAGGGCTCCGAGCAGCGGCAGGACCGGCACGAGGACGGCGAGGGTCGTGGTGGTCACCGGGCGGCCTCCGCCTTCTCGGCCGGGCTGTCGTACGGGGTGGCGACGCGTGCCTCGTCGGCGGCGAGGGCGGCTTCGGCCGCTCTGGCCTCGGCGTCGTCGTCGGCCTCCGTCTCGGCGGTGTCGCGGAGCCGGTCGACGTCGGAGGAACCGCGGTTGCGGTAGACGAGGAGGACGATGGCGAGGCCGATGCCGATCTCGGCGGCGGCCAGCGCGATGGTGAAGAGGGTGAGCGCCTGCCCGCCGTGCAGGGTGTCGCGCAGGGTGGTGCTCAGCCAGACGTCGAAGGCGACGAGGTTGAGGTTGACGGCGTTGAGCATCAGCTCGACGGACATCAGGACGAGGATCGCGTTGCGCCGGGCGAGGAGGCCGTAGACGCCGATGGCGAAGAGGAGGGCCGACAGGACGGCCGGGTAGGCGAGATGCATCAGCGGGTCCCCTCGGGGCCGGGGGTTGCTCCGTCGCCGGAGGCCGGGGCGCCGGAGGCGGGGGCGCCGGGGTCCTCGTCGCCCGTGCGGCGGGAGAGGACGATCGCGCCCACCAGGGCGGCGAGGAGGAGGACCGAGAGCGCCTCGAAGGGCAGGACCCAGGAGCTGAAGAGGGCGGCGCCGGTGACCTCGGTGGAGCCCTGCACGGCCTGGTCGAGGTCGATCCAGGTGGTGCGGAAGGCGTCGACGACCACCCAGACCAGGGTGGCGGCGGTGGCCAGGGCGACGGCGAGGGCGACGGGCCGGTTGCCGGAGTCGGTGTCCGGGGAGCGGCCGATGGGCGCGCGGGTCAGCATCAGTCCGAAGAGGAGGAGGACGACGACGGAACCGACGTAGATGAGGACCTGGACCCAGGCGATGAACTCCGCGGTCAGCAGCAGGTACTCGACGGCGATGCCGCCGAGGGCGACGACCAGCCAGAGGGCGGCGTGGACCAGTTGCCGGGTGGTCACGGTGAGGACGGCCGCGCCCACGGTGACCAGGCCGACGAGGAGGAAGACGATCTCGACGCCGGTCGGCGAGAGGAACCCCCGGTGCTGGACGGCGTCGGCACTCCGGGCGGCGGTGGCGAGGGCTGCCGTGGTCAGGGCGGTCATCGGGCGTCGCCGTCCTCGGGCCGGTCGGGCTTGGGCTGGGTGGGTTCAGGCCGCGCGGGTTCGGGCCGGGTGGGCTCGGGCCGGGCCGCCGTGGCGGCTTCGGCGGCCTGCTGGGCGGCGGTGCGGTCGGCGGACTTGCGGGCGGCCGCGTACTCCTTGGGCTCCTCGGCGGCGGGGACCAGGGCGGGCGGGGCCGGCACGGTCCACATCCAGTCGCGGAGCTTGTCGCGCTCGTGGGTGAGGTCGCGGATGTCGGTCTCGGCGTACTCGAACTCCGGGGACCAGAACAGCGCGTCGAAGGGGCAGACCTCGATGCAGATACCGCAGTACATGCAGAGGGAGAAGTCGATGGCGAAGCGGTCCAGGACGTTGCGGCTGCGCTCGCGTCCGCCGGGGGCGGCGGGCGGCACCGTCTCCTTGTGGGAGTCGATGTAGATGCACCAGTCGGGGCATTCGCGGGCGCAGAGCATGCAGACCGTGCAGTTCTCCTCGAACAGGCCGATGACGCCGCGGGTGCGTGGCGGCAGGTCGGGCTGCGTCTCGGGGTACTGGGCGGTGACGGTCTTCTTCGTCATCGTCCGCAGGGTGACGGCGAGGCCCTTGGCGAGGCCGGAGCCGGGGAAGCTGCGGCCGGAGGGCTGCGGGGACGCGGTCATTTACTGGATCGCCACCTTCACGATGCCGGTGAGCGCGATCTGCGCGAGGGCGAGCGGGACGAGGATGGTCCAGGCGAGCTCCTGGAGCTGGTCCTCCCGCATCCGGGGGAAGCTGACCCGCAGCCAGATCACCACGAAGGCCAGGACGGCGGTCTTCAGCAGGGTCCACACCCAGCCGAGCCCGTCACCGCCCCAGGGCCCGTGCCAGCCGCCGAGGAAGAGCACGGTGGTGAGGCCGCAGAGGATCACGATGCCCGCGTACTCGGCGAGCAGGAAGAAGGCGAACCGCAGACCGGTGTACTCGGTGTACGCGCCGAAGATGATCTCCGAGTCGGCCACCGGCATGTCGAACGGCGGGCGCTGCAGCTCGGCGAGGCCCGCCACGAAGAAGACGACCGCGCCGACGATCTGCCACGGCAGCCACCACCACTGGAAGCCGTCGAGAATCCCGCTCAGCGACACGGTCCCGGCCGCCATGGCGACGGAGGCCGCCGCGAGCAGCATCGGCAGTTCGTACGCGAGGAGCTGGGCGGCGGTGCGCAGACCACCGAGGAGCGAGTACTTGTTGGCCGAGGCCCAGCCGCCCATGAGCGAACCGAGCACCCCGACGCCCATCACGGCGAGGACGAAGAAGACCCCCGCGTCGACATGGACCCCGGAGCCGGACTCCCCCGGGCCGACCGGCAGCACGGCGAGGACCAGCAGGTACGGCAGGAGCGCCACGGCCGGGGCCAGCTGGAAGACCCGCCGGTCGGCCTCGGCCGGGACGATGTCCTCCTTCTGCACGAACTTGACCCCGTCGGCCATGAGCTGCGCCCAGCCGTGGAACCCGCCCGCGTACATGGGCCCGAGCCGCCCCTGCATGTGCGCCATCGTCTTGTGCTCGGCCTGCCCGACGACGAGCGGCAGCACCAGGAAGGCGACGAGGAGGACGAGCAGACGCAGCGCGACGTCGAGTACGTCGTTCATGCGGGGTCGCCTCCGGTGGGGGTGTCGTCGTCCGGGGTGCCCTCTTCGGGGCTCCGGGCCGGACGCGCGGGGTTCTCGGGTTCGGGAGCCTCGCCCTCCGGGCCCGGCGTTTCCTCGCGCGTCTCCTCGTGGGCCGGCTTGGCGTGGTGCCAGGGGGCGTCGGAGCTGCCCGCGCGGGCGGGGCGGCTGCCCGGGGCGGGGGGTCGCTGCTGCGAGGCGGAGCCGTCGGCGGCCGAGCGGTCACGGCGGGGCCGGGCGGGCGCGGGACGGTCCGGGGAGCCGGCTGCCGGGGCGGCCGGAGCCTCGGGTGCCGTGGGCCCGGACGGCTCGGCGGCGCCGGTGTCCGCCGGCTCCGGGGCCGTGGGCGGCTGCTGGGAGGCACTGCCCTGCGAGGCCGAGCGGTTGCGGCGCGGACGGCCGGGTGCCGGGGACGCGGGCGCCTGAGGGGTGCCCGGAGCCTCGGCGGGCGTGGCCGGGGCGGCCCCGGTCGCTTCCTGGGACGGGCCCGCCTGCTGGGGCGCGTCCGCCTGCTGGGAGGCCGAGCCCTGGGAGGCCGAGCGGTTCCTGCGGGGGCGGGTGGGGGCCTCCGGGGTGCCGGGTGCCTCCGGGGTGCCCGCGCCTGTCGGAGTTCCCGCGCCCGTCGGGGTCGCGCCGGCTGCCGGGGTGTCCGGGCCGGCCTGCGCGGCCGGGCCCTGCGACGCGGAACCCTCGGTCGCGGTGCGCGTCCGGCGGGGCGGCCTTGTACCGTCGGCGGAAGCGGTGCGGCGGGCGGGGCGGGCCGGGGCGGCGGGGAGGGTGCCCTTGAGGGGACCCCACTCGTTGGGGTCGGGGACGCCGGGCGGGAGCATCTGGCGGCGCTTGGGGCCGCCGTGGTCGGGGCCCTCGCCGGGTTCCTTGGCGCCGGGCCACGCCTTGGCGACGCGGGCGGCGAGGACGAAGTCCTTGCGCAGGGGATGGCCTTCGAAGTTCTCGGGCAGCAGGAGCGGGTCCAGCGCGGGGTGCCCGGTGAAGGAGACGCCGAACATCTCGTGCGTCTCCCGCTCGTGCCAGGCGGCGCCCGCGAACACCTCGACGGCGCTCTCCAGGACCGGCGCCTCGTGCGGCACGGTGGTGCGCAGCAGCAGCCGGCGCACCGGCGCCAGGGCGACCAGGTGGGCGGAGACCAGGAAGCCGGTGCCGGGCTCGTCGACCGCGCTGAGCCAGTCGAAGAAGGTGCAGCCGAGTGCGGAACGGGCGGCGTTGAGCGCGCTGGTCCAGCTCGCGGCGGGCACGTCCACCGTCAGGACGTCGTACGACTCCTCGGCGCGTGCGTCGGGGCCGAAGAGGGTGTCGGCGGGGTGCGGGAGCCAGCCGGTCACCGGGCCTCCCCCGGGGTGTCGCCCACCGTGCCCGGTGCGGGCGGCGGGGTGACCAGGCCGCTGGTGAGGGCGGCCGTGGAGGGGCGTTCGGCGCGGCGTCCGTACCGTTCGCCGAGCGATTCGCGGGCGATCTTCTCCTGGAGCTTGATGATGCCCTGGAGCAGCGCCTCGGGCCGGGGCGGGCAGCCGGGCACGTACACGTCGACGGGGATGATCTGGTCGACCCCCTTGGTGACGGAGTACGAGTCCCAGTAGGGGCCGCCGCAGTTGGAGCAGGCGCCGAAGGAGATGACGTACTTCGGTTCGGGCATCTGCTCGTAGAGGCGCTTGACGGCGGGGGCCATCTTGTCGGTGACGGTGCCGGAGACGACCATCAGGTCGGCCTGGCGCGGCCCGGGCGCGAAGGGGATGACGCCCAGCCGCATGAAGTCGTGGCGGGCCATCGAGGCGGCGATGAACTCGATGGCGCAGCAGGCCAGTCCGAAGTTGAAGACCCAGAGGCTGTAGCGGCGGCCCCAGTTGAGGACCACCTTCATCGGGGCGGGGGCCAGGCGGGCGAGGCCGCCGAGCCGCTGGGGTGCGGGGAGGGCCACGGGGGTCGACGCGGGGGCGTCGCCCTGGCCGGTTGCGGGGGGTGTCACGTCCATGTGAGGACGCCCTTCTTCCATGCGTACAGCAGGCCGATGGTCAGGAAGCCCAGGAAGATGAACATCTCCACGAGCGTCGTCGCCCCGTACCCGGTCTCGGCGAAGACCGTCGCCCAGGGGAAGAGGAAGATCGAGTCGACGGCGAAGATCACGTACAGGAACGCGTAGACGTAGTAGCGGACCTGGGTGTGGGCCCAGCCCTCGCCGACGGGGTCGACGCCGCACTCGTAGGTGAGCAGCTTCTCCGGCGTGGGGACCACCGGCCGCAGCAGGCGGCCCGCGCCGAAGGCGACGGCCACGAACAGCACGCCCACGACGGCGAGCAGGCCGACGACCGCGTACGACCGGAAGTACTCCCCGGCGAGCACCGTCATGCGACGACCTCTCTCCCGCGCCCGTGTTCCCTGACGCTGTGCGTCCGACGATCTGTACGCACGGGAGTCTAGGGCCTGCTAAAGATGCGGTAAGCAGCCCGTCCGTGTCCCGGGCGGGCCGAGGACGCCCACGGGCCGAAGGAGGGGTGGGGTTAACCCCCGGCACGGCGACCGGCGCACCTCATGGCGGGGCGCCCCGGCCCCGGGAGACCCTGACAGCATGAGCACACCGACCAGCGAGAGCGCCCCCGGCACGTCCGGCGAGCCGACGCCTTCCCGCCCGAACCTCGCCCTGGACGGCAGGACCTGGCGGGAGGTCGCCTACCTCCTCGCCAACCTGCCGTGCACGATCGTCGGTTTCGTCTACGCGGTGACCCTGCTCGCCCTCGGCGGCGGTCTGGCCGTCACCGTGATCGGTCTGCCGCTGCTGGCGCTGGCGCTCGGCGGGGCGCGGCTGCTGGGCCGGTTCGAGCGGGGGCGCGCCCGGCGGCTGCTGGGGGTGCGGGTGGACGAGCCCAGCCGGCTGCCCCGGGGGAAGGGCGGCGGGCTGGGCGGGGTGTGGCAGGCGCTGCGGGACCCGGTCGGCTGGCGGGCGATGCTCTTCTCGCTGATGCGGCTGCCATGGGGGGTCCTCACCTTCTCGCTGACGCTGGTCGGGCTGCTCGTGCTGTGGCCGGTGCTGCCGTACGTCGTCCGGCTGCTGGCCGACGCCGACCGGGCGATGGTGCGCGGACTGCTCTCCCCCTCGGACGAGTTGGAGCGGCGGATCGCCGAACTGGAGTCGGACCGGGGTGTGGTGGTCGACACGGCCGCGGCGGACCTGCGCAGGATCGAGCGGGATCTGCACGACGGGGCCCAGGCGCGGCTGGTCAATCTCGCGATGGGGCTGGGCCTGGCCAAGGAGAAGCTGGCCGAGGGGACGGCCGACGCGACGGTGGCCGCGATGGTCGACGAGGCGCACGGCGAGGTGAAGCTGGCCCTCCAGGAGTTGCGGGACCTGGCACGCGGCATCCACCCGGCGGTCCTGACCGACCGGGGGCTGGGCGCCGCGCTCCGCTCGCTCGGCGGGCGGTGCACCGTCCCGGTGAGGACCTCCGTCGACCTGCCGGAGCGTCCGGCGGCGGCCATCGAGGGCATCGCCTACTTCACCGTCTCCGAACTCCTCCAGAACATCAGCAAGCACAGCGGGGCCCGCTCGGCCTCGGTCGAGGTGTGGCGCACCGGGGACCGGCTCCTCCTGCGGGTGGAGGACGACGGGCGCGGCGGCGCGGCGCCGGCCGGCGGCACCGGCCTGGCCGGGCTCGCCGAACGCCTCGACGCGGTGGACGGCGTCTTCACCCTGACCTCCCCCGAGGGCGGCCCGACCGTGGCCGTCGCGGAGCTCCCCTGGCGCGCCAGGCCCGCCACCGAGCAGCCCTGACGCGGGGCGGCCCCCCTCCTCCTCGTCACGGGCGGAGGTGGGGAAAACCCCCGTACGAAGACCCCCACATGCTCCATGGCTCCGGGCGCGGAACCTGACCAAGCTGGTGGTGTCGCCCGGGGAAGGCGGTGCGGCCGGACGACCGGACGGCCGGGAGCGAGCGCGGGAGAGGGCGGACCGATGGCCACGGAGTACGGGCACGCGGACGGGACCGGGGAGAGTTCGGCGCTCTCCCGGCCGGGGCGTGGGCAGCGGTCGCCGACCTTCCTGGGCGGCCCGTTCGCGGGCGGGACCTGGCGCGCGTTCGGCTACATCTGGCTGAACCTGCCCGTCGCCACCCTCACCTTCGTCTACGCCGTGACGACGCTGGCGCTCGGCGCCGGCCTCCTGGTCACCTTCATCGGCGTGCCGGTCCTGGCCCTGGGTCTCGCCGGCTGCCGGGGCATCGGCGTGCTGGAGCGGGCCCGGGCGCGGGCGCTGCTGGGGGCCCGGGTGGCGGAGCCCCGTCCGGTCCGGGGCCGGAAGCCGGGGGTGCTCGGCTGGATGACCTCGGTGATCAAGAGCGCGGAGTCCTGGCGCCACTTCCTCTACGCCTTCCTGCACTTCCCGTGGGCGGTGCTCACCTTCTGCCTGGCCGTGCCCGTCTGGGCGTACGGCTGGGCGATGCTGACGTACCCGCTGTGGCAGTGGGTCTTCCCCCGGTATGCGGACGTGCCCGGTGTCCAGCTCTACGGGGACGGGCAGCGGGAGATCTATCTCGACTCGCCTCCGGAGATCGCTCTGGCCGCCGGGATCGGCCTGGTGCTGACGCTGCTCGTGCCGTACCTGATCCGGGGGCTGACCACGGTGGACCGGCTGCTGGTGACGGGGCTGCTGGGGCCCTCGCGGCTGGAGAACCGGGTGTCCGAGCTGGAGTCGGACCGGGGTGTGGTGGTCGACACCGCCGCGGAGGACCTGCGGCGGATCGAGCGGGAGCTGCGCGACGGGGCGCAGGCCCGGCTGGAAGGGCTGGAGAGCGAACTGGGGCTGGCCAAGGCCAGGCTCACGGAGGACCCGGAGGCGGCGGCCCGCCTGGTGGCGGCGGCGCACGGTGAGGTGAAGTCGGTCCTCCAGGAGCTGCGGGGCCTGGCCCGGGGCATCCACCCGGCCATCCTCACCGACCGGGGCCTGGGCCCGGCGCTCTCCGCCCTCGCGGCGCGGTGCCCGGTGCCGGTGCGGGTCCAGGTGGATCTGGCGGACCGCCCGGCTCCGGCGGTGGAGGGCATCGCCTACTTCGCCGTCTCCGAACTCCTTCAGAACGTCGGCAGCCACAGCGGGGCGCGGTCGGCCCGGGTCGACGCCTGGCGCTCCGGCCCCCGCCTGATGCTCCAGGTCACGGATGACGGAACGGGCGGCGCCGATCCGGCGGCCGGGACGGGGCTGGCCTCCCTGGCGCGGCGGCTGGACGCGGTCGACGGCGTCCTGGTGGTCGACTCCCGGCCCGGCACCGGGACGACGGTCACGGCGGAGGTCCCGTGGCGGGAGAGCTGACCACCGGTCCCGTCGGGGGCGCACCCCGCTCCCCGGCCTCTCCTTCGCCCGCCGCGCCCACGCCCACCACTTCGCCGCCGTACCCGCCAAGCTCTTCCGGTCCACCACAGCCACCCCCACCCGTCATGTCACTCTGCGTAATCGTCCGTTCGGGGCGCTCTTCCCCGCGCCTCTCGCCGCCCACACGCGGAGGGTGGCGGTCCGGTCCGGTTTCACCCGTGCGAGCGAGGAAGTTGTCCACAATCCCCCGGCCGTCCACCGTTCCGGCGGCCCGCCGACGCGCGACGGCGTTCCCTGGGATGCTGTACGGGCCGCCGGGGCACGAGGCCGCGGCGGTCGGGGTCGACCGGGACGAGCGGGGGCGCGGGACGTGGGTCTGCAGGGAGCGGATGCGGTGGAGGACAAGGTGCGGGTGGTGATCGCGGAGGACTCGGTCCTGCTGCGCGAGGGGCTGACCCGGCTCCTCACCGACCGGGGGCACGAGGTCGTCGCGGGGGTGGGGGACGCGCAGGCCCTGCTGAAGACCATCGACGAGCTGGGCGCGGAGGGGAGCCTGCCGGACGTGGTCGTCGCCGATGTGCGGATGCCGCCCACCCATACGGACGAGGGTGTCCGGGCGGCGGTGCTGCTGCGGCAGACCCACCCGCAGGTCGGGGTCCTGGTCCTGTCGCAGTACGTGGAGGAGCAGTACGCCGTGGAGCTGCTCGCCGGGGAGACGCGGGGCGTCGGCTATCTGCTGAAGGACCGCGTGGCGGAGGTCCGGGAGTTCGTCGACGCGGTGGCGCGGGTGGCGCGGGGCGGCACGGCTCTCGATCCGGAGGTGGTGGCACAGCTGCTGGGCCGCAGCCGGAAGCAGGACGTGCTGGCGGTCCTGACCCCCCGCGAGCGGGAGGTGCTGGAGCTGATGGCGGAGGGCCGGACCAACGCCGCCATCGCCCGCCGGCTGGTGGTGAGCGACGGCGCCGTCGAGAAGCATGTGAGCAACATCTTCCAGAAGCTCGGCCTCTCGCCGAGCGACGGCGACCACCGGAGGGTGCTGGCGGTGCTCACCTATCTGAACTCCTGACCGCCACCGGGCCGCCACCGGCCTGGTGGGGGCGCCCGGGGGACGTCCGGACAGCCGGAGGGCCTAGCCTTCTGGGCTGATTCGGCCCGGGACGAAAGAACCAGTCGCGCGCCGGAGCGCGGAGGCGTGAACGGAAGCGCGGATGCTTACATAGCCGTACAAAATGCCTCGGGAAGCCGTCTCGCCTGCCCGTCCATCATGCGAGCGACCCGAGGAAGGCCACCCTTACCGACGTAGGGTGGTCCACGGGAGAGCCGACGGGCCGGCGCTTCCCTTGCTGTCCCTGCCCCGTGGCGGGGAAACCACACTGCCCCGACGGGAGGACCAGTTCCGTGACCAGCCAGGTCAGTAGCACAGCCGAGCAGGCCGACGGCGCCGTTGTCGCCGAACAGCGGCCGCCGCTGCCGGGTGCCGGTCAGGACGGCGCGTCCGGTCCGTCGCCGGAAGGCGGTCAGCAGGCCGAGGCCAAGGAGGTCCGCAAGCTGGACCGGGTGATCATCCGCTTCGCGGGCGACTCCGGCGACGGCATGCAGCTGACGGGTGACCGCTTCACCTCGGAGACGGCCTCGTTCGGCAACGACCTCTCGACCCTGCCGAACTTCCCCGCCGAGATCCGCGCCCCCGCAGGCACCCTGCCCGGCGTCTCCTCGTTCCAGCTGCACTTCGCCGACCACGACATCCTCACCCCGGGCGACGCCCCGAACGTCCTGGTCGCGATGAACCCGGCGGCGCTCAAGGCCAACATCGCGGACGTGCCGCGCGGCGCGGAGATCATCGTCAACACGGACGAGTTCACCAAGCGCGCCATGCAGAAGGTCGGGTACGCCCAGTCCCCGCTGGAGGACGGCTCGCTGGACGGCTTCAGCGTCCACCCGGTGCCGCTGACCACCCTGACGGTCGAGGCGCTCAAGGAGTTCGACCTCTCCCGCAAGGACGCCGGGCGCTCGAAGAACATGTTCGCGCTCGGGCTGCTCTCGTGGATGTACCACCGTCCGACCGAGGGCACCGAGAAGTTCCTGAAGTCGAAGTTCGCCAAGAAACCGGACATCATGGCGGCCAACATCGCCGCCTTCCGCGCGGGGTGGAACTTCGGCGAGACCACCGAGGACTTCGCCGTCTCCTACGAGGTCGCCCCGGCCGCCTCGGCCTTCCCCACCGGCACCTACCGGAACATCTCGGGGAACCTGGCGCTCTCCTACGGCCTGGTCGCCGCCGGTCGGCTGGCCGAGCTGCCGCTGTACCTCGGCTCGTACCCGATCACGCCGGCCTCGGACATCCTGCACGAGCTGTCGAAGCACAAGAACTTCGGCGTGCGGACCTTCCAGGCCGAGGACGAGATCGCGGGCATCGGGGCCGCGCTCGGCGCCGCCTTCGGCGGGTCGCTCGCGGTGACGACCACCTCCGGCCCGGGTGTGGCGCTGAAGTCGGAGACGATCGGCCTGGCGGTCTCCCTGGAGCTGCCGCTGCTCATCGTCGACATCCAGCGCGGCGGCCCCTCCACCGGTCTGCCCACCAAGACCGAGCAGGCCGACCTGCTCCAGGCGATGTACGGCCGCAACGGCGAGGCGCCGGTCCCGGTCGTCGCCCCGCAGACCCCGGCCGACTGCTTCGACGCGGCGATCGAGGCGGCCCGGATCGCGCTGGAGTACCGGACGCCGGTCTTCCTGCTCTCCGACGGGTACCTGGCCAACGGCTCCGAGCCGTGGCGCGTCCCGGAGACCGACTCCCTGCCCGACCTGCGCACCCCGTTCGCCACGGGCCCGAACCACACGCAGGAGGACGGCACCGAGGTCTTCTGGCCGTACAAGCGCGACCCCGAGACGCTGGCCCGCCCGTGGGCCGTGCCCGGCACGCCCGGCCTGGAGCACCGCATCGGCGGTATCGAGAAGCAGGACGGCACGGGCAACATCTCCTACGACCCGGCCAACCACGAGTTCATGGTCCGCACCCGGCAGGCCAAGATCGACGGCATCGAGGTCCCGGACATCGAGGTCGACGACCCGTCCGGCGGCGCCCGCCTGCTGGTCCTCGGCTGGGGCTCGACCTACGGCCCGATCACCGCGGCCGTGCGCCGGATGCGGACCGACGGCGAGTACGTCGCCCAGGCCCACCTGCGCCACCTCAACCCGTTCCCGAAGAACCTCGGCGAGATCCTCAAGCGGTACGACAAGGTCGTCATCCCCGAGATGAACCTCGGCCAGCTCGCCTCGCTGATCCGGGCCGAGTACCTCGTCGACGCCCAGTCCTTCACCCAGGTGACCGGCCTGCCCTTCAAGGCCGAGCAGCTCGCCACCGCGCTCAAGGAGGCCCTCGATGGCTGACGCCACCACAGCCGCGGACGCCCCTCGCTCCTTCCAGTCGCTGTCGCTGGTGCCCAAGAGCGAGGCCAAGCAGTCCATGAAGGACTTCAAGTCCGACCAGGAGGTCCGCTGGTGCCCGGGCTGCGGCGACTACGCGGTCCTCGCCGCCGTCCAGGGCTTCATGCCGGAGCTGGGGCTGGCGAAGGAGAACATCGTCTTCGTCTCCGGCATCGGCTGCTCCTCGCGCTTCCCGTACTACATGAACACCTACGGGATGCACTCCATCCACGGCCGCGCCCCGGCCATCGCCACGGGTCTGGCCACCTCGCGCCGCGACCTGTCGGTCTGGGTGGTCACCGGTGACGGCGACGCGCTCTCCATCGGCGGCAACCACCTGATCCACGCCCTGCGCCGCAACGTCAACCTCAAGATCCTCCTCTTCAACAACCGGATCTACGGACTGACCAAGGGCCAGTACTCGCCCACCTCCGAGGTCGGCAAGCTGACCAAGTCCTCACCGATGGGTTCGCTGGACGCGCCGTTCAACCCGGTCTCGCTGGCGATCGGCGCCGAGGCGTCCTTCGTCGCGCGCACGGTCGACTCCGACCGCAAGCACCTCACCGAGGTGCTGCGGGCCGCCGCCGACCACCCGGGCACGGCGCTGGTGGAGATCTACCAGAACTGCAACATCTTCAACGACGGCGCCTTCGAGGTCCTCAAGGACAAGCAGCAGGCGGAGGAGGCCGTGATCCGCCTGGAGCACGGCAAGCCGATCCGCTTCGGCGTGGACCAGGCCAAGGGCGTCGTCCGCGACCCGGCCACCGGCGACCTCCAGGTCGTCGACGTCACGCCGGAGAACGAGGCCGACATCCTCGTCCACGACGCGCACAACGCCTCGCCGACGACCGCCTTCGCCCTCTCCCGGCTGGCGGACCCGGACACGCTGCACCACACACCGATCGGCGTCTTCCGCAGCGCCGACCGCCCGGTCTACGACACCCTCATGTCCGACCAGCTGGACGAGGCCGTCGAGCGCCAGGGCCAGGGCGACCTGTCCGCCCTGCTCACGGGCAACGACACCTGGACGGTCGCGGGCTGACACCCGCCACCACCACCTGCCACGGGCCGGGGCACGCCACAGGGCGCGCCCCGGCCCGTCGCCGTGTCCAGGGCGGTCGCTACGGCGCCTGCGCCCGGCGCACGTCGTAGGCGACCCGCGCCGCCTCCACCTCCGGTACGCGCCCCTCGGTCCAGCGGGCGAGGGAGTGGACGAGGCCGGCGGCCTCCTGGCCGAGCGGGGTGAGGGAGTAGTCGACGCGCGGCGGGATGACCGGGTGGGCGTCGCGGTGGACGAGGCCGTCCCGCTCCAGCGTCTGGAGGGTCTGCGCCAGCATCTTCTCGCTGACCCCGCCGACGGCCCGCCGCAGCTCGCTGAAGCGGTACGTCCGCTCGGCGAGCGCGGCCAGCACCAGCACGCCCCAGCGGCTCGTGACGTGCTCCAGGATCGAGCGCGAAGGACACATCGGGCTGTTCACGTCGGGCCCCACCGGCTGCGCCACGGCCACGCCTCGCTTTCCTCGGACACTTTCGCTCACCCCAGTACCTTACTCCAAAGTGGGTACTTACGAATCGAAAGCGCCCGCCCTAAGGTGAGTGAGCAGGGAGCACCCCACCACGCTCCCGCCCCACCACACCCCGCACCCCGAGGAGCACCCCCATGAGCATCGTCGTCACCGGAGCCACCGGATCGCTCGGCCGCCTCGTCGTCGACGAGCTGCTGCGCGGCGGCGTACCGGCCGGCCGGCTCGTGGCCCTCGCCCGCGACGAGCGGAAGGCCGCCCCGCTGGCCGCGCTCGGCGTCGAGGTCCGCCTCGCCGACTACGACCGCCCCGAGACGCTGGAGGCCGCCTTCGGCGCCGGGGACCGGGTGCTGCTCGTCTCCGGCAGCGAGATCGGCCGCCGCGTCCCGCAGCACACCGCCGTCGTCGAGGCCGCGACCCGCGCAGGCGTCGCCCAGTTCGCGTACACCAGCGTGCTCGGCGGTCCCGAGGCCGACTTCGAGCTGGCCCGCGAGCACCAGGTCACCGAGAAGCTGATCCTGGAGTCGGGCCTGCCGTACACGCTGCTGCGCAACGGCTGGTACTCCGAGGTCTACACGGAGCAGCTGGCCACCGCGCTGGAGCACGGCGCCGTCACCGGCAGCGCCCCGCGCGAGGGCCGGATCGCCTCCGCCCCGCGCGCCGACTACGCCGCCGCCGCTGCCGCCGTGCTGACCGGCGAGGGCCACCTGAACACCGCGTACGAGCTGAGCGGCGACACCGCCTGGTCGCTGCCGGAGTACGCCGCCCTGGTCTCCGAGGCCACCGGGCGCGAGATCGCCTACCGGGAGATCCCGGCCGAGGCGCACCTGGCGATCTTCACCGGCGCGGGCCTGCCCGAGGAGCTGGCGGCGATCCTCGTCGACGTGGACCGCGCCATCGGCCGCGGCCTGCTGGCCGCCACCCCCGGCGACCTGGCGCGCCTCATCGGCCGCCCGACCACCCCGGTCGCCGCCACGGTCGCCGACGCGGTGGCCGCCCTGAAGGGCTGATCAGCGCCCTCCGCCCCCCTCCGCCCGGGCTGTCAGGACCGTATCGCGATACGGACATGACAGCCCGGGCGCGCGGCGCTACATTCGGCTGAGGGCCGCGCTGGACAGTCGGCCGCGTCGCCGCTGGAGGGGCCCGTGAAGCCGTCGTCGTCCACCACATCCGCACCGACCGCGCCCGGGGAGCCCGCCGAGGGCGCCCTGTCGAGCCGCGCCGGGCTGCTCAACGGCATCGCCGCCTACAGCATGTGGGGCCTGGTGCCCCTCTTCTGGCCGCTGCTGATGCCCGCCGGGGCCATGGAGATCCTGGCCCACCGCATGACGTGGTCGCTGGTCGTGGTCGGGGTGGTGCTGCTGGTGCTGCGCCGCTGGAGCTGGGCGGGCGAGCTGATACGCCAGCCGAGGCGGCTCGCCCTGGTGACGGTCGCCGCGGCGGTGATCACGGTCAACTGGGGCCTGTACATCTGGTCCGTCAACAACAACCACGTCGTCGAGGCGTCGCTCGGCTACTTCATCAATCCGCTGGTCACCATCGCCATGGGCGTGCTGCTCCTCAAGGAACGGCTGCGCCCCGTCCAGTGGGCGGCGGTCGGCACCGGCCTCGCCGCCGTGCTGGTCCTCGCCTTCGGCTACGGGCAGCCGCCCTGGATCTCCCTCGCACTCGCCTTCTCGTTCGCCACGTACGGCCTGGTCAAGAAGAAGGTGAACCTCGGCGGGGTCGAGTCGCTGGCCGCCGAGACCGCGATCCAGTTCCTGCCGGCCCTCGGTTTCCTGCTCTGGCTCGGGGCGCGCGGCGAGTCGACCTTCACCGCCGAAGGCGGCGGGCACGCGGTGCTGCTGGCGCTGACCGGGGTGGTGACCGCGGTGCCGTTGGTCTGCTTCGGCGCGGCGGCGATCCGGGTGCCGCTCTCCACGCTGGGGCTGCTCCAGTACCTGGCACCGGTCTTCCAGTTCGCGCTGGGCGTCCTCTACTTCAAGGAGGCGATGCCGCCGGAGCGCTGGGCCGGCTTCGGCCTGGTCTGGCTCGCGCTCACCCTGCTGACCTGGGACGCCCTGCGCACCGCCCGCGCCAACCGGGCCCGCGCCGCCGAACTGGCCGCCCAGCTCCCGAAGGCCCCGGCGCCGACGCCGCCCGCCGCTTCCGCTTCCGCCTCCGTCGAGGAGGCCCCCGGTCCGGAGATCGTGGCCGTCGCCGAGGACCCCGCGCCCCGGCCCTGAATCTCGCTGGCCCGCCCGGGCTCGGTCCCGTTAGCCTGGCCGTATGCGTACGTACTCGTACTACTACTTCCGCTGAGCGCGAGCGCGTTCCGCGCCCGTGAGCGAAGCCGCGCGTCCGGCGCCCCCTGAGGGCGAGGACGGCCGTCGGCGCGCCCGGGTATGCCGGAACGCGCTCTTCCGCGCCCACCGGCCGTACGCATCCCAGGGACACCCATGCCTTCGCGCACCCACGCGCCCACCTCCCCCGCCCGTTCCGCCCAGCTCGCCCTGAAAGACGTCTCCAAGGCGTACGGCGAGCGGGCCGTCCTCGACCAGGTCTCGCTGACCGTCCGCCCCGGTGAACGCGCCGGGGTCATCGGCGAGAACGGCTCCGGCAAGTCGACGCTGCTCAAGCTGATCGCCGGGGCCGAGACACCCGACTCCGGCGAGGTCACCGTCGTCGCGCCGGGCGGCACCGGACACCTCCGCCAGACCCTCGACCTGCCGTCGCACCTCACCGTCCAGGACGCCGTGGACGACGCCCTCGCCGACCTGCGGGAGCTGGAATCCCGGCTCCAGGCGGCCGGGGAAGGGCTCGGTGAGGCCGGCGACCGCGAGCTGGCCGAGTACGGCGAACTGCTCGCCGCCTTCGAGGCCCGCGACGGCTACCAGGCCGACACCCGCGTCGAGACCGCCCTGCACCATCTGGGCCTCGGCCACCTCGGCCGCGACCGGAGCCTCGGCTCGCTCTCCGGCGGCGAGCAGTCCCGCCTCGCACTCGCCTGCGTCCTCGCGGCCGCCCCCGAACTCCTCCTCCTGGACGAGCCGACCAACCACCTCGACGACCGCTCCACCGACTGGCTCGCCGACCGGCTCCGCGCCCACCGCGGCACCCTGGTCACCGTCACCCACGACCGCGCGTTCCTGGAGCGGGTGACCACCACGATCCTGGAGGTCGACCGCGACACCCGCGCCGTCACCCGATACGGCGACGGCTGGCCGGGCTACCAGCGCGCCAAGGCCGCCGCCCGCCGCCGCTGGGCCCAGGAGCACGAGGAGTACGTGGCCGAGCTGGCCCGGACCGAGGAACTGGTCGCGGCGGCCGGGCAGCGCCTGGCCGCCACCGGCCGCGACCCCGGCGAAGGCTTCGGCAAACACCGCCGCTCCTCCGAGAACAAGCTGTCCGCCCAGGTCAGGGCCGCCCGCGAACGCCTCACCCGGCTCCACGCCTCCCCGGTCCCGCCCCCGCCCGAACCCCTCCGCTTCCGCGCCACCCTCACCCCGCACACGCACGCCCCCGAGACGGCCACGCCCCTGCTGACCCTCACCGGCGTACGCGTCGCCGACCGCCTCCACCTCGACGCGCTCCAGGTAGAACCGGGCGGCCGCCTGCTCGTCACCGGCCCCAACGGCGCGGGCAAGACCACCCTCCTCCGGGTGATCTCCGGCGCCCTGCGCCCCGACGCCGGAACGGTCGCACGCGCCCTGGGCACCCGCGTCGCCCACCTCGCGCAGGAACTGGCCGTCGACCCGGCACCGGTCCCCCTGCTCACGGCGTACGCGGCGGGACGCCCCGGCCACCCCGACGCGTACGCGGCCGAACTCCTGGAACTCGGCCTCTTCCGCGAGGACGACCTGACCGTCCCGGTCCCCTCGCTCTCGGCGGGCCAGCGCCGCAGGCTCTCCCTGGCCCGGCTCGTCTCCCGCCCCGCCGACCTCCTCGTCCTGGACGAGCCGGCCAACCACCTCTCGCTCACCCTGGTCGAGGAGATCGAGGAGGCGCTGGAGGCGTACGCGGGCGCGGTCGTCGTCGTCTCGCACGACCGGCGCTTCCGGGAGCGGTTCAGCGGGCGGCGGCTGGAACTGGCGGGAGGCAGGGTGACGGCTTCGTCGGGCTGAGCCTCAGAACGCGCCGCTGACCAGCGCCCCCACCGGCAGGGAGAGGGTGGGGGCGCTGGTCAGCAGGGCCGCGAGCGACCAGTGGCCCCGGGCGTGCGCGGGGGCGTTGAGGCGGCGCAGGCCCCGGTTGACCAGGAACCAGAGGGCCCCGAAGCCGACGGTCAGCGGAACGACGACCAGCGTCCAGCCGAGCGGAGCGCCGCCGGTGCGGCCCAGGTTGGACACGTAGACCGAGAGGAGGAAGAAGGGGAGGAGCCCGATCACGCCCAGGCAGAGGTTGGCGACCACCGTCATCGTCCACCCGCACCGCCCGGCCCCCGCCACCTGACCGTCCGCGCCCACGCCTGACATGTCGTCCCCCGTCCTCCGCAGGGAACTCTCCCGGCGGTTGCCCGCACCGTACCCCGCGCGCCCGCGCGCCCCGCGCACGCCCGTTCGCCCCGTTCACCCCTCGCGCCCCGCCCTCCGGCGTTTGAATGACCCCATGACTTCCGCGACCCCGCCCGTCCCGCCCGTCCACTGGAAGCTCGTCGTCGACGCCGCCGACCCGCACGCGCAGGCCCTCTTCTGGTCGGCGGCACTCGGCTACACGATCGAGGACAACGACGCCCTGATCGCCCGCGTCCTCAGCTTCGGCGGCGCCCCCGAGGAGGCCACCGTCGAGTTCCAGGGCCGCCGCGCCTGGCGCGACCTGATCGCCGTACGCCACCCCGACGACCCCTTCGACAAGGACACCGGCATCGGCGAGGGCCGCCGCATCCTCTTCCAGCGCGTCCCCGAACCCAAGTCCGCCAAGAACCGCCTCCACATCGACCTCCACTCCGGCGACCGCCCTCGCGAGTCCGAGGTCCAGCGCCTGACGGAGCTGGGGGCGACCGTGGAACGGGAGGTGGCGGAGGCCGGGGGCACGTGGGTGGTCATGCGGGACCCGGAGGGGAACGAGTTCTGCGTGAACTAGGGGGGACGGGCGTGCCCCTGCCGGGCGCTGCCGCCCGCTTCCTGCCACGGTGCCAGGGCACAGCACGGCCAGGCCCCGCCTCCCCGACCCGGGGAAAGTGACGGGGCCTGGCCGCAAGCAGACGCGAGGTCGGCTACCGGGCGCGGGAACCTACTTCCCCGCCACCTCCACCAGCTTCTCCGGTGTCACCGCGCCCACGAAGGCGCGCCCGTCCTCCGTGACCAGGGCGTTGACGATCCGGGTGGAGAAGAGGGTGCCGGTGCCGAAGTCGCCCTTCACCTTCTTGCCGAGGGAGTCGAGGGAGAGGCCGCCGGGGGCGTCTGCCTCCGAGCCCGCCGCCGGGAGGCCCTGGCCCTTCGGGAAGGTCAGTTCGGCGACCGAGGCCCAGCCCTTGCCGTGGATCTCGGTGCCTTCGGCGGAGGCGAGGCCGGCCAGGGGGGCGGGGAGGGAGTTGAGGGCTTCCTCCGCGTCCTTGGCGGCCTCGGTGTCCTTGGGTGCCTTGGAGTGGGCGTCACCCTTGGCGTCCTTGCCGGGGGTGGCGTCGCCCGGGGCGAGTTCCTTCGACTCGGTGATCTTGGCGTCCTTCGGCGGGGCGAAGGTGCCGGTGGACGGGCGGGAGAAGTCGATCTTGGAGAAGCCGGCATCGACGATGGCCTTGCCGCCGTCGGACGGGGCGACGGTGAACTTCAGCGGGGTGCCGGTCTCGGCGTCCACGGCGATGCGGACGGCCTTGACGGTGGAGCCGGAGTCCTTGGGGGTGAGGGCGAGGCGGTAGGCGTCGCGGCCGGCGACCGTGGTGGTGCCGTCGACGGTGACGCGGGTGGTCTCGTCGGCGGCGTCGAGGGCCTTGGTGGCCAGTTCCTTCGGGGACATGTCGGAGACGTGGTCGTCGGCCGGGCGGTCGCCCTTGGCTCCGGCGTCCTCGGTGTGCAGGGCCTCGCCGGTGGAGCCGTCGTAGGCCCAGGCCTGGTCGCCGTCGCGGATGAGGCTGTACTCGTCGGCGCCGTCCACGAAGGTGAGCTTCTGGCGGTCGGTGCCGTCGCCGGCGACGCGCAGGGTGTGGGTGCCGGAGGCGAGCGAGGTCAGCTTCTCCTCGGGGGTGGCGGTGGAGCCGCCCTTGCCGTCCTTGCCCTCGCCGCCCAGGCTGCCGGCCAGTTCGGAGAGGTCCAGGCCGCCGAAGGAGGGCAGGCCCAGGTCGACGGAGACCTTGACGGTGCCGGAGAACTGGTCGGTCTCGGAGGCGGCGATCTTCTCGACCAGCTCCTGGGCGGTGACCTCGGGCAGATCCGGGTCGCCGCCCGCGGCCAGCGCGGGGACCAGGCCGATGGTGGCGGCGGCCACGCCGATGACGGCGACCGGGACGCCGTACCGGGCGGCCAGCCGGCCGGGCCGGCGCTTGGCGTCGGGTGCCGGGGTGGTCGTAGCGGAATCGTTCGGTGCCATGGCGCTTCCTCCGTGGTCGCGGTGGTACTCGGTGTCCGCTCGCGCCCTGCGGCGCCTTTCGCGCTCACCCGGTCGGGGCAAGGAGCGGTCTTCCACCATCTGACCAAAACGGGGCGCGTCAAGCGTCAGCCCCCGGGCCCAACCCGGTGTACCGCTGGAGGATGACGGCGGGTGGGTCCGGGAGGTGACGACCCGTAGGGGACGCGCGCCGGCGCCTGGTGACCAGGGGGCGCGTCAGCCCGCCCGGTGCACCACGGCGTCGCAGAGTTCGACGAGGGCGGCCTTGGCGGAGCACTCGCGCAGCGGGGTGAGGGCGGCGCGGGCCTCCTCGGCGTACCGGACGGTCTCGCGGCGGGCCTGTTCCAGCGCCGGGTGGGCGCGCATGGCGGCCAGGGCCTCGGCGTGGCGGGCGTCGTCGGTGAGGTCGGAGTCGAGGAGGGCGACCAGGGCCAGGTCCTCGGGGCGCTCCTCGCGGCGGGCGCGGTCGCGCAGCAGGAGGACGGGGAGGGTGGGGACGGACTCGCGCAGGTCGGTGCCGGGGGTCTTGCCCGACTCGTGGCTGTCGCTGGCGATGTCGAGGACGTCGTCGGCGAGCTGGAAGGCCACACCGAGGCGCTCGCCGTACTGGGTGAGGATGTCGACGACGCGCTCGTCGGCGCCGGACATCATGGCGCCGAACCGCCCGGCCACCGCGATCAGCGAGCCGGTCTTGCCGCCGAGGACGTCCAGGTAGTGGTCGACCGGGTCGCGGCCGTCGCGCGGGCCCGCGGTCTCCATGATCTGGCCGGTGACCAGGCGCTCGAACGCCTCGGCCTGGACGCGGACGGCTTCGGGGCCGAGGTCGGCGAGGATGTGCGAGGCACGGGCGAAGAGGAAGTCACCGGTGAGGACGGCCACGGAGTTGTCCCAGCGGGCGTTGGCGCTGGGCACCCCGCGGCGCACCTCGGCCTCGTCCATGACGTCGTCGTGGTAGAGGGTGGCGAGGTGGGTCAGCTCGACCACCACGCCGGAGGGGACGATGCCCGGCGCGTCCGGGTCGCCGAACTGCGCGGCCAGCATCACCAGGAGCGGGCGGAGGCGCTTGCCGCCGGCCTTCAACAGGTGCTGCGCGGCGTCCGTGATGAAGGAGACCTCGCTCTTGGTGGCCTCCAGGAGGCCGGCCTCGACAGCCGCCATTCCCGCCTGGACATCGGCTTCCAGTGCCTGGTCCCGCACGCTCAGCCCGAACGGCCCGACGACGGTCACGAGGGGGTCTCCTGTCTGCTGATGGTGCCCGGATCGCCCGGTCGGCCCGGTCCGCCGGTGGCACCGGTCTTCCCGGCGCCGCTGGCGATTGTCGGTCGAACACCAGTGTTTGTCGATGTGTCGCCGTCGGCGCTCACGTCAGCGTATCCGGTCCGCTTTCGATCACCGTGAGCGCCTGCCCGTCGAATCGCCCGCCACGCGTCACCCCCGGCCGGGCGGGGGCGCGTGGCGGGACGCGCCCGCGCCGTCCCCCGGGCGTCGGCCACCGGTGACCGGTATGTTCGCAAATGACCCCTGGCTACCTCACTGGCCGCATCGACCACCCCCGACCCCCTTCCCTCCGCCCTTCACCCCGTTTGTCACCCTGGCACGCAGCCCAGGCCGCACCCGCCCGGCCCCGGCTGCCCGAACGAGCGGAAGCAGGCGACGTGCCCAGCAGCAACCCAGCAGACGACGAACCGACCAAGCGGCCCCCGGCCGTCGCGGACGACGAGCCGCCGCCGGAGGGCGCGCCACCGCCCCAGGACGACACCGCCTTCTTCGGCCAGCCGAGGGGGCTCGCGACCCTCTCCGGCCTGGAGGTGTGGGAGCGGTTCTCCTTCCTCGGCATGCAGGCGATCCTCGTCCTGTTCTTCGCCGACACCGTCGCGGGCGGCGGCATGGGCATGGCCCCGGGCACCGCCGCCTCGGTCTCCGCCGCCTACGGCACGATGGTCTACCTCGTCTCGGTGGCCGGCGGCTGGCTCGCCGACCGCATGCTCGGCTCGTACCGGGCGGTGCTGTGGGGCGGCATCCTCATCGCGCTCGGCCACTACTCCATGGCGGTCCCCACCGACGCCATGACCTGGACCGGGCTCGGCCTGATCAGCGCCGGCACCGGCCTGCTCAAGCCGAACGTCGCCACCATGGTCGGCAAGCTCTACCGGACCGACGACGACCGCCGCGACGCCGGTTTCGCCCTCTACTACATGGGCATCAACATCGGCGCCTTCCTCGGCCCGCTGATCACCGGCTGGCTCGGCGAGCACCAGGGCTGGCACTGGGGCTTCTCGGCGGCGGCCGTCGGCATGACGCTCGGCCTCGTCCAGTACGTGCTGGGCCGGAACCACCTCGCGGGCCGCAAGCACGCCGCCGAGTTCGCGCTGCCGCCGACCGCGATGCGCCGGGCGGTGCTGCTGATCGCCGGCGGGCTGGTCGCGGTCGCCGTGATCGCCGGGCTGCTGAGCCTCGCCGGGTGGCTGACGCTGAGCCGGTTCGTGGACGCGCTGACCCTGATCTCGGTGCTGGCGCCGATCGCCTACTTCTGGGTGATGTTCAAGAGCCCCCGGGTCACCGCCGCCGAGCGCGGCCGGCTCCGCCCGTACATCGTGCTCTTCCTCGCCTCGGTGGTCTTCAACTTCATCCTCTTCCAGGCGTACTCCACGATGATCCTGCTGGCGTCGACCAACGCCCGCACCGAGATCCTCGGCTTCACCTTCCCGGCCAGCTGGTACGCCTCGGCGCTCGGCGCCTTCGAGGTGCTGCTGGCGCCGGTGGTGGCGGCCGTCTGGGCGCGGATGGGGACGCGGCAGCCGCACGCCTCCAACAAGATCGCCTTCGGCGTGATCCTCGGCGGCCTCTCCTTCCTGCTGATGGTGCTGCCGACCTCCGGCCACGCCGACGACACGTACCGCATGGCGGCCTGGTGGATCGTCGGCTCGTACCTGCTGCTCGGGCTCGGCGACATCCTGCTGGAGACCTCCGGCATGTCGGCCACCACCAAGCTGGCGCCGGCCGCCTTCTCCAGCCAGACCATGGCGCTCTGGTTCCTCTCGCTGGCCGCCGCCAACGGCATCCAGTCCCAGGTGGTGCGGCTCTACGGCGAGGTCTCCAACCCCGCCTACTTCGGTGTCAACGGCGGTATCGCCGTCGTCGCCGGTCTCGCCGTGATCGCCGCCGCCCCCTGGCTGCGCCGCACCATGCACCCCGTCCACTGACCCGCCCCCACGCGAACACCCCCCACTGCGAGGTCCCCCGCCATGTCCCTGCACATCGCCACCGGCCTGCCGTACCGGACGATCCGCGAGGACGTCCGCATCCCGCTGCCGACCGGCCGCCCCGGAACCGACGGCTCCGAGATCACCCACCTGTACGCCCGGATCTGGCGCCCGGTCACCGACGAGCCGGTCCCCGCCCTCCTGGAGTACCTGCCCTACCGGCTCAGCGACTGGACCGCCCCGCGCGACCAGCAGCGCCACCCCTGGTACGCGGGCCACGGCTACGCCTCCGTCCGCGTCGACGTGCGCGGCCACGGCAACAGCGAGGGGCTGCCGGGCGACGAGTACGACGCCACCGAGCTGGCCGACGGCGTCGCGGTGATCCACTGGCTGGCCGACCAGCCCTGGTGCGACGGCAAGGTCGGCATGTTCGGCATCTCCTGGGGCGGCTTCAACTCGCTCCAGATCGCCGCGCTCGCCCCCGAGCCGCTCAAGGCGATCGTCACCGTCTGCTCGGCCGACGACCGGTACGACAACGACGTGCACTACATGGGCGGCTCCGTCCTCGCCGTCGACATGCACGCCTGGGCCTCCACCATGCTGGCCTTCGTCTCCCGCCCGCCGGACCCGGAGTTCGTGGGCCCCGCCTGGCGCGACATGTGGCTGAAGCGGCTGGAGGCGGTCGACCCGTTCATCCACACCTGGCTCGACCACCAGACCCGCGACGCCTACTGGCGGCACGGCAGCGTCAGCGAGGACTACTCGGCGATCAAGGCGAAGGTCCTGGCGGTCGGCGGCTGGCACGACCCGTACCGGGACACCGTGCTGCGGCTGGTCCGCCACCTCCCCGACGACCAGGTGCGCGGCCTGATCGGCCCCTGGTCGCACCAGTACCCGGACCGGGGGCTGCCGCCCGGCCCCGCCATCGGCTTCCTCCAGGAGACCCTGCGCTGGTGGGACCAGCACCTCAAGGGCGAGGACAGCGGCGTCATGAACGAGCCCAAGCTCCGCTCCTGGATCAGCGAGTCCCACCCGCCCGCCACCGTCTACCCGGAGCTGGAAGGCCACTGGGTCGGCGACCCGGCCTGGCCCTCCCCGTACGTCACCCCGGTCGAGTACGCCTTCCAGGGCGGGCCGGTCCTGGTCCGCTCCCCGCAGCACACCGGGCTCGCCGCCGGCCGGTTCTTCCCCTTCGGCAACGACGCCGACCTCCCGCCCGACCAGCGCGAGGAGGACGCCAACTCCGCCGCCTTCGAGTTCGCCGTCGACGAGCGGCTCCAGATCCTCGGCCGCCCCCGTGTCCGGCTCCGCCTCACCAGCCCGGCCCCGCGCGGCCAGGTCATCGCCCGGCTCTGCGACGTGGCGCCCGACGGCTCCTCGACCCTGGTCACCCGGGGCGTCCTCAACCTCTCCTCCCGGTACGGCCGGGACACGGTCGCCCCGTGGAAGCCCGGCGACACCGAGGACGTCACCTTCGAGCTGAACGGCATCGGCCACGCCTTCCCGCCCGGCCACCGCATCCGGCTCGCCGTCTCCTCCGCGTACTGGCCGTGGATCTGGCCGCAGCCCGGCTCCGAGGAGGGCTTCACCCTCGACCCGGCCGGCAGCGGCGTCGAACTGCCGGTCCGCGGCGCCGGCGACCGGGCGCTCGACGCCACCATCGCCTTCGCCGAGCCCGAGCAGGCCGAACCGCTCGCCGTGGTCTACCCGGCCCCCGAGAACCCGGCGGACCAGCGGCCCGAACGCCTCGTCGTCCACGACGTGGCCGCCGGGAGCTGGCGCCTGGACGTCGACCCCCGGTACGGCGGCACCCGGATCTACCCCGACGGCCTGGAGTTCCACGAGGACGCCCTGGAGCAGTACACGATCACCGACAACGACCCGCTCAGCGCCGCCACCCGCTCCTCCTGGACGGTCCGTCTGCGCCGCCCGGAACTGGCCTGGGACGCCGAGGTCCGCACCCGCTCCGAGATCACCTGCGACGCCGGTGACTTCCTCACCCACAACGAGCTGACCTGCTCCGAAGGGGGCGAGGTGATCTTCCAGCGGACCTGGGAGCGGCGGATTCCGCGGACGGCGGGATAACGGGGGCGAGGAGAGCGCAGGACGGCCCGGCGACCGCCCGGACCGCATCGCCTCCGCGCCGCCACCAACGCGCGGAGCAGCAGCGAAGGAGAGCAGCGATGGCAGGAGCGTTTGACGGCAGGACCGTTCTGATCACCGGCGGCGGCGCCGGACTGGGCAGGGCCGCGGCCGTCCGGGTCGCCCGGGAAGGGGCCAGAGTCGCGCTGGTCGATGTGAGCGAGGAGGGGCTCACCGCCAGCGCGTCCGCCGTCGCCGAGGCCGCGCCCGGGACCGAGGTCGTCCGGATCGTCGCCGACGTCTCCGAGGAGGACGCGGTCCGGTCGTACGTGGACGAGACCATGAGCGCGTTCGGCCGCATCGACGGCTTCTTCAACAACGCCGGTATCGAGGGCCGGCAGAACCTCACCCAGGAGTACGGCGCCGAGGAGTTCGACCGGGTCGTCGCCATCAACCTGCGCGGCGTCTTCCTCGGACTCAAGTACGTCCTGCCGGTCCTCAAGGACCAGGGCCACGGATCAGTGGTCAACACCGCCTCGGTCGGTGGCCTGCGAGGCGTCGGCAACCAGTCCGGATACGCCGCGTCCAAGCACGGCGTGGTCGGCCTCACCCGGAACTCCGGCGTGGAGTACGGCAAGTTCAACGTCACCGTCAACGCCATCGCGCCCGGCGCCATCATGACCGACATGGTCGAGGCCTCCCTGAAGCAGATGGACCCCGACAACTGGGAGGAGGCGGGACGCCAGTTCGTCAGCGTCAACCCCATGCGGCGCTTCGGCAGGCCCGAGGAGGTCGCCCACCTCGTCGCCTTCCTCCTCTCCGGCGCCGCCGGATTCATCAACGCCTCCGTCGTACCCATCGACGGGGGCCAGTCGTACCAGTACTGACACGGGTCAGTGACACCGCAGCGCGCCCCCGCCCGCCGGCGGGAAGGTGCCGAGCGGGCGGGTGAGCTGGGCGGTGCACTCCGGGTCGGCGCACTCGCAGGAGAAGGTGACGGGCACGGTGTCGGGGTCACCCGTGGTCCAGGGGCGGGCGAGGTAGGTGCGGTACTGGGTGGCCACCGCCTCGTTCTCCGCACGGCGCAGGGTCCGGCGCTCGTCCGGGGTCGTGGCGGTGGGGCCTTCGGCGAGGGGGCCGGCGAGCAGGGTCTCGGCGGCGGTGCGGGTGGCGGCCGGGGTGGCGTCGGGGGTCACCGTGACGACGCGGCCGGCGAGGCCGTGCGCCTGAATCCGGGCGGCCAGGTCGGCGAGGAGCAGCGTGTACAGGGTGTGGACGCCCTCGGGCAGGCCGCGTTCGGCGAGGCGGCGGCGCTGGAGTTCCGGCGAGGGCATCAGCCACACCGCGCGGCCCGGGTCCGGCACGGTGTCCGGGGTGACCGGCGTCCCCTCCACCACGGTGAGCGGGCCGGGCCCCAGCGCCCGTACGTCGTCGGCGATCATCGCGCCGCGCTCGGCGTGCAGGGACATGGCGAGCAGGGCGGCGGGCGGCGCCGACCAGCGGTCGGCCGGGGTCAGCGCCTCCCAGCGGGTGGCGGCCGGGTGGCCGGCGGCCAGGGCGCGGTCGCGGTGTTCCCAGGTCAGGGTGTCGCTCCGGTAGAGGCGCAGGCCCCGGCGGTGGGCCAGCGCCCGCGCCAGGGTGGTCTTGCCGGCGCCGGGCGGCCCGCCGATCCAGACCGCCCGCGGGGCAGGGCCGGGCGGCCCCTTCCGGCCGGGAACGGCTGGTTCCTTGCCCTGCGACACGCGGACTCCTCTCGGCCGGACGGCCACCGGACGGCTCGCCCCCGTACGACGTGAACAGGCGGCTTGGGCGCCGGAATCGGGCGCGGCCCCACCCGGGCGGCTCCGCGCGGGCGCCCGAAGGCGGCCCGGACCGGGACGATACCGCCCGATCCCGGCCGTCCGGGGACCGGATCGCGCCCCGGCCCTCCGCCCGCGTCAAGCACCGTGCACACTGTCGTGGAGTGATGTCCCGCACATGCCACCCGGGTGTGACGGCGGCGCGACGCTTCGAGGAGGCAGGGATGACGGTACTGGGACACCAGCCGCCCGGTCCTGACGAGGCGACCGGTCCGCCCGCCCCGCCGCCGGCCGCCGCGCTGGAGGTGCTCCGGCCCCGATTGCGCACGGCGGGCCAGCAGTTCGCGATAGGCCCCGGCTGGCGGCGGCTGGTGCTCGACTGCCACCACCGGATATCCGCCGAGTTCCCGGCGTACGAACTCCTCGCGGTGAAGCAGAAGTACGGGCGGCTCTCCTTCCAGGCGTTCCCCCGGCCGTGGCGGCCGGGCGAGCGGAGCTGGACCCCCGACGAGCACGCCCGGCTGCACGAGCTGCTCGACGCCACCATCGCCCGCAGCGAGAGCCTGTGCGAACGGTGCGCGGCCCCCGCCCGGCTGCGCCGCACCCGCCGCCTCTGGCTCACCCTCTGCGACGCCTGCGAGGCGACGGTCGGGGAGAGCGGCGAACTGGGCTGACTCCGGCTCCGGCCCCGGTCAGCCGTAGACGCGTTCCAGGACCCGGGCCACGCCGTCCTCCTCGTTGCTGGTGGTGATCTCGTCGGCGACGGCGAGGAGTTCCGGGTGCGAGTTGGCCATGGCGACGCCGTGCGCGGCCCACTGGAGCATCGGCACGTCGTTCGGCATGTCGCCGAAGGCGAGGGTGTCGGCGGGGCCGAGGCCGAGCAGTTCGGCGGCGCGGGCCAGGCCGGTGGCCTTGGTGACCCCGAGCGGCTGGAGCTCGACCGTGCCCGGCCCGGCCATCGTGACCGTGGCCAGGCCGTCCACGGCCGAGCGCGCGGTGGCGGCCAGCTCGTCGTCGGTCAGCTCCGGGTGGCGGACCAGGACCTTGGCGATCGGCCGCTCCCACAGGGCGTCGCGGTGCGGGACCGGGCGGGCCGGCAGCGTGGGATGGGCCATGCGGTAACCGGGCTCGATCAGCGTGTGCCCGTCGGTGCCGTCCTGGTCGACGGCGGCGTAGAGCGCGCCCGTCTCCGCCTCGATCTTGCCGAGCGCGGTGGCGGCGGTCTCCCGGTCCAGGGTCAGGGCGCTCAGCATGCGGCCGCTCGCCGTGTCGTAGACCTGGGCGCCCTGGCCGCAGACCGCGATCCCCTCGTACCCGAGCGCGGCCAGCAGCCCCCGCACCCCCGGCACGGGCCGCCCCGTCACCACGATGTGCCGGGCCCCGGCGCCGCGCGCCAGCTCCAGCGCGGCCCGCGTACGGGCCGAGACCCGGTCCCCCGCCCGCAGCAGCGTCCCGTCCAGGTCGGTTGCGACCAGCCCGTACGTCCGCCGGCCGCCCGCCGGCCGGGGCCGCTCCCGGCTCGGCGCCCGCCAGAGGGCGGAGTCGGCCTCCGCCTCCGCCTGCGCGGGGCCCGGCTGCGCGTCCGCCTGCGCGGGGCCCGGCTGGGTGAGGACCGGGGTGTGCGCGTGCGGCGGGTGGGGTGGCGCCTCGGGGGGCGCGGGGGACGGGTGTGCGGGGAGGAGGGCCATGATCCCCACGATACGGAGATAGGCCCCTGGCATGCGCCACCCCGGCATGCCCGGATTTCCCTGGCGCGGAGGGGCGTTGGGGGGCCGGCTGCGCGGACTGGGGTGCGGGGTGGCCGGGTGGGGGCGCGGTCACCCCGTTCGGGGGGTGCCTGCGGCGCGGGGTGGGGTTCGGCCGGACCGGGTGTGACGAGGACGGGGCGTCGCCGGGGGCCGTTCGGGTGGCGAGGGTGGTGGGGGCGTTGTCTGCTGGAGGTATGAGTGACCCGATTGAGACCTGGACCGACCGGCTGCGCGACACCGCCCCGGGGCTTGAGGAGAACCGGGCGCGGTCGTTCGTGCACGATCTGTACACCGCCGCGCAGAACGATCTCGGCGAGGAGGAGGCTGAGGCGGATTTCGAACGCGAGGAGTGACCGGCGCGAGGAGATGACCGGCGCGAGGAGTGACGGGGAGGCCCGCCTGGGCGGGCGGTCTCGCTAGGGCCGCGTCGTGACGTAGTAGAGGGCGATGTCCTCGGGAGCGTGGAGGCGCCAGTCCTCGCCGTCGGCGCTCACCACGGAGACCCAGCCCTCGGGGGCCGATTCGGGCTCGACCAGGGTGAAGGGGCCCTGTCCGTTCACGCCCCACACCGTGCTGCCGATGCGCACGGTGTGGCCGTCGTTGGTGCGGTATGAAGAGGCCATGTGGCGGTTGTACCACCGCTGTTGTCCCCGTACGCCCCCTTTCGGGGAGCGCTTGCGCGCAGGCCGGGGCGGGAGGGCGGGGCACCCCTGCCGCGGGCGGGTTCCGCGCACGTAACGTGTGGCCCGGCCCACGGCTGCCTCGCGGCCCCCTGTCCGGGGTGCGGGCGTCCCGCGGGCTCAACGACCGCACGCACGGAAAGCGAGGCCGCACCCAGATGCCCGAGCTCACCCCGCTCGCCCTCCCCGAAGGCCACCCCTTCGGTCCGCACAACCTTCCGTACGGTGTCTTCTCGCCCGGCGACACCCCGCGCCGGGTCGGCGTCCGCCTCGGCGACCACGTCCTGGACGCGGGTGCCCTCGCCGCGGAACTGGGCTCGCCGCACGCCGCCCTGCTGACCGGCCCGACCCTCAACCCGTTGCTGGCCGCCGGTCGCCCGGTCTGGTCGCAGGTGCGCGCCGCGCTGACCACCTGGGTCACCGACCCCGCCCACCACCCGGCCGTCGAGCGCCACGCCCACCCGCTCGCCGAGGTCTCCCTGCACCTGCCCTTCGAGGTCGGCGACTACGTCGACTTCTACGCCAGCGAGCACCACGCCTCCAACGTCGGCCGCATCTTCCGCCCCGACGCGCCCACCCCGCTCACCCCCAACTGGAAGCACCTGCCCATCGGTTACCACGGCCGCTCCGGCACCGTCGTGGTCTCCGGCACGGACGTGGTGCGGCCCAGCGGCCAGCGGAAGGCGCCCGCCGACCCGGCGCCGGTCTTCGGTCCCTCGGTCAAGCTGGACATCGAGGCGGAGGTCGGCTTCGTCGTCGGTGTCGGCTCCGAGCGGGGGCGCGCCGTGCCGCTGGAGGCGTACCGGGACCACGTCTTCGGGCTCTGCCTGCTCAACGACTGGTCCGCCCGGGACATCCAGGCGTGGGAGTACGTGCCGCTCGGCCCGTTCCTGGGCAAGTCCTTCGCCACCTCGGTGTCGGCCTGGGTGACGCCGCTGGAGGCGCTGGAGACGGCGCGGGTCGTGCCGCCCGCCCGCGACGAGGCCCTGCTGCCCTACCTGGACGACTCCTCGGCCGAACCCGGCGGGTACGACCTGCGGATCAGCGTGGAGATCAACGGGGAGGTGGTGTCCGAGCCGCCGTTCACCACGATGTACTGGACGGCCGCGCAGATGCTGGCGCAGACCACGGTGAACGGGGCTTCGCTGCGCACCGGGGACCTCTACGGGTCCGGGACCGTCAGCGGGGCCGAGGCGGGGCAGCGGGGGTCGCTGCTGGAGCTGACCTGGAACGGAGAGCGGCCCCTGAAGCTGGGCTCCGGCGAGCGGAGCTTCCTGGAGGACGGGGACGAGGTGGTGTTGCGGGCCTGGGCGCCCGGGGCTCAGGGGGTGCCCGTGGGACTGGGCGAGGTGCGGGGCACTGTCGTACCCCGCACCTGATCGTTCGGCTCGCGCCGGGCCGGGCTGTCTTTCGGCTCGGCCCGGTCGCCCCCGGGGGCGTTCACGGTGACCTCAAGCGCCGGCCGGGCTGGATGTGGCCGGGCTTCGCGGCCCCGGGCGCGCGTACAAGACGGCCTCAAACGCCGGCCGGGCTGGGATGTGGCCGGGCTGACTGGGGCGGCTCAGCCCTCGCCGATCCCCTGTTCCGCCAAGGTCTCCAGTACTCCCGGGCCGTAGTTCTGGAGTTTCTTGTCGCCGATGCCGCCGATCTGGCCGAGGGCGTCGAGGGTGGTGGGGCGGGCCGCGGTGATCTCGCGGAGGGTGGCGTCGTGGAAGATCACGTAGGCGGGGACGCCCTGTTCCCTGGCCTGGGCGGCGCGCCAGGCGCGGAGGGCCTCGAAGACGGGGAGGGACTCCTCGGGGAGGTCGATGACGGCCTTGCTCTTGCGGCCGCCCGAGCCTGCGGCCGAGCCGGACCTGCTGCCCCGGGACGAGGGGGCCTTCTTGGGCTCCTTGCGGAAGCGGACCTCGCGGCGGCCGCCGAGCACCTCGCCCGCCTCGTCGGTGAGGACCAGCGTGCCGTACTCCCCCTCGACGGCCAGCAGTCCTTGGGCCAGCAGCTGGCGCACGGCCCCGCGCCACTCGCCCTCGCTCAGCTCCTGGCCGACGCCGAAGACGGAGAGCTGGTCGTGGTCGAACTGGATGACCTTGGCCGTCTTGCGGCCCATCAGGATGTCGATGATCTGGCCGGTGCCGAACTTCTGGTTCCGCTCGCGCTTGAGGCGGACCACGGTGGACATGGCCTTCTGCGCGGCGACCGTGCCGTCCCAGGTCTCCGGCGGAGTGAGGCAGGTGTCGCAGTTGCCGCAGTTCTCGCCGGTGGGCTCCTGGCCGAAGTAGCGGAGCAGTTGGGCGCGGCGGCACTGGGCGGTCTCGCAGAGGGCGAGCATCGCGTCCAGGTGGGACTGGGAGCGGCGCCGGTGCGCCTCGTCCCCCTCGCCGGACTGGATGAGCTTGCGCTGCTGCACGACGTCCTGGAGGCCGTACGCCATCCAGGCCGTGGAGGGGCGGCCGTCGCGGCCCGCGCGGCCGGTCTCCTGGTAGTACCCCTCGACCGACTTCGGCAGGTCGAGGTGGGCGACGAAGCGGACGTCGGGCTTGTCGATGCCCATGCCGAAGGCGATGGTGGCGACGACGACCAGGCCGTCCTCGCGCAGGAACCGGGACTGGTTGGTGGCGCGGGTCCGCGCGTCGAGCCCCGCGTGGTACGGGACGGCCTCGACCCCGTGGTCGCGGAGGAAGTCGGCGGTGCGCTCGACCGAGTTGCGCGAGAGGCAGTAGACGATGCCCGCGTCGCCCGGGTGCTCCTCCTTGAGGAAGGTGAGGAGCTGCTTCTTCGGGTCGTTCTTGGGGACGATCCGGTACTGGATGTTGGGCCGGTCGAAGCTGGCGACGAAGTGCTTGGCGTCGGGCAGGGCGAGCCGGCGGGTGATCTCCTGGTGGGTGGCGTCGGTCGCGGTGGCGGTGAGGGCGACCCGCGGGACGTCCGGCCAGCGCTCGCCGAGGACGGAGAGGGCCAGGTAGTCGGGGCGGAAGTCGTGGCCCCACTGGGCGACGCAGTGCGCCTCGTCGATGGCGAAGAGGGAGATCTTGCCGCGTGAGAGCAGTTCCAGGGTGGCGTCGACGCGCAGCCGCTCGGGGGCGAGGTAGAGCAGGTCCAGTTCGCCGGCGAGGAACTCGGCCTCGGTGAGGCGGCGCTCCTCGAAGTCCTGGGTCGAGTTGATGAAGCCGGCGCGGACGCCGGCCGCGCGCAGGGCGTCGACCTGGTCCTGCATGAGGGCGATCAGCGGGGAGACGACGACGCCGGTGCCGGGGCGCACCATGGCCGGGATCTGGTAGCAGAGGGACTTGCCGCCGCCGGTGGGCATGAGGACGACCGCGTCGCCGCCGCCGACCAGGTGGTCGATGACGGCTTCCTGGTCGCCGCGGAACGCGTCGTACCCGAAGACGGAGCGCAGGGTGGCGAGCGCGTCCCGGCGGTCGTGGACCGGGGCCTCGCCGCTCCCCTCGGGGAAGGCGCCGGACAGCTCCTCGCGGGTGCCGTCCTCGCCGAACGCCTCGTCCGGGAAGGGCTCGTCGCCGAAGGGGTCCTCCTCCGGGGGGCCGCCGTCGAAGAGGTCGTCGGGGAAGCCCTCGGGGCCGTCGTACGCGGGGGTGCCGCCGTCCGTGCTGGTGCTCGCCATGCCGCTCGTTCCGTTCATCGCTCCGTGCCCCGTGCCCCTCGCTCGCCTGCCCGTCCGCTCCCTGCGGGTGCCCGGGGACCACGTGGGGCCCCTGGGACTGCCTCCAGCGTAGGGGGCCGGAGGGACACCCCGGGAAGTTGTCCACAGGGTCGGCCGTCACACCGGCGGTGAGCTGCGGAAACGAGGGCCGGGCGGGAGGGTGACGGAGTTGTCCAGAAGCGGCTGGGCCGGCTCCGGGCGCGGAAACGCCGCCGCCCGGCGCCCTCCGGGAAGAGGCGCCGGGCGGCGGCGGGTGGCCGGGCGGGGCAGGGATCAGCGGACGAAGACGCTCGCCTGGCCCGCCAGGTCCAGGAAGTACTGGGGAGCGACCCCCAGCACCACCGTGACCACGACGCCCACGCCGATCACGCTCATGGTCAGCGGCGAGGGCACGGTGACGGTCGGCCCGTCGGCGCGCGGCTCGCTGAAGAACATCAGGACGATCACCCGGACGTAGAAGAAGGCGGCGACGGCGGAGGAGAGGACACCGATGATCACCAGAGCCCCGGCGCCGCCCTCGGCCGCCGCCGAGAAGACCGCGAACTTCCCCGAGAAGCCGCTGGTCAGCGGAATTCCGGCGAAGGCCAGCAGGAAGACCGCGAAGACCGCGGCGACCAGCGGGGAGCGCCGGCCGAGCCCCGCCCACTTGGAGAGGTGGGTGGCCTCTCCCCCGGCGTCCCGCACCAGGGTGACGACGGCGAAGGCGCCGATGGTCACGAAGGAGTAGGCGGCGAGGTAGAAGAGGACGGAGGAGACGCCGGCCGGGGTGGCGGCGATCACACCGGCGAGGATGAAGCCCGCGTGCGCCACCGAGGAGTAGGCCAGCAGCCGCTTCACGTCGGTCTGGGTGACGGCGACGATCGCGCCGACCACCATCGTGGCGATGGCCACGCCCCACATCACCGGCCGCCAGTCCCAGCGCATCCCGGGCAGCACCACGTAGAGCAGGCGGAGCAGGGCGCCGAAGGCGGCGACCTTGGTGGCGGCGGCCATGAAACCGGTGACCGGGGTCGGGGCGCCCTGGTAGACGTCGGGCGTCCACATGTGGAACGGGACGGCACCGACCTTGAAGAGCAGCCCCATCAGGACCAGGGCCATGCCGATCAGGAGCAGCGCGTCGTTGCCCATCGTCTGGGCGAGGACCGGGTCGTTGCTGATCAGCGTGCCATCGACGACGTCGGCGATCACGGCGTACGAGACGGAGCCCGAGTAGCCGTAGAGCAGGGCGATGCCGAAGAGGAGGAAGGCGGAGGAGAAGGCGCCGAGGAGGAAGTACTTGACCGCCGACTCCTGCGACATGAGCCGCCGGCGGCGGGCCAGGGCGCACATCAGGTAGAGCGGGAGGGAGAAGACCTCCAGCGCGATGAAGAGGGTCAGCAGGTCGTTGGCGGCGGGGAAGACGATCATGCCGCCGACCGCGAAGAGCATCAGCGGGAAGACCTCGGTGGTGGCGAACCCGGCCTTGACGGCGGCCTGTTCGGCCTCGCTGCCGGGGACGGCCCCGGCCTGCGCCACGAACGAGTCGACCCGCTTGCCGTGCGCCCGGTCGAGGCGGCGTTCGGCGAAGGTGAAGGCGGCCAGGACGCCGGAGAGCAGGATGACGCCCTGGAGGAAGAGGGCCGGCCCGTCCACCGCGAGGGCGCCCATGGCGACACTGGTCTGCTTGGTGGTGGCGTACCCGCCGACCGCGAGGGCGACGACGGAGGCGAAGGCGGCGCCGAGCGCGACCACGGTCAGCCAGAGCTGGATGTGGTAGCGGGCCCGGCGGGGCGCGAACGCCTCCACGACGATGCCGATGACGGCCGCCCCGATGACGATCATCACGGGGGCGAGCTGGGCGTACTCGATGGTCGGCGACGGGATCTTGGAGATCGGGTCGGCCGCCGCGCTTGTCCACAGGGTGTGGACGGCGTTTGCGTTCACTTGGCCGCCTCCACGTCGGGCTTCGGGTCCTTCTGCTGTACGTCCGAGAGGGTGTGGCCGACCGCCGGGTCGACCAGCTCCGTCAGCGGCTTCGGGTAGACGCCGAGGAAGAGCAGGAGCGCGATCAGCGGGCCGATGACGGCGAGTTCTCGCACCTTGAGGTCAGGCATCTTCGCGACCGACGGCTTGACCGGGCCGGTCATGGTGCGCTGGTAGAGCACCAGGGTGTAGAGCGCGCCGAGCACGATGCCGACGGTGGCGATGATGCCGATCACCGGATAGCGCGTGAAGGTGCCGACCAGGACCAGGAACTCGCTGACGAACGGGGCGAGTCCGGGCAGCGAGAGCGTCGCCAGCGAGCCGACCAGGAAGGTCCCGGCGAGGACCGGGGCGACCTTCTGGACCCCGCCGTAGTCGGCGATGAGCCGGGAACCGCGCCGGGAGATCAGGAAGCCCGCGACCAGCATCAGCGCCGCCGTCGACAGGCCGTGGTTGACCATGTAGAGGGTGGCGCCGGACTGGCCCTGGCTGGTCATGGCGAAGATGCCGAGGATGATGAAGCCGAAGTGCGAGATCGAGGCGTACGCCACCAGCCGCTTGATGTCGCGCTGGCCGACGGCGAGCAGGGCGCCGTAGATGATCGAGACCAGGGCGAGGACCAGCACCACCGGCGTCGCCCACTTGCTGGCCTCGGGGAAGAGGCCGAGGCAGAAGCGGAGCATCGCGAAGGTGCCGACCTTGTCGACCACGGCCGTGATGAGGACCGCGACCGGGGCGGTGGCCTCGCCCATGGCGTTGGGCAGCCAGGTGTGCAGCGGCCAGAGCGGCGCCTTGATCGCGAAGGCGAAGAAGAAGCCGAGGAAGAGCCACTTCTCGGTGGAGGCGGCCATCTCCAGCGTGCCGTCGGCCCGGGCCTGGGCGATCTCGCTGAGCGAGAAGGTGCCCGCCACCGAGTACAGCCCGATGACGGCGGCCAGCATGATCAGGCCGCCGGCCAGGTTGTAGAGGAGGAACTTGACCGCCGCGTACGACCGCTGGGTGGCGGCCTGCGCCTCGTCGGTGCCGCTCGCCCGGTCCCCGAAGCCGCCGATGAGGAAGTACATCGGGATCAGCATGGCTTCGAAGAAGAGGTAGAAGAGGAAGACGTCGGTGGCCTCGAAGGAGAGGATCACCATCGCCTCGACCATGAGGATCAGCGCGAAGAAGCCCTGGGTGGGGCGCCACCGCCTGGAGCTGTTCTCCAGGTGGTCGGCGTCGCGCCAGCCCGCGAGGATGACGAACGGGATCAGCAGGGCGGTCAGCGCGATCAGCGCCACCCCGATGCCGTCGACGCCCAGTTCGTAGCGGACGCCGAAGGCGGGGATCCAGTCGTAGGACTCGGTGAGCTGGTACCGGGCGCCGCCGGGCTCGAAGCGGACCAGGACCGTCATCGCGAGGACGAAGGTGGCCACGGAGAAGAGGAGCGCCACGACCTTGGCCGTGCCGGAGCCCCGTGGTCCGTCGCCGTCGGAGCGGCTGCGGGCCGCCGGGACGGCGGCCGTCACGATCGCGCCGATCGCCGGGAGCGCGGCCGTCGCTGTCAGCAGGGGAAACGACATCGGTATCAGACCGCCCTCATCAGCAGGGTCGCGGCGATGAGCACCGCCGTACCCCCGAACATGGAGACCGCGTACGTACGGGCGTAACCCGTCTGGAGTTTGCGCAGCCGGCCGGAGAGGCCGCCGACGGAGGCGGCCGTGCCGTTGACCACGCCGTCGACCAGGGTGTGGTCGACGTAGACCAGGGAGCGGGTCAGGTGCTCGCCGCCGCGGACGAGGACGACGTGGTTGAAGTCGTCCTGGCCGAGGTCGCGGCGGGCCGCCCGGGTGAGCAGCGAGCCGCGCGGCGCGACCACCGGCACCGGCTTGCGGCCGTACTGGAGCCAGGCCAGCCCGACGCCGATCAGCAGGACCACCACGGTGGCCGAGGTGACGACGGCGGCGCTGAGCGGCGAGTGGCCGTGCTCGAAGGCGGTGACCGGCTCCAGCCACTTGATGAAGGAGTCACCCAGGCTGAAGAGTCCGCCCGCGAAGACCGAGCCGAAGGCGAGCACGATCATGGGGATCGTCATGGACTTCGGGGACTCGTGCGGGTGCGGCTCGTTTCCTTCCGCGTCCGGCTGCCAGCGCTTCTCGCCGAAGAAGGTCATCAGCATCACGCGCGTCATGTAGTACGCGGTGAGGGCGGCGCCCAGCAGGGTGACCGCGCCGAGGATCCAGCCCTCGGCGCCGCCCTTGGCGAAGGCCGCCTCGATGATCTTGTCCTTGGACCAGAAGCCGGAGAGGCCGGGGAAGCCGATGATCGCCAGGTACCCGAGGCCGAAGGTGACGAAGGTGACCGGCATGTACTTCCGCAGGCCGCCGTACTTCCTCATGTCCACCTCGTCGTTCATGCCGTGCATGACCGAGCCGGCGCCGAGGAAGAGCCCGGCCTTGAAGAAGCCGTGCGTCACCAGGTGCATGATCGCGAAGACGTACCCGATCGGGCCGAGCCCGGCCGCCAGGACCATGTAGCCGATCTGCGACATGGTCGAGCCGGCGAGCGCCTTCTTGATGTCGTCCTTGGCGCAACCGACGATCGCACCGAAGAGGAGCGTCACCGCGCCGACCACGACGACCACGGTCTGGGCGTCGGGAGCGGCGTTGAAGATCGCGCCGGAGCGGGTGATGAGGTAGACGCCGGCGGTGACCATGGTCGCCGCGTGGATCAGGGCGGAGACCGGGGTCGGGCCCTCCATCGCGTCGCCCAGCCAGGACTGGAGCGGCACCTGGGCCGACTTGCCGCAGGCGGCGAGGAGCAGCATCAGGGCGATGGCGGTGAGCTTGCCCTCACTGGTCTCGCCGGTGGAGGTGAGGACCGGGCCGAACGCGAAGGTGCCGAAGGTGGTGAACATCAGCATGATCGCGATGGAGAGGCCCACGTCGCCGACGCGGTTGACCAGGAACGCCTTCTTCGCCGCCGTCGCCGCGCTCGGCTTGTGCTGCCAGAACCCGATCAGCAGGTACGAGGCGACACCGACGCCCTCCCAGCCGACGTACAGCAGGAGGTAGTTGTCGGCGAGGACGAGCAGGAGCATCGCCGCGAGGAAGAGGTTCAGGTAGGCGAAGAAGCGGCGGCGGCGTTCGTCGTGCTCCATGTAGCCGATGGAGTAGACGTGGATCAGGGTGCCGACGCCGGTGATCAGCAGGACGAAGGTCATCGACAACTGGTCGAGCTGGAAGGCGACGTCGGCCTGGAAGCCGCCCACCGGAATCCAGCTGAACAGGTGCTGGTGCAGCGACCGGTCGTCCCCGGCGCGGCCCAGCATGTCGGTGAAGAGCACCACGGCGAGGCCGAAGGAGGCGGCCGCCATCACGGTGCCGAGCAGGTGGCCGGCGCGGTCCAGGCGCCGGCCGCCGAGGAGGAGCACGGCGGCTCCGAGCAGGGGCGCCGCGACGAGCAGCGCAATCAGGTTCTCCACGATTCAGCGACCCCTTACAGCTTCATCAGGCTGGCGTCGTCGACCGAGGCCGAATGGCGGGCACGGAACAGCGACACGATGATCGCGAGCCCGACCACGACCTCCGCGGCGGCGACGACCATCGTGAAGAAGGCGAGGATCTGGCCGTCGAGGTTGCCGTGCATGCGGGAGAAGGCGACGAGCGAAAGATTGCAGGCGTTGAGCATCAGCTCGACGCACATGAAGACGACGATGGCGTTCTTGCGGATGACCACACCGGTGGCCCCGATGGTGAACAGCAGCGCCGCGAGATAGAGGTAGTTGACGGGGTTCACTGGGCGTTCTCCTCCTCCCGGTCACGGCCCAGACGCTCGGCGGAGCGCTGCTCCAGCGCCTTGAGGTCGTCGAGGGCCTCCTGGGAGACGTCCCGGATCTGGCCGCGCTCGCGCAGCGTCTTGTTGACGGTCAGCTCGGACGGGGTGCCGTCGGGGAGCAGGCCGGGGATGTCCACCGCGTTGTGCCGGGCGTAGACGCCGGGGGCCGGCAGCGGCGGTACGTGCGTGTTCTCGCGGACGCGCTTCTCGGCCAGCTCGCGCTGGGTGGAGGCGCGTTCGGTGCGCTCGCGGTGGGTGAGCAGCATCGCGCCGACCGTGGCGGTGATGAGCAGGGCGCCGGTGATCTCGAAGGCGAAGACGTACTTGGTGAAGATCAGCGCGGCGAGGCCCTGGACGTTGCCCCCCGAGTTGGCGGCGGCCAGGCCGTTGAACTGGCTGATGCCGACCTGGCCGATGCCGGCGATCAGCAGGATGCCGAAGCCGAGGGCGGCGAGGGCGGCCAGCCAGCGCTGGCCCTTCAGGGTCTCCTTGAGCGAGTCGGCGGCGGTGACGCCGACCAGCATGACCACGAAGAGGAAGAGCATCATGATCGCGCCGGTGTAGACGACGATCTGCACGATGCCGAGGAAGTACGCGCCGTTGGCCAGGTAGAAGACGGCCAGGACGATCATGGTGGCGGCCAGGCAGAGCGCGCTGTGCACCGCCTTCTTCATCAGGACCGTCGACAGGGCGCCGAGGACGGCGACCGTGCCGAGGATCCAGAACTGGACGGCCTCGCCGGTGGAGGTGGCGGAGGCGGCGAGCAGGCTCATCCCTGTCCCTCCTGACCGGGCTTGGCGGCCGATCCGGCCGAGGCGGCGGGCGAGGAGGCCGGGGCCGGGGCCGCCGGAGCGCCCTCGGCCGCGGCGACCGGCTCGCTGTCGACCACCGCGGGCTCGCCCTTGGAGACGGCCGGCTGGCGGACCGTGCCGGGGGCGGCCTCGGTGACCAGGCCCCGGTAGTAGTCCTGCTCGTCGGTGCCCGGGAAGATCGCGTGCGGGGAGTCGACCATGCCCTCGGTCAGCCCGGCGAGGAGCTGGTCCTTGGTGTAGATCAGGTTCTCCCGCGAGGAGTCGGCCAGTTCGAACTCGTTGGTCATCGTGAGCGCCCGGGTGGGGCACGCCTCGATGCACAGGCCGCAGAGGATGCAGCGGGCGTAGTTGATCTGGTAGACGCGGCCGTACCGCTCGCCGGGCGAGTAGCGCTCCTCGTCGGTGTTGTCCGCGCCCTCGACGTAGATGGCGTCGGCCGGACAGGCCCAGGCGCACAGCTCGCAGCCGACGCACTTCTCCAGCCCGTCCGGGTGGCGGTTGAGCTGGTGGCGGCCGTGGAAGCGGGGCGCCGTCGTCTTGGGCTGCTCCGGGTACTGCTCGGTCAGCCGCTTCTTGAACATGGCCTTGAAGGTCACGCCGAAGCCCGCGACGGGGTTCTGGAACCCCTGGTCCGACTGATTGGCTCCCTCAGTCATCGGACGCCTCCTTTCCTTCCGTGTCACCACGGTCACTCACAGTGTCCGGCGCCCCACTGACAACGAGCTCCCGCTCGCCGCGTGCGGGCCGCCGGGGCACCGGGGGCAGGGCCTGGCCGGGCAGCGGCGGCACCGGGTAGCCGCCGGCCATCGGGTCGAACGCGGGTTCCTCCGTGCGCTGTCCGGCTTCTCGCTCCTGGTCGCGGCGGTCGCGGTAGAAGTCGATGACGAAGGAGAGCAGCAGCAGGAAGATCAGCCCGCCGAAGACGTACAGGGCGATGTCGGCGAACGGCATGTTCTCGTTCCGCAGCGTCCGCACGGTGGCGACCAGCATCAGCCAGACCACGGAGACCGGGATGAGCACCTTCCAGCCGAGCTTCATCAGCTGGTCGTAGCGGACCCGGGGCAGGGTGCCGCGCAGCCAGATGAAGAGGAAGAGCAGCAGTTGCAGCTTGAGGGTGAACCAGAGCATGGGCCACCAGCCCTGGTTGGCCCCTTCCCAGAAGGCGGTGACGGGGAAGGGGGCCCGCCAGCCGCCGAGGAAGAGCGTCACCGCCACCGCCGAGACGGTCACCATGTTGATGTACTCGGCGAGCATGAACATCGCGAACTTGATCGAGGAGTACTCGGTGTTGAAGCCGCCGACCAGGTCGCCCTCGGACTCCGGCATGTCGAAGGGGGCGCGGTTGACCTCGCCGACCATCGTCACGATGTAGATGAGGAAGGAGACCGGCAGCAGCACGATGTACCAGCGGTCCGCCTGCGACTCCACGATGGTCGAGGTCGACATCGAGCCGGAGTAGAGGAAGACCGAGGCGAAGGCGGCGCCCATGGCGATCTCGTACGAGATCATCTGGGCGCAGGAGCGCAGGCTGCCCAGGAGCGGGTAGGTCGAGCCGGAGGACCAGCCGGCCAGCACGATGCCGTAGATGCCGATCGAGGCGACCGCGAGGATGTAGAGGAGCGCGATCGGCAGGTCGGTCAGCTGCATCGTGGTGCGCTGGCCGAAGATCGAGACCTGGTTGTCGGCGGGGCCGAAGGGGATCACCGCGAACGCCATGAAGGCGGGGATCGCGGCGATGACCGGCGCCAGCACGTACACGGCCTTGTCGGCGCGCTTGACGACGACGTCTTCCTTCAGCATCAGCTTGGCGCCGTCGGCCAGCGACTGGAGCATGCCCCAGGGACCGGCCCGGTTGGGGCCGATGCGGCGCTGCATCCAGGCGACGACCTTGCGCTCCCAGACGATCGCGAAGAGCACCGTCAGCAGCAGGAAGGCGAAGCAGAAGACCGCCTTGACCAGGACCAGCCACCACGGGTCGCGGCCGAACATCGAGAGGTCCTCGGCCGCCAGCAGGATCGGACTCACGCCGCCACCCCCCGGGCTCGGGCGCGACGGGCGCGGTGGACGGGGGTTGCGGGCACGGCGGCACCTCCGGTGCGCTCAGGGTTCACGACTCCTCCACTTCCGCCGGGGCCTCGGCGGCCGGCGCGATCCGCACCAGCTGGCCGGGGACGGCCCCGGTGTCCGAGGCCACCCCGGTGCCGGTGGAGTTGAGCGGCAGCCAGACCACCCGGTCGGGCATGTCGGTGACGAGCAGCGGCAGTTCGACGCTGCCCGCCGGGCCCGCCACGGTGAGGACGGTGCCGTCGGCGGCCCCGATCTCGGCGGCGGTGGCGGCGGAGAGCCGGGCCGGGGCGGCGTGCCGGGTCCCGGCCAGCGCCTCGTCGCCGCGCTGGAGCAGCCCCTGGTCGAGCAGCATCCGGTGCCCGGCGAGGACGGCCTCGCCGGCGGCGGGCCTCGGCAGCGCGGAGCCGGCCGGGGCCTCCGGGGGCACGGCGGGGCGGGACGGGCGGGCGTCCCAGCCGCCGAGCCGGTCCAGTTCGCGGCGGGCGGCGCGGATGTCGGGCAGCGCCAGTTCGCCGCGGCCCGTCTCGTCCGCCTCGGCGACCGCGTCGGCCAGCATGTGCAGGACGCGCAGGTCGCCGGGGGCGAGGCGGCGGGTCATCTGCTCGGGCTTGAGCGCCGCCTCGAACATCCGGGAGCGTCCTTCCCAGTTGAGGAAGGTGCCGGACTTCTCGGCGACGGCGGCGACCGGGAGCACCACGTCGGCGCGCTCGGTCACCTCGGAGGGCCGCTGTTCCAGCGAGACCACGAACTCCGCCCGGTCCAGAGCCTGCCGGGCGCGAGCGGGGTCGGGCAGGTCGGCCACCTCGACGCCGCCGACCAGCAGCGCGGTCAGCTCGCCGGAGGCGGCGGCCTCGACGATCTGGCCGGTGTCGCGGCCGTAGCGGGGCGGGAGTTCGGCCACGCCCCAGGCGGCGGCGACCTCGTCGCGGGCGCGCGGGTCGGTGGCCGGGCGGCCGCCGGGCAGCAGCGACGGGAGCGCCCCGGCCTCGACGGCGCCGCGCTCCCCGGCCCGGCGCGGAATCCACACCAGGCGGGCGCCGAGGGCGGCGGCGGCGCGGACGGCGGCGGTCAGGCCGCCTTCGACGGTGGCGAGCCGTTCGCCGACGACGATGACGGAGCCCTCGGCGCGCAGCGCCTCGCCCGCCTCCTGGCCCACGCCCTCCAGGCCGAAGCCGGTGCCGAGCGCCTTGAGCCACTCGGTCTCGGTGCCGGGGGCGGCGGGGAGCAGGGTGCCGCCCGCCTTGGTGAGGCCGCGGGTGGTGTGGGTGGCCAGCGCGAAGGTGCGCTGGCCCTTCTTGCGCCACGCCTTGCGGAGCCGGAGGAAGACGCCGGGCGCCTCCTCCTCGGCCTCGATCCCGGCGAGCAGGACGGCGGGCGCCTGCTCCAGGTCGGCGTAGGTGAGGCCGCCGCCGTCGAGGTCGCGTCCGCGTCCGGCGACCTGGGAGGCGAGGAAGTCGGCCTCCTCACCGCTGTGCGGGCGGGCCCGGAAGTCGATGTCGTTGGTGTCGAGCGCGACCCGGGCGAACTTGCTGTACGCGTAGGCGTCCTCGACGGTGAGGCGGCCGCCGGTCAGGACTCCGGCGCGGCCGCGGGCCGCGTTGAGCCCGCGCGCCGCCGCCTGAAGCGCCTCCGGCCAGCTGGCCGGCTCCAGGACGCCGCTCTCGGAGCGGACCAGGGGCTGGGTGAGGCGTTCGGGCGACTGGGCGTAGCGGAAGCCGAACCGCCCCTTGTCGCACATCCACTCCTCGTTGACCTCGGGGTCGTCGGCGGCGAGCCGCCGCATGACCTTGCCCCGGCGGTGGTCGGTGCGGGTGGCGCAGCCCCCGGCGCAGTGCTCGCAGACGCTGGGCGAGGAGACCAGGTCGAAGGGGCGCGAGCGGAACCGGTAGGCGGCCGAGGTGAGGGCGCCGACCGGGCAGATCTGGATGGTGTTGCCGGAGAAGTACGACTCGAAGGGGTCGCCGTCGCCGGTGCCGACCTGCTGGAGCGCGCCGCGCTCGATCAGCTCGATCATCGGGTCGCCCGCGACCTGGTTGGAGAAGCGGGTGCAGCGGGCGCAGAGCACGCACCGCTCCCGGTCCAGGAGGACCTGGGTGGAGATCGGGACGGGCTTCTCGTAGGTCCGCTTCTTCCCCTCGAAGCGGGAGTCGGGGTCGCCGACCTGCATCGCCTGGTTCTGGAGCGGGCACTCGCCGCCCTTGTCGCAGACGGGGCAGTCCAGCGGGTGGTTGATGAGCAGCAGCTCCATCACGCCACGCTGGGCCTTCTCGGCGACCGGGGAGGTCAGCTGGGTGCGGACCTCCATCCCCTCGGTGCAGGTGATGGTGCAGGAGGCCATCGGCTTGCGCTGGCCCTCCACCTCGACGATGCACTGGCGGCAGGCGCCGGCCGGGTCGAGGAGCGGGTGGTCGCAGAAGCGCGGGATCTCGATGCCGAGGAGTTCGGCGGCGCGGATCACCAGGGTGCCCTTGGGCACGGAGATCTCGATGCCGTCGATGGTGAGCGTCACCAGGTCCTCGGGCGGCACCCCGGCCGGGGTGCCGGGTGCGGCGCCGGTCGTCACGGTCATGCCTTGGCCTCCAGGTGCTGGTCCGCCCAGAGCGTCGACTTCGCGGGGTCGAAGGGGCAGCCCTTGCCGGTGATGTGCTGTTCGTACTCGTCGCGGAAGTACTTGAGCGAGGAGAAGATGGGGGAAGCGGCGCCGTCGCCGAGCGCGCAGAAGGACTTGCCGTTGATGTTGTCGGCGATGTCGTTCAGCTTGTCGAGGTCGGACATCTTCCCCTGGCCCGCCTCGATGTCGCGGAGCAACTGGACGAGCCAGTACGTGCCTTCGCGGCAGGGCGTGCACTTGCCGCAGGACTCGTGGGCGTAGAACTCCGTCCAGCGGGTGACCGCGCGTACCACGCAGGTGGTCTCGTCGAAGCACTGGAGCGCCTTGGTGCCGAGCATCGAGCCGGCGGCGCCGACGCCCTCGTAGTCGAGGGGGACGTCGAGGTGCTCGTCGGTGAACATCGGGGTGGAGGAGCCGCCGGGCGTCCAGAACTTGAGGCGGTGGCCGGGGCGCATGCCGCCGCTCATGTCGAGGAGCTGGCGCAGGGTGATGCCGAGCGGCGCCTCGTACTGGCCGGGTCCGGCGACGTGGCCGCTGAGCGAGTAGAGCGTGAAGCCCGGGGACTTCTCGCTGCCCATCGAGCGGAACCACTCCTTGCCCTGCTGGAGGATGGCGGGAACCGAGGCGATCGACTCGACGTTGTTCACCACGGTGGGGCAGGCGTAGAGGCCGGCCACGGCGGGGAAGGGGGGCCGCAGGCGGGGCTGGCCGCGACGGCCTTCGAGCGAGTCGAGGAGGGCGGTCTCCTCACCGCAGATGTAGGCGCCGGCGCCCGCGTGCACGGTGAGGTCGAGGTCGAGACCGCTGCCGAGGACGTCCTTGCCGAGGTAGCCGGCCTCGTACGCCTCGCGGACCGCCTCGTGGAGGCGGCGCAGGACGGGGACGACCTCGCCGCGCAGGTAGATGAAGGCGTGGCTGGAGCGGATCGCGTAGCAGGCGATCACGATGCCTTCGATGAGGGAGTGCGGGTTGGCGAAGAGGAGCGGGATGTCCTTGCAGGTGCCGGGCTCGGACTCGTCGGCGTTGACGACGAGGTAGTGCGGCTTGCCGTCGCCCTGCGGGATGAACTGCCACTTCATCCCGGTGGGGAAGCCGGCGCCGCCACGGCCGCGCAGTCCGGCGTCCTTGACGTACGCGATGAGGTCGTCGGGGCTCATCGCGAGGGCTTTTCGCAGCCCCTCGTAGCCGTCGTGGCGGCGATAGGTCTCCAGGGTCCAGGATTCGGGCTGGTCCCAGAAGGCCGACAGGACGGGTGCGAGCAGCTTGTCGGGGCTGGTCTGGTTCATCTCGGTGGCCACCGTCATCACTTCCCCTCCTCGGAGCCGTCGCCGGTGACCGGACCGGCCGGGTTCTCCGGGTCGGACGGCGCGGTCTGCTGCGGCGCGTCGTGCGAACTGAGGTGTTCGGCGGGCGAGGGGGCGGGGCCGGTGGCGTCGGGGGCGCCGTCCTGGCCGCGCGGGTGGACCACGCGCTGCTGCGGCAGCTCCCCCTTGGCGAGCTTGAGGCCGATCAGCGAGGCGGGCCCGGCACCGCCGGTGGCCTCGACCGCGCCGGGCCGCTCGTCGGGGAAGCCGGCGAGGATGCGCGCGGTCTCCTTGTACGTGCAGAGCGGCGCGCCCCGGGTGGGCTCGACGGTGCGGCCCTCGCGGAGGTCGTCGACGAGACGCTTGGCGGAGTCGGGCGTCTGGTTGTCGAAGAACTCCCAGTTCACCATCACCACGGGGGCGTAGTCGCACGCCGCGTTGCACTCGATGTGCTCCAGGGTGATCTTGCCGTCCTCGGTGGTCTCGTCGTTGCCGACGCCGAGGTGCTCCTTCAGCTCGTCGAAGATGGCGTCGCCGCCCATGACGGCGCAGAGCGTGTTGGTGCAGACCCCGACCTGGTAGTCGCCCGAGGGCTTGCGCCGGTACATCGTGTAGAAGGTGGCGACGGCGGTGACCTCGGCGGTGGTCAGGCCGAGGAGCTCGGCGCAGAAGGCCATGCCGGTCCGGGTGACGTACCCCTCCTCGGACTGGACGAGGTGGAGCATCGGCAGCAGCGCGGAGCGGGAGTCCGGGTAGCGGGCGATGATCGCCTCGGCGTCGGCCTTGAGCCGGGCGTGGGTCTCGGCCGGGTACGCGGGGGCGGGGAGCTGGGGCATGCCCAGGGCCACCGAGGGGCTGGGCGGTGTGGCGGTCACCGGTCGACGCCTCCCATCACGGGGTCGATGGACGCGACGGCGACGATGACGTCGGCGACCTGGCCGCCTTCGCACATGGCCGCCACGGCCTGGAGGTTGGTGAAGGACGGGTCGCGGAAGTGGACCCGGTAGGGGCGGGTGGTGCCGTCGGAGACGACGTGCGCGCCCAGTTCGCCCTTGGGCGACTCGACGGCGGCGTACGCCTGGCCGGGCGGGACCCGGAAGCCCTCGGTGACCAGCTTGAAGTGGTGGATCAGGGACTCCATCGAGGTGCCCATGATCTTCTTGATGTGGTCGAGGGAGTTGCCGAGGCCGTCCGGGCCGAGGGCCAGCTGCGCCGGCCAGGCGATCTTCTTGTCGGAGACCATGACCTCGCCGGGCTCGCGGAGCCGGTCGAGACACTGCTCGACGATCTTCAGCGACTCGCGCATCTCGGCGAGCCGGATGAGGAACCGCCCGTAGGAGTCGCAGGTGTCGGCGGTCGGCACCTCGAAGTCGTACGTCTCGTAGCCGCAGTACGGGTCGGTCTTGCGCAGGTCGTGCGGCAGGCCGGTCGAGCGGAGCACCGGCCCGGTGATGCCGAGCGACATGCAGCCGGCCAGGTCCAGGTACCCGATGCCCTTCATGCGGCCCTGGAACAGCGGGTTCCCGGTGGCGAGTTTGTCGTACTCGTCGATGTTCTTGCGGAGGGTCTTCACCCCCTCGCGGACCTGGTCGAGGGCGCCGGCCGGGAGGTCCTGGGCGAGGCCGCCGGGGCGGATGAACGCGTGGTTCATGCGCAGGCCGGTGATCAGCTCGAAGAGGTCGAGGACCACTTCGCGGTCGCGGAAGCCGTAGATCATGATGGTGGTGGCGCCCAGCTCCATGCCGCCGGTGGCGATGGCCACCAGGTGCGAGGAGAGCCGGTTCAGCTCCATCAGCAGGACACGGATCACCGAGGCGCGGTCGGGTACCTGGTCCTCGATGCCGAGGAGCTTCTCCACGCCGAGGCAGTAGGCGGCCTCGTTGTAGAAGGGGGTCAGGTAGTCCATGCGGGTGACGAAGGTGGTGCCCTGCGTCCAGGTCCGGTACTCGAGGTTCTTCTCGATGCCGGTGTGCAGGTAACCGATTCCGCAGCGGGCCTCGGTGACGGTCTCGCCGTCGATCTCCAGGATCAGCCGCAGCACGCCGTGGGTGGACGGGTGCTGGGGACCCATGTTGACGATGATGCGCTCGTCGTCGGACTTGGCCGCGGCCTCGGCGATCTCGTCCCAGTCGCCGCCGGTCACCGTGTAGACGGTGCCCTCGGTGGTCTCGCGCCCGGCCGAGTAGCCGACCGCGTCCTCCTCGGCGGCGGTTGCGTGCCCGGCCTCCTGCCGGGGGTGGGAAGTGCTCATCAGCTGTACGACCTCCGCTGGTCGGGAGCCGGGATCTGGGCGCCCTTGTACTCGACGGCGATGCCGCCGAGCGGGTAGTCCTTGCGCTGCGGGTGGCCCTGCCAGTCGTCGGGCATCATCAGCCGGGTCAGCGCGGGGTGGCCGTCGAAGATCAGGCCGAAGAAGTCGTACGCCTCGCGCTCGTGCCAGTCGTTGGTCGGGTAGACCGGAACCAGCGAGGGGATGTGCGGGTCGGCGTCGGGGGCCGAGACCTCCAGGCGGATCAGCCGGTTGTGGGTGATCGAGCGCAGGTGGTAGACGGCGTGCAGCTCGCGCCCCTTGTCCTCCGGGTAGTGCACGGCGCTCACCCCGGTGCACAGCTCGAAGCGGAGCGCCGGGTCGTCCCGCAGGGTGCGGGCGACGCGCAGCAGGTGCTCGCGCTCAATGTGGAAGGTGAGTTCGCCCCGGTCGACCACGGTGCGGTCGATGGCGTTCGCCGGGAGCAGGCCCTGCTCGTCGAGGGCGCCTTCGAGTTCGTCGGCGATCTCGTCGAAGACGCCGTACCCCTCGCGGGAGGTGGGGCCGCCGTAGGGCCGGCTGGCCGGTCCCGGGAGCGAGACGGTGCGGACGAGGCCGCCGTACCCGCTGGTGTCGCCGGTGTCCTGGGCGCCGAACATGCCCCGGCGGACGCCGATGACGTCGCCGCCCTCGCGGCGGGCGGCCGGGAGCGCGGACTCCTCGCGCGGCTCCTCGGGGTCCTGGTGGGTGTCGCTCACCGCAGCAGCCCCTTCATCTCGATGGTGGGCAGCGCCTTGAGGGCGGCTTCCTCCGCCTCGCGGGCCGCCTCCTCCTTGTTGACGCCGAGCTTGGAGCTCTGCACCTTCTGGTGGAGCTTGACGATCGCGTCGACGAGCATCTCGGGGCGCGGCGGGCAGCCCGGCAGGTAGATGTCGACGGGGACGATGTGGTCGACGCCCTGGACGATCGCGTAGTTGTTGAACATGCCGCCGGAGGAGGCGCAGACGCCCATGGAGATGACCCACTTGGGGTTGGGCATCTGGTCGTAGACCTGGCGCAGTACGGGCGCCATCTTCTGGCTGACCCGGCCGGCGACGATCATCAGGTCGGCCTGCCGGGGCGAGCCGCGGAAGACCTCCATGCCGAAGCGGGCCAGGTCGTAGCGGCCGGCGCCGGTGGTCATCATCTCGATGGCGCAGCAGGCGAGGCCGAACGTGGCCGGGAACATGGACGACTTGCGTACCCAGCCCGCGGCCTGTTCGACGGTGGTGAGCAGGAAACCGCTCGGAAGTTTCTCTTCGAGTCCCATGGGTGGCTCTCAGACCCCTCTATCCCTCGTGATCCCTCGTGGGCGTGCGGTTCAGTCCCATTCCAGGCCGCCGCGGCGCCAGACGTAGGCGTAGGCGACGAAGACGGTGAGCACGAAGAGGAGCATCTCGACGAGCCCGAAAAGCCCCAGGGCGTCGAAGCTCACGGCCCAGGGGTAAAGGAAGACGATCTCGATGTCGAAGACGATGAAGAGCATCGCCGTCAGGTAGTACTTGATGGGAAATCGCCCACCGCCGGCCGGAGTCGGGGTCGGCTCGATGCCGCATTCGTAGGCTTCGAGCTTGGCCCGGTTGTACCGCTTCGGTCCGATCAGGGTGGCCATGACCACGGAGAAGACCGCGAAGGCCGCCCCCAGGGCTCCCAGTACGAGGATGGGCGCATACGCGTTCACCGCTCCTCGCTCCTCTCAGTCGGCACTGACTGCATTCGGCGACGTGGGCCCCTCGGCGATTCCGCCCGATCCGCCCCGCACGCCCACGAAGATCGCGAACATGTGAGGCAGTTCACAAGCCCAACTGCCCCGCATCCTATGCCTGCCGTCCTGTGATCTGCGACACGGGGGTCGCCAACGTCTTTGTGATCTCCACCACCTGACGAAGGATCATGAAGTCGGATGAGCGGTGATCTTCACACGTGAAGCACCCGAGTGATCACCAGAGGTGACATCTTCGATCATCGGAGCAGGTGGGAGGGGGTTTCGCTAGCAAGATCGTCTGTCCGGAGCAACTTTGCGATGGACACCCCGGCTTGATATAGGGACAGGCCATCTATCCGGCCACACGCAAGCGGAGCTTCACCCTCCGGCCGACTCGGGACGGACCGGCGAAAAGCGGACTCCTCGCCACCGCACCTCCGCAAGCGCTCCGCACCGGGTCCGGGACTCCTCCGCACCGGTGCGCGTGCACACGTTCACGAGCGCGCGGGACGCAGCTGACGCAGTGACCGTTCCGTGACCTGCGCCACGTCGCCAGGGACGGCCGAATCCGGGGCTTGGCCATCCGCCCACTGCGGTGGTATGCCGTGGGCAATTCGGGCGTAACGCGGAAAACCAGTGATCACACGCATGATCACGACGGCCCGTTTTGCCCGTTGTGGCGTCAATAAGGGCTCGTGCGCCGCGCGTTCGGCGGGCAAAACGGACAGCTGTGGCGCACCCCACGTTTCTTGTGGGTAACCGGACGACCCTGGTAGCGGTTGTCCCATGTCCCACTCCGCTCCCATACGCAGCCACCGGAAGCCCCGCCGCCGCAGCACGTCGACCATGGCGCTGCGAGCCGGAGTCGCCGGTGGCGTCCTCAGCACCATCGCGGTCGCCGGCAGCGCCAACGCCGCCACGGCCGCCGAACCGGTCACCGAGACCATCGAGATGCCCACGCTGACCGCCACCCTCACCTCGAAGGCGGCCCTCTCCGCCGAGGCGACCCAGCAGGCCGCCGACGCGTACCAGTACCGCGCCGAGCAGCAGTCCGCGGCCGAGAAGGCCGTCAAGGACGCCAAGAAGGCGCACAAGGCGGCCGAGAAGAAGGCCGAGGCCGCCGCCAAGAAGAAGGCCGAGGAGCGCGCCGCCGCCGCCGAGCGGGCCGCCCGCAGCGCCGAGCGCACCGACCTGTCCGGTGTGCAGACCGCCGCCGCCACCTCGTCGTCCACGGGCTCCAGCGCCTCCGCGCCGAGCCAGGACGTCCCGGCCCCGGCCTCCGGCTCCGTCGCCTCGGTCATCAGCTTCCTCCAGGCGCAGGTCGGCGACGCCTACGTCATGGGCGGCACCGGCCCCAACTCCTGGGACTGCTCCGGCCTCGTGCAGGCCGCCTTCAAGCAGGTCGGCGTGGACCTCCCGCGCACCTCGCAGGAGCAGTCGACCGCCGGCACCCAGGTCGGCACCTCCAACCTCCAGGTCGGCGACATCCTCTACTGGGGCGGCCAGGGCTCGGCGTACCACACCGGCGTCTACATCGGCGACGGCAAGTACCTCGACGCCGCCAACCCCTCCAAGGGCGTCGTCATCCAGGACCTCTCCGGCTACCCGGCCGACGGCGCGGTCCGCGTCCTGTGAGCTAGCGGTACCCCCGTCCCCAGAACACGCGAGGGCCCGCCTCCCTGAAGGGAGGCGGGCCTTCCGCTGTGCGTACGGGCCCTGCCCGCACCCGGCGTCACGCCTTCGGCGCGACCTTGGTCAGGCCGTTGATGACGCGGTCCATCGCGTCGCCGCCGGTGGGGTCGGTGAGGTTGGCCAGCATCTTGAGGGTGAAGCGCATCAGGACCGGGTGGGTCAGGCCGCGTTCCGTGGCGAGTTTCATGACCTTGGGGTTGCCGATGAGCTTCACGAAGGCGCGGCCCAGGGAGTAGTAGCCGCCGTAGGTCTCCTTGAGGACCTTCGGGTAGCCGAGGAGGGCGCGTTCGCGCTGGGCCGGGGTGGAGCGGGCGTGGGCCTGGACGATGACGTCGGCGGCGATCTGGCCGGACTCCATGGCGTAGGCGATGCCCTCGCCGTTGAACGGGTTGACCAGGCCGCCCGCGTCGCCGACGAGGAGCAGGCCCTTGGTGTAGTGCGGCTGGCGGTTGAAGGCCATCGGGAGGGCGGCGCCGCGGATCGGGCCCGTCATGTTCTCCTCGGTGTAGCCCCACTCCTCGGGCATGGAGGCGGTCCACGCCTTCAGCACCTCGCGCCAGTCCAGCTCCTTGAAGGAGGCGGAGGTGTTGAGGACGCCGAGGCCGACGTTGGAGGTGCCGTCGCCCATGCCGAAGACCCAGCCGTAGCCGGGCAGCAGCCGGTCCGGGCCGGGGCCGCGCTTGTCCCACAGCTCCAGCCAGGACTCCAGGTAGTCGTCGTCGTGGCGGGGCGAGGTGAAGTACGTGCGGACCGCGACGCCCATCGGGCGGTCCTCGCGGCGGTGAAGGCCCATCGCGAGGGAGAGCCGGGTGGAGTTGCCGTCGGCGGCGACCACCAGCGGGGCGTGGAAGGTGACCGGGGTCTTCTCCTCGCCGAGCTTGGCCTCGACGCCGGTGATGCGGCCGGTGCGCGGGTCGGTGATCGGGGCGCCGACGTTGCACCGCTCGTGGAGGCGGGCGCCGGCCTTCTGGGCCTGGCGGGCGAGCTGCTCGTCGAAGTCGTCGCGCTTGCGGACCAGTCCGTAGTCCGGGAAGGAGGCGAGATCCGGCCAGTCGAGCTGGAGGCGGTGGCCGCCGCCGATGATGCGCAGGCCCTTGTTCCGCAGCCAGCCGGCCTCTTCGGAGATGTCGATGCCCATCGCCACCAGCTGCTTGGTGGCGCGCGGGGTGAGGCCGTCACCGCAGACCTTCTCGCGCGGGAAGGCCGTCTTCTCCAGGAGCAGGACGTCGAGTCCGGCCTTGGCCAGGTGGTAGGCGGTCGTCGAGCCGGCCGGCCCGGCGCCGACGACGATGACATCCGCGGTCTGTTCGGTGCGGGGCTCGTTCACTGCTGGCTCTCCCCGGGACTGGGTTATCGGGTGCCGTCCGGCACGGGACAGGTGCAGTCTATGCAGCGGTACCTGTCACCGAACTGAAGGGCCGCACCGAAGATGACCAACCCTCCGCCCGCGATCGGCCTGCGCGTCCCCACCGAGGAGGACGCCTATGCCTGGCACCGGGCGTTCGACGACCCCGAGGTCATGGAGTTCCTCGGCGGGAAGTCCGCCGAGCGTTCCGTCTACGAGGAGATGACCGCCCGCCAGCGCCGGCACGACGCCGAACACGGCTTCTGCTTCTGGACGCTGACCGATGCCCGGGGTGAGGTGCTGGGCTTCACCGGTGCCCAGCCCTGGCCGCACGACTGGAGCCCCGCCGTGGGGCAGATCGAGATCGGCTGGAGGTTGACGCGGTCCGCGTGGGGCCAGGGGTACGTGACCGCCGCTGCCCGCGAGACGCTGGAGCGGGTGCGGGCCGCCGGGGTCGAGGAGGTGGTGGCCCTCGTCGACGCCGCCAACCATCGTTCCTCCGCCGTGGCTCGGCGGCTCGGTATGGGTGGGCCCGAGGAGTTTCGTACGCCCTCGGGCCGTGCCGCCCTCTGCTACCGGCTCAAGCTCTGACGGGGGTCGGGGTGGGCTGGGCTGGGGCCGCCCTGGCCTTTGGCCTCAAGCGCCGGCCGGGCTGATTTTTCGGCTGGGCTCCGTCCCGACCGTGCCGGTCACCGATTGGCCTCAAACGCCGGCCGGGCTATGAGGGTCGCGGTGCGTTCGCCGGTTGGGTCGGGCGGGGCCGCACCGGGGTACCTCCTCACAAACTGCCAGGTGCGGGGTCAGTCGCTTCAAGACGGCCGAGCACGGCAGTTTGCTGCGGGGGCACCCCGGCACGACCCCACCCTTCCGTCTCGTCGGCGTCGTCCCGCCGGTGGGAGGGAAAAGACAAGGCCGTCACCCATCGATCTTTGTGGCGAGCGAGAGCGACGACGGTGGTCACTGTGGAGAGGCCCTGTATCGGTGACGGCCTCAATCCCACTCTCCGGCGGTTGGCCGCGTACGAGACCGTGGGGTGGGGACGTGTCGGGGTGCCCCCGCAGCAAACTGCACACACGGCCGCCATACTCCAATTGACCCCGCGGCACGGGCGAAGGCCGGCACCCCCAGTCGCGGCGCAGCCACACCACAGCCCGGCCGGCGATTGAGGCCAGTCGGTGGCGGGCGCCGGCGCTAGGCGGCGCTTTCGGGGTGGTCGGAGGGGGCGGGCTCAGGGAGCCTTGTAGCCGCGGTGGAGGGCGACGATCCCCCCAGTGAGGTCGCGCCACGCGACCCTGCCCCAGCCGGCCTTCTGGAGCAGCCCGGCCAGCGCAGGCTGGTCGGGCCACGCGCGGATGGACTCGGCGAGGTAGACGTAGGCGTCCGGGTTGGAGGAGACGGCGCGGGCCACCGGCGGCAGGGCGCGCATCAGGTACTCGGTGTAGACCGAGCGGAACGGCGCCCAGGTCGGCTGGGAGAACTCGCAGATCACGACCCGGCCGCCGGGCTTGGTCACCCGGTACAGCTCGGCGAGGGCGGCCGAGGTGTCCTGGACGTTCCGCAGGCCGAAGGAGATCGTCACGGCGTCGAAGGTGTCGTCGCGGAAGGGGAGCCGCATCGCGTCGCCGGCCGTGAACGGCATCCAGGGGTGGCGCCCCTTGCCGACCTGGAGCATCCCGAGCGAGAAGTCGCAGGGCACGACGTACGCCCCGGCGCGGGCGAAGGGCTGCGAGGAGGTCGCGGTGCCGGCCGCCAGGTCGAGGATCTTCTGCGCGGGCCGGGCGTCGACGGCGCGGGCCACCTCCTTCCGCCACAGCCGGGCCTGCCCCAGCGACAGCACGTCGTTGGTCAGGTCGTAATGGGCCGCCACGTCATCGAACATCGAGGCGACTTCCTGCGGCTGCTTGTCCAGAGATGCACGCGTCACCCCGCCATTGTGCCTCCGGCCGCCGCGCGCCCCGGGGCCGGGCCACCCCCGGCGTGCCCCGCCCCGCTCAGCGAGCCCGGTGCACCAGCCGCCCGGCCAGCACGGTCGCCACGCAGGCGGCGGCTCCGCCGTCCCGCAGGGCGGCGGCGTCGGGCACGTCGAAGGCGGCGAGGTCGGCCCGGACGCCGGGGGCGAGCGGGACGCCGGAGAGGGCGTCGTGGCCGCCCGTGAAGGGGTCGAAGGACACCGGGCCCGGAGCCGAAGCCGGCCCGGGGACGACGGAGACCCCGGACCGCGCCAGCGCCGAGCGCACGGCCGGGTCGGTGACCGCTCCGGCCACCCGGGTCACACCGTGCCGCAGCAGCCGCTGGAGGCCGCGCCGGACGCTGCCGGACCGGCGGGTCCGGTCGGGGGCGAGCCGGGCGAGGGCGTCGCCGGTGAGCGGGGTCTCGCCGAGCTGGTCGTACTCGCGCGGGTCCGGGTGGTAGGCCGCCTCCAGCAGGGGGACGGCGCGGGCGTGGGTGAGGCCGGTGGTGAGCAGGCCGGGCCAGGCGCGGACGCGGGCGCCGGGGTGGGCGGCGGCCAGGTCCGCGCGGGGGCCGACGGCCAGCACCGCCTCGCCCTGGACCAGGACGGCGCCGTCCGGCAGCGGAGCGGCGCCGGGCGGCAGCAGCAGCGGGGCGGTGTGGAGGGTCAGCACGGCAAGCGGCCCGGTCAGTTGGGGGCGAGCAGCTTCAGTTCGGGGTGAGCCGTGCCGCCGTCGATGGCGATGGAGGAGATGTGCGAGGCCACGCGGTCGTCGACCGGGTCGTTCGCCGGGTCGTCGTGGACGACGAGGTGCTCGTAGGTGGTGGCGCGCTGGGCGGGGACACGGCCGGCCTTGCGGATCAGGTCGATGATCTCCAGGCGGTTGGAGCGGTGCTTGGCACCGGCCGAGGAGACGACGTTCTCCTCCAGCATGATCGACCCGAGGTCGTCGGCGCCGTAGTGCAGCGACAGCTGGCCGACCTCCTTGCCGGTGGTCAGCCAGGAGCCCTGGATGTGCGCGACGTTGTCGAGGAAGAGCCGCGCGATGGCGATCATCCGCAGGTACTCGAAGAGGGTCGCCTGCGTGCGCCCCTTCAGGTGGTTGTTCTCCGGCTGGTACGTGTACGGGATGAAGGCGCGGAAGCCGCCGGTCCGGTCCTGCGAGTCGCGGATCATCCGCAGGTGCTCGATGCGCTCGGCGTTGGTCTCGCCGGTGCCCATGAGCATGGTCGAGGTCGACTCGACGCCCAGCCGGTGGGCGGTCTCCATGATCTCCAGCCAGCGCTCGCCCGACTCCTTGAGCGGGGCGATGGCCTTGCGGGGACGGACCGGCAGCAGCTCGGCGCCGGCGCCCGCGAAGGAGTCCAGACCGGCGGCGTGGATGCGCTCGATGGCGTCCTCGACCGTGGTCTTGGAGATCCGCGCCATGTGCTCGACCTCGGAGGCACCGAGCGAGTGGATGACCAGCTCGGGGAACTCCTTCTTGATCGCGGCGAAGTGCTTCTCGTAGTACTCCACGCCGAAGTCCGGGTGGTGGCCGCCCTGGAACATGATCTGCGTGCCGCCCAGCTCGATCGTCTCCGCGCAGCGGCGCAGGATGTCGTCGAGGTCGCGGGTCCAGCCCTTCGCGGTGTCCTTCGGCGCGGCGTAGAACGCGCAGAAGCGGCAGGCGGTGACGCAGACGTTGGTGTAGTTGATGTTCCGCTCGATGATGTACGTCGCGATGTGCTCCGTACCGGCGTACCGGCGGCGGCGTACGGCGTCGGCGGCGGTACCGAGGGCGTGCAGCGGGGCGTCCCGGTAGAGCGCCACCGCCTCCTCGGGGGTGATGCGGCCGCCCGCCGCGGCACGGTCGAGGACGGACTGGAGGTCGGCCTTCTCGGTCACGCGGCTGACACCTCTCGGCGCGGGGAACTGGTCCCCGTCAGCCTACGCTCTTCTGTTTTGCGTGGTTCGCTCGCCTCCGGGCCGCTGGTGGGGCATCTCCCAGCCGTCCGCCAGCCGCGAGGAGCGCAGCCGTTGGCCGCCGCCGTAGAACTCGCAGAACTTCATGATCAGCGGGTCCCAGCCGTCCGGGTCCACGTGGTGCGTGCCCGGGATGACCAGGCCCTCCTCCACGTGGGTACGCACGACCTCGACCTGGAAGGCGGTGGCGTGCATCCCGGGGCCGCCGAAGGGGTGGGAGGCGACGACCCGGCACTCCAGCTGGATCGGGCACTCGGCGACGCGCGGGGCGCGGACCAGCTCGCCGGGCTGCTCGGTCAGGTGCGCGGCCGCGAACTTCTCCGGCTCGTACCGGTAGCCCTGCCTGGCCTTCCTCTCCGGGACGTCGGGTCTGCCGGTGGTGAGGGCGAGGCGGTCGACCGCGTCCGCCAGGGCCGGGGAGGGGAGGCTGAGGACGCACTCGCCCTCCCGCAGCAGGTTGGCGGTGGTCCGGGCCACGTCGCCGAGGCCGAGCATGGCGTACCGCCCGAGCCACCAGGCGGAGGAGATCGGCGCGAGGTTGGCCGTGCCGTCCTCGTTGCGGGTGCCGACCAGCACCACCGGGGTGCCGAAGTAGAGGACCTTGAGCCCGGGGACGACGTGCATGGGCGGTGCCTCTCGCGGAGTCCGGCGGAAGGTCCGCGCGCGGGGGGGCGCGGCCTCTTCGACCCTCTCGCGGGCGGGGCGGCGACGCTGGCGGGAATGCGACCTGGCGTTTCCGGGCGGCTGCCGCCCGGCTCAGGCGGCAGCCGCCCCCGCGACGAGCAGCACGCCGTACGCGCCGGCCAGCAGGCTCGGGCCGAAGGCGAAGGCGGTGCGGCGGCCCGCGCCCTTCGCCAGGACGAGAAAGAGGCCGTGGACCGCGCCGACGAGCAGCCCCGCGAAGGCGCCGAGGAAGACGGCGCCCAGGCCGTACCAGCCGAGGGCGGCGCCGAGGGCGAGGCAGAGTTTCACGTCGCCGAAGGCGAAGCCGTCCGGGTTGATCAGGAAGGGGACGAAGGCGCCGCCGCCGAGGGCGAGCAGGCCGTACAGGGCGCCGAGCCAGGAACCGGCGGCGCCGGGCAGGGCGGCGGCCACCCCCAGCAGGGCGAGGACCCCGGCGGCGAGCGGCAGGGTCAGGGGGTCGGGGAGCCGCATCACGCGCAGGTCGACCACGGCGAGGAGCAGGCCGACGGGGGCGGCGAGCAGCCAGACGGCCAGTTCTGGGCGCGGCCCGGTGGTGAGGGCGAGGCCGGCGCAGAGGGCGGCGGCCAGCAGTACGGGGAGCGCCCGGCGGCCCAACGGCGTACGGCAGTCGGGGCAGTTGGGCCCGCCCAGCCAGCCGCCGAGCGGGTGGCCCTGGGGGCAGGCGGTGTGCCACTCCTCGCCCGCCGGGGCGGCGAAGCGGTACGCGGCGCGGGGCAGCAGCGCGCCCCAGCCCGCGCCCCAGAGGGCGGCGAGCGGGGCGAGCCATAGGGGGCCGGTCACCCGGCGGCGGACGCGGTGTCGCGCCAGGCCGGGAGCAGCTCGTCGAGGAGGGCCTCGGTGCGCGGGGGCAGGCCCCGGGCGCCGCTGCGGGTCACCAGGTCGGCGGCGCGGCGGGCGAGGGCCTCGGTGTCGCCGCTCGCGTGGGTGGCGCGGAGCAGTTCGTTCCAGAGGCGCTCGTCGTCGGGGGCGGTGGACAGGGCGCGCTCCAGCGCCTCGATGGCCTTGCCGGCGCGCTCCTTCTCCAGGTGGAAGGCGGAGAGGGCGAGGCCGATGTCGGCGACGAGGAGCGGGAGCTGGGCGTCGACGATCTCGTGCGAGAGCCAGCCGTACCGTCCCTCGGGCCGGTCGGCGAGGAGCGGGCCCCGGACCAGGCCGAGGGCGTCGGTGAGGGCCCGGCCGCGCACGGCACGGTCGGTGGCACCGCGGCCCTGGGTGGCCTCGTGGTAGAGCGAGCGGAGCACGTCGAGGTCGGAGACGACCGACTTGGCCAGGTGGAGGCGGCCCGCCTCGTCGGTGGTCAGGCGCGGCGTGCCGTCCTCGTCGGTGCCGAGCCAGTCGCGCAGCCGGTCCACCAGGGCGTCCCGCACGTCCTCGGTGACCCCGCGCGGCCAGAGCGCCGAGGCGAGCACGCGGACGTGGACGCCCTCGCGGTGCAGCAGGAGCTGGGCCAGCGCCTCGTGGAGCAGGAGGGAGCGGGAGCCGTCGGGCGCGTCGATGCCGATGATCTCGTACGGGCCGACCATGCGGGCGTAGACGGCCGGGCGGCCCTGCTCGGTGACGTCGACCAGGAAGGGCGGCGGGGCGGCGCCCGGCTCGGGCTCGTGGTCCGGGTCGGCGGTGGTGAACAGGTCGACCAGGGCGCGCTGTTCGGCGGCCTCGACGCGCTGGGCGTCCAGCTCCAGGCCGAGCAGCGGGGCGAGCAGGCGGCCTTCCGGGGTGATCTCCATCTCCCAGGCGGCGCCGGGGAGTTCGCCGCTCTCGGTGCCGATGAAGTAGCCGAAGCCGAGGCGCGGGGCGTCGGCGGCCAGTTCGGCGAGGCGGGTGGCCTCCTCGGCGGTGGGCTCGGCGGCCAGCAGGACCAGGTGCGGGGCCCAGCGGGTGTGCTGGGCCGGGCCGGTGCGGCCGGTGAGGACCGAGTCGTGGCCGGCGGTGCCGAGCGCGCCGCGCCGCTGGCGGGTCTCGGCCTCCATCGTCTCCAGCAGGGCGGGGACCCCGTCGAGGTGGCGCAGCCGGGTCGGGGCGATGGCGGTCAGCTCCTCGCCGAAGCCGACCAGGGTGACGGTCATCCGGTCCGACCAGCCGCTGGTGGCGAGTTCGGCGGCGACCGAGGCGAAGACGGCGTCCCGGTCGGCGGCGGCGCCGCTCAGCGAGACGATGCCGGGGACGGCCTCCAGGTTGAGCAGGAGGCGCGAGTCGTCGAGCGTGCCGAGCGAGACCAGGCCCGGGAAGGGCGCGGCCGCCTCGCTGTCGCCGTACCGCTCGCCGTCGGCCCGCGCCAGCATCCAGAAGGTCTCGTCCTGGCCGGTCTGCCACGGCGCGGGCGGCTCACCTGCGGGCTGGGCGAGCTGGAGGTGGAGGTCGCCGTCGCTGAGCCAGGCCGCGTAGACGGTGGGCAGCGGGCGCGACTCGTCGGCCAGCGAGGCGGCGAGGCCGCGCAGCGAGCGGTCCAGGAGGCGTACGCCCTCGGGGTCGGCGCCGATCAGCAGGGCGTCCTGGACGTCGGCGGCGGAGCCGGCCGGAACCGGCGGCTCCATGCCGCGGCGGCCGCCGACGGCGCTCATCGCCGACTGCCACAGGGCGGCCCGGCGGCGCCGGCCGAGGGCGCCGAGGAGGCCGGCGGCGAGCAGCGGCGCGGTGATCAGGGCCTCGGGGAGGCCGAAGGAGAAGCCCTCGGCGGCCGGGGCGGCCACCTGGGGCTGCTCGGCCGGGCGTTCCGTCGGGATCGAGATCTGCTGGGTGTCGCGGTCGGTGGCGCCAACGTCGGGCTTCTGCTCCTGGGCGGCCGAGCCGCCGCCGGTGGCGGTGTCACCGGACTTGGCGTAGTCGGCGATCTGCTCGCGGAGCTCCTCGGAGACCTTGGGGGCCTCGTCGGGCATCTCGACCAGTTCGCCGCCGGTGGCGTCGGCGGGCATCTCCATGATCCAGCCCGGCCGGATGAGGCTGGCCTCGGAGAGCCGCGAACCGTCGGGCTGCACCCGGTCCTTGTTGAGCTGGTAGATCTCGTGGTAGCGGCGGCCGTCGCCGAGGTGACGCTCCGATATCTCCCACAGGGAGTCGTGGTGGCGGCCCTCGGGCGGCTGGATGCGGTAGTACTTCGTGTCGCCCTTGGCCGCGCTCGGCTTCGCCGCGGCCTGCTCCGCCTGGGCGCCCGCCTGTTCGGCGACGGCGGAGGCGGCCGACTGGGCGGCGGCCCGGTCCTGGCCGAAGAGGCCCGGGGTCTGCTGGGCGGCAGCGGCGGCGGGCTGCTGGTGCCCTTCCAGCTGCTGGCCGAGCTGGCCCAGACCGGGCGAGAAGCTGGCGGCGGTCGCGCCCAGGAGCAGGACGGCGGCGACCAGTTGACGTGCCAGCGCCTGGCTCGGGCCCGCGCCCGGCACCCGGGAGGGCAGGCCCACGCCGGAGAGCGCCGCCTTCACCTCGACCAGCACACAGGCGGTGAACTGCGCCCAGGCGAACCACACCACGACCGCGAGCACGTTCAGGAAGGTGTCGACCGTGATCTCCCGCTGGAGCATGTCCAGCGAGGGCGCCTCGTCCGGCAGCGGCCAGCCGATCACGGAGGCCAGGGCCAGCGGCACGCCGACCACGAGCACGGCCAGCGCCAGGAAGGCGAGGACCGCCTTGGCGAAGTCGCCGAAGGTCCGCCGCGTGCGGGGCAGCGGCTGGGGCTGCGGCTGTCGCGTCGAGCGCGTCGAGCTTTGGGGGGTGCGGCGGGCCATGGGCACAGTCCTGTGGACGGGGTACGGGGGCGGCCTGGGCCGCCTGTCGTACGGGGTCGGGTGGGTTTGGCTTGAGCCTACTTAGTCGGCTTGACCCTGTCGAAGGGATGCGGGGCCGGCCCCGCGAATTTGGGGGGGGTGAGCTTGGCGTCCCTGGCTGTAGGGACCGGGCAGGGGGGGTTGGTGGTTCCCTGCCGGGGGAACTTGGGGGCTTCTGGGCTGGCTTGCCAGGGCTGGGCTTGTGGTGGCCTCAAGAGCCGGCCGGGCTGTCTTGTGGGTGGGGTGTGGCTGCGCCGCGGCTGGGGGTGCCGGTTGTCGCCCGTGCCGGTCACTGATTGGCCTCAAACACCGGCCGGGCTGTGAGGGTCGCGGGTCGTTCCCCGCGTGTGCCGGGCGGGGCCGGGCCGGGGTACCTCCTCACAAACTGCATGGTGCGGGGTCAGTCGCTTCAAGACGGCCGTGTGTGCAGTTTGCTGCGGGGGCACCCCGACCCGTCCCCGCCCTCCCGTCTCGTCGGCGTCGGTCCGCCGGTGGGAGGGGAGAAGACAGGCCGTCCCCGATTAATCTTTGTGGCGACCTGAAGCGATGACGGTGGTGGCTGTGGAGACGCCCTGCATCGGGGACGGCCTTATCCACTCTCCGGTGGTCGGCCGCGTACGAGACCGTGGGGTGGGGACGGGTCGGGGTGCCCCCGCAGCAAACTGCACACGAGGCAGCCATACTCCAATTGACCCCGCACCATGCAGTTTGTGAGGAGGTGCCCCGGCGCGGCCCCACCCCACCCACGTGCCGGAGAAACCGCGAATCCCTATAGCCCGGCCGGCGTTTGAGGCCATCCTTGACCGGTACGGGCAAGAGGGGGCAGGCAGAGGCAGCCCAGTGGGGGACGAGGCTGATGGGGGGGTGCGGCCCCGCAGGGGTCAGCCGACGGCGTTTTCGGCGGTCGAGCGGCCCTTTACGGTGACGGCGCCGCCGTAGAACATGCCGGTGAAGACCGGGTCGTAGGTGAGCTGGATCTCGACCTCGACCTGGTCGACGGAGGCGGCCACGCAGCCGCTGGCCGCGATGTCGGCGCCGTTCATGCCCATCTCGGCGGCGAACTGGCGTACCCGCGCGCCGCAGTTGGCGTAGTTGATGGGGGCGGGGCCGCCCTCGTCCTCGTAGAGCGCTTCGCGGTCGATGTCCTGGGCGGCGTAGCGGGCGGCCTGTTCGGCGATGTCGGCGGCGCGTTCGCGCTTGGAGATGGAGAGTCCGCCGTCGATGACGAAGGCGGCGAGGGTGAGGAAGACGAGGGCGAAGATGATGACGGCCCCGGCGCCGGAGCCCCGGTCGTCAAGCCGGCGGCGGTCTGCGGCGGCGCGCAGGCGCGCGGGGATCGTCACGCCGTCCTCCGGAACGGGTCCAGGGGCGAGCTGAAGCTCGCCGTGAGCGTGGTGGGGACGTTGACGCCGATCATGGCGAGGCCCCGGATCTGGCAGCTGACCTCGACGGTGAAGAGGGTGTCCGGCTCGAACCCGGCGCTGGTCTGGCGGACGCTGACGGGCCCGGTGCAGACGTCGGCGAGGTTGGCCTCGGCGGCGCGGCGGGCCTCGGCGAGGGCGGTGCCGTGGTCCTTCTGGATCGACCCGGCGCGGGCGGCGTCCCGGGCGGCCCCGTCCAACGCGCCTCGCCCGTCGACCAGTTGCCCGAAGGCGACCAGGACGAGGATGAAGAGGATCATCACCGGGGCGAGGATGACCACCTCGATGGTGGAGATCCCCGCGTCGGCGGAGGCGGCGGAGGGGCGCGCGAGGCCGAGCCGCGCCCGGCGGTCCCGTACCAGCGCGGCGAGCCGCGCCGCGGGTGCCGTCGGAGTCATCAGCCGCCCTCCTCGACGAAGCGCTCGACCGGGCCGGAGGACTGCGCGTGGACGGTGAGGTCGAGCCCGGGGAAGACGGTGGGGATGCGGGCGGTGATCTCCACGCCCACGGTGTTCGGTTCGGGCTGGAGCATCGTCACGTCCGGGCTGACGACGAGCTGCGGGCCGAGCTGCCGGATGTAGGCGTTGGTGACCGTGCGGGCCTCGCCGCGCCAGCCCCCGGGGTTCTCGTCGGCGGTGGCGCGGGCCTTGCGGGCCCCGGCCTGGGCGGCGGCCTGGGCGACGTGGTCGGCGAAGAAGTACAGCGCGAACTGGACCGTCGCGAAGATCATGAAGAAGAGGATCGGCGTGAGGAAGACGAACTCGATCGCCGTCATCCCGCTGTCGCCCGACTCCCTGGCCGCCGCCCGCCGCGAGGCGGCGAACCGGCGCAGGACGGAGCCGCGCGCCGGTACGGCACGGCACGGTCTGCGCGCACCCCCTCGGGGGCCTGGCCTTCTCGGTACGGGCTGCACGGGTTCGGGACTCCTGGGACAGGCGGGCTCATGGGTGGACGGGAGGGGGTCCGGGCGCGTGGCCCGGACCCCGGGGCGTCCGGGGCGAGAGGAGCGGGGTCAGCAGGTGCTGCCCGCGTCGGCGCCCTTGATGCAGTCGCCCACCTTGTTGGCGCCCTCGCTGAGGGCGGCGTTGAGGATGGCCGCGACGACGCCGACGATGGCGACGACGACGGCGGAGATGATGACCCACTCGACCGCGGAGGCACCGCGGTCGGTGTTCTCGTCCCGGGCGCGCTCGACGCGCGCCTGGAGGAAGGTGATCAGGAAGTCGACGGCGGGGTGGCTGAAGCTCCGTCCGAATCGCATGGCGAGTCCTCTCGGTGGGGTCGGTGGGTCGACGGGGTCGACGGGTCGGTGAAGTCGGAGGGTCGGGTGTCGGGTGCCGGTCAGACCTGGAACACACGCATGGCGGCCGGGAAGATCAGGAAGACGAGGAAGCCGGCGCAGAGCAGGAGCTGGGCGACGAGCATGGACTGGGACTTCTCGCCCGCCGCGCCCTCGATCTCGGCCATCTCGCGGTGCCGCATGGTCTCCGCGCGGGAGGCCAGCGACTCACGGACCTTGGCGCCGTCGTCGGCGACCAGGGCCAGCGAGGCGGCCAGGTCCTTCAGCTCCTCGATACCCAGTTCCTCACCGAGTTCACCGAGCGCCTGCCACTGGCTGTGTCCGGTGATCCGGGCGTCGTTGAGGGCGTTGCGGATGCGCTTGGCGGCCCAGCCGTCGCTGACCTCGGCGGCCGCCATCAGTGCCTCGGGCAGGCCGCGCCCGCCCGCCAGGCTCATGGAGACCAGGTCGAGGTAGGCGCCGATGACCCGGCGCAGGTCGCGGCGGCGGTCGGCGGCGTCCCGGCGGACCTCCAGGTCGGGCAGGAAGAAGAAGACCAGGGCGAAGGCGAGCGCCATCCAGACCGGGATGATCGGGCTGGAGCCGAAACCGAGCCGCCACACGATGACGAAGAGGAACGGCCCGAAGAAGAGCCCCGCCCCCGCCAGCAGCACCTTGGTGGCGAGGAACTTCTCCCAGCTCCGGTCGAGGACCGCGAGGTCGGCGCGGAGCGAGCGCTGCTCCCAGCCCTGCTGGAAGTAGAGCTCGGCGACGCGCGTACCGACCTTGGCGCGCAGCGTGTCGAGGCGGCCCGTGCTGTCGCCGGTGCCGCGCCCCGAGGAGTAGGCGCTGCCCCGGGCGCGGAGCGCGTCGATGCGGGCGACCTGGGCGACGGGGCTGGACTTGGCCGGCATCAGGGCGCGGACCAGCGCGTAGATGCCGAGGCCGAGGACGGCGCCGATGAGGATCGGCGTGGTCAGGCTCATCGCCGCGTCCCTTCCTGCTCGGGGGCGGCCCCGTAGGGCGCGGCCTGGCCCGGCGCGTCAGGGGTGCGGGGCCGGACGAACTGCTGGACGGCGGGCTGGTCGCGGACGAGGAAGCGTTCCGGCGTCTCGATGGTGGAGAGCTTGCGCAGCCACCAGAAGCCGAGCGCGAAGAGGCCGCAGACGCAGGCGAGTACGGCCTGGCCGACGGGGGTGCCGTACGGGGCGACGAAGTCCCGGTTGAAGACGGCGAGTCCGAGGACGAAGGCGACCGAGACGGCGACGACGATCTGCACGGAGCGGCGGGTCGAGGAGCGCTGCGCCATGACGCGCTGCCGCATGTCGACCTCCTCGCGCGCCGACTTGGCGAGCGCGCCGAGGACCTGCCGCAGACCGGGGCCGCGCAGCCGCGCGTTGAGCATGAGCGCGGCGACGATGATGTCGGCGGAGGCGTCGTCGATCTCGTCGGCGAGGTGCTGGAGCGCCTCGGGCAGCGGGGTGCGCGAGCGCAGCCGGTCGACGAGGGCGTCCAGGTGCGGGCGGAGGACGGGGGCGGCGGCGCGGGCCGAGGCCGGGATGGCCTGTTCGAGGCCGACGGCGCCGGCGATGGTGTCGCGCAGCGACTCGGTCCAGGAGGCGAGCGCCTCCACGCGGCGCATCGCGGCGCGTTCCTCGGCGGCGCCGCCGAAGAGCTTGTCCCAGAAGAAGACGAGGACGCCCGCGGCGATACCGGCCACCGCCCAGCGGGTGACCAGCAGGACGACCAGGCCGACGCCGGCCGCGAGCGAGCCGCGCTGTCCGGCGAACCGGAGCAGTTCGGCGGCGCGTTCACCGGCCTTGGCCTTCTCGTGCTCGGGCTTGGCGGGCAGCCCGCGGATGGCGGTGACGAGCAGGGCGATGCCGCCGCCGACGGCGAGGCCGCAGCCCAGCGCGTACAGCACGGGGAGGGAGAAGAGGCCGCCCATGCCGTCGAGGGCGCCGGCGGCGAGGTGCAGGGGATGGCTCATGCGGCTCACGCCCAGTTCCCCCGGTAGCCGAAGGCCACCAGGTCGTCGAGGCAGGCGATCGGGGCGTGCGGGACGACGCGTCCGTCCGGGGTCTCGGCGAAGATCTCGCTGGACAGGACGCGTCCGTCGACGCCGTTGACCTCGCGGATGGAGGTCACCATGCGCTGGAGCCGGCCGCCGGTCTGGTAGTTGTTGCGCCGCTGGATGAAGACGACGAAGTTGACGGCGCCGGCGACGAGCATCTGGCTGGCCTCGATGGGGAGGCGCTCGCTGGCCTGGAGGGCGTAGGTCGAGATGCGGTTGAAGACCTCGTGCGAGCTGTTGGCGTGGATCGTGGAGAGCGAGCCGTCGTTGCCCTGCGACATCGCGTTGAGCATGGTGACGATCTCGTCGCCGAGGACCTCACCGACGATCACCCGCGAGGGGTTCATACGCAGGGAGCGGCGCACCAGCTCGGCCATGGAGATCAGGCCCTGGCCCTCGGAGTTGGGCAGGCGCTCCTCGAAGGCGACCACGTTGGGGTGGAGGTCGGCGAAGGTGTCGAGGCCCAGCTCCAGGGCGCGTTCGACGGTGATGAGGCGCTCGGCGGGCGGGATCTCGTTGGCCAGCGCCCGCAGCAGGGTGGTCTTTCCGGCGTTGGTGGCCCCGGCGATCATGATGTTCTTCCGGGCGCGGACGGCGCAGGCCAGGAAGTGGCCGACCTCGGGGGTGAGGGTGCCGTTGCCGACCAGGTCCGACATGAAGACCTTGCCCATGCGCGCCCGGCGGATGGACAGGGCCGGGCGGCGGGTGACGTCCATGACGGCGGAGAGCCGGGAGCCGTCGGGCAGCCGCAGGTCGAGCTGGGGGTTGGCGGAGTCGAAGGGGCGCGAGGAGAGACCGGAGTAGGCGCCGAGGATCTGGATCAGCTCGACCAGTTCCTCGTCGGACTCGGCGACCGGGTCGACCTTGGCCTCACGGCCGTCGGCGTACCCGACGAAGACCTGGTCGGCGCCGTTGATGTCGATGTTCTCGACCTCGGGGTCGTCCAGCAGCGGCTGGAGCCGGCCGACGCCGAAGAGCGCCGCGTGCACGGCGGCCGCGTACTGCTCCTCGGTCTCGGCGTCCAGCGGGGTGCGCCCGGCGTTGATCTCCGCGCGGGCGTACTCCTCCAGGATCTGCGCGATGACGGCGCGGGCGTACTGCCGCTCGTCCTCGCCGGACATCGCGGCGACGCCGGATATCTGGTCGAGGCGGCGCTGCTCGGCGATGCGGTCGCCGGCCTCCTGCCGGAACCGCTTGACGAGCTGGTGGTCGACGCTCATCGCCCGGCCCCCGCGGCGGGGGTGCTCCAGGCGGCGCCGAACTGCTGGTACAGGTCGGCGCTGATCTTCCGGGCGGACCGGATGAGCAGCGACTTGTCGAGCCGCCCGCGCCGGCGCCCGGCGAGCTGGTCGGCCCCGGCCGGGTCGTCGGCGAGGGTGCCGACGACGCGGGCCCCGGTCTGCCCGGCCACCAGCATGTCGTTGACCTGGTGGACGAGCTTGGCCGAGCCGCCCGGGTCGGTGACGAGCACGACCCCGATCAGCGGCGTCGCGATCCCCGCGGCCCCGCGCGGCCCGCCGTGCAGCCGCTGCGTGAGATGACTGGCCCGGTCCCGTACGCGCGCCAGCGCCTCCGGGGTCGTCCGCGAGACGAGCAGCACGAGCTGGGCGTACGGGAAGAGTTCGACGGCGGCGGTGTCGCCGCTGATCCGCCCGCAGTCGGCGATGACGTCGGCCGGCGCGTGCGGGGAGTCGCCGAGCTGGGCGAAGGACTGGCCGAGCGTGGGCCAGAGCCCGGTGAAGCCGGCGGCCTGCTCGGCGCTGCCGATGCCGACCAGGACGTCGAGTCCGCCGGAGAGCGGCTGGGTGTGGTCCCAGAGCTGGTCGGGGACGAGGCCGCGCCGGGCGGTGGCGGCTATCGACAGCATGCCGGTGTTCGGGTCGAGCGAGCCACCGTGGGCGGCGGCGCTGCGGTACAGCAGGTCACCGCCGGCCGGGTCGGTCTCGGCGAGCAGGACACGGCGGGGCCAGACGGCGGACAGCGCGACGGCGGCGGTGGTGACGCCGGGCGATCCCTTGTCGGCGGCGAGGGCGATCAAGGCCATGGCGGGCCCCCTCAGTTGCCGTCGGAGGCGCCGCCGGCGGGCAGACGCACCAGCGCGACCTCACCGGCGTTGGCCGCCTGGGCGAGCGGGCCGGCGACGGCCTTGTCCACGGTGACCGTGACGGGCAGGGTGCCGGAGCTGACCGAGCCCTCCTCGGCCTCCCGGACCAGCGCGATCTGGGCGCTCTCGACCAGCGGGGCACCCGCGGCCGAACCGGAACCGGTCTCGGCCCCGTCGTTCCGCGACTTGGCGGCGGCGTCGCCCACCCGGTACGCGGTGACGGTGTCACCGGGCTTGAGCCCGGAGGGGTACTGGCCCTCCTTGAGGGAGAGGCCGACGTTGACCTTGCCCTCGGGCAGCCCGGTGCCCTCGGCGAACATCTCCCCGACGGCGACGGCGCCCTTCGGGATCGTGTACTTGGCCTTGAGCTTCTTCAGCGAGGCGAGCTGCGACCACTCGACGTAGTGCACCGACTCGTCGGCGGCGACGAGGACTTCGGTCACGGCGTCGTCGGTGACGGCGGCCCCGACCGGGATCTCCTTCTCGATCTTGATCGCCGATATTCGGTCGCCCGCGCGCAGCACCAGCACGGTCGCGCCGAGGGCGCCCACGAGGATGAGGAGGACGGCGAGGGCCGCGAGGGCCGGCTTGCGCTCCCTGGGCGGCGTGGGAAGCCGCTCCCCCGCACCCGGCTGAGCCGGTGCGGAGGCCCGGTTGTTGCCCCCACCCGCACGCTCCTGGATCTTCACGCAGCCGCTCCCCGTACCCAAGAATCTGTCGTCATGACACCGTGGCCCGCCCGGTCCGCAAGCTAGGTGACACCACCTGCGGTCGTCCGCCGCGCCCCACCCCGTCTGGCAGTCCGGCGCGCCGCGCATGGTCACGCGTCGGGCCATCGCACCGTATCAGCAGCGAAGGGGGCTGCCTCAAGGGCTGAACTGCCCTCAGGACCGGCTGGCGGACTGGTGCTTTTCACGCCGGAGACGGGCCGGACGGTTCCCGGCCCGCCCCTGGAACCTCGTCACGCTCACTTCCGCACCCTGCCTGGACCGGTCCGCAGCCCCGCGCACGGGCCCTCCGCGAGCCCCCTGCGCCCCGCATCTCCCCAGAATCTCCCCAGAACGCCACCGAGCGGCCGGTCACCAGATTTGGTCCTCGCCCTCCTTCCACTCGGAGTTGCGCAGGCACTTCGTAGCCACGGACGTAGTGACCTCACGCCAGTCGAACCCTTCCACCACATCGGCCCGGATGTTCACCCAACCGTGCACATCCGCTTTCCGCAGTGACATCTCAGCGGCCTCCTCGGAGTTCTCCGTCAAGGCGAGCTCCCCCTCCGGCGCCGGCGATTCACCGCCGACGACAGAACGGTCCGGAATCTGGGCCCTCCATCCCTGATCCACCAGCCGCGCCCCCACCGCTCGCACCAGATCCGCGAGGCTGCGCCGGTCGTCGGCATCCACCTCACCGCCGACCGTCACATACGCGCTCAGCTTGCTGGCATCCTTGTCCGCGGAGATGTCCAGCCCCCCGCACTCCGTAGTGTCCCGGGTGAGTTGTTCCACCTCCACCCCGGGCAGAGCCGCTTCCGTCGCCGCCTTCGCGTCCGGATACATCGCGTCGTACGCCTGCTGGTAGGTCTGGTCCGGTTCTCCCAGACCACACCCGGCCAGCAGGCCGGAGACCAGGAGCACCACCGCCGCCTGCCGGTAGGTCGCCCGCCCCGGGAATCTGGGCGTCCGTGTCGCCGTCATCCCCTGACCTCCCCGGTGAAGATGAGCTGCCCGTTGGCCGCGTAAAGGCGGGCACCCTTCACTCCCTCCCGGTAGAGGCTCACGGAACGGTCGTCGCTGTCCGTCGGCTCGGGGAGGTCCTGCCAGCCACGCGCTCGCAGATACGCGGAACTCGCTTCCAGTGCTGCCTCATTGTCCGGCCCGTCCCCACCCCGGGGCCATCCCGCCACCCGTACAGAACCGGGTTCCGGCTCGCCGAAGAGGTCGTCCGGGTGGACGGGCCGACGGAAGGCCGTCCCGATCGCCTCCCGGATCTCGGCGGCGACCGCTCGCTGTGCCGCTTCCCGCTCGTTGGGCAGGTCCACCCCGGCCGGCCTCTCGCGGGTGCTGTCCGGCAGCAGGCTGAAGGAGACGCCTCCCGGTCGGCAACTGAAGCCGGCGGCACCCAGGCCGGCCTTGCCCGCCACCACATACGGCTCGTCCACCGCCCTCGGCCGCTCGTCCACCGACCAGCCGTCCTCCCGCAGGCGGGAGGCGAAGGCGTCGTAGAGCTGGTCGGCCGTACGCGTGTCCACGGAGCTGACGGCCGTCACAGCCACGCCGTGGACGGACAGGGGGGAACTGATCAGGGTCACCTCGGCCCCGGGCAGTACCGAGTCGATCACCGGCCTGACGGATTCGGCGAGCTGGGACGGGCCGGGACTGGATCGCTTCTGTGGCATGGGGCGCGCATCTTTCACCTAGGAGGAGGGGACGTGCCGTGCGGGATCTGCGGGTCAGAAAGGGTTCAGCAGGTCGATGGTCGCGGTCACCGCGTCAGAGCCCTTGTCGAGAGACTTCTTCCAGGTTTCGGTGTTCAGGTCGCCCTCAGCCAGGACTTCCGCGAACTGCGTCCAGTTGTTGACGGCGCGGGTGCCCTTGGCGGCGACCTCCAGAGGCTGGGTGACGACCTCGGCCAGACCCCACGAGGCGGCCTTGGCGGCGCCCGCGTAGAGGATGGCCTTCTCCTCCGAGGAACCGCCCGCCAGCATCCTCTTGTTGGTCTCCTTCGCCGCGACGTCACTCGCCAGCGAAGTGACCTCGGAGAACAGCTCGCTGGGCGGTACTTTGTCGAGGAGGTCGTGGTCCTTGAGACTCACGTACAGGGGCCCCGCCGCGTCGGTGAAACCCATCCGTCCGCTGACGATGCCCTGGGCGATCGGGTCGATGTCCCCACCGAGACGGGCGACTTCGTCCGGCGTCAGGCGCTCCTGGAGAAATCCGACGAGGCTGCGGACTTCGGTTGCGCCGATCATCTCCTCGTCCAGGGTGGTGTCGGTGGTCTCCAGTTGGTCGTTCTCACCGGCGAAGACCCTCCTCAAATTGCCCAGACCCCCCTTTCCCAACTTGTAGTACTCGGAATGACCGACCGCCCCCTTGGTCCCCAACCGTATGGCATCCGGGAAATCCGCCGGGTCGCCTCCGTGACCTTGGGTATAAGAAACCACATCCTCGGGGGCACGCATGGCGAAGAATTGCGTATTCGGCATGTCGAAATCTGCCATGCTGCGAATATTGGGGCCGAGCCCTGGGCTACCCATGAAGACAACCTTGTTGACGTCGTCCATCCCGTACTGCAACGCCTTACTTGTGACCAGAGTGCCGTAACTGTGCGCGAATATCCCCGTCGTCACGTCAGGACGCAGATTCACGTCGATTCCACGCCGGAAGACTCCGAGGTCACGCCCGCCTGCCTCGGCCTTCGCCGGGTCGATCGAATCTCCTAGCTCTGGCGTGTCATACCCCAGCCAACTGACCACAGCGCCGTCAGTTCGCTCGAACCCTTTCGGGTCAGCCATCAGATCGAAGGCTCCCTGAGTGAAACCCTGAAAGTTGTCGAGACGATTGGTTATTCCCGGGATGCGGAAGGCCACGTCTTTCGCGGTCTCCAGGTTCCCGACAACCTCGGCTATCTTTCCGTCCGCGAAGGGAGACTGTTCAGGGTCCGCGACGGAGCCCGCATCGGGCTGGAAGACCAGAAACTGGCGCGGCACGTCGCTGTAAACCGGCGAACCGTCCTTCGGATTCCTGGTCTTCTGTGTCCGCGGGGCGAGGAACTGCGCCAGCGCCTTCAGTCGCACCAAGGAGCGGTGAGAGGCGGGGCCGTCGGCCGCAAGCCCCTCCAGGTGTCGCTTCTCCTTCTCGTACTGCCGCTGTATGGAGATCCGGTTGGCCGCGAACCTGAGGGGCGGCGGCACACCGTCAAGGTTGCCGACCGTCGCCGGGTCGGCGACCACCAACGCGGCCTGCTGCTCGGGCGTGAGACCTTCCACGTAGTCCTTGACCGCCCGTGCTCGCGCCTCCGGCACGGCCGTCTCGTACTTGGCCAGAACTTTCTTCAGCCCGGCCTCGAACTCCTTGCCCGCCCCCGGCTTGCGCGCCAACCCGGCGGGTAACCCGTACTGCGCGAGTGCGCCGAAGGGGGACTCCGACGGTGTGCGCAGAATGCCGGCCTTCTTCCGCAGTTCACGGGCCGTTTCGTTCAGATAGCTCAGCAGCGGCGACAGGTGGCCGACCTCACTCAGGACATCCAGTTCGGACGCTTTCCTCCTCAGCGCGGGGATTTCCTTGGCGGTGCGATCCATCGACGCGGCGAGCTTCTCCAGCATCACCGGATCAGCGAGAACCATTCCCATGGCTCGGAAAGGTATCTGCCACTAGTTCGCGCCGACGCCAAAAAGTGACTGAACTGGCCTGAAACTTCCCTGGGTTGAGTGTCCTTCCCGGACAGCGCCACCACACGACCTGCGACGGGTCGGGCCATGGGCTGAGCGCATCTGGCACACTTTTCGCGCGCACGGGGCTGAAATGTGATGGCCGAACCGGGCGGAATAGAACCTACCGCTTCCCGACCGGCTACCGTGGCCCGCCACGCAATCCCCGGCACCACACTGGGGACATCAAGCCTCGCACAAGGGGGAACTGCCGTGCCGAAAAAGCACATCGAGTTGCACAAGCTTGCGGACGACGTCGGAGGACTCTTGGAGGAGGCCACCCGAATCGCCAAAGACGAGAAGCCTTCGTCAGCCGATCGGTGGCAGGGCCCCACAGCTACACGCGTACGGGGTGAGCTCCGGGTGCACACGGCCAAGCTCCGAGTGGCGGCCGCCTCCTTGGAACAGAAATCCGCTGCGCTGGCCTTGAAGGAGGTCGACGAAACGAACTAGTGACCGCCGACGCGCGGCGGGGTCAGGCCTCCCGCAGGCCGGGCCATCACCCCTCCTCCCTGTTCCCCCATGCGGGGTTTCGCAGGCATTTCGTGGACACGGACATCGAAACACCGTAATCATTCGGCTCGTCCGCGTGCACCAACACGACGGCCCAGCCATCAACCCCGGGCTTCTCCATCTGCAATCTCACTCTGCTAGAGGATTTCACCGAAAATTTCAGGCCCTCCTCGTCCGGTATTCTCCCCTCGACGCCACTGCGCCACCCACGCTCCATCAGCCGCTTCCCGGCCGCTCGCGCCAACTCCGCAAGGCTGCGCTCGTCCCCCGGCCGGATGTTTCCCCGATAAGTCACGTGCGCCGACAGCTTGCTCGCATCCTTGTCCGCGCTGATGTCCAACCCTCCGCACTCTTCAGTGCCACCGGAGTCCTTCGCCATCTCCACACCCGGCCACGCCTCCTTCATCGCCGCCATGGCATCCGGACGCATCGCCTCGTACGCCTGCTCGTAGGTCTGCTTCGGCTCGCCCAGCCCGCAGCCGGCCAGAATCCCTGACAGCGCCAGCGCCGCCACGACCGACCGCCTCAGCCGCACGCCACGCGTCCTGTCGAGCCCGCCCACCCCGGCGCTCCTTCCTCTCGGGTTCCGGCGGCTGTTCCGCCGACCGCCGTCCGAGCCTCGCACCACCGCCACACGCCTCGCAGCGGTACGGCGAAGCCTGCGAGAGTCGGCCGAGATCAGGTGGTCCGGGCCCTTCGGTCCAGCGGGTGACGGTCAGCGCATCAGGGCGGGTAATAGGGTCCTTGGGAGGAAACGCCGACGGGCACACCGGCATGGGGGGGGGAAGCCCGATGACCGACCGCCGCCCCACCGCCTCATGGCTCTCCGTGTTGCTGGTCGCCCTGGCGCTCGGCGCGGGGTTCGTGGTCGCCGCGCACGTCGTCGCGCCGGAGGGGGCCCGGCACGTGCTTGCCGGGGCGGACGGGCTCACCTCGCCCGTCGAGCGGCGGAACCAGAGCTTCGTGACCGGAGGGCTGCTGGCCGTGCTGCCGTTGAGCGTCCTGCTGTCGGGCACGGTCGTACGCCGGGCCCGGTACGGGCGGGTGATCGCGGCGGGGTCGGAGGAGGAGCCGCCCGCGCTGAGGCCCACGCGAGGGGAGGCGCGGGCGGCCGCCGGGGTGGCCGTGGCGGTGGCCGGGGCCGCGCTGTGGACGCTGGGGGCCACCGGCGAGCGGACCGGAGCCGGGCGGGAGGGCGTACGGGAGCTGGCGCCGCTGTGGTCGGGGGACTTCTGGCCGGGGCTGCTTCTCGTCGGGCCGGTGGCCGCGCTGCTGCTGCTCCTCCTGGTCCGGGTCGGCGCCGCGCTCCTCCACGTGGTCCGCGGGCGGCTGGGTCACGGGGTCCCGCTCGTCCTGCGGTACGCGCGGGACAACGCCCAGCCGGTGTTCACCGCGCCGGCCGAGCCGTCCCGTCGCTGGCTGACCGGTGCGCTCCAGCGTGAACTGCGGCGTGCACTGGCCGAGTTCGATAACGCCGCCCTGCCTGCCGGGGCTGCCAGGGAATGGGCCTGGTCCGGGCTGGACGCCGCCGTGCTGGCCGTCGGCCACCCGGACGAGGTGGGTGGGGGCCACCGCGACCGCCACCGCGACCCCGCCGCGCTCGCCGCCGCCCTCGTCCTCGTCCGCTGCGTCCGCGCGGGGCTCGGCACCTGCGGCGCCCGGCCCGGTACGCGGCCGCCGGTGCGGATGGCCGCCGCCTGCTGCGCACTCAACCCGCTGCACGGCCCGGCCGGCCTCCGCGAGCGGCTGCGGGTGCCGGGCGGTGGCCCCGGCACCGAACTGCCCGTCTGCTCCCTGTGCTCCGACTACCTCCGGCTCCCCTTCGTCAGCCCGCCCCCCGGTCTGCTCCTGCTGCCCGGTCCGCGCCGCACCCGGGTGCCGTACCTGGAGGCGGCCGGCCCGCTGCCCGGCGTCCACGGGGGCCTCGACGCCCTCGTCCGCGAGATCAAGGAGACGCCGGTGCGTACAGAACCGTCCCGAGTCCGTGACCGGCGCGGCCTGCTCCTGGCAGCCTCGGCCGCCCTCGGGCTGGCGGCGGTCGTCGCGCTGGCCGGGCAGGCCGGGGCGGGCGGAAGCGTCAACTGGCTCGTCCTCCTGCCGCTGTTCGTGGGCGCGGCCATCGGCGCGGTGTACGTCCGGCGCCACCCCGGCGAGCGCCGGGCGGAACCGCGCACCGCCTTCACCACCGCCGAGGAGGCGGCCTTCGTCCGGATGCGGGACAAGGCCGCCGAACTCCTGCCGGAGCTGGGTCTGTTGATCGCGGAGGCCCCGGTCGCGCTGCCCGGCGGAACGCCCGGCATGGAGCGGGCGCTCGACGCGTACGCCGCCGCCGGGACCGTGCTGGACGGCGCCCGCGACCTCGCCGACCTCGCCGGCGTGGTCGCCCTGGTCGAGGAGGGCACCGCGCCCATCCGGGCGGCGATGAACGCGGCCCGGCCCCGCCGCAGGCGGCTGCTTTCGCGCCGCCCGGTCCCCGCCCAGCCGCACACGCCGCTGACCTGCTTCTTCAACCCGTTCCACGGCCTGGCGACCGCCGGGGAGGCGTCCTGGCGGATGCTGGGCCGCCGGGACCTGCTGACGGTCGCCGTCTGCGCGGAGTGCGCCGCCGCCCTCGCGGCCCGCCGCACCCCGCAGTCCCTCACCGTCCGGCACGAGGGCCGCCTCGCCCCGTACTACGAGGTCCCGCCGGAGCAGAGCCTGTGGGCGGCCACCGGCTACGGCTCCCTCACCGGCGGCCCGCTGGCCCCGCTGGTGAACCGGGGTGACTTCCGTCGAGCCGCCGAACGACGTTGAGCGGCACGGAAGTTGGCCCGACGGCATCCCTGTCACCCGCAAGTGGGTACGCTGCCCGCCATGTCCGACAGCCGCGACACGTCCCCGACCGCCCCGCCACTGCTTCCGGTGGGCGGCGCCGAGCTGCGCCGTGACCCCGCCCTGCACGAGGCCGTACGCCGCGTGGGGCAGCGGGTGGGCGTGGACTTCACGGACGACGAGAAGGTGCGGGAAGAACTGCGGCGGGGACGTGACGCCCTGGCCGGCGGCTCGGCCACGACCGGCCCCGGCTGCCTCGCCTTCCTGCTCCTGATCGTGGCGGCGGGGCTGGCGGTCGCCGACCAGATCTCGCCCCCACTCACGGCCCACCGCCCGGCCCTCCTCGCCGGCGCGGGCGTCTGTGCCGTTCTGGCGGTCGCCGCCATGGGGTGGGCCGTGGCGCGGTGGCAGCGGGCCCGCCGGGACCCGGTCCTCGCCGCCTACCGCGAGGTTCTCGCCCTCGCTCAGGCGCACGGCCTGGCCTTGACCCACGTACCGGACTGGCTGGTGGGGAAGGCCGGCGGATCGAGTCAACCCTGGTACCCGCTGCCAGAGGTCGCGCCGCCCGGAGCGGCCACGGGCACGACCCCGCCACCGCCGCCGTCCGCTCCCCGCGACGCGGGCGACGTCCGGCCCCCGCACAAGCCGGCCGAGGTCACCGCCTGGGAGCGGACGGCCGGTCAGGGCGGCTGGCACGACGAGTTGGGAGGGCTGCTGGCATTGGCCGGAGCCGGCGCGGCCGTCTGGGCCTACGTCGAGGACCAGCCGGTCGGATACGCCGGCCTGGTCCTGGGCCTGGCCTCGGCGATCGCCGTCTGGGTGCTGGGCCACCGGCAGGGCGTCCGCAAGGAGCGCGGCCGGGAGGCGGCCCTGCGCCACCTGGCGGACCTCCGAGCGGCCCAGGCGGCCGTACCCGAACTCTCCCCGCAGCTCCGGAGGCTGCTGGAGGAGGACGGGACCGGCGGCTGACGGGCGGCGACCGCCGTCCGGGCAGGTTCAGCCGGAACCGCCCGTGGACGGTACGGGCAGGCTCTCGTACGGTGGGCGCCAGCCCCCTCCGCCCACGGCAGTGAGTTCCCCAGCGATGTCCACCACCGACGCGGTACGCCCCCACGACCGGCCTCGCACGGCGCCGGAGCCGGCGCTCCGCCCCGCGGCCGAACCGGGGTCCGGGGTCGAGATCAGCATCTGGTCACGCCTGTTCTTCGACGGCAAGGCGCTCGTCCTGCGCTCGCGCGGGTTCTTCGGCGAGCGCCGCGAGAGGCGGTACCCGCTGTCGGGCCCGCAGGGCATCAGCCGGGCGGTGCTGGTCTTCCCGGACGCCGAGACGGCCGCCCGTGAACGTGGCGCCGGTGAGGTGTGGCTCCTGGACGCGTCGGGGCGCCCGGTGGCCCGGCTCCTGCCGTACCAGTGGATTCCGGCGGGCGCGCCCTGGCTGAACTTCGAGGAGGCGGTGCGGCGCAGTGGGATCGCCGCCCTGTTCAAGGCGTGCGGCATCCCGGTCGAACGGACCACCCAGGACCGGGCCGACGCGCCACGCGTGCCCTGGTGGCAGGAGCTGACCCTCCTCCTCAGCCCGGGGCCGGCCCTTCCCCTGTGGTACCAGGCACTGCGCATCGCGCTGGGCGGCGTGTGGTTCCTCGCGTTCACGGTGCTGTTCTTCTCCGAGGCGAGCCTGCCCTCGCTGATGCTGCTGGCGGCGGTGACCGCGTTCCTCGCCCCCGTGGCGCGGCTGACGGTGCGACGCGTCACCGCCCTGCGCAACCGTTCGGCCGCCCGTCTCGATCCGGCCCCGCTTGTGGAAATCTCCCCCTACCCCGGGCCGCCCGAAGAGGACGGCACTGTGGCCACCAGGCGTTTCGTCACCCGGGCCGTCCTGCGGGTCTTCCCCGGCGAGCTATCGGTGGTCGACCCGTACGGTGCCGACGTACGCCGTGCCCTCTCCGGCCCTGCGGGAGTCGTCGCGGTGGTCAGGCTGACGGGCCCCGACGGCGAACCCGTCGGGGTGGAACTGCGCTACGCATCGGGGGTCCGGGCGCCGATCGGCGCGTGGGCCGACTGGTTCGCGGGGCCGGGCGGAGAGGCGGCATGGGGCCGGTTCCGTCGTGCGGTGCCGCTGCCCTGCGAGGAGCGGAAGGTGAGCGCGGTGGCGCTGACCCCGAGTCTCACCAGGGGCCCCGGCGCCGCCTTTCCCGGGCCCAGGGCGAAGGAGGCACGGCAGGACGCGCTCTTCACCCGCAGCATCGGGACACTCAACTCCACGGTGTTCATGATGTTCTCCTCCAGCTTCTCCTTCTGGTGGGCGCCGGTCGTCCGCATCGAGTCCCCGGCCGCCGCCCGGACCTCCGCCCTGCTCGGCCTGGCCGGCCTCCTCCTCCAGTTCGCTCCCTGGTGCTGGCACCACCTGCGGAGCCGCTCGCACTTCGAACGCCCGGTCTCCGGGGAGGACCGTTCCCTCCGCCCCCGCAGCCGCCCGCGCCCGGCACGCTCGTGCACCTCCCCCACCACCCGGAAGGCCCGTACGAGATGACCGAGGAACGCGCCCGCAGACGCGCCCGCCTGGCCTCCGGCGAACGCGGCGTCCTGGTCGAACCCGCCGCCGACGCCCTCACCCTGTACGCCGTCTTCACCGGTGTCCCCTTCGCCGTCGCCGCCTACTGCCTGACCGTGCAGCGCGCCGAACTCGGCGCCGTCGGCCTCACCTTCCTCCTCATCGGCTTCGCCGCCGGCATCCCCCTCGCCCTGCGCGTCGCCGAACGCCGCCGCGCCGCCGCCCTGATCACCGAGATCCGCGCCGCCCACCCCCTCGGCCCCGACTGCCACCCGGTCCGCACGGGCCTCAACGAACCGGGCCGCGCCCCCGGCCACCTCTGGGACACCACCCCGCCCCGCGACGCCGTGGTCTCCGTCCAGGACGACACCCTCCAACTCCGCTCCGAGAGCGGCGAATCGCTCGACATCCCCTTCGCCGACATCCTCGGCGTCCTCCTCCTCCCCGCCGGCCGAGGACGCGCCGCAGCCGACCTCCACCTCCACTCCGGCGAGGCGATAGAACTCCGGACGACCCGCATCCGCCCCCTGGGGGTGACCTTGTCTGAGGCGGGGGTGCGGGTGTTGTTCGAGGATGTCCACGTGTGAGGAGCGGAACAGCGCCCTCCGCCCCCATGGCCGGATACCGCACCCGGCCGCCGAGCACCGTTCCTCCGTTGCCTAACGTTTCGTCCGGGCGTGACACCAGGCAGCGGGATGAACGGAGCAGGCGGCGTGAGGACGGTCAATCCGCAGGATCTCGAACAGCTCGCCAAGCTGCTCGACGGACGCGGCGGACTCCAGGACAAGCTCGACGAGGCGTTCACCCGGGCCTCCAGCCTGGGCGTCACCAGCAAGCTGACCACCCTGCACCCACTCCGGTCCTGGGCCACCGACACCGCACCTGACCTGCGCAAACGCGCCACTTTCGCCCGCCTGGAGGACGGCGACCCGGAGGCCGGACTGCGCTGGGCCGGATTCACCGACAAGGAACTGGCCCGACTCCGGAAGGGGGAAGGACTCACCCCCGACGAGATCCTTCTCGCCAACTCCGTTGCCGCCAGCGAGGACCCCGACGCGTTCCAGTTCCAGCGCGAACCGAACGAATCCCTCAACAAATGGCTCGACCGCCTGAAGGTCCACGCCATCGCGCAGCTGCCCGGCCTCGCGCCCCACGAGGCGACTGTCGGCACGCTGTACGACGCGGCCAGCAACGCCCACGCGATCATGAGCGCCGGGACCAGAGTGGTGATGCAGGGGTCTTCCCTGACCACGGTGCTGGTGGGGAACTCGCTCAAGAATGGCCGGGGGGCTGTCTGGAAGAACCGCGTGGCCGGCGCCCTCCAGCGAAGCCGCTTCCCCTTCATCCGGCAACGGGGCGTCTCCCTGGCCCGCTGGAGCCCTCCGATCCGCTCCTTGTCAGCGCCGGGCACATGGCTGCCGGGGCGACTGGGCGCCATGTTCCAGGGCAACCGCCTCTATCAGACCTTGACCCGTGTGCCGTTCACCGCCGGCTGGCGCGCCGACTTGCTGGGACGGGGTTACGACCACCTGCGCTCCGCCCCGGCCGTGCGATCCATCGGCGTCAACAGAACGATCAGCCGCCTTGTGGGCAACGACAAGTTCGCCGCCCGGTTCGGCGGACTCACGCACTCCGGCCAGGAGGTCAAACGAGCCGCCAACGCCAATCTCGCCAGGGTCGGCCAGAGGCTGTTCAACTTCCGCGGCGGCATGGCCAACCCTGGCAAGTCGCTGCGCTTCGCCGTGGCCGGAACAGTGAAGACGGCTGGCTTCTTTCGTACGACGAACGTCGTCGGCAACGCACTCTCCACCGGCGTCAGCGTCGCCAACGTCGTTTCGCACGGCAATCCGGTCAACGCCTTCAAGGAGAAGGGGGCCGAGTACGTCGCCGACGTCGCCGAGGTGGGCTTCAACGCCTCCCTCACCGCCGCAACGGTCGCACCGAACCCCGTCACCATCGGCCTTGTCGTCGGAACCGGCCTCATCTACGGCGGGGCGAAAGTCGTGGAGAACTGGGACGACATCAAGAAGGGTGCGGGCAAGGCGGTGGACTGGGCGAAGGACACCGGCGGCAAAGTCTTGGACGGGGCCAAGGATTTGGCAAAGAAGGCCGATCCGAGAAACTGGTTCTGACAGGCGGCATCGTACGAACCACAGGGCGTCCCCGGCGCTCCGAACAGGAGGCACACATGGCATTCGGGCGAGGAAGAAGCGAGCGCGCGCAAAGCGAGGCACCGCCTCCGCCACCGGCGCCCGCGCAGGTGGACTGGCACGACGTCCGTACCTTCGTCCTCGGCATGGTCTGGCGCCCCCACACCCCCGAGCAGCCCGGCAACAAGTTCGGCGACCGCGCCATCCGCGTCCCCATGGGAACGGAAGAGCATCCTGTCAACGTGCCTTGCGCGTATGCCGGTTCGGACGAGCAGACCGCCTCCCGCGTCCCCGGCGCCGCCTTCACCCTGTACGAGGACCCGGCCCACGAACGCCTCCTCTGTTCGGTCATGGGGCCGGTCGAGGAGGGCCGCACCCTCAGCTACGAGGTTCGCGACGCCACCGGCGCCCCCATCGGAACCCTGCGCCGCGTCGCGGGTGGCCGCTTCACCCGTCACACCTGGCGCATCGACCAGCAAGGCCACCCCCAGATCACCGGCGCGGGGGAGATCACGAGCGCTCCCACAAAGACGGAGAAGGCGTTCGTGACCGCCGCTCGCATGGTCGCCGCCGCCATCCCGGAGGCCGACGGCGTCAAGACCAAGAAGCCCCGCACTCTCTACTGGATGATCGGTGACCAGGAAGTCATGCTCTCCGAAGCCAGCAAGAAGATGACCATCACCGCCGACTGGCTGGACCGCCGCCTCGCCTTCGCCTTCCCCCTCATCGGCGACGACGACAAGCCCCGCCACGGCGCAGCCACCAGCTGACAGTCCGAAAGCCCCCATGTCCCTCCTCCGCCGCGAGAAGCGCCCCCCGGTCGAACCCGCCGACTGGCGCGATGTCACCACCTTCACCATCGGGTCCACGGAACGCCCGCCCACCAAGGGCTACCGCCGCCCCGTCGACGGCCCCACGGCCATCCGCGTCACCGACGAGGACGCCTACGGCCCCATACTCCGCCCCTGCGCCTACCTCGGCTTCCCCCAGGACAACACCGGCGGACCCGACATCGCCCACACCCTCTTCACCGACCCCCTCCACGCCCACCTGCTCTGCTCGGTCTCCCACCGCCACGAGAAGGACGGCATCGGCCACCACGTAGTCCGCACCGCCGAAGGCACCCGCATCGGCGTCATCCAGCGCCTCCCCCGCAAGGGCCTGCGCCGGCACACGTGGCGCATCGAGCAGCCTGGGCGGCCAGTCGTCGTGGGCCGCAGTCGCTGGGCTACCTACAGTCCGCGCCAGTTCGCCGGCGAAGCCGGAATCAGTCTCGCGAACGTGGCACTCGACAGCGTGCTGCCCGGCGAGGGGAAAGACACTGCGGCGCCCCGGCGCCTCACCTGGACCGCTGACGACGAACTGGTCATGGAGACCCAAGACCGCCATCCGACTCACCTTCACGCCGACTGGCTCGACCGGCGCCTGGCTTTCGCGTTCGCGCTGATCGGAGACAAGGACCCGATCGCCCTCTGAGCGGTAGCGAACGCTCACGCGAGCGCCCTTGGCCGCACAGTCTCAGAACGGAGGAATCGAGTGCGGACGGTAAATCCCCAAGATCTGGAACAGCTCGCCAAACTCCTCGACGGACGCGGCGGGCTTCAAGAGAGACTCGACGAGGCATTCACACGAGCCTCCAATCTAGGCGTTTCCGGCCAACTGGCCACCCTGCGTCCCTTGCGATCTTGGGTCTCCGACACAGCGCCGGACCTCCGCAACCGTGCGATCACCGCTCGTCTGGAAGATGGCGATCCGGAGGCCGGCTTGCGTTGGGCGGGCTTCAGCGACCGCGAGCTGAAGGCGTACGGCGGGGCAGCACTGAGGGCCGAGACCATCGTGCTGGCCAACTCCGTTGCTGCGAGCGGTGATCCGGGTGCGGAAGCGTTCCGTAGGCGGGACCGGGAGAGTATCGACGACTGGCTCAACCGATTGGCCGGCCATGCTCTCGCCGACCTCACGGGGCTGGAGGCCCACGAGGCCACAGTCACCAAGTTCGTGGAGCTGGCTCGCGACGGAGCCTCGGTGCTCAGCGTAGGAGGCAGGACCTTGCTGATCGGCTCCAGTCTGGCCGTCGCGCAGGGGACCAACGCCTTCGGGAGCCACCTCTCTCGCATTGCCGACGGTCTCAAGGCGAGAGATTCTCCTCTCGCGAAGCAGATAGGAAGGGTGGTAGGGCGGATCAAGGTAAGTCCTCGCGCCCTGTCGGCACCCGGTAGCTGGCTCCCCTCTCGTCTTGGGGCCCTCTTCCAGGGCAACACCCTCTACCGCAACCTCAGTGCGGTACCCGTACTCAGCAGGATGAACGATCTCGCTCTGGGGCACGGGTATGACGGGGCCAGACAGGTCGTCGGCAGGCTCAGTCCTCGGACCAACAGATGGCTGACAGCTGTCCTCGGTGACGACACACTGACGAGAAGCCTGAATCTGACCAACCGTTCCGGGGCCGAGATCACGCGCGGCGCCCAGGCAGGGCTCAGGAAAGCAGGCTTCGCCCTCTACCGGGAAGCCCGCAGGAACTCCGGCCGCTTCGCCTCCACGAAGGCGGCCCTGGCTGGTACAGCCAAGGTCACCGGATTCCTCCGAGCCGGCAACATCCTGTTGAGCGCCGGGCAGACCGTGTACGGCCTCAACAACCTGCGGCTCCAGGGCAACCCGGTCGATGCGTTCCAACGCAAGGGCGCCGGATACGTGGCCGACGTCGCCGAGGTGGGCTTCAACGCCTCCATGACCGCCGCCACCATCGCTCCGAACCCGATCACTTTCGGCGCGGTGGCCGTCACCGGCACTGTGTACGTCACGGCCAAGGTGGTCGAGCACTGGGACGACGTGAAGGGCGGCGCCCAGAAGGCAGGGCGTTGGCTGGGCGCCAAGGCCGGGGCGGCCGGGAGAGACATGGTGGAGGGAGCGAAGAACCTGGCCAAGAAGGCCAATCCGGCCAACTGGTTCTGACTGTTCCCTATGCCGGCGAATCCCCCCAACCGCTCTCACCCCCCGCCACCGCCCCTACTACACACCTGTCGTCGCCCAGTACCGTGTTCGTACTGAGCTTCGTGGCGAGCGGCGGCGTACCGGCTCGCACGGATGAGGCAGCGAACGGGGGATACAGCGTGAGGACGGTCAATCCGCAGGATCTGGAGCAGCTCGCGAAGCTGCTGGACGGGCGTGGGGGGCTTTCGGACAAGTTGGACGAGGCGTTCACCCGGGCCTCGAACCTGGGGGTCACCGGCAAGCTGACCACCCTGCGCCCGCTGCGCTCCTGGGTCTCCGACACCGCGCCCGATCTGCGGAAACGCGCCACTTTCGCGCGGTTGGAGGACGGTGATCCCGAAGCGGGGCTGCGGTGGGCGGGGTTCACCGACAAGGACCTGGCGAAGTACAAGGGCGAGGGGCTCACCCCTGACGCCCTGCTGCTCGCCAACTCGGTGGCCGCGAGCGACGACCCGAACGCGGAATCGTTCAAGCGCCAGGAGAACGAGTCCCTGAAGGACTGGGTGACCCGCCTCCAGGCCAACGCCCTCTCCAGGATTCCGGGGCTCGGTCCGCACGAGCAGACCATCGAGCGCATGATCAAGGCGGTGGGCGACTACGGCTCCATCGTCGCGGCCGGCACCGTCTTCACCGTGCAGGGCGCCTCCCTGACCAAGGTGCTGGTCGGCAACTCCCTGAAGCAGGGCGCCCTGCGTACGTGGAAGACGCGGCTGGGCGTCACCATGCGTGCCAGCAACCTCGGCTGGGTCCGGTCCGCCGGCAACTGGCTGGTCGGGGTGCGCCCGCCGATCCGCTCCCTGTCGGCGCCGGGCGCCTGGCTGCCGGGGCGGCTGGGCGCGCTGTTCCAGCAGAGTTCCCTGTACCAGAACCTCAGCCGCGTCCCGCTGACCAGCGGTGTGCGTGCGACGTGGCTGGGCACGGGCTACGACGCCCTGCGCCGCTCGTCCCTGGCGCGGAACCTGCGCGTGAACCCCGCCATCAACTTCCTGGTCGGCCACGACGGCCTCGCCGCACGGTACGGCGGCGTGACCCACTCCGGGCAGGCCGTGACACGCTCCGCGCAGGCCAGCCTCACCACCGTCGGCCGGAACCTCTTCACCGCCCGGGGCGGCATGGCCAACCCCGGCTCCTCGCTCCGGTTCGCGGCGGCCGGTACCGCGAAGGCGGCGGGGTTCCTGCGCGGCGCGGGCGTCGTCGGTGGCGTGGTCTCCACCGGCGTCAGCGCGGCCAACGTCATCTCGCAGGGCAACCCGGTCGACGCCTTCAAGCGCAACGGCGCCGGGTACGTCGCCGATGTCGCCGAGGTCGGCTTCAACGCCTCCCTCACCGCCGCCATGGTCGCCCCCAACCCGATCACCATCGGCGCCGCCGTGGTCACGGGCGCCATCTACGGCGGCGCCAAGATCGTCGAGAACTGGGACGACATCAAAAAGGGTGCGGGCAAGGCCGTCGACTGGGCCAAGGACAAGGGCGGCAAACTCGTCGACGGGGCCAAGGACCTGGCCAAGAAGGCCGACCCGAGAAACTGGTTCTGACCCGTTCCGGTACGCACGGAGGACGACGCATGACACGTGGTGGCACGAACAGCCCGAACCCGGACCCCCCGGTGGAGCAGGTCGGCTGGGCCGACGCCGACCGGTTCGTGGTGGGCTGGGTGGAGCGGCCGCGCGGCAACAGGCGCCCGCAGGCCGTCCTGGGCGCGCACGCCGTCCGCGTACTCCGCGGTCCCCTCGCCCAGCGCGTCCACGCCCCCTGCGCGTACGTGGGCGAGAGCGAGGACGCCCGACGGGCCGCCCCCGGCGCCGCCTTCGCCCTCTTCGAGGACCCGGGCCTCCAGCACCTCCTGTGCACGGTCATGGCCCCGGACACCGACGGCCGCGACCTGCTGTACGCGGTCCGGGACGCGTCCGGCGAACTGGTCGGCACGGTACGCCGGGTGGCCGGCGGCCCGCTCAGCCCGCACACCTGGCGGATCGACCAGCCCGGCCACCCCGAGGTCACCGGCACCGGCAAGCTCGGCAGCCTGAAGAGCCCGGGCAAGAAGCTGGGCGCCTCGACGGGCCTCGCCGTCGACCTGGTCACCCGCGCCCTCACCGCCCAGGACGGCGCCAAGAAGCAGAAGAAGCCCCGCACGCTGCACTGGTACGCGGGCGAGGAGAAGGTGATGGAGTCCGAGGGCAGTGACACGGTCTCCGTCCGCACCGACTGGCTCGACCGCCGCCTCGCCTTCGCCTTCGCCCTGATCGGGGACGGACCGAAGCCCGCGAAGGGGGCCGCGGGAAGCTGAGCCGTGGCGCCCGGCCCCGGCACCGGTGCTGCCGGGGCCGGGTGCGCCCGGTCTACTCCGCCATGATCCGCGCCCGTGCCCGCAACAGCCGCCGTCGGCGCACCATCACGAACCAGGGCAGCACCACGAAGGGGAACCCGCACACCGCCACCACCAGCAGGGGCGTCGTCACGAGCGGCGGGTCCGCCACCCACCTGGAGGTGAGCACGCGGCTGGGGTCCTGGGGAGCGAAGGTCACCCACCGCGGCCAGCCCGAAGGCGGAGATCCCGATGATCTGCCGGCGTCGCGGCACGGCGGGCACGGTGGCCAGAGCCTTCCGCCGGGCCCACTCCCGCTCCAAGGCCAAGGTGCGCGCGGACTTCGGCGGCGGCGTCCAGTCAGCCCGCGCTTCGCTTCCGCTTTCCCTTCTGCGTCACAAGGCGCGCCCCTCAGCCGAACTTCCGCGCCCGTCCCCACAGGAACATCAGCTCCATCGCCACGAACAGCCCGCCGGTGACCGCCCATGTCGTGGTGGAGGCCGACTCCACGTCGTCCGCCATCCGGGGGAACTGCCAGCCGGTCGGGTCGACCACGACGACGGCCGGGTCGCCGGCCTTGATGTCGTCGGTGCAGGCCGACAGGCCGCCGGTCTCGACCCGGCCGATCTCGCCGGTGTCGCGGTCCTCCCAGACCAGCTTGCAGGTGCGCGCCCGGTCGTACCGGGGGCTCATCTCGCCGAAGCCGGCGACGACGGCAGGGGTGCGCACGCCCTGCCGGTCCAGGAACGTTTCCGCCATCGCCGGTCCCACGAAGAGCATGAAGGCGAGGCCGAAGATGGCGACGAAGGTGCCGGGGCCCGCTCCCGCGTAGGCCCAGGCGACGAGGAGGGCCACCATGGCCACGATGACGCCGAGCAGGAGCAGCAGCGTGCTGTCGCTCTGCGCCAGCCACCCCGACCCCAGCAGCACCGGAGGCAGGAGGAGTGCCACCACCAGCGTCGCCCGCCACGGCCTGCGCGGTTTCCCCGGCTTCTGCGGGGTGGCCTGGTACGCGACGTCGGGGCCCAGGAAGTCGGGCTGGGGGGAACTCATACGTCCTGCCTGCGGTGGTGGGGGGGAGGGGGCGAAGTACGGGTCAGGTGTTCGGCGTACCCGCCATGTCCACGTGCAGGTCCTCCTTGTCCGGGAGGAGGTCGGTGACCTTGTCCCAGATCTCGCCGACGTCCGAGGCGACGAGGACCAGCGGCGAGTCCGGGCCCACGGCGCCCGGCAGGATCGGCTCGGCGGGCTGTTCGCGGATCCAGTAGCCGAGGGGGCCCGCGTCCCAGACGGCGAGGGCGCGGACCATGGCGGTGCGCTCGCCCTCGTGGTCGCCGTCCCAGACGGTGGTGATCCGCCAGTGGGAGTTGAGGGAGGCGACCAGTTCGACGAAGAGCTCCAGGACGTCGCCGGTGAGGCTGCTGTCCGCCTCCTGCACGGCCGCGCGGGTGGCGGCGAGCAGGGCGGCCTCGTCCTCGCTCGGCTCGGCGAGCGCGGTGAAGGCGGCGTCGAGCGTGGCCATGGTCGTCTCCAGGCGGGAGACGGGCCGCTCGGGCGCGGCCACCCGGTCCTTGCGGAGGTTGACCTTGCGGGCCAGCTCCCACACCAGGAAGGTCGGCTCCACCGGGGTGTACTCGGACTCCTCCTCGCCGGGCCAGCCGTCGTGCGAGTAGACCGCTTCCTGGCCGATGACGACGCCGTGGTTGACCGGACCGTGCTCGCCGGTGACCTCCACCTGCACCATCACCATGGGCTCGGCGAGGGCGCTCAGCAGCGGGGCGAGGACCTGCGAGAGTTCACCCTCGGCTCCGACCAGGGCCGCCGCCTGGAGCTCGAGCAGCGAGTCCCACAGCTCGTCGGGCGGGTTCTGGCCGTCGACCAGGTGGGCGAGGACTGCTATGTGGCGGTCTGCGAGGCGCAGGCGCGCCCGCGAGCTGTCGTACGAGGGCACTGGTCTCGGTTCCTCCCGTGAGTCCGCGGCGACGCGGTTCACTTCTTGTCGTCCTTCTTCAGGTCCTTGGCGTCGTTGGTGCACTGCTGGGCCTCGTCCCGCAGGGACTTCGCCACGTTGGTGCACGTGGTGTGCCAGGTCCTGAGCTTGCCCCGGACCGCGTCGGCGTTCGGCCCCGACCAGCTCTTCATCTGGGTGGTGGAGTGCCGCTTGGGCTGATCGACCAGACCGTCTATGTGGTCGGCCAGCGAACGCAGCCGCTGCGCCCGCTGGGTCAGCTCCTCGATCTGCGGATCGGCCATTTCCGTCTCCCCCGTCGCTCGATCCCGTCCAGCATAGCGATCGGCACAGAGGTCGCCAGGGGCAGCCGGGAGCCGCGACGGCGGGGGCGGCGAGACCCCCTCCGCATCTCCACCAACTCCCTTCCGGGGAACTGCTTCCCATGCGATAGCGTCCCCTGATACGAACGGATCGTCCGTTCATCGTTGTCTACACGGGGAGGATCGTCATGGATCGCGGTGCAGATCTCACTCGACTCCGGGAACTTTCCAAAACCTTCAACCGGAAGGCCACCGACCTGCAGGCGCTGATCAAGGCGCTGCAGTCGGCCACCTCCGACAGCACCGGCTACTGGAAGGGCCCCAAGGCGGACCGCTTCCGTGACGACTGGCAGGAAGTGAAGCCCACCTTCGAGAAGTGGGTGACGACCCTCAACGAGGCCGGCAAGTCCGCGCAGACCAGCGCCGACAACATCGAGCGCGCCACCTGATCCCAGGCAGGCAGCCGACGCGAAAGGGGAGCCGCCCCGGCCGGGGCGGCTCCCCTTTCGCGTGCCCGCGGCGGGGCGGGGCGGTCAGGAGACCATGACCGCCTGCACCGGCTGGAAGGTGCCGCCGGAGACCATCAGGCCGCTGCCGGCCGGGCCGCCGCCGCTGTTGGCGGGCAGCCGGATGCCGAACAGCTCCCCCTCCTGCGGGCTCTGCGGGGTGAGCAGCAGACCGTTGCGGGACTTGCGCGCGTCGACCACGAAGCCGCGGTACTGCCCGGCGAGGGTGTCCGAGGTGCCGGCGGCGATGAGGCCGACCCCGCCGTCCGCGCCTTTCTTGACGACGCCTTCGAGCGCCTCGTCCAGCGAGGTGTCGTAGACGAGTTCGGCGTCGTCGACGAGGACCACGTACGGGCGGCCCGCCGCCTTCTCCTCCAGCTCCTCCAGGTCGTCCTCGCGGGACTCGGAGTCGAGGATGCCGAGGACGCCGTCGCGGCCTTCGAGGGTACGCAGCGGGGAGCGCCGGGGCAGGACGAGGATGACCGGCGTGCCCCGGGCCAGCAGGGATTCGGCGGCCGAGCGGAGCGCGGTGGAGCGGCCCGACTTGGGCGGGCCCGCGATGACGTAGCCGGGGCCGTCCTCCTCCAGGTCGATGCCGAGCGGGGCGAGTTCGTCGCCGCCGACCGCGAGCAGCGCCCAGAGCGGTGAGGGCGGGGTGAAGTCGGGCTCCAGCGCCATCGCCTCGGCGGCGCCGATGCGGGCGGGCAGCGCGTCGACCCGCAGCGGGCGCCGGTCGGCGGGCAGCCGGCCGTACCGCTCGCCCGCCGCGTCGGCGAGTTCGCGCAGGGCGCGGACCTGGGCCTGGCCTGCCGGGTCCTCGGTGAGGAGGGCGATCTGGGTCTCGTCCACGCCGGTGTCGGTGACGCGCAGGGCGCGGCCGGGCGGCATGCTCTTGGGGACCTCGCGGGCCTGGAGTCCGGCGGTGGAGTAGTCGTTGGCGTCGGCGAAGCGCAGGACCAGGCGGTCGGCGAAGGAGGAGGCGACGTGGCCGCTGAGGCCGGTGCGGTCGGCGGTCATGACGACCTTGAGGCCGACGGCCGAGCCCTCACGGAAGATGCGCTGGACCATCTCGATGAGCTGCCCGTAGTTGTAGCTCTCGAAGGTGGACATGAACCCCTCCCAGCTGTCGAGGAGGAGCACCATCCACGGCAGCCGGTCCTCGGGGGCGGCCCCGGCGCGCTGCTCGGCGGCGCTGGAGGCGCCCTCCGCGGCGAGGAGTTGCTGGCGGCGGGCGATCTCGACGAGGAGGCGGTTGATGAGCCGCCGGGCGCGGTCGGGCTCGTCGCGGCTGACGACGGCGCCGACGTGCGGCATCCGGATCAGCGGCAGGAGCGCGTTGGAGCCGCAGTCGATGCCGTAGACGTGCACGTCGTGCGGGGAGGTGGAGCGGGCGAGCGAGCCGGCGAGGGTGCGTAGCGCGGTGGAGCGGCCCGAGCGGGCGCCGCCGACGAGCATGGTGTGCTCACCGTGGACCAGGTCGAGGACGAGCGGCCGGCGGCTCTGCTCGGAGGGCCGGTCGACGAGGCCGTACGGGACGGGCTGGACGTCGTCGTGGCCGGCGGGGGGCGGGGGGTAGGCGGCCATGCCGTCGAGGGAGATCTGCTCGGCGAGCGGCGGCAGCCAGGGACTGCGCTGCTCGCTGAAGCCCATCAGTTCGGCCCCGCCGCGGACCGCGTCGACCAGCACCGCCAGGTCGGTGACCATCGTCCCGTCGTCCTCGGCCTCGGCCTTGCGGGGCAGCGGGCGGCTGTACGCCTGCCAGGGCACCGGGGTGTGGGTGGCCTTCGGGCCGGTTCCGCCGACGGCGGGGCGGCGGCCACCGATGCGGGCGGACTGGACGCCGACCAGGGACTGGGCGCCGGAGCGGACGTAGGCGCGGCCCGGGGTGGACTTGGCGATGGCGCCGGAGTCGGGGGCCTCGATGACGTCGAGGGACTCGGAGGCGTCGGTGACGCGCAGGGCGATCCGCAGGTTGGTGTTGGCGCGGATGTCGGCGCTGACCACACCGGCGGGGCGCTGGGTGGCGAGGATCAGGTGGACGCCGAGTGAGCGGCCCCGGCGGGCGATGTCGACGAGGCCGGCGATGAAGTCGGGGAGTTCGGCGACGAGGGAGGCGAACTCGTCGATGACCAGGACGAGCCGGGGCATCGGTTCGAGTTCGGGCCGGAGCTTGCGGGTGTCGTTGTAGTCCTCGATGTCCTTGGTGCCGGTGTTGAAGAGGATCTCCTCGCGGCGGTGGAGCTCGGCGGCGAGCGAGGCGAGGGCGCGTTCGGTGAGGTGGGCGTCGAGGTCGCTGACCATGCCGACGGTGTGCGGCAGCCGGGCGCAGTCCATGAAGGCGCTGCCGCCCTTGTAGTCGATGAGGACGTAGTTGAGGGCGTCCGGGCGGTTGGCGACGGCGAGCGAGGCGATGATCGTCTGGAGGAGTTCGGACTTGCCCGCGCCGGTGGTGCCGGCGACCAGGGCGTGCGGCCCGTCGCGGCGGATGTCGAGGACGAAGGTGCCGTCGGCGGCGATGCCGATGGGGGCGGCGGTGGTGGAGCCGCCGGCCCGCCAGATCCGTTCGATGTCGGCGCCGGCCGGGTCGGGCATCTCCAGGAGGTTGAGGAGGCGGGCGGCGGTGGGCAGGGCGCTGTCGGCGTCGTCGCGGCTGACGTCGCGGACCGGGGCGAGGGAGCGGGCGAGCAGTTCGCACCAGTCGGCGGTGACCTGGTCGCCGAGGACCTCCCCGGCCTCCTCCAGGCCGTGGCCGCGCAGCCGGAAGTGGTGCGAACTGTCGGCGGTCCAGGCGGCGACGGCGCGGCACTCCTCGGGGAGCAGCCGCTCGTCCTCGTCGAGGCAGAGCGCGTAGATGCCGAAGCGGGGTCCCTCGGTGAGGAGTTGGGGGACGCCGGGCATGCGGCGCAGGATGCGGGCGCCGTCCAGGACGACGAGGACGTTGGTGTCCGGGTAGAGGTTGCCCAGCGCGTTGTGGTTGTCGCGGGCGGCCTTGCGGCGGTTCAGCTCGCCGAGGAGTTCGTTGACCCGGCGGGCGACCGTCTCGGAGTCGAAGGCGACCAGCGCCATGCAGTCCTGCCCCTGGGCGGGGGCGGTGTGCGGCAGCCAGTGCAGCCAGGACCAGTCGGCGCCGGACGGGGTGTGCGAGGTGAGGCAGACGACGGAGAGGTCGCGGGGGCTGTGCAGGGCGGCGGCCTGGACGGTGAGCCAGCGGGCGGTCGACAGGGCGCGGGCCCGGTCGCCCGCGACGCCGACGACGCCGAGGTCCTGGAAAGGCAGGGCGACGGGGACGTCGGGGAGTTCGGGCTGGTCGGGCCGGTCCTCCTCGCCCCACATGCCGCCCCGGCCGAGGGCGAGTTCCACGTCGGAGTGGAGGGTGCCGGTGCCGATCCGCAGCAGCATCGCGTCCGGGTCGGTGAGGCGGCGCTCCCAGAGGCGGCGGCGGGGCCCGGTCGCGAAGAGCAGGATCTCGGCGGGGTCGGGCATCTCGGCGCGGCGTTCGCGCTGCTCCTGCTTGCAGGTGGTGGCGAGCAGTTCCTCGTGGGCGGCGAGGTCCTGGCGGTACTGCTTCATCGACGTGCGGTGCTTCTTCTTGCCGTCGCGGTTGTCGCTGATCCACTGGCCGGCCATCATCAGCGGGCTCATCAGGCAGAACAGCAGCATGAAGATCTGCTTGGTGATGAGCCACATGGTGATGCCGAAGAGCATCGGCATGAACGCCATGATGAACTGGAACTTGGCCCGTTCCGCCTTGGTGGGCGGCTGGGGGACGATCAGCCGGGAGCGGCGCCGCAGCGGGTTGAGGCGGGGCGGCCGGTTGTAGGCGAGGCCGCCCTCGCTCATCCGGGAGAGGTGGGCGTCGGGGGCGACGGCCCGGTCGAGGACGAGAAGGGTGTCGCCCACCCGGACGGTGTCCCCGAGCGGCCAGGGGGTCTCCCCGTCGGCCTCCTCGCCGTCGACCAGCACGGTGAGCTCGGTGTCGGGCGCCGGGACGAGGACCGCTTCGCCCTGGACGTCGATCCGGACGCGCAGCGCGGTGGCGGGAAGGGTCGGGTCGGGGACCTGCACGGTGCAGTGGGCGCCAGAGCCGATGTCGGCGGCGCCCGCGCCGAGCCGGACGACCCGTCCGGAGGCGGGCCCGCCGGCCACTCGTATCTCGTACCAGCCGACCGGTTCGCCCCGGCGCAGCAGCGGGCCGACGCTGTCGTCGGTGGAGACGCGCATGCCGTCGCTGAGGACGGCGGAGGCGGGGGCGGCCGGGTCGCAGAGCTGGCCGTCGGCCCAGAGGGAGAGGTGGTGTCCGCCGCCGGCCGCGGGGGCGCGCAGGGCGGTGACGACGCCACCGGCCCCCTTCTGGAAGGGTTCGGCGCCGGTCAGCGCCAGGGCGACGTCGGCGGCGGTGGCCGACTCCTCCGCGTCGACCATGACGTCGTGGGGCTGGGCGCCCTCCCCGACTACGGTCACCAACACACGCATGGCCGTGTTCCTCCCCGTCAGCCCACTGGTCCGTCGAGGCTAACGGAACGCTCCGGCGCCGTACCCGCCCGTACGCGGGCCCGTCCCCTTCGTCCCGCTCCGGGGTGCGCGGGCGGCCCTCACCCCGCCGGCAGCAGCCTGACCGGCACCTCCCCCGCCCCGATCCGCGAGGCGAAGGCCCGCACTCCCCCCAGCTGTTCGGGGCCGAAGCGGAAGTCCAGGGTGGTGAAGTAACGCTCCAGCAGGGGGGCGTCGAAGGCTTCCCAGCGGGCGGCCTGCTCGGCCACCTTGGCGACCTCCTCCAGGGAGAGGTCGCGGGAGGCGAGGAAGGCCTCGTGGACCTGGCGGACGGTCTGCTCCTGCTCGGCGAGGTACTCCTTGCGGGCGGCCCAGACGGCGAAGACGAAGGGCAGGCCCGTCCACTCCTTCCACATCTGGCCGAGGTCGTGGACCTGGAGGCCGAGGCGTGGGGCGTCGTGGAGGCTGGCGCGCAGGGCGGCGTCGCCGATGAGGACGGCGGCGTCGGCCTCCTGCATCATCGAGCCGAGGTCGGGCGGGCAGGTGTAGTAGTCCGGGGTGACGCCGTACCGCTCGGCGAGCAGCAGTTCGGCGAGGCGGACCGAGGTGCGGGAGGTCGAGCCGAGGGCGACCCGGCGGCCGTCGAGCTGTTCCAGCGGGAGCTGGGAGACGATCACGCAGGACATGACGGGCCCGTCGCAGCCGACCGCGATGTCGGGGAGGGCGACCAGGCCGTCGGCGTGCTTGAGGAACTCGACCAGGGTGATCGGGCCGATGTCGAGGTCGCCCCGGACGAGCTGCTCGGAGAGCTTCTCGGGGGTGTCCTTGGTCAGCTCCAGGTCGAGCAGGGTCCCGGTGCGGGCGAGTCCCCAGTAGAGGGGGACGCAGTTGAGGAACTGGATGTGGCCGACCCGGGGCCTGCTGGGCCCGGCGGGCGCGTCGCGGTGCGCTCGCGCGCTGGAGTCGGTCGGGAGGTCGTCGGATGCGTCAGCGCGAGAATTGTCCACCTCGTGAGGCTAGCTCCGCCGCGGACCCCGCTCGCGCCGGGGCCCGCCGAGCGGTGCCGGGCGCGCGACGCCACGAGTACGGCAGGTGTACCGTTGTCAACGCCTGACCTGCGGCAATCAAACATCCGGGTGAAGTGATCTTTCCCTCTACCGGTGCCGAGCTTCTGCGTGCTAGGCTCGCCGCAAGTTGCAGTTTGGTTTCCCTTGCAGTACAGAGCCTGCGGAGCATGTGACCGCAGGCTCTCGTCATTTTCAGACTTTTGCACTTGTTTTCACACTTGCAGGTTCTGGAGCAGGGCAACCCTTTGGCCCAAGGAGGGCTTATGGCTACCGGAACCGTGAAGTGGTTCAACGCCGAAAAGGGCTTTGGATTCATCGCCCAGGAAGGCGGAGGCCCCGACGTCTTCGTCCACTACTCCGCGATCAACGCCAACGGCTTCCGCTCCCTCGAGGAGAACCAGGCCGTGACCTTCGACGTCACGCAGGGCCCGAAGGGCCCGCAGGCGGAGAACGTCACCCCCGCCTGAGCATCCGCTCAGCTGGGAGTGGCCGACTGATCCGGTCCCGATAGCAGTACCCAAGGAGCCCCGCTCCTCCGCCTCGGCGGAGAAGACGGGGCTCCTGCCTTTCCCGGCCCGCCCGCCGGTCTCACTTCCGGTACATCGCCTCGATCTCCTCGGCGAAGTCCTTCTCGACGGCCGGCCGCTTGATCTTCAGCGAGGGGGTGAGGTGGCCGGCCTCCTCGGTGAAGTCGACCGGCAGCACGGTGAAGCGGCGGATGGACTCGGCGCGCGAGACGAGCTTGTTGGCATCGTCCACCGCCTTCTGGAGCGCCTCCAGCAGCTCCGGGTCAGCGAGCAGCTTCTCGGTGGTCAGCGCCTCCTTCTTCCGCATCTTCCGCCAGTGCGCGATCCCCTCGGGCTCCAGGGTGAGCAGGGCGGTGATGTACGGGCGGTCGTCGCCGACCACCATGCACTGGCCGACCAGCGGGTGGGCGCGGAGCCAGTCCTCCAGCGGGGCCGGGGCGACGTTCTTGCCGCCGGTGGTGATGAGGATGTCCTTCTTGCGGCCGGTGATGGTGAGGTAGCCGTCCTCGTCGAGGGCGCCGAGGTCGCCGGTGGGGAACCAGCCGTCGACCGGGCCGCGCGTGATCTCGCCGCTCTCGGCGTCCCAGTAGCCGGAGAAGACGTGGCCGCCGCCGAGCAGCACCTCCCCGTCGTCGGCGATCTTCACCCGGCCGCCGGGCAGCGGCCAGCCGACCGTGCCGAGCCGGGGTTTGAGCGGCGGGGTGACGACGGCGGCGGCGGTGGTCTCGGTGAGGCCGTACCCCTCGAAGATCTCGATGCCCGCACCGGCGTAGAAGGCGGCGAGGCGGCGGCCGAGGGGGGAGCCGCCGCAGATGGCGTACCGGACGCGGCCGCCGAGGGCGGCGCGGATACGGCGGTAGACCAGCGGGTCGTAGAGGGTGCGGGCGGTGCGCAGGCCGAGGCCGGGGCCGGGGCCCGTGCCGTGCTGCTGGGCCTCGGTGGCCTCGCCCCAGGAGCGGGCGATCCGCGCGGCCCGGTCGAAGGAGGAGGCGCGGCCCAGCTTCTCGGCGGTGGCGCGGCCGGTGTTGAAGACCTTCTCCAGGACGTAGGGGATGGCGAGGAGGAAGGTGGGGCGGAAGCCGGCGAGGTCGGCGAGGAGGTCCTCGGTCCTGATGCTGGGGGCGTGGCCGAGGCGGACCCGGGCGCGCAGGCAGCCGATGGCGACCATCCGGCCGAAGACGTGGGAGAGGGGGAGGAAGAGCAGGGTGGAGGCGGGGTCCTTGGAGACCGACTTGAAGACCGGGTGGAGGAGTTCGATGGCGTTGTCGACCTCGGCGAAGAAGTTGCCGTGGGTCAGGACGCACCCCTTGGGGCGGCCGGTGGTGCCGGAGGTGTAGATGAGGGTGGCGGTGGTGTCGGGGGTGAGTGCGGTACGGCGGCGGGTGATCTCCTCGTCGGGGACCGCGCTCCCGGCCTCCTTGAGGCGGCCGAGGTCGCCCACCGGGTCCTTCTCCGTGGTGGCGAAGGACCAGAGGTGGGCGAGGTCGGGGAGCCGGTCGCGTTCGGGGCCGAGGGCGGCGGCCTGTTCGGCGGTCTCGACGGCGAGGGCCCTGGCGCCGGAGTTCTGGAGTATCCAGCGGGTCTGGAAGGCCGAGGAGGTCGGGTAGACCGGGACGGTGACCAGGCCGGCGGCCCAGGCGGCGAAGTCCAGCAGCGTCCACTCGTAGGTGGTGCGGGCCATGATGGCGAGCCGGTCGCCGGGTTCCAGGCCGGTGGCGGCCAGGCCCTTGGCGAGGGCGAGCACGTCGGCGGCGAAGTCGGCGGCGCTCAGGTCCTGCCACCGCCCCGCCGCGTCCTTGCGGGAGAGGACCGCCTCGCCGGGCGCCTCGCGGGCGTTGTCGAAGGGGATGTCGGCGAGCGAGCCGGTGGCCGGGGGCGGGGCGAAGGGCAGCACGGCGGCCTCGCGGACCGCGCCGTCCACCCGGGTCAGCTCCGGTTCGACCAGGCGGGGCCGCCCGTCCTCCCCGGTGGTGCGGGCGAGCGGCGTGGCGGGCGGGGTGGTGGGCGCGGTCATGAGGGCGGCTCCTCGGCAGGTGGGCTCGGCGGGCGGGCGGCGTCCCGGTCCGGGGGACGGGGTGCCGGTACGGGCGCGCGTACCGGTGCGGTCCGGTGCGGACGGTCACCGGTGCGTACGAGGGTTGCTCGGACGTCGAGTCGGGTGGAGTCGGCGGTGTGTGCGGTCGGGGGACGTGTGGTGAGGGCGGGCCGGTCGGCCGTCAGGGGCGCTCCAGGATCGCGGTGACGCCCTGGCCCCCGGCGGCGCAGATGGAGATCAGCCCCCGGCCCGGGCCGCCGCGTTCGGCGAGCAGTTTGGCGAGGGTGGCGACGATGCGGGCGCCGGTCGCGGCGAAGGGGTGGCCGGTGGCGAGTGAGGAGCCGGCAACGTTGAGCCGGTCGCGGTCGACGGTGCCGAGGCCCTGCTTCTCCCAGGAGGCGAGGGTGGCGAGGACCTGGGAGGCGAAGGCCTCGTGGATCTCGACCAGGTCGAAGTCGGCGAGGGTGAGTCCGGCGCGTTCCAGCAGCCGGGGCACGGCGTGGGTGGGCGCCATCAGCAGGCCGTCGGCCTCGGGCACGCAGTCGGTGACGTCGCCGGAGACGAAGTCGACGGCGGCCGTCTCGTACCAGGTGAGGTGGGCGAGCGGGGTCAGGCCGCGGGCCCGCGCCCACTCCTCGCTGCCGAGCAGGACGGTGGCGGCGCCGTCGGTGAGCGGGGTGGAGTTGCCCGCGGTCATGGTGGCGCCGGGGTGGTCGGTGCCGAAGACGGGCTTGAGGGTGGCGAGTTTGGCCGTGGTGGAGCCGGGGCGGAGGTTCTGGTCGCGGGCGACGCCGCGGAAGGGGGTGACCAGGTCGTCGAGGAAGCCGCGTTCGTAGGCGGCGGCGAGCCGCTGGTGGCTGGTGGCGGCCAGTTCGTCCTGGTCCTCGCGGCTGATGCCCCAGGCGCGGGCGGTGACGGCGGCGTGCTCGCCCATGGAGAGGTGGGTGCGCGGCTCGGCGTTGCGCGGGATGTCCGGGACGACGTGGCCGGGCCGGATCTTGGCGAGCGCCTTGGCGCGGGCGCCCGTGGACTTGGCGCGGCGGGCCTCCAGCAGGATGCGGCGGAGCCGGTCGTTGAGGCCGATCGGCGCGTCGCTCGCGGTGTCGGAGCCGCCCGCGATCGCCGACTCGGTCTGGCCGAGGGCGATCTTGTTGGCGGCGGCGATGACCGCCTGGAGCCCGGTGCCGCACGCCTGCTGGATGTCGTAGGCGGGGGTACGCGGGTCGAGGGCGGAGCCGAGGACGGTCTCGCGGGCGAGGTTGAAGTCGCGGCTGTGCTTGAGGACGGCCCCGGCGACGAACTCGCCGACCTGCTCGCCGCCCAGGCCGTACCGCTCGACCAGGCCGTCCAGGGCGGCGGTCAGCATCTGCTGGTTGGAGGCGGTGGCGTACGGGCCGTCGGAGCGGGCAAACGGGATGCGGCTGCCGCCGATGACGGCGACCGGACGCGTGCTGCGGTGGGACGGTTTCATCTCGACCAGCTCCTGACCCTTGAGTAACCTTACTCGGAAGTAAATTACCGACCAACCCGGGAGTTCGACAATGGCCGACCGCTATCTGCGTTTCACCCACTCCACCCCGGGCCGGTTCGCCACCCGCCGGCTCGGCCTGCCCCAGCCCGCCGAGCTGCGCCGCTGGTCGGCCGAACGCCCCACCCTGGACGGGCCGTTGCTCCACCTCACCGCCGGGATCTCCGCCCACCGCGACGCGCTGGCGGCGGCCCTGTCCCGCACCGGGCTGGACGTACGCGACCAGGCCGAGCGCCCGGCCGCCGTCGTCCTCGACGCCACCGGCGTACGGGACACCGCCGGGCTCGGCGCGGTCCACGCGGCGCTCCACCCCGTCGTGCGGGGCGTCCGCGACAGCGGCCGGATCGTCGTCCTCGGCACCGTCCCCGACCCGGCCGACCACCACCAGGCCGCCGCCCAGCAGGCGTTGGAGGGCTTCGTCCGCTCCCTCGGCAAGGAGGCCGGACGCGGGCGGACCGTGCAGCTGGTCCGGATCACCGACGTCCCCGGCGCCGAATCCACCCTCCGCTTCCTCCTCTCCCCGAAGTCGGCCTACGTCAGCGGGCAGGTCATCACCACCGGGACCCTCGGCGAGCAGGCCGCCGCGACCGGGGCCGCCGACGAGGACAAGCCGCTGGCCGGGCGGACCGCGCTGGTCACCGGGGGCGCCCGGGGCATCGGCGAGGCGGTCGCGGCGACCCTCGCCCGGGACGGGGCGCACGTCGTCGTCCTGGACGTGCCCGCCGCCCAGTCCGACCTGGTCGCTGTCGCCGAACGGCTCGGCGGGACCGCGCTGCCGCTCGACATCACCGCCGAGGACGCGGGCGAACGCATCGCCGCCGCCCTCCCCGACGGCCTCGACATCCTCGTCCACAACGCCGGAATCACCCGCGACCGGCGGCTCCAGAACATGCCCGCCGACCGCTGGGCCTCCGTCCTCGACGTCAACCTCGCCTCGGTCCTCACCACCACCGACGCCCTGCTCAAGGCCGGCACGATCCGCCCCGGCGGCCGTATCGTCGCCACCGCCTCCATAGCCGGCCTCGCCGGCAACTCCGGCCAGACCAACTACGCCGCCTCCAAGGCCGGGATCGTGGGCCTGGTCCGCTCGCTGGGGCCGCGCGCCCTCGCCGAGCACGGCGTCACCGTCAACGCGGTCGCCCCCGGCTTCATCGAGACCAGGATGACCGCGGCCGTCCCCCTCTTCATCCGCGAGGCGGGCCGCCGCATGAACTCCCTCGCGCAGGGCGGGCGCCCGGTGGACGTCGCCGAGACCACCGCCTGGTTCGCGCACCCCGGCTCGGGCGCCGTCAACGGCCAGGTCGTCCGGGTCTGCGGCCAGTCGCTGCTGGGGGCCTGACCATGGCCGACACCCACCTCGCCACCCCGCCCGCGCTCCTCCCGCTGCTCGCCAAGGGCGGCGCCACCTCGCTCTTCAAGCGCGCCTCGTCCGGTGCGGCACCCCCCGCCACCCGGCTCGTCCTCTCCCGCGCCGAGGTCGACCCGAAGGCCCTCCGCTCGTACGCCGAACTGTGCGGCTTCGCCGCCGACGGCGTCCCGGACGAGCAGTCGGTCCTGCCCGTCACCTATCCGCACCTGCTGGGCTTCCCGCTCCAGCTCCGCCTGATGACCTCGGCCGCCTTCCCGTTCCCGCTGATGGGCCTGGTCCACACCTCGATCACCATCACCCAGCACCGCGAACTGCGCGGCGACGACGGGCCCGAACTGATCGTGTACGTGGAGGAGTTCCGGCCCCACCGGCGCGGCACCGAGGCCGTCGTGGTGACCGAGGCGCGCATGGCCGGGCGTACCGTCTGGTCCTCGCGCTCCACCTATCTGGCGCGGCACTCCGGCGCCAACGCCCCGGCGGACGGCGGGCGCCCGGCCGAACCTGCCGCCCTCCCCGCCGAGGACACCTGGAAGCTCCCCGCCTCCCTCGGCCGCCGCTACGCCGCCGTCGCCGGCGACCGCAACCCGATCCACCTCTCGGCGCTGACCGCCAAGCCCTTCGGCTTCCCGCGCGCCATCGCCCACGGCATGTGGACGGCGGCCCGCGCCTTCGCCGCCCACGCCGTCCGGGGCCCGGTCACGGCGAGCGCCACCTTCCACGCCCCCGTACTGCTCCCCTCGACCGTGGTCTACGCCTCCGCAGGCCCCGACTTCACCGTGCGCGGCCCCGACCGGCCGGACGGTACTCCCGGCCGGCTCCACGTGAGCGGGCGGGCGGTGCCGCTGGAAGCCGCGTAGGCCCCGCTCAGCGCGGGGTCCAGCGCTCGCCCTCCATGAGGTTGCCGAGGCCGGCCCAGGCGAAGTTCATCAGCGTCGAGGCCGCCTCCTTGGCGGTGACCGAGCCGTCGGTGTCGGCCCACCCCGCCAGCGACTCGGCGGCGCCCACCAGGGCGTGGGCGAGGCCCGCCACCTCCCGGTCGCCCAGCTCCGGGTCGTCGTGGGCCTCGCGGGCGGCGGCCGCGATCAGCTCCGTCACGAAGGCCACCAGGTCCGCCCGCATCGTGGCGACCTCGCGGGCGAAGGGCTCGCCGCTGGTGCGGGCCTGGTTGTGCAGCACCGCCCAGCCGTCCGGGTGCTCGGCGGTGTGCGTGAAGAAGGCGCCGAGCCCTTCCCAGAGCTGGCGGTCCGGGGGCGTCGCCGGGTCCACGCCCTGGCGCACCGCGCGCACCAGCGCGGCCGCCTCGCGGCGGATGCAGGCGGTGAAGAGGTCTTCCTTGGAGTTCAGGTACAGGTACACCAAGGGCTTGGACACGCCCGCCAGTTCGGCGATGCCGTCCATGGAGGCGGCCCGGTAGCCGTGGCGCGCGAACGTGGCCACGGCGGCGTCCAGCATCTGCCGCTCCCGCACCTCGCGGGGCATCCGCTTGCTCCGCCCCGTCCCCCGACCGGACTTCGTCTCGGCCACGCGGCCCGCCTCCCTGAGTCAAAAAGTCCCGTCCAAGAGTACGGGGGTCTGGCGTTGCCCGGGGGATGCCCGGGGGCGGGCGGGCTCTCGGTGAGGCTTGCCGGGGACTCCGGCACGGGGGTGGCCTCAGGCGCCGGCCGGGCTGGGGCTGGGTCGGGAGCGGCACTCCGGTGCCGGTCACTGATTGGCCTCAAACGCCGGCCGGGCTGGAAAGCGGCCTCGATCGCCGGCCAGGGTCGGCCGGCGTAGTGGCCGTGCGTCCGTGCTTCCTGACCGTGCGAGGCTGGCCCCGCACGGCGGGACGGCGAGTGAGGGAGTGGGGACGTGGCCCAGGAGCGGGTGGGGCTGGTCGAGCGGATGGAGGTGCACCAGGTCGCGGTGTACGTGGGGGCCATGGTGGCCGGGGCGCTGGTGGGGTGGGCCGCGCCCGGACTGGCGCCGGGGCTGGAGCACGCCGTCAACCCGGTGCTGGGGGCCCTGCTCTTCGTCACCTTCCTCCAGGTGCCGGCGGCCGAGCTGTTCCGGTCGCTGCGGGACGGGCGGTTCCTGGCGGCCGTGCTGGTGGTGAACTTCGTCGTGGTGCCGCTGGTGGTGGCGGCGATGTTCGTGCTGCTCCCGGCGGACCAGGCGGTGCGGATCGGTGTCCTGCTGGTGCTGCTCTGCCCCTGCATCGACTACGTGATCGTCTTCTCCGGCCTGGCCGGGGGTTCCAGCCGCCGTCTGCTGGCGGCCACTCCCCTGCTGCTGGTCGCGCAGATGGTGCTGCTGCCCGGGTTCCTCTACCTGTTCATGGGGGCGGAGCTGGCCGAGGTCGTCGAAGTGGGGCCGTTCGTCGAGGCGTTCCTCGTGCTGATCGTGATCCCGCTGGCGCTGGCGTGGACGGTCCAGGGCTGGGCGGCCCGCAGGCCCGCCGGGCGGCGCGCCGCCGACGCCGCGGGCACCGCCATGGTCCCGCTGATGGCGGCGACCCTGCTCACGGTGGTCGCCTCCCAGGTGCCCAAAATCGGCGACAGCCTCGGCGACGTGGCCGCCGTCGTCCCGTTCTACGTCGCCTTCCTGGTGGTCATGGCCTTCGCCGGGCTGGTGGTGGCCCGCCTCTTCCGCCTCGGCACCCCGGCCGGACGCGCCGTCGTCTTCACCGGCGCCACCCGCAACTCCCTGGTCGTCCTCCCGCTGGCGCTGGCCCTGCCGGACCGGTTCGCGGCCGCCGGGGCCGTGGTGGTGACGCAGACACTGGTGGAGGTCGTGGGCATGGTGGTGTACGTCCGGCTCGTCCCGCGACTGCTCCCGGCGAACGACGTGTCCCAGTCGTGAGAGGGACGGAGAGGCGCCCGTGAACGCAGGCAGCGGCGCCAGGCCGTCACGCGCCTTCCGAGTGGCGGCGGCGGTCGGTGTCTGCTGCTACGTACTCGCGGCAGCCTGCGGCATGTACGTCCTGGCGGGCGGCCTCCCCGCCTTCCTCCAGGTCTGCCTGTGGGGCGTCCACGGCGTCGTGCTCGCCCTGCTGCTCCGCCGGCTCGGCCCCACGGAGACGGCGCTCGGGGCGGCGCTTCTCGCGGTGGCCGCCTCGGCTGCGGCCGGGTACGTGGCGGGCCTGGCCCGTGAGGACCTCACGCTGCGGCAGCGGGGCGAGCAGGTCGCGGTGACCGTGGTCGCGGAACGGCTCGACCCTGCCGAAGGCCGTAAGGGGCGCCACTCCCACTACACCCTGGAGCGGGCGGAGGACGGCGGCACGGTCCCGGGCGAGATGGAGACCACCTCGGACCTCTACGACGTGGGGCGGCGGCTCACCGTGCTCGTGGACCCCGAGGGTGAGATACACCCCCGGACGCCCGGACAGGCCGACCCCGCCGCCGAGTTGGCCGGTGCGGCGGGGCTGATGCTGGTGGCGGTGGCGGGCGTCGGGTGGGTTGCGTGGCGCGGCCGGAGGCGTGAGGGCGGCCGTGCGAGTGCGCCCGGCGCGGCAGGTGCCGCAGGGCACCCGCGAGGTGGAGGAGCGGGAGGCCCGGCTGCGTGAACTTCTGCGGGCCGAGGCGTTCGGCAACCGAGGGTCGTGGCGGTTCGCGGAGGCCGTCGTCGAAGAGGTTCCCCGCGAGCCCTGCCCCCCGGCGCCGGGCGAGGGGCAGGTCCCCTCAGGTGAGCAGATCCCTCCGCCGCAGCCTCGCCAGCCCCGCCGCCAGCACCGCCGCCGCGACCACCACCAGGGCGGCCACCGGGGCCCAGTTGGGGTCGGCGCCCGGGAGCTTCGGCACGTGGGTGAAGGGGGAGAGGTCCATGACCACGGCGGGCAGGTCGAGGACCGGGCCGACCCAGCCGATGAGCAGGCAGAGCGTGGCGATCGCCCAGCCGGCCGGGGCGGCCCGGGGGAGGAAGGCGTAGAGGGTGAAGGCGACGGCGGCCAGGGTCCAGACGGCGGGGAGCTGGGCCAGGCAGCCGAGGAGGAGGGCGGGCAGGTCGCGGCCGTGGCCGAGGGCGAGGCCCAGGGCGGCGGCGGTGAGGAGGACGGCGGGGCCCGCGAAGGCGATCAGGAGGTGGCCGGCGGCCCAGCGGAGGCGGCCGACGGGGTGGGCGAGGAGCGGTTCGGCCCGGTGTGCGGTCTCCTCGGTGTGCAGGCGGAGCACGGCGGCGACGGCGTAGAGGGCGGCGAGGATGCCGAGGACGCCGGTCATCGCGGCGAGGAAGGCGTCGGTGATCGCCTGTTCGCCACCGAGGCGGATCAGGATCTCGCGGGTCGAGTCGTCGTCCTCCAGGAGCGCGCCGGCGCCGTCGGCGAGGCTGCCGAAGAGGACGGCGGCGGGGGCGAAGGCGAGCGTCCAGCCGAGCAGGGTGCCCCGCTGGAGCCGCCAGGCGAGCGCCCCGGGCGTACCGAGGCGGCCCTCGGGGGCGCCGGGGCGGGCGGCGAGGAAGCTGGCGCCCAGGTCGCGGCGGGCGGCGAGGGTGTGGGCGAGGGCGGCCAGGGCGAGGGTGGCGGCGGCGAAGAGGGCCAGCACCCACCAGCGTTCGCCGGCGAACGGGCGGATGTTCTGCGCCCAGCCGAGCGGGGAGAGCCAGGTCAGCGGCGAGGAGCCGTCGTCACGGGCGGCGTCGCCCGCCGCGCGCAGGACGAAGGCGGCGCCGAGCAGGGCGGCGCCCAGGCCCCGGGCGAGGCGGGCGCTCTCGGTGAGCTGGGCGGCGGTGGCGGCGGCGGCCGCGAAGAGCAGGCCGGTGGCGCCGAGGGCGAGCCCGTGGGCGAGGGCCCCCCGCAGGCCCTCGCCGCCGAGCGCGGCCGTGGCGACGAGAGCCACGGCGAGATTGGCGGTCACAGCGGTGAGCAGGGCTGCGGTGAGCGGGGCGCGGCGGCCCACCATGGCCGAGGAGACCATCTCCTGACGGCCGCTCTCCTCCTCGTCCCGGGTGTGCCGGACGACCAGGAGCAGGCTCATCACGGCGGTGAGGACAGCGGCGACCACCCCGTACCGCCAGACGACCAGGGCCCCGAGGGAGTCGTCGAGCACCGGCCCGTACAGGGCGCGCAGGGAGCTGTTGCCGCTCATGCCGGCGGCGGCCTGGGCGCGTTCGGCGGCGGTGGAGTAGAGGGCGGCGAGTCCAGGCGGGCCGGCGGCGAGCAGGCCGCCGATGCCCAGCACCCAGAGCGGGATCAGCACGCGGTCGCGGCGCAGGGCGAGCCGGTAGAGGGCGCCGGTGCCGGCGAAGGGGCGGCCGCCGCCCGCCGGGCGGGCGGTGGCGGGGAGGGCGGCGGCGCTCATCGGGCCGCTCCTTCCGTAGCGGCGGGGCGTTCGGCCGAGCCGGCCGGTTCCTGCTGGTAGTGGCGGAGGAAGAGTTCCTCCAGGGTGGGCGGGGTGGCGGTGAGGGAGCGGACGCCCGCCGCGGTGAGGGCGCGCAGGACGGCGTCGAGCCCCTCGGGTTCGGCCGCGAGCCGCACCAGGTGGCCGTCGGTGTGGACGTCGTGGACGCCGGGGAGGCGGTCGAGGCCCTCCGGGAGCCGGGCGGGGTCGGTGAGTTCGGCGGTGAGGGCGGTACGGGCGAGATGGCGCAGGGAGGCGAGGGTTCCGGTCTCCACGGTGCGGCCGTCGCGGATGATCGAGACGCGGTCGCAGAGGGTCTCGACCTCGCTGAGGATGTGCGAGGAGAGCAGCACGGTACGGCCCCGGTCGCGGGCCTCGCGCACGCAGGACTGGAAGACCTCCTCCATCAGCGGGTCGAGGCCGGAGGTGGGTTCGTCCAGGATCAGCAGCTCGGCGTCGGAGGCGAAGGCGGCGACCAGGGCGACCTTCTGCCGGTTGCCCTTGGAGTACGTACGGCCCTTCTTGGCCGGGTCGAGCTGGAAGCGGTCGAGGAGTTCGGCGCGGCGGGCCGGGTCGAGGGGGCCGCGCAGGCGGGCGTAGAGGTCGATGACCTCGCCGCCGGAGAGGTTGGGCCAGAGGGTGACGTCGCCGGGGACGTAGGCGAGGCGGCGGTGGAGCGGGACGGCGTCGCGCCAGGGGTCACCACCGAGGAGGCGGACGGTGCCGCCGTCGGCGCGGAGCAGGCCGAGCAGGACGCGGATGGTGGTGGACTTGCCGGAGCCGTTGGGCCCGAGGAAGCCGTGCACCTCGCCGGCTTCGACCTCCAGGTCGAGTCCGTCGAGGGCGCGGGTACGGCCGAAGGTCTTCCGTAGCGCTAAGGCGGTGATGCTCGTCGTCATGTTTCTGAACGTACGGTACGTTCACAAAATTGTGAAGATAAGGAAGCGTATAAAGTCGGGCCCGTGCCGGTGATCCGTCGGGCGGGGGCGGGCGGAGCGGTGAAGCGGAAGAGAGAGGGAGGGTCGCGTGCCCCAGGCGAACAGCGCGAGCGGTGCGGACGGGAACGAGAAGCGGAACGACGAGCCCGGCGAGGAGCAACTGTCGCTCTTCGTCGAGCGGTTCGCGGCCGACATGGTCGAGGCGGGGATGCCCCGGATGGCCGCGCGGGTCTTCGGCGCGCTGCTCTCCTCGCCCGAGGGCGTCATGACCTCCGCCCAGCTCTCCGAGCAGCTGCGGATCAGCCCGGCCGCCGTCTCGGGCGCCATCAGCTACCTCGTCAACATCACCCTGGTCCGCCGCGAACGCGAGCCCGGCTCCCGGCGCGACCGGTACCGCCTCCACCCCGACCAGTGGTACGAGGCACTGACCAGCCGGGACGCCCGCCTCATCCGCTGGTCGGACACCCTGCGGGACGGGATCGCGACGGTCGGGCCCGAGACCACGCCGGGCCGCCGGATGGCCGAGACGCTGGAGTTCTTCGACTTCATGCGGAACGAGATGGAGCGCCTGCTCAGCCGCTGGCGCGCCCACCGCGAAGAGGTCTTCGGCCCCACCGGCCCCGGACCGGCCGACAACGGCTGACGCTCCCTCACCGGAAGCTGTGGCCAAACCCTTACGCAACCCGGCCCGCGCGGCCGGGCCGACGGGCATACTCGCCGCCGTGGGCCGCCCGGCCCTCCTCCGGCGTGCCCGGAGCCCCTGCCCGCGCGCCCCCCACCCGCGAGGCCGAGCCCCTCGCGAGGTGCGTCCTGACAGCCCGACAGACGACGGAGACCACGGCCGACGGCGCCACGGTCCCGATACCCGGGCCGGGACCCCGCCCGGCATCCCCCTGGGTCTGGCGCACCGGCGCCGCCCTCACCACCCTCGCCGCCCTCCAGCAACTCGCCCTGGCCTGCGGCGCCCCGCTCCCCGGCCGGCAGCCCTGGCCGCTGCTCCTGGCCGCCGCTCCCCTGCTCTGGTGGGGCCGTACCGGACTCCTGGCCGCCCTCGCCGCCCTGCCCGGCCCGCCGCCACGACTCCGCGCCCGCCTCACGGCGATCCCGCCCGCCGCCCTGGCCGCCGGAGTCCTCGGCCTCGCCGCGCTGCTCTGGGCCGCGCTCCAGGACCACGAGCCCTGGATCGGCCACGAGGAGTCGGTCTACGCCAACAAGGCCCGCTCCTGGACCGAAGGCGGCCCGCCCGCCGCCGGCTGGGGCGAGTACCGCCCGCCCGGACTGCCGCTGCTCGGCACCCTCGCCCTGCGCCTGCACGCCGACGTGGGCGCGCTGCGCGCGGTGACCCTGCTGCTCGCCCTCGCCATGCTCACCGTGACCTACCTGGTGGCGGCCCGGTGGACCACCCCGCGCCGGGCCGTGCTGACCGTGCTGCTCGTCCTGTGCGGCCTCGGTTTCCTGCGGCGGCTCCCCGAGTTCCTCAACGACATCGGCAGCACCGGCCTCCTGCTGGTCGTGGTGTACCTGCTGACCCGCGCCCAGGAACACCCCGGCTCGCGCGCCCTGCTGGCCCTGCCGCCCTTCGTGCTGGCCGCCTTCTACCTGCGGTACGGGGTCGCCGGGAACCTCGCCGCCATCCTGCTGGCGGCGCTGACGGCGTACGGGGCGCGCGCCTGGCTTGCCCGGGGGCGGCAGCTGGCGGTGGCCGGGACGGTGATCCTCGCCGGGCTCGTCCCGCACTTCGTGCACGCGATCCAGGTCACCGGGTCGCCGCTGGGGCTGGTGTTCTGGGCCACCTCGCAGGCCGAGCGGCAGTTCGTCGGGGACGGGCTTCTCTACTACCTGGCGATCTTCCCGTACCGCCTCGCCGGGGACCTCGGCGGTGTGGTGATGGCGGCCGGGTTCGTCGCGGCGTACGCGGCGGTGCGGCGGCTGCGGCGCGCGGGTGAGCCCGGTCCCCAGACCCGGCGGTGGGCCTTCCTCGGGCTCACCTCCGTACTGGTCTTCGTGCTGCTCGGGGTGGCCACCGACGGCGAACCGCGCTTCGTCTACCTGCCGGTCGTCCTGCTGACCGTGCTCGGCGTGCAGGCGCTCGCCCGGGCCGCCGGGGAACAGCGGCGCCGGCTCCTCGCGGGGATCGGCGCGCTCGCCCTGCTGACCACCGCCGGCACCGCCCAGTCGGTGGCCCACGGCGCCATGCCCGGCCCGACCGGCCAGGCCCGCTCCACGGTCCCGGTGGCCCGCGCCCTCGCCGCCGACGGCACCCCCTGCCTGCTGGTCACCGGGTACGAACCGGAGAGCGGCTGGTACTCGGGGTGCGACGCGATGACGTACCGCCAGTACCGGGCCGCCGGTCCCCCGGCGCCGGGCACCCGGGTCTCCTTCGTCCGGTACGAGCGCGGGCGCCACCAGCCCGGTGACCCGGGGCTGGCGAAGCTGACGCGGGGCATGGAGCGGACGGTGCTCAGGCTTCCGGCGACCGGGGTGCTGGGTGAGGCGCACGTGGTGACCGTCCGGGTGCCGGACTGACCCCACACCACGCGGAACGCCCCGCTCTCCCGGAGGAGGGCGGGGCGTCGCGGACCGTGTCGCGCCTGGATCAGGCGGCGGCGGGCGCTTCCTTGGCGTCCAGTTCGAAGCTGGTCGCGTTGTCGTACGCCGTGCGGTCGAGGATGTTCTCGCGCGCCGAGACGAGGACCGGGACGAGGGCCTGGCCGGCCACGTTGGTGGCGGTGCGGATCATGTCCAGGATCGGGTCGATGGCGAGGAGCAGGCCGACGCCCTCCATGGGCAGGCCCAGGGTGGAGAGGGTCAGGGTCAGCATGACCGTGGCGCCGGTGAGTCCGGCGGTGGCGGCGGAGCCGACGACCGAGACGAAGGCGATCAGCAGGTAGTCGGTGAGGCCGAGCTGGATGTCGAAGATCTGCGCGACGAAGATCGCGGCGATCGCCGGGTAGATCGCGGCGCAGCCGTCCATCTTGGTGGTGGCACCGAAGGGCACCGCGAAGGAGGTGTACTCCTTCGGCACGCCGAGCCGCTCGGTGACCTTCTGGGTGACCGGCATGGTGCCGACCGAGGAGCGGGAGACGAAGGCCAGCTGGATCGCGGGCCAGGCGCCCTTGAAGAACTGGACCGGGTTGAGCTTGGCGACGGTCGACAGCAGCAGCGGGTAGACGCCGAAGAGGACGATCGCGCAGCCGATGTAGATGTCGGCGGTGAAGGTCGCGTACTTGCCGATCAGGTCCCAGCCGTAGGTGGCGATGGCGCTGCCGATGAGGCCGACGGTGCCGATCGGGGCGAGGCGGATGACCCACCACAGGGCCTTCTGGAGCAGGCTCAGCACGGACTCGCTGAGGGCGAGGATCGGCTGCGCCTTCTCACCGAGCTGGAGCGCGGCGATACCGGCGACGGCGGCCATGAAGACGATCTGCAGCACGTTCAGCTCGGTGAACGGCGTGATCACGTCGGTCGGGATGATCCCGGTGAGGAAGTCGATCCAGGAGCCGGTGTTCTCCGGCTTGGCGCCGTCCTTCGGGGTGAGGCCGGTGCCCGCGCCCGGGTTGGTGACCAGGCCGATGACGAGGCCGATGGCGACCGCGATCAGCGAGGTGATCATGAACCAGAGCAGCGTGCGGGAGGCGAGCCGGGCGGCGTTGTTCACCTTCCGCAGGTTGGTGATGGAGACCAGGATCGCGAAGAAGACGAGCGGGGCCACGGCCAGCTTCAGCAGGCCGATGAAGACGCCGCCGACCTGCTCCAGCGTGGTGACCAGCCAGTCGATCTGCTGGCTGCGGGCGAGCCAGCCGAGGAGCACACCGAGGACGAGGCCGCCGAGTATCTGCGCCCAGAAGGGGATCTTCGGTATGCGGGAGCCGGTACGGGGCTGCCCGGCCCCTCTGGCCTGGGCGTCCTCGGGGCTGGGCTCGGAGGCAGGGTTCTGCGCGGACACGGACACACTCCGGTGGGATGCGGTGGGGGTGGGGGACGAAGGGCTGTGCCCGGGGCACGCGCTCCCGCGCGGTGCGAAGCGCGCGGGAGCGGACGTACGGGATGACCGTGCGGCCGGGCGTCGTGGGCGGTGCCGGTGGCTGAGAGCCCCGAAGGGCCGGGCCCGGGCGGCGGGGTTGAGCGGCGTGACGCGGTCGTGCGTCGGCCCCCGCCGGGCGGGTCTCAGGTGGTGCGGCAGAGCGCCGGACGGCGACACGCCGCCGAGACGCGGCGGCAGAGGTCGACGTGCAGACGCGCCACGAGCGGGGTGCTCCTGGCCTGGCGGTGCGCGGCTGCGGTCATCATGGCGGATACGTTAACACCGGTACTTTGGGAACATCAAAGGACTTCTTTGGGGAGTGGGGAAAGCCTCACGCGCCCCCTGCCCGCGCCGCACGCTCCCCGGGCACGCGAAAGCCCCGGCGGCGGCCCGAAGGGCCGGCCTGCCGGGGCCGGGAAGAGCGAGGTCAGCCGGACTTGCCCGCGGTGGCGGCCGCGTCGACGGCGGCGTCCTCCTGGCTGCGGTTGGCGTCGAGCCTGGCCTTGGTGCGGTCGACCTTGGCCACCACGTTCACCGAGGCCTGGTCGCGGTCCTTGCGGAGGGCGACGAAGCTGATGGGCGCCGAGATCACCATGGCCAGCAGGAGCATCCACAGGACGTTGGAGCCGCCCACGCCCTTGGGCACGATCCCGAACTGGACCAGCAGTCCGACGACCACGAAGCAGGCGGCGAAGATCCCGAAGCGCTTCAGGGTGTAGCGGAGCATGAGGAATCCACTCTTCCGGTCAACAGGGCCCCACAGGGGCGGGCGCATCCAGTGAAACACGGGCCCCCGAGGCGGCCACCCGCAGGGGGCCGGTGTCCGGCATTCCAGGCATCCGCCGCCCGGCGCGGCCACGGCTCAGAGCGGCAGCAGCATGGTGATGTCGTCGCGGTCGTCGCCCGGTCCCACCCGGATCATGCCCGGGACGCGGCCGACCTCCTGGTAGCCGCAGGAGGCGTAGAAGCGGTCGACGCCGGTGCCGCCGCGGCAGGTCAGCCGAATCGCCTCGATGCCGTCGAAGGAGCGCCCGGCCCGCTCGACGGCGTCCATCAGCTCACGTCCGCACCCCTGGCCCTGGAGGCGGGGGTGGACCATGACCGTGTACGCCCAGACCCAGTGGCGCTGGAGCCGGTGGGTGTTGCGGCCGAGGAAGGCGGTGGCGGCGACCCGGCCGTCCTCGTCCCGGCCGGCGACCAGGTGCATCTGGCGTGACTCCAGGGCGACGAGGTGTTTGAGGTAGTCGGGCCGGACGTCCTCGGTGGTGACGGGCGGGACGAAGCCGACGGCGCCACCGGCGTTGGAGACGTCGGTCCACAGGCCGATGATCTGGTCGCGCAGCTCCGGGGTCTGCGGCGGGTCCACCGTGAACGTAAGGGTCATGGGGCGATGCTAGCCATTACCAGGCAAGCGGAGAGGCCCCGTCCGCACTGCGGACGGGGCCTCTCGGAGGAGCGGGAGCCGGCGGGGCGGACTCAGACCCGCATCGGCTGCGGCTCGTCGCGGCGCCCCGCGTCGGGGCCGTCGTACTCACGGATGATCTCGTACCGGGTGTTCCGCTCGACGGGCCGGAACCCTGCGTCGCGGATCAGGTCGAGGAGGTCGTCGCGGGTCAGCTTGTTCGGCGTGCCGTAGTTGTCGGCGTCGTGGGTGATCTTGTACTCGACCACCGAGCCGTCCATGTCGTCGGCGCCGTGCTGGAGGGCGAGCTGGGCGGTCTGCACGCCGTGCATCACCCAGAAGACCTTGACGTGCGGGACGTTGTCGAAGAGCAGCCGGGAGACGGCGAAGGTCTTCAGCGCCTCGGCGCCGGTGGCCATGGTGGTGCGGGCCTGGAGCTTGTTGCGGACCTTGCCGTCCTTCATGTCCACGAAGTCGTGCTGGTAGCGCAGCGGGATGAAGACCTGGAAGCCGCCGGTCTCGTCCTGCAGCTCACGCAGCCGCAGGACGTGGTCGACGCGGTGGCGGGGCTCCTCGATGTGGCCGTAGAGCATCGTCGCCGGGGTCTTCAGCCCCTTCTCGTGGGCGAGGCGGTGGATGCGCGACCAGTCCTCCCAGTGGGTGGCGTGGTCGACGATGTGCTGACGGACCTCCCAGTCGAAGATCTCCGCGCCACCGCCGGTCAGCGACTCCAGGCCGGCCTCGATCAGCTCGTCGAGGATCTCGGAGGCGGGCATGCCCGAGATGGTCTCGAAGTGGTGGATCTCGGTGGCGGTGAACGCCTTCAGGGAGACCTGCGGCAGCGCCTCCTTGAGGGCGGAGAGCGAGCGCGGGTAGTACCGCCACGGCAGCGAGGGGTGCAGGCCGTTGACGATGTGCAGCTCGGTGAGGTTCTCGCCCTCCATCGCCTTGGCGAGCTTCACCGCCTCCTCGATCCGCATCGTGTACGCGTCCTTCTCGCCCGGCTTGCGCTGGAACGAGCAGTAGGCGCACGAGGCGGTGCACACATTGGTCATATTGAGGTGGCGGTTGACGTTGAAGTGGACGACGTCGCCGTTCTTGCGCGTCCGCACCTCGTGGGCGAGGCCGCCGAGCCACGCCAGGTCGTCGCAGCCGTAGAGGGCGATGCCGTCCTCGCGGGTCAGCCGCTCACCGGCCCGGACCTTCTCCTCCAGCTCACGCTTGAGCCCCGCGTCCATCCGGCTGCCTTCCTCTCGCCTGCGTCGCGGCCCCTCCCGTCGCCGGAGGAACCGGGTCGAGCCTACGCCTAGGGCCCCGACGCACCGAAGCCGCCCGCCGGGGCCCTGCGAAGTGTCCCCTCACTCCTCCTCAGGCAGCTCCCCCACCCGGTTCTCCCACTTGGTGGAGAGGACGACGGTGGTGCGGGTGCGGGAGACGCCCCGGGTGCCGGAGAGGCGGCGGATGGTGCGCTCCAGGCCGTCGACGTTGCCGACGCGGACCTTGAGCATGTACGAGTCGTCGCCCGCGATGAACCAGCAGTCCTCGATCTCGTGCAGGTCGCGCAGGCGCTGGGCCACGTCCTCGTGGTCGGCGGCGTCCGAGAGGGAGATGCCGATGAGCGCGGTGACGCCGAGGCCGAGCGCCTCCGAGGCGACGGTGGCGCGGTAGCCGGTGATGACCCCGGCGGCCTCCAGCCGGTTGATGCGGTCCGTGACGCTCGGCCCGGAGAGCCCGACGAGCCGGCCCAGCTCGGCGTAGGAGGCCCGGCCGTTCTCCCGGAGCGCCTGAATGAGCTGCCTGTCCACCGCGTCCATACCAGAAGCCTTCCATTGTTTAGCGTTCTCGCGGAACTATGTATAGAATCAAAGGCGAGCGGGGTCAAGGTCCTGAGAATCTTTCCTGATCGGAGCGATTCGCCAACGACTGCCACCCGACCGCTCAGCCAGGGGAACGATCAAAGACGATCATCAGGAGTGACCACACCGTGTACACGATCGAGATGGCCTACGCGCACATGCGCTCCCTCCAGGAGCTGGCCAACCGTTCGCGTTCCGACCAGCCCGCAGCCGCCCACAAGGTCGACCGGACCCGGGGCCCGCGGCGCACCACGAAGAAGCGCTGACCGAGCGCGAACCAAGCGCTGACACCGAAGAACAGCGCTGAACAGGACGGGCCACGGGCCCGTCCACGCACCGTCCCGGCGCGGCACCCGACAGGGTCCGCGCCGGTCGTCGTGGGCGGGCCGGTCTCACGCCGGACGCCCCCCGCCCAGCTCCCCGCGCCAGCGCCGGTACAGCCCGTGCCCGACCCCGGCCGCATCCAGCACCCGCCCGGCGACGAAGTCGACCAGGTCCTGGATGTGGGTGGCGCCCGCGTAGAAGGCCGGGGAGGCGGGCAGGACGATCGCGCCGGCCTCGTCCAGCGCCACCAGCTGCTGGAGCGTGGCCCGGTTCAGCGGGGTCTCCCGCACCGTCACCACCAGCGGCCTGCGCTCCTTGAGGGTGACGCTCGCCGTCCGCTGGAGCAGGTCCTTGGAGAGCCCCAGCGCGATCCCGGCCACGCTCGCCGTCGAGGCGGGCACCACCAGCATCCCGCGCGCCGGGTACGAGCCGGAGGAGGGCCCGGCCGCCAGGTCCCCGGCGGGCCAGTACCGCACCCGCTCCCCCGCCAGCGCGTCGGCCACCTCGAAGGTGTGGGGCTTGCCGTCGGCGCCCCGGGCCAGCCAGGCCGCCAGGTCCTCGCGCCAGTGGGCGTCGCGGAAGGAGATGCCGGTCTCGTCCAGCAGGGTCAGCCGGGCGGCCCGGCTGACGACCAGGTCGACGTCCTCGCCGGCCGCCAGCAGGCCGCGCAGCACCGCCGCGGCGAACGGGGTGCCGGAGGCGCCCGAGACGCCGACGATCCAGGGGCGGCGCCGGTCGGCGGTCATGGACGCCCTTCCTCTCGTGTACGGGTGACGGCGGCCGGGCTCAGCCGAGGCTCAGCCCGCGGACCAGCAGGTCGGCGAAGGCGAAGACGAAGAGGCTGATGCCGATGAAGCCGTTGGTGGTGAAGAAGGCCCGGTTGAGCCGGGACAGGTCGTGCGGCCGCACGATGGAGTGCTCGTAGACGAAGGCCGCGGCGACCACGACGAGGCCGGTCCAGAAGAGCACCCCGGCGTCGGTGAGCAGGCCGTACCAGACGAAGAGGCCGGTCACCACGGCGTGGCTGACGCGGGCGCCCCACAGGGCGGCCGGGATGCCGAAGCGGGCCGGGACCGACCTGACGCCGTGGGCGCGGTCGGCCGCCACGTCCTGGCAGGCGAAGATCAGGTCGAAGCCGCCGATCCAGACGCCCACCGCGAGCCCCAGCACCACGGCCTCCCACGACCAGGCCCCGGTGATGGCGAGCCAGGCGCCGACCGGGCCCATCGCCTGGGCGAGGCCGAGGATGGCGTGCGGGTAGTGGGTGAACCGCTTGCCGTACGGATAGACCACCATCGGCACCACGGCGACGGGGGCCAGCGCCAGGCAGAGCGGGTTGAGCGCGGCGGCCGCGGCCAGGAAGACGGCGAGGGCGACCAGCGCGCCGGTCCAGGCAGAGCGGACCGAGACGGCGCCGGTGACCAGTTCGCGGGTGGCGGTGCGCGGGTTCCGGGCGTCGATCTCGCGGTCGATGATCCGGTTGGCGGCCATCGCGAAGGTGCGCAGGCCCACCATGGCGATCGTGACGAGCAGCAGGTCGAGCCAGTGGACCCGGCCGTCCATCAGGAAGCCCGCGGTGAAGGCGGCGATGTAGGCGAAGGGCAGCGCGAAGACCGAGTGCTCGATCATCACCAGCCTGAGGAAGCTCTTGACCTTCCCCGACCGCACCGGTTCGGGCCCCACGGCCTCGGAGGCGGCGGAGGCGCTCACAGTCCGTACTCCTTCCACCGCTGGTCGACGAGGGCGGCGGTGTCCGGGTCGGAGACGACCATCTCGGGCCAGCCGCCGTCGCGGGTGTACCCCTCCTCGGGCAGCTTCTTGGTCGCGTCGATCCCGGCCTTGCCGCCCCAGAACTGCTGGTACGAGGAGTGGTCGAGGTGGTCGACCGGGCCCTCCACGACGGTGAGGTCCCGGGCGTAGTCGGTGTTGCCCAGCGCCCGCCAGGCGACCTCGTGCAGGTCGTGGACGTCGCAGTCGGCGTCGACCACGATGATCAGCTTGGTCAGCGACATCATGTGCGCGCCCCAGATGGCGTGCATGACCTTCTGCGCGTGCTTCGGGTACTTCTTGTCGATCGAGACGATCGCGCAGTTGTGGAAGCCGCCGGCCTCGGGCAGGTGGTAGTCGACGATGTCCGGGATGATGATCTTGAGCAGCGGCAGGAAGAACCGCTCGGTGGCGCGGCCCAGCGGCCCGTCCTCGGTCGGTGGACGGCCGACCACGATCGACTGGAGCAGCGGGCGGCGCCGCATCGTCACGCAGTCGATGGTCAGCGCGGGGAACGGTTCCTGCGGCGTGTAGAAGCCGGTGTGGTCGCCGAACGGGCCCTCGGGCAGCATCTCGCCCGGCTCCAGCCAGCCCTCCAGGACCACCTCGGCCTGGGCCGGGACCTGGAGCGGGACCGTCTTGCAGTCGACCATCTCGACCCGCTTGCCCTGGAGGAACCCGGCGAACAGGTACTCGTCCATGTCCCCGGGGAGCGGCGCGGTGGAGGCGTAGGTGACGGCGGGCGGGCAGCCGAAGGCGATGGCGACCGGCAGCCGCTCCCCGCGCTGGGCGGCCAGCTGGTAGTGGTTGTGGCTGTTCTTGTGGATCTGCCAGTGCATGCCGATGGTGCGCTTGTCGTGGCGCTGGAGGCGGTAGAGCCCGAGGTTGCGCATGCCGTTGACGGGGCTCTTGGTGTGGGTCAGGCCCAGGTTGAAGAAGGAGCCGCCGTCCTCGGGCCAGGTGAAGAGGGCCGGGAGCCGGTCCAGGTCGACCTGGTCGCCCTGGAGCACGACCTCCTGGACGGGCGCGTCCTTCACCTTCTTCGGCGGGATGTGCGCGACCGAGCCGAGCTTGCCGAGGGCGTCCCGCATCCCCATGAAGCCCTGCGGCAGCTCCGGCTTGAGCAGCGAGCCGATCTTCTCGGTGATCTGGTCGAAGGACTTCAGCCCGAGCGACTTGAGCAGCCGCCGGTCGGTGCCGAAGACGTTCATCGCCAGCGGCATGTCCGAGCCCTTGACGTTCTCGAAGAGCAGCGCCGGGCCGCCGGCCTTGTTGACGCGGTCGACGATCTCCCCGATCTCCAGGTACGGATCGACTTCGGCCTTGATGCGCTTGAGGTCGCCATCGCGCTCCAGGGCGCGGAGGAGCGAGCGAAGATCGTCGTAAGCCATGCCGTCCAGTATCCGGCACCGGCTAACCTTGGCCGGTAATGGGGCCCTGATCGGGTCTCCTACCGCCACACACAGGGGGACGCCTCATGCTCCGGGTGCTGATGATCCTTGTGCCTCTGGCACTGAGCATCTACGCGTTCATCGACTGCATCACCACCGACGAGAAGGACATCAAGCACATCCCGAAGCCCCTCTGGGCCATCCTCGTGCTGCTCTTCCCCCTGGTGGGCTCCATCTCCTGGCTGATCGTCGGCAAGGACCGCGCCACGGCGGGCCCCGGCCCGCTGGCCGGACGCCGCTCGGGCGGCGGCTGGGTCGCGCCGGACGACAACCCGGACTTCCTCAAGTCGCTGAAGGACGACGGGAAGGGCCCGGACGCCTCCGACGACACCGCCTTCCGGGAGAGCTGGGAGGAGGACCTGCGCCGCCGCGAGGAGGAGCTGAAGCGCCGCGAGTCCAAGGACGAGCCGCGTCCCAAGGACCCCGACGAGGAGAAGTAGGGGCCTGGTGTACGGGGCTCAGCCCGCGGCGTAGGCGTCGCGCAGCTGGCGCCAGCGGTCCAGGGTCCAGGTGGACCAGTCGGGGGCGCGGCCGTCGAGGGCCTCGCGCAGGTACTCGAAGTGCTGGTGCCAGCCGGCGAGGGCGTCCAGGCGCATCGCCGCGCCGCCCTTGAACTCGTTGGTGAAGCGCAGGGCGGTGGCGTCGGGCCCGGTGGGCTCCAGGTGGAAGCGGACCCGGCCGTGGTACGGCGCGACGGTGTACTCGGCGACCCGCCAGACGTCCCAGGCGGTGACACGGCCGGTGACCACGGCGGCCTCCTCGGGGAGCCCGCCGCCGCTCAGGCAGCGCAGGGTGACGGCCCCGCCGAGCCGCGGCTCCAGCACCTCGGCGGCGGCCAGCCAGCCCGGCAGTCCCTCCGGCGTGGCGACCGCCTGCCAGACGCGGTCCACGGGGTGCGGCAGGGGCAGCAGGAAGCGGAGCGTCTGGTAGTGCCCCCAGGCGTGGCCCGCGCCGGGGCGGACGGTGCTGTCGGTCATAGCCTCAAGGATCGGCCGCGACGTGCCGGGCCGCTCCCTGTGACACGCGGCGGGACACGCAGGAGGGACCGGCCCCGTGTGCGGGCCGGCCCCTCCCGGGCGTGTCCGGTGTCCGGTGTCCGGTGTCCGGTGTCCGGTCAGACTCCGGCGTAGGAGTGCTTGCCGGTGACGAAGATGTTGACGCCGTAGTAGTTGAACAGCCAGCAGCCGAAGGCGATCAGCGCCAGGGCGGCGGCCTTGCGGCCCTTCCAGCCGGCGGTGGCGCGGGCGTGCAGGTAGCAGGCGTAGGCGACCCAGGTGATGAAGGACCAGACCTCCTTGGGGTCCCACCCCCAGTACCGGCCCCAGGCGTCGCCGGCCCAGATGGCGCCCGCGATGATGGTGAAGGTCCACAGCGGGAAGACGGCGGCGTTGACCCGGTAGGCGAACTTGTCCAGGGTCGAGGCGGCGGGCAGCCGCTCCATGATCGAGGAGCGCAGCGCGCTGGTCTTCTCGCCCCGGGCGACCTTGGCCTCGTAGAAGTCCTTCAGCAGGTAGCCGAGGGTGCCGACGGCGCCGAGGTAGAAGACGGCGCCGCAGAAGATGGCGGTGGAGACGTGGATCCACAGCCAGTACGAGTCGAGGGCGGGGGCCAGCTGGTCGCTGTCGGTGTAGAGGACCGTGGTGGCCAGGCCCAGGTCGAGCAGGACCGTGGTGACCAGGGGCAGGCCGACCCAGCGGACCTTCTTCTTGGCGAAGAGGAAGCCCAGGTACGTGCCGACGGCCACCGTGGTGAAGGTGATCGAGAACTCGTACATGTTGCCCCAGGGCGCGCGCTGCACCGACAGGGCGCGGGCGACGACGCCGGCCGCCTCCAGGACGAAGGCGAGGACCGTCAGCGAGATCGCGATCCGGCCGTAGACGTCGCCCTGCGCGTCGTGGCCGGCGGCGCCGGGCCCGTCGGGGACGTCGCGGGTGCCGGCGGCCGAGCGGGTGACGACCTTGGGCCGGTCCAGGACGGCGGTCCCGCCGTCCTTCTGGCGGACGGTCACGGCGGGCGCGGCGGCCTTCTCGCCCTGCCCGCCGCTGAGCGCGGCGGCGGTGCGGCCGACCTTGCTGCGCCCGCCGAGCACCCACTCGGCGATGTGGGCGAAGAAGGCCAGGGTGTAGACGGCCATCGAGGAGTAGACCAGCCAGTTGCTGTACTGGGCCAGGTTCTCGTTGGCGGCGGCGGCGAGATTCACTTCTCTGCCCCTTCGGAAGGTACGGCGTCGGGTTCGGCGGCGGTGGGCGCCCGGTCGTGGAGGTCCCCGGCCAGCTCGGCCAGTTCCTCGGGAAGCTTCGCGGATTCACTGCGGCCGAGTCCGGCCATCTCGACGACGGTCACGCCGTCGTCACCCCGCACGGCCCGGACCCACACCCGGCGCCGCTGGATGAACAGGGAGCCGGCCAGGCCCGCGATGGCCGCGACGGCTCCGGTGAGCGCCAGTCCGCTGCCGGGCTGGTGCGACACCTGGAAGCTGGCCCACTCCTCGATCTCCTTCTCGAAGGTGACCGAGCCCATGCCGTCGGGCAGCTCCATGGTCTCGCCGGGCAGCATGCGCTGCTTGAGCAGCTCCCCGTTCTCGTCCTTGAACTCGGTCATCTTGCTGGTGTCGAGCTGGTAGACGTTCTGCGGCAGCCCGGAGTCCACCCCGAGGCTGCCGTGGTACGCGGAGAGCGCGAGCACGGGGAAGTCCAGCGCGGGGAACTGCGAGAACATCTCGCCCTTGCCCTCACCGGCGAAGGTCGGCACGAAGAACGCGTTGAAGCCCAGCTGGGTCTTCTCGCCGTCCTTGTCGCGGTAGCCGTCCAGGACCTTGATGGCCCCGGTGGAGGTGAAGTTGGAGTCGATCGGCAGCAGCGGGACGGGGCCCTTGAAGGCGACCTCGCCGCGCCCGTCCCGGACGGTGACGACCGGGGCGTAGCCGTGGCTGATCAGGTAGACCTTGGAGCCGTCGATCTCCAGCGGCCGGTTGACCTCGATGGTCCGCTTCTTCGGCGCGGCGTCCGGCGACTCGGTGTAGGTGACGTCCGCCTCGAAGGTGCGCGGGGTGCCGCGCTGTGGCCCGGACGGCTCGTAGGTGCCGCTGAACTTGTCCAGGGTGAAGCTGAACGGCGGCAGGTCCTCGGTGTCGAAGAGGCTGCCGGGCTTGAAGTCGTCGAACTGCGTCAGCGTGTTGGAGAAGCCGTCGCCCTGCACGATGAGCTTGCCGCCCTCGTACTTGTAGAGCTGGCCGATGCCGAAGGCCACCAGGATGATGATCAGCGACACATGGAAGATCAGGTTCCCCGCCTCGCGGAGGAAGCCCTTCTCGGCGGAGACGGCGTCGCCGGCCCGGTCGGCCCGGAAGCGGCGCTTCTTCAGCAGCCCGAGCGCGGCCTGACGCACCTCTTCGGGATCGGCCTCGGTGCGCCAGGTCGCGTACGCCGGGAGCCGGTCCAGGCGGCGCGGGGCGCGCGGCGGGCGGCCGCGGAGCTGGCCGACGAACTGCCAGGTGCGCGGGACGATGCAGCCGATGAGGGAGACGAAGAGCAGGATGTAGATCGCGGAGAACCACACCGAGCTGTAGACGTTGAAGAGGCCGAGCTTGTCGTAGATCGGCGAGAGCGTCTCGTGGGCCTCGCGGAACTCCTCGACCTTCATCTCGTCGATGCCGGTCTGCGGGATGAGCGAGCCGGGGATCGCGCCGAAGGAGAGCAGGAAGAGCAGGATCAGCGCGACCCGCATCGAGGTGAGCTGCCGCCAGAACCAGCGGGCCCAGCCGGCGCACTCGCGCCAGGTCCAGGCGAGCGCGCCGCCCAGGCCCGGCTTGCGGACACCGCCGAAGGAGCCCGGGACGGACTGCCCCTCCTCCGGCGCCTCCAGGGGGGTCGTGGAGAGCTGGGAGCCGGCCTCGCTCAGCTCGCGGTCGTCCGCGACGGCGGTGTCCGCCTTCGCCGGATCGGGGCTGTTCGTCACCAGGGTGCCTTCGCGCTTCTCTTCGGGGTCTTCGGCGGGCGGGGGTACGGGTCGGTCGGGCACGGTCAGATCCCCACCTCGAAGCCGCTGGTCCACACCTGCATCTCCTGGACCAGGTGGTCCCAGGCGCCGGTGACCAGGAGCAGGCCGGTGGCGATCAGCATGAGGCCGCCGATCCGCATCACCCAGGCATAGTGCTTCTTGACCCAGCCGAAGGCGCCGAGCGCCTTCCGGAAGGCCACGGCCGCCAGTATGAAGGGGACGCCCAGGCCCAGGCAGTAGACCACCATCAGCAGCGCGCCGCGCCCGGCGGTGCCGTCGACGAGGGCGAGGTTGGTGACGGCGGCCAGGGTCGGGCCCATGCACGGCGTCCAGCCGATGCCGAAGAGGACCCCGAGCATCGGCGCGCCCCACAGGCCCCGTCCGGGCCTGACGTGGAAGCGGAACTCCCGGCGGGTCAGCCAGGACATGCCGCCCATGAAGAAGAGGCCGAGCAGGATCGTCAGGCCGCCCAGCACGCGGGAGATGATCTCGCGGTGCTCCTGGAGGGTCATCCCGATGCCGCCGAAGAGGGCGCCGCCGGAGACGAAGACCACGGTGAAGCCGAGGACGAAGAGCGAGGCACCGAGCGCCATCCGGCCCCGGCGGGCCTCGCCGAGGTCGGTACCGCTGATGCCGGTGACGTAGGAGAGGTAGCCGGGGACGAGCGGCAGCACGCACGGCGAGAAGAACGAGACGAGCCCGGCGAGCAGCGCGATCGGCAGGGCCAGCAGGAGGGCGCCGCCCTGCACGGTCTCGTTGGGCGTGGCCGCGAGGAAGGCGGCGGCCTCGGTCACGGGCGTGGACACGGGGGTCACTTCTCCGCGAGGACCGGGTCGATCATCGCCCGCAGCTGCTTCTCGCTCACCGCCTGGAGGGTGCGGGCCGCGATCTTCCCGTCCCGGTCGATGACGACCGTGGAGGGGATGGCCTGCGGCGAGAGGCTGCCGCGCGGGAAGCGCAGGATCTGCTTGCCCTGCGGGTCGTACAGGCTCGGGTACCCGACCTCGTAGTCCTTCTCGAAGGCGAGGGCCGGGCCCTTGTTGGAGTCGCGGGTGTTGATGCCGACGAACTGGACGCCCTGGTCGGCGGTGTCCTTGGCGACCTTGACCAGGTTGGGGGCCTCGGCGCGGCAGGGGGCGCACCAGGAGCCCCAGACGTTGACGACGACGACCTTGCCCTTGTGGTCGGCGAGGTCGAAGGTGGCGCCGTCGAGGGTCTCGCCGCCGATGGCGGGGGCGTCCTTGCGCTCCCCCTTGTCGACCGTGGCGATGCCGTCCTTGCCCGCGACGTAGTTGGCGCCGGAGCCGCTCTGCGTGGTCCCGCCGTTCCCTTCACCGCAGGCCGTCAGCAGCAGGGCGGCGACGGCGGCCGACGCGGTCAGCGAGAGGCGCCGGGTGAGGACACGGCGAGAGCGGGGGGCACGGCTGGCGGCACTCATGTGAAAAGTTTCCCATGCCGGTTCCGGGGATCTTGGGCACCCCCCTCTACGGGGTGGCCGCGAGGAGATCGCGCAGCTGGGGACGGCCGGGCCACGGCGTCGGACGGACCCGGACGGCCCCGCTGCGGAATCGTTCCTTCTACGTCAGGTACCGGGCCCCTTGCGCCCCACGCCACCTGTGTCACCCGTACCGTCGGCGCCGCCGTCCGTGCCGTCCGCACTCCCCGTCCCGTCGGCCTTCAGGTACGCCTTCCAGCCGCCGGGCGGGGTCTCGCCGACGCCCAGGGCGCGGAGCTTGCCGAGCACCTCGGGCTTCTGCACGTCGAGCCAGTCGACGAGTTGCCGGAAGGAGACAAGCCGGACGTCCTTCTCCCCCGCCATCTGCTTCAGCGACTCCTCGACGGCGTCCATGTAGATGCCGCCGTTCCACTCCTCGAAGTGGTTGCCGATGAACAGGGGCGCGCGGTTCGACTCGTACGCCCGGCGGAACCCGGCCAGGTACGCGCCGGTCGCCTGCTCGCGCCAGGCCGGGTAGTTGCCGGGCGGGCCCTTGGTGGAGTTCTGGGACTGGTTGTACATGAAGTTGTAGTCCATCGAGAGCGTCTCGAAGGAGCGCCCCGGGAAGGGCACGGCCTGCAGGGGCAGGTCCCACAGCCCCTCGCGCTTGACCGGCCAGGTCTGCCGGCCGCCGGGCGAGGAGGCGTCGTACCGCCAGCCCAGTTCGCGGGCCTTCGGCAGCAGGTTGTTCTGGCCGAGCAGGCAGGGCGTGCGGCCGCCGACCAGTTCCTTGTCGTAGTCGAACGGCAGCGGGTCCTCGTCCTCCCACCCGGTGTGGGTGCGCCACTGCTGGACGTACGCCTTGGCCTGCTCGATCTCCGCGCCCCACTGGGCCGGGGTCCAGTTGGCCACCGAACCGGAGCCGCCGCAGAAGTGGCCGTTGAAGTGGGTGCCGATCTCGTGGCCGTCGAGCCAGGCGCGCCGGACCCCCGCGAGGGTGTCCTTGATGTGCGCGTCGGTCAGGTACCCGATGTCGGAGGCGCCGACCGGGTTGTTCGGCGGGCTGTACAGCCGCTTCTTCGACTCCGGGAGGAGGTAGAGCCCCGAGAGGAAGAAGGTCATGTGGGCGTCGTGCTGCTCGGCCAGGTCCAGGAACCGGGTGAAGAGGCCGTTCCCCACCTCCCCCGCCCCGTCCCAGGAGAAGACCACGAACTGCGGCGGCTTCTCCCCGGGCTCCAGCGGCTTCGGCGCCTCGGGCTGGTGCGGCTGCTTCCCGGTGTACGAGGTCGAGCCGTCACCGATCAGTTCCGCCTCGGGCTTGTCGGGCTTTCCTCCGCCCTGCTCACCGTCGCCCGGATCTTCCCCCGATCCCGGGCCACCGCTGCCGGCGTTCCCCACCCCGCAGGCGGCCAGCAGGGGAGCGGCGGTCGCTCCCGCACCCAGCGCCAGCAGGTCCCGACGGGTGATTTGTCGCATGATATCCCCTTTCCGCGCTGCCCCCATACAACGCCGACAAGGGGTTAGAGGCCGAGACCCACACACAGGTTCCCCACTCGACCACCCGTCTGCCAGACCTTCACGCCTCACCCCAGGGGGTCACAAACGGTGACGCCTCAGACGCCGGCGGGGCTCTGGCCTCAGACGCCGGCCGGGCTATTCGGCCTCAGGTGCCGGCCGGGCTGGGTGGGGTGGCCTCAAACGCCGGCCGGGCTGTCAATCAGCCCGGCCGGCGTTTGAGGCCAAGTAGCCCGGCCGGCGCTTGAGGCCACCAAGCCGGGCCGGCGTCTGAGGCCACTCAGCCGGGCCGGCGTTTGAGGCCATCGGTGACCGGTGCCGACGCCTCGCGGCACCGATCCGGGGCCCGAGTCCGGCACCATCCCAGCCCGGCCGGCGCTTGAGGCCACCGAGCCCGGCCGGCGCTTGAGGCCACAAAAAAGGGGCCAGGCCCACCGGGCCTGACCCCCACAGAGAGAAACCCTCAGCGGCGCGGAAGCAGATGTTCGGGTACGAGGTCCCGGGCCGGCTCGGAGTAGCCGACGGAGACGATCCGGTCACCGCGGTAGGTGAACGAGGTCAGGGAGGCGAGCGAGCACTGCCGCCGCCGCGGATCGTGCCAGAGCCGCCGCCGCTCGACATAGCTCCGCACGGTCCAGATCGGCAGCTGATGACTGACGAGCACAGCCTCGTGCCCCCGGGCCGCGGCGGCAGCCGCGTCGAGCGCCTTGGTCATCCGCACGACCTGGTCGATGTACGGCTCCCCCCACGAGGGCCGGAACGGATTGGTCAGATGCCGCCAGTTGGCAGGCTTCCGCAGCGCCCCGTCCCCGACCCCGAACGTCTTCCCCTGGAAGACGTTCCCGGCCTCGATGAGCCGCGCGTCCGACCCCAGCTCCACCCCGTGCGCCTGTGCGACGGGCGTCGCGGTCTCCTGCGCCCGCTCCAGCGGGGAGGCGACGACATGGGTGATGTCCCGCCCCGCGAGATGCTCCGCCACCCGGTCGGCCATCTTCCGGCCCAGCTCGGAGAGGTGGTACCCGGGCAGCCGCCCGTACAGGATCCCCGAAGGGTTCTCCACCTCGCCGTGCCGCATCAGATGGACGACGGTGATCTCGTCGGCGCTCATCGCGTTCCCTTCCGCTTCGCTGCTCGTTGGCTGGTTCTCCGGCCCTGGCTCATGCCGTGGCCTCGGCCGCCGCGCGGGCCGCGGCCGGCAGGGCGGCGGCGATCCGCTCGACGGCGCGGTCGTCGTGCGCCGTCGAGACGAACCAGGACTCGAAGGAGGACGGGGGCAGGTAGACCCCCTGGGCCAGCATCGAGTGGAAGAACGCGGTGAAGCGGAAGCTTTCCTGCCGCTTCGCGTCGTCGTAGTCGCGGACCTCGTCGGCGGTGAAGAACACCGAGAACATATTGGAGGCGTTCTGCACCCGGTGCGCAACGCCCTCCTTGGCCAGCGCCGCCGAGACCAGCCCGCGCAGCTCGGCGGAGACCGCGTCGATCGTGTCGTACGCGCCCTGGTCGAGCAGGCGGAACTGGGCGAGCCCGGCAGCGGTGGCGACCGGGTTCCCGGAGAGGGTGCCGGCCTGGTAGACGGGCCCGGCGGGGGCGAGCGAGGCCATCACGTCGGCGCGGCCGCCGAAGGCCGCCGCCGGGAAGCCGCCGCCCATGACCTTGCCGAAGGTCATCAGGTCGGGCCGGACGCCCTCGACGCCGTACCAGCCGGCCCGCGAGGTACGGAAACCGGTCATGACCTCGTCGGAGACGAAGAGCGCGCCGTTCTCGCGGCAGAGCCGGGCGAGTCCGGCGTTGAACCCCTCGCCGGGCGGGACGACGCCCATGTTGCCCGGGGCGGCCTCGGTGATGACGCACGCGATCTCGCCGGGGTGGGCGGCGAAGGCGGCGGCGACGGCGTCGAGGTCGTTGTAGGGCAGCACGATGGTGTCGCCGGCCTGGGCGCCGGTGACGCCGGGAGTGTCCGGGAGCGCGAAGGTGGCGAGCCCGGAGCCGGCCGCGGCGAGCAGCGCGTCGACGTGGCCGTGGTAGCACCCGGCGAACTTGATCACCTTGGCGCGGCCGGTGAAGCCCCGGGCGAGCCGGATCGCGGACATGGTCGCCTCGGTCCCGGAGGAGACCAGGCGGACCTGCTCGACCGGCTCGATCCGGGCGACGATCTCCTCGGCGAGCGCCACCTCGCCCTCACCGGGCGTCCCGAAGGAGGTGCCGCGGGCCACGGCCTCCTGGACGGCGGCGACGACCTCGGGGTGGGCATGGCCGAGGATCATCGGCCCCCACGAGCAGACGAGGTCGACGTACTCCCGGCCGTCGGCGTCGGTGAGGTACGGACCCGTGCCGGACACCATGAACCGGGGCGTACCGCCCACCGCGCCGAAAGCGCGTACGGGAGAGTTCACGCCGCCGGGTGTCACGGAGGCCGCACGGTCGAAGAGCGTCTGCGAAACTGGGGCTTCGTACTGATAGGTCACACAAGCCATGGTGTCAGAGCCTTCGAAGTTCCTGCGGACCGGTGTTCGGCGGACGTTTCGCTCCACGTCGGCGGGGGAGGCCAATGACACGATGATCGGGTTGCGCGGCGGGCTGTGCGGCGCGGAAAAGCACTCGGGTGGAGATATGCATCGCGGTGGCGGACTGGGCGAGGGGACCGGTGACCTCGGACCCCGGCGTGCCCGGAGGGGAAAGCACCGGCGCGACGCCGCATCTCGGGCTCAGGACCAGGCACCGGCACGCGGTGGCGTGGAGCCGGCGCGCGAGGGGACCGACCGGGGGGAGACCGGGCAGAGCGAGATCAGGAGTGGGGGCCGGGTGGGGGTGACCTACAAGTACTTCGGCGCGCCGAACGGCGCCACGGCGGCCCGGGTGCCGCTCTCGATGCGTCCCGAGGAACTGGGCGGCGACGAGCTGGGCATGGGCGGCATGTTCACCCGCATCAAGCCCGAGACGGTCTCGGCCATGGTCCTGACCGGCATCGAGGGCATACCGCTGCACCGCGTCCCGCCCCTCGAACTGGTCGTCCTCCACCCGGACTACGCGGTCGTCAAGCTCCCGATGACCGTGGTGGACCCCCTGCGGGGCATCGGCGAGGAATCGGTCGGCGCGGCGGCCTTCATCTGGTCCACCGTCCCCGACCGCGGCGGCCCGAGCGACGCCTTCAACGTCTACCAACTCCTCCACGAATGGCAGGACTTCTCCCACCGGCTCCATGAGGCGGGGCATCAGCCCTACTGCCTGGTGTGGCCCTAGCCACGAGCCACCACCCCCTGGCCACGAGGGGCGTTTTCCAGCCGTATTCGGCTTCTCCGACCGGATGATGATGCATCGTCAGCGGTCTGGGCAGTTCTATGCTTCGACGGGACTGTAGAAGCAGTTTCCGCAGGCAGGACTGTACGCAGATCGTGAAGGAGAACGCCCGACATGGTGTTCAAACGGCTCCTCGGCTCGCTCGGTGTGGGCGGGCCCACCGTCGACACCGTCCTCGACGCCGCGCCCGGTTCCGGCAGCGCGGCCGTGCCCGGTGGCGCGCTGACCGGGCGGGTCCATCTCAAGGGCGGCGGCTCGGACTTCGACATCTCCGAGATCACCCTGGAGCTGATCGCCCGGGTCGAGGCCGAGACCGAGGAGGGCGAGCAGCACGGGACGGTCGCCTTCGAGCGGTACGTGGTCGGCGGCGGCTTCCGGCTGGCGGCCGAGACGGAACAGGTGGTGCCGTTCTCGGTGGTGCTGCCGTGGGAGACCCCGGTGAGCGAGCTGTACGGGCAGCCGCTCGGCATCGTGCTCGGGGTGCGGACCGAGCTGGCGGTGGCCGGCGCCAAGGACAAGGGCGACCTGGACCCGCTGGCGGTCGGCCCGCTCCCCGCCCAGGAGGCGATCCTGGAGGCGCTGGGCCAGCTGGGCTTCGGCTTCCGCTCGGCCGACCTGGAGTACGGCCGGATCGGCGGCACCGGCCAGCAGCTCCCCTTCTACCAGGAGATCGAGCTGTCCCCCGCGCCCCAGTACGCCCACGCGGTCAACGAGATCGAGGTGACCTTCCTCGCCCACCCCGGCGGCCTGGAGGTCGTCCTGGAGGCCGACAAGCGTGCCGGGATGTTCACCCCGGGCCACGACGCCCTGACCCGCTTCACCGTCTCCCACGAGGACGTGGCCTCGCGCGACTGGGCCGCCGAGGTCGACGGCTGGGTCCGCCAGCTGGTGGAGCACCGGGCGGCCTACGGCACGCACGCCTCGTACGGTCACCACGACCCGTACGCGGGCGGGCACCACGGGCATCACGACGGGCACCACGACGGCCACCGGTCCGGGCCCGGGATGGGGACGGCGATCGCCGCCGGTGCGGCGGGGCTGGCGGTCGGGGTCGCGGGCGGCCTGGTCGCGGCCGAGGTCGTCGACGAGGTCGGGGACTTCTTCGAGGGCGACGACGAGGACGACGGCGGCGACGAGGGCTGACCGCCGGGCGGGCCCGGTGGCCGGTCCTGGCAAGGGGCCCTGTCGCACGGGCGCCCGCCCTTTTACAGTGCTGTAGTACCGGTCGCCCCGAGCGGGTGCGGCTGCCCGAGGAACAGACAGGACACCCATGCTCGGCATCAGCGAACTCGCCGTCATCCTGCTCGTGATCGTCGCCGTTCTCGCCGTGAAGCGGCTGCCGGACCTGGCCCGTTCCTCGGGCAAGGCGGCACGCATCCTCAAGAGCGAGGCCAAAGCCATGAAGGAGGAGTCCCGCCAGGGCGTGGACGGCCAGGACCGTCCCGGCCAGGCGGTGTACTACGCCACCGAGCCGCTCCCCGAGCAGCAGCCCCGCCCGGCGGACGGGCAGCAGGGCCGGCCGGACCCACAGAACCCGGGCTCCCGCCCGGTCTGACGTGACCTGACCCCGCACACGGCGGTGCCCCGGACCTCGGGGCACCGCCGTGTCGCGTCGCCGTCACCGGCGTTCGGGCCTCACCCCGGTCACTCCTGGACGCGCAGGGCGGCCAGTTGCTCGGCGAAGGGGACGACCTCCTCCAGCGGGTCGGCGGCGGGGGCCGCGCGGCGTCCGCCGGTCCCGGCGAGCAGCGCGGCCAGTTCGGCGGCGGCCCGGTCGATGCGGCGGTTGAGCCCGTCGGTGTTGCCCCAGTCCTCGGAGGCCGCGTAGACGGCGGTGGGGACGACCACGGCCCGCAGGTAGGCGAAGAGCGGGCGCAGGGCGTGTTCGAGGGCGAGGGAGTGGCGGGCGGTGCCGCCGGTGGCGGCGATCAGCACCGGCTTGCCGGTCAGCGCCTCCTGGTCGAGCACGTCGAAGAACGACTTGAACAGACCGCTGTAGGAGGCGGTGAAGATCGGCGTGACGGCGATGACCGCGTCGGCGCCGGTGACCTGGTCGAGGGCGGCGGTGAGCTTCGGGCCGGGGAAGCCGGCGGTGAAGTTCTGCGCGATGTCGTTCGCCAGGTCGCGGAGTTCGACCGTGTCGACCCGGACCGGGACCTCGGCGGCCCCGAGGTCGCGGGCGACGGCCTCGCCGAGGCGGTCGGCGAGCAGCCGGGTCGAGGAGGGCACGCTCAGCCCGGCCGAGACCACCACGACCCGCAGGGGGCCGGAGGGGGAGACGGGCTCGTCGGCGCTGAAGCGCGGGTCGTCGGCCAGGTCGTCGGGGGCCTCGGCGGCGGGGCGCTCGCCGGACTGGAGGGGGAACTCGGTCACTTCGTCACCGCCTCGGAATCGGCGCTCTCCCGGGCGCGGGCGCGCAGGGAGGCGTGGGTGGGGGCGTCGGGGACACCGGCCGGGCGGTCCTTGGCGAACTCCTCGCGCAGGACCGGGACGACCTCCTCGCCGAGGATGTCGAGCTGCTCCAGGACCGTCTTGAGCGGGAGCCCGGCGTGGTCCATCAGGAAGAGCTGGCGCTGGTAGTCGCCGACGTCCTTACGGAAGCTGAGGGTCCGCTCGATCACCTGCTGGGGCGAGCCGACGGTCAGCGGGGTCTGGCTGGTGAACTCCTCCAGGCTCGGCCCGTGTCCGTAGACCGGCGCGTTGTCGAAGTACGGGCGGAACTCGCGGACCGCCTCCTGGGAGTTCTTCCGCATGAAGACCTGGCCGCCGAGGCCGACGATGGCCTGTTCGGGGGTCCCGTGGCCGTAGTGCGCGTACCGGTTGCGGTAGAGGCGGACCATGCGCTTGGTGTGCTCCATGGGCCAGAAGATGTTGTTGTGGAAGAAGCCGTCGCCGTAGTACGCAGCCTGTTCGGCGATCTCCGGGGAGCGGATCGAGCCGTGCCAGACGAACGGGGGGACGCCGTCGAGCGGGCGCGGGGTGGCGGTGAAGGACTGGAGCGGCGTGCGGAACTTGCCCTCCCAGTCGACCACGTCCTCGCGCCACAGCTTGTGCAGCAGGGCGTAGTTCTCGATGGCCAGCGGGATGCCCTCGCGGATGTCCTTGCCGAACCAGGGGTAGACCGGGCCGGTGTTGCCGCGGCCGAGCATCAGGTCCACCCGGCCGTCCGCGACGTGCTGGAGCATCGCGAAGTCCTCGGCGATCTTCACCGGGTCGTTGGTGGTGATGAGGGTGGTCGCGGTGGAGAGGATGAGGTTCTCGGTGCGGGCGGCGACCCAGCCGAGCATGGTGGTGGGCGAGGAGGGGACGAACGGCGGGTTGTGGTGCTCGCCGGTGGCGAAGACGTCGAGGCCGACCTCTTCCGCCTTCTCCGCGATCCGCAGGATCGCCTTGATCCGCTCGGCCTCCGTCGGGGTCCGGCCGGTGGTGGGGTCCGGCGTGACGTCGCCGACGCTGAAGATCCCGAACTGCATGGCTGGCTCACCTTCCGCAGGTTGTTGATTGTTCAACTATACCCACCCAACGGAACTCGGGGGTGAGCTATTCCCGGGCCGAAGGGGCTGCGCGAACGCGTACGAAGGGCGCCCAAAAACCCCATTCCCACCCAAAGTGACCTCGTACCAGTGTGCCAGGGTCACCCCTTCCTCACCTGGGGGCAGGGGCGCTCCGCTCCCGGCCACGGGAGGCGCTGTCAGTGGCGGCCGGTACGTTCGGCGGAGCGCGACGGCCGCGCGGGCGGACGGCGGGACCGGGGGCGGCATGGAGCAAGCGGTTGCGGGTGGCGGTACGGGGAGCGGGGGCTCCGGGCGGTGGGAGGTCGGGCTCGTGCCCTGGTCCGAGGAGGACTTTCCCCTGCTGGTCGCGGGGAACTCCGAGGAGATGACGGCGCACCTCGGCGAACCGGAGAGTGCGGAGGCACTCGCCGCACGTCACCGCCGGTACCTGGCGCTCGACGAGGGAGGCGACGCGGGCGGCCGCATGTTCCGGATCACCGCCGCGCCCCCGGGGACCGCGCACCGGCCCGCCGGGGCCATCGGCTTCTGGCTCAGCGAGTGGCAGGGGCGGCAGGTCTGGGAGTCCGGATGGCACGTCCTTCCCGCCCTCCACGGCCACGGCATAGCCACCTCGGCCGCCCGGCTGGTCGCCGCCCGCGCCCAGGCCGCAGGCGGCCCCCGCACCCTGCACGCCTTCCCCTCCCCCACCCACGCGGCCTCCAACGGGGTCTGCCGCAAAGCCGGGTTCACCCTGGCCGGGGAGGCGAGGGTGGAGTACCCCAAGGGGACGTGGGTCGCGTGCAACGACTGGCGGATCGACCTGGACACCGACGGCTAGACCCCGCTTCGGCCGGGAGCCGGGCCGCAGGCCGGAACCACCGCTCAGGCAGGCCGGGCGCAGCGCCTACCGTGCTGCCATGAACATCATCGACCTGGCCCCCGGCGACCCCCGCCTCACCGCCGACGCCCTCCCCGTCCTCACCGAACTCCGCCCCCACCTCACCCCCCGCCTCCTGGAGGACGTCTACGCCACCGGCCACCCGCAGGGCCTCCGCTTCACCGCCCTCTACGACGTGGAGGGCCGCTGCGTGGCGGTCGCGGGGTGGCGGGTGATCGCCAACACCAGCGCCATCCGCAAGCTCTACGTCGACGACCTGGTCACCGCCGAGGCGGCCCGCTCCACCGGCGCCGGCCGGGAACTCGTCGCGTACCTGGAGGACCGGGCCCGTGAGCTGGACTGCCGCGTGCTCGACCTCGACTCGGGCACCCAGCGCACCGACGCCCACCGCTTCTACCTGCGCGAGCGGTTCTCGATTCGCGCCTTCCACTTCGGCAAGCTGCTGCGCTGAGGCCGCCTCGGGCGCGGACCCGGCGGGCGCGGTGCCTATGCTGGCGGATGGTTCCGGGGGTCGTCCGGCCCCGGGAGTCGTCCCGCCGACCTTCTCTGAGGAGCACCGTCATGAGCGCCGCGCCCACCCCCGGCAACCGGATCGCCGTCGTCACCGGTGCGAGCAGCGGCATCGGCGCCGCCGGCGCGCGCAAGCTGGCCGAGGCCGGATACCGGGTGGTGCTCACCGCCCGCCGCAAGGACCGCATCGAGGCGCTCGCGGCCGAGCTGACCGAGGCGGGGCACAGCGTCACCGCGTACCCGCTGGACGTGACCGACCGGGCCGCCGTCGACGAGTTCGCCACCGCCTTCCAGAAGATCGCGGTGCTGGTGAACAACGCGGGCGGCGCGCTCGGCGCCGACCCGGTCGCCTCCAGCTCCCCGGACGACTGGCGCCAGATGTACGAGACCAACGTCATCGGCACCCTCAACATCACCCAGGCCCTGCTGCCCGCCCTCACCGCGAGCGGCGACGGCACCGTGGTGGTCATCTCCTCCACGGCCGGGCTCGCCACCTACGAGGGCGGCGCCGGGTACGTCGCGGCCAAGCACGGCGAGCACGTCCTCGCCGAGACGCTGCGGCTGGAGATCGTCGGCACGCCGGTGCGGGTCATCGAGATCGCCCCGGGCATGGTGAAGACCGACGAGTTCGCCCTGACCCGCTTCCGGGGCGACACCGAGAAGGCCGCCAAGGTCTACGCGGGCGTCGCCGAGCCGCTGACCGCCGAGGACGTCGCCGACACCGTCGCCTGGGCGGTGACCCGCCCCAGCCACGTCAACGTCGACCTGCTGGTGCTCCGGCCCCGCGCGCAGGCGTCCAACACCAAGGTCCACCGGGAGCTGTGATCCGCCCATGACCGCCTCCGCCCCCGGCCCGGAAGCACCCGGGCCCGACCCGGCCCCCGGGCCGCCCGAACGTCCCGTCGCCACCCCGCAGGAGCGCCGCCGGCTGGCGGAGGAGACCCGCACCGAGAAGTACGTCTGGTGGTCGCTGGGCTACTTCTTCTTCGGCATCCACATCGTCGCCTTCGTGATGATCTACGCCGTCACGCACGCTCGCTGAGCCGCGCGTGCAGCTCGGCGCCCGCGCCGGTCAGCCCGGTCACCTCGGCGTCCTTGCCGCGCTGGGCGTACTTGGCCGCGATCGCGTCCAGCACGGCGACCGCCGAGGCGTCCCAGAGACGGGCCGCGCCGAGGTCCACCACGACCTTCTCCGGGTCCCCGGCGTAGTCGAAGCGGTCGGCGAGGCCGTTGGCGGAGGCGAAGAAGAGGTCGCCGGTGACCGCGTACCGCACGGTGGAGCCGTCCGGGGACCGGGTGACGGCCAGCTCGGCGCGGCCCGCGACCCGGCGGGCGAAGACCCCGAGCGCGGCCAGGCAGCCGACGATCACGCCGACGGCCAGGTTGTGGGTGGCGACGACGAAGACGACGGTGACCGCCATGACCGCGCTCTCGCCCACCGGCAGCCGGCGCAGGGTCGCCGGGGCGATCGAGCGCCAGTCGAAGGTGGTGAAGGAGACCATCACCATCACCGCGACCAGCGCCGCCATCGGGATCGCCGAGACGGCCGGGCCGAGGGTGAGGCAGAGCAGCAGCAGGAAGACCCCGGCGAGGAAGGTGGAGAGGCGGGTGCGGGCCCCGGCCGTCTTCACGTTGACCATGGTCTGGCCGATCATGGCGCAGCCGCCGAGGCCGCCGAAGAAGCCGGTGACGACGTTGGCGATGCCCTGCCCGACCGACTCGCGCCGCTTGTCGGAGGGGCTGTCGGTGAGATCGTCGACGAGCTGCGCGGTCAGCAGCGACTCCATCAGCCCCACCAGCGCCAGCGCGAGGGCGTACGGGGCGATCAGCGTCAGGGTGTCGAGGGTGAAGGGGACGTCCGGCAGGCCCGGGGTCGGCAGTGAGGTGGGCAGGGCGCCCCGGTCGCCGACGGTCGGCACGGCGAGGCCGGCGCCGACGGTGATCAGGGTGAGCACCACGATGGAGACGAGCGGCGCCGGCACCACGGTGGTCACCCTGGGGAAGACGACCATCAGCGCGATCCCGCCCACGATCAGCGGATAGACCGCCCAGGGCACGTGCTCCATCTCCGGGACCTGGGCCAGGAAGATCAGCACGGCGAGCGCGTTGACGAACCCGACCATGACCGCACGCGGCACGAACCGCATCAGCCGGGCCACGCCCAGCACCCCCAGCACGATCTGGATCACCCCGCCGAGGATCACGGCGGCGATCAGGTACCCGAGCCCGTGCTCCCGGTTGAGCGGCGCGATCACCAGCGCGACGGCCCCGGCGGCGGCCGAGATCATCGCGGGCCGCCCGCCGACCACGGAGATCACCACGGCCGTGGTGAACGAGGCGAACAGCCCCACGGCCGGCTCGACCCCCGCGATCACCGAGAAACTGATGACCTCCGGAATCAGCGCCAGCGCCACCACCAGCCCCGCCAGCACCTCGGTCCACAACCGCCGCGGCGACATCCGGAACCGCCCCAGCAGCCCCCCGCCACCGGGCGGCGCCACGGGCACAGGGGCAACACGGGCAGGGGACAGCAGCGAAGCAGAGGAAAGAGCCAAGGGAACCGCGAGACCTGTCGTACTAAGGCGCACCACACAACCGGCACGCGACTACGGACCAGCACCCCGCACACACACGACCGGGCACCTCCCCGAGAGTACCGAGCAAACGCCACCACTCATCCCGACGACCAGAATCAGCCCTTCAGGCAATGGACAGCCCAGCTGGCAATGGACAGCCCGGCAGGCAATGGACAGCCCGGCCGGCAATCGACAGCCCGGCCGGCGCTTGAGGCCATCTTGTACGCACGCGGACGCTCCGGACCCCAGCCAAATTCAGCCCGGCCGGCGCTTGAGGCCATCTCTGACCGCAAGGCCGGCCGGGCGCAGCCGGAACGACCAGCCCAGCCCAGTCCGGCCCAGCCGCAGGCGTCACCCCTTGACGCAGACGACCTGCTTGAGCTGAGCCACCACCTCGACCAGATCCCGCTGCTGGTCGATGACCTGCTCGATGGGCTTGTAGGCCCCCGGAATCTCATCCACGACCCCGGAGTCCTTCCGGCACTCCACACCCCGCGTCTGCTCGGCCAGATCCCGCAGGGAGAACCTCCGCTTGGCCGCGTTCCGGCTCATCCGCCGCCCGGCCCCGTGCGAGGCGGAGTTGAAGGAGGCCTCGTTCCCGAGCCCCTTCACGATGTACGACCCGGTCCCCATCGACCCGGGGATGATCCCGTAGTCCCCGCTGCCGGCCCGGATCGCTCCCTTCCGCGTGACGAGCAGGTCCATCCCGTCGTACCGCTCCTCACTCACGTAGTTGTGGTGGCAGGAGATCTCCGGCTCGAAGGCGACTCGCGCCTTCTTGAACTCGCGGGAGACGACCTGCTTGAGCAGGTCCATCATCAGCGTCCGGTTGTACCTGGCGTACTCCTGCGCCCAGAACAGGTCGTTGCGGTACGCCGCCATCTGCGGGGTGTCCGCGACGAAGACGGCGAGGTCGCGGTCGACCAGGCCCTGGTTGTGCGGCAGGTCGCGGGCGACGCCGATGTGGTGGTCGGCGAGTTCCTTGCCGATGTTGCGCGAGCCGGAGTGCAGCATCAGCCAGACGTCGCCGTCGGTGTCGACGCAGACCTCGACGAAGTGGTTGCCGGAGCCGAGCGTGCCCATCTGGTGCGCGGCCCGCTCGCGCCGGAAGTGGACGGAGTCGGCGACGGTGTCGAAGCGGTCCCAGAAGGCGTCCCAGCGGTTGGTGCCGAAGCCGTGGGTACGGGTCGGGTCGACGGGCCGCTCGTGCATCCCGCGCCCGACCGGGATGGCCTCCTCGATCCTGGAGCGCAGCCGGGAGAGGTCCCCGGGCAGGTCGCCCGCGGTGAGCGAGGTGCGCACCGCCGACATGCCGCAGCCGATGTCGACGCCGACGGCGGCCGGGCAGACCGCGTCGCGCATGGCGATCACCGAGCCGACGGTGGCGCCCTTGCCGTAGTGCACGTCGGGCATGACGGCGAGGCCCTTGATCCACGGCAGGGTGGCGACGTTCTGGAGCTGGCGCATCGCCGCCTCCTCGACCCCCGCCGGGTCGGCCCATATGCGGATGGGTACCCGCGCGCCCGGAATCTCCTGGTAAGCCATGGTTGTCTCGTTCCCCCGGTACGTCGGCCGCACGCTGCTCAGGGAGGGCGGGGCCGCTGGACGTCACGCGCGAATACCTGGCCAAATAACGGGAGCAACACCCGCATACAGGGCGGGCGACCGGCGACCCCGGCGGCGCGTGCGATACACATTGTGTCCATCGGCCGCCGCAGCACGGCAACCGGATTTCCGGCGCGGCGCCGGGTGACGAAGCCGTACGAGAGGAGCCCCGACCGTGGCGCGTAAGGCGTATCCCCGCAGGGCACGGGTGACCGGCACACTGATGCTGCTGGTCGCCCTCGGCGCGGCGGGCTGCACCGGCGACCCGGCGGCCGAGGACTCCCCCGACGCCAAGCCGGCCGGCGGCCAGGCGACCACCGCCCAGGCCGAGCCCGGCAAGTACCAGACGCTGCCGCAGCCCTGCCGCGCGGTGGAGACCGGCACGCTCGACGCGATGCTGCCGGGACTGGCCGAACTGGACCAGGAGCAGCGGCAGAAGGCGTACGAGGGGACCTCCTCGGTCACCTACGACTCGGACCGGCGCACCGGCTGCCGCTGGAAGGTGGACTCGGCGGACGCCGGGCACCTGCTGCGGATCGACTTCGAGCGGGTCGTCTCGTACTCGGCCTCGGTCAGCGACGACGCCCGCGCGCAGGCCGTCTACGGGGACCGGATGAAGGAGGCGGACCTGCCGCTGCCCTCCGACCCCCGTGAGGAGCAGCCGGAGCGCCGCGCCGACGACTCCGCCAAGGCCGACCGCGACGAGGCCCGCGCCACCGCCCCCGCCGACGACGAGGCGGGCCAGGGCGCCTCCCCCGAGACCTCGGAGAAGCCGGGCAAGGGCGAGGAGGAGAAGGGGAAGGGGACCGGGAAGAGCGAGGAGCCCGCCGACGAGACGGTGGACTCGTCCGCCCCGGCCGAGGGCCTGGAGCCCCGCCTCCTCCAGGAACTGGCCGACGACGCCTTCATCGACGACCAGCTCACCACCTCCTCCTCCGGCTCCGGCCAGCGCACCGTGACTGTGGTGTTCCGCACGTCCAACGTGATCGTCACCGTGGAGTACGAGGCCCAGCCGAAGCAGGTCGCCGAGGTCCCCGACAGTGCGTCCATGCAGGAAAAGGCGCGTGAGTTGGCCGTCCTGCTGGCCGAGCGGCTGAGCGACGTGTGACCCCGCGCGCCCCGGCGCGCACCTCCGGAGCGGGTGGGGCGCCCCGCCGCTTCGGCGTACGGTGACCCCTCGGACCATCCGATCCGTCCGGTTCGGCCCGACCGCACGACTTGAGCGAAGGAACCATGCACCGACCAGCACAGCGACTGACCCGCATACTCGCCTGCGCCGCCGTCCCGGTGATGCTCGTGGCCGCCGGCTGCTCCTCGGACGACTCCTCCGGCGGCAAGGACGCGCAGCAGGACAAGCCCGCCTCCTCGTCCGCGGCCTCCGCACCGGCCGTGGAGAAGGCCGCGTACGCCACGCTCCCGGAGGCGTGCTCCACCCTCTCCAAGAAGACGCTGAAGGACCTGGTCCCCGACGCGGACAGCCTCAAGGGCAAGACCGGCAAGTCCGACGACACCGCCTCGCGCGCCACCTGCTCGTGGAACAGCCTCGACAACAAGGGCGTCGACGGCTCGCAGTTCCGCTGGCTGCACGTCTCCCTGATGCGGTTCGACTCGGACGAGGCGCTCGGCTCGGGCGCGAAGCGCGCCGAGAAGTACTACGCCAAGCAGATCGCCGACGCCAAGGCCACCGAGGACGCCAAGAAGGTCGCCGCCGAGCCGGTCTCCGGCACGGGCGACGCCGCGACGGTGGTCTCCTACGAGCTGAAGAAGAAGGAAGGCACCTTCAAGCAGCAGTCGCTCGTGACCCGCGTCGAGAACGTCGTGGTGACCGTCGACTACAACGGCGCCGGCCTCGCCGGCCAGAGCTCCCCGAAGACCGAGGGCCTGGTCGAGGACGCCACCAAGGCCGGCAAGGAGGCCGTCGCGGCGGTCACCAAGGCCAACAGCTCCGACGCCAAGGGCTCCTCGGACGCCGACTCGGGCAAGGAGCCCGAGAAGGACGCGGACAAGAAGTCCACGAAGGAAGACGACGACGACAACGCCGGCCAGGGCGCGGCCCCCGGCAAGTCGTGACGGACACCCTCTCGTTCCGCACTCGGAGCCCGGCCACCTTCCGGTGGCCGGGCTCCGGTGCGTTCCGGGCACCTCCCCGCGTTTACGCCGAGCGTCGGTCGTTTACGCCGCGCGTCGGTCGCGCCGGGCCTTGAGGCGGCGGCCGGTGGCGACCAGGGGGAGCAGGGCGGCGAGGGAGAGCTGGAGGGCGCAGCCGGTCACCAGCAGGCGTTCGGCGCCGGGGGCGCCGGCGGCCCAGGCGACGAGGCAGCCGATGTTGACGGCGGCCCAGACGACCGTGGCGACCGCCATCCGGCCCGTCGGCTTCGGGTACTCGACCCGGCTCACCATGAGCCAGGCGACGCCGACCACCAGGGCGAGGGTGAGGGCGAAGGGCAGTTCCAGCAGGACGACCGAGACGACGGTGAGCGCCGCGAAGGGGATCGGCATGCCCTCGAACATGCCGTCCCGCGAGGTGGTGACGGAGAAGCGGGCCAGCCGCAGCACCCCGGCCAGCAGCACGGCGACCGCGCCGACGACGGTCAGCCACAGGTGGGAGCCTTCGCCGACGAGCCCCCAGACCACGACGAAGTAGGCCGGCGCGAGACCGAAGCTGATCAGGTCCGAGAGGTTGTCCAGCTCCGCGCCCATGCCGGAGCTGCGGAACTTCCGCGCCACCAGCCCGTCGCACAGGTCGAAGAGGGAGGCCAGCAGGATCAGCATGACGGCGGTGGCCGCGCCCTGCCGGAGGGTGCCGTCGCCCGGACCGCCGGTCAGGTAGGGGACCAGCACGGCGGTGGTGATGAAGTACACCGAGGAGAACCCGCAGACCGCGTTCCCCAGGGTCAGTATGTCGGCGGCGGACAGCCTGGAGGGCGACGGCTGGCGCCCGCTCCTGCCCGGCGCCTCCCCCGGCACGTCCCCGCTCACGCCCTGGTCCACGTCCCGGCCCGCGTTCCGGCGTGGCTCCTCGGGTGTGTCCTCGGCACGCAGCGCCGCCCTGTCCCTGTCGGTCGTGGTCAAGGCAGTCTCTCCTCCGCGCGTCCGTTCGCCGGCGGGCCACCGGTGGCGAGCATCATGCCAGCACGCGAACGGGGCCCTTGTCGTACCCCGGCACTGCCACGTCTTACCGGGAATCGGGACGTGAACCACGGCCGCGCGTCGGCCACCCGCCGCGATCCGTCCCGTCCCGCCCCGTTCTGCGTATCCCGGACGCCCCTCCGGCGCCGGGCTCCCGCCCTGCCCCGGCACGGGGGTCCGCACACATGTGCCAGTCTGTTGGGCGCAACAGGACGCAACGGCAGGGCCCGACGGACCCGCAGGACGACGGAGAGGGAGCGCCAGTGGCGGCGACAGAGCTGACACGGACTCACCGCATACTCATCGGGGTGGTCGTGGCCGGTGCGGTGGTCATCGCGGCCATCGGTTTCGCCGGTTCGTACACGGCGGTGCGTGAACTCGCCCTGCAGAAGGGGTTCGGCACCTTCTCGTACTTCTTCCCGATCGGCATCGACGCGGGCATCTGCGTGCTGCTCGCCCTCGATCTGCTGCTGACCTGGATGCGCATCCCGTTCCCGATGCTGCGTCAGACGGCCTGGCTGCTCACCGCGGCCACCATCGCCTTCAACGGCGCCGCCGCCTGGCCCGACCCGCTCGGGGTCGGCATGCACGCGGTGATCCCGGTGCTCTTCGTCGTCGCGGTGGAGGCCGCCCGGCACGCCATCGGCCGGATCGCGGACATCACCGCCGACAAGCACATGGAGGGCGTGCGGATCACCCGCTGGCTGCTCTCCCCGCTGCCGACCTTCCTGCTGTGGCGCCGGATGAAGCTGTGGGAGCTGCGCTCCTACGAGCAGGTCATCAAGCTGGAGCAGGAACGTCTCGTCTACCAGGCCCGCCTGCGCTCCCGCTTCGGCCGCGCCTGGCGCCGCAAGGCCCCGGTGGAGTCGCTGATGCCGCTGCGCCTGGCCCGGTACGGCGTCCCGCTCGCCGAGACGGCCCCGGCCGGCCTCGCCGCCGCCGGCATCGAACCGGCCCTGCTCCCGCCGGCCCCCGCACCCGCCCGCCAGGAACTGGAGCGCGCCGACCGGCCGGTCACGGAGACGGACCCGGCCCCCGCGCCCGCCACCTCCCTGGAGAAGCAGCCCGCGGACCGCCCCGCCGCCGAGGCGCCGCAGGAGCGGCAGGCGCCCCCGCCGGAGGGCAGCCCGTGGTTCGCCGGGCAGCAGGGCCCCGTGCAGTACGAGGGCACGTACGACCCGCAGTACGAGCCGGACCCGCAGACCTTCGCCGAGTACCAGCGCTACCAGCGGTTCGCCGCGCACGAGGCCCAGGAGGCGCAGGCGGCGCGGAAGGCCGAGGTCCAGCAGGAGGCCGCCGAGGAGGAGCGGAGGGACGGCGTGCAGGTTCCGGCGGGCCCGGGTCGTACCCGTCCGCTCGGCGGGGCCCCGGCGATCCCGGCCCAGCGTGAGGGCGAGGAGCCCCAGGAGTCGCGGCCGGCGCCTCCGCAGGACGAGGCCCCGCAGGTCCCGGGCGGCGGCGCGATCGACGAGGAGACCTTCTTCGCGGCCTTCCGGCGGTACGTGGAGATCGACGGGAACTACCCGAACGCCCGCCGGTTCGGCCTGTACCTCCTCGACCACCACCAGGTGGCCAACGAGTCGGGCGGCCCGCTCCCCGAGGCGGAGCTGCGGCCTTACCTGAACGAGTGCCGCCGCCGCTACGAGCAGGAGCAGGCCCAGGCCGCGCCCGAACCCGACTTCACCAGCGCCTGACGGCCGGGTTCGCCCCGCACACGGCGAAGGCCGCCTCCCCGGGTACAGGGGGAGGCGGCCTTCGCCGTGCGTACGCCGTGGAGCGGTCAGGCGCCCAGCAGGCGGCGGACCCGGTCCTCGCCGACGGCGAGCAGCAGGGTGGGCAGGCGCGGGCCGGTGTCGCGGCCGACGAGGAGCTGGTAGAGCAGGGCGAAGAAGCTGCGCTGGGCCGCCTTCAGCTCGGGGGTCGGCTTGGCGTCGGCGGGGAAACCGGCCTGGATCTTCGGCACGCCGTAGACCAGGGTGGTCAGCCCGTCGAGGGACCAGTGGCTGTCGAGGCCGTCGAGGAGGAGGCGCAGCGACTCGCGCGCCTCGTCGCCGAGGCCGGCCAGCGCCTCGGTGTCGGGCTCGGCGCGGACGACGGTGCGGGCCTCGGCGTCGACGTAGGTGTTGATCCACGCCTCGGCGCGGTCGAGCCGGGGGCGGACCTCGTCCAGGCCGGTGATCGGGTGGGCCGGGTCCAGCTCGCTGAGGATGCGCAGGGTCTGGTCCTCGGCACCGGCGGTGATGTCGGCGACCGAGGCGAGCGTGCGGTACGGCAGCGGGCGCGGGGTGCGCGGCAGTTCACCGGCGGCGGTGGCGGCGGCGCGGCTGTGGGCGGCGGCGTCGGCGGGCAGCGCGGCGCCCTCGGCGACCTTGGCCTCCAGCTTGTCCCACTCGTCGTAGAGCCGCTGGATCTCCTGGTCGAAGGCGATCTTGAAGGACTGGTTGGGGCGGCGGCGGGCGTAGAGCCAGCGGAGGAGCTGGGGCTCCATGATCTTCAGGGCGTCGGCCGGGGTCGGCACACCGCCCTTGGAAGAGGACATCTTCGCCATGCCGGAGATGCCGACGAAGGCGTACATCGGGCCGATCGGCCGGACGCCGTCGAAGATCTCCACGATCTGGCCGCCGACCTGGAAGGAGGAGCCGGGCGAGGAGTGGTCGACGCCGGAGGGCTCGAAGATCACGCCCTCGTAGGCCCAGCGCATCGGCCAGTCGACCTTCCAGACCAGCTTGCCGTGGTCGAAGGTGGAGAGCTTGACCGTCTCGGCGTGGCCGCAGGCGCAGGTGTAGGCCAGCTCCGTCGTCTCGTCGTCGTACGAGGTGACGGTGGTGAGGTCCTTGTTGCAGACGGTGCAGTACGGCTTGTACGGGTAGTAGCCGCCGCCCGCCGTCGTGCCGTCGTCCTCGGCGGCGGCGCCGGAGCCCTCGGCGGCCTCCAGCTCGGCCTCGTCCACCGGCTTCTGCGACTTCTTGCCGGGGGCCTTCTTGGTGCGGTACTGGGCGAGGATCGCGTCGATGTCGCCGCGGTGGCGCATGGCGTGCAGGATCTGCTCGCGGTAGGCGCCCGAGGTGTACTGGGTGGTCTGGCTGATCCCGTCGTACTCCACGCCGAGCGCGTCCAGCGCCTCGGTCATGGCGGCCTTGAAGTGCTCGGCCCAGTTCGGGTAGGCCGAGCCGGCCGGGGCGGGGACGGCGGTGAGCGGCTTGCCGATGTGCTCGGCCCAGCTCTCGTCGATGCCCGCGACGCCGGCCGGAACCTTGCGGTACCGGTCGTAGTCGTCCCAGGAGATGAGGTGGCGCACGGTGTGGCCGCGGCGGCGGACCTCGTCGGCGACCAGGTGCGGGGTCATGACCTCGCGGAGGTTGCCCAGGTGGATGGGGCCGGAAGGGGAGAGCCCGGAGGCGACGACGACGGTCAGGCCGTCCGTGCCGGGTGCCCCGTCCGCCGTGCCGTCGGCCTTTTTGGCACCGGCTCGTCGCTCCGCCTCGGCGATGACCTCGTCCGCGTAACGGGAGACCCAGTCGGCGGTCTCTGTGCTCTGAGCCACGATCGGCACGTCCTTCTTTCTCATTCACCTTCGGTGGCCGCCCGGGACTTCGGTCGCGGCCCGCCACCATTGTCCCAGCTCGCCGCCCTACCACGAAAACCGCTTTTCACGGCGCTCGCGCCAGGTGGGATACTTGGCGCGACCATCAGCACCCCAAGGAGAACGGCACCCCACCCCATGGCCTCGGTCACCTCGCTCACCGCCTCCGTCCACCAGCGTCTCGCGGACGCCCTCGCGGCTGCCCTGCCGGAGGCCGGCGCCGCCGACCCGCTGCTGCGACGTAGCGACCGGGCCGACTACCAGGCCAACGGCATCCTGGCCCTCGCCAAGAAGCTCAAGGGCAACCCGCGCGAGCTGGCCACCAAGGTCGTCGACGCCATCGGGGCGGACGAGGTGATCCAGGACATCGAGGTCTCCGGGCCCGGCTTCCTCAACCTCACCCTCTCCGACGCCGCCATCACCCGGAACCTCGCGGCCCGCGCCGCCGACCCGGCCCGCCTCGGCGTGCCGCTCGCCGAGGCGCCCGGCACCACGGTGATCGACTACGCCCAGCCGAACGTCGCCAAGGAGATGCACGTCGGCCACCTGCGCTCGGCCGTGATCGGCGACGCGGTGGTGCGGATGCTGGAGTTCACCGGCGAGCAGGTGGTCCGCCGCCACCACATCGGCGACTGGGGCACCCAGTTCGGCATGCTCATCCAGTACCTGATCGAGCACCCGGGCGAGCTGGCCGCCACCGCCGAGAGTGCCGCCGTGGAGGCCGGGCAGGCCAGCGTGGAGGCCGGTGAGCAGGCCATGTCGAGCCTCAACCGGCTCTACAAGGCGAGCCGCGCCCTCTTCGACTCCGACGAGGAGTTCAAGACCCGCGCCCGGCGCCGGGTGGTCGACCTCCAGGCGGGCGACCCGGAGACGCTGGCGATGTGGCAGCGGTTCGTGGACGAGTCGAAGGTCTACTTCTACTCCGTCTTCAACAAGCTCGACATGGAGATCCACGACGCCGACGTGGTCGGCGAGTCCGGCTACAACGCCATGCTCGCGGAGACCTGCCGCCTGCTGGAGGAGTCCGGCGTCGCGGTCCGCTCCGAGGGCGCGCTGTGCGTCTTCTTCGACGACGTGAAGGGCCCCGACGGCCAGCCCGTCCCGCTGATCGTCCAGAAGTCCGACGGCGGCTTCGGCTACGCCGCCACCGACCTCTCCGCCATCCGCGACCGCGTCTTCCAGCTCAAGGCCGACACCCTGCTCTACGTGGTGGACGCCCGGCAGTCGCTCCACTTCAAGATGGTCTTCGAGACGGCCCGGCGGGCCGGCTGGCTCGGCGAGGACGTCAAGGCCGTCCAGCTCGCCTTCGGCACCGTCCTCGGCAAGGACGGCAAGCCCTTCAAGACCCGTGAGGGCGAGACGGTCCGGCTGGTCGACCTGCTCGACGAGGCCGTGGAGCGCGCCACCGCCGTGGTCCGCGAGAAGGACGTCAAAGAGCAGCTCACCGAGGAGCAGATCGCCGAGCGCGGCGCCGAGGTGGGCATCGGCGCGGTCAAGTACGCCGACCTGTCGACCTCCGCCGCCCGCGACTACAAGTTCGACCTGGACCAGATGGTCTCGCTCAACGGCGACACCTCGGTCTACCTCCAGTACGCCTACGCCCGGATCCGGTCGATCCTGCGCCGGGCGGGCGAGGCCCGTCCCGTGGCCCACCCCGAGCTGGCGCTGGCCCCGGCCGAGCGGGCGCTCGGGCTGCACCTGGACCAGTTCGGCGAGATCGCCTCGGACGCCGCCGCCGAGTACGCCCCGCACAAGCTGGCCGCGTACCTCTACCAGACGGCCTCGCTGTACACGACCTTCTACGACCAGTGCCACGTGCTCTCGGCCGACAACCCGCCGGAGCTCGTGGAGAACCGCCTCTTCCTCTGCGACCTCACCGGCCGCACCCTCCACCAGGGCATGGAACTGCTCGGCATCCGCACGCCCGAGCAGCTGTAGGACGGTCCGTACGACACGAGGAGGGGCCGGCCGGTACGCGCGTACCGGCCGGCCCCTCCGTCCGTTCCCGGAACCTCAGCCGGCCGCCGCCGCGAACCCCTTCTCCAGGCGTCTGAGCCCCTCGGCGATCTCGTCCGGGGTCTGCGTCACGAAGCAGAGCCGCAGCGTGCCGTGGTCGGGGCGGCCGGCGAAGAAGGGCGCGCCCGGCACGTACGCCACGTCGAAGCCGACCACGGTGCGCAGCAGGGCGGCGGTGTCGTGCCCCTCGGGCAGCCGCGCCCAGACGAACATGCCGCCCTGCGGGGTGGTCCACGTCGAACCGGCGGGCAGGGCGTCGGGCAGGCCCGCGAGGAGGGCGTCGCGGCGGGTGCCGTAGACGGCGGCGACGCGGGCGACGTGGGCGTCGAGGTCGTTGTCGGCGAGGTAGCGGGCGGCGGCCAGCTGGTTGAGGGTCGGGGTGTGCAGGTCGGTGCCCTCCTTGACCAGGGCGCAGGCGGCGCGCAGCGGGCGGGGCGCGCGCAGCCAGCCGAGCCGCAGCCCCGGCGCCATCACCTTGGAGAAGCTGCCGAGCAGCACGGTCCGGTCGGCCGCCTCGGGCAGCGAGGCGATCCACGGCAGCCGCTCCCCGGCGAACCGCAGCTCGCCGTACGGGTCGTCCTCGACGATCCACAGGCCGCGGCGGGCCGCGATCCGGGCGACCTCGCGGCGCCGGTCCGCGGTCATGGTGCGGCCGGTCGGGTTCTGGAAGGTCGGCACGGTGTAGAGGAACTTGGGGCGCTCGCGGACCACCAGCTCCTCCAGGGCGGCCGGGTCGATCCCCTCGTCGTCGCAGGCCACCGGCACGATCCGGGCCCCGGCGAAGGCGAAGACCTGGAGCGCGGCCAGGTAGCAGGGGCTCTCCACCAGCACGGTGTCACCGGGCTCGATCAGCGCCTGCGCGACGAGGGACAGGCCCTGCTGCGAGCCGGTGGTGACCAGCACGTCGTCCGCCTCGGTGGCGAGGCCGCGCGCCGTCATCCGCCCGGCGAGCGCCCCGCGCAGCGCCGGCTCGCCCTCGGTCGTCGCGTACTGGAGCGCACGCGGCGCCTGCTCGGCCAGGACCGCCCGGAACGCCTCCGCGATCCCCTCGGCGTCGAACAGCTCCCGCGCCGGCAGCCCGCCCGCGAAGTTGATCACCTCGGGCCGCGCCGTCACCGCCAGGATGTCCCCGACCGGCGACCCCCCGCCGCCTACGGCCCGTCCCGCGAGCGGCGGCGTGGGAACGGTTGCGGCAGGGCTCAGCGACATGGGGCACTCCTCGTTCTGCGTACTCCGCCCGCGCCGGGGCGGCCTCCCCGCACTCTAGGAGCCCGCCATGTGGACACCCGGCCGCCCCTGGCCTATCCGGGCTGGTGCTCGCTCCACTCCGAGGCGCCGGGCGGGTAGTCGTACGCCGGCCGCCCGGCCGACGCGCTGGTCCGGAACGGCCGCCCCCGGTCGTCCACCCGGAACACCCCCTGCCGCTCCCCGCTCGACCACTCCACCTCCAGGTACCAGCTGACGTCCCGCCCGCCGGTGTGCGCCGTGACCCGGAACATCTCCGGATCGCTCTCACTGATCTTGTACGGGAACGGGCGCTGCCCCTCGGCCGCGCGGGCGGCGGGGCTGCCCTGGTCGAGGTCGACGTCGAAGGTGCGCAGCGCGACCCCGCCGCCGCAGCCGACCCCGGTCCCGTAGTCGGTCCAGGGCAGCGGCTCACCGGTACGCACCACCCGCACGTGCAGCGCCTGGAGCACGACCGTCTCGCTCCCCTTCCCCTGGAGCGTCACCTCCACCACCTGCTCGTCCGCCGACACCGCCCCCATCGCCGCCACCCACGCGGGCGCGTCCTGCTCGACGGGCGGCGGCCGCACCGCGTCGGGCTCCCGGTCCACCAGGTACCGCTGACTGCACTGGTTCTCCCAGGCGTGCGCACGCACGGAGGCGTGGAAGGGGACGCCGGTGGGCGCGGGGGCGGCGGGCTTGCCGTCCGCCGTACTCCCCGGGGAGGCGCCGGGGGTGCCCGAGGGGGACGGGGACGCGGACGGCTTCCCCGACGCCGAGCCGGACGGGCTCGGGCTCGGGGACTCGGCCGCCTCCGGCGAGGCCACGGGTCCGCGTGCGGCTCCGGCTGCCTGTCCGGCATCGGCCCCGGCACCGTCGTCGACGAGGCGGCCGACGAGCAGGGCCGCGGTGGCGGCCACGGCGATCACACCGGCGGTGGCGGCGAGGATGAGGCGCCGGCGCGGGCGAGGGCGCGGGCGGGGGGCAGACGGGCTGTCCGGGGTCTCGTGGGTCTCCTGGGTGTCCGGAGTCTCCGGGCTCTTCGGGGTGTCGTCGGCGTCCGGCGGGTCGGCAGGCGTACCGGGATCGGCTGCCGGGGCGGCGCCCCCTGCCGCGCCTCCGACGCCCTTGCCCCGCTGCTCCCGCGCCGCGTCGGCGAGGATCCACCGCCGGTGCACCTCCACCAGCTCCTCCGGCGTCGCCCGGCAGAGGCGGGCGAAGCGGTTGAGGGGCGCGAAGTCGGCCGGTACGGCGTCCCCGTTGCAGTACCGGTGGAGCGTCGAGGCCGACAGATGCAGCCGCTTGCCGAGCGCCCCGTAACTGAGCCCCGAACGCTCCTTGAGCGTGCTCAGCAGCGCGGCGAGCCGCTCCGCCTCCCCTGTGGAATCTGCGGTCCCCACCCGTTCCCCATCCCGTGATGCCGTTCCAGGGCACCCACGTTCCCGCAGGTCAGACCCTGTTTCACCGTTCCAGCGTCCCGTTCCCCCGGATCTTGCTGGCGGCCGGGACGAAACGCGCCGCAAGCTTCGGTCATCCAAGCACGCCGCACCGCTGAAAGGACGTCACCATGACCGCCACGCCCCGCTCCCGCCGCCTGCGCACCCTCGCCGCCGCCCTCGTCACCACCGCCGCCCTCTCCCTTACCGCCTGCCAGACCGGCACCGCCGACGCCACCGGAGTCGTCGACTCCACCCAGCCGCCGGCCCCGGGCACGGAGTCCACCGAGAAGCAGTCCCCCGCCACCGGGACCGACTCGGACACCGCCGGAGCCTCCAACGACTCCGGCGACTCCAAGGGCTCCGATAGCTCCGGCAACTCCGTCAACTCCGGTAGCTCCGGCAAGGAGGCCACCCAGGTCGCCGACCGCAAGACCGCCAAGAAGACCACCTCCTGCACCGCCAAGGGCACCAAGGTGACCGTCACCGACGCCCCCCGCCCGATCAACCACCTCCTGATCAAGGCCACCAACACCAGCGACACCACCTGCCACCTCTACTACGCCCCCTACCTCCGCTTCGACCAGGCCCAGTCCGCCGTCCCCTTCATCGAGGAGAGCAAGCCCCAGGCCGTCGTCACCCTCGAGCCCGGCGAGTCCGGCTACGCCGGCGTCCTCACCTCCACCCCCGACGGCTCCCACCCCTACGACGCCACTTCCCTGACCCTCTACTACGCCGCCCGCTCCGGCCAGGGCTCCACCGGCGCCCCGTCCCACCCCGCCCTCCCCTTCGACTCGGTCCGCATCGACAGCAGCAACGCCGTCACCTACTGGCAGACCTCGGCGGCGGACGCGCTGATGTGGTGACCCCGGCCCCCGCAGCCACGCGAACGGCCCCGGCCCCTGCGGAGGGGGAGCCGGGGCCGGCGCGCGGGACCGGCCCCTTCAGCCACCGGGCTGCACGTAGGCCACGGGCCACCGGACTCGGGCGGGACTACGGGAGATCCTTGCGCAGCAACGTGCACATCGTCTCGTAGCGGCGCAGCGTCCCGTCCGGAGCTTGCTCTTCCCACGAGTCGGGCTGGCGGTCGTACGCGACATAGCCCAGGCGCTCGTACAGCGCCCGGGCCCGGGGGTTGTTCTCCTCCACGCCGAGTTCGGCGTGGCGCAGACCGCGGTTCCTGATCCGAAGCTCCGCGGCCTGGACGAGGAAAGTGCCGATCCCGCACGACTGCAGGGCCGGCTGGACCGCCAGCTGCCACAGAGTGCCGACCCCCTCCTTCACCTGATAGTCCACGCCGCCCTTCGCGACGGGAATGTCCGTCGCGGGGCAGACCGCCAGGTAGTCGACCTCGCCGAGCCGAGCACGCTCCAACTGCCTCGCGACGCCGGCCAGGTGGTGTGCGGACCCCGCCCATCCGCACGACGCGAGGTCCGCGTGCAGCAGATCGCGCGCCGACAGCTTCAACACCACGTCGGTCATCTTCACCGCCTCCGACCGGCCGGCATCCGCACCGGCCACCTGGAACGCAACACCGTTTCCCTCCACGCGCCGGGCAGGGCCCCGACGGGCTGCACAAGCGCCCCGGCCCCACCCGAAGGTGAGCGCCGGAGCCGCCCCGAGGTCAGCCGGTGTGGGTCACCCCAGCTTCCGCGCCACCTCGGTCGCCCAGTACGTCAGGATGATCTGCGCCCCGGCGCGCTTGATCCCCGTCAGCGACTCCAGAATCGCCGCGTCCCGGTCGATCCACCCCCGCTGCGCCGCGGCCTCGATCATCGAGTACTCCCCGCTGATCTGGTAGGCCGCGACCGGTACGTCGGAGGCTTCGGCGACCTTGCTGAGGATGTCGAGGTAGGGGCCGGCCGGCTTGACCATGACCATGTCGGCGCCCTCCTGGAGGTCGAGGGCGAGTTCGCGGAGGGCGTCGCGGGCGCCGGCGGCGTCCTGCTGGTAGGTCTTGCGGTCGCCCTGGAGGGAGGAGCCGACGGCCTCGCGGAAGGGGCCGTAGAAGGCCGAGGCGTACTTGACGGTGTAGGCGAGGATCGCGACGTCCTCGTGGCCGGTCTGGTCGAGGGCGTCGCGGATGACGCCGACCTGGCCGTCCATCATGCCGCTGGGGCCGACCACGTGGGCGCCGGCGTCCGCCTGGACCTGGGCCATCTCGGCGTACCGCTCCAGGGTGGCGTCGTTGTCGATGCGGCCGTCGGCGGTCAGGACGCCGCAGTGGCCGTGGTCGGTGAACTCGTCGAGGCAGAGGTCGGACATGACCAGCAGGTCGTCGCCGACCTCGGAGCGGACGTCGCGCAGCGCGAGCTGGAGGATGCCGTCGGGGTCGGTGCCGGCCGAGCCGACCGCGTCCTTCTTGGCGTCCTCGGGCACGCCGAAGAGCATGATGCCGGAGACGCCGGCGGCGACGGCCTCAGCTGCGGCCTTGCGGAGGGTGTCGCGGGTGTGCTGGTAGACGCCGGGCATGGAGCCGATCTCGACCGGCTCGGAGATGTCCTCACGGACGAAGGCCGGCAGGACGAGGTCGGCCGGGTGGAGCCGGGTCTCGGCGACCATCCGGCGCATCACCGCGCTGCTCCGCAGCCTGCGGGGCCGGCTACCGGGGAACGATCCGTACGCACTCACGACCACAAACACCTACTCCGACGAACCGAGAACGGGACGGGCGCGCCGGGCGTGGAACGCGGGAGCGGGCCCACCCCAAAGGGTAGGCCCGCTCCGGTACGTCCTGGTTCAGCGCCCCCGCCTCACGAGGAGGAGGCGGCCCTGCGGCGCCGGGCGCCGGGGCGCCGCTCGCTGGGCCGGGCGACGCTCTCCCCGGCCTCCAGCGCTGCGGCCCTGCGCTCCGCGCCGAAGGAGGCGAGCGCCTCGGCCAGCTTGTGCACCGAGGGCTCGGGCGCCATCACGTCGACGCGCAGCCCGTGCTCCTCCGCCGTCTTGGCGGTGGCGGGCCCGATACAGGCGATGATCGTGACGTTGTGCGGCTTGCCCGCGATGCCGACCAGGTTGCGGACGGTCGAGGACGAGGTGAACAGGACCGCGTCGAAGCCGCCGCCCTTGATCGCCTCGCGGGTGTCGGCCGGCGGCGGCGAGGCGCGCACCGTCCGGTAGGCGGTGACGTCGTCCACCTCCCAGCCCAGCTCGATCAGCCCGGCCACCAGGGTCTCGGTGGCGATGTCGGCGCGCGGCAGGAACACCCGGTCGATCGGGTCGAAGACCGGGTCGTACGGCGGCCAGTCCTCCAGGAGCCCGGCCGCGGACTGCTCGCCCGAGGGGACGAGGTCGGGCTTGACGCCGAAGGCGATCAGCGCGGCCGCGGTCTGCTCGCCGACGGCGGCGACCTTGATGCCGGCGAAGGCCCGCGCGTCGAGCCCGTACTCCTCGAACTTCTCCCGGACCGCCTTGACCGCGTTGACGCTGGTGAACGCGATCCACTCGTAGCGTCCGGTGACCAGGCCCTTGACAGCCCGTTCCATCTGCTGCGGGGTGCGCGGCGGCTCGACGGCGATGGTCGGCACCTCGTGCGGCACCGCGCCGTAGGAGCGCAGCTGGTCGGAGAGCGAGGCCGCCTGTTCCTTGGTGCGCGGCACCAGGACCTTCCAGCCGAAGAGCGGCTTCGACTCGAACCAGGAGAGCTGGTCGCGGCGGGCCGGGGCGCAGTGCTCACCGACCACGGCTATGACCGGACGGCCGCCGTCGGGCGAGGGCAGCACCTTGGCCTGCTTGAGGACCTGCGCGACGGTGCCGAGCGTCGCCTCCCAGGTCCGCTGGCGGGTGGTGGTCCCGGCGACGGTGAGCGTCATCGGGGTGTCGGGCTTGCGCCCGGCCGCCACCAGTTCGCCCGCCGTGGCCGCCGCCTGGTCGAGGCTGGTGGAGACGACGACGGTTCCGTCGCTCGCGCCCAGCTCGGTCCAGCAGCGCTCGGTGGCGGTGCGCGCGTCCACGAACCGCACGTCGGCACCGGTCTCGTCGCGCAGCGGGATACCGGCGTACGCGGGGACGCCGACCGCCTCCGCGATGCCGGGGACCACCTCGAAGGTGACGCCCTCGGCGGCGCAGGCGAGCATCTCGCGGACGGCCTCGGAGTCGAGCCCCGGGTCGCCCTGGACGGCGCGCACGACCCGCTTTCCGGCCCGCGCGGCCCCCATGACAAGATTGGCGGCATCGCCGAATCGGCGGGCCTCCGCGGGGGTTGACGCCTCGTCAGCGGACAGTTGCGGCATGTCCGCGCCCGCCCTGGCATGCGCCCTGACGACGTCGAGCACCTGCTCCTCCGCGACCAGGACGTCGGCCGCGGCCAGCGCCTCGACGGCGCGCAGAGTGAGAAGCCCCGGGTCGCCGGGACCGGCACCGAGGAAGGTGACGTGCCCATGGTCGGAGAACATTGAATTTACAGCGGTGGTGGGGCTCAAAGTGCTCGCTCCCCCATCAGACCGGCCGCACCCTTGGCCAGCATCTCGGCAGCGAGTTCGGTGCCGAGCGCGGCCGCCTCGTCATGCGTCGTGGGCACGGGACCGGTGGTGGACAGCTGCACCAGCGCGGAACCGTCGGGCGAACCGACGACTCCCCGCAGGCGCATTTCCTTGACAACCTGCCCGTCGGCCAGAAGGTCGGCCAGCGCACCCACAGGGGCGCTGCAACCGGCCTCCAGGGCAGCGAGCAGGGAACGCTCCGCGGTGACGGCGGCCCGGGTCGCCGGGTCGTCGAGCTCCGCGAGCACGGCGGCGAGCGGCAGCCCGTCGGCCTCATGGCCGGCGGCGCACTCGATCGCCAGGGCCCCCTGGCCGGGGGCGGGCAGAATCGTGTCGACCGAGAGGTACTCGGTCACCTCGTCGCTCCTGCCGACACGGTGCAGCCCGGCCGCGGCGAGAACCACCGCGTCCAGCTCACCGCTGCGGACGAAACCGATGCGGGTGTCGATGTTCCCCCGGATCGGCACGGTCTCGATCGCCATCCGGTGCCCGCGGGCGTACGCGTTGAGCTGCGCCATGCGCCGGGGCGAACCGGTGCCGACGCGCGCCCCCTCGGGCAGCTCCTCGAAGCGGAGCCCGTCGCGGGCGATCAGCACGTCGCGCGGGTCCTCGCGGGGCGGTACGGCGGCCAGGACGAGCTCGTCCGGCTGGGCCGTCGGCAGGTCCTTGAGCGAGTGCACCGCGAAGTCCACCTCCCCGCGCACCAGCGCCTCGCGCAGGGCGGCGACGAAGACGCCGGTGCCCCCGATCTGCGCCAGGTGCTCGCGGGAGGTGTCGCCGTACGTCGTGATCTCCACCAGCTCGACGGGCCGCCCCGTCAGCTGGTGGACGGCGTCGGCCACCTGTCCGGACTGGGCCATGGCGAGCTTGCTGCGCCTGGTCCCGAGTCGCAATGCCTTCTCGGTCATGACCGGTCTCGATTCAGGTCGTCCGTGGTGGTGCGGGCGGGCGCGGCGCTGTCGCCGCGCGCCCCGTGGTCGGCCCGGCTGACGGCCGCGACCGTCTGCGGGTCGAGGTCGAAGAGGGTCCGCAGGGCGTCGGCGTATCCGGCGCCCCCGGGCTCTCCGGCCAGTTGCTTGACCCGCACGGTCGGAGCGTGCAGGAGCTTGTCGACGACGCGGCGGACGGCCTGCGTGATCTCCGCCTGCTCGCGTTCGCCGAGGTCGGGGAGGCGGCCGCGGAGCCGCCCCATCTCGCCGGCCACCACGTCGGCGGCCATGGTGCGCAGGGCGACCACGGTCGGCGTGATGTGGGCGGCGCGCTGGGCCGCGCCGAAGGCGGCGACCTCCTCGGAGACGAGGGTGCGGACCGCGTCCACGTCGGCGGCCATCGGGGCGTCGGCGGACGCCTCGGCGAGGGATTCGATGTCGACCAGGCGGGCGCCGGCGACGCGGTGCACGGCGGCGTCCACGTCGCGCGGCATCGCCAGGTCGAGCAGGGTCAGCGGGTCGCCGTCGGTGCGCCCGGCGACCGCGGCGGCGACCGCCTCGGCGGTGAGGACGAGGCCGGTGGCTCCGGTGCAGGAGACGGCGATGTCGGCGCGGGCCAGCTCGCCACTGACCGAGGCCATCGGCACGGCGCGGGCGGCGAAGCCCTCGGCGGCCGCGGCCCCGCCGGGCTGGGCGAGGATCTCGGCGAGCCGCTCGGCGCGCTCCAGGGTGCGGTTGGCGACCACGATCTCCTGGACCCCGGCGCGGGCCAGGGTGGCGGCGGCCAGCGAGGACATCGAGCCGGCGCCGATGATCAGCGCGCGCTTCTTGGCGGCCCAGTCGGCGACCTGCTCGCCCTGGGCCAGCTGCTCCAGGCCGAAGGTGACCAGGGACTGCCCGGCGCGGTCGATGCCGGTCTCGCTGTGGGCGCGCTTGCCGACCCGCAGGGACTGCTGGAACAGGTCGTTCAGCAGCCGCCCGGCGGTGTGCAGCCGCTGCGCGGTGGCGAGGGAGTCCTTGATCTGCCCGAGGATCTGCCCCTCCCCGACCACCATCGAGTCCAGCCCGCAGGCCACCGAGAACAGGTGGTGGACGGCGCGGTCCTCGTAGTGGACGTAGAGGTACGGCGTGAGTTCGTCGAGGCCGACCCCGCTGTGCCGGGCGAGCAGGGTGGAGACCTCGGCGACGCCGGCGTGGAACTTGTCCACGTCGGCGTAGAGCTCGATGCGGTTGCAGGTGGCGAGGACGGACGCCTCGGTGACGGGCTCGACGGCGAGCGCGTCCTGGAGGAGCTTGGCCTGGGCGTCGGCGCTCAGCGCGGCGCGTTCCAGGATGCTCACCGGCGCGCTGCGGTGGCTCAGCCCCACGACGAGAAGGCTCATGCCGGCATCACGGCGGGAACGTCCCCGTCGGGTCCCTTGCGGGGAGTGGTGTGCGGGCCCGCGGGCAGATCGGCGGGCGCGGTGGCGTCCTCGCCGGCCTTGCGCTGCTCGTGGAAGGCGAGGATCTGCAGCTCGATGGAGAGGTCGACCTTGCGCACGTCGACGCCCTCGGGCACCGAGAGGACGGTCGGCGCGAAGTTCAGGATGGAGGTGACCCCGGCCGCCACGAGCCGGTCGCAGACCTGCTGGGCGCCGCCGGCGGGGATGGTGATGACGCCGATGGAGACACCGTTCTCGGTGACGATCCGCTCCAGGTCGTCGGTGTGCGAGACGGGCATCCCCGCGACCGTGCGGCCGGTCAGCGCCGGGTCCTGGTCGAGCAGGGCGGCGACGCGGAAGCCGCGCGAGGCGAAGCCGCCGTAGTTGGCGAGGGCCGCGCCGAGGTTGCCGACGCCGACGATGACGACGGGCCAGTCCTGGGTCAGGCCGAGCTCGCGGGAGATCTGGTACACGAGGTACTCGACGTCGTAGCCGACCCCGCGCGTCCCGTAGGAGCCGAGGTACGAGAAGTCCTTGCGCAGCTTCGCCGAGTTGACGCCCGCCGCCGTCGCCAGCTCCTCGGAGGAGACCGTGGGGACGGAGCGCTCCGACAGCGCGGTGAGGGCTCGCAGGTAGAGCGGAAGCCTGGCGACCGTGGCCTCGGGAATTCCTCGGCTGCGGGTCGCCGGTCGGTGAGTTCGGCCAGTTGCCACGGTGCTCCTGCGGGTAGAGCGAGGCTGTGGGCGGCCGCGCCTGCGCAGACCGCCCCGTCCCGTGCAGGCTATGCCTTTGTGAACGCGTGCACAAAGATGGTGTCCTATTTGTCCACCCAAAGTGACCGGGGTCACGCGTACTTACCAGCCGGTCCGGGAACCGTCCGGCCCGCCCCGCACGTCCCTGGAAAACCGCTCCGGACCTGCGGCTACGGAGCCGGGGAGCCGTTCACTGCGCCGTCACCGCCCGCTCGCCGGCCGCTTCCGGGGCCGAAACCCCCCGCCCGTACGAGCGCCCGCGCGCTCAGCTCAGCGCCTTGCGCAGCCGCTCGGGGCTGACCCGCCAGAAGTCGTGCTGCTCCCCGTCGACGAGCACCACCGGGATCTGCTCCCAGTAGGCGTCGTGGAGCGCCTGGTCCTGGAGGATGTCCTTCTCCTCCCACACCGCGCCGACCTCGGCGCAGACCGCCGCCACCACCTCGCGGGCGTCCTCGCAGAGATGGCACCCGGGCTTGCCCACCAGGGTGACGACCCGCTCGGCGGGAGCCTTCTTCGTACGACGGAACACCGGACTCATACCGCCCATTGTGGCCCCGCCCCCTCGGCGGCCCGCGCGCCGGGGGCCGCCGCACCGCCCGCGAGGGCCCGTCACACCGCCGACCCGAAGTGTTCACGGCCGGGCACCCTCCGGGGTCCGGGCGCGCCCCGCGGACTGACTATGCTCTCGACATGCCCCTCCCCACGCCCGACGGCAAGTCCGGCCGGAACCCGCTGAGGATGCGCCTCTCCTGGGAATGGCTGACCCCCCGCAGACGCCCGGCCACCGCGCGCAGCGTGCTGGCGGGCGAGGCGAGCGCCGAGGCGGCCCGTAAGACCTCGCAGGCGCCGGAGGAGGCACTGGAGGCCGGGGCCACCGAGGTCACGCCCGCCGAGGAGAAGCCGGCCGAGCCGGAGTTCCCGGTCGCCGGGGACGAACGCGCCGCCGCCTTCTTCGACCTGGACAACACGGTGATGCAGGGCGCCTCCCTCTTCCACTTCGGCCGCGGCCTGTACAAGCGGAAGTTCTTCGAGCGCCGCGAACTGACCCGGTTCGCCTGGCAGCAGGCGTACTTCCGGATCGCGGGCACCGAGGACGCGGGGCACATCCAGGACGTCCGCGAGTCCGCCCTCTCCATCGTCAAGGGCCACCGCGTCGCCGAACTGATGTCGATCGGCGAGGAGATCTACGACGAGTACCTCGCCGGCCGCATCTGGTCCGGCACCCGCGCCCTCGCCCAGGCCCACCTCGACGCCGGCCAGCGGGTCTGGCTGGTGACCGCGGCGCCGGTGGAGACCGCCACCATCATCGCCCGCAGGCTCGGCCTGACCGGGGCGCTCGGCACCGTCGCCGAGTCGGTCGGCGGGGTCTACACCGGCCGCCTGGTCGGCGAACCGCTGCACGGCCCCGCCAAGGCCGAGGCGGTCCGCGCGCTGGCCGCCGCCGAGGAGCTGGACCTCGACCGCTGCGCCGCGTACAGCGACTCGCACAACGACATCCCGATGCTCTCGCTGGTCGGCCACCCCTACGCCATCAACCCGGACACCAAGCTCCGCAAGCACGCCCGCGAGCACGACTGGCGGCTGCGCGACTACCGGACCGGGCGCAAGGCGGTCAAGATCGGCATCCCGGCGGCCGCCGGGGTCGGCGCGCTGGCCGGCGGCACCGCCGCCGCCGTCGCCATCCACCGCCGGCGCGCCTGACCCGACGCACACGCGGGGCCGCCCTTCCGGCACTCCGGGGGCGGCCCTTCGGCGTACGCGCCCCGGCCGTCGCGCCCCTCGCGCCACCGCGCGCCCCGGCCGGACCGACTACCCGACAAAACGGCGTTCTTACCCCGCCGCGCCCCACGGCACGCACGTTCACCCCAGACGACCACAACACGTCCCCCACACGGCCGGAATTCGGACTCTTCCGATCAGCTGGCGATCACTCTGTGCCAAGCGAACAGACCGATAAGGGCCACGGAACCGTCGCAATCGGTGATTTGAGCAACTCGGTGTAGCGCCGCCTGTACGAAGCGTTATTCTCCTCAGACGCAATTCCGGTGCCTCACACCGCCACATCGAGTGAACGGCGACGCACCGTACGTGATGGAAGCTCTGCCTCTGGGAGTCCCGTGTACCCACACGTCGGGGTTGACGCCTCGGGCCTGGCTACGCTGCGCGCAACGGTCGTCGACCGCCTGCGCAGCTTCGTCCCCACCGTTTACGCCGTCCCCGCCCTCGCCGCCCCCGCGCTCCCCTCGCCCGGGTCCGCCGGTTCCGCCTACGCCCTCGCCGAAAGCGGCGCCGCCGTCGGCAGACGGGGCCGCACCGGCTCCGCCCGCCGCGCCGGCGGGGGCACCACCACGGCCCGCCGTCCCGCGGCCGACAGCGACAGCGCCCGCATGATGGAACTGGTCGAACGCGCCCAGGACGGGGAGGCCGAGGCGTTCGGGAAGCTGTACGACCAGTACAGCGACACCGTCTACCGCTACATCTACTACCGGGTGGGCGGAAAGGCCACCGCCGAGGACCTGACCAGCGAGACCTTCCTGCGCGCCCTGCGCCGGATCGGCACCTTCACCTGGCAGGGCCGCGACTTCGGCGCCTGGCTGGTCACCATCGCCCGCAACCTGGTCGCCGACCACTTCAAGTCGAGCCGCTTCCGCCTCGAAGTGACCACCGGCGAGATGCTCGACGCCAACGAGGTCGAACGCAGTCCCGAGGACTCGGTCCTGGAGTCCCTCTCCAACGCCGCCCTCCTCGACGCCGTCCGACGTCTCAACCCCCAGCAGCAGGAATGCGTCACGCTCCGATTTCTCCAGGGCCTGTCGGTCGCCGAGACCGCACGCGTCATGGGGAAGAACGAGGGCGCGATCAAAACGCTCCAGTACCGGGCGGTCCGCACCCTGGCCCGCCTGCTCCCGGACGACGCCCGCTGACCGTCCCCGCACCACCCGTTCCCACCGCTGTCCCACCCGTACCGCCCGTCCCGCCCCTGTCCCCCGTACCGAGTTCGCCGTCCCGCCGACCGCCACGCACCGTGCCCGTCAACTGGCCGTGCGTGGCTGTTCGCTGGGTTCAGCGGACCGATCGCGGCAGTTCCGTAACCAGGGGGGCGGGCCAGTCGTTGGGGGGATTGCAGACTTCCCCCGGATGCGCTTCAGCAGCCCCGCCCTCACTCGATCGGGTGGACGCCGCCGCGGTGCGGAACTCCCGGATCGCGCGGGGAGTCGACCGTCATGACGAGAGGAGGTGCCGCCCGTGATCGCGAATGTATCGGCACACCGGCGGGCGAACGCCTTCGCCCAGGCCCTGGAGGAGCAGACGCCCCCGGGCCAGGCGGCCGAGGACCGGCCACCGGCGGCGTCCGGGGAGCAGCCCGGCGCGGCTCCCGCGGAGCGCGCCGAGGAGAGCAGGATGCTCTCCCTGGCAGCCGAGCTCGGCGAAGTGCCCAGACCCCAACTGGACCCCGAGGTGAGAACCGTCCAGCGCGCCCAGCTGGTCGCCGCGATGGAGGCGATGGCCGGCTCCGCACCGGACCCTTCGGTGCCCGAGCAGCGCTCCGGCCGGGGCGCGCACCGGGCCAGCCCCCTGCGGAAACTCCGCCCCCGTTCGCGCCTCACCAAGGGCCTCGCCGCGGGCGGCCTCACGGTGGGCGTCGCGGCGGGAGCCTTCGGCGGCGTGGCCGCGGCCAGCTCCGACGCCCTCCCCGGTGACTCGCTCTACGGGCTGAAGCGCGGCATGGAGGACATCAAGCTCGGCATGGCCGGTGACGCGGCCGACCGCGGCGGGATCTACCTCGACCACGCCTCGACCAGGCTGAGCGAGGCCCGCCGGCTGATGGAGCGCGGCCGCTCGGGCTCCCTGGACCACGAATCGCTCGCCGAGATCCGCCGCGCGCTGGGCGCCGTGCACCACGACGCCGGCCAGGGCCACCGCCTGCTCAGCGCCGCCTACCAGGAGGGCGGTTCGCTCCAGCCGATCCAGCAGCTCTCCTCCTTCTCCCAGTCGCACCGGGCCACCTGGACCTCGCTGCGCGACCAGCTCCCGCCCACCCTGTTCGACGTGAGCGACCAGGTGAGCGAGGTCTTCGACGCCATAGAGGAGGAGGTCGAGCCGCTCCGTTCGCTGCTGCCCGGCGCCCCCTCCCAGGACGACCGCCCGGGCGGCTCCCCCGCCCCCGGCTCCTCCCCGCCCGCGGGCACCGGCTCCGTGGCCCCCGGCGAACCGGACCCGTCCGGCTCGGCGGAGCGCGAGGGCGGCGGCCAGGGCGGCACCGGCGAGAAGGGCAGCCCGAAGCCGTCCGCCGACGACCAGCAGGACGACGGCCTCCTCGGCGGCTCGACCGGCGGCCTGCTCGACCCGCCCCGGACCGGCCAGGACTCCCCGGCCCCCTCCCAGGAGCAGCGCGAGCCCGGCACCGCACCGGACGTCACCCTCCCGCCCCTCCTCCCGGGCCTCCTCCCCGGCCTCGGCATCGACGCGGGCGACCGGGACTGACCAACCCGGCTCCCGTACGAACCGGAGGGCCTCACCGTGCGCGGTGGGGCCCTCCGGCCTGCGTGCCGCCCCGGCCCAGTGCCCTTACTCTCCTCGGATGACCGACGCGCCGCCCACTTCCCCCTCTCCCCACCCCACTGCCCCACCCACCGCCTTGACGGTCCGGGAGATCACCGAGGACGACCTCGACGGCTGGGGCCGCGCCTACAGCAAGGGCAACTTCGTCCCCTACCGGACCGCCTCCCTGGAACGGCGCCGGGGCGTCTTCGAACCGGGCCGGTGGCTCGGCGCGTAGGAGGGTGGAGAGTGTGTGGGGACGTTCCGGGGGCTCGCGCTCGACCTGAGTGTGCCGGGCGGGGCCCTGCTCCCGGTCCTCGGTGTCAGCTCGCTCGCGGTGGTGCCCTCGCACCGGCGGCGGGGCATCCTCTCCGCGCTGATGGCCCACGGGCTGCGCGCGGCGGTCGCCCGGGGCGAGGCGGCGGCGGTGCTGCACTCGGCCGAGTACCCGGTGTACGGCCGGTACGGCTTCGCGCCCGCCACCCGGCACGGCGGCTTCACCGTCGATGTCACGGCCTCGGGGGGCCTCCGCCCGGACCTGGACACCTCCGCCACCCTCCGCGAGGCCGCACCGGAGGAGGTACGCCGCTTCGGCCCGGCCCTGTTCGACGAGGCCCGCCGGGGTCGGGCGGGCGCGGTGAGCCGCCCGGGGTGGAGCTGGCGCCGGCGCACCGGGGCCGCGCTGCTGCCCGGGGAGGAGTGGGAGGCGCCGACCGTCCTCGTCCACCGGGACGGGGCGGGAGAGGTGCGCGGCCTCGTCGCGTACACGGTCGACGGGAAGTGGAGCGACCGGGTCCCCGACGCGACGCTGACCGTCACCGACCTCGTCGCCACCACCGCGCAGGCCCGCCGCGCGCTCTGGGCCCACCTGCTCTCCGTCGACTGGGTGCGCAGGATCGAGGTCCCGGACGCCGCGCCGGACGACCCGCTGCCGCTCCTCCTGCGGGACCCGCGCGCCGTCCGCCCGCTCCCCCACCCGGCCGACTGCCTCTGGCTGCGCCTGCTCGACCTGCCCGCCGCGCTGACCGCCCGCACCTACCCGCCCGGGCTGCGGCTGGCGCTGCGGGTCGCCGACCCGGCCGGTCACGTCGACGGGGTGTGGCTGCTGCGCACCGGCGCCGACGGCTCGGCCGAGGTCACCCCGGACGGCGGCCCGGCCGACCTGGCCCTGGACGCCGCCGCCCTCGCCGCGCTCCACCTCGGCGGCGAGCAGGCGAGCAGGCTGGTGGCGGCCGGGCTGGCCACCGAGCTGACCCCGGGAGCGGCCCGCCGCGCGGACACCCTCTTCCGCACCACCGCCGAGCCGTGATGCCCCGACCACTTCTGAACGCGGACGGGGGTGGCGGCCCCGGGAACCTCAGAAGAAGACCGACCGCCGCTGCACCAGCAGCTTGTACAGCGTGTGCTGGATCTGTTCGCGCACCTGGTCGGTGAGGTTGAACATGAGCATCGGGTCCTCGGCGGCCTCCGTCGCGTACCCGTCGGTGGGGATCGGTTCGCCGAACTGGATGGTCCACTTGGTCGGCAGCGGCAGCGCGCCGAGCGGCCCGAGCCACGGGAAGGTCGGCGTCAGCGGGAAGTACGGCAGCCCCAGCACCCGCGCGAGGGTGCGGGCGTTGCCGACCATCGGGTAGATCTCCTCGGCGCCCACGATGGAGCAGGGCACGATGGGGACGCCCGCGCGCAGGGCCGTCGAGACGAAGCCGCCCCGCCCGAACCGCTGGAGCTTGTACCGCTCGCTGAACGGCTTGCCGATCCCCTTGAACCCCTCGGGCATCACCCCGACGATCTCGCCCGCGCCCAGCAGCCGTTCGGCGTCCTCGGCGCAGGCCAGGGTGTGACCGGCCTTGCGGGCGACCTCGTTGACGACCGGCAGCCGGAAGACGAGGTCGGCGGCGAGCAGCCGCAGGTGGCGTTCGGCGGGGTGCCGGTCGTGGACGGCGACCTGGAGCATCAGCCCGTCCAGGGGCAGCGTCCCGGAGTGGTTGGCGACGATCAGGGCGCCGCCGTCGGCCGGGATGTTCTCGATCCCCTTCACCTCGACCCGGAAGTACTTCTCGTACACCGGGCGCAGCAGTGACATCAGGACCTGGTCGGTGAGTTCCTCGTCGTACCCGAACTCGTCGACCTCGTACTCGCCGGTGAGGCGGCGCCGCAGGAAGGCGAGGCCGCCCGCGATCCGCCGCTCCCAGCCGCCGTCGTCCCGGGCGGGCCCGGGCTCCGGCCCGGCGGCCGGCTGCGGCGCTTCCGGCAGCGCGCGTACGGGGGCCGGGGTGCGGGGGCGGCGACGGCGCGGCCGGTCGTCGTCGAAGGGGATGACCTTGGCGTCCGCCATGGTGCTCTGCTCCTTAGTCGGCGCTCGGTTCGGGGTACGCGGTGCTGGGTGCCCGTACGGTCTCGGCGACCCGGTCGACGGCGTGGGCGACGGCCTGCGGCGGGAGGAGTCCGCTGCCGCGGGCGCGGGCGAAGTCGGCGAAGGTCTGCGCGGTGGTCCAGGCGGGGTGGAAACCGAGGGTCTCGCGCATCTGCACGGTGGAGACGACCCGGCCGTGGGTGAGCAGCCGGATCTGTTCCCGGGAGAAGTCGGTGACGCCGACGGTCCGCAGCGCCGCCCCGACCCAGGTGACGGCCGGCAGCAGCACGGGCACGGTGGGGCTGCCGAGCCGCCGGGCGCACTGGGAGAGCAGGACCACGCCGTCCCCGGCGATGTTGAAGGTGCCGCTGTTGAGCGTCCCCCGGGCCGGTTCCCCGGCGGCGATGCGCAGCACGTCCAGGCAGTCCTCCTCGTGGACGAACTGGAGGCGCGGGTCGTAGCCGAGGACGGTCGGCAGCACCGGCAGCGAGAAGTACTCGGCGAGCGGGGTGTCCGCGCCGGGCCCGAGGATGTTGGCGAACCGCAGCACGCAGACGGCCACGTCCGGCCGCCGTCGCGCGAACCCGCGGACGTACCCCTCGACCTCGACGGCGTCCTTGGCGAAGCCGCCGCTGGGCAGCGCCTTGGCGGGGGTGGTCTCGGTGAAGACGGCCGGGTCGCGGGAGGCGGAACCGTAGACGTTGGTGGAGGACTTCACGACGAGCCGCCGCACACTGGGCGCCTTCTGGCAGGCCCCGAGCAGCTGGAGCGTCCCGATGACGTTGGCCTCCTTGACGGAGGACCGCCCGCCACCGCCGAGCGGCGTCCCGGACACGTCGAGATGGACCACGGTGTCGACGCGGTACTCCGCGAGCAGCCGCCCGATGGCCGGCCGCCCGATGTCGGCCTGCACGAACTCGGCGTCCCCGAGCTGATGCGCGGGCGCCACCGAGTCGACGGCCACCACCTTGTCGACCCCCTCCTCCCGCTGCACCCGGCGTACGAACCGCCCACTCAGCGGACGCGCGACCCCCGTAACGAGCACGACCCTGCCCAAGTCAGCGCCTGCCTTCCCCAGTCAGCTGTGCCCCGGCAACCCTTGCCACCTCACGGTAACGGCTCGACATTGCCCCACGATGACACCGTGCCGCCCAACCACCGCTCTCGGCCAGGCCGACCGAAATCGGCCCGGCCGGCGCTTGAGGCCACCCCCGAGTGGCCCGGGCCACAAAAAACGAGGTCCTCCCGCCAGCAGGCGGAAGGACCTCGTCAAGCACGCCGCTAGGCGCTTACTTCTTGTTGCGACGCTGCACACGCGTGCGCTTCAGCAGCTTGCGGTGCTTCTTCTTGGCCATCCGCTTACGCCGCTTCTTGATAACAGAGCCCACGACTACCCTCGCTCACTTCTCGGACAACCCCCGTTTTCACCGGGGGTCATTGGTGCGGGGCTGCATGGGCCCACACGACCTACGTCGGCTTAGCCTACCCGCCCCGCGCCTGAGCCCGTAATCGAGGTCCCGCGGACCCGGTCGTCAGGCCGTCTCCACCCCCACGTAGGAGTCGCGAAGGTACTCGTGAACCGCCTGTTCCGGGACGCGGAAGGACCTTCCGACCCGGATGGCGGGCAGATGACCGCTGTGCACCAGGCGGTACACGGTCATCTTGGACACGCGCATCACCGAGGCGACTTCCGCCACGGTCAGAAACTGGACCTCGTTGAGAGGCCGGTCAGCAGCAGCCATGTCACACCTGAACCTTCCGCACATGACGGGCACCGGCTTCCCCTCCGGTGACTCCTCGTCTCTGTGCGCTCACTCCCCAATGTAGGGGCGGGTGATGCGAGTGGGGAAGAGGAGCCCCTGCCGGGTCCCTACGGTGACAGACACGCCCGATTGAGTACATAGCGCGTCAGCGGCTCGTAGCAGGCCGACCGCACTCCGTCATCGAGCGGCACCGCCACCGCCACCCGCCCCTCGGCCTCCCCGACGAAGGGCGCGGGGTCGTCGGTGTCGGCCGGCCCGATCGTCTCGAACCCCAGCTGACCTGCCCCGCAGGCCCAGCCGTGGTCCCCCACGACGAGCCCGGGCAGCGGCCCGCCGCCCTCCGCGGCCGCGCCGAGCACCACGCGTACGGGCAGCGGCGAATGACAGTGCGCGCCCGGCTCACAACCCGCCCCCGGGGCCGCTTGCGCTCTCACCAACGCGACGCCCTGTACGTAGTCGATCCGGTGCGTGCGTAGACCGAACCGGGTCGTTATGTCGACACTTCGGCCCTGCGCGGGAGTGAGGACGTGCCCTCCCGCCGCCGAGACGGCCCGCGACAGGGCGGCGTAGAAACCGAGGAGGCGGTGGGGGTGCCCGGTGCCGAAGAGGACGGGGCGCCGGTCGGCGACGGCCCGGCCGAGCCGTACGGCGAACCGGTCGAGGGCCAGCAGGGTCCGGTCCGGGTCGACGGTGTCGGCGCCCTCCCTCCGGCGCGGGTCGGCGGAGACCCCGCACCGCCACGCCATCAGCGCCAGCACGTCCCGCTCGCGCCAGACGCCGGCCGGATCGAGGCCGAGCAGCACGCGGGGGTCGCGGGCGGCGAAGAGGCGGTAGCTGCGCAGGCTCGCCTCCCGGGTGGTCGCCACGGGCCCGGCGATCCCGCTGGCGAGCAGGTGCGCGCGCAGGGCCGCCCGGGAGGGCGACGGGGCCGGGGTGCGCGGGGTCGGCAGGAGGGACACGTACGCGATGCTGACGCACCGTGGAGCGTACGAGTCCGGTTCGCCGGAAATCCCCCCGGTCGGCCCAGCGTTCACGCGGCGGGCGAGCGCCCCCGCCGGAACACCCGGGCCGCGCCCCCGGTTTCTACGGCAGCAGCCCGCGCTGCGGGAACGCCGCCTTCCGGGTGGCCAGGACGGCCTGGTCGAGCCGGTCGGCGGGATCGTAACCGCCCTGCCAGTCACGGTAGCTGACGGGCCAGCGGCCGTCGGTCATCCGCATCGGGCCGGGCTGGCGGGTGCGGGCGTAGACGAGCTGCTTCCACTCCTCCGGGATCATCGACTCCGGCGGGATGGGCTGCCCGGCGGCGACCGCGGCCAGGTGCGTCCAGGCGCGCGGGACGACGTCCACGACCGCGTACCCGCCGCCGCCGAGCGCCACCCAGCGGCCGTCGGCGTGGTCGTGTGCCAGGCCGTGGCAGGCGAGCTGCACGGCGCGCTGGGCGTCCAGGGAGATGGCGAAGTGTGCCAGCGGGTCCTCGAAGTGGGTGTCGGCACCGTGCTGGGTGACCAGCACCTGCGGCCGGAACTCCGCCAGCAGCTCGGGCACGACGGCGTGGAAGGCCCGCAGCCACCCGGCGTCGCCGGTCCCGGCCGGCAGCGGCAGGTTGACCGAGCTGCCCTCGGCGCCCGGCCCGCCGGTCTCCTCCGGCCAGCCGGTGTGCGGGAAGAGGGTGCGCGGGTGCTCGTGCAGCGAGACGGTGAGGACCCGCGGGTCCTCCCAGAAGGCCGCCTCGACGCCGTCGCCGTGGTGCACGTCGGTGTCGACGTACGCGACGCGTTCGGCGCCTAGCTCCAGGAGCCGGGCGATGGCGAGGGCCGCGTCGTTGTAGACGCAGAAGCCGGAGGCGGCACCGGGCATCGCGTGGTGCAGGCCGCCGGAGAAGTTCACGGCGTGCTCAGCCTCCCCGCGCCACACCGCCTCGGCGGCGCCGACGGAGAGCCCGGCGATGGCCGCCGACACCTCGTGCATCCCGGCGAACGCCGGGTCGTCGTCGGTCCCGAGCCCGTACGACCCGTCCGCCGAGGCCGGATCGGCGGAGACGGCCTTGACCGCGTCCACGTAGTCCTGCCGGTGGACCAGCCGCAGCGTGGAGTCCCCGGCGGGCTTGGCCCCGGTGACCTTCAGCTGCCGGTCGACGCCGTACGCCGAGATCAGGCCCCGGGTCAGCGTGAGCCGCACCGGGTCCATCGGATGGCGAGGACCGAAGTCATAGCCGGTGACCGTCTCGTCCCACATCAGCTGCGCGCGCCCGCTCATGCCCGTCACCGTACCGGCCGCCGGTTCCCTCGAACGAGCGGGCATACCCGACGGTCACCAGGACCAGCACCATCGGCACCAGCATGGCCCCCCGGTAGCTCCAGGCGTCGCCGATGACGCCGACCAGCGGGGAGCCCACGAGGAAGCCGACGTAGTTGAAGACGTTGAGCCGGGCCACCGCCGCGTCCGACCCGGCCGGCCCGCCCTTCTCGAACCCGATCCGCCCGGCCGCCGCGAAGGTCTGCGGCACCAGCACGCAGAGCCCGAGGCCCAGCAGGGTGAAACCGGCCATCCCCGCCGCGACTCCGGGCGCGCCCGCGACCAGCGCGAACCCGGCGGCGGCCAGCACCGCCCCGGCCCGCACCACGGCCGCCGCCCCGAACCGCCGCACCCCGAGGTCCCCGAGCGTCCGCCCGAGCAGGGTCATCACCATGTACACGTTGTAGGGGACGGTCGCCGTCTGCTCCGAACTCCCCAGCACGTCCTGGAGATACTTCGCGCTCCAGTTGGAGACCGTGGAGTCCCCGATGTACGCGAAGCTCATCACCAGGCAGAACGGCAACAGCACGGCGAACGCCACCCCGCGCCCGTTCCCCTTCCCGCCCGCCTCCACGGCGGGCCCGGCCGCCGCGTCCACGTACCAGCGGCTCCCCACCAGCGCGAGCGGCAGCAGCACCCCGACAACCGGCGCGTACGACACCCCGAGCGCCCACCCGCCGTGCGCCCCGAGCCACGCCAGCGAGGCCCCGGCTATCCCTCCGAGGCTGTACGCGGCGTGGAATCCGAGCATGATCGACCGCCCGTAGGCCCGCTGAAGGCTGACTCCGAGCATGTTCATCGAGGCGTCGAGCGCGCCCACCGCGAGACCGAAGACGGCCAGCGCGAGAGCGACCTGGATCATCCCCTGACCGACCCCGACCGCCAGCAGCGCGAGGAGGACCACCGGCTGGGCCCACCGCAGGACGAGGCAGGGCGCCACCCGCCGGACGACCCGCTCGGTGACGACGCTCCCGACGCCGGCGAGGACCGGCACGGCGGCGAGGAAGGCGGGCAGCAGGGCGTCGGATATCCCGTACCGGTCCTGGATCGCCGGGATGCGGGTGACGAGCAGCGCGAACGCCACTCCCTGAACAAGAAAGCTGAACGCCAGGGCCGCCCGCCCCTGCCGCATACGCGTGTCGGTCATGGCCGCAGAGCGTACGACCGCCCGCTACCCGCCGGTATCCCTTTGACCGGATCAGGTGGAAGCCGTGACCAGCCGCGGCAACTCGGCCATGTCCGCGAAGAGTCCGGTGGCCCCCGCGAGCCGCTCGGGCGGCGTCATCGCGCTGAACCCATACACGTCCATCCCGGCCGCCCGCGCCGCCTCGACGCCGAGCGGACTGTCCTCGACCACGGCGCACCGCTCCGGCGCCACCCCCATCCGCTCGGCCGCCCGCAGGAAGAGGTCCGGCGCGGGCTTGCCCCGGCCGACGTCGTCCGCGCTGAAGACGTGCTCCTCGGGGAACCACGCGTCAAGACCGGTCTTCCGGTGCCCGACCCGGATGCGCTCATGACTCCCGGACGAGGCCACGCAGTACGGCAGACCTGCGGCCCGCAGGTGCGCCAGCACCTCCACGACACCCCGCACGGGCTCCAGTTCCCGCCGGAACGCCTCGAAGACCCGCCCGTGGAACTCCTCGTCGAACTCCGCGGGAAGCCGCCGGCCCGACCGCTCCCGCACCAGGTCGTGGATACGGTGCACCGCCCCGCCCATGTAGTCCCGCAGCGAGTCCTCGTAGCTGGTGGGATGGCCCAGCTCCGTCAGGTAGCCGGCGAGGATGGTGTTGGAGAGGGGCTCGCTGTCAACGAGCACCCCGTCGTTGTCGAAGACGACCAGGTCGTAGCGCATGGCATCGACCTTAATTCTCCTGAACGCAGAAATGCCTCGGGCCCCGGAAACCTGTTTACACAAGGTTTCCAGGGCCCGAGGCCAAAGAAAGTTCGGCGGCGTCCTACTCTCCCACAG
>NZ_JOII01000018.1 GCF_000719955.1 Streptomyces albidoflavus
CGACTGGTCTGCCGGTGCTGTGGAGTTGCTGACCGGTGAGCGTGTGTGGCCGGGGGAGGAGCGGCTGCGCCGGGCCGGTGTGTCCTCGTTCGGGATCAGCGGCACCAACGCCCACGTCATCCTCGAACAGCCCGAGGAGGCGCAGGAGCCCGCGCCCACGGTGGCGCCCGCCGTCGACGTGCCGTGGGTGCTCTCCGCACGGTCGGCCCCGGCGCTGCGCGCCCAGGCCGAGCGGCTGCGCGCGTACGTGGCCGCCGAGCCGGTGAGCGCGCCGGACGTGGCCTTCTCGCTCGTCTCCGGCCGCGCCACCTTCGACCACCGGGCGGTGGTCCTGGGCACCGACCGTGAAGCGGCCCTGGAAGCCCTGGCCTCGGGTCTGCCCGACGCGGGCGTCGTGGAAGGCGTGGCCACCGGAGGCCGTACCGCGTTCCTGTTCTCGGGACAGGGGTCGCAGCGTCTGGGAATGGGGCGTGGTCTGTACGAGCGTTTCCCGGTGTTCGCGGAGGCGTTCGACGCGGTCTGCGCCGGACTCGACGAGCACCTGGAGCGCCCGCTGCGTGAGGTGGTCTGGGGCGACGACACGTCGGTTCTGGACGGGACGGCGTACGCGCAGGCCGGTCTCTTCGCGGTCGAGGTGGCGTTGTTCCGGCTGGTCGAGTCGTGGGGGGTGCGTCCGGAGTTCGTGGCCGGTCACTCCATCGGTGAGGTCGCCGCGGCCCACGTGGCCGGGGTGTTCACCCTCGCCGACGCCGCCGCGCTCGTCGCCGCCCGTCCGTCGAGGCGGTCGCCGAGGTCTTCCGTGAGCAGGGACGCCGGGTCAGCCGCCTGCGGGTGTCGCACGCTTTCCACTCGCCGCTGATGGAGCCGATGCTCGGTGACTTCCGCGAGGTCCTGGCCGGCCTGTCGTACGCGGAGCCGTCGCTGCCGGTCGTCTCGAACGTCTCGGGCCGGATCGCGGAAACCGGTGAACTGACCACGCCTGACTACTGGGTCACCCACGTCCGCGAGGCCGTCCGGTTCGACGACGGTGTCCGGGCCCTCGCGGAAGAGGGCGTCACCCGGTTCGTGGAGCTGGGTCCCGACGGGGTGCTCAGCGGCATGGCGCGCGAGGGCGCCGGTGAGGACGCCGTCCTCGTCCCGCTCCTGCGCAAGGACCGCGAGGAGACGTCGACCGCCCTCGCCGCGCTGGCCCGTCTCCACACGGTGGGCGCCGAGGTGAAGTGGACCGGCTTCTTCGCCGGTACCGCGGCCCGCACCGTGGACCTGCCGACCTACGCCTTCCAGAAGCGGCGCTTCTGGCCGGAGACCACGGTCCGCGCCGCCGCCGACCCCAGGTCGGCGGGGGTCGACGCGGCCGACCATCCGTTGCTGGGCGCGGTGGTGTCACTGCCGGACTCGGGTGGCGTGGTGCTGACGGGCCGGCTGTCGGTGGAGGCGCAGCCGTGGCTCGCCGACCACGTGGTCCTCGGCCGGGTCCTGCTGCCCGGTACGGGCCTGGTGGAACTGGCCCTCGCGGCCGGGGACGCGGCCGGCTCCGCCGCTCTCGAGGAGCTGACCCTCGCCGCGCCGCTGGTGCTGCCCGAGGACACCGGCCTCCAGCTCCGCGTCGTCGCGGGGCCGAAGACCGACGGACGCCGCACCGTGGCCGTCCACTCCCGTCCCGAGGGCGCGGAGGACGCGCCGTGGACGGCCCACGCGCACGGCTTCCTCACCGACGCCCCGGCAGGCTCCGGCGAGGCCCTGACCGAGTGGCCCCCGCCCGGCGCCGACCCGGTACCGGTCGAGCACGCCTACGAGGAGTTCCGCCACCGGGGATACGGCTACGGGCCCGTCTTCCAGGGCCTGCGCGCCGCCTGGCGGCGCGACGACGCGATGTTCGCGGAAGTGGCGCTCCCCGAGGACGCGGCAGGTGAGGCGGGCCGGTTCGGCCTGCACCCGGCCGTGCTCGACGCCGCCATGCACGCCGGCATCCTGAACGAGGAGGAGGGCCAGGCGGTCGTCCCGTTCGCCTGGAACGACGTGACCCTCCACGCCGTCGGCGCCTCCGCCGTGCGCGTACGCGTGAGCCGCGTCGACGCCCACACCGTCTCCCTGACCCTCGCCGACTCCGCCGGCGCGCCGGTCCTGACCGTGGGCTCCCTGGCGAGCCGCCCGGTCTCCGCCGAACAGCTCGGCAGCGCCTCCGCCGGCGCGGGCGCCCTCTACGGCATCGAGTGGACGCCGGTCACCGTGGACACCCCCACGGCCCCCGCCCACGTCTCCTGGGCCGAAGCCCTGGAGACGGACACCACGGCGCCGGGCGCGGTCGTCCTGGAGGTGGGCGAGCCCGCCGGTCCGGACGTCCCTGCCGCCGTCCGGGCCGTCCTGGACCAGGTCCTTCCCGCGATCCAGCAGTGGCTCCGCGACGAGCGCTTCACCTCCTCGCGTCTGGTCGTCGTCACCCGTGGCGCCGCCCCGGCCGGTTCATCCGCCGACGTCGTGCAGGCCCCTGTGTGGGGTCTGGTGCGGGCGGCACTCGCGGAGAACCCGGGCCGGTTCGCCCTGGCCGATGTCGCCGTGGACGCGGACGATGCGGCGGTGGACCGTGCGGTCGCGGCTGTCCTCTCGGGCGAGGCCGAGGTGGCCGTCCGTGACGGTGTGGTGCTGGTGCCGAGGCTCAGTCGGCTCGGTGAGCCCGAACTGCCTCTGCCCGTGCCGTCGTTGGATGGTGAGGGTGCGGTGCTGGTGACGGGTGGTACGGGTGGTCTGGGTGCGGTGATGGCCCGGTATCTGGTGGCTGAGCGTGGGGTGCGGGATCTGGTGCTGGTGTCGCGGCGGGGCGGGGATGCTCCGGGTGCGGCGGAGCTGGCCGGGGAACTGCGTGAGGCCGGCGCGTCGGTGGAGGTCGTCGCGTGCGACCTGTCCGACCGCGAATCGGTCGTCGGCCTGGTCGAGTCCCTCGTCGCCGGGCGTGGACTGCGCGCCGTCGTGCACGCGGCCGGGGTCGGCGGCGGCGGCCTGGTGGGCACGCTGTCGTCCGACCGGTTCGATGCGGTGCTGGGTGCGAAGGCTGATGCGGCGTGGTGGTTGCACGAGGCGACGGCGGGTGTGGAGCTGGCTGCGTTCGTGCTGGTGTCGTCGGCGGGTGGTCTGGTGCTGACGGCGGGGCAGGGCAACTACGCGGCGGCCAATGTGTTCCTGGACGCGTTGGCGGCGCGGCGTCGGGCCGGGGGCCTGGTGGCCACATCCATGGCGTTCGGGTTCTGGGACGTGGGTGCGGGGCTGGGGGAGTATCTGTCGGAGGTGGACCGGCGTCGGATGGCGTCGCAGGGGCTGCCGTTGCTGTCGCACGAGGCGGGGCTGGAGCTGTTCGCGGCTGGCCTGGACCGTGGCGAGGCGACGGTCGTGCCGCTGCGCGTCGACACCGCCGCGCTGCGCACCCGCACCGACGAGATCCCCGCCCTGCTCAAGTCCTTCGCTCCCGTGCGGCGCTCCGCGGCCGTGGTCACCCCGGCCACCGTCGAGGGCTCGCCGGCCCACCGGCTGGCCTCGCTTCCGGAGGCGGAGCGGCACCGCACCCTGCTGCATCTCGTCCGGTCGCAGGTGGCGGCGGTGCTGGGGCACGGTTCGGCGGAGGCGATCGGCGCTGACCGGGCCTTCCAGGAGCTGGGCTTCGACTCGCTGGCCGCGACCGGCGGCGTCACCACCCCCGAGGAGCTGTGGCGCCTGGTCACCGACGGCGTCGACACCGTCTCCGACCTCCCCGGTGACCGGGGCTGGGACATCGAGGGCCTCTACGACCCCGAGCCCGGCAAGGAGGGCAAGAGCTACACCAGGCGCGGCAGCTTCCTGCACGACGCCGCCCAGTTCGACCCCGGCTTCTTCGGCATCTCGCCCCGTGAGGCCCTGTACATGGACCCGCAGCAGCGCCTGCTCCTGGAGACCTCCTGGGAGGCGCTGGAACGCGCCGGGATCGACCCGGCGACGCTGCGGGGCAGCCGCACCGGCGTCTTCGCCGGCGTCATGTACCACGACTACGCGCTGAACGTCTCGCCCTCCGGCACCGCCGGCGGCAGCGTGGTCTCCGGCCGCCTGTCGTACACCTTCGGCTGGGAGGGCCCGGCCGTCACCGTGGACACGGCCTGCTCCTCGTCCCTGGTCGCGCTGCACTTCGCGGTACAGGCCCTGCGCTCGGGCGAGTGCTCGCTGGCCGTGGCCGGCGGCGCCACCGTGATGTCGACGCCCGGCATGTTCGTCGAGTTCAGCCGCCAGCGTGGCCTGTCGGTGGACGGCCGCTGCAAGGCGTTCGCGGGCGCGGCGGACGGCGTGGGCTGGTCCGAGGGCGTCGGCGTCCTCCTGGTGGAGCGGCTCTCCGACGCCGTGCGCAACGGCCACCGTGTGCTGGCCGTCGTCAAGGGCACGGCCGTCAACCAGGACGGCGCCTCCAACGGCTTCACCGCCCCCAACGGCCCCTCCCAGCAGCGCGTGATCCGCCAGGCCCTGCACGGCGCCGGGGTCCCCGCCTCCGAGGTCGACGTGGTCGAGGCGCACGGCACGGGCACCACCCTGGGCGACCCCATCGAGGCCCAGGCGCTCCTCGCCACCTACGGCCAGGACCGCCCGGAGGACCGGCCGCTGCTGCTCGGCTCGGTCAAGTCGAACATCGGGCACGCCCAGGCCGCGGCGGGAGTCGCCGGCGTCATCAAGATGGTCATGGCGATGGAGCACGGCACCGTGCCGCGCACCCTCCACGTCGACCGGCCGTCCCCGCACGTCGACTGGACCGAGGGCAGCGCCGAACTCGTCACCGAGGACCGGCCGTGGCCGGTCACCGGCCGCCCGCGCCGGGCGAGCGTCTCGGCGTTCGGCCTCAGCGGCACCAACGCGCACGTCGTCCTGGAGCAGGGCCCCGACGCCGGGGCCGACGCGCCGAGCACGGCCGAGGAGGGCCGCGCCCCCGCCGTCCTCCCGTGGACGGTCTCGGCGGCCACCCCGGACGCCCTGCGCGCCCAGGCCACCCGCCTCCTGGACCACCTGGCGGACCGGCCCGGCACCCGTCCGCTGGACGTCGCCCACGCGCTGGCCACCTCCCGCACCCCGCTGGAGGCCCGCGCGGTGGTCCTCGGCACCGGCCGGGACGACCTCCTGACCGGCCTGCGCGCCCTCGCGGCCGGCGAGCACGCCCCCGGGGTCATCACCGGAACCGCCCGCTCCGTCGGCACCACGGCCTTCCTCTTCTCCGGGCAGGGCGCACAGCGCCTGGAGATGGGGCGCGGCCTCCACGAGGCGTTCCCCGTCTTCGCGGAGGCGTTCGACGCGGTCTGCGCCGGGCTCGACGAGCACCTGGACCGCCCGCTGCGCGAGGTGGCCTGGGGCGAGAACGCGCCGGACCTCGACGGCACGGCGTACGCCCAGTCCGCCCTGTTCGCCTACGAAGTCGCCCTCTTCCGGCTTCTCGCCTCATGGGGCGTCACGCCTGACCTGGTGGCCGGTCATTCGATCGGTGAGGTGGCGGCCGCGCATGTCGCGGGTGTGTTCTCGCTGGCGGACGCCTGTGCTCTGGTGGCTGCTCGTGGGCGGCTGATGCAGGCGTTGCCGGAAGGCGGCGCGATGGTGGCCGTGGAGGCGAGCGAGACGGAGGTGCTGCCGCACCTGGAGTCCGTCGAAGGTGTGTCGATCGCTGCCGTCAACGGTCCGTCGTCGGTGGTCGTCTCGGGCGCCGAGGAAGCCGTCGAGACGGTGGCGGAGGCGTTCCGTGAGCAGGGACGGCGGATCAGCCGTCTGCGGGTGTCGCACGCTTTCCACTCGCCGCTGATGGAACCGATGCTCGCTGACTTCCGCGAGGTCCTGGCCGGTCTGTCGTTCGCCGAGCCGCGCCTGCCCGTCGTCTCGAACGTCTCGGGCCGGATCGCGGAATCCGGTGAACTGACCACGCCGGACTACTGGGTGCGGCACGTCCGTGAGGCCGTCCGCTTCGGCGACGGCGTCCGGGCACTGCGCGCCGCGGGCGTGGACCGCTGTGTCGAGATCGGCCCCGACGCCGTACTCACCGGCATGGCCCGCACCTGCCTCGACGGCGACGAGGACACCGCAGTCCTGCTGGTGCCGTCGGCCCGCAAGGGACGGGAGGAGCCCGACGCCCTGCTCACCGCGCTCGCGCAGCTGCACACCGCGGGCACGGCCGTCGACTGGGCCGGCTTCTTCGCCGGCTCCGGCGCCGGCCCCGTCGACCTGCCCACCTACGCCTTCCAGCGCCAGCGGTACTGGCTGACCGCCACCGACGGAGCCCCGGCCGCGGCCGGAGCCGGACTCGACGCGGCCGACCATCCGTTGCTGGGCGCGGTGGTGTCGCTGCCGGACTCCGGAGGCGCGGTGCTGACGGGCCGGCTGTCGGTGGAGGCGCAGCCGTGGCTCGCCGACCACGTGGTCCTCGGCCGGGTCATGCTGCCCGGCGCCGTCCTCGTGGAACTGGCCCTCGCCGCCGGAGAGTCCGTCGACTGCGCCGTACTCGACGAACTGACCCTGGCGACACCCCTGGTACTGCCCGAGCACGGCGGCGCCCAGGTCCGCGTGGTCGTCGGACCGCGCACCGCCGAACGCCGCACGGTCGCCGTCTACTCACGCCCCGAGGGCACCGGGCAGGAGTGGGCCACCCACGCCACCGGCTTCCTCATCGACAACGCCCTCGTGGCAGGGGCCGAGGCCGCACTGGAGCAGTGGCCGCCGACCGGGGCCGCGAGCGTGCCCGTGGACAGCGCGTACCAGATCTTCCGCGAGCGTGGCTACGGCTACGGGCCGGTCTTCCAGGGGCTGCGCGCCGCCTGGCGCCGGGGCGGGGAACTCTTCGCCGAGGTGGCGCTCCCGGAGGAGGCTGCCTCGGAGGCGGGCCGCTTCGGCCTCCACCCGGCGCTGCTCGACGCCGCCATGCACGTCGCGATCCTCAACGACAGCAACGACAGCAACGACAACGCCGAGGGCGGGAGCGGCGGGACCGTCATCCCGTTCGCGTGGAACCGGGTGGCCCTGCACGCGGTCGGCGCCGCCGCCGTCCGCGTCCGCATCGCCACCGCCGCCGACGGCGGTATGGACATCCGCGTCACCGACGTCACCGGAGCCCCGGTCCTGACGGTCGGCTCCATGGTGAGCCGCACCGTCTCCGCCGGCCAGCTCGGTGCGGCGCCCCGTGACGCCGGCGCGCTCTACGCCCCCGAGTGGGTCCCCGTGGCCCGGCTCGACGACACCGACACGGCCTGGGCCACCTGGTCCCGGGTCGAGGAGGCCGGTACCGAGGTGCCCGCCGTGGTCGTGCTGGACGCCTCCGCTCCGGCCGGGGCCGACGTGCCCGGCTCGGTGCGCTCCGCGCTGGACGGTGTGCTGACCGTGGCACAGCGCTGGCTGACCGAGGAGCGGTTCGCCGCCTCCCGGCTCGTCGTGGTGACCCGGGGCGCCATGCCCGTGGGTCCCGGCGGCGCCCCGGCCGAGGGAGACGTCGTGCAGGCCCCCGTGTGGGGTCTGGTGCGGGCGGCGCTCGCGGAGAATCCGGGCCGGTTCGCCCTGGCCGATGTCGCCGTGGACGCGGATGATGCGGCGGTGGATCGTGCTGTCGCGGCTGTCCTCTCGGGCGAGGCCGAGGTGGCCGTCCGTGACGGCGTCGTCCTCGTACCGAGGCTGACGCGGCTGACCGCCGACGCACCCGCTGCCGAACTGCCGGTGTCCGTGCCGTCGTTGGATGGTGAGGGTGCGGTGCTGGTGACGGGTGGTACGGGTGGTCTGGGTGCGGTGATGGCGCGGTATCTGGTGGCTGAGCGTGGGGTGCGGGATCTGGTGCTGGTGTCGCGGCGGGGCGGGGACGCCCCGGGTGCGGCGGAGCTGGTGGCGGAACTGCGTGAGGGCGGTGCGGCGGTGGAGGTCGTCGCGTGCGACCTGTCCGACCGTGAATCGGTCGTGGACCTCGTCGGCTCTCTCGTCTCCGGGCGCGGGCTGCTGGCCGTGGTCCACGCGGCCGGAGTCGGTGACAACGGGCTCCTGGGCTCCCTCACTCTCGACCGGTTCGATGCGGTGCTGGGTGCGAAGGCTGATGCGGCGTGGTGGTTGCACGAGGCGACGGTGGGTGTGGAGCTGGCTGCGTTCGTGCTCGTGTCGTCGGCAGGTGGTCTGGTGCTGACGGCGGGGCAGGGTAACTACGCGGCGGCGAACGTGTTCCTGGACGCGTTGGCGTCGCGGCGTCGGGCCGAGGGCCTGGTGGCCACGTCGATGGCGTTCGGGTTCTGGGATGTGGGTGCGGGGCTGGGGGAGTATCTGTCGGAGGTGGACCGGCGTCGGATGGCGTCGCAGGGTTTGCCGTTGCTGTCGCACGAGGCGGGGCTGGAGCTGTTCGCGGCCGGCCTGGACCGGGGCGAGGCGACCGTCGTGCCGCTGCGCGTCGACACCGCCGCGCTGCGCACCCGCACCGACGAGATCCCCGCCCTCCTGCGCGCGCTGGCTCCCGCCCGCCGCGCCACGGCGGCCTCGGGTTCGGCTCCCGCGCCGGGCCCGGACGACTCCCCGTCCCGCAGGCTCGCCGAACTGCCCGCGCCCGAACGGCACCGCGCGGTGCTGCATCTCGTACGGTCGCAGGTGGCGGCGGTGCTGGGGCACGGTTCGGCGGAGGCGATCGGCGCTGACCGGGCCTTCCAGGAGCTGGGCTTCGACTCGCTGGCCGCGACCGCCATCCCGGCCCGCCGCCTGCGTGACGCGGGGCTGGCGGAGACGCTGCTCGAACTCGCCGCGGACTCCGACGAGATGTCCGACACCGACCGGGACGCCCTGCTCGCCGCCTTCGACGGCGACGACGAGGACGACGCGTGCGGACCGTACGACGAGAGCGACGGCGCGGCCGAGACCGCCGGGAGCGGTACGGCCACCGAACCGGGCGCCGACGCGCTCCGTGCCGCCCGTGCCGAGACCGCCCGGCTGCGCCGCGACAACCGCAGGCTCACCTCGGCCCAGCACGAACCCATCGCCATCGTCGGCATGGCCTGCCGCTACCCGGGCGGCGTCAGCTCGCCCGAGGATCTCTGGCGCCTGGTCACCTCCGGCGACGACGCGATCGTCCCCTTCCCCCAGGACCGTGGCTGGGACCTGTCGATCCTCCGCGACCCCGACGGCGACCACCCGGACGGCCTGTACGCCCGGGAAGGCGGCTTCCTCGACGGGGCGGCCGACTTCGACCCCGCCTTCTTCGGCATCTCGCCGCGCGAGGCGCTCGGCATGGACCCGCAGCAGCGCCTGGCACTGGAGATGTCCTGGGAGGCCCTGGAGCGGGCCGGGATCGACCCGGCCTCGCTCAAGGGCAGCCGGACCGGCGTCTTCACCGGCGTGATGTACCACGACTACCCGGGCAGCGACGGCAACGGCAGCGTGGTCACCGGCCGCGTCGCCTACAAGCTCGGACTGGAGGGCCCCGCCGTCTCCGTCGACACCGCCTGCTCCTCCTCGCTGGTCGCCCTGCACCTCGCCGTGCAGGCGCTCCGGCAGGGCGAGTGCTCCCTGGCGGTCACCGGTGGTGTCACCGTGCTGTCGACGCCGGCCGTGTTCGCCGAGTTCGGCCGCCAGGGCGGTCTCGCCCCCGACGGCCGCTGCAAGTCCTTCGCGTCGGCGGCCGACGGCACCGGCTTCTCCGAGGGCGCGGGCTTCCTCGTCGTCGAGCGGCTCTCCGACGCGGTGCGCAACGGCCACGAGGTACTCGCCGTCGTCCGTGGCTCCGCCGTCAACCAGGACGGCGCGAGCAACGGCCTCACCGCGCCCAACGGCCCGTCCCAGCGCCGCGTCATCCGGCAGGCCCTGGCCAACGCCCGGCTCGCCGCCGACCAGGTCGACGCCGTCGAGGCGCACGGCACCGGCACCACCCTGGGCGACCCCATCGAGGCCCAGGCGCTCCTCGCCACCTACGGCCAGGACCGCCCCGAGGACCGGCCGCTGCTGCTCGGCTCGGTCAAGTCCAACATCGGGCACACCCAGGCCGCGGCGGGAGTCGCCGGCGTCATCAAGATGGTGCTGGCACTGCGCAACGGGCTGCTGCCCGCCACGCTGAACGTCGACGCCCCCAGCGACCAGGTCGACTGGACCACCGGGTCGGTGGAGCTGCTGACCGAGGCCCGGCAGTGGACCGGCTCCGGCCGCCCGCGCCGCGCCGGGATCTCCTCCTTCGGGATCAGCGGCACCAACGCCCACGTCATCGTCGAGCAGGCGCCCGCGGCCGTGCCGTCCGGCGAGCCCGCGACCGGCGCGGACGACGACGGCGTCGCCCCCGTCGTCCCGTGGCTGCTGTCGGCCCGCGACCGGGACGCCCTGCGTGCCCAGGCCGAGCGGCTCCTCCACCACCTGACGGACGACCACCCGGCCGCCGGCGGAACCGGGGCGCCGCGCCCGCTGGACGTCGCCTACTCCCTGGCCACCGCCCGTACCGCGTTCGAGCACCGGGTCGCCGTCACGGGCGCCGGCCGGGACGGTCTGCTGGCCGCGCTCGGCTCCGTGGCCCGGGGCGAGGAACCGGCCACGACGACCGGTGAGGGACTGCTCGCCCTCCTCTTCCCGGGGCAGGGCTCCCAGCGGCTCGGCATGGGCCGCGACCTCTACGAGCGCTTCCCGGTGTTCGCCGAGGCGTTCGACGCGGTCTGCGCCGGACTCGACGCGCACCTGGACCGCCCGCTGCGCGAGGTGGTCTGGGGCGACGACGAGGACGCCCTGAACGCCACCGCCTACGCGCAGGCCGCGCTCTTCGCCCTCGGAGTGGGCCTCCACCGGCTCCTCGCCTCGTGGGGCGTCACCCCCGACCTGGTGGCGGGCCACTCGATCGGCGAGATCGCCGCCGCGCACGTCGCCGGGGTCTTCTCGCTGGCCGACGCCTGCGCCCTGGTCGCCGCGCGGGGCCGCCTGATGCAGGCACTGCCGGAGGGCGGCGCGATGGCCGCCGTCCAGGCCACCGAGGACGAGGTGCTCGCGCACCTCACCGACGGGGCCTCGGTCGCCGCCGTCAACGGACCCACGTCCGTCGTGGTGTCGGGCACCGCCGAAGGCGTGGAGAAGGTGACCGAGGCCCTGCGGGAGCGCGGTCGCCGGACGACCGCGCTGCGCGTCTCGCACGCCTTCCACTCACCGCTGATGGAACCGATGCTCGCCGAGTTCCGGACCGTCGTCGCCGGCCTCTCCCCGCAGGCACCCGTGATACCCGTCGTCTCCAACCTCACCGGGACCACGGCCCGCGCGGAGGAACTGTGCTCCGCCGAGTACTGGGTGCGACACGTCCGGGAGGCCGTCCGCTTCGCCGACGGCGTCCGGGCGCTGCACGAGGCCGGTGCCACCCGCTACCTGGAACTGGGCCCCGACGGTGTCGCCTGCGCCATGGCCCGCGAGACCCTGCCCGAGTCCGCCGTGACGGTCGCCGCCCAGCGCCGCACCGTCCCCGGCGAGCAGGCCCTGGTCGAGGCGGTCGCCCGGCTGCACGGCCACGGTGTCCGCGTCGACTGGCCCGCGTTCTTCGCCGGCCGCGGCGCCCGCCGGGTGGAGCTGCCCACGTACGCCTTCCAGCGGCGCCGGTTCTGGCCCGCCGGGATGATGCCCCTGGGCGCCGGGGCGGAGGCCGCCGGGCTCGCGCCCGCCGGCCACCCGCTGCTCGGCGGCGCGGTCGAACTGGCCGGCACGGACGGCCACCTGTTCACCGGACGTCTTTCCCAGGGCACCCACGGCTGGATCTCCGACCACCGTGTCATGGGCGCCGTCCTGGTGCCCGGCACCGCCCTGCTGGAACTCGCGGTCCACGCGGGCGGCGTGCTCGGCTGCGACGTGGTGGAGGAACTGACCCTGGCGGCCCCGCTGGTCCTGCCCGAGCAGGGCACCGTCCAGGTGCAGGTCGGCGTCGGCGCCCCCGACGAGGAGGGCCGGCGCGGGATCACCATCCACTCCCGGCCCGCCGACGACTCCGGCGCCCCGTGGACCTCGCACGCCGAGGGCACCCTGGCCGCCGGACCGGCACAGGCCCCCGCCACCGACTTCGACGCCACCGTGTGGCCGCCGGAGAAGGCCGAGCCGCTCGACACCACCGGGCTGTACGAGCGTTTCGAGGACGCCGGGTTCGCCTACGGGCCCGTCTTCCAGGGGCTGCGTGCCGCCTGGAGCCGCGACGGCGAGGTCTTCGCCGAGGCGTCGCTGCCCGACGGCACCGACGGCGACGCGTTCACCCTGCACCCGGCGCTCTTCGACGCCGGACTCCACGCCACCGCCCTGGCCGGCGACGGCGGGGAGTCCGAAGGCACCGGCGGCGTCCCGTTCTCCTGGAACGGGGTCTCCGTGCACGCCGTGGGCGCCTCCTCGGTACGGCTGCGGCTCTCCCGTACCGACGACGGCACCCTCGCGATCGCCGTCACCGACACCGCCGGCACCCCGGTCGCCTCGGTCGGGTCCCTGGTGACCCGCCCGCTCTCCGCCGGGCAGTTCGGCGGCGCGGGCGGCGCGGGCCGCGACTCCCTGTTCCAGCTGGACTGGACGGCCGCCGGGGACCCCGCCACGCAGGCGGCCGAGACGCCCGGCCCGCTCGCCGTGCTCGGCCCGGACACCGCGCTCCTCGGCGGCGGCGACCTCCTCGCCGAAGCCGGGACGGAGGGCGTGACCGGTCTGGCGGACCTCGTCACCGGCACCGGGCCCGTGGAGGACGTGCCGTCCGTGGTGCTGCTGCCGGTCGCCACCGCCCCGGAGGCCGGGTCCGGCACCGGGGACGCGGCCGCCGCCGCCCACGCCGCCACCGCCCGGGTCCTGGAGACCCTCCGCGACTGGTCGGCCGAGGAGCGGTTCGCCGCCTCCCGCCTGGTCGTCGTCACCCGGGGTGCCTCCGACGGCGCCGACCCGGCCGCCGCGGCGGTCTGGGGGCTGGTGCGCGCCGCGCAGGCGGAGAACCCGGGCCGGTTCATCCTCCTCGACCTGGAGCCCTCGGCCACCTCTCCGCTCGGGATGTCCGCCCTGCGGGCGGCGCTGGCCTCGGGCGAACCGCAGCTCGCCCTGCGCGAGGACCGCCTGCTGGCACCTCGCCTGGTGCGCGCGGCGACGCCCGCCGAGAGCGACGCGGCCGGCTGGGACCCGGAGGGCACCGTGCTGATCACCGGCGGCACCGGCGGCCTCGGCGCCACCGTCGCCCGGCACCTGGTCGCCGAGCACGGGGTCCGGAGCCTGCTCCTGGTCAGCCGTCGTGGTCCGGCCGCCGAGGGAGCCGGTGAACTGGCCGCCGCGCTGGAGGAGTCCGGCGCCCACGTCACCGTCGCCGCCTGCGACGTCGGCGACCGTACGGCCGTCGACGCGCTGCTGGCGGAGATCCCCGCCGACCGCCCGCTGCGGGCGGTGATCCACGCGGCCGGTGTCCTGGACGACGGGGTTCTCGACTCCCTCACCCCGGAACGCCTCGCCGCCGTGCTGCGGCCCAAGGCGGACGCCGCCTGGCACCTCCACGAGGCGACCGCGGGGCTCCCGCTCGACGCCTTCGTGCTCTTCTCCTCCGTCGCCGGCACGCTCGGCAGCGCGGGACAGGCCAACTACGCGGCGGGCAACGCCTTCCTCGACGCGCTGGCCCGCCACCGCCGGGACCGTGGACTGCCCGCGGTGTCGATGGCCTGGGGCCCGTGGACCCGGGGGAGCGGCATGACCGGTGAGCTGACCGAGGCGGACACCGCCCGGATGGCACGGGCGGGCATGCCCCCGATCGACCCCGAGCAGGGCCTGGCCCTGTTCGACGCGGTCACCGGCGCCGCCGAGCAAGAGCCTGCCGTCCTCCCGGTCCGGCTCGACCTGGGGGCCCTGCGCTCCCTGGGCGAGGTGCCGCCGCTGTTCCGGTCGCTGATCCGGACCCAGGCCCGCCGTGCCGCCTCCGACGGGGGAGCGGCGGCCGCCGCCGACCTCACCCGGCGCCTCACCGGCCTCACCCGGACCGAGGGCGAGGAGGTCCTGCTGGACCTGGTACGCGGCCAGATCGCGACCGTACTGGGCCACGCGGGCCAGGCCGACATCGAACCCGCCCGTGCCTTCCAGGACCTGGGCTTCGACTCGCTGACCTCGGTCGAGCTGCGGAACCGGCTCGGCGCGCTCACCGGGGTGCGGCTCCCGGCCACGCTGCTGTTCGACTACCCGACGCCCGGCAAACTCGTCGCCCACCTGTACACGCGGGTGGCCCCGGCACCGGCCGACGGGTCGGCGGTGGTCCTGGCGGAACTGGACAAGCTGGAGAGGGCCTTCGCGGGCGCCGAGGTCGGAGCCGAGCTCTTCGACCAGGTGGCGGGCCGGCTGGAGGTGCTCCGCGGCAAGTGGCAGGAGCTGCGGGCCGAGGCCCTCAAGGGCGCGGAAAAGGCGGAGGAGTCCTTCGACTTCGCCTCCGCCTCCGACGAGGACATGTTCGACATGCTCGACAACGAACTCGGACTCTCCTGACCGCACAGGCCACGAACGAACGGCCCTGGGGCCGGCACCACGGTGCCGGCCCCAGGGCCGTTCTCCTGCCCGCCGTCCGGAAGCGATGAGGCCCGATTCTGCCCGTTCCCGGCCCGACGCGGACTGCTTTGCTGTGGGGATGCGGAGCTTGCCCCGCTGGTCAGAGAGTTTCGGGCGTGGACCGTGTGCGTTCCGTGCGCCCCTCGGCACGTGAGCCGTGCCCGTTGCGGGCAGGGAGTGACCGAGCGGCTCCAGCCTCGCGGTGGGGATCACCACCGCCCGGTTTCTGGGACGCCGCAGTGGGTTCCGGACGCCGTTGAGCCGGGTGCCGAGACCGTCTCAGGGAGTGCGGACGAGCGCTCCTGACAGAAGCGAGACAGATATTGGAGTCTCTCGGTCCGTTTCCGCGCGGAACTGTGCCCGTTTTTGCCCGCTACTCGGGGCCGACATACCGGTGCGCACCTCCGTATGCTCCGGTGTTCCGCGACCCTGGTCCGGACCGACCGTCGTCCGCTGCCCGTTCGGGTGCCCGCGCTGTGGTCCGGACGGGCGCCGTCCGGGAGCCAGGGACGGTCCGAAGTCGCCTGTTTCCTCCTGCCTAGGGCTGTCTCCGCCTCCTCCGGGCAAGGAAGAGGGCCCGTGGACGCGAGAGGCGTCCACGGGCCCCGTCCCCGCACGCACGGGGGGAGTTCGTGCGGGGAGTCAGAGAGGCCGGCGGAAGCCGCGTACGGCGGTGATCATGCCGACCACCGCGATCACGGCGCAGATCACCACCGCCGGGATCGCGTGGTCCAGGCCGGGCACGTCCAGCGCCAGTGCCCGGGTCGCGTCGATCGCGTACGTCAGGGGGTTGACGCTCGCGACCGCGCCCAGCCAGGAGGGCAGGTCCGCGACCGGGACGTAGGCGCTGGAGGCGAACATCAGCGGGAAGATCACGATCAGGGCGAGGTTCTGCAGCGGCTCGGCCCGCCGCAGCCAGGCGCCGGCCGCGATGAACGCCCAGCCCAGCGAGAAGCTGATGAAGAGCGTCAGCCCCGCGGAGAGGGCCAGTTCGGCGGCCCCGCCGTTGGGGGAGTAGCCGAGGACGGTCATCGCCAGGGCCATGATGACCGCGACCTGCACGGCGCTGCGCACCAGGCCGACCAGGCTGCGGGCGGCCAGCAGCGCGCCCGGGTGGACGGGCAGGGAGCGCAGCCGGGCCACGATGCCGTTCTTCTGGTCCTCGACCAGGCCCACGCCGGACTGCATCGCCGACTGGGCGGCGTTGTCCACCAGGACGGCGGGCAGGACGTAGTCGAGGTAGCTGACGCCGTCCGGGAAGTGGGGCGGCATGCCCATCTTGCTGAAGACCTGGGTCAGCACGAAGAGGATGACCACCGGCTGGATCAGGCCGAAGAGCACGATGCCCGGGTCGGTCACCATGGCCCGCAGGGACCGTCCGGTGAGCACCCTGATCTGGGTGAGGAGTGAACTCCCGCCGAAGGCAGGCACCGCCGCGGGCCGTGGCACGGCCGGAGGCAGCGGCGGGGCGAGCTGAGTGGTCAAGGGGTCCTCCGTGAAAGGCGTCGTCGGCCGGCGGCAGCGCCCGCCGGGGTGTCGGGGCGCGGGAGGCGGGGCCCGCGGGGGACGGGGTTCCGCGCGGTCATGCCCGGGTCCGGCCGGCGGCCTGCTCGGCGAGGGTCAGGTACACGTCGTCGAGCGTGGGTTCGCCGAAGTTCAGCTCGCTCGCCTCGACGCCGGCCTGGTCCAGGCTTCTGATGATGTCGGCGATCTCCCGTGTGGCGTCGATCGGGACGACCACGGTGCGGGCCTCGCCGTCGACCGGGGCGAAGCCCGCCCCGCGCAGCGCCGTGCGCGCCGCGCTCACGTCCTCGCCGGTCTCCAGGGTGAGCGTCACCGTGCGGCGTCCCACGGTGGCCTTCAGCTCGGGCGCCGTGCCCGCCGCGACGACCCGGCCCGCGGAGAGCACCGCGATCCGGTCCGCCAGCCGGTCGGCCTCCTCCAGGTACTGCGTGGTCAGCAGCACCGTGGTGCCCTGCTCGACCAGCCCCTCGACGATCTCCCACAGGTTGATGCGGCTGGAGGGGTCCAGGCCGGTGGTGGGCTCGTCGAGGAAGAGCACCTCCGGCGCGCCGACCAGCGACACGGCCAGGTCCAGGCGCCGCCGCAGCCCGCCCGAGTAGCTGCTCGCACGCCGGTCCGCGACCTCCGTCAGCCGGAACAGCTCCAGCAGCTCCCTCGCGCGCACGCGGGCCGCCCGGCGCCCGGCGCCCAGCAGACGGGCGATCAGGACGAGGTTGTCGTACCCGCTGAGCTGCGCGTCCACCGAGGCGAACTGTCCGGTGAGCCCGATGCGCCGGCGGATCTCGACCGGCTTGTCGGCCACGTCGTACCCGGCGACCCTCGCCCGCCCCGAGGTGGGCGGCAGCGCCGTGGTGAGGATGTCGACCAGGGTGGTCTTCCCGGCGCCGTTGTGGCCGAGGAGTCCCAGCACGGTGCCCCGGGGGACGGCGAGGCTGACCGAGTCCAGGGCGTGGACCGTGCCGTATACCTTGCTGACGCCCTCCGCCTCGATCATCAGATCGCCGGAACCGGCGGCGCTCACGCCTGGGGCGGGCAAGGGGGCGGGGGGCAGGTGGAGCCCGTTCATGAGGGGTACTTCCGCTCGTGGGTCTGTGAAGGGTGGGCGACCGGCGGACCGCCTGGCGGGGCCGCGTTCGGGCCGGGGCGCCGGCGCAGCGGGGGCCGTCCGGAACGCGGTCGGTCAGGGGTGCCCGACGGCTCGCCCGGGACGGACGCCGCCGAGGAGCCGCCGGGCGGAGAGAGTCACGGGGCGCCGCCGTCCATGAGGCGGAACAGCTCCTCGTCGGAGGCGTCGTCCAGATCCAGCGGACCGCTCGCGACGGCCGCCGTTCCGGTGCTCGACGGAGCCCACCGGCCGGCCAGGGAACGCAGCCGCGCCGCCGTGTCCGAGTCGACCTCGGCGCCCGAGACGAGCAGCGCCTCCAACTCGTCCACCAGGGACACGGCGTCCCGGCGGCCCGGGACCGAACTCCCCCGGAGCGTCTCGCCGATGAGGCGGGCCACGGCCGTGGGGGTGGGGTGGTCGAAGATCAGGGTCGGGGGAAGCCGCACGCCGGTGACGGCGGTCAGCCGGTTGCGCAGCTCCACCGCCGTGACGGAGGTGACGCCCAGCTCGGTGAAGGCCGTGCCGGCTCCGGCGGCGGAGATCTCACCACCGGTCACCGCCGCCAGCTCGGTCCGCACCAGTTCGGTGACGAGCGCCTCCGCCTCACCGCCGGACAGCCCCGCCAGCCGCCCGGCCAGGTCCGGAACGGTGTCGGCCGCCCGGCCGCCCGGCAGGGACAGCCCCGCGACCACGGAACCGGACGAGGCCAGCCAGTACGCCTCGTGCTGGAAGGCGTAGGTCGGCAGCGGCACCGCGCGGGCCTCCGGCAGCACCGCCCGCCACTGCACGTCCAGGCCGAGCGCGTGCAGCCGTACGGCGGCGGCCAGTGCCGCCCGCTCCTCGTCCACGTCGCCCCGTACCACCGGCTCCACGGCGGGGCCGTCGCCGCTCTCCGGCTCGCCCAGGCACTCCTCGACCATCGGGGTGAGTGCGGCCTCCGGGCCCAACTCGACGTAGATCTCGGTGTGTTCTCCGGCAAGATGGCTGATCGCGTCGGCGAAGCGGACGGTGTCCCTGGCATGGCGTACCCAGTGGTCCGGGTCGCGGGCCTCCTCGGCGGTGAGCGGCCGTCCGGTGACGTCGGAGACCAGCGGAACCTGGGGCGCGGCGAACGACAGCCCGGCGACCGTCGCCCGGAACTCCGCGAGCATCGGCTCCATCAGCGGAGAGTGGAAGGCGTGGCTGACCATGAGCCGACGCGTCTTGTGCCCGGCGGCGGAGACCTCCGTGACGACCTCGGCCACGGCCTCCTCGGTGCCCGACAGCACCACGGACCGCGGACCGTTGACGGCGGCGACGGTGACCCCGGCGGTGCGTCCGGCCAGGAGCGGCAGGATCTCCGCCTCGGAGCAGCGCACCGCCGCCATGGCGCCGCCCGGCGGCAGCGCCTGCATCAGCCGCCCCCGCGCGGCGACCAGGGCGCAGGCGTCCGGCAGGGAGAGCACCCCGGCCACGTGGGCGGCGGCGATCTCGCCGACCGAGTGCCCCACCAGCCGGTCGGGGACGATCCCCCACGACTCCAGAAGCCGGTACAGGGCGACCTCGAACGCGAAGAGCGCGGGCTGGGCGTAGCCCGTGCCGCCGAGGAGCCCCGCCTCGTCACTGTCCGGCGCGGCCCACATGACCTCGGTCAGCGGCCGTTCCAGCAGCGGGTCGAGGAGCGCGCACACCTCGCGCAGAGCGTCGTCGAAGACCGGGAAGGCGGCGGCGAGCCCGCGCCCCATGCCGAGCCGCTGGCTGCCCTGCCCGGTGAGGACGAAGGCGGTCCCGGGGGCGGGACCGAGCGGGCCACGGACGATGCTCCCGGGTGCCTCGCCACGGGCGAAGGCGTCGGCGGACGCGACCAGCCCGTCCCGGTCGCCGCCGGTCAGCAGGGCGGTGCGGGGGTGCAGCGCCCGGGTGGTGAGCAGGGAGTACGCGAGGTCGCGTGCGGACGCCTCCGGGTGGGCGGCGGCGTGTGCGGCCAGGCGCCGGGCCTGGCCGCGCAGCGCGTCCGCATCCTTGGCCGACACCAGCCACGGCACGGCGGCACGGGGGGCGGCGGCTCCCGCGTCCGCGCTCCGCTCCGTGCCGGCGGCGGGCGCGGGTGCCTCCTCCAGGACGAGGTGGGCGTTGGTGCCGCTGATGCCGAAGGACGAGACGCCCGCGCGGCGCGGCCTGCCCTCCTCGCGGGGCCAGTCGCGGGCCCGCGTCAGCAGCTGCACGGTGCCGGGAGACCAGTCCACCCGGGAGGTGGGGGTGTCGGCGTGCAGGGTGGCCGGGAGCAGGTCGTGCCGCAGGGCCAGCACCATCTTGATCACGGCGGCGGCGCCGGCGGCGGCCTGCGTGTGTCCCAGGTTGGACTTCACCGAACCCAGCCACAGCGGACGGCCCTCCGGCCGGTCCCGTCCGTAGGTGTCGAGCAGCGCCTCGGCCTCGATGGGGTCGCCGAGGGCGGTACCGGTTCCGTGCGCCTCGACCACGTCCACCTCGGCGGCGCGGACACCGGCGTCGGCCAGGGCCTGCCGGACGACCCGGCGCTGGGCCGGCCCGTGGGGGGCGGTGAGTCCGTTGGAGGCGCCGTCCTGGTTGACGGCGGAGCCGCGGATCACCGCGAGGACCGGGTGGCCGTTGCGGCGGGCGTCGGAGAGCCGCTCCAGCATGAGCAGGCCGGCCCCCTCCGACCAGGCGGCTCCGTCGGCTCCCTCGCCGAAGGACTTGCAGCGGCCGTCGGGGGAAAGGCCCCGCAGCCGGGAGAAGCCCACGAACGCGGCGGGGGTGGCCATCACGGCGACGCCGCCGGCCAGCGCCAGGTCCGACTCGCCGGAGCGCAGGGAGCGGCAGGCGAGGTGCAGGGCGACCAGCGAGGAGGAGCAGGCGGTGTCCACGGTGAGCGCCGGACCGCTCAGCCCGAGGGTGTAGGCGATCCGCCCGGAGAGCGCGCCGCCCGCGGTGCCCACCGGCAGCAGGCTCTCCAGCTCCCCGGCCGGGTCGGACGCGCCGGCCGCGTAGTCGTGGTACATCGCGCCGGTGAACACACCGGTACGGCTGCCCCGCAGGGTTCGCGGGGCGATGCCGGCGCGCTCCACGGCCTCCCAGGCCGTCTCCAGCAGCAGCCGCTGCTGCGGGTCGGTGGCGAGGGCCTCCCGCGCGGACATCCCGAAGAAGCCGGCGTCGAAGTGGGCCGCGTCGCGCAGGAACCCGCCCTCGCGCGCCACCGAGGTGCCCGGTGCGTCGGGGTCGTCGCCGAAGAGGGCGTCCAGGTCCCAGCCCCGGTCCTCGGGGAAGCCGGACACGGCGTCGACGCCGTCGCGCAGCAGCTCCCACAGCGCCTCGGGGGAGGTGGCGCCGCCGGGCAGGCGGCAGGCCATGGAGACGATCGCGACGGGCTCGTCCTCGTGGGTGGACGCAGCCGGGCTCTCCTCTGCGGCCGGGGAGGAGAGCCCGGCCAGTTCCCGGGCCAGGGCGGCCGGGGTGGGGAAGTCGAAGGCGAGTCCGGCGGGCAGCGTCAGCCCCGTGGCCTCGGCGAGCGCGTTGCGCAGCCGTACGGAGGCGACCGAGTCCAGACCGTGGGCGCGGAAGGTGGTGTCCGGCCCGATCGGACCGGCGGCGGCGGGCCGCGCGCCGTCCTCGCCGGGCACGGCGGCCAGCACCTCGGCGACGGCGGTCACCACCAGCTCCAGCGCCGTCCGGAGACCGGGACGCGGCGCCCCGGCGGGAGGGACGGCGGTCCGCTCGGCGGCCTCGGCGAGGTACTGCTCCAGCGCCCGCCGGTTGATCTTCCCCGCGGGAGTGCGGGGCAGCTCGGGAAGGGCCACCAGCTCCAGCGGAATCTTGTACTCGGCGGTGCCCAGGCCCCGGAGATGAGCCGTCACCTCGTCGAGCCCGACCGTGCCGCGCGGGCGCGGTGCCGTGCCGTCCGCCGGTGCGGCGGCCGGCCGTTCGGTGACCACCAGGACCGGGTACTCGCCCAGACGCGGGTCCGGCGCGGCGACCACGGCGAGCGGGCCGATGTCCGGCAGGTCCGCGAGGAGCGCCTGGATCTCCACCGCGTTGAACTTGCGGCCGCCGACGTTGATCAGTTCGGCCGACCGGCCGTGGAAGGTGACCAGGCCGTCCTCGCCGATCGAGGCGAGGTCGCCGGTGCGCAGCCAGCCGTCCTCCGACACCACCGACCGGGTCAGCTCCGGCTCGCCGAAGTAGCCACGGAACATGCTGGGACTGCGGTAGTACAGCTCGCCGGGCTGCCCGGGCGGGCACGGGGCGCCGTCCTCGTCCAGGACGCGCATCTCGGCGTCGCGGGTGGGCCGGCCGACGCTGCGGGAGACCACCTCCGGCGCGTCGGCGGAGAGGCTGCTGGTGCCGTTGCCCGCCTCCGACATGCCCCACACCACCACCAGCGTGGTGTCCAGCGCCTCCCGCACGTCGCGGACGAGCGCCGGGGGCAGGGCCGCTCCGGCGGTGAGGATCCGGCCGGGCCGGAAGCCGGGGCCGTCCGCGTCCTCGCGCACCCGGGTGACCAGGTCGTGCAGCTGGGCGGGGACCGCCACCACCACGCTGGGCCGCTCCCGGCGGGCCAGCTCCAGGAACCGGCCGACGTCCCACCCGGACAGCAACACCTGGCGGCCGGCGCGGAAGAGCGCCGAGTACGCCGACTGGAGGCCGAAGCAGTGGGTCAGGGGGCACGCGGTGATCAGGGTGCCCGCGTAGGCGTCCGCGGTGTCCTCGGTGGCGGCCCGGGAGTTGGTGAGCAGCCCCTCGTGCGAGTGGAGGCAGATCTTGGGCCGCGCCGAGGTGGTGCCCGAGGACGGCAGCAGCAGGAACGGCGAGTCCGGGCGCACCTCGACGGGCAGCGGGTCCTCTCCGGACCACCGCTCCAGCATCTCGGTCACCGTCTCGGTGCCCTCGCCCGCCGCGTCGCCCGTGACGAGCACGGCGCGCAGCTCGGGCAGGACCTCGCGCAGCGCCGTGCCGCCGAGCGGGCCCCCACCCTCCTGGGTCCGCGCCGTCAGGACGACGGCGGCGGGCCGGACCCGTTCCAGCAGGGCCCGGACGTCCGAGGGGGCGTTGCCCTGGTGCACCGGCATCGTGACCGCCCCGACCGAGGCGGCGGCCAGATGGAGCGTCAGGTACTCCCAGCTGTTGGGCAGGTGCAGGGCCACCACGTCGCCGGAGACGACGCCGGACTCCTGGAGGCCGCGCGCCAGCGCGTCCACCGCCGTCCGCCAGGCGCTCCAGGTCAGGGCGTACTCCCCGTCCACCAGGGCCACGGCGTCGCCGCCCCGGTGCACGGCGTCGGCGAACACCCGTGGCAGCGTCAGCCCGTCCAGGGTCCTGCCGGTGGTGGAGGGCGGATCGGTCACGTAGTCGTGTGCGTGGACGGGCACCATCACTCCCGGGATGTCGAGCGTCGCCGTCAGAGGGGGGAACGGTTCCAGGCTCTTGCCACGGGGCCCGTGTTTTCCCTAGAGATGCGGCCGGTGCCGGCCGCGCGGGGCCCCGGCGGCCCGCCGGACCGCCGGGGCACCCCGTGAGGTCACCCGGGCAGGACGAGGTCCTTCGGAGCACCCGCGTCCGTGCCGTCGTCGGGTTCCCCGTCGAGGTCCTTGCCGGGAGCCTCACGGCCCGGGAAGGCGGTGTCGAGGAGACGCAGCAGCGGGGCGGCCTTGACCGCCGTCTCCTCGAACTCGTCGGCCGGGTCGGAGAGCGCGATGACGGCGCCGCCGACGCCGTAGCGCAGCCTGCCGCCGCTGAGCACCACCGTGCGGATCACGATGGACAGGTCCACCGCGCCGGTGAGGGAGAAGTAGCCGATGGCGCCCGAGTAGACACCGCGCGGCCCGCCTTCCAGCCGGTCGATGATCTGCATGGTGCGGATCTTCGGCGCCCCGGTCATCGACCCGCCGGGGAAGGCCGCCCGGACCGCCGCCACCGGGCTGCTGTCCTCGCGCAGCCGCGCCGTGACGGTACTGACCAGCTGGTGCACGGTCGCATACGTCTCGACCTGGAACACCGGGTCGGCGACGACCGAGCCGACCTCGGCGCACCGCCCCAGGTCGTGGCGGACCAGGTCGACGATCATCAGGTTCTCGGCGCGGTCCTTCTCGCAGGTGGCCAGGGCGCGTACGAGCGCGGCGTCCTCCTGCGGGGTGGCGCCGCGTGGCCGCGTGCCCTTGATCGGCTTGGACTCCATCCGCCCGTGCCGGTCGATGCGCAGGAACCGCTCCGGAGAGCTGCTGAGCACGGCCATGGGACCGAAGTCCAGGAACGCGGCGAACGGGGCGGGGCTCACCCGGCGCAGCGCGCGGTAGGCCGCCCACGGGGTGAGGTCGGTGTCCGCCTCGGCCATGTTGGTCAGGCAGACCTCGTAGGTCTCCCCGGCGGCTATCTCCTGCTGGCAGACGTCGATCAGCTTCAGGTAGCCGTCCCGGTCGTGGCGCAGCTCCACCGGACCCGTCGTGCACACGGGCGCCTCGGGGCACGGCTCGGGCTCCCGCCCGGCGACGGCGTCCAGGGTGGCGGAGGCCGCCGCGAGCCAGGCGCGCGCCTCGGCCTCGGCGTCGTCCTCCACCAGCGCCAGCAGGTAGGTGGTGCGGGTGCGGTGGTCCAGCACCAGGGCCCGGTCGGCGAAGACCAGCACGGCGTCGGGATCGGGTGAGCGGTGCGCGGCGTCGCCGTCGCACTCGGCCTTCAACTCGTAGCCCAGGCAGCCGACCCAGCCGAGCGCGAACGCGAAGGGAAGTTCCGGCACCTCGGTGCGCAGCCCCGCCAGGTCGTTCTCCAGCCAGGTCAGGAAGGCGCTCTCGACCGTGCTGCTGGCGCCGTCGGCTCTCACCGTGACCGTTCCGGCGTGCACGTCGGCCTTGGCGGTCCGGGCGAGGGGGCCTGAGGCGTCGCCCATCACGGAGAGCTGGCCCAGCTCGCCTCCGGGACGGCTGCTGTCGAGCCAGAAGGGATGGTCGCCGGTGCGGAACAGCGAGTCGAAGGCGACCTCGGCGTCCCAGCGCGTGGGCAGCGACTCGGCGATGACCCGGAGCCGCCGTGGCGTGCCGGTGGTGGTCGTCGTCTCCCGGGCGGGCGCGGGGGGCGGGAGCGTGCCGCGCCCCGCCCGGGCGCCGCGGCGCGTTCGGCCGTGGCGCTCGGTGAGGTCGCGGAAGTTGGCCAGCAGCCGGTGGCCGTCCCGGGTGCCGATCGACTCGGGGTGGAACTGCACTCCCCACAGCGGCAGCGTGCGGTGGCGCAGCGCCATCAGGACCCCGTCCTCCGACCAGGCGGTGGCCTCCAGCTCCGGCGGCAGTTCCGTCACCGCGAGGGAGTGGTACCGCACCACCTCCAGCGGCTGCGGCAGCCCCTCGAAGAGCCCGGTGCCGTCGTGCCGTACCGCCGAGGTGCGGCCGTGACGGGGCTCGGGGGCCCGCCCCACCCGGGCGCCGTGGGCGAGGGCCATGCCCTGGTGGCCCAGGCAGACGCCGAGCACCGGCAGCCGGCCCTCCTCGGCGATCCGGGCGCACAGGCCGAAGTCGGCCGGGCGGTGCGGGGTACCCGGCCCCGGGGAGAGCACCACGTTGTCGAACGCGTCGAGCAGACCAGGCCGCCAGGCCGGGTCGTCGTTGCGGATGACCTCGGGTTCCCGGCCGTTGGCCCGGGAGAGGTAGTGGAAGAGGTTGTAGGTGAACGAGTCGTAGTTGTCGACGAGAAGGGTGCGCATGTGTCCTTGTCCCTCAGGCGCGTGAGCGGAAAGTGACGGGGGAGGCGGTCGGACGGGATCGCCGTCCGGGCCTGTGCGGGCTCTCCGGTGGTGCGGACGACGTCCGCCGCGTACGCGCGTACGCCGTCGGCGGTGCGTCGGTCACGGCTCCAGCGCCTGCCCGGCCGGCGGTCCCGCCGCCGGCCGGGCCGGACGCTCAGGCGGCCGGGGCGGCCCGGTCGGGGTGGAGGGCCTGGGCGATCTCCGTGTTGACCGCGTCGAGGTGCTGGGTGAGGAAGAAGTGCCCGCCCGTGAAGACCCGCAGCCGGAACGGCCCGGTGGTGTGGTCGCGCCACCGCTCGGCCTCCTCGACGGTGGTCAGCGGGTCGTCCTCGCCCGTCAGCACGGTCAGCCCGCAGGCCAGCCGGCGGTCCGGAGGGCAGGTGTAGGTCTCGATGGCGCGGTAGTCGCCGCGCAGCGCGGGCAGCGCCATGCGGAGGATCTCCTCGTCGCCGAGGACACCGGCCGCCGTGCCATTCAGCCGCTTCATCTCCGCGACGATCCCGTCGTCGTCCCTCGTGTGGACCCGTTCGGCGCGGGTGGTCGAGGGGCCGCGCCGTCCGGAGGCGATGACGGTGCGGGGACCGGCGCCCTTCTGCTCCAGCCGCCACGCCGTCTCGAAGGCGAGCGCGGCCCCCATGCTGTGCCCGAAGAAGACGGTGGGCCGCTCGTCCAGCGGGAGCAGCTGCTCGGTGATCAGGTCGGCCAGCGTGCCGAGGTCCGGGACACAGGGCTCCTTGCGGCGGTCCTGCCGGCCCGGGTACTGGAGCGAGACGACCTCGGCGCCCGGCGCGAACCGCGCCGAGACCGGGTGGTAGAAGCTGGCGGAGCCGCCGGCGTGCGGGAAGCACACCAGCCGTACCGCGTCGGCCTCGGCCGGGTGGTACCGCCGCAGCCAGCGGGCCGCGGTGTCGTCAGCGGTGGTCACGGGGGAGTCCCTTCGATGGTTCTGGCGCCGGTCGGTGTTCCGCCGGCGGCGGGTCCGCGGGTGCGAGGGCCGGGCCGGACGGGGCACCGGTACCGGTCCGCGCACCCGGCTGGTTCAGTCCTCCTGGAGGACGACCGAGGCCGACGGGCACAGATCGCCCGCCGTGCGGACCGCCTCGTGGTCCCGCTCGTCGGGCTCCGCGCGGAGCAGGACCACGACGCCGTCGTCGTCCTGGTCGAAGACCTCCGGCGCGTTCAGGACGCACTGGCCTGCTCCTACGCACTGCTCGCTGTCGACGGTGACACGCATGATCGTTGGCTCCTCGGTGGATGGGGGGTCCGTCGGCGGCGCCCGGCTACCAGCGCACCGGCAGCTCGTGCAGCCCGAACAGGATCCCGTCGTACTTGTAGGCGAGCTGGTCCTCGGGCACGGCCAGCCGCAGCTCCGGGATGCGCTCGAAGAGCTTGCGGTAGGCGATCTCCATCTCGACCCGGACCAGGTTCTGGCCCAGGCACTGGTGGACGCCGTAGCCGAACGCCACGTGACGGCGCTCGGTGCGCTCCGGGTTGAAGGCGTGCGGGCAGCCGAACGCCTCGGTGTCGTGGTTGGCGGAGGCGAGCAGCGGCACGATGCCCTCGCCCTTGCGGATGGTCTGGCCGGCGATCTCCACGTCGTCCACGGCGACGCGCAGGGCCACCATGTCGGCCACCGAGTGCAGGCGCAGCAGCTCCTCCACGAGCCGGTCGTCGCCGATCCACTCCCGGTGCGAGAGCAGCGTGACGACGCCGAGCCCGATGTTGTTCGCCGTGGTCTCGTGGCCCGCGATCAGCAGGAGCAGCAGGACGCCCGACAGTTCCTCGTCCGAGAGCTTGCCGGTCGACAGCAGGCGGCTGATGAGGTCCTCGCCGCGCCACTTCTTCTTGATGACGATGAGCCGGTTGATGTACCGCAGGAGCTGCCGGGTGGCCTCGGCGCGCTCCTCGTCGGTCGAGGTGCGGATGGCGACCAGCGTGCGGGTGCGGGACTCGAAGAAGTCCCGGTCCGCCGACGGCACGCCCAGCAGCGCGGAGATGACCAGGGACGGTACGGGCAGCGCGAAGTCGTTCACCAGGTCCGCGGTGTTCCCGCCGGCCAGCATCGCGTCGATCCGCTCGTCCACGGTCCGTTCGATCGCCGGCCGCAGCTCACGGACGCGGCGCACGGTGAACTCGGGGATCAGCACCTTGCGGAAACGGTCGTGCTCGGGGGAGTCCAGACCGACGAACCAGCCGGGGATCTGCTCCTGCTTGGGCACCCCCATCGTCTCGCCGACGTTGGGGAAGCCCTCGTTGTCGGGGTTGGCGCTGATCCGGGGATGGGTGAGGACCGCGCGCACGTCCTCGTGCCGGGTCACCAGCCAGATCGGCCGGCCGTTCGGCAGGTGGGTCTGGACCAGGCCGTTCTGCTTCCGGTGTTCGGCGTACTGGGACAGCGGCAGCGGTTCCCGGGGCGTGCGCCGTGGGAAGTCGACCACCGTCGGGCCGGGGCTGGTCGTCATGTCCGCTCCTCGTTTCTCTTCCTGCGTCGGCTGGTGCCGCGCCCGGTCGGGCCGGCGGCGGGCGGTCTGCGCGGCCCGCTGCACGGGCCGTCGGTCAGCCCGCGCGGTAGAAGTCCCGGACGGCGCCGGTGATGTACTCCTGGTCGGCGGCGGTCAGCCCGGTGTGGGTGGGCAGGTACAGGCCGTCCTCGCTGAACCGGTGGGCGTTGAGCGTCGGCCACACCGGGTCGAGGTAGCCGGGCTGGCGGCTCATCGGCTTGAAGAACAGCCGGGTCTCGATGCCGCGTTCGTCCAGGTGAGCCCGGAGTTCCTCGCGGCGCTCGGCACGCAGGTCGTACATCCACAGGACGTCGCGGGCAGGCATCAGGGTGATGCCGGGCAGGTCCTTGAGCCCCGCGTCGTAGCGGGCCTCGATCTCCCGGCGGGTGGCGAGGATCTCGTCGAGCCGCTCGGTCTGGGCCAGGGCGACGGCGCCCTGCATGGCCGTCATCCGGTAGTTGTAGGCCAGTTTCTTGTGCAGGAAGCTGTGGTCGCGGGTGAAGGCCATCGCCCGCAGATGGGCCAGCTGTTCGGCGAGCCGGGGATCGTCGGTGAGGCAGACGCCCCCCTCGCCGGCCGTGATGATCTTGTTGGCGAAGAGCGAGAAGCAGGCGATGTCGCCGACCGGGCGGACCCCGTGCGCCTCCGCCGAGTCCTCCACCACCCGCAGGTTGTACTGCAGGGCGAGGTCCATCACGGCGTCCATGTCGCAGCGCCGGCCGTAGACGTGCACCGGCATGACCGCCCGGGTGCGCGGAGTGATCTTCTCCTCGATGCGGGTGACGTCGATGTTCAGGTCGTCGCCGCAGTCCACGAAGACCGGGGTGGCGCCGGTGTAGGTCACCGCCCACGCGGAGGCGACCATCGTGAACTCCGGCACGATCACCTCGTCACCCGGGCCGATGTTCAGCGCGCGCAGCGCCAGGGTGAGGGCGGCGGTGCCGGAGGAGCAGGCCACCCCGTGCGCCACGCCGTTCCACTCGGCGAAGGCTTCCTCGAAGCGCCGGACGTACGGTCCCTGGGAGGAGATCCAGCCGCCGGAGACGGCCTCGGAGACGTACTCCAGTTCCCGGCCGTCCAGAGCGGGCCGGGAGACGGGATGGGTGAAGGCCATGGGGTCCTCGCTGCTGTCGGTCGATGGGTCAGGCGGCCTCGGGCGCGGCCGCTGTCATGCCGCCGGGAGCAGGCCGGTCACGAGATCGGCGGCGGCCGCACGGCCTCCGGCCGCCCGCTGCAGGGCGCCCAGGCGTTCGGCCTCGGTACGGAAGGCGGGGTCGGAGGTGACCCGGGTCAGCTTGTCCACCACGTCGTCGGGGTCGACGGTGTGCGGCTTGTCCAGGGTCAGGCTGATGCCGAAGTCGCGGCCCCGGACCGCCTGGTCGAAGCAGTCCACCCACAGGGGCCGCACGACCTGCGGCTTACCGAAGTAGACGCCCTCGTGGTAGGCGTTGCCGCCGCCGTGCGAGAAGAAGACGGAGACGTTCGGGTGGGCCAGCACGTCGAGCTGCGAGGGCACCCAGCTCTCCACCCGCAGGTTGTCCGGCAGCGACCCGGCCTCGGGCAGCAGGTGCTGCTGCTCCTTGGGCAGCTTCCACAGGAACTGGTGGGTGCCGGACATCCGCCGGGCCACCTCCACCAGCGCCGCGACCTCCTCGCGGGTGAGGCGGGTGATGGTGCCGAAGCCCATGTAGACCACCGACGACTGCGCGTCGAGCCACCTGGTGACCTCGTCGTCGTCCGGTGCCTCGGGCAGCGGCGGCAGCACGGCGCCCACCAGGCTCACCCGGTCCGGGATGTCGAAGGGGTAGTCCAGTTCCGCGACGGAGGAGCACACCACGGCGGCGGCCTCGTCGACCCGGGTCATGGCGTTCGGCGGGGCGATGCCCAGCTCCTTGCGTATCGCGGCGTCCTCGCGCAGCAGTGCCGCCATGTCCGGGTGCAGGAACATGCCGAGCGTCCGCCACTTGAACAGCGTGTTGGCCAGCTTCTGCCGCACCGACATCCGCGCGGGCAGCCCCGAGTTGGGCACCGGGAAGCTCTTGGGGGTGTACGAGGCACCGAACGGGTTGTGCGAGGTCAGGACGTTGCTGGCGACGAACGGCACATTCAGCACGTACGGGATGCCCCGGGCCAGGGCCAGGTCGACGCCGAAGCCCGCGACGCAGTCGACGACCATCAGCGCCGGCCGGACCTCGTCGACGACCTGCTCCAGCTCGCGGTACTTGCGCGCCTGGAGCGCGGGCCGGTAGGACTGCCGGACGACCGCGCGGTGGGCCTTGAAGCGGGAGGACTGGGTGACCTCGCGGTACACCGCGTCGTCCCAGGTCACCGCCGACAGTTCGGGGACCACCTCGCCCAGCGAGGCGAACGACACCTTGGAGACGTCGGAGAGCGCCTCCACCTCCTCGCGCCGGTGCTCGTCGGTGGCGAACCACAGGTCCGGCACACCGCGCCGGGCAAGCTCCCCGGCCAGCACCAGCAACGGGTTGAGCAGCCCGCTCTCGGGGAGACTGACGAAGAGGATCGGCCGGGCGGCGGAGTCCATGGGAGCCCTTTCACGAAGTGACGGCGACAGTCGTCGCGGCCCGCCGGTCACGCGCGGACGGGCGCGGGGCGGTGGCGGATGCCGCCCGCCGGCCGGGCCGGACAGGGGCGGCCCCGACCGCACCACCACTTGATCTCACGTCCGGCACCGGGGAAATCCTTAGATTCGGCGCCGGGCCGCTGCGCCGGCCACCCGGGTATGCGTAGATGTGGGTCCGGTGGGGCAGGTGACCGGTCCCGGGGCGCCGCCCCGGGCCGTTCCGGTCCTGCCGGGCCGCCGTCCCTGGCCCCGTCCGACGCGAGGGAGAGCCCTGTGCCTCACCGGTCCCGTGCCGTGCCCCCGGCCCCGCCCCTCGTCGGCCGGGCCCACCAGCTCGACGTCCTCGCCCGGCACGCGGACGCCGCCCGCGCGGGAAGACCCCGCCTGGTGCTCCTGGACGGCCCCGCCGGAATCGGCAAGACCGCCCTGCTGCGCGCCGCCCTGGCCGAGGACGGCCCCCTCGCCGGCATGACCACCCTGTACGGCTCCTGCCGCGCCGTCGACGTCGCCACGGGCTACAGCGGGGTCCGCGCCCTGTTCGGCGGACTCGGCCTGACCGGCCGCAAGGGCCGTACCTCGCCGCTCCTCGCCGGCGGCGCCCGGCGCGCGCTGCCTGCCCTCGCCGCCGACCCCGGGGAGCTGGACGCAGACCCCGGCAGCACCTTCTCCGTCCTCCAGGGCCTGTACTGGCTCGCGGCCAACCTCATGGCGGACGGCCCCCTGGTGCTCGTCCTCGACGACGTCCACTGGTGCGACGAGCGGTCCCTGCGCTGGCTCGACTTCCTGCTGCGCCGCGCGGACGGCCTGCCGCTGCTCGTCGTCGCCGCCCACCGCACCGGCACCGGCCTCACCGCTCCCGACGCCCTCGCCGACCTGGTCGCCCACCACCTGCCGGCCTCACTCGGGCTCGGCCCGCTGGACACCGCCGAGGTGGCGGAGCTGACCGCCCACTCCTTCCCGGAGCAGGACCCCCTGCCGTCGTTCGTCGGCCGCCTCCTCTCCGTGACCGGCGGCAGCCCGCTGGAGATCGTCCGGCTCCTGCGCGACCTGCGCTCCGCCGGACTGGGCCCCGACGACACCGGGACGGCACGCCTCGCCCAGGCCGGCGGGAAGGTCGTCGCCGCCTCCGTCCGGGGTGTGCTGGAACACCAGCCGGACTGGGTGCGCCAGGTCGCGCGTGCCGTGGCCGTGCTCGGCGACGAGGACCCGACGTACCTGGCCGCCCTCGGCAGGGTCTCCGTCGTCCACGTGGAGGAGGCCGTGGAGATCCTGCGCGACGCCGGGCTGATCCACCCCGGCCACCTGGAGCTCTCCCACGACCTGGTGCGCGCCGCGGTCCTCGACGCCGTCGGCGCGTCGGGCGTCGCCGTCCTGCGCAGACGCGCCGCCCGGCTCCTCAGCGACGTCGGACGGTCCCCCGAGGAGATCGCCACGCAGCTGCTGCTGGTCCCGGGCACCCCCGACGACTGGGCGGTCTCCGTGCTCCGGGACGCCGCCGCCCAGGCCGAACAGCGCGGCGCCTGTGAGGCCGCCGCCCGCTACCTGGAGCGCGTACGTGAGGCCGAGCCGAAGGACCCCGACGTCCTCTCCCGGCTCGGCAAGGCGCTGGCCGAGACCGACCCGGCCCGCTCGGTGACCCTGCTGCACGAGGCCCACTCCCTGACCACGGACGTCCGCGCCCGTGCCGCCACAGCGGTCCAGCTGGGCCTGACCTGCCTTGCCGTGCAGCAGTCGCCGGACGGTGCCCGGGCCCTCACCGAGGCGCTGGACGCCCTCGACGCCGAGCTGGGTCCCGAGCCCGAACCCGCCGACCGTGAACTGCGCACCCTCACGGAGTCGGCTCTGCTGATCGTAGGCTCCGACGAGAAGGCCACCCTGCCCGACATCCTGCGCCGGACCGACGGCCTCACCCCACAGCCGGGGGACACCCCCGCCCAACGTCAGCAACTCGCCATGCTGAGTGTGCTCTCCGCCGCCGAGGGCGGGGGAGCGGAGGAGACCGTGGGCCGGGCCCGCCGCGCGCTGCGCGCCCCCGGGGTTCCGCTGGGCGTCTGGTCACTGCTGCCCACCTCGCTCGCCCTGTCGCTGGCCGACGAGAACGAGGCCGCCGAGGAGGTCCTGGAGACCGTGCTGCGCGGCAGCGGCGACACCGCCGCGGTCTGGACGTACGTGCTCGCGCTCTCCACCCGGTCGCTGTTCCGCCTGGAGAACGGGGCGGTGTCGGACGCGATGGCCGACGCGCAGACCGCGCTGGAGATCCTCGGCCAGGAACGCTGGGGCGACACCGCCACGATGCCGCACACGGCGTACGCCTCCGTCCTCACCGAGCGGGGTGATCCGGGGCGCGCGCTGGAGGCGCTGGACGCCATCAAACGCCCCCACCTGGACCGTTTCGTCTGGGAGTACCACTGGTACCTGATGGCGCGTGGCCGGGCGCTTGCCGCCGACGGCGACCTGGACGGAGCCCTGGAGGTCTTCGGGTCCTGCGGCGCCTCGATGGCGGAGGCCGGACTCACCAACCCGGTCCTCGCGCCGTGGTGGCTGGAGACGGCCTGTCTGCTGGGCGAGGCCGGACGTGGCGAGGAGGCGGGGCGGGCCGCCGCGCACGGCACCCGGCTCGCGGAACGCTGGGGCACCCGCCGTGCCCTGGGGTACGCCGCGCTCGCCCGGGGCGCGGCGGCGCGCGGCACGGCGCGCACCGGGGCGCTGCGGGAGGCGGTCGCCCTGCTGGCGGACTCGCCCGCGCGGAGCGGGCACGCCCGCGGCCTGTTGCTGCTGGGACGCGCCCTGGTGGAGGACGGGGCCGTGCGGGAGGGCCGGGAGCATCTACGGGAGGCCGTCGGGCTGGCCCGGCGGTGCGGGTGCGTCGCCCTCGCCCGGCGCGCCCGCGACGAGCTGATCGCGGCCGGCGGGCGGATGCGCGAGGTCACCGCCTCACCGCTGGACATGCTCACCGGCACCGAGCGCACCGTGGCCGGGCTGGTCGCCTCGGGCGCCGGCAACCGCGAAGTGGCGGAATCCCTCTTCGTCACCGTGCGGACCGTGGAACTCCACCTCACCAGCGTCTACCGGAAACTGGGAGTCGCCCGCCGGGCCGATCTGACCGAGGCCCTGCGCGAGGCCGGCGCCACCGCCCGGCCGGCTGCGGAGAGGCGGCCGGGACATGCGAAGCGGAGAAATCCATAGGAAGAACAGTGGGTTACAGACGCCCACCTGCTGCACTGCGCAAATGTATGATCTTCACATGCCGCCCATCGAGCTCCCGCTCCTGGAGCGCGACCGCGAACTGGCCGCCCTCTCCGCCGTCATCGGCGAGCTCGGATCCGGCCGTCCCGCGGTGGTGACGGTGACCGGAGAACCGGGGCTCGGCCAGAACGATCTGCTGCGCTGGGCGGCCGCGTACGCCACCGACGCCGGACTGCGCGTCCTCAGCGCCCACGCCACCCCCGCCGAACACGAGGTGCGGTACGGCGTGGTGGCCCAGCTCCTCGCGGAGGAGAACCGCGCACTCGCCCCGCGCCTCTTCCTCACCGACGAGCAGCCCGGCGGGCTGCCGGGCCTCAACGGCCTGCTCAGCGCCGTCCGCGACCGGCCCACCCTGCTCGTGGTACGCGACACCCAGTGGCTCGACCCGGCCTCCCTGCGCTGGCTGGAAGCCCTCGCCCGGCGGCTGCCCCGCGCCCCGGTCGCCCTGCTCACCAGCACCACCGGCACCGCCCTGACCCGGCCCGAGTGGAGCGTCGGCACCCCCCTGACCGGACTGGCCACCACCATCGAGCTGGCGCTGCCGCCCCTCACCTCCGGCGGCACCGCCACCGCCGTCCTGCGGGCCTTCGGCGCCCCGGGGGACCCCGCCTTCACCGAGGCCCTCGCCGAGGCGACCCGGGGCATCCCGGCCGTCGTCCACGACGTGCTGGACCGTTTCGCCCGCGCGGGGCACAGTCCCCGGGCCGACCGGATCGACCCCCTGCGCGCCCTGACCGCGGAGGTCGTCGGCGACCACGCCACCCGCGCCCTCAGCGACCTGCGCGACCCGGCCGCCGTCGACGCCCTGCGCGCCCTCGCCGTCTGCGGCGACCTCCTCGACTTCCCCCTCGTCTGCACGCTCGCCGGACCGCACTCCGTCTCCGAGTCCCGCCTGCGCGCCGCCCTGGCGGCCAGCGGCCTGACCACCCTGCGCGACGGCCACCCCCGGGTCCAGGACGCCGTCGTACGCGCCCGCGTCCTGGAGGAGATGCCCGCAGCGGACCGGGCCGAGCTGTACGCACGCGCCGCCGGGCTCGCCCAGCGCGTCGCCGCCGACGACCAGGGCATAGCCGACCTGCTGCTGCTGGCCCGCCCCGTCGGCGACCCCTGGGCCGTCGACACCCTGCGGCGGGGCTTCACCTCCGCGCTGCGCGGCAGCCGCCGCGACCTCGCCGTCGCCTACCTCGCACGCGCCCTGGACGAACCAATGGCCGCCGAGGACCGCGCCCGGATCGAGTTCCAGCTGGCCTCCGTGGAGATGGTCACCGCCCCCACGGCCGCCGAACGCCGCCTGGGCGGGCTCATCCGGGCCACCCGGCCCGGCCCCGGCGCCGGACTGCGGGCCCGCGCCACCGACCTGTGCCTCCTCGGCGGAGACACCCGCGCGGCCCGCCACGCCCTCGCCGGAGCCATCGACTCGGCCCCGGCCGCCCCCGAACCACGACGTGGCCCGACCGGCGCCCCGGCCCTCCCGCCCGAGGCGAAGCCCCCCTCGACTCCCCGCACCCACCTCGTCCCTCACCGCCCCTACGCGGGCACCCCGCCCGGCGCCACCGGGCCGGGCGGTAGAAGATCCGCCGCGCCGGGCCTTCCCGGCACCCCCCGCGCCCACGACGCCCCCCGCTCGCCCGGCCCCGAGGCCGCAGGACGACCGGACACCGCCGGACCGGACGAGGACCCGGCCGTCGCCGAACGGCACGAACTGACCGTCCTGTGCCGCGTCGCCTCCTTCCTCCGCCACGACGACGCCGACCTCGACGTCCTCCCCGTCCCCGCCCTGCCCGACGCGGTGCACAACCCGGCCGTCGCGGGGGTCTGGGCCTGGGAACACGGCGTGGCCGGCGTCCACCGCGAGGAAGTACGCAGACTCGCCCGCTCCGCCTTCGTCCCCGCCGCCACCGGCCGCCCGCTCCTCGTCGTACCCCGGCTGCTCGGCTGCCGCGCCCTCCTGCTCACCGACGACGGCGACGAGGCGGAGAACCACCTCGGTGCCCTGCTCGACGAGTCCCACCGGGAGCGCGCGGCGATCTCGGTCGCCCACATCCTCACCGTCCGCGCCGAGCTGCACATCCGCCACGGCCGCCCCGACGCCGCCGCCCGTGACCTGGCCGCCGCCCAGGCGGAACTCCCGCTGGACCGCCTCCACCCGCTCTTCCTCCCGTACTGGCTCGCCCTGAGCATGATCACCGATCTGCAGAACGGCCACACCGAACGGGCCCGCGAGACCGCCGCCCGGCCGCTGCCGCCGCTCGCCCACGAGAGCGCCACCACCGCCCAACTGCTCTTCGCCCGGGGGGTGCTGGCCCGCACGGACGACGAGCCCCACCAGGCCAGGGAACACTTCCGCGCCTGCGGTCGCTGGCTCCTGCGGCACGGCTGCGCCAACCCCGCCGTCCAGCCCTGGCGCTCCCTCGCCGCCGAGGCCGCCCACACCCTCGGCGACACCGAGGAGGCCGCCAGGCTGGTCGACGAGGAAGTCCGCCTCGCCCGCCGCTGGGGCGCCGCCGCCCCGCTCGGCCGCGCCCAGCTCAGCCTCGCCGTCGTCACCGAGGAGAACCGGGTCGAAAACCTCCGCGCCGCCGTCACCACCCTCAGCGCGGCATCGGCCCGCACCGCCTACACCCGGGCCGTCATCGAACTGGCCGCCGCCGAACGCGAGGAGAACGAGCGCCGGACCGCCGTCGCCCTCGGCCCGGCCGCCACGGTGCTCCCGCCGGTCGCCCCACCCCCCGGTCCGCACGTCCCCTCCGCGGCGGCCAGGCCCCCCGGCCCGCGCCCGGCGGTGCTGACCGGCCGGCGGACCGCGAAGGCCCCGGGCCACGACGCGGCCGTCTGGCACGGCCTGACCACCGTCGAACGGGAGACCGCGGCCCTCGCAGCCCAGGGCCTGGGCAACCGGGAGATCGCCACGGAACTCGCCGTGACCACGCGCGCCGTGGAGCTGCGCCTCAGCGGCGTCTACCGCAAACTCCGCATCCGCGGACGTGAGGAACTGCGCGCACTCGTACAAGAAGCGGAGGGCAGCTGATCGCATGTTGCTGGAGCGCACCACCGAGATCGCCCTGGTCGACGCCGCCCTGGGCGCCGCGACCGAAGGCAGGTCCTCCCTCGTCCTCCTCACCGGCCCCCTCGGCATCGGCCGCTCCGCCCTCCTGCAGCGGCTGTCCTGCCTGGCCGACGACCGGGACGACGTCCGGGTGCTGCGGGCCCACGCGGCCCCCATGGAACAGGACTTCGCCTTCGGAGTCGTACGGCAGCTCTTCGAGACGCTGCTCGGCGACTCGCCCGAGGACGCCCGGGACCGCTGGATGGACGCGCACGCCTCCTTCGCCCGCCACGTCCTGGCCGACGACGCCGCACCGCCCGGGGCCGACCAGGCCATCGCCGCCACCGAGGCCGTGCTGCACGGACTGCTCTCGCTGCTCGCCAACGTGAGTGCCGACAGCCGCCTGCTCATCCTCGTCGACGACCTGCAGTGGTCCGACGTGCCCTCGCTGCGCTGGCTCACCTACCTCGCCAAGCGGCTGCACGGACTGCGGGCCGTCGTCGTCTGCGCCCTGCGCGACGGGGACCCCCGCAGCCACCACACCCTCGTCCGCGAGATCCGCGAGGCGGCCACCCAGACCCTGCGCCCCGCCTCCCTCAGCCTGACGGCCACCCACGAGCTGGTCCGGGAGCACTTCGGCGAGTCGGGCGACGACGAGTTCGTCCAGGCCTGCCACGAGGCGTCCGTCGGCAACCCGCTCTTCCTGCTGTCGATCCTCGTCGGCACCGGCTTCCTCGGCCGCCGCCCGCTCGCCGAACACGCCGAGACCGCACGCCGGCTGCGCCCTTCCCAACTGCGCGAACGGCTCGCCAGCATCCTGCGCACCCAGCCGGCCCCGGTCCGCGACCTCGCCGCCGCCATCGCCATCCTCGGCGAACAGAGCGACGCGCCCACCCTGGCCCGGCTGGCCGGGCTCGACTCGATCGGCTACGCGGGGGCCCTGCGCGCGCTCGGCGCGCTCGGCGCCCTCGCCGCCCCCGACGAACCGCGCTTCATCCACCGGTCCGTCCGCGACGCCGCCGAGTCCACCCTCACCATGGTCCAGCGGGAGCGGATGCACGACGAGGCCGCCGCCCTCCTCTACGCCGCCGGCTCCCCGGCCGAACAGGTCGCCGCCCAGCTCATGGCCGTCGTCACCCGGCGCCAGCCGTGGGCCGTCGACGTGCTGCGCGCCGCCGCCGACACCGCGCTGCGCCGCGGCGCCCCCGACACCGCCGCCGGCTACCTGTGCCGCGCCCTGCTGGACAGCCCCGCGGCCGGCGTCGGCCGCGGCCGCCTCCTCGTCGAACTGGGCACCGCGGAGAGAGGGTTCGACCCCCTCGCCTGCGAACGCCACATCGCCCAGGCCATGACCCTGCTCCCCGAACCCCGGGACCGGGCCGTCGCCGCCCTGCGCATCTCCCCGACCGCGCTGGGCCCCGCCCCGCTCACCGCCGTCGACCTGCTGCGCCAGGCCGCCGAGGACCTCGGACCCGCCGACGGGCTCACCGGCACCGACCGCGATCTCGCGCTCCGTCTGGAAGCCAGGCTGCGCCACTGCGGCCACGAGGACCCCCACGAACTCGCCGCCTCCGCGCACCGGTTGAAGGAACTGGGCCCCGAGCCCCCGGTGGACACCGGAGGCGAGCGGGAGCTGACGATCGCGCTGCTCGGTGCCGCGACCCTCGGCTGTCACCTGCCCGCCTCCGAGGTGGTGCGCCTCGCCGGGCGCGTCCTGGACCGCGAGCCCGCCACCTCCGCCCGCATCCACTCCACCCTCCCGCTGGCGATCATCACGATGATCGCCGCCGACTCGGTGGAGGCCGTCGACTCCTGGCTCGCCGTCGAGCACCGTGCCAACGAGCGGGGTACCACCCCCGCCAACGCCCTGGTCCACATCGAGCAGGCCCTCGTCCACCTCGGGCGCGGCCGGCTCGCCCAGGCCCGCGAGCAGTCCGAGACGGCCCTCGGGATGACGGAGCCCGCCCATCAGGGCCTGGACACCGCGGCGACGATGACGCACGCGATCGTCGCGCTGGAGTCCCGCGACCCCTCGCTCGCCGAGAAGGTGCTGCGGCGCGCGAGCCGCATCCGGCCGCAGGGTCTGACCCTCACCGGGATCCTGCGCCTGCTGGAGGCCACCCGGGAGATCGCCGCGGGCGACCAGACCGGGGCCCTCGACTCGCTGCACTCCTGCGGCCGCCAGCTCGAAGCCGCCGGCTGGCACAACCCGGTGCTCTTCCCCTGGCGCCCCTGGGCCGTCGGCGTCCACCGCCGCCTGGGTGACATCCGCACCGCCCGGAGCCTCGCCGAGGAGGAGTACGCGCGGGCCGAGCAGTGGGGCGCCCCCGTCGGGGTGGGCCGCGCGCTGCGGCTGCTCGGCCGCCTGGAGGACGGCGGCCGGGGCATCGGCCTGCTGCGCGAGGCCGTCACCGTGCTGCGTGGCTCCGCCAACCAGCTCGAACTGGCCCGCGCCCTGTCCACCCTCGCCGAACGCCTGGGCGGCGGCGCCGAGACCGAGGCGCTCGCCCGGGAGGCCGCCACCCTGGCCACCTCGTGCGGCGCCCCCGGGCTGGCCGAACGAGCGGCCCGGGGTGCCGGTCATCGCTCCGGCCCGCCGGCCACGCCGGAGGACGTGCTCACCCCGACCGAGCGCCGCGTGGTGGGGCTGGCCTGCCGGGGGCTGACCAACCAGGAGATCGCCGGCGCCCTCGGGGTCAGCTCGCGCGCCGTGGAGAAGCACCTGACCCACGCCTACCGGCGGCTGGGCATCTCCGGCCGCCGGGAACTGATCGTCCTCTTCTCCCGCGCGGAATACGCGGGCACCGCCGACTGATACGCGCCGAGGGAAACGCCCGGGCTCCTTCCGCCGCATATTCGCGGAAGGACCCCGGGCGTCCTTGTTTTCCGGCCATGGTGCGGCCAGGACATCCGGCGTCCCCCAGAATGTCGTTTGCGCCCCGGGCCGGGAAATCTGGATGAACGTTCGTCACCATTTCCGCGGTGTGCGGGACCACGGTGCGGGGACGGCTAGGGCCGTCCGGCCCCCGGGGCGGGGAACGGCGCCCGAATTCGACCCTTCTTCGCAGGTGGACGCGGTGCGGGGCGGTGAGGTACGCACACCGAACCCTCCCCGCCCGAACCTCTTCGGTACGGGACCGTACCTACCGAAGGGGCTACCACAGTATTGGCCGGTCAGCCCTGGACCGCGTTGACCGCCGATAGCCGCTTTCGTAGGATCCAAAACATCTTCTTTCTCGTCGCTGGCCCTTACTCAAGGGCCCTGGGCGCGGTCGCCTTTTCCTGAGCGCGGGCCGCGCCACCCCACCCCCGTAATGCGAAACGATGAAAGGCTATGAGTTCCTTGATGCCCGCCACCCCCCACAGCACGCTCATGGATCCCGCGCCGGCGGCCGACCCGGCAGGCTCGCCGGAACGGGCCGCCGTTCTCGCGGACGGGTTCGACCGGGCCGGTGCCTATGTCGCCTGCCTCGACCCGTCTCTCACGATCCAGCAGGTCAACCAGGAGTTCGAGCGCCGCTTCGGCGGCTCGTCCTCCGAACTCTGCGGCAGCCGCTTCTGCGACCTCGTCCACCCGAGCGTCCAGCAGCCCCTCATGCACCAGTTCGCGCGGATGCTGGACGGCAAGCGGCACCGCTTCGCCACCGAGGTCATCGCGGTCGACCAGGAACGCACGGCGTCCACGCTGCCGCTGAACGCGCTCGCGGTACGCGGTGGCCGTACGCCCGACGTGGCCGCGATCCTCGTGGTGATGAATGCCGCGGAGGAGGAGGCCGGGGACGCGGACGTCATGGCGCCCCGCAAGAAGCTCCTCAGCGAGATCGACGCACGCATCCTGGAGGGCATAGCCGCCGGGGTCTCGACCATCCCGCTCGCCTCGCGCCTCTACCTCAGCCGCCAGGGCGTGGAGTACCACGTCACCGGGCTGCTGCGGAAGCTCAAGGTGCCCAACCGTGCCGCTCTCGTCTCCCGCGCCTACTCCATGGGCGTCCTCAAGGTCGGCACCTGGCCGCCGAAGGTCGTCGAGGACTTCATCAAGTGATCCGTACACCGTGTGCCCCGCCGGCGGCATCCCGGCCGCCGGTCCGCACCCCCGCTCGTCCCCGTCGCGCGCTCCGCGCACGGTACGGCGGTCACAGTGACAGGGTGACGTCATGATCGAACTGGACGGGGAACCCGCCGGGCCCGAGGCGCTGGCCTCGCTCGCCCTCACCAACTACGGCCACTTCACCACGCTGCTCGTCGAGAACGGCCGGGTGCGCGGGCTCGACCTCCACCTGGAACGCCTCATCCGCGACTGCCGGACCCTCTTCGACGCGGCGCTCGACCCGGACCGGGTGCGGAAGCTCGCCCGCCGGGCGGCACCGGAAGACGGCCGGGCCACCGTCCGTGTCACCGTCTTCGACCCGGCGCTGAACCTGGGGAACATCGCCGCCGACGCCCGGCCGGGCATCCTGGTGACCTCCCGGCCCGCCCCCGACAGGCCCCCCGGTCCACTGCGGGTACGTTCGGTGGTCCACCGCCGAGACCTCCCAGAGGTGAAGTCGGTCGGCCTCTGTCCCACCCTGCGGCTGCGCAGGCAGGCCCAACGGGCGGGTTACGACGACGTGCTGTTCACGGGCCCCGACGGCGACATCCTGGAGGGCGGCACCTGGAACATCGGCCTGGTGCGCGACGGCGAGGTGGTCTGGCCCGGCGGGGAGGTGCTGGCCGGCACGACCCGGCAGCTGCTGCGGCGGGCCACCGACGGTCCCACCGAACTGGTCGGCCTCGCGGACCTCGACTCCGTCGAGGCGGTCTTCGCGACCAACGCCGCCGTCGGGGTCCGTCCCGTCACCGGCATCGACGACCGTGAGTTCCCGGCGGCCCATCACTCGGTGACCCGGCTCGCGGAGATCTACCAGGCACTTCCCGGCTCCCCGCTCTGACGGGGCGGCGGCGCCGGGGCGCTCCGTTCCGCCGCTCGCGCAGGAGTCCTCGGGCGGACGGTCGATCGCCCATTTCCTCCATGCCGCCCGGCATTCGCCATTCGCCCACCCGCTCTCCTTTTCGGCAGCACCCGGACATTTCCCTGCAAGGCATGTGAGGAAAGCGGATGCGGGAAGAAATGATCTCGTGTGCATCGCGGCGTCGCGAACCGTGTGTACGGTCCGGAGAGGCCGGCCCTTCCGCGCCGGGAACGGTGAATGCGCCAGGCCCCGCGTATACGCCTGCGTCCAGGGCGGCCTGACGGACCGGCGAATGCCCTCGACATGCCCGGCACCCACCTCGATAGGGTTTCGCGGGTGTCCTCACCGCAGGAAAGGGCGGACAAGTCGGGGACGGCGGATCGCCGTTCCGACGCGCCCCTGCGGAAAAGTCCGGAAAGGGCACCAGCACGCGAAGAAGTGGAGAGTCAGTATGCGTGGAGGCAGTGTCGCCGTCGTCGGCGGCAGTATCGCGGGATGCGCCGCCGCATTGGCGGCGTCGCGCGGCGGGGCGGAGAGGATCACCGTCTTCGAACGCGCCGACGCGCGACTCCGCGACAGGGGAGTGGGCATCGGTGTCCACGACGCCCGGTACGCCGAACTGCGCGACGCCGGTTACATGGCGGACGAGATGCCGTGGGCGCCGCTGAACCGCAGGGTGTGGAGCGTGCGCGACGGCGACGCCGAGCACGGCAGAGCCATCGGCACCCAGCCGTTCCCCTTCCGGGCCTACAACTGGGGTTCGCTGTGGAGCGAGTTGCGCCGCCGGGTGCCCGAGACCGCCACCTACCGGGCCGGCGCCAAGGTGGAAGCGGTGGAGCAGGACGCCGACGGGGTCACGGTACGTCTCGCCGACGGCGAGCCGGAACGCTTCGACCTGGTCATAGGCGCCGACGGCTACCGCTCCGTGGTCCGTGAGGCCATGTACCCGGGCACCGGCGCCGCGTACGCCGGCTACATCGGCTGGCGCGGGACCTCCCCGGACGTCTCCGGTCTTCCCTCGGACGGGCTCGACGCGCACAACATCACCTTCCCCGGCGGCCACTGCATGGCCTACCGCATCCCGGACGGCTCCGGCGGCCACCGCCTCAACTGGGTGCTCTACACGGCACCCCCGCGGATCGACGGCCTCCACCCCGACCTGCGGACCCCCACGTCCCTGCCGCCGGGCCGGCTCAACGCGGAACTGACGGAGCACCTGCGCGCCCTGGTGGCAGAGCACTTCCCGCCCTTCTGGGCCGCCAAGCTCCTCTCCACCCCGGCCGAGACCACCTTCATCCAGCCCATCTACGACCTGGACGTGCCGCACTACGCCACCGACCGGATGGTGCTCATCGGGGACGCCGCGAGCGTGGCCCGGCCGCACCTCGGCGCAGGCAGTGTGAAGGCACTCCAGGACGCCACCGCGCTGGAAGCCGCCTGGGTGGCCGGGGAGAGCTGGAAGGAGATCCTGGAGGGGTACCACGCGGCTCGGGGTCCCGTCGGCACGGCCATGGTGGGACTCGCCCGCCGGATGGGCAGTGCCCAGGTCGAGGAGACCCCCGACTGGTCCGCGATGGGCCAGGCCGAGTTCGACGCGTGGTGGCAGGAGCAGAACAACGGCTCCGACCGGCGCAGCGGCTTCGGCGGACACAGCCTGAAGTCCAGCTGACCGAGGGCGTCGTACGTGAGGGGCGGCGGCCGGAGTCCGGCCGCCGCCCCTCACGTGTGCGCGGGCACCCGGGCCCCGTCCGGCGTCTCAGCCCTTCGCCGGGGCCAGTTCGAGCGCGGCGTTCAGCGCCGTGGGGTCGGCACGTGCCTGGTCGCCGTCCGAGCGCAGGACCGCCCGCCCCGAGGTGAGCACCGTGAGACGGTCGGCGCAGCGGATCGCCTGCGCCGGACTCGGGGAGACCAGCAGGACCGCGATCCCCTCCCCGGCCAAGGTGGTGACCAGGTCGTACACCTGCTGGACCAGGGCGGGGGCCAGGCCCTCGGTCGGCTCGTCCAGGAGCAGCACGCTCGGCGAGGCCAGCAGGGCTCGCGCCAGCGCCAGCATCTGCTGCTCACCGCCGGACAGGCTGGCACCGCGGTGGCCGCGCCGCTCGCCGAGCCGGGGCAGCAGCTCCAGGACCCGCGCGGGCGTCCACACGCTGGGGCGCGAGGCGCCGCCGGAGGGCGGCGGGCGGTGGGAGAGCCGCAGGTGCTCGGCGACCGTGAGCCCCGCGAACACCCTGCGGCCCTGCGGCACCAGGCCGATCCCCGCACGGGCGATCCGGTGCGCGGGCAGCCCCGTCACGTCCCGGCCGCCGAGCCGCACGGTGCCGGAGCCCGGACGCAGCAGACCCGCCACGGAGTGGACGAGGGTCGTCTTGCCCGCGCCGTTGTGCCCCACGACCGCGTGCACCGTGCCGGCGGGGACCGAGAGGTCGAGCCCGTGCAGCACGGTGCCGCCGTGGTAGCCCGCGGTCAGGCCGGTCACTTCGAGCATGGCGTGGTCACCTTCCGGTCTTCGGGTCGGGCGCGGTCCCGGTGACGGTGCCGCGGTAGGCGTCGCGGACCGACGGGTGGGCGAGCGCCTCCCCGGTCGGCGCGGTGACCAGGACGCGTCCGGCCGCCAGGACGGTCACCGTCCGCGCGAAGTGCGCGACGACCTCGACGTGGTGCTCGACGAGGATCACCGCGACGCTCTGCGGCAGGGAGTCGAGGAGGGTGAGCAGCCGCCCGATGTCGCCGTCGGTCAGCCCGGCCGCCGGCTCGTCCAGGAGCAGCAGCCGGGGCTCGCCCGCCAGCGCGGCGGCCAGGTCGAGCATGCGCCGCTGCCCGTGGGAGAGCCGGGAGGCCGGCCAGTGCGCGGCGTCGGCCAGCCCGACGGCCTCCAGGTGGGAGCCGGCCGCCGCCGCCCGCTCCCGCAGGCGCGCGGGCCGGCGCCACGCCGCACCGAGGCCGCCGTGCGGCCAGCCCGCCAGCACGACGTTGTCCAGCACGGTCAACGCGCCGATCACCGTGGGCTGCTGGAAGCTCCGGGCGATGCCGGCGCGGCTGCGCCGGGCGGTGCTCGTCCGCGTGACGTCCGCCCCGCCCAGCACGATCGAGCCCCGGTCGGGGCGGTCGGTTCCCGCGATCAGGTTGAGCAGGGTGGTCTTGCCGGCGCCGTTCGGTCCGATGACGGCGTGCCGGGCCCCCGGAGGGAGCCGCAGGCTCACGTCGTCGACGGCGGTGAGGCTGCCGAACGCGCGGGTGACACCGGTCAGTTCCAGCGCCGTCCCGGTGGGGGCGGCGGTCGTCGTGGGCGTCATGGGCCGGCCTTTCCGACAGGGCTCGGAGCAGGAGCGGGGGAGGGCGCGGACACCACAGGTGGCTCGTCCCGGGGGCCGGGAGAGGCGGTTGTGGTCTCCTCCTCGCCGGAGGTGCCGCGCAGCCCGGCCAGGCCCCGGGGCAGGAGGTACACGGCCGCGACGAACAGCACCCCGAGCAGCAGCGGCCCGTGGCCGGGCCACGCGCCGGCCACCCAGTCCCGGGTGGCGACGATGAGCCCGGCGCCGAAGAGCGCGCCGACCACGGAGGTCGTCCCGCCGATGACCGCCGCCAGCAGTGCGAAGGCCGCGATCTCGAAGCCCACGTCGGCCGGGGAGAGGTACTGCTGGACGGTGACCATCACCGAACCGCCGACGCCCGCCAGCGCCCCGGCACCGATGTAGGCCACCAGCAGGTAGCGCCACACCGGGTGCCCGGAGGCGCGCATCCGCGCCTCCGCCCCGCGCGCCCCGGTCAGCAGCTTCCCCGCCGGGGAGCGGAGCACCAGGAGCGTGGCGGCGACCGCGACGGCCGCCACGACGAGCGCGTAGGTGTACAGCTCGCTCTCCTCGAACAGGTCCTCCCCGCCCCAGAGCGCCTGCGTGGCCGGGAAGCCGACGAGGCCGTCGGCGCCGCCCGTGACGGACTTGAGCTGGTTGACGGCGGCGCTCGTCAGCTCGCCGACGGCCAGCGTGATCATGAGCACGGTCGTGCCGCGGGCCCGGATCACGGCGGGCCCGGTGACGGCGGAGAACACCGCGGCGGCGAGCGCCGAGAGCAGGATCTGCACGGGGCCCACGGTCCAGCCGGCGGCCGCCAGATTGGCCGTCGTGTACGCGCCGACGGCGAAGGGCGCGGTCTGGCCCAGCGTCGGCAGCCCCGCGTAGCCGGTGAGGACGGTGACGCTGACGGCGAGCAGCCCCAGCGCCAGCGCCGACCCGGCCAGCGAGATGGTGTACGCGTCGAGCAGCCCCGGCAGGGCCACCAGCGCCACGCACAGGACGAGCAGGGGTGCCGCCCGCCGCCAGGCGGCGCCGGACGGAAGTCGGCCACGCCCCGGCGGCGACGCCGACCGGGTCTTCGGCCGGGCGGAGCGCATCACCCGGCGCAGGCCTGCGCCGACGCGGCCGACGAGCCGGCCCAGCGGGTCCGGGACGGGTCCGTCCGTGCTGTGCCCGGTGGCCGGTTCCGCGAACCGGGAACGCAGCACCAGCACCGCCGCCATCGCGGCGAACAGCAGGTACGGGGCGAGGCCCGGTGCCACGGAGACCCCGAGCGTCTGGACCTCGCCGACGCCGATCGCCGCGAAGAAGGTCGCCCACAGCGAGCGCAGGCCGCCCAGGACGACCACCACGAGGGAGAGCATCAGCACGGTCTCAGCGGTACCGGGGCCGGGGCCGATGATCGGGGCTCCCAGGACCCCCGCGGCCCCGGCCAGCGCGCCCGCCGCGGCGAGCACCCCGAGGTGCACCGTCCGCGGGCTGTACCCGGTGGCCGCCAGCATCTGCGGGTCGTCCGCGGCGGCACGCACCGCCGCGCCCACCCGGGTGCGGACCAGCACCCAGGTGCCGAACGCCGCCAGGAGCACCGCCATCACGATGAAGCAGAGCCGGTAGGCCGGGTAGCGGTGGCCCAGCAGCGACACCGAGGTGTCCAGGGCCGCCGGTACGCGTACCGGCAGGTCGTCCGCCCCGAAGAACTGGATGAGCAGGTCACCGCCGATCAGGGCGAGACCGAAGGTCAGAAGTGCCTGGGCGAGATGCCCGCGCCGCGCCAGCGGGAACGAGGCCGCGGACAGCCCCGCCCCCACCAGGCAGGCGGCAGTGGTCCCGGCGGCCAGCCCGAGGAGAAGGCCGCCCCACGTCCCGTCGCTCAACTCGGCCCCCGTGTAGGCGCCGACCGCGTACAGCATGCCGTGGGAGAGGTTCAGCACGCCTGCGGTGCCGAAGGCGAGACTGAGCCCGGAGGCGACCACGAACAGCAGCAGCCCGTAGGCCACCCCGTCCACGGCCGGAACGAGATGAGCGTCGAGGAGTCCCATGTCAGCCGCCGAGTGTCGCCAGGTCCTCGACCATGACGTTGGCCAGCTGGTCACCGTCCTTGCGGACCTGACGCAGGTACCAGGTCTGCACGGGGGCGTGCTCCTTCGCGCCGAACTCCCAGGCGCCGCGCGGGCTGTCGATCTGGCCCAGACCGTCGATGGCCTTGTTGACGGTCTGCGGGGTCACCTCGCCGTCCTTGGCGGCGTCCGCGACCGCCTTGTCCAGCACGGCCGCCGCGTCGTACGAGGACATGGCGTAGGTGGTGGGCTGGGAGTCGTGCTTGGCGGTCCAGTCGGCGACGAACTTGCGGTTGGCGTCGTTGTCCAGGTCGGCCGAGTAGTTGAGGACCGAGTAGATGTCCTTCGCCGCGTCGCCCTGGGCCTGGAGCACGCTGCCCTCGGTGACGAACGCGGTGTAGAGCGGCAGATGGGCGATGTCGGACTGCGCGTACTGCTTGGCGAAGTCGATCGCGGCCTTGCCGGCGTAGAAGCAGTAGACCGCCTTGGCGTCCGTCTTGGCGATCTCCGCGAAGTACGGCATGAAGTTCGTGGTCTTCGGGAAGGGCGTCCAGGTGGTCTTGCCGCTGGGGTTGGCGAGCTTGCCCTTCACCCGCTTGAACTCGTCGGTGAAGCCGCGCAGTTCGTCGTAGCCGCCCTGGTAGTCCGGTCCGATCGCGTAGACCGGGCCGTCCACCTTCTCCTTGATGTACGGGGCGATCGCCCTGCCCGGCTCGTCGGACATGAAGCTCGTCGTCCAGATGTACTCGAGGTCCTTGACGGGCGGCCGGGCGTTGGACCCCAGGAAGGGGATCTTGGCCTGCTCGACCAGGGGCAGGACGGCGTTGACCGAGCCGCCGCTGACGAAGCCGGTCAACACGTCGACCTTGTCCTTCTTGACCAGCTTGGTCGCCGCGGGCACGGCGGTCGGCGGGCCGTCGCCCTCGTCGGCGACGATCAGCTCGACCTCACGGCCGCCCAGCTTGTTGTCGTGCGTCTCCAGGTACAGCTCGAAACCGGCCCGCAACTCGGTGCCGACCGGCTTGTAGGTGCCGGAGAGCGAGGCGACGAGGCCGACCTTCAGCTTGCCGTCGCCGGCGTCGCCGCCACCGGAGCATCCGGTGACCGCGGCCAGGCCGAGGGCGACGGCGGCGGCGCCGAGCGCCCGGGCTCTGCGGCGGGAGGAAGAGGCGCGAAAGAACATGGAGGTACCCAATCGGGGGAAAGGGGGCGGGGGTACGAGCGGGTCGACCGGTCGGGCGGCGGCACGGGGGTGGCGCGCCGCCGCGTTCCGACGGAGCGGCCCGGTCAGCTGGAGAGCTGGGTGTGCGGGTCGCGGAGCTGCGGGGAGAGGGAGTCGCCCACCTGGTTGATCAGCTCGGCCATCATGTAGCTGACCTCGCCGATGTCGGCGTCCCGGGTGGTCGTCACCAGCAGGGAGGCGCCGGTGGAGACGGCCATGGAGAACATGTAGCCGCCCTCCATGGCGGTCAGGCTGTGCTCCACCGGGTCGGTCTCCGTGGACTGGGCGGCCGCGGACAACAGGTTCACGATGCCGGAGGCGATGGCGGCGAGCCGGTCGGCCTCGTCGCGGTCCAGACCGGCGTAGGCCAGTGCCAGACCGTCCACAGAGACGGCTATCGCCCGCGTGACCTCCGGGACGCGACCGGTGAAGTCCTGGAGGATCCAGCTCAGTTCGGTGGGTTCGTTCATCACTTGCTCCGTTCGGTGTTGCCGTCGTCGGTGGAGCGACCGCGGTGGGTCGTGCTCCTGTTGACTCCCTGCGCGTAGGCCGCCAGAACGTCGGACACCTGCCGGGAATCGCGGCGGCGGGGCGGCTTGCGGGAGCCGGTCGCCCCTGGGCGCCGCTCGGTGTTCTCGCGCTTGTTGGCCGAGGGCCACTGCTGCGGAGCGTTGCGCTTGCGGACGGGCAGACCCGACGCGCTGACCCCGGCGATCCGGTCGGCCGGCTCGCCCGCCGGGGGCGGGGGAGGCGCCGGGACGCGTTCGCGCTCGGCCACCGCGGTCGACCCGGACGGGCGGGGCGCCGACCGGCGGGCCGGCCGGGGACGGCCGCCGGCGAGCTCCGCGCCGGGTGGGGTGCCGGTCTCCCAGGGGGAGGCGGCGGTGTTCCGCTCCATCGTGACCAGCACGCCCGGGGGCAGGGTGATCTCGGCGATGGTGCCGGGGCCGGAGGAGTCACGCAGTTCCACGACGATGCCGTGCCGGGCGGCGAGCCGCGCCACCACGTGCAGGCCCATGAAGCGGACGTCGCCGACACCCGCCTGCGGCTCGCGCAGCGCGGCGTTGTGGACGGCACGGCGGTCCGGCGGGATGCCCACGCCCTCGTCCACGATCTGCACGACGGCCTGCTCGCCGAGGCGCCAGACGGTGACGCCGACCGGCGACTCGGGGGACGAGAAGCGGGTCGCGTTGTCGAGGATCTCGGCGAGGATGTGCGCCACGTCGTGCACCGCCCGCGCCGCGATGCCGACATCGGCCTCGACGACGCCGAGCGACACCCGCTCGAAGCGCTCGATCTGCTGGGCCGCGGCCATGACGACGGTGGAGCAGTCGACATCGTCGGTCCGCACCCGGCCGTGCCCGAACCCCCCCAGCACCAGGATGTTGTTGGTGTTGCGCTCCATCCGGACGGCGAGGTGGTCGAGGGCGAAGAGGGTCTTCATCCGCTCCGGGTCGGCCTCGTCGCGCTGCACCGTGTCCAGCTCCGACACCATGATGCTGGTGAGCTGGGCGCCACGGCGCGCGACCCCGACCAGCGTCTCGGCGAACTGCGCGTGGATGTGCGCCTGTTGCGCGGCCAGCCGGACGGCCTCGTGATGGACGGCGTTGAACGCCTCACCGACCTCGCCGATCTCGTCGTCACCCGTGGCCTCGACCGGATCGGCGGTCCGCTTCGCGACCTCCTCGGGAGTGGCGCCCCGCAGGGCTCCGGGCTGGGACAGCTCGCTCATCACCGCGGGCAGGCCCGTCTGGGCCACGCCACGGGCCGCGTTGCGCAGACCGTGCAGACGGCGGATCATGACGCGGCCCAGACGGAAGGCCACGACCACGGCGCCGACCAGCGTCAGCACCACCAGGACGAGTTCGCCGCCGGCCGTCCAGAACAGCAGGGTGCGCTCGGCCGAGACGGTCTCGTGGACGGAGGCGTCGACCCGCTTCTCCACCGACCGCAGCAGCTCCTGCCGGTCCGCCGAGGCCTTGATCCACTCCTTCGGGGCGACATCGATGTCCTGGTCGACACCGGTGCGGCTGATGCGGTCCTCCAGCCGGCGGGCCTCCAGTGCCTTCTCGCCGGAGAGAGTGCGCTCCAGCATGGTCCGCCACTCACCGGGGCCGAGGCCGTACAGGGCCCCGATGGACTCGGTGTAGCCGAGGCGGCTGGCGTCGAAGGTCCGTCGCGAGGCGGTGGTGAAGCCGCCCGTCGCCTGCGCGCGCATGACCGTGACCTGCTCCTGAGCCGTGTACTCGGCTGCTTCGGAGAGGGCGGCGGCGGCGCGGATCCGGTCGGCGATGTCGGCGTCGACACCGTCGGCCTGGGCGATGCCGTCCCGGTAGCCGATCAGGTCGGCGATCACGATCCGGTAGCCGAAGGCGAGCGCGGAGATGGTGCTGCTGCCCGAGCGCGCCTGGGCGCGCAGGGACACCAGCTTCTCCACGGAGCGCTCGATGCGGTCCAGCATGACCTGGGCGTTCTGCGGGACCTCGGACAGGTCCGCGATCCCCTGACGGAAGCGGGTGACGCTCCGGTCGGTCGTCTCGGAACTCTCGCGGAAGGTGTCCAGGTCTCCCTGGCCGGAGACGAGCGCGGTCGCCGCGACCCGTTCGTGCTGCAGATGCTCGGTCAACTCCGCCGCTCCGGCGGCGGCTTCGACCATGTCGGCCAGCCGGTCGGCCTGCAGCGCCTGGCTGGCCGCCGGAGCGAGGGCCAGCCCCGAGAAGGTGACGGCCACCGCCAGGGGCGCGGCCACGAGCAGGGTGAGGCGGCGATTGATTTTCACTGAACGGCTCCATCGCAGGAACCGGTGTTGAGTATCGGTGACACGCAGATACCTAGGGATGGGGGAAGTGGGGGGTGGAGCTGGCACACCGCGCGCATCGTCACAGAGAGGGCAGACGGGGCAGCGATGGCGCGGCCTGATCCTACGTGTTCGCCAGTGACCGCGGATGTACGCATTGTTGAGAATCCAGAGCACTCAAGCGCACATGATCACCCCAGTTCGATCACACGTGGGATCAGCGGTGAAACCCCGACACGGCGCCGGCGGACAGCGGTTACACGCCTGATGGGCGATTTTGCGCCCTTCGGCCGGCCCTTCGGGGCGGCTTGGCGGGTGCTGTCCGCGTGTGAGGCGCGAGAGTCAAGTCTCCGTATGTGTGGGTGATGTGATGGATCGACACCTGTCTTCACATCTGGCGCACGGGAGGCCCGCAGGACGTGGTGTGGGGCGATGAGGACGGCACGAGACCGCCTCGGACCCGTGGTTCCACCGGGCCTCGGTGCGAAAGTGCACGTGAGAGGGGCTTTACCCGCGCCGGGGGAGCCGCGGAAGGCGGCGGCGCGAGCGAGTGGGTGCGTACCCGGTGCGGCGGCACCATTAGGGAAACACTTGAAAAACATGAGAAGTGCACGGTCCGGACAGACGTGTCCCAGCCGATCGGGACGACCTCTCCGGCCTCTCGCGAGGCTCGAAATGATGGGTGGCCTGGCCCCCGGTGGCGGCTCGAAGCCAGCCAGGCACAGGTGCTGTTCGACGCGGCACAGCAGCGGACCCGGCAGCGAGGCCCCGCCCCCGGCTGCCGGGCCGCGCCCGCTCACCCGCCGCCCACGTCCCCGACCCGGTCCGCCCGCGCCACCTCGGCCGGGTCGGGAGACATCTGGCGGGCGGTCATGCGCGGGCCATCCGCCACAGTGTGTCGGCGACCTCGCGGGCCGCCGGCGCCCCTGGCTCGATGAGCGTGTAGTGCCCCGTGCCCGGCAGGACGACGGTACGCAGGTCGTGGTGGACGGCGGCGTAGTCGGAGAACTGGGTCAGCGGCACCTCCTCGTCCACCTCGCCGTGGAGCAGTACGGTCGGCACACCCGTCGTCCCCGCGCCGCTGAGCAGGGTGAGCGGGTCCACCGACGCCATGTGCGCGTCGAACCCCTCCTCGCCGCCCATCAGTTGCAGGGCGGCGTCGTCGCTCAGCCCGTCCCGGCGGGTCGCCGCGAGGTCGGTGAGCGGTGCCAGGGCGAGGACACCCGTGGGGAGCGTGGAGGTGTGCCACGGCGACCCGGGCGGCAGCAGCCCGCGGGCCGCGCACCACAGGGCCAGATGACCGCCCGAGCAGTGCCCGGCGAGGATGTACGGCCGCCCCTCGGGCAGCGTGTCCACGAGGCGGGCGACGTCGTCGAAGGTCTCGGGGTATCCCCCCGCCCCGCCGGACCTGCGGAAGCCCGGAAGCACCGTGGAGAGCCCCTGCCCGGCCAGGTAGGCGGCGAACGGCGTCAGATGCATCCGGTCGTACCGCCAGTACCCGCCGTGCAGCAGGATCACCAGCGGGGCGTCCGGGTCCTCGGCCGGCCAGGCGTCGTAGACCTGGTGCGGGTGGTCGCCGTACCGGCCGTGGTGCGGCGCCAGTACCGGCTTCAGGCTCAGGACACGCTTCTCCTCCTCCGCCGCGAACGCGGAGATGACCCTAGAGCGCACCGCGTGCCTCCCACAGCTCGGGGAAGACCACACGCCGGGCGCGCTGCTCCAGGTAGGCCACTCCGGCGGTGCCCCCGCTGCCGGGCTTGGCCCCCATGGCCCGGCGCACCACCATCAGATGGTCGAACCGCCAGCGGGCGACCAGCTCGGCGATGTCGGTCAGCGCCTCCGCGAGCCGGGCCGGTGCCTCGTACGGCGATCCGGCGTAGACGCCGCGCCACAGCTCCACCACGGCCGGGTCGGAGGTGTACGAGAGGGAGACGTCGCGTTCGCGGACGTGCGCCGGCACCGGCAGGCCCTGGCGGTGCAGGAAGCACAGGACCTCGTCGTAGAGGGACGGCTCGCGGTGGGCGTCGCGCAGCGCCTCGTGGACGGCCGGGTCCCCGCGATGGGCGTTCACCATGGACTGCGACTTCTCGCCGAGCAGGAACTCGATGTGCCGGTACATCGCCGACTGGAAACCGGAGGCCCGGCCGAACGCGGCCCGGAACCCCTCGAACTGGAGGGGCGTCAGCGCGGCGATCGGCTGCCAGGAGTCGTTGAGCGCGGAGAGGGCGCGCCGGCTGCGGACCAGGGCGTCCAGCGCGGCGGGCAGGTCGTCCTTGACCAACGCCTCACGCGCCGTGCGCCACTCGTGGACGATCAGGGTGAACCACAACTCCATCACCTGCGTGGTGACGAGGAATCCCATCTCGTCGGCGGCTTCGGTGAGGGGCTGTTGCAGGGTGTTGAGGACGGAGGCGTGGACGTACTCCTCGTACGGGCTGGCGCCGGGGAAGGGGCGGGTCAGCGCGGTGTCCTCGGCGGGATCCGCGAGAGCGGACGGGCCGTCGTTCATCGGGGCTCCTAGGGACAGACCGGTGTGGGGCGCGGGGACGGCCGGTCACAGACCGAGGCCGACACCGCCGGTGGCGTCGATCCACTGCCCGGTGACCCAGCGGGCCTCGTCGCTCGCCACGAAGGAGACGACATCGGCGATGTCGGCGGGGGCGCCGAGCCGGCCGAAGACCGACGCCGAGGAGAGGGCCTTGCGGATCTCCGGGTTGCTCAGCGTCGGGTTGATCTCGGTCTCGGTGAAGCCGGGCGCGACCGTGTTGACCGTGATGCCGCGCGGGCCCAGCTGCTTGGCGAGGGCCGGCGTGAGCACGTCCAGGGCGCCCTTGCTCATCGAGTAGGCGACGATCGCCGGGTAGGCGGTCTGCGTCGCGGCGGAGGAGATGCTGATGATCCGGCCGCCGTCGCGCAGCCGCTCCAGGGACCGCTGGACGATGAAGAACGGCGCCCGGGTGTTCACCGCGAAGACCCGGTCGTACTCCTCCTCGGTGACGGCGGCGATGGGACGGGGCAGGGTGATGCCGGCGTTGTTGACCAGGATGTCCAGCCCCGGCCCGGAACCCGTCCCCGACAGCGCCTCGTCGAAGGCCGCCCAGAGCGTGGCCGCGTCCCCGTCCACGCCCAGTTCGGCGTGGACGGGGAAGGCGCGCCCGCCGTCCGTCTCGATCTCCTTGACCGTCCGCTCGGCCGCCGCGTGGTCGTGGCCGTAGTGGACGGCGACCAGGGCGCCCTCGGCGGCCAGCCGCCGGCTGATGGCGCGGCCGATGCCCCGGCTGCCGCCGGTGACGAGTGCGGTTCTGCCCTGGTGCCGCTGGGTGGTGGTCATGGGACTCTCCTCGTGGGAAGGGGTGGAAGGGGGGGGGAGGGGGGGGGACTCAGGCGTCGAAGTCGAGCGTCACGTCGTCGGTGCGCGGCCGGGCCCGGCACGCGAGGGTGTAGCCCGCCGCGAGGTCGGCCGCGTCCAGCGCGTGCTGCCGGCCGAGGGTCACGGCCCCCCGGACGACCTTGGCGCGGCAGTTCCCGCACACCCCGTCACGGCAGGCGTAGGGCGCGTCGGGGCGGGACCGCAGCACGGTGTCGAGGAGCGTGGTGTCCTCCGGTGCCGTCGTCACCGTGCCGGTGCGCCCGGCGAGCACGGTGGTGACCCGTCCCCGGCGGACGGCGGGCGCCTCGGGCTCCGGCTCCGGCGGTGCCCCGTCGGTGGAGAACAGCTCGAAACGGACGGTGTCCGGCTCGGCCCCCCACCCGTCGAGCGTGGAGCGGACCGTCTCCACCAGGCCGTACGGTCCGCACACCGCGAACCGGGTCCCGGGGCCGGGCCGGGCGCCCAGCAGGGTCAGCAGCCGCGTCAGCCGGTCCGCGTCGATCCGGCCGCTGAACAGCTCGGTCTCGCGCCGTTCGCGGGAGAGCACGTACAGCGCGGTGAAGCGGTCGACGTACGCGTCCTTCAGCACGGCCGTCTCGTCGGCCAGCAGGGCGCCGCGTGCGGTGCGCGCCGCGTGCACCAGGGAGACCCGGCACGTCGGGTCCTCCCGCAGGGCGGCCGCCGCCATCGGGGCCAGCGGCGTGATGCCGCAGCCCCCGGCGATCAGCACGTGGTGCGCGCCGCGTACCGGCGGCAGCCCGAAGTGGCCGGCGGGCGGACCCACCTCCAGGAGGTCACCGGCCGCGAGCCGTTCCAGGGCGTACGCGCCGAAACCGTCGGAGGTGTTCCGCTTCACCACCAGCCGCAGCGCCGCCGGGTCCTCGGGAGGCGGGCACACCGAGTAACTGCGGCGCAGTTCCCGGCCGCCGGACCGGTGCCGGACGACGACGTGGGCGCCGGGCCGGTGGGCGAACCGCTCGCGCAGGCCGTCCGGAACCTCCAGGGTGATCGCGATCGTGTCCTCGGTGAGCCGGTCCAGCGAGGTGACCGGCAGCGGGTACCAGCCGGTGCGCGGGGGCGCCGCCTGCGCCGCCCTCGGAACCGCAGTGTCCATGGGGTGTCGCCTCACATCGCCGTCATCAGGGGAAAGGTCTCCCGGCAGCCGGCGCAGTGGAGCATCGACTGACAGCGGGCGGGGCCGAACGCGCTGTGCGGGCGGGTGGCCAGGGAGCCGCAGTACGGGCAGGGCGTACCGAGACCGAGCCGTACGGGCTCGGGGGCGTCCGAGGGCACGGGCGGCGCGATCCCGTGCGCGGCCAGCGCGGTCCGGCCCCGCTCGCTGATCCGGTCCGAACTCCAGGCGGGCGCCAGCACGTGCCGGACGCGGCCCTCGGGGTGACCGCACCGCACCAGCACCTCCCGCACGGAGGCGGTGATCGCGGGCAGGGCCGGGCAGCCCAGAAAGGTCGGCAGGATCGCCACTTCGAGGTTGCCGTCGTCCGCGACCGCCACGGACTCGACCACCCCGAGGTCGCCGAGGCCGATCATCGGCAGCTCCGGATCGGGCACCTCGCCCACCTGCCGCGCCACCTCCGCCACGGGCAGCGGGGCGGGGGAGGGCTCCGGGTGCGGGGCGCCGCTCACCACGTGCCTCCCGGGAACTGCCGGTGCACCGACTGGAGTTCGGCGACCAGCGGGCCGAACGCCTCGGTGTGCAGGCCGTCGCGGCCCCCGGTGGCGTGCCACTTGGGCGCCGGGAGCGGCAGCCCGGCCCGCTTCAGCACGGCCGCCACCTCCTCGTGCCAGCGTTCGCGCAGCGGGCCCGGTGCGGGTACGGCACCCGCCGCGGTGAGCCCGCGCACCAGCGCGTCCTCCTCGAAGAGTTCGGCCGTGCACGGCCACACCCGCTCCAGCCCGGCCCGCATCCGCCGCGCGCTCTCCGCGGTGCCCAGGCCCAGCCGGACGACCCAGTCGTCGGCGTGCCGCCGGTGGTAGGCGACCTCCTTGGCCGCCCGGACCGCGAACGCCGCCAGCTCCGGGTCCGTACTCGCGGCCAGGGCCTCGTACAGGAGCACGGCGTGGTGGGTGTAGGCGAGCTGCCGTGCCACCGTCCCGGCGAAGTCGCCGTCCGGGATCTCGACGAGCAGCGCGTTGGTGAACTCCCGTTCCGTGCGCAGGAACGCGAAGTCGTCCTCGGTGCGGCCGGTGCCGTCCAGGCGCCCGCCGAGGGCCAGCAGGGTCCGGGCATGGCCGACCAGGTCGAGCGCGATGTTGGAGAGCGCCAGATCCTCTTCGATGGTCGGCGCCCTGGTGATCCACCCGCACAACTGCTGCGCGAGCACCAGCGCGTCGTCGCCGAGCCGCACCGCGTACCGCGCCAGCGCGGCGTCCGTACCCTGCCGGGCCGGCCCGGTCACCGTCTCAGTCATCGCCCTCGCCTCCTTCCGACAGCGGTACGAACTCCTCCGGGTAGCGGTACGGCTTGTGCGGCGCGTTGCTGAAGAACGGGTCGCGTTCACCGGGCGACGCCGCGTACACCGTGTCCGAGCGCACGACCCACAGCGACAGCGGCTCGCCGCGCCGGGTGTACAGGTCGCGGGCGTGGGAGAGCGCCATGTCGGGATCGCTCGCCCGTACCGAACCCACGTGCTGGTGGGACAGCCCGCGGCGGGGCCGCAGGAACACCTCCCAGGACGCCGGGGCGCCCTCCGCCGGCCTGCTCACGCCACCGCCTCCGTACTCGTGCCCGCCGTGTCCGCACCGGACTGCCGCGCCGCGTACGCGGCGGCCGCCTCCCGGACCCACGCGCCGTCCTCGTGCGCGGCGACCCGGTGGGCCAGCCGCTGCCGGGCGGTGTGCGTGTCGTCGCCCAGCGCGCCCCGGTACAGCTCCCAGTCGACCGGGCCGAAGTCGTAGTGCCCGCGCTCCTCGTTCCAGCGGATGCCGGGGTCGGGCAGGGTCAGGCCGAGGCGTTCCGCCTGCGGCACGCAGTGGTCGACGAACCGCTGGCGCAGCTCGTCGTTGGTGTGCCGCTTGATGCCCCAGGCGATGGCCCGGCGGGAGACCGCCGCCCCCAGCGCGGCGGTTTTGGCGTCGCCGCCCGCCGCCTCCGTGTCCGGCGGCCCGAACATCAGCGCCACCGCCGGCAGCCACCAGCGGTCCACCGCGTCCTGCGCCATCGCCTTCTGCGCGGGCGTGCCCTCGCAGAGCGCCTTCATCAGGTCGTACCCCTGCCGTACGTGGAACGCCTCCTCCTGGCACACCCGGCGCATGGCCCGCGCGTAGGGCCCGTACGAGGTGTGGCACAGCGGCGCCTGGTTGATGACCGCCGCGCCGTCCGTCAGCCAGGCGACGGCCCCGGTGTCCGCCCAGGTCAGTGCCGGGTGGTTGAAGGTCGCCGCGTACCGCTGCTGGCCGCGGTGGAGCGCCGCCAGCAGCTCCGCGCGGTCCACGCCCAGCGTCTCGGCCGCCGAGTACAGGTACAGGCCGTGGCCCGCCTCGTCCTGGACCTTCGCCAGCAGGACGGACTTCCGGTGCAGCGACGGTGCCCGGGTCAGCCAGGCGCCCTCCGGCTGCATCCCGATGATCTCGGAGTGCGCGTGCTGGGCGATCTGCCGGATCAGCATGCGGCGGTAGCCGTCCGGCATCCAGTCCCGGGGCTCGACCGTCTCCCCCTCGGCGAGCAGCGCCTCGAACTCGGCGGTGAGCCGGGCCTGCGACGCCGCCTCTTCGCCGGCGCCGGGGGAGGCCGCCGCCCGCGCCGGTGAGCCGGTCATACGGCCCCGCCCCCGGGCCGGGGCCACACCGGACCGGTGTCGCGGACCGCGACGGCCCTCTGCGCGCGCTGCCTGAGCACCTGCATCACATCCTCTGCTGCCAAGGGCGGAACCTCCGTACCCGGGAAGAGTCGTCCGGCCCGGTCCGCTATCCCCCGCCCTCCCGATCCGCCGCGTGACGAGCGTCACCACGGGGCCGGGGGATTGCCGCCGCCTCCTCGCGCCTCTTCCTCTGCGACAACACACGTGTGTGGCCGGGACCGGCGGACGGCCGCGGCTGAGTGAAGAGGAGAAGGCATGAGCACCATCAGGGAGTTGCTGGTCGAACTCACCGGTACCACCGAGTACGCCGAGACCCTCGGTGACGACGTCGACCTGGCCGGCAGCGGCATCGACTCGGGCGACCTGGTGCGCCTGGTCCTCCTGGTCGAGCAGCGCACGGGAGTGGAGATCACCGGGGACGACATGGAGGAACTGCGGACCATCGCCGACTACGAGCGGTTCGTCGCCGAGCGCACGACGGCCCCGGCCGCCGGGACGGCCGGCGGTGCCTGATGTGGCTGACCCAGTTGGCGGAGCGCAACCGCCAGTGCCACCCCGACCGCACCGCCCTCGTCGACGAGCGCCGTAGCGTCACCTGGGCCCAGTTCCACGACCGCACGGTCGAACTCGCCCGGGGCCTGGCCGCCCTCGGAATCCGGCGCGGTGACCGGGTCGCCGTCCTCGCCCAGGACCGGATCGAGGTGGTGGAGAGCTACTTCGCCCTCGCCCGGCTCGGCGCGCTCTTCGTTCCGCTCAACCACAGTCTGGCCGTCCCCGAGGTGGCCGGCATCATCGAGCGGGTCGGCGCCGTCGCCGTCCTCGGGGAGTCCGCCCTGCTCGACCGGCACACCTCGCTCCCCGCCTCCGTGCGCATCCGGATGCCGCTGGACAAGCCGGTCTTCGACGCGCTCGGCACGGTGGACGAGCCCGTCGAGCTGCCCGAGGTCGCCGACACCGACCCCGTCGCGATCCTGCACACCTCCGCGACCACCGGGCAGGCCAAGGGCGTCACCGTCGACGGCGGCTCCTTCCGCGCCATCGCCCTCGGCTGGCTCGTCCTCGCCCGCCCCACCGACGACATCGTGATGGTCAACTGCTGCCCGCTGTACCACGGCAGCATGGTCGTCTCCCTGACCTACATGGCCGCGGGCGCCACCATCGTGCTGATGCCCGGTTTCACCCCGCAGCGCGCTCTCGCCGCGGTGGAGGAGAACCGGGCCACGCACATGTGGATGGTCCCGCAGATGGTGCGGTTCATGCTCCAGGCCAAGGGCTCCCACCGCACCGACCTCGGCTCCCTGCGGGAGATCCTGTACGGCGCCGCGCCCATGCCGCTCGACGTGTACGCGGAGGCCGTCGAACGGCTCGGCTGCGGCTTCCGCCAGGTGTACGGCATGACCGAGGTCGGCGGTCCCTTCGTCACCCTGGGGCCGGACGAGCACCCCGAGCCCGGCGACGTCACCGCGCGCATCCCCTGCGGACGCGTCGTCCCCGGCATGTCCGCCCGCGCCGTCGGCGAGGACGGGCAGGAGGTGGCGCGCGGCGAGATCGGCGAGATCGTCGTCCGGGGACCCGGCGTCATGCAGGGGTACTGGAACGACCCGGAGGCCACCGAGGAGGTCACGGCCGACGGCTGGGTCCGCACCGGCGATCTGGGCTTCGTCGACGAGGGCGGACGCATCCACCTGGTGGACCGCAGCAAGGACGTCATCATCCGGGCCGGGCAGAACGTCTACCCCTCGGAGATCGAACGCGCCCTGACGGCCCATCCGGAGGTGCGCGACGCGGCCGTCGTCGGCGTGCCCGACGAGGACTACGGCGAGGTCCCGCTCGCCTACGTCGTCGTCGAGGAGGGGACGACCACGGCCACCCTGCTGGCGCACGTCCGCGAGAACCTGGCTCCCTACAAGCGGCCCCGGTCCTTCGAGTTCATCGAGCGGGTGCCCCGCAACCCCGCCGGGAAGATCCTGAAGAAGGCGCTGCGCGCCTGAGCGCCCCGGCACCGCTCCACCGGAGAAGAGACGAGGGCCGGTACCCCGCTGGGGGTACCGGCCCTCGTACGTGCCGGCCGGCGCTACTCGGTGGCGTTCACCAGCACCGCCATGTTGCCCGAGGGGTGCTGGTTGTCGTGGATGAGTTGGTGGGCCAGCCCGATCTCCTCGAAGCCGAAGGTGCGCGACAGACAGGGGTCGATCGCGCCCTGGTCGATCAGCCGCGTGATCTCGCGCGCCTCACGGGCGCTGGCGACGTGCGAGCCCTGCAGGCGCTTCTGCCGCATCCACAGGAACCGCAGGTCCACGTCGCCGTTGTAGCCGGTCGTGCCGCCGCAGATCACGACCATGCCCGCGTTGTCGGCCATGTAGATCGAGGTCGGGATGGTGTCGGCACCCGAGTGCTCCAGCACGATGCGCGGCGCGCGGCGCTCCCCGAGGACCTCCCAGAAGCGGCGGCCGAAGGCGCGGGCGCCGTCCAGCCATTGCTTCATCGCCTCCTCGTCGGTGGTGTCGGGCAGCCGGCCCCAGTGGTCGAACTCGCGCCGGTCGATCCACCCCTTCGCCCCGAGCCGCATACAGAACTCGCCGCGCTCCTCGCTGGAGACCACGGCCACGGGGATCCCGCCGACATGGCGCACGAGCTGGATGGCGATACTGCCGAGGCCGCCGGCGCCGCCCCAGATCAGGACCGGGTCGCCGGGCCGCACGGTGTGCGGCTCCCAGCCGAAGAGCTGACGGTAGGCGGTCGCCGCGGTGGCCATGTAGCAGGAGGCCGCCGCCCAGGAGAGCCGCTGCGGCTTCGGGTGGCACATGTACTCGTCGACGACGGCGAACTGCGCGAACGAACCGTAGTTCTCCTCGTACCCCCAGACCCGCTGGGTGGAGGAGGTCACCGGGTCGGCACCCAGCCGGATGTCCTGGGCCGACTCGTCCCAGCGGCAGGCCAGCACGACCACCTCGGCACCGGGCTTCAGGCGCACGCCGTCACCGACCGCCCAGACGATGCCCGACAGGTCCGAGCCGCCGATGTGGAAGTCCTCGGTGGCACCCTGCTTCTGGCGGGCCGCGATCACGTCGAGCGGCTCGCCGAGCGCCGCCCACACGTTGTTGTAGTTGACGCCGGCGGCCATCACCTTGACGAGCACCTGTCCGGGGCCCACGGGCGGAACGTCCACCACTTCGGTGCGGAAGGCGTCGACGGGACGGCCGTAGCGTTCCTGGCGGATCAGGGAGGCGTACATCTGCTTCGGCGCGGTGCCGAGGGGAGGGGCGTCGCCGAGTTCGTAGAGGTCCTTGGTCATGGTCACGGGGAGTCCTTCGGGAGCGGGGCGGGCGGGTCGGATCCGGGGCAGTGGGTCAGCCGGAGGCCGGGCGCAGGGCCTTGGCGACGACCTCGCCGATGCGGGCGATCGGGTCGGGTTCGGTCATGTCGTAGTGGCCGCAGGGCACGGCGTGGTCCTCGAAGGCACCCCGCACGTACGGGCGCCAGGCGTCGGCCTTGCCGGCCGCGAGCGAGAGGTCCCCGGCGTCGGCGGCCGGGACGAGGTCCCGCGTGGCGCTGAAGAACAACGCGTCGCCGCGGAAGACGCCGGGCGTGAACTCCGGTGCGATCCGCAGGTTGTTGCGCATCACGGCGGCGATGGAGGCCGCCTCGTCGCGGGAGACGGGCGAGGAGCCGGCGGCGTGGGCCGCACCGACGCGGTCGAGCACGTCTTCGACTCCGGGCGGGCCGTCCGCGCCGACCTCCAGCCCCGCCACCCGCGAGAGCAGTCCCGCGACCTGCCTCTCCGCGGTCTTCGGGTCGTGCGCGCTCCCGTGCGGGAGCGGGGCGTCGAGCAGCGCCAGCAACTCGACCTCCTCACCGCGCTCCTGCAGGGCGCACGCCATCGCGTGGGCGACGAAACCGCCGTACGACCAGCCCAGGAGCCGGTACGGGCCGCTCGGCTGGACCGTGCGGAGGAGGTCGAGATAGCCCTCGACCATCTCCCGGGCGTCGCGGGCCGGCTGCCGGGCGCCGTCCAGACCGGCGGCCTGGAGGCCGAACACCGGCTGGTCCGCGCCGAGATGAGGCAGCAGTCCGGAGTACCGCCAGGAGACTCCGGCGCCCGGGTGCACACAGAACAGGGGCCGCCTGCCGCCGTCGGGACGCAGGGGCAGCAGCGGCGCCAGCGCGCCCGGCCCGGCGACGGCGTCCTCGGCGGGTTCGCCGGCGGCGAGCAGGCCCGCCACCGTCGGCGCGGCCAGCAGGGAGGCGGCCGGCACGTCCAGCACACCCTTCTGCCGCAGCCGCCCCACGAGGAGCACCGCGCGCATCGAGTCGCCGCCCAGGTCGAAGAAGTTGTCGTGGACCCCGATGCCACCGATCCCGAGGGCCTCCTCCCACAGCTCGGCGACGGCCCGCTCGCGCGGGGTGCCGGGAGCCACGTGGGCGGTCGCCAGGTGCGGACGCGGCGCGAGCCCCGTCCCCCCGCCCGGGGCCGGCTCCTCCGGCCGGGCGCCGGACCCCTCCGGGGCGCGCGCCCCGGGTGCGTCGATCCAGTGGCGGTGGCGCTCGAAGGCGTACCCGGGCAGCGGTACCCGGCCCGTGCCGCGCGGCGGGCGCGGGACGGGCGGGAGCGCGGCGTCCACACCGGCGCTCCACAGCCGCCCCAGCGCCTCGGCCAGCACGAAGCCGTCCGCCGCCTGCGCCTTGGCGTGCCGCATGGTCGTCACGGTGACCGGGCCCTCGCCGTCGAGCCGCGCCCGCGCCAGCTTGGTGAGGCTGTCGCCGGGCCCGATCTCGACGAGGACCGGCCGCTCCCGTTCCCACAGCGCGGCGATGCCGTCGGCGAACCGGACGGTGCGCCGGGTGTGGTCCACCCAGTGACCGACCTCCGTCGCCTGCGCGTCGGTGGCCCAGTCGCCCGTCACGTTGGTGACGTACGGGATGCGCGGCGGCCGCAGGGTCAGCGTGCGCAGGTGACCGGCGAAGCTCTCCAGGATCGGGTCGAGCACGTGCGAGTGGGCGGCGGCGGGCATCCGCAGCCGGCGGAACGGCACGTCGCGGCGGGTCAGTTCCGCCTCCAGCCGGTCGACCGCGTCGGTGTCGCCGGCGACCGTGCACGCCACGGGGCTGTTGACCGCCGCCAGCGACAGCCCCTCGCCCAGCAGCGGGAGGACGGTGTCGACGGAGGCCGCGACCCCGACGGTGGCACCGCCCGAGGAGGCGATGAGCCGGATGCGCTCGGCGACCACCGGCAGCGCCTCGTCGATCTCCATCACCCCGGCCAGACAGGCGGCGGTGTACTCGCCGAGCGAGTGCCCGATCAGGGCGTCGGGCCGGACCCCCTCCTCCATCAGGGTGCGGGCCAGCGCGTACTCGGTGACGAACAGCGCCATGAAGGCGGCCGTGCTGCCCGGCTCCACCTCCTCGAACAGGGCGGTGCGCAGGTCCGAGCCGAGGGCCGGCCGCAGGAGGGCGGAACAGTGGTCCACGGTGTCCCGGTAGACGTCGTTCTCCCGGTACAGCCCACTGCCCATGCCGACGTACTGGGTGCCGCCGCCCGGCAGCAGGAAGGCCACCTTCGGCGGCTCGTCGGGCACCGGCGGCACGGCGGGCACCGCCGCGCGCAGCGCCCCCACCGCCTCCGGCACCGACGACGCCGACACGGTGAGACGGTGCCGCAGCGCGGGCCGGTCGGTGCGCAGCGCGCCCGCCACGTCGTCCAGCCGCAGCCCCGGCCGCTCCTCCAGCCGGAGCGCGAGCGCGTCCGCCTGCCCGCGCAAGGCCCCCGAGGTCCGCGCCGACAGCGGCAGGACGAGCCGGCGGCCGTCCTCCGCGGGGCGCGGCGGGGCGGGCGCGACCGGCGGAGCCTCCTCCAGGATCACGTGCGCGTTGGTGCCGCCGACCCCGAAGGCGCTGACCGCCGCACGCCGGGGATGGCCGGGCTCCTGTGGCCACTCCTCCAGCGTGGTCGGCACGCGGAACGGGCCGGAGCCGAAGTCGATCAGCGGGTTCGGTCGGTCGAAGTGCAGGCTCGGCGGGATCCGGCGGTGCTCCAGCGCGAGGACCGCCTTGACGAGCCCGGCCATCCCCGCCGCCGCCCCGAGGTGCCCGATGTTGGTCTTGACCGAGCCGAGGGCGCAGTAGCCGCGCCGGTCGGTGCTCTGGCGGAACGCCTCGGTGAGCGCCGCCACCTCGATGGGGTCGCCGATGCGGGTGGCGGTGCCGTGCGCCTCGACGAGACCGATGGTGTCCGCGTCGATCCCGGCCAGCGCCTGTGCGGCGAGCACCACCTCCGTCTGGCCCTGCGTACTCGGCGCGGTGAAGCCGACCTTGCGGCGGCCGTCGTTGTTGACGGCCGTGGCGCGGACGACGGCCCGGATGCGGTCGCCGTCGGCCAGCGCGTCCTCCAGCCGCTTGAGGACCACCGCGCCCACGCCGTCGCCCGACGAGGTGCCCGCCGCGTCGTCGGCGAAGGTGCGGCAGTGCCCGTCGGGGGAGAACGGACCGTCGGGCACATGGCGGTAGCCGAGGTGGGCCGAGGGATTCAGCGAGACCGCCGCCGCCAGAGCGGTGTCGCAGCGGTACTCGACGAGATCCTGGAAAGCGGTGTGCAACGCCACCAGCCCCGTGGAACAGGCGGTCTGGAGCGACAGGCTCGGCCCGGTCAGACCCAGCTCGTAGGAGACCCGGGTGGCGAGCGTGCCCAGCGAGTTGGCGGTGGCCGCGTGGACCAGGGCCACCGAGCCGGGCTGCCCGGCGAACCGGGGGTGCACGTGCGCGGGGTAGTAGCGGCTGTCGCCGCTGCCCGCGTACACCCCGGTCGTACCGGACGGGGTGTCCTCGCCGAGACGGCCCGCGTCCTCCAGCGCGTGGTAGGCCGTCTCCAGCAGCAGCCGCTGCTGCGGGTCGACGACCGCCGCCTCGGCCGGGCTGTACCCGAAGAAGCCCGAGTCGAAGCGGTCGATGCCCTCGATCACCGACGCCATCCGGATCAGGGACGGGTCGTCGAGGTCCTCCGGGTCACCGCCCGCCGCCAGGAACTCCTCGTCGCTGACCGGCCGTACGGACTCGTGTCCCCGGGCGAGGTTGTCCCAGAAGGCGTCGACGTCGTCGGCGCCGGGGAAGCGCGCCGCCATGCCGATCACGGCGACGGCCGGCGCCTCGTCCTCGGGCAGGGCCTGCGGGTCATCCATGGCGTCGGTCCTTCCTCTGCTGCGCGGACCGGCGGGCGCCGCGCGCCGACCGCTGCCGCTCTGCCTGCTGCTTGGCCCTCTCCAGCCCGGAGGGCGGGGGAGCGGGGGCGTCCGGGACCGGCCCGGACGCGGCGTCCCGTGGCGCGGCTGCCGCCCCCTGCTGGGAGAGGTGCCGGGCCAGGGCCCGCACGGTGGGACGGGAGAAGAGGTCCACGACGCCCAGCTCGCACCCGAGGGCCTTGTTGACCGCGGTCTGCGCCGCCACGAGCAGCAGCGAGTTGCCACCCAGGTCGAAGAAGTTCTCGTCCCGTCCCACCCGGTCGCGGCCCAGGACCGTGCACCACACGGCGGCCAGTTCGCTCTCCAGCCGCCGCAGCTCGTCGGCGCCGCCGGTGTCCTCGCTCCGGCCGGAGGAGCCGGCCGACCGCAGGACGAACGTGCCCTCCGGTCCGGCGGCCCGTGCGGCGGCGCCGTACAGGGCGCCCAGATCGGTGCCCTCGTCGAGGACGACCCGGGCGGCCGTGCGCCGTACCTGCCGTACCGGTGCGAGGACGTGCGAGCGCACCCAGGGGGCGGTGCGGTCGGCGCCGATGAGCAGGTGCGGGAGGTCCAGCGTGCGCGCGAGGTCGAAGGAGCGCAGGGCGGCCTGGGCGTCCAGCACCCGGTAGCCGCGCGCCTCGGTGAGCGAGGTGAGCTGGTAGCCGAGGCTCATCCCCCGCTCGCGCCACATGCTCCAGGCCAGGCTCTGCCCCGGCAGGCCCTCGCGCCGGCGCCGGAGGGCGAGGTCGTCCAGGGCCGCGTTGGCCGCCGAGTAGGCCGCGTTCATCGCGCCGCCGAAGAACCCGTTGACAGAGGAGAAGGTGACGAACGAGGTGACCGGGTGGCCGGCGGCGACCCGGTGCAGGGCCCACGCCCCGTCGACCTTGGCCGCCAGCGCCTCGCGCCACTCCTGCGGGGTGAGTTCCCGGACGGGCCGCTCGTCGAAGGCGCCGGCCAGGTGCAGCACCGACACCAGCGGGACGCCCCAGGCGTCGGCGGCCCGCCGCACGGCCGCCCGCACCTGCGCGGCGTCGGTGACGTCGGCGGTCTCGTAACGGACCTCGCCGAGCCCTCGCAGCCTCCGGAACGCCTCGATACGGGACGAGGCGGGACCCGCGTCGGCCAGGTGCCGCTCCCAGGTGTCCTCGGGGGGCAGCCCGGTGCGGCCGATGAGCAGCAGCCGTGTGCCGGGCTCCTTCAGCAGGTGGGCGGCCACCTCGCTGCCGACTCCGCCCAGACCACCGCTGACCAGGTGGAAACCGTCGGCCGGGGCCGGGGCCGGGGCGGTCCGGGGCGCGGAATCGGGCAGCGGGGCCAGCCGCCGCACGTACCTCAGGCCCTCGCGCCGGGCGACCTCGGTGTCGGCCGGGAAGCCGGCCGCCTCCGCCAGCACCGCCGCCGCCCGGTCCCCGGCGCTCCCGCCGGAGAGGTCGAGATGGACGCCGCGCAGCCACGGCAGTTCCTCGCGCAACGACTTGAGCAGCGCCCCGGCCGCGGCGTGCGAGGCCGTGGGCCGCTCCTCGGGCGTCACGGCCTGCGCGCCGGCGGTCACGAACAGCAGGTCCACCGGCCGCTCGCCGCCGGTCCGGCCGGCGAGTGCCTGTGCCAGCACCAGCAGCGACACGTCGCTTCCCGGGGCCGCGCCGTCCTCCGCGTCCTCCGTCGCGGCGAGGTGCACCACCGTGTCCGGCGTCCGCCCGTCCGCCTCCAGCCTCTCCAGCACCGCCGCGAGATCCCCGGCCTCGCCGGGACGTACGCGGTAGGCGGCCGCGCCGTTCCGCTCAGGGGCCGGGCCCTCCGTGACGACCGTGCACAGTCCGCCGGCGTCGCGCACCGCCCCGGCGACCTCTTCGGCCACCGCGTGGGCGTGCGGCGCGGGTCCCGCGAGGACGAGGACGCGGTGGCCCGCCGGGAGGGTGGCCGCGTGCAGGTTCTCGGCGGGCCGCCACAGCGGGTGCAGGAACCAGTCCGGCACGGTGGCGGCCGTGCCGAGCAGCAGCTGCGTCTCGCGGACGGCGCCGTCGAACTCGCCCGCCTCGAAGGACTTGCGGAGCTTGGTCCGCTGGATCTTGCCGATCTCCGTCTTCGGGATCGCCTCGGCCTCGACGGGGATCAGGAACGCGGGGCTCACCCCGATCTCCCGGGTGACCTTGCCGGCGATCTCCCGGAGCGCACCGGCCGGGTCCTGGCCGGGGGCCAGACGGAGGAAGAGCGCCAGTTCGTCGGTGGCGGCCGACGCGTCGGACCGGACGGCGACGGCGGCCGTGAAACTCCGGACGACGCTGGGCAGTTCCTCGACGCAGGCCTCGATCTCGTGGCTGTAGTGGTTGACGCCGTTGACGATGATGACGTCCTTGGCGCGTCCGGTGATGTACAGCTCGCCGTCGCGCAGGAACGCCAGGTCGCCGGTGTCGAACCAGCCGTCCTCGGTGAACGACTCGGCGTTGGCCCGCGCGTTGTCGTGGTAGCCGTGTGTCACCGAGGTCCCGCGGACCTGGAGCCGGCCCACGTCGCCCTCCGGGAGGAGCGCGTCCTGGTCGTCGACGACGCGCATGGCGAATCCGGGGTAGGGCAGGCCGCAGCTGACGAACGCCTCGTCGTGGTCGGGCGCCTCGGAGGCCAGCACGCTGTCGGTCACCACCGAGCAGGTCTCCGACATGCCCCAGCCCGGGTGCATGACGTCCTGGGGCAGCCCGAACGGCGCGAGGACGTGCAGGAACCGTCGTGCCGCGGAGGCCACGACGACCTCACCGGCGTTCATCACCAGCCGCACGGGAGAAAGGTCCCAGTCGCGGTCCTGGAAGCGGTGGGCCTGCTCGGCGAGGAGCCCGAACGCGAAGTTCGGGGCCCAGGTGACGCTCACGCGGTGGCGGTCGGCCAGTTCCGGCCACCGCACCGGGTCCTCCAGGATCCAGGAGGTCGGCGCGTGGATCTGCCGGCAGCCGAGGTAGACGTCGCGCAGGTGGAACATGACGACGCCGGTCACATGGTCGAGCGGGATCCAGTTCAGGGAGACGTCGCCGGAACCCAGCCCGTTCATCGCCTCGGTGGCCGCGGCGCGGGTCAGTACGTTGCGGTGGGTGAGCCGCACCGCCTTCGGCAGACCGGTGCTGCCCGAGGTCATCAGCATCAGGACGAGGTCGTCGGGCCGGGCCTCGTACCAGTCGCGGTCCTCGGGCTCCTCGCGCAGCGCGTCGGCCGTGGTGAGCCGGAGTCCGGACCACTCGCGGCGGGCGGCCAGCTCCCGCAGTCCGGGCTCACCGGCGGCCGAGGTCACGATCCAGGGCCGGTCCAGCATCTCCCAGATGCCTTCGAGCTTGCTGACGGCGGCCGAGGTGGTGGCGTAGGAGACGGGCACCGTCAGCGGGACGGCGACGAAGCCGCCGAGGACGCAGCCCCACAGCGTGGCGACGAAGTCCTCGGTGTCGTCGCACTGGAGGATGACCCGGTCGCCCGGCCTGAGGCCCCGTCGGCGCAGGCCCGCCAGGACACGTGAGGCTTCGGGGACGAGACTCGCGTACGACCGCCGGGTCTCCGAGCCGTCCGCGCGCACGTGCACGACCTCGCCGTCCGGGCGGCCCGCTGCGCGCAGCAGCGCCTCGGCCCAGCCGGAGACCGACGGCTCGGGCAGCGCGGGACCCTCACTGAGCGCGGGGACGGACGCCGGACGCTCCACGGACGGCGCGTCGGGTTCTGCCGCGCCCCCGGCGGCCCGCGGGCGCCCCACGTGGCGGCGCTCCAGCTCCTCGGGCACCTCCTCCAGGACCACCTCGGCCTCGCGGACGCCCGGCAGCCGGGCGAGTCGCTCCCGCCAGGCACCCGCCGCCACCTGGTCGATGACGGGAAGATCCTTCAACGCGCCCTCGTCCAGGCCGCCTTCGGCCGTACGGGGCAGGCCGCTGATCGCGACGACCCGCGTTCCCGGCGCAAGGGAGGAGACCACCTGCTCGGTCCGGTCGGCCGCCCCGGCCCGGTTCGGCACCACGTACACCGTGGCGGGCTCCCCGTCCGGACCGGGCAGGACGACCGCGTCCCCGACCCCGGGCACCTCCAGGACGGCGCGGGTCAGCGCCCCGGCCCGGGCGGTGGTGTCCGCCGTGGCGGGGGAGGGGCGGTCCGCCCGCGGCAGGGCGCCGGTCCGCACCTCGGGGTCGGCGCAGACCACGGTCAGCAGGTCGCGCAGCGCGCCCGCGAACCTCTCGGCGGTGGCCGGGTCGTAGAGGTCGGCCGCGTACTCGACGTGCAGGTCGAGCCCGTCGGCGGTGCCGTCCGCGCCGTGCCGCTCCAGGACGTCGACGAAGAGGTCGAACTTGGCGGTACCGGTCGCGGCCGGGCGCAGCGGCACCCGGTCCTCGCCGAGCGTGAGCACGGCCCGCTCGTTGTTCTGCAGGGCCAGCATCACCTGGAACAGCGGATGCCGGGCCGGGTGGCGGCGCGGGTTCACCTCCTCGACCAGCCGGTCGAACGGCAGATCCTGGTGGTCCAGCGCCTGTACGTCGAACGCCCGCACCCGGGCCAGGAGTTCACGGAAGGTGGGGTCCCCCGAGGCATCGGCGCGCAGTACCAGGGTGTTGGTCAGCAGCCCGACGACCTCGTCGAGCGCCGGCTCGGTGCGTCCGGCCACAGGGGTGCCGACGACGATGTCGTCCCCGGCGCCCCACCGGTTCAGCAGCAGGGCCAGCGCACCGTGCAGCACCATGAAGAGGCTGGCGTTCTCGTGGTCCGCCAGGCGCAGCAGCTCCCGGTGCGTCCCGGCGTCCAGGGGCACGGTCACGCCGCCACCGCGCCCGGACGGGGCCGCCGGGCGCGGGCGGTCCGGAGGCGGCGCACTCTCCTCGGGCAGCCCGTCCAGCGCCTGGCGCCAGAACGAGGTCAGCCGCTCCAGCCGGCCCGGCCCCTCCGGGGCGGGCGCGAGCACCCGCCGCTGCCAGAGCGCGAAGTCGGCGTACTGGAGTGCCGGCGGCGCCCAGTCGGGCGCCGCACCGGCGCGGCGCGCGGCGTAGGCGGTGCCGAGGTCGTCGGCGAGCGGCCGCAGCGACCACCCGTCGGCCGCGCTGTGGTGCAGCACGAGCAGCAGGGTGCGCGTGTCACCGGTACCGAACACCCCCGCCCACAGCGCGCTGTCACGCGTCAGGTCGAAGGAGCGGCGCATCGCCGCGGCCACGTGCGCGGCGCGTTCCTCGTCGGGGCAGTCCACCACGTGCAGTTCGGGCCGGAGCGTGCCGGGCGGCAGCACCCGCTGGTGGATCGCACCGTCCTCCTCCCCGAAGACGGTGCGCAGGCTCTCGTGGCGGTCGGCGACGTCTCCCAGGGCCGCCCGCAGCGCGTCCAGGTCCAGCGGATGCCGCAGGGCCACGGGCAGGGGAATGTTGTACGTGGCCGCCGCGCCGTCCATGCGGCTGAGGAACCACATGCGCTCCTGGGCGAAGGAGGCGGGCACCAGGGACGGGCGCTCGGACGCCGTGAGCGCGGGCAGCGGCCGGCCGGCGTCCGCTCCGGCGGTGAGGCGCTCGGCCAGGGCCGCCGGGGTCGGCGTGTCGAAGAGCGCCGAGATCGGAACGTCCGTGCCGGTCCGTTCCCTCAGCCGGGCCAGCAGCCGGGTCGCGAGCAGCGAGTGGCCGCCGAGGTCGAAGAAGTTGCCGCCGGTGCCGACGGAGTCCGCGGGCAGCCGCAGCACTTCCTCGAACAGGCCGCACACCAGGCGCTCTTCGGGCGTCGCGGGCGGGGCACCGCCCGTGCCGCCGCCGAAGTCGGGGGCGGGCAGGGCCGCCGTGTCCAGCTTGCCGTTGGCGGTCAGGGGCAGTGCGTCGAGGAGCACGCAGGCGGCGGGGACCATGTAGGCGGGCAGCCGCGCCGCCAGGTGGGCCCGCAGCCCGGCGGGGTCGGCCCCGCCCTCCTCGGCGGGCACCGCGTAGGCGACGAGCTGGGTCAGGCCGTCCTCGGCGGCGCGCGGGACGACGGCGCCGCCGGCGACCGCCGGGTGCGCGGTCAGTACGGCCTCGATCTCGCCCGGCTCGATACGGAAGCCGCGGATCTTGACCTGCTGGTCGGCGCGGCCCGCGTGGACGAGGGTGCCGTCGGGACGCCACCGGGCCAGGTCGCCGGAGCGGTACATCCGGGTGCCCGGCGCTCCGAAGGGGTCCGGCAGGAACCGCTCCTCCGTCAGCTCCGGCCGGTTCAGGTAACCGGGCGCCACACCCGGCCCGGACACGTACATCTCGCCGGTCGCACCGGGCGGCACCGGCCGTCCGGCCGCGTCCAGGACGTACACCCGCAGGTCGGCCAGGGGCCGGCCGATGACGCCGCGGCGGCGCGGGTCCTCCAGGTCGGCACGGACCAGCCGGTGGAAGGTGACGTGCACCGTCGTCTCGGTGATGCCGTACATGTTGACCAGCTCCGGCGCGTCCAGGCCGTGCCGGTCGGCCCACGGGCGCAGCCGCTCCGCCACGAGCGCCTCCCCGCCGAGGACCACGTACCGCAGGGAGCCCGTGGCCCGGTCCGTCGCGGCGTCCGCGAGGACGAGCTGTTCGAAGGCGGACGGCGTCTGGTTGAGGACCGTCACCTTCTCCTCGTCGAGCAGCCGCAGGAACTCCCGGGGCGAACGGCTCACCTCGTAGGGCACCACGACCAGCCGCCCGCCGTGCAGCAGCGGGCCCCACAGCTCCCACACCGAGAAGTCGAAGGCGTACGAGTGGAACAGCGTCCACACGTCGTCCGCGCCGAAGCGGAAGTGCTCCCCGGACGCCTCGAAGAGCCGCACCACGTGGGCGTGGGGCACCGGCACGCCCTTGGGGCGCCCGGTCGAGCCGGAGGTGTGGATGACGTAGGCGGTGTCGTAGGGGCCGGTCGCGCCCGCGCGGTCCGCGTCGGTCAGGTCGTGCGGCGCGCGGCCTGCCAGGTCGGCCACGGTCCGAGCGTCGTCGACCACCACGACCCGCGCGTCCGTCGCGGGCAGCCGCCCCGATCCGGCGGTGTCGGTGACGACGGCGACGGGTTCCGCGTCCGCCATGACCAGGGCCAGCCGTTCGGCGGGGTGCCCGGGGTCCAGCGGAAGGTACGCGGCGCCCGTCTTGAGGACGGCGAGCAGCGCGGGGACGAGCCGCGGACCGCGGGGCAGGGCCAGGGCGACGAACCGGCCGGGCCCGGCCCCCTGTTCGACGAGCAGCCGGGCCAGCCGGTTGGCCTCCGCGTTCAGCTCGGCGTAGCTCAGCGTCTCCCCGGCGTAGGACACGGCCGTGCGCCCGGGGCTCTCGGCGACGCGGGCCTCGAAGAGCTGGGGGAGGGTACGTGTCACGCGAGGTGCGGGCTCGTCCCGGCGGACGGGCTCCTCGCCGGGCAGCAGGACGGGAGTCTCACCCAGCGGCAGTTCCTCCGGGCAGGTCCGCAGTTCGCGCAGGACCTTGAGGAACCGCTCCAGGAACAGGGCGAGTCCGTCCTCCTCGTACAGGTCGGGGTGGGCGTCGAAGGCCAGCCAGAGGGTGTCCGCCTCCGCGCCGGGCCGCACCGAGATCTGGAGGTCGTCGACCGCCCCGCCCGAGAGGTGGTGGGAGGTCGAGGGGTGTCCGCCGAAGGTGAGGTCCTCGCTGAAGGGGACGATGTTGACGACCGGCCCGTGGACACGGCGGCCACGGCCCAGCACACCGAGGTCGCGGCGGATCGACTCACCGCGGTGGCGCTGGTGGGCGCGCAGCCCGCGCAGGTCGTCGGCGACCGCCCGGACGAAGCCGCCGACCGGTGTGTCCGCCGAGGCCGCGACCCGCAGCGGCAGGATGTCCGAGGCCGTACCGGGGGTGCGCAGCGCCGCGCTGCCCAGCCGGCTCATCGTGGCGAGCCCGAGGACCAGATCGTCGGCGCCGGTCATGCGGTGCAGGAAGGCGGCGACGGCGGCGACCAGCAGATCGGTCCGCGCGACCCCCATCCCCTTGGCGGCCTCGTCCAGGGCGCGCGTCTCGGCGGGGGAGAGGACCGCGGTACGGCGCAGGAACGGAGCCCTGGGCGGCGCGGTGCGGTCGGTGAGCCGCACCGGCTCGGGCAGCCCCGCCAGCCGCTCCGTCCAGTACGCGCGGTCGCGTCGATGGCGGTCGGAGCCGAGGTAGGCGGCCTCCTCGGCGGCGAGCCGGTCCGCGGACTCGAAGCCGGCGGGCGGCGGTTCCTCCCCGGCGGCCAGCGCCGTGTAGGTGTCGGCCAGACGACGTGCCACCAGCTTGTAGCTGTAGCCGTCCAGCAGGATGTGGTGGGCGCGCAGGAACCAGATGAACCGGTCGGGGGCGAGCGTCAGCAGGGCGTGCGAGAAGAGCGGCCCCGCCGCCACGTCCACCGGCGTCGCCAGGTCCCGGCGTATCCACTCCTCGGCGGCTGCGGCCGGGTCCGCCTCACCGCTGACGTCCACCCGGTGCACCGGCATCTCGTCCGGATCGCCGTCCCGCACGGCGCGCGGTCCGTCGGGCGTGTCCAGGAAGCGCAGGGCGAAGGTGTCGGCCTCGCGGACGGTCCGCCGCAGCGCCGTCTCGAAGAGGGCGGTGTCGACGGGTCCGTGGATCTCGACGTACTCACCGGTGTTGTAGGCGGCGGTGCCGGGCGCGAGCCGATGGGCGAACCAGAGCCCCTCCTGTGCCCCGGAAAGCGGCCGACGATCGTCCTCGTTGCCAGACATGACACCAACCCTCGGTTGCGAGCAGGTACTTCTCACGGGGGGGCAGGGCGAGCGCGGCGTTCCGGGGGCAGGAACCCCGTCCGGTCGTCGCGGGCCGTGCCCCGGTTCACCCTGCCCTCGCCCGGTCGGGCGGATCAAGCGCGGACGGCACTCGGCGGCCCATTCCAGGGAAATACCTAGAGGGTGCTGTGATGTCCGTCCGGAGAGGTTTGGGAAAGCGGCGGGAGAAAAGAAGAAAGGGTCGGCTGGCGGCCGATAATTCAAGGAGCCGAATGGGCCCCTTGACTTTCCGCCCAGTCGGATTCATGGAAGTCCTGGCTGCCGCCCCGGTGGTCCCCTTCGCACACGCCCTGAGCTGCGCGGCTGCCTGCCGCGCAGCTCCGCCGTCCGGCCGCCCGGCCGTTCTTAGGTGAATCCCTAAACGCGTGGCTCCTAGGGTGATGCCAAGATCGGGGCCTTTCGCTGTCTCCCCTCGCCGTGAGGCGTGACAGGGGTTCCGCACTCAATGTGGAGAACCGCCATCCGTGCGGGTGCGGACCGTGCGGTGACGGCTGGAAGGGCTGCCAAATGCGACGCGCGCTGTGTCCCGTGGAAAACCTCTATGTAGCCCAGCGGAGCCGGGCGTTCCTCTCCTGCGCCCTGCGCGGGAACGTCGACCCCTCGGTACTGGCGGAGGCGTTCGACGCGCTCACGACCGAGCACCCCACCCTCCGCTCCCGCATCGTCCCCGCGGAAGGAGGCCACGCCCTGGAACTCCTTCCGGAGGACGAGCGGCCGCGCCTGATCCGCAGGGAGGGCGGGGACGAGGCGTACATCGAGGAACTGAACGTCCCGCTCCCGGTGGGCGGACCGCTCAGCCGCGCGGCCCTCGTCACCACCGGGCCGGACACCCACCTCCTGACCGTGACGATCGACCACACCGTCACCGACGGACACAGCGCCATCACCTTCATGAACGCGCTCTGGGACCGCTACGGCGAACTCGTCGCGACCGTCCCGGGACAGACCCCGCCCGCCCCCGTCGCCGAGGCGGAGTGGCCCAGGCCCGTCAGTGAGCTGCTGCCCGCGGCCGACCCCGAGGAGACCGAGAAGTACCTGCTGCGCCGCATCGAGGAGACGGGCGCCCACCCGGTCGAGCTCCTCGCCTTCGACACCCCGCGCGACCGGCCCGCCGGCTCCGAAGACCCGTCGGAGCACCGCATCGAGGTCCGCCGCCTGGTCCTCGATGCCGAGGAGACCACCCGGCTGCGCTCCGCCGCCCGCGACGCGGGCGTCTCGGTGCACGGCCTCGTCGCCGCCGCCCTGATGACGGCGGCCCGTGCGCGCCTGGACGGCGACGGCCCACGAATGCTGGGCTGCATGTCGCCCGTCGACCTGCGTGCGCGGCTCACCCCGCCCGTCTCGCCGTCCGTGATGGTGGCCTCCGTGACCTCCCACCTCCAGGCCGTCCCGGTCAGCGGGGAGACCGACCCGCTCGACCTCGCCCGGGAGATCAGCACCCGCCTGCGGGAGTCCGTCGAGCGCGGCGACCACTTCCACGAGATGCGCATCATGCCGAGGGTCCCCGCCCATCCCGCCCTGCAGATGGGCTCGGTCATCGTGACCAACATGGGCGCCACGGCCGCCCCCCGCTTCCCCGAGGGCGTCGAAGGCACCGACGTCCGCCTCGTCCCGGCTCGCGAGTCGTACTTCCCCCAGGCCGGCCGCAGCCCGGTCATGGCCTGCGTCGTCTCCTTCGACAACCGGCTCGCCGTCGAACTCCCGCACCACACGGCCTGCTTCACCCCGCAGTACATGCGGGCCTTCCGCGACGACGTCCGCACCGCGCTGCTGGCCTTCGCCCAGGACGCCGCCCCGGCGCCGGCCAGCGCCGGCTGACCGCGGACCGCCCGCCCGCACCGTCCTCCCCGCAAGGAGAGCACCCCCATGAACACCGCGCACGAACTGCCCGCCCCCGTGGACCGGTTGCTGCCGCGGGCGAGGGCGGGCGACGAGCAGGCGATGAACGACCTGCTGCTGCACATCACCCCGTACGTCACCCGTGTCTGCCGCTCGGTCGCCCACGACAACGGCTCCGACGCCCGGCAGGAGGCCCTCCTCGCGATCTACCGGGGCCTGCCGGGGCTGCGGGAGCCCGCCGCCTTCTACGGGTGGGTCCGCTCGGTCACCGTGCGGGAGGCGGTGCGCACGGCCAGGCGCCTGGGCCGCGAGACGACGAGCCCCGAGGTGGACTCGCGCCACGAACCCCACTCACTCGACGCCGTCCACATCAACGACGTCCTGGACCGCATGTCCGAGGCCCACCGCCAGGTGCTGACCCTTCGCGTGTACGGCCTGAACGAGGTGGAGATGGCCGAGACCCTCGCCCTCCCCGTCGGCACGGTCCGCTCCCGGCTCCACCGGGCCCGCCGCCGCTTCCAGGAGGCATGGCAGCCCACCGCCGCCTGACGGCCACCGTGGCGGGGTGAGACACGCGGACGCGTGCCTTTCCGGTGCCCGCCTCCTGCTCCTGCCGCGAGAACTCACACGGCTCCGCCGGAACCGGCCGTACGCCTCGCCCGGCGGATCTCTCTGACGGCAAGGGCCCCGGTGGCGGCTGCCGCCCCGAGCGGCAGCAGAGGCGCCAGCACCGCGATCCCCCAGGAGACGAAGCCCGTGTCCACCGCTTCGTAGCGTCCCCAGGGCGTCCGCGCGACCCGGATGGTCTCGCCTTGACGGCCCTCGTACCTGACCTCGACGGTGCCCAGGCCCGTGGTGCTCGGAGCCGGGCCGCTGCAGGCGGTGTGGGTGGTGTTCCGCGCACCGTCCTCACGGTGGCACTCCGTGAGCCGGACCTCCACGGCGTTCCCCGAGAGGTTCAGCCGCGCGATGCCGGTGAACACCGTCCACGCCATCGCCGCGAGACACAGCAGAGTGAGTGCGGCATATCCGGCGGCAGCGAGTACGCGTTCCCTGGGCATGGGCCGATCATGCCGTCTCCCCGCGGACTCCAGGTAGCGGGGTCATGGGCGGGGTTTCCTGGGGAGGTCTTCCCGGCGAGGCCGGCCGCCGGGAAGACCTGAGGCCCGTGATCACGGTGTCGGCAGGACCTGCTCCAGGAGTTCGGTGAAGTCCTCGGCCCAGGCGGTGACGGTGGCCTCGTCGAAGAGGTCCGTCGAGTACTCGAAGGTGACGGTGAGTTCCTTGGGTCCGGGGACCACGACCACGTACAGCTCGTTGCGGGCCGCCCCGGACGTCGGGAGGGCGCGTACCGAGGTGGTCAGGCCGCGCACGGGAAGGTTCGGCGGCGGTGTGGTGACCACCGAGAACAGCACGGTCGGGAAGAGGTTCTCCACGGTCTCCCCCGACACCACTTCCACCACCTCGGTCAGGGGCAGTTCCTGGTGGTCGAGGGCGGTGAAGAGGGTCGCGCCCAGCTGCCGCACCAGGTCGGTGAAGGTGCCGGCCGCGCCCAGCCGTGCGCGCACCAGCACGGCGTCGCCCAGGAAACCGACCACCCCGGCCCGCTCGGCCGCGGAACGATTGGCGCTGGACGCGGCCAGCACGACGTCGGGCAGGCCCCCGCAGAGCCTGCCGGCCCAGGTGGCGAACGTCGCGGCCAGCACGACGTAGGGCGTCGTCCCCAGAGCGGCGGCCGCCTCCGCCAACCGGCCCGGGACGGGCCCTCGGACGCGCCAGGTGTGCAACGCGCCCGCGCCGGAGAGCCGCTCGGGCCGCGGCCGGTCGTACGGAAGCGGCAGACGCAGGGGGACTCCTTCCAGCTCGGTCCGCCAGAACTCTTCCAGCTCCGCCCTGCGGTCGCCGCTCAGCGCGTGCTCCCGCCGTGCGCAGTCGGTGAACTGCACCGCCGGCGGCGCCGGTGACTCTCCGGAGCCCGACTGCCGGGCGTCGTACAGCTCCCGCAGTTCGCGCCAGACGATCCCCAGGGACCAGCCGTCGCACACGGCGTGGTGGAAGACCGTCACCAGCACCCAGTGATCCGGGCCGAGCCGCGCCAGCCGGAAGCGGAACAGGGGTGCCCGGTCCATCGCGAACGGGCGCGTGGCCTGTTCCCGGCACCACCGCTCGACCGCGTCGTCGGAGCTCCCCGTCAGGTCGTCCAGCGGCAGCTCCACGGGCACCTGGGCCAGTACCTCGAACCGGTACTCCCCGTCGTGGTGCGAGGCTCTGCCGCGCAGCGCGTGATGGCGGCCCACCAGGTCGCTCAGGGCGCCCGCCAGGTGCCGTCGGTCGAGCGCACCCCGCAGGTCGATGCGGTGCGCGATGTTGTAGACCGCCGGACGGGCGTGCGCGTGGTGCCGGTGCCACAGCCTGCGCAGGGTGGAGGTCAGCGGCACCGAGTCGGCCACCTCACCGGCGGGGCCGGGCCGCTCGCGGCGTTCCGCGAGGGCGCGGATCGTGGGGGTCAGGAAGAACTCCGCCATGGACAGTTCGACGTCCAGCTGGTCCGCCATCCGGTTCAGCACCCGGATCGCGCTCAGGGAGTGGCCCCCGGCCTCGAAGAAGGAGCGGGTGACCGGCACCCGGGGCACGTCGAGTTCCTCGCACCACAGCTCGTGCAGGGCCTTCTCGGTGGGGGTGGCGGGCTCCTCGCCCCCGTCCGCCGCCGTGAGGTCCGGTACGGGCTCGGGAAGTGCCGCCCTGTCCAGTTTGCCCGAGGTGTTCACCGGCAGGCGGTCGAGGTGCACCAGGTGACGCGGCACCAGGTGGCCCGGGAGCACCGTGGAGAGTGCCGCGCGCAGGTCCGGCCGGTCGCCGTCCGGCCCGGTGGGCACCACGTAGGCGACCAGTTCGTGGTCGCCGTGCCGGTCGCGGCGGGAGACGACGGCCGCGTCCCGGACGCCGGGCAGGGCGCCGAGCGCCGTCCGCACCTCCGCCGGCTCGACCCGGTGGCCCCGGATCTTGACCTGGTCGTCGGTCCGGCCGCAGTACTGGAGGGTGCCGTCGGTGCGCCAGCGCCCGAGGTCCCCGGTCCGGTACAGCACGGAACCCGAGCCGTCCGTGAGGAAGGCGTCGGCCGTCTCCGCGACCCGGTCGTGGTAGCCGTACGCCACTGGGGCCCCGCCCACGTGGATCTCCCCGACCGCCCCGGGCAGGACCTCCCGCCCGGCGTGGTCCCGCAGGACGATCCGCGCGCCCGGCACCGGCGTGCCGACCGGTGGCCACGCCCCGCCGTCCGGGTCCACGCGGTGCGAGGTGACGATGACGGAGGTCTCCGTCGGCCCGTACTGGTTGTACAGGGCGCATCCGGGGTGCGCGGCGAGGAAGCGGCGGAAGGCGGGCGTCAGGTGCAGTGCCTCGCCCGCCGAGTACACCTCGCGCAGCGAAGGCAGCTCGGGTCCGGTCTCCAGGAGGTACCTCAGCGGCGTGCACGGCATGAACAGCCGTTCCACACCGTGGCGCCGCACCGCCTCCGCGACCGCCGCCGCATCGTGCCGCACCTCGTCGTCGATCAGTACGAGTTCCGCGCCCGTGCACAGCGTCGTGAAGATCTCCTGCACGCTCACATCGAACGCCGGTGACGTCCACTGGAGGGTGCGCGGCGCCGCATGGCCCACCCCGTGCCCCCGCACGAGGTTGACCGGGCCGCGGTGGGGCACGACGACCCCCTTGGGGTCACCTGTGGAGCCCGAGGTGTAGATGCAGTACGCGGGGTCCTCGGGGACCGCACCGCCCTCCGGCGGATGGGCCGTGGGCCCGCCCTCGACCTCCTCCACCAGGCGCACGGTCCACGGCGCTTCGTCCGTCCCGATCCCGGGGTGGCCGGTGAGGACGGAGGCGGTGGTCAGCAGCGTCACCGGCGCGCCGTCGTCGAGCAGCCGGGCCAGCCGGGCGGTGGGCAGCGACGGGTCGAGCGGCAGGTAGGCGGCGCCGCTCTTGAGCACCCCCAGCACAGCCGCGATCAGCTCCGGGCCGCGAGGGAGCAGCAGGGCCACCCGCTCGCCGGGCGCGGCTCCTCCCGCGCGCAGGTCGTGGGCGAGCGTGTTGGCCCGGCCGTCCAGTTGGCCGTACCGGACGGTTCGCTCTCCGCTCACCAGCGCGACGGCCCGCGGGGTCCGCCGTGCCTGGCGCTCGAACAGCCCGTGCAGGGTGTCCTCCACGGCCGGCTGCGCCTCGTCCAGGCGCCCCATCCGCGCGAGAGCCGCACGGTCGGCGTCGCTCGGGGCCGTCAGTTCCCCCAGTGGCGCGTGAGGGGCACGCAGGGTCCGGCGCAGGACCTGTTCCACGTGGTGCGTGAAGCGGGTGACGGTGGCCTCGTCGAACAAGGCCGTGTCGTACTCCACCATGAACCGCACACCGTCCGCGTGGTGGGTGAGGTAGACACTCAGGTCGAACGGGGCTCGTGCGCTCGGCACGTCGATCAGGGTCGCCGTCGGCCCGGCGGGGTCGAACTCCACCGCACTCTCGTTCTCGTACTCCACCATCACCTGGAAGAGCGGGTTCCGTCCCGGGTCCCGGCGTGGGGCGAGTTCCTCCACCAGTGTGTCGAAGGGGACTCCGCTGTGCTCGAAGGCGGCGGCGGTGGCCGCGCGCACCCGGTGCAGCAAGGTGGGGAAGTCCGGGTCGCCGGCCAGATCGAGCCGGAGCGGGACGGTGTCGAGGAAGAGGCCGACATGGTGGTCCGCGCCGGCCGGCCGGGCGCTGAGGACCGTGCCGAGGACCACGTCCTCCTGGCCGCTCAGCCGCCCGAGTACCGCCGCGACGGCACCGGTCAGGGCCATGAACAGGGTGACGCGGGTCCTGGCCGCGAACGCCTTCAGCGCGCCGGTGAGTTCCGCGTCGAGTTCGTGGGTGAGGCTTGCCCCCTCTCCTGACCTGACCGGAGGCCGGGGACGGTCGACGGGGAGGGCGAGTTCCGGCGCCCCCGCCAGCTCGCGCCGCCAGAACGCGAGGGACGCCGCCTGGTCGGACGGGGGGCCCGGTTCCACCGGCGGCGGGGGCGGCGGCGCGGGGGCGGCGCCGCGCTCGGCCCGGTAGCAGGCCGCGAGATCGCGGACGAGTACCGCCGTGGAGGCCGAGTCGAAGACGATGTGGTGGGCCAGGAGGAAGAGCAGATGCCGTTCGTCGGCCAGGCGCAGCAGCCGCGCCGTCACCAGCGGTCCCTCACGCAGACCGAGGAGCCGGCGGCCCTCCGTGGCGAGCGCGCTGCCGAGCGCCTCCTCCACCGTGGCCCCCGCGCACTCCTCCACCGGGCAGTCCAGCCGGACCTGGTCGCGGATCTCCTGGTAGGGGACGCCGTCGTCGTCCAGGAAGACGGTGCGCAGGGCCGGGTGCCGCTCGGCCACACGCTGGAGGGCCCGGCGCAGGGCGGCGGTGTCCAGGGGCCCGTCCAGCAGGATCGCCTTCGGCTCGTGGTACATGGCGGTCCTCGGGTGCAGCTGCTCCAGGAACCAGATGCGGCGCTGCGCGGGGGTGAGCGGGAGCCGCTGCGGCCGCGACGCCGCCGCCTCGGTACCGCCCTGGCCCGTACGGCGGCGGAGGCGGTCGAGCACCGGAAGGGCGGCCAGCACCTTCTCCTTCCGGACACCGAAGTCGACGAAGCACGCGATCTCGTCCGCGCCGGCCTCCGTCAGCCGGCGGACCGTCTCGGCGGCATCCTCCTCGTCGCCGATCAGGGCGCGGGAGGCGCAGTAGCGCTCGTAGGCCCGCTCCAGCAGGAACTCCACGTCCTCCTCGGGCGTGTTGTCGAGGTCGGCGGTGAGGCCGAGGCTGTTGGTCACCTGGCCGAACAGGGAGAGGGAGGAACGCAGGTACGACACGAACGGCCGGTACGCCTCCGCCCGCGCCCGGGCCCCGTCCTCGTCGAGGTACGTGTGGACCAGTACCACCACCCGGCCGGTCTGCGGATCGAGCCCGTGCTCGGCCCTCGTGCGGCGGTACAGGGCGATGTTCTCCGCCAGTTGCTCGACCGTCTGCGTCATCAGGTTGGTGACCACCCCCAGGCCCTCGGCGGCGGCCCGGCGATAGCTGTCCGGGTTCCCCACGACCGCGACGTACAAGGGGAGTTCGCGTTGCAGGGGAGCGGGGTGCAGCCGGATCTCGACGGCCTCGCCGTCACCGGCGGCCACCGGCAGCGGCTGCCCCGACCAGAGCCTGCGCACCGTGTCCAGCTGCTCGTACATCACCTCGCGGTGGCGTCCGAAGTGGTGCGGGGCGAGGGAGAAGTCGGTGGCGTGCCAGCCACTCGCGACGCAGAGGCCCGCTCTGCCGCCGGAGATGTTGTCGACCACCGACCACTCCTCGGCGACCCGCACCGGGTGGTGCAGAGGAAGGACGACCGATCCGGCGTGCAGCCGGATGTTCCGGGTGCTGGCCGCGAGTGCCGCGGCGAGCACGGACGGGTTGGGAAAGAGCGCGCCGAAGGAGTTGAAGTGCCGCTCGGGGAGCCACAGGGCGTGGAAGCCCTGCTCGTCCGCGTACTTCGACGCCTCCATGATCAGCGCGTACTTGTCGCTCTCGCCCTCCTCGGGATAGTCGCCGAAGAAGTACAGGCTGAAGTCGCAGCCCCGCGACGCGTCCGGCCGCCGCTGTGCGGCGTGGCTGTCCGGTGCCGTGCGAGGGACGGGCACCGGTGCCGTGGGCGCCGTCGGACGCCGGTCGGCGGGCTCGGGCCGGGGAAGGTCCTGGGCGGACGGGGCGGCGGGTGCCGGTTCGGCCGGTGGAGCGGAGGGGACCCCGGTGGAGGCGAGGACGTCGAGCTGCCGGGACATCACCCCGGTCACCTGGTCGACGAGGTGCTCGGTGAGCTTCAACTGCTGCCCGAGCAGGGCGAGCAGCCCGCCCGCAGCCTCCGGCCCGGGGTCCACGGCGGAGGGTGCCGGTGGCGCGGCGGCGGTGACGGGCGCCTCCTCCCGCTGCGGCCGAGGCCCGTCCGCCGGCTGCGGTCGCCGTTCCGTTCCGCTCCTCTCGTCGCCGGAGGCCGACGCGGGCCCGGCGCCCAGCTGGGCGAGACGTTCCGCCAGCGCACGCGGGGTGTCGGCGGTGGAGAAGAGTTCCCGCACCGGGACACGCGCGCCGTACCGTTCCTCCAGCTCCGCCGTCATGCCCATCAGCGCGAGCGAGTCCGCGCCCAGCTCGAAGAAGGACGTGTCGGGTCCGACGTCCGGTACGTCCAGGCCGAGCTTGGCGGCGGTCAGACGGCGTACGTCGGAGAGCAGTTGGTCCGGCACGTCGGGCTCCTTCGGAGGTGTGGCCGGCGGTGGCGTGGCGGGACCCGTCATCGGGCGCCTGCGCAGCGGGTGTCCCGGCAGCGGCACCCTGCCCCCGCCGCCGTTGACCACCTGCCAGTCCAGGTCGGTGCCGGCGCGGTACAGCGCCCCCAGCGACAGCAGGAGCCCGTGCGCCTGGTCCAGGGCGTCACGTCCGGCGCCCTGCCCGCCGAGCCAGCGGCTGCGCGGAACGCAATGACGTCCGAGACCGGTGAGGGTGTCTCCCGCCCCGAGCTCGACGAAGTCCTCGCAGCCCTCCGCCGTCGCGGCGGCCATGGCCAGGTCGAACCTGACAGGTTCGCGTGCCTGGCGAAGGAGGTAGCCGGCGTCCGGCGTCCAGCCCACCTGCCGGACCCGTCCGTCGGCGGCCGTCACCACCGGAGTGTGCAGGGGGCTGTAGGCCACCCCCTCCGCGTACGCGCGGAACTCCTCCAGAGCCGGTTCGACGGCCGGGGAGTGAAACGCCCGGTCGACGGCGAGCGCCCGCCATCTCACGCCTTCCCGGTCCAGCAGGCGCACCGCCTCGTCCAGAGCCTCGGGCGGACCGGAGAGCACCTGCGCGCGGGGCCCGTTGAACGCCGCCACGACGGCCCCCGCCGCCCGCGCGACACGCTCGGCCTCCGACGGCCCGGTCCGCACCGCGAGCATGCCGCCCGGGGGACAGGACGCCCGCATCAGCCGCCCGCGCCACGCCGTGAGCCGCAGACCGTCTTCGAGCGTGAGGCCGCCGCCCGTGTACAGGGCCCCGTACTCGCCGACGCTGTGGCCGAACAGCAGGCGCGGACGCACGCCCGCGGCGCGCCACAGCTCGGCCAGCGCCGCCTGGTGGGCGAAGAGTGCGGCCTGCGCGGTCTCGGTGGGCCAGGTGACCTCCTCCGCGGAACCGTCCAGCAGGGGCGGGAGCAGCGTGCCGCCGAACTCCTCCTCGTACACTTCCGCGCACCGGTCGAGGATCCGCCGGGCGACCGGATGGGCGGCGTGGAGACCGGCCGCCATGCCGGGACGGGCGGTGCCCTGGCCGGTGAAGGCGAACGCCGGCGGGCCTTGCGGGGCCGGTGGCCCGGTGTGCCGGTCCTCCAGGGAGGCGGCCAGCTCCTCGGCCGTCCGCCCCACGGCCGTCGCCCGCGAGGCCCGGTGGCGCCTGCCCCACGCCAAGGTGGCCGCCACGTCCGCCACGGGAAGCTCCGGCTCCTTCCGCAGCCGCTCGCCGACCAGACCGGCCAGCTCCTCCAGCGCCTCGGGGTCACGGGCGGACACCGGGACGAGGAACGGCAGTCCGGGCACGGCAGGTGCCGACGGCGGAGGTGGTTCCTCCAGCACCACGTGGGCGTTGGTGCCACCGACCCCCAGCGCGCTGACCCCGGCCCTGCGGGGTACTCCCTCGGGAGTCGTCCACGGCCGCAGCTCGGTGGCGAGGACGAGGGGGCCGCCCTCCAGACGCAGTTCCGGGTTGGGACGCGCCAGGTGCAGTGTGGGGACCAGGGTGCGGTGGCGCAGCATCAGGACCGTCTTCAGGAATCCGGCCATCCCGGCGCAGCTGTCGAGATGGCCGATACTCGGTTTCACCGAGCCCACCGTGCAGAATCCGGTCCGCCCGGTCCCTTCGTCCAGCGCCCTGCCCAGCGCCTCCAGCTCCACCGGGTCGCCGAGCGGCGTGCCGGTGCCGTGGGCCTCCACGTACGAGATGGTCTCGGCGGGCACGTCCGCCCTGCGCAGGGCCTGGCGGACCACCTCGACCTGGCCCGCGACGCCCGGCGCGCTGAAGCCGGCCTTGCCCGCCCCGTCGTTGTTGACGGCGGAGCCGAGAATGACCGCGTGCACGGGGTCGCCGTCGGCCAGCGCGTGGTCGAGCCGTTTGAGCAGCACGGCGGCGACACCGTTGCCGCCCACGGTGCCGTCGGCCTCCGCGTCGAAGGCCCGGCAGCGCCCGGTGGGGGACAGGACCGACCCGGGGTGGCCCTGGTAGCCGCTCTCCTGCGGCAGGTGTACGGCCGCAGCGCCCGCCAGCGCCATGGACACCTCGCCGCTCAGCAGCGCCCGTACGGCCAGGTGGACGGCGACCAGCGAGGTGGAGCAGGCCGTCTGGACGCCGATGGCGGGGCCGGTGAGCCCCAGCCGGTAGGCGACACGGGAGGCGAGGAAGTCGGACTCCCGGCCGATGGCCGCCCGCATGCCCGCTGCCGGGTCCCCCGGGGCCGCCTGTGCGTACGCGGGCGGGCCCTGGTGGTCGTACAGATGCATGGCCGCGCCGGCGAACACGCCGGTGACGGCGCCCTGTTCGGGGGCCGCGCGCCCCGCGTTCTCCAGCGCCTCGTGGCAGCATTCCAGGAAGAGCCGGTGTGCGGGATGGGTCAGTCCGGCCTCCGCGGGGCTCATCCCGAAGAACTCCGGATCGAAGTCGTCGACCCCGTCGATGACGCCGCCGACCGGCACCAGCCCGGCGGCGTGCCGCTGCTCCGGGGAGACGCCGGCGGCGGCGAGTTGCTCCGCGTCGAAGACCCGCACACTGTCCACGCCGTCGCGCAGGTTCGCCCAGAAACCGTCGGGCGAGTCCGCGCCGGGAAAGCGCAACGACATGCCGATGACCGCGACGCGGCGCTCGGCCGCGTCGTCGCCCGTGGGCGTGGCCGTGGTCTCGGCCGCGCGGCGCGGCGGTGTTTCGGGGGCGGAGGACAGGTGCGCGGCGAGTGCGGCGGCCGTGGGGTGCTCGAAGAAGACGGTCTGGGGGACGGGCACCGCGAGCCGGGTCTCCAGGCGGGAGCGGAGCCGGGTGAGGAGCAGGGAGTCCAGTCCCAGCTCGTAGAACGGCACGTGCGCGTCCACAGCGTTGCCGAGCAGCGCGCCGATCTCCTCGCACACCGCCCCGGTCAGGTCGTCCGAAGGGGCGCCGGCGACGGGCCGTGCGGGGGTGTCGCCGTCGGCGAGCAGTCTGCTGCGCAGCTCGGCGCGACGCACCTTGCCCGCCGGGGTCCTCGGGAAGTCGCCGGGGGCGACGGGCAGGACCCGGGCCGCGGTCAGACGCAGCCGGGAGAACAGCTCGGCCCTGATCTCCCGCGAGATCCGCCGGTCCTCGTCGGCGCCCCGGCTCACGAAGAACAGGGCCAGCCGCTCCGTACCGCCGGCTTCGTCCGGGACGCCGCACGCCGCGACCTCGCCCTGGCGGACCCCCGCGACGGCGGTGGCCGCGTCCTCGACCTCGTGGCAGTACACGTTGTGCCCGTTGACGACGATCAGGTCCTTGCGCCGGCCGGTGAGCACGAGCTGCCCCTCGTCGAGGAAGGCGAGGTCACCGGAGTCCAGCCAGTCCCTTCCTGTGGGGAACGCCTCGGCGTCGGCCTCCGGGTTGTTCACGTAGCCGGGTGTGAGACGGGCGGGTGTCCGCACCTGGAGGCGGCCGATCCTGCCCGGCTCGGCGAGCCGGCCGGCGTCGTCCACGATCCGCAGCGTGACTCCCCGAGCGGGTGAGCCCGACGCGACGAAGGTGGCGCACTCCTCGTCCGGGGTCGTCTCGTCGGCCCGCACCAGGTCGCCGCCCAGACTGCTCTTGAGCAGGCGGTGCACGGTGCCGGGCCGGTCCAGCCGGCCGTAGGTGACGGCGGTGACCGTCTCGGCCATCCCCCAGGCCGGCACGATGTGGCCCTCCCGGACCCCGAAGGCGGCGGTGGTGTCGAGGAAGCGGCGCAGCACCGGCAGCACGACCCGCTCACCGCCGCAGAGCAGTGTCCTGAGGCGGCTCAGGTCCCAGCTGCGGGACGGAGCTTCGGCGAGGGCGTCGGCGACCAGCCCGTACGCGAAGGTCGGGGCCCAGCTGTGCCGCGCCTCGTAGGTCTCGAGGAGGTCGAGCCAGCGCAGTGGCTCGGCCAAAACGCGGTCGGTGGGGGAGTGGACGTTGGTGCACCCCGCGAAGACCGCCAGCAGGTGGTACAGCAGGAACGCCCCGCTGTGGTCGACGGGCAGCCAGTTCACCATCGTGTCGTCCGGCCGTACGTCCAGTGCCCGGCGTGCGCTCGCGGCGAACTCCGTCAGGCCGGCGTGGGTCAGGCGCGCCGCCTTGGGGGCACCGGTGCTGCCCGAGGACAGCATCAGCAGCGCGACGTCGGACCCGGCGGGCTCGGCGTGGTCCTCGGCCGGATCCGCGCCCAGACACTCCTCGGCGACGGCGACCCGCAGGTGCGGGGCGGCGGCCGTCAGGTCCCGGGCCCCGGGACCGTCGGTGAGCACCAGAGGGGCGTCCAGCGTCGTGCAGGCGTGCAGCAGACGCTCGTACGCGGGGGAGCCGGGAACGGCCCGCTCCGCGATCGCCGCCGGCTGGGCGCCGCCCAGGAGACAGGCCCAGAAGGCGGGGAAGAACTCCCCGAGGGGTAACCCGCACAACACCACGACGTCACCGGCCCGCAGCCCCCGCTCCCGCAGCCCGCCGAGAAGCCGGCGAGCCTGCGCCAGGAGTTGGGGATACGGCAGGCGGGCCGGGGTGCCGTCCGTCGTGAGCGTCACGACTCCGGCGCCCGTCGCCGCGCCGGCGGCGCGAAGCAGGGCCTCCACGGGGCTGCGCGGATCGTGCTCGCCGTGTTCGGGCTCAGGCCCCCGGAGGAGTGCCTGTCCCTGGACGCGTTCCATGTGTGTCCCCTTCTGATCCGTGGGTGCGCGACGGAGACCGGGCCGTGGTGACGGCGAACGCCAGCAGGAACAGCGCCGCCAGCACCGCCGTACCGTGGAAGACCCCGACCACGCTCAGGGCGGGCAGCGCTTCGAGGGCCGCCGCGGCGAGTACGGTGCCCACGGCGAAGCCGGCCGTCTCCGCCGTGGCGGACATTCCGAACAGCCGGCTGCGCTGACGGTCCGGTGCCGCCTGCAGGCGTGAGGTGTAGACGATCTCGGTCCAGCCGTCCGCGAAGCCCGCGCAGGCGGCGACCGCGACAAGGCCGGCGGCGGGCAGGCCGGTGAAGGCCGCCACGAAGCACACCGACATCGCCAGCGTGCCCCACGCGAAGGCACGTTCACCCCACGCCCTCCCCTTGCCGGCGCGTTTCAGCACCAGGTGGGCGGCGATGGTGCCGACGGCCCAGGCGACCCAGAAGCGGGTCATGAACAGGGCCGGGGCGGACGGTTCCGCGGCGTGGGCGACCACGGGCAGCGCGACGTTGTGCGAGGAGGAGGCGAGGGCATCGACCCCCCGGAGCAGGATCATCCCGAGCAGCAGCCCGGGAAGTCCGGCCGCGCCCCGCCACGGCCGACGGCGCCCAGGGCGCCCGGTGCCCTCCTCCCGGCCGAGTTCCTCCGGCTCCTGGTCCTCGGCGTCCGTGCGCGGCCGCAGGGCCAGCAGGGCCACGGCGCAGACCGCGAAACTCGCCGCGTTCAACGCGAACGCGGCCCCGTACCCCCCGAACGCGATGACCGGGGCGGCGGAGGCGAACCCCAGCACCGTGGCGATCGAACGCCCCGTGACCAGCAACCCGTTGGCCCGCGTGCGGGCTTCCGGGCCGACCATGGCGGGAACCGCGCTGCGCAGAGCCACGGTGAAGCAGACGTTCCCCGCGCCCGTCACGACGACGGCGCACCCCAGCAGCCACACCGGTGTGCGGTCCGCGCAGAGAGCGAGGACGGTCATGGCGACGCCCTGGCTGATGTCCGCGCCGACCATGATCCGCAGGCGGGTCGTCCGGGCCGCCAGCGCCGCGGAGCCGAGCCCGGCGAGGAAACCGGCGAACAGGCGCAGCGCCATGAGCGCGCCGACACCGAAGGCCGAGCCGGTGACCTGGAACGAGAACAGGCTCAGTGCGATCAGGTTCAGGTAGTTGCCGTAGCCGGACACCGCGTAGGCCCCGACGACCGCGCGGAAGCGCCCACCCGTCCCTCCGCCCTGCCCCTCGCCGCCTCCGTGCGTGCCCGTCCGGCCTCCTTCGGTGGCCCCGGAGGACGACTCGCCGGCGTCAGCCGTTCCTGCCTGCGACATCGGCCTCACCAGTCCGCCGGGAGCGCCAGGCCGTACACCTCGTGCACGTCGGCCACTCCTCCATGAGCATCGTCTCCCGACGCCAGGGCCGCCGCGGAAGCGGCGTCAGCGTCAGATGTGTCTCGGTGCGTTCGGGACCCCGGCCACGTTCGTGCTTGCGGAAAACGCCTCCCGGAAGAGGGTGATGAGGGGGTGCGGCCCGTGAGGCGACCGGCGTGTCCGCTCGGGATCATGCGCGTGGGGGACGTGGCGTGCGGCTCATGATCTTAGGGCCCGGAGACTCTTGTCAACGCCCTCGCGCACCGGCATCCCCGTACCTGAGTGGCCGCGCGGCGGTGTACGTGCCCAGCCGCACGGGGGTGAGGGCGGGCCGTCCCGGCCCGTCCGCCCGGCGCTCTCCTCGCCCGCCAGGAAAGATGGGGGCCCGACCCCCATGTGCCCCCATCCCCCACGCGGCACGATGGGTCACGCCGCGGGCCGACAGGGTCCGCGGCGGGATCGAGGGGGTGGGACGTTGGAGCGGAACGCTTCGGGACCGGGGTGCGGCGCCGCCCACCCCGCTCCGGGGCCGGTCCCCGCCGGACGGGGGGCGGTCGCCCTGCTGGAGAACGGTCAGCGGCACACCGGGGACGCGGCCTGGTGGCTCCCGGCCCTGCGCCCGGGGGAGCGGACCGGGCAGGCGCCGGACTGGGCGGTGTGGGTCGAGCGGGTGCTCGCCACCACACCGGCGGTCCTCGCCGCGCCCGAGGGGCGGTACGAAGGTCTCAGCGGGTTCGAGCGGGTGCTGGCACCGTTCGCCGAGGCGGCGGGGGAGCGGATGGCGGCGGCTCTCGGGGGCGCCGAGCGGCGGCTCGTCGACCTCACGGCCGTCCGCGCCGGACTGGTCCGGACGGTCGGGCCGCGACTGGCCCGGATCGCCGCCCGCGTCCTCGTGACCGAACTGCACCGGGCACGAGAGGCGGGCGGGCTCGCCGGCGACGACAGCCGGGCCCGGTTCCGGGAGTTCCTGCGGCGGACGGGGGAGCGGCAGGGCCTCACCGCGCTGCTGACGGCCCATCCGGTCCTCGCCCGCCTCCTCGGCCGGGTCAGCCTCGACGCGGCCGACGCCTTCGCCGAACTGCTGCACCGCCTCGCCGCCGACCAGGCGGCCCTGGCGGAGGCGGGGCTCCCGTGCGGGGCGGACGGACATCTGCTCGTCGACGTCGAGGCCGGGGCGGGGGACAGCCACGGCGGCGGCCGGACGGTGGCGCTGCTGCGTTTCGCGGACGGCGCGCGGCTGGTGTACAAACCCCGTCCGGTCGCCGTGCACCGCCACTTCAACGACCTCGCCGACTGGCTCGGCAGCCTGCCCGGCGCGCCCCGGCTGCGCACGCTGACCGTGGTCGACAGCCAGACCCACGGCTGGGTCGAGTTCGTGGAGGTGCTGCCCTGCCGGACCGGCCCGCAGGTACGGGAGTTCTACCGGCGCCAGGGCGCGCTGCTCGCCCTGCTGCACGCCCTGGACGGGACCGACCTGCACCACGAGAACCTGATCGCCCACGGCGAGCACCCGCTCCTGGTCGACGTGGAGACCCTCTTCCACCCGGCCCTGCCGATCGCCGACTCCGACGACCCGGCGAGCAGGGCACTGCACGACTCCGTCCACCGGGTCGGTCTGCTGCCGCAGTTCCTCCTCGGTGACGACAGCGCGCTCGACATGTCGGCGGTCGGCGGCGGCCGCGCCGCGCTCTCCCCCGTGGCGCTCGCCGGGTGGGCCGACTGCGGGACGGACACCATGCGGCTGGTGCGGCGCCCCGGCCGGTTCCGGGAGTCCGCCAACCGCCCCCGCCTGCACGGAAGACCCGCCGAACCGGCCGCGTACACGGCCGAGCTGCGCGAAGGGTTCCGGGCCGCCTACGCGGCCCTCGGCGAGGCGCGTGCCGAACTGCTCGGGCCCACCGGGCTGCTGGAGCGGTTCCGGCGGGACGAGGTGCGGGTGGTGGCGCGGCCCACCGCCGTCTACGCCACCCTCCTCGACGAGACCACCCACCCCGAGCTGATGCGCGAGGCCGGCGCGCGGGACGCCGTCCTCGCCCGGCTGAGGGACGGCACGCTCGGCCGCCCCGCCCTGTCCGGGCTGGAGGACGAGGAGATCGCCCAGCTCTGGTCCCACGACGTGCCCGTCTTCACCGTCCCGGTCGGCGGCACCGCCCTGACCGGGGTCACCGGCCGCGCCGTGCCCGGCACGGTGCCGCTCTCCGGACTGGCCAGAGCCACCCGGAAGATCGCGGCCCTCGACAGTGTGGACCGGCAGGACCAGGAGTGGGTGATCCGCGCCGCGATGGTCTCCGCCTCCACCGCGCCCGTCCACCACCCCGCCGGGGCCGGGCGCGGCCCCCGGCCCGCCGCCGCGCCCGAACCCGAACGGCTCCTCGCCGCGGCCCGCTCCCTCGGGGACCAGCTGGTCTCCCTCGCCTACCGCACGGCGGACCGCGCCAACTGGCTCGGCCTGGAGCTGCTGGGCGACCGCTACTGGCGGCTCGGTCCGATGCCCGCCGACCTGGCCGCGGGCTACTGCGGCCCCGCCCTCTTCCTCGCCCAGCTCGCCGGTGTCACCGGTGTCGCCCGGTACGCGGAGACGGCGAGTGCGGCCCTGGCGCCGGTGGCCGGGCTGCTGGACGCCCTGCACGAGGACCCCACCGCGCCGCCCGCCGTGGGCTCGGGCGCCTTCGCCGGGCTCGGCGGGATCACGTACACCCTGCTGGAGACGGAGCGGCTGCTCGGGGAGCCGGTGTGCGCCGAGTCGCTTCCGGCGGCGCTGCGGCTGCTGGAGGCAGCGGCGGCGGGGGAGCGTGAGACGGGCGTCGGCGCCGGGACGGCCGGCGGGCTCGCGGTGCTCCTCGCCGCGCACCGGGCCACCGGACGCCAGGAGACGCTGCGCGCCGCCGGACGGTGCGCGGAACGGCTGCTGGCCGCCGGCCCTCCCGCCGGGACCGGCTTCCTGGACGGCTCGGCCGGTACGGGATGGGCACTGCTGCGGTACGCCGAGCGGACCGGGTCCCCGCGCATCCGGGAGGCGGGGCTGGAGGCGCTCCGCGCGGCCGTCGCCCTGCTCCCGGCGGCGAAGGACGACGCTCAGGGCGGCTGGTGCCACGGCCGGGCCGGCACCGCCCTCGCCGTCGCCGACAGCCCCGCCGCTCTCGCCGACCCCCGGCTGGCCGCCTGGCTCACCACGACGGCCCACCTTCTGCGGCGCGCCGAGCCCCGCCCCGACGACAGCCTCTGCCACGGGGAGGCGGGCCGGCTCGAACTCCTCGGCCACGCCGCCCTGGCCGGAGCCCGCGCCGGGCTCGTCCACCGCACCGGCGTGCTGCTGGCCGCGGTCGAGGACGACGGGCCGCGCTGCGGCACCCCCGACCACGTCCCGCACGCGGGGCTGCTCACCGGCCTCGCGGGGATCGGGCACGGGCTGCTGCGCGCCGGGTTCCCCGACCGTGTGCCCTCCGTGCTCCTCCTCGACCAGCCCACCCGGCTCACCACCCCCGACCACCGACTCTGACCGCCGCGCACCCGTGCGCCCACGCACCACCCGCACCGAAGCCCGTACACCTCAACCGTCCTCCCGACCAAGGATCGAGGCATCCCATGCAGATCGACGACGCGGCCACCCACCTGACCGACGGTGCCGGCGAGAGCGCCGGGGCACATCCGGTCGGCGCCATCACCCTCTTCACCACCGGCGCCCTCGGGCTGCGCTCCAGACTCCTCAGCGCGTCGGAGGGCGGGGCCTCCTACTCCCACGAACTGCCGTGGACCACCATGACCGCTCCGCAGTGACACCGGGCCGGTCCGGAGCGGCACGCACTGCCGCTCCGGGGCCCGCTCCAGTAGCCTGCGCACATGCGTGCGACTTCCTCGGTCATCGTCGGGCGGGACAGCGAATCGGCTTTGCTGGAAAGGGCGTTGGGCGCTGCCGGACACTCCTCGGGCAAGGCGGTCTTCCTCATCGGCGAGGCGGGGATCGGCAAGTCGCGGCTGGCGGGCCGGTGCGCCTTCGACGCCTACGCCCGCGAGGTGCCCGTCCTGCGCGGACGCGCCACCTCCACCGGGCTCGTCGTGCCCTACCGGCCGCTGATGGAGGCCCTCTCCTCCCGGTTCCGTGCCGCGGGCACCCCCGAGGAACCAGAACTGGACCCCTTCCGCCCCGCCCTGTCCGAGCTGGTGCCCGAATGGCGGCGGCACGGCCCCCCGTTCCCCGTCTCCGTGGTCGAACTCGCCGAGGCCCTGCTGCGTCTGCTCTCCGTCCTCGGGCGGGAACGGGGCTGCGTCATGGTCCTGGAGGACCTGCACGACTCCGACACTGAGACGATCGCCGTCGTCGAGTACGTCGCCGACAACCTCGCCGACCTGCCCGTCCTCCTCCTCGGCACCCTCAGACCCGAGCCCGGCCCCGCCCTGGACGTCGCCCGGGCCGCCGCCGGCCGGCAGACGGCCACCCTCCTCGAACTCGGCCCGCTGGACGACACGCAGGTGCACCGGATGGCCGAGGCGTGCCTGGACGCCGCCCCCGGCGAGGTACCCGCCGAGGCCCACCGCAGGATCGCGCGCCGCGCGGGCGGCAACCCGTACCTGGTGGAGGTGCTCCTCGCAGACCTGGTCGACTCCGGCACCCTGCGCCGGACGGAGACCGGCTGGCGGTGCGAGGACGGCCCGGAGGGCGGCGTCCCCACCGGCATCGTCCGCAGCTGGGCCGCGCGCCTGGACCGCCTCGACCCACCCGTCCGCGAACTCCTGCTCACCGCCGCGACGCTGGGCAGCACCTTCCAGGTCCCCCTCCTGCAGACCGTCCTCGGCTACGAGGAACGGGCCCTCTTCGCCCATCTGCGCGCCGCCACCGAGGCCGGCGTCATCGCCCCCGACGGGGCCGCCCCCGACCGGTACGCCTTCCGGCACGCGCTCACCGCCGAAGCCCTCACCGCCGCCCTGCTCCCCGCCGAACGGGCCGCCACCGCCCGCCGGGCGGCCGACGCCCTGGAGGAACTGGGGCCCGCCATGAGCGAGGACGCCCGCCAGCTCCTCGCCACCCTCCACCTGGCCGCCGGGGACGCCGCCGCGGCGGGAGCGCACCTTGCCGAGGCCGGCCGCCGGATGCTCGGCCAGGGAGCCGCCGGCTCGGCGGCCGTGCTCCTCGAACGGGCCCGCGAACTGATCCCCGACGGCCGCCGCCCCGAGGTCGCCGCCTCGCTCGCCGTCGCCCTCGCCGAGGCCGGGCGGCTCGCCGAGGCGTTCGCCCTGGCCGCCGGACTGCCGCCGGTGCCGCCCGGCACACCGGCCGCCGCGGAGCGGGCCGACGCGCACATCAGGGTCGCCTGGGCCGCCGTCATGGGCGAGCACCACGAGGAGGCGGGGCGCCGGGTGCGCGCCGCCCGCGCCCTGCTCGGCCCCACACCGCCGCCCGGCCAGGAGGCCGCGCTCGCCGTGGTCGAGGGCCACCTCGTCCTGCTTCCCGGCGGACTGGGGGAGGACGGCACCGCCGACGCCGCCGAAGCCGCCCGCCGGGCCGCGGCCGTCGCCGAGGAGCACGGCCTGCCGGTGGTCGCCTGCCAGGCGTGGCAACTGCTCAGCCTGCTCAGCCGGGACCAGGGTTTCGACGCGGCGGACGCCTGCCTGGAGCGGATGCTCGAGGTCTCCGAACGCCACCAGCTCGCCGCCTGGCGCACGGAAGCCCTGGTCCGGCTCGGCGCCAACGCCTTCCTGCGCACGGGCGACGCGACCCGGCTGGCGGCCGCCCGCACCGCCGCCGGGGAACTCGGCGCCCTCGCGCTGACCCAGACGGTGGACGGACTGCTCGCCATGAACGCCGTGCTCTGCGGCGACTGGGAGAAGGCCCGCGCCACCGTCGACCGCTCGGTCGACGCCGCCGCCCGGGTACGCAACCTCTCCGCCCACCGCTACCTCCTCCTCGCCGACGCCACCCTCGCCGCCCACCAGGGGCACCGCCGCGACCGGGACGCCGCGCTGCTGCGGTTCCGGCGCGCCGGGGGCGAGGACTCGCTGCTCGTCCCGCTCCAGCGTGGCCTGTGCCTGGCCGTCGGAGCCCTCCTCGAAGAGGACCGGCGCGGCGCCCGGGAACACCTGGAGGCCGCGGTTGCCTGGGAGCGCGAACGGCCCAGCCTGTACTTCCTCGGCGGCCGCTGGGGCCTGCTCCCCCTCGTACGTGCCCTGGACGGGACCGGTGACATCGCCGGTCACCGGGCGGCCCTCGCCTCGCACGGCGCCCAGCTCGCCTGGAACAAGCTCTTCCTCGGCATGGCCGACGCGGTCCACCGGGGACGCGGCGGCGACCCGGCGGGCGCCGCGGAAGCGGTCCGGTCGGCCCTGCGCACCGGGGAGGCGTTCCCCCTCGCCCGCCATCTCGCGCTGCGGCTGGTCGCGGAGGCCGCCGTCGCCGACGGCTGGGGCGAACCGGTGAGGTGGCTGCGGACCGCCGAGGAGTACTTCCACGCGGCCGGGGTCCAGCCCGTCGCCTCCGCCTGCCGGGCCGCCCTGCGCCGGGCCGGGGCCAGCGCCCCGCAGCGCCGCGACGGCCGCGACCGCATCCCCGCCCCGCTGCGCACCAGCGGCGTCACCCCGCGAGAGTACGAGGTGTTCGTCCTCCTCCCGGACCGTCCCGGGAACCAGCAGATCGCCCGGCACCTCTCCATCTCCCCGCGCACCGTCGAGAAGCACATGGCGAGCCTGCTCGCCAAGACCGGCCGCCAGGACCGCACGGCCCTGTGCGAGTTCGCCGCCGAGTGCGCCTCGGCCGCCGTGCCCCGCTGACCGGGCACCTGGGGGCCGTGGGGGATTTTCGGGCGGGGGCCCGGCGGAAAGGTAGGGGGAACGCCCCGATGCCGTGGCCGGGCCCCGCCGGGCAGCATCGCGGTGGGGCACGCGTGACCACCGTGCCCGGACAACGGAGCTGGGAGGCCCGCCCGTGACCCCTGCGCCCCGCACCAGCGCGCACCCGTCCCGACCGCACTTCACCGTCCTCGGGCCCCTCGCCGCCCACCGCGAGGGCGTGCCGCTCTCCCTCGGGCCGCTCAAACAGCGCCTCGTCCTGGGCCTGTTGCTCAGCAGACCCAACACCCCCGTCGGCACCGACGCGCTCACCGACGCCGTCTGGCCCGACGACCCGCCACGCACCGCCCGCAAGAACCTCCAGGTCTACGTCAGCAGCCTGCGCACCCTGCTCGGCGACGGCCGCACCGCCTCCCCGGACCTCCTCGTCCACGACTGCGGCGGCTACGCGCTGCGCGTCGAGGACGACGAGGTGGACGCCCTGCGGATGCGGCGGCTCGCCCGGTCCGCCGCCGGGCTCGAACCCGCCTCCGCCGCCGGACCGCTGCGCGAGGCGGTGGGCCTGTGGCAGGGCACGCCCCTGCACGACCTGCGGCGTTCTCCCGCCCTCGCGGCCGAGGGGGAACGCCTGGAGCGCCGGTGCCTTTCCGTCCACGAGGAGTGGGCGGAATGCGAACTGGCCCTCGGCCGCGGCCCGGCCGTCGTGGAGGAACTGCGCGAGCTGGCCGAGCGGCATCCCCTCCGCGAACGTCTGCACGCGGCCTGGATGACCGCCCTGCACCAGTCCGGGCGCCGGTCCGAGGCGCTGGCCGTCTACGACGAGTACCGGCAGGAACTCGCCCGGGAACTCGGCCTCGAACCGGGCGGTGCCATGGCCGACCGCTACCGGGAAGTCCTCTCCGCCGCCCGGACCCACCCCACCGCCCGGCCCGCCACCCCCGCCGAACTGCCCCCGGACCCGACCGCGTTCACCGGGCGCGGCGGCCAGCTCCGCGAACTCATCGACGCGCTCGACCGGTCCGGCGGGGAGGGTGGCACCGTGCTGCTCACCGGTCCGGCGGGCAGCGGCAAGACCACCCTCGCCGTACGGGCCGCCCGGCTGCTCGCCGACCGCTACCCCGACGGCTGCCTCCTCGTCCGGCTCCGCGACAGCACCGGCGCCGCCCGCCCGGCCGCCACCGTCCTGGACCGGCTGGCCGGCCTCACCGGGGTCCCCGCGACGCCGCAGGCCTGGCGTCGCTGGCTGGTACGGCACCGTGCCCTGGTGGTGCTGGACGACGCCCCCGGCGAGGACGCCGTGCGGGGGCTGCTGCCGGCGGACGGCCGGTCGGGTGTCGTGGTCACCGCCCGGGGGCTGCTGGGCGGTCTCGCGCCGGTCGGCCGGGTGGACGTGCCGCCGATGGACCCGGCGGAGGCCCTCGACCTGCTGGCCCGGTTCGTCGGCGCGGCCCGCGTCGCCGCCGACCGCGGCGCCGCCCTGCGCGTGGTGCACGGCTGCGGGCTGCTCCCGCTCGGTGTGCGGGTCGCCGGGATGCGCCTCGCCGTCCTGCGCCACCTGCCGCTCGCCGAGTACGCGGACCGGCTGGCCGACCCCGCCGGCGCACTCGACGAACTCTCCGCCGGGGACGTCCTGGTGCGCGACCGGCTCGCCGTGGCCTGGCGCGACCTCCCGCCGGCCCAGGCCGGGGCCCTCGCCCGGCTCGCCTCCGGCGGCCTGGAGGGCCCGTTCACCCTCGCCGAGGCGGCGGCCGCGCTGGACATCCCGGTGCGGGAGGCCGTGCGCACCGTGGAGTCCCTGATCGGCAGCGGCGCCGTCACCGCCTCCGGCGGCGAGGTCACCGCCCACGCCGCACACTACGAAGTACCACGCCTGACCTGGCTCTTCGCCCGTGAGAACGCCGAGGGGCGGACCGGGAGACGGGTGGGTGTGCCGGGGTGAGCCCGTCACCCCAGGGTGAGCAGGGACAGGAGTGCCCTCGGTCCCGTGGGCGAGCCCGGGGTGCCGGGTGAGGCGGCCAGGGTGTGCAGGGCGAGCAGGAGGCCCGCCGAACCGGTCGCCAGGTCGGTGGAGAAGCGGCGCAGACCCGCGCCGGGCACCAGGAGACGGTCGTCCCTCTGGACGAGGTGCCAGGTCAGGTTGCGTACCGAGGCCAGGACGTCGGGCGCCGGTGCGGTGCGGGCCGGGCCGTCGGCGGGCGCCGTGTCCAGCGCGTGCGCGGTCGCCGTCAGTCCGGCGCGGCCGGTGAACAGGCCCGGCTCGCGGACGAACTCCAGGACGCACCCCTGGCGTACGCCGGGCAGCAGGCCCGACAGCAGGGGGTCCTCACGGTGGTCCAGATAGGCACGGGCCACCAGGGCGAAGCCGCCGCTGCCCTGGTCCAGGTAGAGCAGGTGGCGGCGGCCGTCCTTGACCTGGACCGAGCCGCCCGGCATCCGTACGCAGTGCGCGGCCTCCCGGTGCAGGATGTCCCGCGCGGAGTCCAGCAGGTGGCGCTCACCCGTCAGTTCGTACAGCTCCAGGTGGAGGAGGGCGGCGCCGGAGAGGCCGCGCAGCAGGCCGGCGGAGGGCGGGGCGGTCAGCCCCGGCACCGTCTCGCCCCGCGCCAGTCGCGCCAGGTCGCTCGCGGTGCGGAAGACCTCGGGCGGCGGGCAGGCGCCCGGCCCCCCGGTCGCCCGCGTGACCCGCAGTGCCGCCAGGGCCCGTCCCGCGCGGCCCGTGGCCAGGTCCGCGCCCGGCGGCGGGGGCCCGGCCGAGGTCCGCTCCAGCAGCTCCACCGCCGCGTCGCCCTCCCCGAGCGCCGCGAGGACCGCCGCCGCACCGGGCAGACCGTCGAGGAGTCCGCCCGCGCGCTCCGGCGGGCGGCGCAGGGAGGCGTCGGCGAGCCAGCGCACCCACTCGGGGGGCACCTCGGCGCCGGCGTGCCGCAGGGCGTGCAGCACCCCGGCCGCGCCGTGCGCCGCGCACACGCCGCCGCTGGCGAACCCGTCGGGCCCGCCCGGGAAGAGCCGGTCGAGGCGCTCGGGCGTGGCGGCGGCGTGGATCCCGGCCGTCAGCAGGGTGCGCAGCCGTCCCCAGTCCGGCTGCGTACCCGTCAGGAGCCCCGCCACCGGGTCGGTCCGGCCGGCGGCCGGGGTGAGAGCCGCCGGGCGCGGGGGTCCGGCGTCCGGGCCGAGCCGGTAGCGGTCGCGGGCCCAGCGCTCCAGCACCAGGGCCTTGCGGCGGTCGTGGCCCGCCATCTCGGTGAGCGGCATCAGCATGTGCAGCCAGGTCGACCACAGGGCGTACGCGTCGGCCTCCGCGCCCGCGGTGCCGGCCGGCGCCTGCATGCCGAAGGCGCCCGCGAACGGGCTCGGGTCGTCCAGCTCCGTCGCGTACTCGAAGTCGATGAGGACCAGGCGGCCGTCGGGGCGCAGCACGATGTTGGCGGGGTGCAGGTCGCCGAAGCGCAGGCCGCGGGCGTGGACGGCGGCCAGGGCCGAGGCCAGCCGGTCCGTCACCTCGTCCACCCAGGCTCGGTAGGCGGCGAGTTCGGCGTCGGAGCGCTCCCCGCGGACCAGGGCGTACCGGGCGACGATCTCCTCGAAGAGCGTGCGGCCCTCGACGTGCTCCTCGACCAGGAAGTGGTGCTCCCAGACGGTGCGCACCCCGTGCACCCGTGGCACGCACTCCAGTCCGGCCAGCCGCCGCAGGGCCCGGTGTTCGCGGTGCAGACGGGTGACCGCGTCGTCGCCCGCCGAGTCCAGGCCGCAGTGCGGGCGTGCCTCGCGCAGGACGACCCGCTCGCCGGACTCGCGGTGCCGGGCGAGGTAGATGCCGCCCGCGTTGGAGAACTGGAGGGCGCGCTCGACCACGTACGGGAAGCTGTCGTCCCGGGCCGCCGCGCGGGCCGCCAGGTGCGGGCCCAGCTCCGGCGGCACGGTCACCCACGGAGGCACCCGGAAGACCACGTCACGCTCGTCGGGGACCAGCCGCCCGTCCGGGGCGCGCAGCGCGGGGACCGTGCTGCCGTCCGCCGCCCGGCACCAGCGGTCGGTGAAGGAGCCGTACCGGACGTAGACGGGAGCGTCCCCGATCCGCAGGTCGCTGAGGATGTAGGGGCCGCGGCGGCCGTCGAGCGCCGCCGACAGCTCGGCCACCAGCCGCAGGAAGGCGGGCTCGTCCGGCGGGTAGACGGTGATGAACTTGCCGCTGCTGCCGCGCGCCATGTACTTGTCCGACATCAGCGCGAGCGCCTGGCGGCTGCGCAGGAATTTGACGGGCACCCCGTGGCGCAGGCAGATCCGCACAGTCTCCCGCAGCGTCGCGGCGGCCTCCTCGGGAACAGTGGAGACGTGGATCTTCCACCCCTGCTCGGTGACCGGCGCCCCCTCGGGCCGCAGCGAGGTCCACAGCCCGGAGCGCCCCTTGTCCCACCCGGGCAGCGCCGCCCGCCGGTCCAGCGCGAACCTGGTCCCCTCGTCGGGGAGCCGCGCGGGCGTCTCGTAGTACGTCGGGTCGGCGAGCGAGTAGAGCTGGTTCTGGTGGAGGCCGGGCACGGTCCGCCGCCTTTCTGCCGGGGAGGTGAGCGGGTCGGGTCAGTGCGGGGGAGCGGCGGCCGCGGGGTCCGCCCTGCCGCTCCCCGGGCCGTCCCCTCCGCCGGCCGGGGGCGCGTCCGGTCTCCCGGGCTTCTGCGCGTCCTCGGGGTCCCCGGCCGCCGTCTCGTACGCGGGGACCGCGCGGGCCGACGGGGCGAAGGTCACCACGGCGGCCGAGACCGCGAGCACCGCGCCGATCGCGGTGAAGGCACCGGCCGGGCCGAGGGCACCGAGCAGCGCGCCGCCCGCCAGCGGCCCGAACGGCTGCACCAGCGAGGAGAGGAACCCGGCCGAACTCTGCACCCGGCCCACCCGGTCGTCCGGGGTCACCACCAGCAGCGTCGAGAGGAAGCCGATGCTGGCGACCGTGGAGAGGAACATGCAGGCCATCACCAGCAACCCGGCCACCAGGGGCACCCGTACCACCGCCAGCGCGCCCGCCGTCGCCACGCAGAGCCAGCAGGTGGCGGGGACCAGCAGCGCGGTACGCCGCTCCGTCCGGAGCCGGGGTGCCAGCAGGGCCCCCGCGAGCGCGCCCGCCGAGGTGCAGGCCACGACCAGGCCGCCGCCCACTCCCGACCGGCCGCCGTCGGAGAAGACCGACAGGGCGGTGAAGCTCATCGCCCCGAAGCCGAAGTTCATCCCGAGACCGAAGACCAGCAGCACCGTCCGCAGGTAGGGCAGCTGCCAGAGGAAGGCCAGACCGGCCGTCAGCTCGCGGCGGCTGAAGGCGCGCCCGGGGCGGGCCGCCGGGCGTGAGCGGGTGCGGACCAGGGCGACGCACAGGGTGGAGAGCGCCAGACCGACCGCCTCCGCGAGGAACGGCAGCACGGGATGGACGCCGAACAGCGCCCCGCCGATCAGCGGGCCCACCAGCCGGGCGGTGGCGGTACGCGCCTGGAGCCGGGCCGTCGCCGTCCCCATCTGGTCCTTCGGCACGACGGCGCGCATCAGCCCGAACGCGGCGGGGCCGTAGAGACTGGTGATCACCGCGCCGGCCGCCGCGACCAGCAGGACCAGGGCGAGCGGGGCGTGCCCGTTCCACACCGCGACGACCAGCGCCGTCACCACGGTGAGGCTGCCGAGGTCGCAGAGCCGCATCAGCCGGCGCCGCTCCACCCGGTCCGCGACCACGCCGCCCGGCAACATCGTCACCAGCAGCGAGGCGATGGAGACCGTCCCGATGGCGCCCGCCTGCACGGCCGAACCGGTCTCGCGCAGGACGAGCAACGGCAGGGCGAGCGCCGTCATCTGGGTGCCGATCACGGCGAAGAGGCCGCTCAGCCAGAGCAGCCGGAAGTCTCGGTTGGCGCGCAGCGCGACCGCGCGCTCGGGCTCGGGCATGGGACGGCTCCCGTGGGGTCGGGTCAGGTCAGGAGGTGGCCGCGAGGGCGCACAGGGAACGCGGCAAAGGCCCCGGGGAGGGGCCATGACGTCCGGTGGGGCGGTCTCCGTGGGTACGGAGCCGCCCCTCCGGCCGGCCGGGCGCCACGCGGTGGCGGGCGCCCGGCCCGGACGTCACTTCTGGTTCTCGACCACGCTGAGGACGCTGATGCAGTTGCCGTCGGCGATGTGCTCCTGGTCCACCGAGGTGGTGCCCTGCAGGTCCAGGACCGACGCGCTGTGCGCCTCGACCTCGGGGGCCTCGACGGTCTCGGGGGTCTCCGGGCTGGTGTTCTCGGACATGGTGGTCTCCGTCCACTCGTGGGGTGTCGCGTCGGATGCGCCGGCGATCGGGAACCGCCTCACCGGCTTCGGCGTGCCGTCGGCCTGCCGATGACCAGAACGTTAGGAAGCCCGTCCCGGCTAACGCCTCGCCGCCGGTATGGCATCGCTTAACCCCCAGCCCGCGGGGGCTTCCCCCTCCCCGCCGGAACCCCGGACGCCTCCCCGGCCCGGCCTCCTCGCGCCCCGGGCCTGGGCCCATACCGTTCGCCAACCGCTTCCGGACCGTTCGCCAACCCCGGCGCGTGAAGCTCCTGCGGTACGGGTGACGCCCGCGCGGCCCGCCGTGCGGACCTGGCCCGCCGCGCGGGCGGCGGAAGGAGCGACGTATGCGACTCGCGGAGATCATCGGCCTGCGGCCCGAACCGGCGGCCGGCGTGCTCGTCACGCTCACCCGCCGCTGCCCGCTGAGCTGCGCCCACTGCTCCACCGGCTCGGGCCCGGACACCGACGAGCGGCCCGCCCCCGGCGACCTGCGGCGTCTCGTCGCCTCGTTCACCCCCCGGGACCGCCCGGACGTGATGATGCTGACCGGCGGCGAACCCCTGCTCATGCCCGGCCTGGTGCGCGAACTCGCCCTCTCGGCCAAGGAGAAGGGGACGCGCACCGCCGTCCTCAGCGGCATGTTCTTCGCCCGCGCCCGGAGCGTCCCGAGGGCCGTGCTGCGCGCCGCCGAAGCCGTCGACCACTTCTCCGCCAGCCTGGACCTCCACCACGAACGCGAAGTGCCCCGCGCGGCCGTCTTCGCCGCGCTGCGCGCCCTGAGCACCACCGGTACGCGCGTCAGCCTCCACCTGACGGGCACCGGACCCGACGACCCCTACCTGGCCGAGGCCACCGCCGCCGTCGAGCACGAGTTCGGCGGCACCCTGCCCGTCCTGGTCAACGAGATCAGGGCCTTCGGCCGCGCCGCGACCTGGGCCCGCCCGGCACGCGCCGTCGGCGGGGACGACGCGGCCGCCCCCGCGCCCTGCGCGATGGCCGCCTGGCCGGTGGTCGCCTTCGACGGGACCGTGCTGGCCTGCTGCAACCAGCACACCGTCGACCGCCGTCCCGTACCGCCGCACCTGCGCCTCGGCCACATCGCCGAGGACGGCTGGGGCACGGTCCGCGCCCGCGCCCTCGACTCACCCCTGCTGCGGGCGGTCCGCACCGTCGGCCCCCTCCACCTTGCGACAGGCCACGCCCCGGACGCGCCCCCGGCCGCCTCCTACTGCGACGCCTGCCGCGGGCTCTCCGCGCTTCCCGGTGCCGTCGCCGCCGCCGAACGGACCGCGTCCGGGGCGGCCGGCGCCCTCCTGGACCTCACCGTCGGCCGGGCCCGGCGCGCCCACGGCCCCACCGCTCTGGTCCGCGCCCACGGCTGCGCCCCGTACGCCGCCTGGGTGGAGCGGCCCGAGCCCGGCGAAGCGGAGGCCCTCCGGTGAACACCAGCTCGGCCTCGGGCCGCCTGCGGGCCATACTCTCGCTCGTCGAGGCGGGGCCGCACGGCGCCACCGCCGCCCTGTGGCGGGCCGACCGCCCACGGGAGCGCTACCTCGCCTACCTCGTGACGATGCACCAGGTGATCAGGGCCTCCGTGCCGCTGATGGAACGGGCCGCCGACCTCGCGGACCGGGCCGCACCGTGTGGCGCCGACCCGCTCGCCGCCCCCCTCGCCCGGTACCTGCGCGCCCACGTCCTGGAGGAGGCCGGCCACGACGCCTGGCTGCTGGAGGACCTGGCCGCCGCCGGGGTGGACACGCGGGCCGTGACCTTGGCCGTCCCCCCGCCCGACGTCGCCGCGCTCACCGGCGCCCAGTACTACTGGGCCGAGCACCACCACCCGCTGGCCCTCGTCGGCTACATCGCCGTCCTGGAGGGACACGCGCCCGCCGCTCGGCTCGGCGCCGCGCTGGCCCGGCGCACCCGCCTGCCCGAGGCGGCCTTCCGTACGGTCCAGGCCCACGCGCAACTCGACGCGGGCCACGTCGACGACGTGTACGCCCTGCTCGACTCCCTGCCGCTGACCGGACGGGACGAGGCGCTCCTCGCCGTCAGCGCCCTGCACACCGTGGACGCGCTCACCCGTATCTTCGTCCGGCTCGGGCGCCGCGCACCGGCCGCCGTGCCGCTGCGGGAGACCGGACGGCCCACACCGACGGGAGGTCCCGGATGACACCACCCCAGCGACCCGATCTGCTGACCCGGCTGCACGAGGCAGGGTTCGCGGTCGACCTGCTCACCGAGGAACAACGCGAGGTCCTGACCGGCCTGGAGCCGGACGAACTCGCCGTCCTGCTCGACATCAAGGGACGGCTCGACGCCGTCGGCCCGGAGGTGCAGGCGCACGGCGAGATCGCGGGCGGCGCCCTGTTCTGACGCCCGTCGGTCCCGGCCCGCACCCGTGGGCCGGGACCGGTGCGCCGACGCCGCCCGCCCGACACCGTCCTGCCAGGAAGGACCCCGAGAGATGACCTGCTCCGCGTGCCACCGGGCGCTCCCCGCGGACGCCCGGTTCTGCCCGGCCTGCGGGACGCCCGCCGCCCCCGGCGCCGAACGGCCCGTGCCGGCCGCCGCCCCCGTCCTGCCGCTGCCCGAGGACAAGCGCAAGCCGGTGACCGTGCTCTTCTGCGACATGGTCGGCTCCACCGCGCTCTCCGGCGCCCTCGACCCGGAGACGCTGCGCACCGTCACCCTGCGCTGGTTCGGGCTGATGAGCGCGGAGATCGAGGCGCGTGGCGGGACACCGGAGAAGTTCATCGGCGACGCCGTCATGGCGGTCTTCGGCGTCCCGCACGTCCACGAGGACGACGCCCGCCGGGCGCTCGCCGCCGCCCTCGGCATCCGCGAGGCGCTGGAACGCTTCAACGCCGAACTGGAGCAGAGCCTCGGCCTGCGCATCGGTATCCGGATCGGCGTCAACACCGGGCAGGTGGTGGCCGGTTCCGACGCCACCGCCCGGCAGGCGCTGGTCTCCGGCGAGACGGTCAACGTGGCCGCCCGGCTGGAGCAGAACGCCGGCCCGGGGGAGATCCTGATCGGCCCGCAGACGCTGAGCGCCGCCGGCCCCACCGTCTCCGTCGAGGAGGCCGGCCTCCTCGCCCTCAAGGGCAAGGCCGACCGCGTCCCCGCCTACCGGCTCCTCGCCCTCGGCGCCGACGACCCCGAACTGCTGCGCCGCTTCGACGTCGCCTTCGTCGGACGCCGCGCCGAACTCGCCCGCCTGGCCGAGGAGGCACAGGCCGCCCGCCTCGGCGCCCGGCTGCTCCACCTGGCGGGCGAGGCGGGCACCGGCAAGACCCGGCTGGTACGGGAGTGGCGCGGCCGCGCCGACGGCTCCGGCCGCCCCGTGCACGGCGCCGGACGCTGCCGCGACTACGGCGACCACGGCTCTCTCGCCCCCCTCGCCGAAGCGGTGCGCACGGTCCTCGCGGAGGCACCGCTGTCCGCCGACGGCCCCCAGGACGATGCCGCCCTCGGCGTCCTGGCCGCCGGACTGCTCGACGACGGCACGCCCAACGTCCCCCTGGAGGAGATGTGCGCGGCCCTCGCCGCGGTCCTCGCCCGCGCCGCCCGCACCTGCCGCCCGGTCCTCCTGCTCGACGACTGGCACTGGGCCCCGCCACTGCTGGTACGCGCCGTCGAACTCCTCCACTCCCGGCTCGCGAAGGCGCCGGTCCTGATCGTCTGCGTCGGCCGCCCCGGTGGCGCCGCCCCGCCCGCCGCCGCGATCCCGCTGCGCCTGGAAGGGCTGGACCGCGAGGAGTCGGCCCGCCTCGCCGCCGAGCTGACCGGGGCACCGGACGCTCCGGTCGCCGCCCGGCTGCTCGACCGGGCCGAGGGGAACCCGCTCTACCTGGAGCAACTCCTGCTGCCCGCCGACGACAGCACCCCGGCGCTCCCCGGCGACGAGCTGCCCCCGACCCTCCAGGCCCTCCTCGGCGCCCGGATAGGCGCCCTCAACCCGGCCGAACGCTTCGTCCTCGACATCGCCTGTGTCGTCGGCCGCGAGTTCGACCCCGTCGAACTGGCCCGCCTCGCGGCCACCGCCCCGGGCGCGACGGCCCCGCCGGACGGCGACGAGCCGCCTACCGTCCTGCCGGTGCTCCAGCGCCTGCGACGCCGCCGCCTGGTCGAACCGGTCGGCACCGGCCCTCGCGGCCCGTACCGCTTCGCCGGCGGCCTGGTCCAGGAGGTGGCGTACGCCTCGCTCTCCAAGCGGGCCAAGGCGGAACGCCACGAACAGGCGTCCCGGCTGCCGAGCGTCACCACGGCCGGGGACGCCGCCGTCGGCGGTCACCTGGAGCGCGCCTGCCGGCTCCGGGCCGCGCTCGGCCTCGTCGACGACCGGACCGCTCTGCTGCGCGCCCGGGCCGCCACCGTACTCGGCAGGGCCGGAGCCCAGGCCGTGGCCCGCTCCGACCTCACCTGGGCCGACAGCCTGCTCGGCCGCTCCGTCGAACTGGCCGAGCCCGACGCGCTCGGCGCGGTCACGGCCCTGCGCCGCCTCGGCGAGGTACGCGTCGCGCTCGGCCGGACCGAGGAGGGCGCCGCCCTGCTGCGCCGGGTGATGACGGAGGGCGCGGCCCCGGTCGAGGCCGCCCACGCCCGCCTCGCCCTCGCCGTCCAGGACCCCGGGGCCGCGCTCGCCTCGGTCGCCCGTGCCGTGCTGCCCGTCTTCGAGGCGGCCGGTGACCGGGTCGGCCAGGCTCGCGCCCGCCTCCGCCTCGGACAGCAGCGCCAGTCCACCGGACGCCACGAGGAGGCCGACCGCGAACTGGTCCGTGCCCTGGACCAGGCGGTCGCCGCGGGCGCGGAGCCCGAGCGGGCGGCGGCTCTGGGAGCCGTCGGCGTGTCGTTGTGGCGCGGGCCCGAACCCGTCGCCGCCGCGATCCACCGCTGCCGGGCCCTGCTCACCGCCCACGGCGGTGGCCGGCCCACCGTCGGCGTCACCCTCAACTGCCCGCTCGCCGTCCTCCTTGCCCTCGACGACCGGCCGGGTGAGGCACACGCCGCCCTCGCCGAGGCGGCCCGGCTCGCCGCCGAGCTGGCCTACGCCGAGGCCGGTGTCTTCCTGCCGGTCTTCCGGGCCACCGTCACCGCCCTGGCCGGACGGCGCGCCGAGGCCCTGCGGCTGCTCGCCGACGCCGACGCCGAGGCGGAACGCCTGGGCGCGGGCGGGATGCGGGTCGCCATCGCGCTGGAGGCCGGACGGCTGCTGCTGGACGAGGGACGCGCCCGCGAGGCGGCCGAGCGCCTCCTGTCGGCCACCCGGGCCGACGCGCTCGCCCGCGCCGACACCGTCGACCTCGCCGGGCTGCGGGCCCGGCTGGCCGCCGCCGAGGGACGGGGCGAGGAGGCCCTGGCCGCCGCCGACGAGGCCGTGGCCACCGCCGCGCTCTCCGACTCGCCCCTGCTGCGGGCGACGGCCGCCCTCGACCGTGCCCGCGTCCTCGCCTCGCTCGGCGCCCCCGCCCGGGCCGACGCGGAGGCCCGCCGCGCCGAGGAGCACTTCAGCGACAAGGGCCACCTGCCCGGGGTACGGGCCGCCCGCACCCTGCCGGTCGGCCTCGTGGCGGTCCGGGCCCGTACGACCACGACCGAGAAGGCGAGTTGACCCATGGGGACGACCACCACCGGGGCACCGCCCGGTACCGCGTTGACCTGGAGCCTGCGCGGCCGGGGCCCCGACGACCTGCCTGTCGTCGCCGACCCCGCCGTGCCGGACGGCCCCGCCGAGGGGGCCGGGCGCGGCGTGCGGGTCTGCGTCGTCGACTCCGGCGTGGAGCGGGACCATCCGCTGGTCGGGCCGCTCGCCGGCTCCTGGGTGGTCGTCAAGGACGAGGCCACGGGCGAGGCGGAGGTGCTGCCCACCACCACCGGGGACACCTGCGGCCACGGCACCGCCTGCGCCGGCATCATCCGCCGCACCGCGCCGGAATGCGAGATCACCAGCGTCCGGGTGCTCGGCGAGCGGTTCTCCGGCACCGGGGACGTGCTCCTCGCCGGCTTGCGGTGGGCCGTCGACCAGGAATTCGACCTGATCAACCTCAGCCTGTCCACCACCCGCACGCGGTTCGCCCACCACCTGCACGAACTGGCCGACCGCGCCTACTTCGCCCGGACGGTGCTCGTCGCCTCCGCCCACAACACACCGGTGGAGAGCTTCCCCTGGCGGTTCGCCTCGGTGCTCTCCGTCGGCAGCCACCAGGAGGACGACCCCGTCCACCTCTACAACCCGTCCCCGCCGGTCGAGTTCTTCGCCCCCGGCCAGAACGTGACCGTGCCCTGGCTGGGCGGCGCCACCATCCGCACCACCGGCAACAGCTTCGCCACCCCGTACATCACCGGTCTCAGCGCGCGTCTCCTGTCGGCCCGTCCGAGGATGACGCCCTTCCAGCTCAAGAGCGCCCTCTATCTGTCCGCGGCCAACGTGACGCTCGCGCCGCGGCACCACCTTCCGGCAGGAGAGGCATCCGATGACTCCGAGAACTGAACCCTTCACCGCACCGGCCCCGCTCCCCGGCGGTGCCGGTGACGCCCGGCGCCGCGAACTCCTCCAGTCCGTGGTCGAGGTGGCGCGCGCCATCTTCGGCGCGGCGGCGGGCTCCGTCCTCCTTCTCGACGAGGAACGCGACGAACTCGTCTTCGCGGCCGTCTCCGGCGAGGGCGAGGAGTTCCTGGTCGGCCGCAGGTTCCCGGCGGGCAGCGGCATCGCCGGCTGGGTCGCCACCTCGGGCGAACCGGTCGTCGTCGACGACCTCACCGCCAGCCGTTCCTTCGACCGCTCGGTCGCCGAGTCCACCGAGTACGTGCCGGACGCCCTGATGGCCGCCCCCCTGGTCAGCGACGGCCGGGTGCTGGGGGTCCTGGAGGTCCTGGACCCGTCCCCCCAGGCCCGCTCCGGCCTCCCCGAACTCGACCTGCTGGCCCTTTTCGCGCGCCAGGCGGCCACGGCCCTGCGGGTGGTCTCTCCCGACCCCCCGGCAGCGCTTCCCCCGTCCCGCCGCGCGGACGCCCTGCGCCTCCTCGGCAGCCTGGAACAACTCCTGCGCGAATCGGCCTGACCTGCGCCCCGGCACGCCGGCCCCCGGCCCACCCGCCCGCTGAGGGTGACCATGGTGCCGGGGCCGAGCGCCCCTATGAAGAGGCGGGCAGAACAGAACGGGGCCGTGGGTCAGGCGGGAGCCGGAACCGGGCACTCGGCCCGGGAGGACAGGCGACGCAGCGCGGCTTCCGCCAGCAGGCCCACGGAGAGGACGGCCAGCAGGGGCTGCAGAGGGGCCCAGTAGCTCATGGCGCCCGAGGCGCCGAGCAGCACGAGGACGAGCTTGTTGCACACGGGGCAGCCGACGGCGAAGAAGGTGAGCAGACCGCCCACCGCGCCCATCCGGCTCCCGTCGCCGGCCGTGGACCGCTCGCGCCGCTGGGGCTGGCGCACGTACGTGCTCAACGTGACACCCGCCAGTACGGCGGTGACGGACAACGCCGGGTAGTTCCACCACTGGACGGGCACGGCCCTGCTGAACAGCGGAGTGGGCACCACGTCGGTGGGCACGCCGACCACGAGGACCGTGGCGAGGGCGCCGAGCGCCGCCACCGCCCACTGCCGGGCCCGCCAGGTGCGCAGCGCCGCACCGGCCAGGCGCGGGGAGCGCGGGGATGAGGACATGGGAGACGACTCCGTTCCGGGGGATTCGGGAACGGCGGCCAACCAGTCGGGGCAGCCGGAGCGGGCGAGAGGTCCGCCGGCCGGGGTATCGACGGCGTTTGTGGGGCGACCCGGAACTTCTGTTACCCGATGCCCGGAATGTCCGCCTAGTCTCGCCAGTAGTGAGTGATCGAACCGATCGCCGGCGAAGACGCGAAGGAGTGCGGAGCATGGCTGAGAACACGTTGCGGGACAAGGTCGCCGTCGTGGGCGGTGGCGAGAAGAACCTGGGCGGGCTGGTCAGCAGGACGTTCGCGGAGGCCGGGGCGAAGGTGGTCGTGCACTTCCACAGCTCCGAGAGCGAGGCCGAGCAGACGGTGAAGGCGATCGAGGAGGCCGGAGGGCAGGCCGTCTCCGTGCAGGGGGACCTGACGAAGGTCGCCGACGTGCGGCGCCTCTTCGACACGGCGGTGGACACCTACGGTGGCGCGGACATCGCGGTCAACACCACCGGGATGGTGCTGCGCAAGCCGATCCTGGAGACCACCGAGGAAGAGTACGACCGCATGTTCGGCATCAACGCCAAGGCGGCGTACTTCTTCATCCAGGAGGCCGGGCGCCGGCTGAACGACCACGGCAAGATCATCAGCCTGGGTACGTCCCTGCTGGCCGCCTTCACCGACGGCTACTCCACCTACGCCGGAGGCAAGGCGCCCCTGGAGCACTTCACCCGGGCGGCGGCCAAGGAGTTCGCGGAACGCGGGATCTCCGTGAACATGGTGGCTCCGGGGCCGATGGACACGCCGTTCTTCTACGGTCAGGAGACCCCGGAGCGGGTCGATTTCCACAAGTCGCAGGCGATGGGCAACCAGCTCACCCAGATCGAGGACATCGTCCCGGTGATCAGGTTCCTGGCCACCGAAGGCTGGTGGTTCACCGGCCAGACGATGTTCCCCAACGGCGGCTACACCACCCGCTGACCCCGTGCCGTTCCGGCGGGGCGTGCCGGCTCGGCCTCGGTACGACCGGGGCCCGTCGGCGTGGACGCCCTGCCGACCACCCCAGGAGGAACTGATGACCGTACAACCGAGTGATCCCGCCGTGGCCGCCTTCGTCGCGGCCGTCAACGCCGGCGACAAGGACGCCTTCCTCGCCGCGCTGGCCGATGACGCCACCATGTCCGACGACGGCACCGACCGTGACCTCTCCGCGTGGGCGGAGCGCGAGATCTTCTCCTCGAACGGCCGCATGGACGTCGAGGACGTCTCGGCCGACGGCATGACCCTGACGGCCACGTACACCAACGACACCTGGGGCAGCATGCGGACGCGGTGGGCCTTCACGGTCACCGACGGACGCGTCAGCCACTTCGAGACCGGCCAGGCCTGAGGGGGCCCGCCCGGCCCCTCGGCCTCGGGCGCGGCCGCCGTGGCTCTGTGTCACAGCGGCCGCGCCCCGACCGTCCACCACCGAGCCGAGAGGTGTGGAGATGCGCCTGGACCTGAACAAGCTCGACCACCTGATCGCCGTCGCCGAGGAAGGCAGCGTCACCCGCGCCGCCGCCCGGCTCCACCTGTCCCAGCAGGCCCTGTCGACCTCCATCCGGGTTCTCGAACGCGAGGTCGGAGTTCCGCTGCTGGAGCGCGGCACCGCGGGCGTCACCGTACTGCCCGCCGGAGCGGCCCTGATCGAGGACGCCCGCGTCCTCAACGGCATGGCCCGGGCCGCCCTGTGCCGCGCCCGGCAGACCGGACGGGGCGAGACCCGGACGCTCCGCATCGGCCACACCCCCGCCGTCACCGGCGACGAACTCGTCACCCTGCTCGCACCGGTGACCGACGCCCACCCCGACGTCACCCCCGAGATCCACCAGCGCTACCCCTCTGAGCTGACCGCCGCCCTCCTCGCCGGCGACCTCGACCTCGGGCTGTGCCGTGGAATGGCACCCGCCCACGGCCTGACCCGCACCACCCTCGGCCACCAGCGTCTGCACATCGCCGTCGCCTGCGACCACCCGCTGGCCGCCCGCACCTCCGTGGCGCTGCCCGAACTCGCGCAGGAGTCCTTCCTGGTCTGGGGTGACCCCGGCCGCTCCGGCTACACCGACCTCCTCGTCGACCACTGCCGGGACGCGGGTTTCGAGCCGGAGACCGCACGTACCCTCCGTCAGGGCACCCCTCCCGTCACGGCCGTCATCGGCACCCGCCACATCGCCTTCGTCACCACACCACCGGGCCCGGCGGCGGGCGGCAAAGCGTACGTCCTTCCCCTCGAACCACCCATTCACGCGCCCCTGCACGCCCTCTACCTCCCCCAGACCACCTGCCCCAGCCGCACCACCTTCCTCACCCATGTCAGGCTGTGAGCAGACCCCTCGAAAACTGAAAGGCCATCGGCCCGCCCACCTCGCGCCGGCCGGGGCGGCAGGGGAGTGCTGAAGCGCCGTCGCCCTGGCGGGTAATAGTTAATTCGAGGCGTGAAATGAGCGATTAATTACTCGGCTGACTTCACCTTAGTAGTTGGACATTGGCGGCGGCGGTCAGAAGCGGAATAGCGGCTTCTGCTTTACCTGTACTTTGCGTGACGCGTACGCGAATGGTCGGCGGATGTGGCTGAATCGCCTAGGCGAATGAGTGTGATCCAGATCACGTCATGTGGGGCGTGCGCCGGGGTCATATACTGCCGAAACGGTGCATAAGGCTGACGTTTAATTTCGTGCGGGTGGAGGAGTGCCCATGTTGGGCATCCCGTTGTCGCGGCAGCCGAATTACCTGCCCTCTGGCGACTATTGACCTTTAGTTGGAGATCCTCATAGCCTCCTCGCCAGTGCCGCGGTCCGTTGGCCGGGAAGTGCCGACGGAGCGGAGGGGCGGCCGTGTGGGCTCGATCCGATTCTTGGGGGACGCGTGTACGACGTCATTGTTGTGGGTGCCCGTTGCGCGGGATCGCCGGTAGGAATGCTCCTTGCCCGGCAGGGCCACCGGGTGCTCGTGGTGGACCGGTCCTCTTTTCCCAGCGACGCCGTCTCCACCCACTACATCCACCAGGCGGGACTTCTGAAACTCCGGGAGTGGGGGCTGCTCGACGAGATAGTCGCCGCCAAGACACCGGAACTGAAGAAGATGCACTACTCCTACCGGGGAATCCATCTCAACGGCTTCGCGGCCCCGGTCGACGGCCTCGACGCCGTGTACGCCCCCCGCCGCCGCGTCCTGGACGAGATCCTCGTCAACGCCGCCCGCAGGGCCGGCGCCGAGGTGCTCGAAAGCTTCACCGTCACCGACGTGGTGGCCGTCGAAGGGCAGGTCGTGGGCATCCGCGGGCGCGAGGGCGACGGACCCGAGCGGGAGTTCCGCGCCACCGTCGTCGTCGGTGCCGACGGCTTCCACTCCACCGTCGCCAAGAAGGTGGGGGCCGAGCTGTACAACGTGCGTCCCGCCGCCGGCTTCATCTACTACTCGTACTACAGCGGGCTCGACTGGGGACTGCATCACAAGGCCGGGCTCAACGAGCAGTGGTTCGGCACCTGGCCCACCAACGACGACCTGAGCATGCTGGCCGTCATCTGCTCCCGCGCCCAGCTCAAGGAGTTCCGCCAGGACGTGGAGAACCGCTTCCACGCCGTCTTCGACGACGTGGACCCGGACATGGGCGCGCAACTGCGTGACCAGGGCAGGCGCGAGGAGGACTTCAAACCCATGCGCTACCCCGACAACTACTACCGCCGCCCCTACGGTCCCGGGTGGGCCCTCGTGGGCGACGCCGGGTACCACAAGGACCCGTACACCGGCTGGGGCATGACCGACGCCTTCCTCCACGGCGAACTGCTCGCCGACCGCCTCCACCAGGGGCTCGCCGGTGAGCGGCCGATGGACGAGGCCCTCGCCGAGTACCACAAGGTGCGCGACGAGGAGAGCGCCGGCGTCTACGACTTCACCACCACCCTGGCCCCCCTCACCGAACTCCCGCCCTTCTTCCGCGTCACGATGGACGCGATGAGCAAGAGCCAGGAGTGGACCGACCGGATGCTCGGGCTGATCGGCGGCGTCGTGGAGGACCACGAGATCTACGCGCCGGACGCCCTGGAGCGCCTCTACGACGACGCGGGCGTCCCCCAGGACCAGCGGATCTACGACCCCGCCGGCTGACTGGTCCCGCACCTCCGGGCCCGGCGCTGTCGCGCGCCACGCGGACGCGTGGCGCGCGAGCCCCGACCGGCACCACCGCCCGCCCGGCCCCTTCGTCACGGAGCGGCACCCGTCCGCCGACACGCTCCGTCCGGGCCGCCCGCCGTACCGCCGCGCCCGCCTCCCCCTCGCCCCCGGCCCCGGACAGCCCTGCCCGGAGACGGCGAGCGCTCCGCACGGCCGCCACGCCGCGCGGGACGAGGGGAAGGCCGTCCGTCCCCGGCCGCGGCGGCCCCGCCACCCGCCTTCACGCACCTCACCCCGAGGGAGCCCAGCAGATGACGCGTGCGTCCAGCATGTTCCAGCTCATCAGTGAACAGGCCGAGCAGCGGCCGTACTTCGAGACCGGCGGCATCGGCCGGTCGCACGAGTTCTACACCGGTGAGGAGCAGCACCGGCGGGAGATGGCCCGCATCTACGGGCGCCGCTGGCTGCCCGTCGACCACGTCTCCCGGCTCAAGGAGAAGGGCTCCTACACCACCCTGAACATCGGCACCGGCTCGGTGCTGCTGCTCCACGGTGACAACGGCATCCAGGCGTACCAAAACTACTGCAGGCACCGTGGCTACAAGCTGGTGGAGGAGGCGGCGGGGAAGCGGCAGAGCCTCGTCTGCCTCTACCACTGCTGGGTGTACGACCGGAACGGCGCGCTCAAGAGCTACAACGGCACCTACTTCGACCACTTCTTCGAGAAGGAGAAGAACGGGCTGCTGCCCGTGCGTACCGAGATCCGGCACGGCGTCGTCTTCATCGCCTTCTCCGACGACGCACCCGACCTCGACGAGTCCCTCGGCGAGTTCGGCGAGTTCGCCCGCGTCTACGAACTCGCCGAACTGGAGTGTGTCCAGGCCAAGGACTACCCGGTCGCCTCCAACTGGAAGCTCGTCGCGCACAACGTCAACGAGAGCCTGCACTTCCCGACCGCCCACAAGGACCTGCACCGCATCACCGACTTCGACGACGCGGGCACCTATGACCTCAAGGGCGACCTCGTCGGTGCCTGGCAGTCCATCCGGGGCGGCTTCAACTCCGTCTCCATGACGGGACGCAGCGCTCGCGAACCGATGGCGCTGGTTCCCGAGGCCGACCGCCGGCGGATCAACTGGATCACCATCCTGCCCAACCTGCTCTTCGGCTTCACCGCCGACTACGTGATGATGCAGTGGGTCTGGCCGGAGAGCCCCGGCACCTGCGTCGTGCGGCACTTCTGGCTCTTCCACCCCTCGGAGACCGCCAAGGACGACTTCTCCCACGAGGCCGTGTTCGCCCTCTGGGACAAGGCGAACTACGAGGACTGGGAGATGTGCGAGCGCACCCACCGCGGTCTCTCCAACCCGCAGTGGGCCCCCGGCCAGCTCTCCCTGGACGAGGAGGTCGTCTCCCAGATCGACGCCTGGGTCGCCGCCGAGACCGCCGGACCGGACCACTCCGCCGAACCCGCGACGGCCGAGGGGTGACCATGCCGACCACCTGCTTCCTGATCGGCGGCACCCGGGTCCTCACCCGCTGCGCCGCCCAGCTGCTGGACGCCGGCGTCCGTGTCGAGGGCGTCTTCAGCGACGACCCGGCTGTCGCCGCCTTCGCCGCCGAGCACGGCATCGCCCTGCACGACCCGCACGGCGACCTCACCGCCACGCTGTCCCGGCAGCCCTTCGACTACCTGTTCAGCATGGTCAACTTCCGCATCCTGCGCGCCGAGGTGCTCGCGCTGCCCAGGATCGCCGCGATCAACTTCCACGACGGACCGCTGCCCCGCTACTCCGGCAGCCACGTTCCCGCCTGGGCGCTGTACGAGGGCGCCACCCGGCACGCCGCGACCTGGCACCGCATGGCCGAGGCCGTGGACGCCGGCAGCGTCCTGCTCGAACGGTGGTTCCCGGTCCGTGACCACTCCACCGCCCTCTCCCTGACGTACGAGACCGCCGAGACCGGCATCGAACTCTTCGGCGACCTCGTTCCGCACGTCGTCGCCAGAACCCTGCCCGAGCCGGTCGACACCGGCGACCGGGAGCGCCGCTTCTACCGCCGGTCCCACCGGCCGGCCTCCGGCGGAGTGATCCACGCCGGCACCACGGCCGCCGAGGCGGTACGGCTCTCCAAGGCCCTGGACTACGGCTCCTTCCCCAATCCGCTCGGCCTCCCGGCACTCCTCACCGAGCAGGGCGCCGTCCTCACCCGTCAGGTCCGGCTGCTGCCGCGCGACGAGGTGCGTACCGGCACCGTCGCCCTGGCCGTCACCACCTCCGCGATCACCCTCGCCGCGCCCGACGCCGACCTCGTCCTCAGCGACTTCCTCGCGGTCGACGGCTCCGCGCTGAGCGGCCAGGCCGCCGCCCAGCGGCTCGGCATCACCGAAGGCGCCCCGGTGCCCGGCGCGTCGGCCGAACGGCTGGAAGCCGTGGCCGCCGCCCAGAACTCCCTGCGGCCCCACGAGCCCTGGTGGCGCGGCCGTCTCGGCGCGCTGCGGCCGGCCCGGCTGACGGCCGACGACTTCACCGCCGCCACCGCCCACTACGGGCGCTACGAACTGGCGTACCTCCCCGCCTCCCGCCAGGAGACCGCCGACGTCGTGCGCGCCTTCCTCGGCGCGGTCGCCGAACGCACCGGCGAGCCCTGCTTCGACTTCGCCTGGTCGCCGTCGGCCGCGCGGCTGCGGGCCGAGCGCACCCACGGCCTCACCGCCGTCCGCTTCCCCGTCCGGTACGAGGCCGACGGCACCGCTTCCCTGCTGCGCAAGCTGGACGAGGCCGCGGCCCGGGAAGGGTACGCCGCCGACCTGGAGATCCGCCTGGGCCTCGCCGGGCGCCCGCTGGGCTCCGACGAACCCTCGTTCACCCAGGTCATGGTGGTGGAACGGGAGGACGGCGAAGAGGCGTCCGCCGAACCGCACACCGAGGTCGCGCTGCTCTGCGTCGAGACCGGGCCCCCGACGGTGTTCGTGCGGGAGACCGCGATGAGCCGCGAAGAGGCGCTGGCCTTCACCGAGCGGATCGAGGACCTCGCCCTGTCCGCCCTCTTCCACGGTGAGGAGCGCGCGGAGACCGCCACCGAGCCCCCCACGGTCACCGAGGCGCCCGCCGAGCAGGAGGCACCGGCCGACCGCCCCGAGGCCCCGGCACCCGAGGCGTCCGGCCCGACCGTCCTCGACCTGATCGCCACCGCCGTCGCCGCCCGGCCGGAGGCCGTGGCCGTCCGCTGCGGCGACCGCACCCTCGACTACGCCGCCCTCGACGCGTGGGCCGACGCCGTCGCCGCCCACCTCCATGACCAGGGTGTCGAGGAAGGCTCCGTCGTGGGCGTCCTCCTGGAGCGGGGGACGCACCTGCTGCCCGCCCTCCTCGGCGTGCTGCGGGCCGGTGCGGCCTTCCTGCCGCTGGACCCCGGCTACCCGGCCGAGCGGCTGCGCCGGTACACCGAGGTGGCGCGGGCCGACCTGATCCTCACCGACGCCCGCACCCACGCGCTCGGCGCCTCGCTCGGCCCGGCCCTGCCCGTCCCGGAGGCGGACGGATCGGCCCTGGCCGTACCCGCCCGCGTGGGTCCCGGCGACCTGGCCTACGTCCTGTTCACCAGCGGGTCGACCGGCGACCCCAAGGGCGTCGAGGTCGGACACGGCGCCCTCGCCAACTTCCTCACCGGGATCGGCGAGCGTCTGGCCGTGACCGCCGAGGACCGGGTCCTCGCCCACACCACGGTGGCCTTCGACATCTCCCTGCTGGAACTGCTCCTGCCGCCGACGAAGGGCGCCACCGTCGTCCTGGCCGGCCGCGATGCCGCCCGCGACCCGGGCCGCCTCGCCGAGCTGACCGGCGAGGCCACCATCGCCCAGGCGACCCCCAGCATGTGGCGGCTGCTGCTGGAGACCGGCTGGCGGCCCCCGGCCGGCCTCACCGTCCTCTCCGGCGGCGAGGCACTGCCCGTCAGCGTCGCCGAGCCGCTGCACGCCACCGCGCGCTCCCTGTGGAACCTCTACGGGCCCACCGAGGCGACCGTCTGGGCCTCCAGCCACCGCGTCACCTCGGTCGGCTCCTTCCTGCCCCTCGGCGAGCCCCTGCCCCGTCTGGACCTGCACGTCCTCGACGAGGAACTCGCACCCTGCGCCCCCGGCACGACCGGAGCCCTGTACATCTCCGGCGCCGGCCTCGCCCGCGGCTACGCCCACCGCGCCGACCTCACCGCGGACGCCTTCCTCACTCACCCGGCCACCGGCGTCCGCCTGTACCGCACCGGGGACGAGGTACGGCTCCACGCCGACGGCGCCCTCGAATGGCTCGGCCGGACCGACGCCCAGCTGAAGGTGCGCGCCCACCGCGTCGAACCCGCCGAGATCGAAGGGGTGCTGGAGCGGTTCCCCGGCGTCGGCGCCGCCGTGGTCACCGCGGCCCGCTTCGAGGGACGCGGCGAACCCCGCCTCACCGCCTACCTGGTCGGCGCGGAGACGGCGACCAGGTCCGAGCTCGACGCGTGGGCGCGCGGCTCGCTGCCCGACCACATGGTCCCCGACGCCTACGTCCGCCTCGACGCGCTGCCGCTGACCGGCAACGGCAAGACCGCCCGCTCCCTGCTGCCCGAGCCGACCCGCGACACCATCATCCGCACGGACGAGGCACCGTCGCCCGCCACGCCCGCCACGCCCGCCACGCCCGCCACGCCCGCCACGCCCGCCACGCCCGCCACCGCCGACAGCGCCCCGGCCGACGGCACGACCCTGTCCGGACTCACCGGGACGGTCGCCACCGCCTTCGCCGCCACCCTGGGCACCGACGACTTCGCGACGGACGCCAACTTCTTCGACCTCGGCGGTGACTCGGCCAACGTCACCCTCGCCGCCGCCCGCCTGAGTGAGAGCCTGGGCACGCCGGTCAGCACCACGTCGATCTTCGCCACCGGCACACCGGCCGCCTTGGCCCGGCTGCTCGCCGCCGAGGGCACCGTGAAGATCTCCGAGCCCGAGACCGAACCCGAGCCCGATACCGCGCAGGCGCAGCCGGCCGCCGTCCCGACGGCCACGGACGCGGCGCGGGAGCCGGACCGCCCGGCCCCCGCCTCCGCGCAGGTGACCGGCCGGACGCGGAACAGCGCGCGGCCGCCCGCCGGGGACGCCCTGGCCGTCATCGGCATGGCCTGCCGCTTCCCCGGCGCCGCCACCCCCGACGAGTTCTGGCGCAACCTCCTCGACGGCGTCTCCAGCATCGACGAGGCACCGGCGGACAGACGCGGCTGGGCCCACCTCTGGTCGGAGTCCGACGAGGCCCGCATGGGGTGGCTCGACGGAGTGGAACGCTTCGACGCGGCCCGCTTCGGCCTGACCGACCGCGAGGCGCGCCGTACCGACCCCCTCCAGCGGCTCCTGCTCAGCGTCACGGCCGAGGCCCTGGAGGGCAGCGGCCACGATCACCACTCGCTCGGGGCCGGCACCGGTGTCTTCATCGGCACCATCGCCAGCGACTTCCCGGAGCTGGTGGCCCGCAGCACCGGCCACGCCGACCCGCACGCCGCCACCGGTACCGCCCTGTCCATGGTCGCCAACCGGTTGTCCTACGTCTTCGACTGGTCGGGCCCGAGCCTCGCCGTCGACACGGCCTGCTCCTCCTCCCTGGTCGCCCTGCACCAGGCGGCCGTCCACCTGCGGGCGGGAGACGTGGACGCGGCGGTGGTCGGCGCCGCCAACCTGATCCTGACGCCCGACAAGACACGCTCCTTCGCCCGGGGCGGCATGCTCTCGCCCCAGGGCGCCTGCCGCACCTTCGACGAGGCGGCCGACGGGTACGTCCGCGGCGAGGGCTGCGGCGTCGTCGTCCTCAAGCGGCTCGCCGACGCCGAACGCGACGGGGACCCGGTGCTCGCCGTGGTGCGCGGCACCGCCGTCAACCACACCGGCGGCAGCGCCGGCTTCCTCACCGCGCCCAGCCGACCGGCCCAGGAAGCGGTCCTGCGCAAGGCGCTGTCCGCCGCCGGGGTCGGCGAGGGCGGCATCGGGTACGTGGAGGCGCACGGCACCGGCACCCAGCTCGGCGACCTCATCGAACTGGAGGCGCTCCACACCGTCCTCGGCGGGTCGGCGGCGGGACCGGTCGCCGTCGGATCGGTGAAGACCAACATCGGCCACCTGGAACCCGCCGCAGGCGTCGCGGGACTCATCAAGACCGTCCTGGCCCTCCAGGCCGGCACCATCCCGCCGTCCCTCAACTTCCGCACACCCAACAAGGCGTTCGACTTCGACAGCTCACCCCTGTTCGTCGCCGACCGGGCGGTGCCCTGGGAGGGCCCGCGCGTCGCCGGCGTCAGCAGCTTCGGCTTCGGCGGCGCCAACGCGCACGTCGTGGTCGAGGCCGCCCCCGACACGACGGCGGCGGACGGCGACGGGCCCCGCCTGCTGGCCCTGTCGGCCCACTCGCCCGAAGCGCTGCGCACGCTGGCGCGGCGGCTCCTGCTGATGCTGGACTCCGCCTACTGCCCGTCCCTGGGCGCCCTGAGCGAGTCGAGTCTGCGCCGCCCCGCCGCCCCGCACCGCCTCGCCTGCGTCGTGGACAGCGCCGAACAACTGGAGGACAAGCTGCGGCTCTTCCTGGCCGGGGTGAGCCGGGCGAGATCCCTCCACACCGGCGCGGCCACCGGGAACGAGGGGCTGCCGGAGGTGCAGGTGGCCCCCGGGGCGCCCCGCGAGCGGCTGGACGCCGCGGCCCGCCAGTTCGCCGCCGGCGCACCGCTCACGGCGCCACCCGGCCGCGCACCCGTGCGCTTCCCGACGGCACCGCACGAGGAGCGCCACCTCTGGCTGGAGCCCGCCGAGGCACCCCCCGCCCGTTCCGACGCGCCCGCCGGTCCCGCCGTACGGTCGTGGAGCGAACAGCCCGAGGCCGCCGAACACCTGGTCCTCGGCACGCCGACCCTTCCCGGCGCCGCCTACCCCGGCCGGATCGCCCAGCTCCTCGGCCAGGACCGGTTCGGCCTGCGCGACCTCACCTTCCGGGCACCCGTCGAGGGCGACGCCCGGGTGACGGCCGAGCACGACGGCACCACCGTCCGCTTCAACGACGCCTCGGGCGCCCTGGTCTGCGACGGCCGCGTGACCGCCCCCGAGCCTGCGGCACTCACCGTGATGGACGCCTCCGGCGCCGCCCGCACCCCCGTCGACCTCGACGCCATGTACGAGGCTTTCGCCCGCCGGGGACTGCGGTACGGCCCCGGCTTCCGCACCGTCACCGCGCTGTCCACCGGGCCCGGTGTCGCCACCGGCGACCTGCGCTCCAGAGGCCCGGCGACCGGGCCCCTGGACGCCCGGCTGATCGACGGCGCGTTCCAGGTCGCCCTCGCCGCGTGCGGAGCGGACGGGCTCTACGTCCCCTTCACCGTGGAGCGGCTCACGGTCCTCGGGCCTCTCCCCGCCGCCGTCCGCGTCCACGCCCGCCGTGACCGCGACACGCCGCCCGGCTCCGGTCTGCTCACCGGCAGCCTCGTCGTCCTCGACGGCGCGACCCCGGTCCTGGAGGCACACGGGGTCACCTGGAAGCGGCTCTCCTCGCCGCCCTCCGGCCCGGTCACGCCCCCGGCCCCGGAACGCGACGCAGCCCACCCCGCCCCGCCGGAGAGGTCCCACCCGGTCCCGCCGGGCGCGGCCCGTCCCGCCGCCGCCCCGGCCGGGCGCCTCAACGGGCACCGCCCGGCCCAGGCCCGCACCGCCGGGGAAGACCTCGACTCCGTGCTGACCCGCTGGGTGGCCGAGGCACTGGAGCTGGAGTCCGACGCCGTGGAGGCGGACCGTCCGCTCCAGGAGCAGGGCCTCGACTCCCTGCTCGCCGTTTCGCTCGCCCAGGACATCAAGGCCCGGCTCGCCGTCGACATCCCCGTCACCCTCGTCCTGGAGGTGGGCACGGTCGAGCGGCTCGCCGCCGAACTGCGCGACGCCTACGGCGTGACCTCCGTCCCCTCCGACCGGGCACCCGGCCCCGCCGACACCGGGCCGCCGCCCGAGCCGCCACAGCCCGGAACATCCCCCGCCACGCCCGGCCCGGACAGTCCGCGCACCGGCGAGCGGCGTCCCGCAAGCCGCCCCGAGGACATCGAGGACGACCGGCACGACATCGCCATCATCGGCATGGACGGCGTCTTCCCCAACGCCCGCAGCACCGACGAACTCTGGCACGTCCTCATGGCGGGCGAGGACTGCCTGCGCGAGGTGCCCGAGGAGCGCTGGGACCTGGAGGCGTACTACGGCACGGAGGGCCGGCCGGGCACCGTCTACCTGCGGAAGGCCGGGTTCGTCGACGGGCTCACCGATTTCGACGCCGGATTCTTCCGCCTCTCGCCGGCCGAGGCGCAGTGGATCGACCCGCAGCAGCGCCACCTCGCCCAGTCCGCCTGGCGGGCGCTGGAGGACGCGGGCCTCGCCGGCCGTGTCCCCGCTTCCACCGGCGTGTTCGTGGGCGCCAGCTACCAGCACTACCGGGACATGGTCGTCGGCGACGTCGTCGAGACACCGGCCGGACTGGGCAACCACAACGCGATCCTCGCCAACCGGCTCAGCTACTTCCTGGATCTGCGGGGTCCGAGCATGACGGTGGACACGTTGTGCTCGTCGTCGTTGGTGGCGTTGCACCAGGCGGTGCGGTCCATTCGCGCCGGGGAGTGCGAGCAGGCCGTCGTCGCCGGCGTCCACATGGGGATGTCCCCCCAGTACTTCCAGCTCGGCTCACGGCTCCGCTCGTTCTCCCCCTCGGGTGTGGTGCGGGCGTTCGATGCGGGTGCGGATGGGTTTGTGCCGGGGGAGGGGGTGGTGTCGGTGGTGGTGAAGTCGTTGGGTGCGGCGTTG
>NZ_JOII01000019.1 GCF_000719955.1 Streptomyces albidoflavus
GTGACGAGGTGGCGGCGGAGGGGGGACGGGCGGGGTGGGGCTCCAGGTGGGGCAGGGCGGACGTCAGGGGGCCGAGGGGCTGAGCGCGCAGCAGGAGATGGGGCGAGGCTCAGAGGTGCGGCTGGCGGTCCGTGGCTCGGCGCCGATGTAGTCAAGGATCCGGCACGGTGCGGGGCGGCCGCCGGGTACCGTGCGCGCCCCGTACGGCGCGTGCGACCTGCGGTTTTGCGCGACGGGGCGACGGGGCGACGGGGCGACGGGGCGACGGGGCGACGGGGCGACGGGGCATTCTGCGGGGCCATGGTGAGGCGGAGCCGATGACGAAGCCGGCGAGAAGGTGAGTCGGGGTCAGAGAACACCCTGGCCTAGCGCGCCCCGTATGGCCCGACGCGGCGGACACTCCGGTGCGGGCGCGCCCCGTACGAAGCACAGGCGATGCCCCGTTCCCGGCCCGCGAAGGCGTCCGACGGGGCGCGCGACGCGCGCCCCGTCTGCGCCCCGTACGTCGCATGCGACCTGCGGTTTCTCGCTACGGGACGGAGGCTGTCCCGCCGTACGCCAAAGGGTCCGCGAGGACGCGGCGCAGGACCTGGCCCGCCGCGCCGCGGGCGGCGTCGCCGGCGGGTGAGGCGGTGCTGAGGCGGCCGCTGCCGGCGCCCCAGAGGCCGGAGACGACGCGGCGTTGCAGCTCGCGTTCGGCGGCGGGGGCGAGGCGGTCGGCGAGTTCCCGGTAGAAGCCGCCGAGGACGACCGTCTCGGGGTCGAGGAGGTTGACCGCGCCGGACAGGGCGATTCCGAGCATGGCGCCCGCCTGCTCGACGGCGTCCCGGGCGCGCCGTGCCTCCGGCGCCCCGGAGCTGCCGGCGACGCGGCGCGCCAGTACCGCGATGGTGTCCCCAGGGTCCATGCCCGCCGCCTGGAGCAGGGCGTCCTGGCCGGCGTACCGCTCCAGGCAGCCGCGTGAGCCGCAGCGGCAGTCGGGGCCGTTCGGGTCGACGACCAGGTGGCCGATCTCGCCGGCGAAGCCGTGCGCGCCGCGCAGCAGTTCCCCGTCCAGGACGACGGCGCCGCCGACGCCGATGTCGCCGCTCAGGTAGACGAAGGTGCGCGCTCCGCCGGGGGCGCCCGCCCAGAGCTGGGCGAGGGCGGCGGAGTTGGCCTCGTTGTCGGAGCCGACCGGCAGCTGCGCCCCGTCGTCGCGCAGGGACTGGGCGAACAGTTCCGCGGCGGGCACCGCGTTCCATCCCAGGTTCGGCGCCTGGCGGACGACGCCCTCGGCGACGAGGCCGGGCAGGGCGAGGTCGACCCCGGCGGGCGCCAGCCCCACCCGCGCCGCCGTGCGCAGGGCGCGCCCCGTTAGCAGCGCCGCGTCGCGCAGCACGGCGCGGGGGTCCGCCCCGGCGTGCCGCCCGGCCTCGGTAAGGCGCAGCCGCTCCGTACCGGCCAGGTCGACGAGGCAGACGGTGAGCGCGTCCACGTCGACGCTGACGCCCAGTCCGGCGTGGCCGGTCCGGGCCATGGTCAGGGCGGTGCCCGGCCGCCCCGCCTGGCCGCTGAACGTCTTGCCTGACTCCGCGACGAACCCAGCCGCCATCAGCTGGTCCACGAGGGACGAGACGGCCGCCCTGGTCAGCCCGAGCCGTTCGGCCACCGCGGCGCGGGTGATCTCCGCCTCGTCGTGCACGGCCCGCGCCACCCGGCTCAGGTTGAGCCGGCGCACGCCGGGGGCGTCGGTGCGGCCCGGCGGGCGCCCCGTGCTCTCCGCGCGCACGGCACCGGGGGGGCCCGGAGCGGGGCGGCGGGGCACCGTGCGGCGGGCCGGAGGCGGTTTCTGCGTCATGGTGCCCGGCAGCCTACGGGGACGGACTCCGGCGGGGCAGAGCGCCTGCGCGGAGCGCCGGGGCTGCGCGGCGTACCGCACCCACGTACACCTGCGGGGCCGAGCGCAACCAGGCGCCCGGCCCCGCAGGAGGTGCCCGGTCCGGTCAGAGGTCCAGCCCGGTGAGGACCATGACCCGCTCGTAGGTGTAGTCGTCCATGGCGTAGGCGACGCCTTCCCGGCCGACGCCGGACTCCTTCACTCCGCCGTACGGCATCTGGTCGGCGCGGTAGGAGGGCACATCGCCGATGATGACGCCGCCGACCTCGAGGGCCCGGTGGGCCCGGAAGGCGGCCTGGAGGTCGTGGGTGAAGACGCCGGCCTGGAGGCCGTACTTGGAGTCGTTGACGGCGGCGAAGGCGGCCTCCTCGCTGTCGGCGCGCTGCACCGAGAGCACCGGGCCGAACGCCTCCTCGCAGGAGAGCGTGGCGTCGTCCGGCAGATCGGCGAGGACCGTCGGGGCGTAGGTGGCCCCGTCCCGCGTACCGCCGGTGAGCAGCGTCGCGCCGCCCTTGACCGCCTCGTCGACCCAGGATTCGAGGCGCTGGGCCGCGGCCTCGCTCACCAGCGGGCCGACGTCGGTGGCCGGGTCGGAGGGGTCGCCGGTGACCTGGCTCTCCACCGCGGCGACGATCTTCGGCACCAGGCGCTCGTACAGCGAGGCGTCGGCGATCACCCGCTGCACGGAGATGCAGGACTGGCCGGCCTGGTAGTTGCCGAAGGTGGCGATCCGGGAGGCGGCCCAGTCGAGGTCGGCGTCGGAGGCGTAGTCGCCGAGGACGACCGCCGCGCCGTTGCCGCCCAGTTCGAGGGTGACGTGCTTGCGCGGCACCGACTCCAGGATCGAGAAGCCGACGGGGCCGGAGCCGGTGAACGAGATCACCGGCAGCCGCTCGTCCTGGACGAGGGCGGGCATGCGGTCGTTGGGCACGGTCAGCACCGACCAGGAGCCGACCGGCAGGTCGGTCTCGGCCAGCAGCTCGCCGAGGATCAGCGAGGAGAGCGGCGTGGCCGGGGCGGGCTTGAGGATGATCGGGGCGCCCACGGCGATGGCGGGGGCGACCTTGTGCGCGCTCAGGTTCAGCGGGAAGTTGAACGGCGCGATGCCCAGCACGGCGCCGCGCGGGAAGCGGCGGGTCAGCGCGAGCCGCCCGGTGCCGCCCGCGTCCGTGTCGAGGCGCTGCGCGTCGCCGCCGTTGAACCGGCGGGCCTCCTCGGTGGCGAGGCGGAAGACGGAGATGGCCCGGCCGACCTCGCCCCGCGCCCACTTGACGGGCTTGCCGTTCTCGGCGGAGATCAGCTGCGCGATCTCCTCGGTGCGCTCGACGAGGCGGCGCGCGACGTGGTCCAGCGCGGCGGCGCGGACGTGCGCGGGCGTGGCGGCGAACTCCTCGCGGACGGCGTGGGCGGCGGCGACCGCCTCCTCCACCTGCTCCTCGGTCGGCACGGCGACGGTGCCGACGAGCCGGCCGTCCCAGGGGTTGGTCACGTCGAAGGTGGTGTCGCCGGCGGCCTGGCGGCCGGCGAGCCAGAAGGCGTGAGGGGAAGTCATCAGATTTCCGGCCCTTCCGCAGTCGGTGGGTGGTCCAGGGCCGTCCCGGTGGCCGGCCGGTGCGGTACGCCGCACAGCCCCGCGGCGTGGCCGCCGCACACCGGGAACGGTGTCTGAGCCCACCGTAGGGGCGCCGGTGCGCAGCGTCGTTTGTCCGGGCCGGATGAGTCGTGGGCGGCGCCACTCCGGATTGGCAGTGCGGGGCCGCGCGGCGGGCTCCGGAACGGCGGCGGGCAGGCAGCGCCGTGCGCCGCGACGGGGCGGGTACGAGCGGCTACGGGGCCGCACGGGGCGCCGCGCCGTCCGGGGCCGCCGCCCCGTTCCCGCACCGTACGGGGCGGGACGGCCGCCCCGTCACTCCGTGCCGCTGGTCGCTTTCAGCGCGAGCCACAGCTCCATCCGCACGTCGGGGTCGTCCAGCGAGCGGCCGAGGATCTCCTCCACCCGGCGCATGCGGTACCGCAGCGTGTGCCGGTGCACGCCCAGCTCAGCCGCGGCGGCGTCCCACTGGCCGTGACGGGAGAGCCAGGCGCGCAGCGAGGCGACGAGGTCGCCGCGGCCCGTCGCGTCGTGTTCGCGCAACGCCCTGAGCAGCCCGTCGGCGAAGGCGCGGACGGCGTCGTCGGAGAGCAGCTGCACCACGGAGCCGGTGGCCACCTCCTCGTGCTCCACCAGGGCGCGGCCCCGCCGCCGGGCCACCGAGAGCGCCTGCTCGGCCTGGCGGTAGGCGGTGGCGGCCGCGATGGGGCCGGCCGGGGCGGAGAGCCCCATGACCGGCTCGTCGGTACGGCCGGCGAGGGCCTGCCCGGTGGTGCGGGCCTGGTCCACTGCGGCCGCGTACCCGACGCAGGCGCGCGCCGCGGCGCCGCCGTCGGCGGTCAGCAGGACGAGCCGCTCACCGTCCGGGACGACGAGGAGCGCCTCCCCGGCCCGGGCCGCCGCCGCCTCCACGTGCTCGGCCAGCGCGGCGAGCGGACCGGCCGGGGGCTCCCCCGCCCGCACCGGCGCCGCGACGGCGCGCTCCCCCGCCACGGGGCGCGGAGCGTCGTCGGGGCGCGGAGCGTCAACGGGGCGCGGCGCCCCGTGCGGCGCGGTGCGCCCGTCGGCGTGGGCGCGGGCGGCGGTGGCGGAGGCCGCCTCGGCGATGATCAGCCGGTACGGGGCGTCGAGAAGATCCCCGTAGAGGCTGCCGGCGGCGGTGCGCGCGTGCTCCGGCTCGCCCGCGAGGAGCATGCGGAGGACCGCGGCGCCGACCCGCTGTTCCGCCTCGTGGAGGGAGCGCGACCGCTCGGTGGTGAGGGTCAGCAGGGCGATGGCGGAGTGCACCGCGTACCGCTCCGCCGTGCCCAGCGGCGCCCCGGTGCCGACGGCCAGCGCGGCACGGGGGCGCCGGGAGGTACCCAGGGTGTGCAGTTCGACCCGGTCGGCCTCGCCGCCGACGACGAGGCTCGCGGGCGGCGTCCGCGCGTGCAGCCGCTCGACCTCGGGAGTGAGCCGCGCGGCGCGGCGGGCCGCCCACTCCGGGGCCGCGGCGACGACGGCGCCGGTGGCGTCGTACAGCGCCGCCCAGCCGTCGACCTGCCCAGCGAGGGCCGCCAGCAGCCCGGCGGGGCCGCCACCGAGGGCCTGCTTGGTGAGGTCGCGCTGCGCGGCGAACCCGGCGGTGACCGCCTGGTACTGCTCGGCCGAGATCGCCGCCGACACCGCCTTGCTGATCGCGAGGAACGGGGTGCGGCGCGGCACCTCCAGAAGCGGCAGCCCCTCCTCTGCGGCGGCGTCCACCAGGGCGTCCGGGATCGTCGCGTAGTGGACGCCGACGGCGAAGCCGAGCCCCGCGACCCCCGCCTGGCCGAGCCGCCGTACGTACCGCCGCATCGCCTCCGGGTCCTCGGCGTCCAGCTTGAGCGCCGTGATCAGCAGCAGCTCGCCGCCCTCCATGTACGGCACCGGGTCGGCCAGCTCGCTCGCGTGGGCCCAGCGCACCGGGGTGGCCAGGCGTTCCTCACCGGCGCGCACCGTGAGTTTGAGCGCGGAGTGGTGGACGAGGGAGGCGAGCGTGGGAGGCATATGTCCTTCAGGTGACGGCGGGGCCGACGAGGGACCGGGACGATCTTGGACGCGGCGTATGAAGCGCCACCCTCGATTCTGCCTCACCGTAGAACGCGGCCCGCGCCCCCGTACGGCTCACTTCCGCAGGTCGACCAGGAGCGGCGGGGCGTACTCCCCTCGTACGTTCGTCAAGGACAGGACGGCGTGGCCGGGCGGGACGGCGTGGGCCAGCTCGGAGGCGGACCAGCGTTCGCGTTCGACCTGGCGCACGGTCACGGACTGGGCGGTGGGCGCCTTGCCGGTGATGACGCGGCGGACGAAATGGGCGGCCTTGGTCAGGGGTTCGTCGGCGACGATCTGGCGGTCGGTGACGTCGCGGGCCTCCGTCCACTCCTTGCCCCACACCTCGGCGAAGTCCTGGCCGTCCCAGGGGGTGAGCCCGGAGAGCGCCACGCGGCAGCCGACGGCGCCCAGCAGCGGACCGCGCAGCGTACGCGGCACCTCCTCGAGGGTGCGGAGGGTCAGCACGGCGCCGGCGTTGGCCGAGCGCAGCCGCTGCAGGCTGCGCACCGTCTGCGGCGTCACGACGCCGGTGGCATCGTCCAGGACCAGGCAGGCGAAGAGCGAACGGTCCTCACGCGCCGCGACGCTCTCGGTGAACTGGGCGAGGACGAGGCGGGCCAGGATGCGCGACGCGTCGGCGTGGCCGCGCTCGGGCAGGTCGATACGGACCCGCACGGGGTGGTCCACGGCGCGCAGGGAGAACGGCCGGGTGCGGCCGCTGGTGTCGAAGAACTCCGCGAACGCGGGACGGTCCAGCAGGGCGATGCGGTCGGCGAGCACCGGCCCGGGATCGTGCGGACTGCCCGCCTGGCGCGTCCGGGCATCCAGCTCGCGGACCATCGCGGTCTCGCCGAGATCCTCCAGATCCTTACGGAGGGCGCTCAGCGGGGCGGGCCCCCCGTCGAGGAGTTCCCGCAGCTCCGGGACGGACGGGAAGCGGCCGTGCACGGCGGCGTACGGCCCGATCAACTGGGCGAGCACCGTGGTCGAGCGCCGCGTGTCACCCCCCGTGTGCGGGTCGGCGAGGTCGCCCACGAGCGCCTCGGCGAGAACGGCGGCGGCCTCGTCGGGGTCGGAGGTGCCGCCGTACAGATCGAGGTCGTAGACGGAGTCGGGATGACCGGGGCGGACCACGACGTCGTACTGCTCGGCCGACCCCGCGCCGGGCGAACCGGCGGCGGAGACGACGACAACGGCGGCACGGCCGGCCAGCGCCAGCAGGCAGAGGTTCTCGACGACGGGGCGGACCAGGCGCACCGACTTGCCCGCCCCGACGGGGCCCACGGCCAGCAAGGACGTACCGAGCAGCTCGGGCCCGAGGGCCAGGCCGACGCCGCGGAAGGCGTACGGATTGCGCGGCGTGTCACCGATCTCGCCCAGCCGGACCTGACCGGTGACGAGGTCGTGCTCGGCGGAGCGCCCGGGGAGGTCGCGGGCTCCGGACGGATGGCCGCAGGCTCCCGCCCCGTCGGCCAGGACGGCACGGGTGAACTCCTCCGCGGAACGCCGCCCCGCCCGGACCGCCTGCCACGCCCGGGTGATGCGGGCATGGTCGACGTCGCGCATGACACCGGCCCCGGTCTCGGCGGCCAGGCGCTCCGCCGCCTCGGGGGCCCCGCCGGCACGGAGCTGGGGCCACTGGGCGGGGTCCTCCTCGGGCGCCGGGGGCCCCGAGGGGGTGGCCGGAACGGCACGGCGCCACGCGGGGAGCCCGTAGCGGCGCCAGACCTCCGCCCACCGGCCGAGGCGGGCGACGACGGTGAGGATGCCGGCGGCGATGAGCCCGTAGTAGGGGTAGTAGACGAACGCGCTCGTGATGCGGTCCCCGAATCGCCAGGAGGCCGGGGTGAGCAGTTCCAGCGGGAGGAGCCACCAGCTGCCCAGGTAGCCGTTCCACAGCAGGGACCAGACGAGCCAGCCGACCAGGAGGGCGATCAGCGCCCCGCTGATGAGCTGGCGCCCCGGGGTCGGCTCGGGCTCCACCTCGGGCCGGGGCGTGTGCCCGTACCGCCAGATTCCCGGCCCCGCGGCGGGCCGCTCGGTTCGCAGCCAGGCGACGAAGGAGGCCCCGTCGGGGGGCGCGGCGCCGGGCGGGGCTCCGACGGGGCGCGGCGGCACCGCTTCGGGGGCGGCGGGCGGACGGGGCGGCGGCGCGGACCGGCGAGGGGGCCCTGCTGCCCCGCCTCCGTCGCGTGGCGGCGGGGCGGACGGCAGCGGCGGAGTCGCCGGGGTCGGAGGCGCGGCCGGGGGCGGTACGGAAGGGGGCCATCCCGGGGCGTCAGGGGGAGGCGGCCCCTGGGTGCCGCGCGTCTCGTGCCTGCCGTCGTTGTCCATCCGTCCTGCCCCCTGGCCTGCCGGTCCGTCAGTCCCGGGCGCCAATCTACTGCCCCGCCGCCCCGTCGCCCCGTACTGTGCGCGCGACCTGCGGAAACACCCGGGGCGCGGGGCGGCCTACGGGGCGTGTGCGGGGCGGTGCGCGGCGGAGCGGACGGGGCGTCGGGGCGCGCGGCGCGGCGACGCGGAGCGCCCGCCTCCACCGACCGCCCGCCGCGTCCGCCCGGCGCTTCTTGCCGGGTCGCCGCCCGCCACTGTCCTCGGCGGACAACGACACGTGCGCACTTCTCCCGATCGGAGCATGCCCCCGCCCGGTGCGCACCCCTAGCCTGCGAACAAAGCCATCGAAAGCTTCGGAATCCAGACCCCGCGCTGACTTCGGAAGCGCCCGACCCTCCAGGAGCCCTTATGAGCACCCTCCCGCAGGAGCGCCGCGTCGTCACTGCCATCCCCGGTCCGAAGTCGCAGGAGCTCCAGTCGCGGCGTACCGCCTCCGTCGCGGCGGGCGTGGGGTCGGTCATGCCGGTCTTCGCGGCGCGCGCCGACGGTGGCATCGTCGAGGACGTCGACGGCAACCGGTTCATCGACTTCGGCTCCGGCATCGCCGTGACCACGGTGGGCGCCTCGGCCGAGGCCGTGGTCCGCCGGGCCTCGGCGCAGCTCGCCGACTTCACCCACACCTGTTTCATGGTGACCCCGTACGAGGGGTACGTGGAGGTGGCCGAGCAGCTCGCCGAGCTGACGCCCGGGGACCACGCCAAGAAGTCGGCGCTGTTCAACTCCGGCGCCGAGGCGGTGGAGAACGCGGTGAAGATCGCCCGCGCCTACACCAAGCGCACCGCGGTCGTCGTCTTCGACCACGGCTACCACGGCCGCACCAACCTCACGATGGCGCTGACCTCGAAGAACATGCCGTACAAGCAGGGCTTCGGGCCGTTCGCCCCGGAGGTGTACCGGGTGCCGGTCGCCTACGGCTACCGCTGGCCGACCGGTGCCGAGAACGCCGGCGCCGAGGCTTCCGCGCAGGCCATCGACCAGATCAACAAGCAGATCGGCGCGGAGAACGTCGCGGCGATCATCATCGAGCCGGTGCTCGGCGAGGGCGGGTTCATCGAGCCGGCCAAGGGCTTCCTGCCCGCCATCCGGCAGTTCGCCTCCGACAACGGCATCGTCTTCGTCGCCGACGAGATCCAGTCCGGCTTCTGCCGCACCGGCCAGTGGTTCGCCTGCGAGGACGAGGGCATCGTCCCGGACCTGATCACCACCGCCAAGGGCATCGCGGGCGGCCTGCCGCTGTCCGCCGTGACGGGGCGCGCGGAGATCATGGACGCGGCGCACTCGGGCGGCCTGGGCGGCACCTACGGCGGCAACCCGGTGGCCTGCGCCGGTGCGCTCGGCGCCATCGAGACCATGCGCGAGCTGGACCTCAACGCCAAGGCGAAGCGCATCGAGGAGGTCATGAAGCCGCGGCTGACCGCGATGCAGGAGAAGTTCGACATCATCGGTGACGTCCGCGGCCGTGGCGCGATGATCGCCATCGAGCTGGTGAAGTCCGGCACGAAGGAGCCGAACCCCAAGGCCACGGCCCAGATCGCGAAGGCCTGCCACGCGGAGGGCGTCCTCGTCCTCACCACCGGCACCTACAGCAACGTGGTGCGGTTCCTGCCCCCGCTGGTGATCGGCGAGGAGCTGCTCACCGACGGCCTGGACGTCCTGGAAGCGGCGTTCGCGGCCCTCTGAGGCCGGAGCCGGCCGTCCCCGCACGTCGGAGCCTGTGAAGAAGGTGTGCGGGGGCGATGTCGGCCTCCTTCTGACCCTGTCGGCCGCCGGGCCGCTGCCGTAGGTTGAGCGCAGATGAGAGAAACACCCCGCCCGCAGGGCTCTGCGGGCGATTTCGGGACGGGGCGCGTTCAGCACCGTTCCGGCCGTGCCTTCGCGCACACCGGGGTCTCGCGCTCCGGAACTCCTCATGGATCGGACCGCCGCCCGCCCCACACCCCCCGGGGCGCGCGGCCCACCGGTCTGGTCGGCCGCCTCGGAACCTCCCCCCCTGTTCCGGGTCGGCCGACTCCTCCTCTTCCTCCTCCGCCCCGCTCGTGGCGCACCGCCTGGGCGGCCCCGGTCGCGTGCGTGGTGGTCTTCGCCCTCTGCACCTGGCAGGTGGTCACGCGCGGACCGGTACTCGCGGCCGACGAACGCCTGGGACACCAGATCCGGAACAGCGCTTTCCCGGAGGGCCTGGCCGAGTTCCTCGCCGACGCCGGGGGCATGCTCGTCGGGCCGGTACTGCTGGCAGCCCTCATCGTGTGGCAGTGGTGGGCCGCGAGACGGCGCGGCGGCGCCCCGTACTGGTGGGCGCTGCCGCTGACGACCGGGCTCGCGATGGCCCTGGTCCCGCCGCTGGTGAGCCTGGTCAAGGTGCTGACGGACCGTCCGGGGCCGCCGGTGATGGGCGGCTCCGGGTTCTTCCCCTCGGGGCACGCGGCCACCGCCTGCGTCGCCTTCGGGGCGTGCGTGCTCCTGCTACGGGGTGCCTCGGCCGCCCCGCGTGTGTGGTGGTGGCTGGTCGGCCTCTGCGTGGTGTTCAACGCCGCCGTGGGTTACGGCCTGGTGCGCCGGGGGTACCACTGGCCGCTGGATGTCGTGGCGAGCTGGGCGCTCGGGGTGTTCCTGCTGTGGGGCGCCGTGACGGTGGCGCGGGTGCTGTTGCGGCGTCGGGGCGGCGCGCAGGCCCCGTGACACGGGGCGGCCCGGTGCGACGGGGCGCGCCCCGTCGCATACGAGAAACCGCAGGTCGCGCGCCCCGTACGGGGCCCCGTGCCGCGCCGTCGACCGCCGCGTGCCGCCGCCCCGTACGGGGCGAGCCTCGCCACGTCCCGGTGCCGGAGCGGGGCAGCCCAGGATCAGCCGAAGTACCGGTCGAAGGTGCCCGCGAATTCGTCGCCTCCGTAGCGGTCCCAGTTGACGGACCAGGCCATCAGGCCGCGCAGCGCGGGCCAGGTGCCGTGCGGCGTGTACGGGCCGCAGGCCGATCCCTTGGTGAGGCAGTCGAGCGCCTTCTCCACCTCGGCGGGCGGTACGTGGCCGTTGCCCGCCTGCGGCGTCGCCGGCATGCCGATCGCCACCTGTTCCGGCCGGAGCGCGGGGAAGACCTTGTCGGGGTCACCGGCGACCGGGAAGCCGGTGAGCAGCATGTCCGTCATGGCCACGTGGAAGTCCGCGCCGCCCATGGTGTGGTACTGGCCGTCCAGCCCCATGATCGGTCCCGAGTTGTAGTCCTGGACGTGCAGCAGGGTCAGGTCGTCGCGGAGCGCGTGGATGACGGGCAGGTAGGCACCGGCCCGGGGGTCCTGTCCGCCCCACGGCCCGGACCCGTAGTACTGGTGGCCGAGCTGGACGAAGAACGTCTCGGGGGCCATGGTGAGCGTGAAGTCGTCGCCGTAACGCTCCTTCAGGTGCGCAGGGCGGAGATGAGGTGGACGATCACCGGCGTGGTGGGGTTCTCGAAGTCGGTGTCGCCGTCGTCCAGGGAGAGGGAGTGCCCCTCGAAGTCGATGTCGAGGCCGTCGAGGCCGTAGGTGTCGATGATGGAGCTGACGGAGTCGACGAAGGTGTCGCGGGCCTGGGGTGTGGTGAGCCGGACCTGTCCGTTCTGGCCGCCGATGGAGATCAGCACCTTCTTCCCGGCCTGCTGCTTCGCCTTCACCGCGGCTTTGAACTCGGCCTCGGACTCGACTCCGGGGCATTCGGCCGGCGGGCACAGACTGAAGCGGATGTCGCCGGAGGTGACCGAGGTGGGCTCGCCGAAGGCGAGGTCAATGATGTCCCAGCTGTCGGGCACGTCGGCGAGCCGGGTGTAGCCGGACCCGTTGGCGAAGCTGGTGTGCAGGTAGCCGACGAGGGCGTGTTCGGGCAGTTCCGCAGTGCGCGAGGCGGGCGGCGCGTCGGCCGCGGCGTGCGGCGCGACAGCGGTGGCGGCCAGCGCGCAGACCGCGACGGCAGCGGCGGCCGCGCAGCGGACGCGGCCACGTCGCGAGCGCCGGGACGTCCAGGACGAGAGAGATCGACGGTTCACGGCATTCTCCGGTTGTGGGGGGGGGAGGGAAGGAGCGCGTGACGGTACGACAACTTGCCGCACAACTTGGTCCAGACCAATCGGGTTGTCAAGACCTCTGACGCCCGGGCGAGGCCCTCACCAAGGCCGACCCACACCGGCGCACCGCGGGACGTGCCAGGTCACCTCGCCCGTCGCGCCTCCCCCGCTCCCCCGGTTCACCATCCACCGGACCGCCCCCAGCCCTCGCCCGCCACGGCCTCGTGCATGGCGAGTTCCAGCAGCCCAGGATCGTTGAGCGTGCCGGAACCGTCCGGGCGGACCAGCCAGCTCACCACCCCGGCGGCCCGCCCCGGGTGCGGCACCACGATCCACGTGCCACGCCCTACCGCACGGACACCCGTGCCGAGCCAGCGCGACGCGGTACCCGGCGGCACGAAGAAGCCGAGCCGCGCCCCGCCCGCCCCCGAGAGCACGGGGCCGGGCCGGCCGGCGCAGCGGCTCAGCACGTCGAGGGTGGGGTGCCCCAGCGCCCCCGGAAGGATCAGCACGTCCCACTTGACCCCCGCGGGCAGCAGAACCATCCCTTGCGGGCCACGCCCCCACTGCCGTCGGCCCTCGGCCGGGTCGGGCGCCGCCGACAGCAACCACTCGGCAGCCGCCCTGGTCTGGAACTCCGTCATGACGCTCCCTCTCCACTGTTGGACATTCCGTCATCAGTGGAGAGCTGTTCACGCGGCGGGCATTACGCGGATTCGGCGGGGGATTCCCCGTGAGCCGGGTCACATGGGCGGGGCGGAACGAAGGCACCGTGCGCGGCAGGGCGGCGCGGGTCGGTGCGACACCTCGGCGACCGGGGCGGATAAGGGCTACGCCGCGATGCTGACCCTTACTGCCCCGTACGCCGCGTAACACCTACGCCGCGACGTGGCCACTTACACCCCGTGCGCCCGCCGTAAGGTCCGCGCCGCGACGGTGCCACCTACTGACAGCACCCCCGCCCGCTCGCCCGTCCGGGCCGCCCCGCCCCGCCCCGTTTCAGCTGTCGAACCCCATCCCCATCCGGTCCATCGTGCGCAGCCAGAGGTTCCGGTGGCCGCCCCGTTCGTCGGCGCGGGCCAGGGACCACTTGGTCAGGGCCACGCCCGTCCAGGCGAAGGGCTCCGGCGGGAAGGGCAGCGGCTTGGTGCGGACCATCTCCAAGGCGGTCCGTTCGGTCTCCTCGCCGCTCAGCAGGTCCAGCATCACGTCGGCGCCGAAGCGGGTCGCCCCGACCCCGAGCCCCGTGTACCCCGCGGCGTACGCGACGCGGCCGCCGTGCGCGGTGCCGAAGAACGCGGAGAAGCGGGAGCAGGTGTCGATCGCCCCGCCCCAGGCGTGGGTGAAGCGCACCCCCTCCAACTGCGGGAAGCAGGCGAAGAAGTGGCCGGCCAGCCGGTCGAAGGTCTCGGGCCGCTGGTCCAGGGCGGCGCTGACCTTCCCGCCGTAGGGATAGACCGCGTCGTAGCCGCCCCAGAGGATGCGGTTGTCGGAGGAGAGCCGGAAGTAGTGGAACTGGTTGGCGCTGTCGCCCAGGCCCTGCCGGTTGTGCCAGCCGATGGCGGCGAGCTGTTCGGCGCTGAGCGGTTCGGTCATCAGCGCGTAGTCGTAGACCGGCACGGTGAGGGGGCGGGTGCGGCGGACGAGGGAGGGGAAGACGTTGGTGCCGAGGGCGACCTGGGCGCAGCGCACCGTGCCTCCCCGCAGGGTGCGCACCGCCATCCCCGCCCCGCTCCGCGTGAGCGACGTGGCGGGGGTGTTCTCGTGGATGCGTACGCCGAGCGAGAGGCAGGCGGCCTTCAGGCCCCAGGCGAGCTTCGCCGGATCGACGAGGGCGACGCCGTCACGGTCCCAGAGCCCGCCGAGGAAGATCGGCGAGTTCACGTGAGCACGCAGCGCGTCCTCGTCGAGCAGTTCGGAGCCGGCGGCGAGGCCCGCGGCGTCCATCTCCTCGTACAGTTCGCGCAGCTCGGTGACGTGGTGGGGCCGGGTGGCGACCGAGATCTCCCCGGTGCGTTCGAAGGCGCAGTCGATGCCGTAGCGGTGGACGGCGGACTCGATGGCGTCGAGGTTGCGGGCGCCGAGTTCTTCGAGGAGCGGCATCTCGTCGGGCCACCGGGAGAGGCCGTTGGCGGTGCCGTGGGTGAGGGAGGCGGCGCAGAATCCGCCGTTGCGGCCCGACGCCGCCCAGCCGACCTCGCGCCCCTCCAGGAGGAGTACGTCGCGGCCGGGGTCGCGTTCCTTGGCGAGGAGTGCCGTCCACAGTCCGCTGTAGCCACCGCCCACGACCAGGAGGTCGCAGGTCGCGTCCCCGGTGAGGCCGGGCTCGGGAGCGGGTCGCCCCGGGTCGTCGAGCCAGTAGGGGATCGGCGAGGCGTCCGACAGGGCGGCGGACGTGCTGGTCATGGCGCGTGCGGCCATGATGTCAACTCCCTTGCGATGCGTGCGTGGTACGAGGTGACGCCGCGGAGCGTCCCTTACCGCGCGGCGTATGCCGCGCCGTACGGGGCGCTCCGCGCCGTTCACCGGGCCTGCTTCTTGCGCCGGTTGCCGATGAGCATCCCGGCGAGGACGAGGAGGATGGCGACCGCGAACATGGCGGTGCCGATCACGTTGATCTGGACGGGCGTCCCACGTTGCGCCGAGCCCCACACGTACATGGGGAAGGTGACCGTGGAACCGGCATTGAAGTTGGTGATGATGAAGTCGTCGAAGGAGAGGGCGAAGGCGAGCAGGGCGCCGGCCGCGATGCCGGGGGCGGCGATGGGCAGCGTGACGCGCAGGAAGGTCTGCACCGGCCCGGCGTAGAGGTCCTGGGCGGCCTGCTCCAGGCGCGGGTCCATCGACATGACGCGGGCCTTCACGGCGGTGACGACGAAACTGAGGCAGAACATGATGTGGGCGATGAGGATCGTCCAGAAGCCGAGCTGCACCCCCATGTTGAGGAAGAGGGTGAGTAGCGAGGCCGCCATCACGACCTCCGGCATCGCCATCGGCAGGAAGATCAGCGCGCTCACCGTGGAACGCGCCCGGAACCGGTAGCGGACCAGCGCGAACGCCACCATGACGCCCAGCACCGTGGCACCCAGCGTCGCCCAGGCGGCGATCTGGAGGCTGAGGGCGAGGGAGCCGCACAGGTCGGCGACGCCGCACGGATCGCGCCACGCGTCGAGGGAGAACTCCTGCCAGGCGTAGTTGAACCGGCCCTTGGGCTTGTTGAACGAGAAGACGAGCACGACGAGGTTGGGCAGGATCAGAAAGGCGAGCGTGATGAGGCCCGCGATGACGACGAGGTTGCGGCGCAGCCAGCTCATCAGACCAGATCCTCCGTCCCGGACTTGCGGATGTAGAAGGTGACGATGAAGAGGATCGCCGCCATGAGGATGAAGGAGAGCGCGGCGGCGGTCGGGTAGTCGAGGATGCGCAGGAACTGTGTCTGGATGACGTTGCCGATCATGCGCGTGTCGGTGGAACCGAGCAGGTCCGCGTTGACGTAGTCGCCGCTGGCCGGGATGAAGGTCAGCAGCGTCCCGGAGACCACCCCGGGCATCGACAGGGGGAACGTCACCTTCCGGAACGTCGTGAACGGGTTGGCGTACAGGTCCCCCGCCGCCGCGTGCAGCCGCCCGTCGATCCGCTCCAGCGAGGTGTACAGCGGCAGGATCATGAACGGCAGGAAGTTGTACGTCAGGCCGCAGATGACGGCGAGCGGGGTGGCGAGGAGGCGGTCGCCCTGGGTGAGGCCGAGCCAGCTGGTGACGTCGAGGACGTGCAGGCTGTTGAGCACCGACACGACGGGGCCGCCGTCGGACAGGATGGTCTTCCAGGCGAGCGTGCGGATCAGGAAGCTGGTGAAGAAGGGCGCGATCACCAGGATCAGCACCACCCCGCGCCAGCGTCCCGCGCGGAACGCGATGAGGTACGCCAGCGGATACCCCAGCGCCAGGCAGAGCACGGTGGCCGCGCCCGCGTACAGCACTGAGCGCAGGAACTGGGGCCAGTATTCGGCCAGTGCCTCCCAGTACGTGGCGAAGTGCCAGGTCACCTGGAAGCCGTCCTCCAGGGACCCGGTCTGCACCGAGGTCGACGCCTGGTAGACCATCGGCAGCGCGAAGAACACGAGCAGCCAGAGGATGCCCGGCAGCAGCAGCCAGTACGGGGTGAAGCGGCCGCGCGGCTTGCGCGGACGGGGCGGCGGCGGGGCGGCGGGCGCGGCGCCGGGCGGCTTGGTCAGGGTGGTGGTCATGCGGCGGCGTCCTCCTCCACCGAGGCGCTGCCGGCGTCGATGTCCTGGGTGGCGTCGAGGCCGAAGGAGTGCGCCGGGTTCCAGTGCAGGACCACGTCGGCGCCGGGGACGAGGCGGGTGTCGCGTTCGACGTTCTGGACGTAGACCTCGAAGCCCGCGCAGACGGGACTGTCGATCACGTACTGGGTGGAGACGCCGATGAAGCTGGTGGCGCGGACGCTGCCGGTGAGCCGGTTGCGGCCGTCGGGGACGGACGCGGCGTCCGTGGCGGGGACGAGGGAGACCTTCTCGGGGCGTATGCCGAGCAGGACGGGGCCGGTCGTGGCGGCGGCGCCGTTGCGTGCGGTGGGCAGGGTGAGGGGCGCGTCGCCGGCGCGGAGGAGGAGGTCGTCGCCGCTGCGGCCGTCGAAGCGGGCGGGGACCAGGTTGGAGGTGCCGAGGAAGTTGGCGACGAAGGTGGTCCGCGGGGTCTCGTAGAGGTCGGTGGGGGCGCCGAGCTGTTCGACGCGGCCGCCGTTCATGACCGCGACCTGGTCGGCCATGGTCATGGCCTCCTCCTGGTCGTGGGTGACGTGGACGAAGGTGATGCCGACCTCGGTCTGGATGCGCTTGAGTTCGAGCTGCATCTGGCGGCGGAGCTTGAGGTCGAGCGCGCCGAGGGGCTCGTCGAGGAGGAGCACCTGGGGGTGGTTGATGAGGGCCCGGGCGACCGCGACGCGCTGCTGCTGGCCGCCGGAGAGCTGATGGGGCTTGCGCCGGGCGAAGTCGCCGAGTTCGACCAGGTCGAGCATGTCGCCGACCTGCCCGCGTACCGATTTGACGCCGCGCCGCCGCAGCCCGAACGCGACGTTCTCGAACACGTCGAGGTGCGGGAAGAGGGCGTAGCTCTGGAAGACGGTGTTGACGGGGCGCTTGTACGGGGGGAGCCCCGTCACGTCGCGCTCCCCGAGCAGGACGGAGCCGGTGGTGGGCTCCTCCAGGCCGGCGATCATGCGGAGCGTCGTGGTCTTGCCGCAGCCGGAGGCGCCGAGCAGGGCGAAGAACGACCCTTCGGGCACGGTCAGGTCGAGCGGATGGACGGCGGTGAACATGCCGTAGGTCTTGCTGATCCCGGAGAGGCGGACGTCGCCGCCGCGGTCGGTGGTCATGGAGTGGTCCCGGGGGCTGGAGGGGCAGAAGCGGAAGGTGCGCCGGCCCTGCGGTGGGGGCGCGGGAAGGCGGTGCGGGCGGTGCCGGACGGGGTGCCGCGGACGGTGCGCGGGGGCGCGGCGTACGGGGCGGCGGGGCGTCTCGTACGGTGCGTGGCCGACGCCCCGTACGGGGCGCGCGACCTGCGAAAACGGTGCGCGCGGCGTACGGCGCGGGGCGCCCGCCGTACGGGGCGCGCGGCGCGGCGGTGCGGGGCTCAGGTGGTGAGCTTGGCGAACGCCGCCTCGTACCGCGCCTCTTCCTTGGAAGTGAGAGAGCGGAAGGAGCGCGACTTGGCTGCCATGGCCTTGTCCGGGACGATCAGCGGGTTCTCCGCGGCTTCCTTGTCGATCTTGGCCAGCTCGGCCTTCACTCCGTCGACGGGGCAGACGAAGTTGATCCACGCCGCGAGTTCGGCGGCGACCTTCGGCTCGTAGTAGTAGTCGATGAGCTTCTCGGCGTTGGTCTTGTGCCGGGCCTTGTTGGGTACCAGGAGGCTGTCGCTGGAGGTGACGTAACCGCTGTCGGGGATGTGGAAGCGGACGTCTGGCGTGCCGGCGGCGAGCTGGACGACGTCGCCAGCCCAGGCGAGGCAGGCCGCGAGGTCGCCCGATTCGAGGTCGGAGGTGTAGTCGTTGCCGGTGAAGCGGCGTATCTGGCCGCTGTCGACGCCCTTCTGGAGCCGGGCGATGGCGCCGTCGAAGTCGTCGTCGGTGAAGTCGCCGGGGTCCTTGCCGGAGTCGAGCAGGGTCATCCCGACGGTGTCGCGCATCTCGGAGAGGAAGCCGACCCTCCCCTTCAGCGCGGGGTCCTCCAGGAGCTGCTGGACCGAGGTGACCTCCCGGCCCTTGGTGGCCTTGGCGTTGTAGGCGATGACGGTGGAGATGCCCTGCCAGGGGTAGCTGTAGGACCGCCCCGGGTCCCAGTCGGGGTTCCTGAACTGGGGCGACAGGTTGGTGTAGGCGTGCGGGAGGTTGGCGGGGTCGAGCTTCTGCACCCAGCCGAAGCGGATGAGGCGGGCGGCGAGCCAGTCGGTGACGCAGATCAGGTCGCGGCCGGTGTCCTGTCCGGCGGCGAGCTGCGGCTTGATCTTGCCGAAGAACTCGACGTTGTCGTTGATGTCCTCGGTGTACTTGACCTTGATGCCGGTCCGCTGCCGGAAGGCGTCGAGGGTGGGCCGGCTCTTCTTGTCCTCGGAGAGGTCCATGTACTCGGTCCAGTTGGAGAAGTTCAGCCGCTTCTCCTTGGCCGAGTGGTCCTCCGAGGAACCCGCCTGGGCGTTCCCGGCCGCCGGGGGGATGCCGCAGGCGGCCAGCGTGCTCAGACCTCCGGCCGCCAGCGCCCCGCCGCCTGCGGCGCGCAGCAGTGACCGGCGGCTGAATGCCCCGTGTCCCCGGGGCACCCCTGCGCGCACACCGCGCCGCATCGCTGCCAACTGGGCCGGGGTGAGGCGGTCGGGCTCGTACTGCTCCATGCGCGGGGGGCCCTTTCGAAAGGGGCGGCCACCGGGAGCGGCGGGGACCGGCTCCGGTGACCGCGGCGGTGCGGATACGGGGAGATACGGCGGTGCGGGGCGGGTGTGCGGGGTGCCTCTCACGGTGCGCCGCCTACGCCTCGTACGGGGCGCGCGACCTGCGGAAACGCGGCGCGCGCCGTACGGTGCGGGGCGCTCGGGTCAGCGGCGACCGAAGACGGTGCGGTGCCAGTCCTTCCGCGCGACGGCGGTGTTGTCGTACATGACGTGCTTGATCTGGGTGTACTCCTCGAAGGAGTAGGCGGACATGTCCTTGCCGTAACCGGAGGCCCTGTATCCGCCGTGCGGCATCTCGCTGAGGATCGGGATGTGGTCGTTGACCCAGACGCACCCGGCCTGGATCTCGCGGGTGGCCCGGCCGGCGCGGAAGACGTCGCGGGTCCAGGCGGAGGCGGCGAGTCCGTAGGGGGTGTCGTTGGCGAGACGCAGCCCTTCGTCGTCGCTGTCGAAGGGCAGGACGACGAGGACGGGGCCGAAAATCTCGGCCTGGACGGCCTCGCTGTCCTGCGGGGCGTCGGCGATGAGCGTCGGGCGGTAGTAGGCCCCGGGGGCCAGGTCCCCGCCGGGCGCTTCGCCGCCGGTGACGACGCGGGCGTAGCCGCGGGCCCGCTCGACGAAGCCGGCGACGCGGTCGCGGTGCGCGTGGCTGATGAGGGGGCCGATGTCGGTGGCCGGGTCGAACGGGTCGCCCACCTGGACGGTGGCCATCAGGTCGGCGACGCCCGCCACGAACGCGTCGTACAGGGGGCGCTGCACGTAGGCGCGGGTGGCGGCGGTGCAGTCCTGGCCGGAGTTGATGAGCGCGCCCGCGACGGCGCCGTGGACCGCGGCGTCGAGGTCGGCGTCGTCGAAGACGACGAAGGGGGCCTTGCCGCCGAGTTCGAGGTGGAGCCGCTTGACCCCGGCGGTGGCGATCTCGGCAACGCGGCGGCCGACGGCGGTGGAACCGGTGAACGAGGTCATCGCGACGTCCTCGTGTCCCACCAGGTGCTCACCGGCGCCGAGGCCGGCTCCGCTCACGATGTTGACGACGCCGTCGGGCAGTCCGGCCGCCGTGGCGGCCTCGGCGAAGAGCAGCGAGGTGAAGGGGGTGAGTTCGGAGGGCTTGAGGACGATGGTGTTGCCCGCGGCGACGGCCGGGAGGATCTTCCAGGCGGCCATCTGGAGCGGGTAGTTCCACGGGGCGATGGAGCCGACCACACCGATCGGCTCGCGGCGTACGTATGACGTGTGGTCGCCGCTGTACTCGCCCGCCGAGGAACCTTGCAGGTGGCGCGCGGCGCCGGCGAAGAAAGCCGCGTTGTCGACGGTGCCGGGGACGTCGAACTCCCGGCTCAGCTTCAGCGGCTTGCCGCACTGGAGCGACTCCGCCTGGACGAACTCCTCGGCGCGCTCGCCCAGCACGGCGGCGAAGGCGTGCAACGCGTCGGAGCGCTCGCCCGGCGTCGCGCGGGACCACCCGGGGTACGCGTCGCGGGCCGCGGCGACGGCCGCGTCCACGTCGTCGGTGCCCGCGAGTTCGTACGTGTGGACCGGCCGGCCGGTGGCCGGGTCGACGACCGTGCGGCTGGTTCCCGACGTTCCGCGTCGCAATTCTCCGGCGATGAACTGGGCGCCGGCCGCAAAACGGTCCTGCGCCTGGAAGCGGTTCTCGTGCATGTCGCTCTCCTCGCCGCCCGCCCCGTCCCCCGGGTCGCGGCGTAGCTCCGGCTCCGTGTGGCTGCCGATCCTGACAGAAAGCTCACACCTCAACAAGTGATTCCGTTGTTGCCTTTTGGTTACGCGACGGAATCTGTCGAGCCTGGTCACGGGGACCGACCAGGGTGTCGAGGCGCGGCGGAAAATCCCGGACGTCGTGCCGGGTGCGCGTGCGACGCTCCCGTGCATGGACACCATCACCTCACGCGACGACCTGATCCGGTACACGGACGCGGGCGGGACGGTGAAGTATCTGCCCTTCTGGGGCCACGCGCCCCGCCGCGACGGCCGACTCGGCGCGAGCTGCCTCAGCCAGTGGTGGCCCTCCCCGTTCACCGTGGCCGGAATCCGCTACGAGACGGCCGAACACTGGATGATGGCCGGCAAGGCCCGCCTCTTCGGCGACGCGGAGGCCGAACGCCGCGCCCTCGACGCCGCCACCCCCGCCGAGGCGAAGATCGCGGGCCGTCTGGTGCAGGGCTTCGACGAAGCGGTCTGGAACGGGGCCCGCTTCGCTCTGGTCACGGAGGGCAGCACCCACAAGTTCGCATCCGACCCCGCGCTTCGGGCCTTCCTCGTCGGGACTGGCGAGCGCGTCCTGGTCGAGGCCAGCCCTTTGGACCGGATCTGGGGGGTCGGTCTGGCCCGGGACGATGAGCGGATCGGTGATCCGAGGAGGTGGCGGGGGTTGAACCTGCTGGGGTTCGCGTTGATGGGGGCGCGTGATCGGTTGCGGTGAGGGGCGCGGCGGGGCGGGCGCGGGACGGCGCTGAAGGTACGGGGCGAGTGGGTGCGGCGGGGAGATACGGGCCGACCCGCCGTGTGTCCCGCCGTCGGAAAGGCCGCCCCGCGTGCACCGTACGTCGCGTGCGACCTGCGGTTTTGCTGTTCGGCGCGGGGCGCTGCGGCGCGCCGTACGGGGCGACGGCGCGCGCTCCGCTACGAGGCGGCGGCCTGGACGGGGCGCCCCGTCGCGATCAAGGCGAGCGCTCCGCGCCGCCTCCCCTCAGCGAACCGACGTCGCCGAGTACCCACCCTCGTCCACGCGCCCGTCCACGTCCTCGCCGGCCGTACTGACCACCAGAACCAGCACCAACGTTCCCAGCACCAGCGCCACACCCCCGCAGATCATCCCGGCGAGGGCCTGACCACGGTTGCCTGCCTCGCCACGCCGCGCCCGGGCGTGGCCGATGCCGCCGAAGATCAGGGCGAGCACTCCCAGGATCATCGCTAGGGGGAAGGCCAGGAAGAGGACGAGGCCGATGATGCCGAGGGCGAGGCTCGCATCGCCCATACCGTTCCGGAGGCCGGTCGGCCAGCCCCAGCCGGGGTGCGCGTACGGAGCGGGGTAGCCGCCGGGGCCCGCCCCGTAGCCGGACCCGTACGGGGAGGGCGGCTGGGCGGACGGGCCGTACGGAGGGGGCACGGGGCCCGCGTGGTACGCCCCGTACGCGGCGGGTCCCAGCGCCTGCCCGTGCGACGGCGAGGGTCCGACGGGGGCGGGGCCGGGGCCTTCCGGGCCGATCGGCGGGGGTGGTACGGGGCTCGCGGAGGCAGGCGGTGTAAGGGGTGCCGCCGCGGCGTAGGGGCTACCGGGGGCGTACGGCGCGGGCGGCGCGAACTGCGACACGTAGCCGCCAGGCACCGCGCCCAGCGGTTGCGCCCCGTACGGAGCCGCGCCGGGCGAGCGCTCCGCAGGGTTCGGCGGAGCCCACAGGTCGAGCTGCTCCCTCGGCGCCATAACGGCGCCAGCCGCTGCCCCGGCGTCGGACCCCAGTGCCTGAGGCTCGGGGGCATGTGACTCCGGCGCGCCAGGCGCCACGGCTGCCGCGTCCGTGCTCTTGGTCAGCGACAGGCTCGCTTTCGGCGCGCTGGCCGGCGGCGTCCCGCCCGGCCGCTCCGGCGCCCCGTCAGCCCCGTCGGCATCCGCCCCGTGCTCCCCCGCCGCAGGCTCCGCGGTGCCCTCGGCCGGAGCCTTCAGCTCGATCACCGTGGCGGGGTGCTCCTCTTCGGCTTCTTCGCGACGCCGCTCGGCCTGCTCTTCGTTCTCGGGCATCGCGCCCACCCCCTCGTACCGGTGTCCGATCATGCTACGGGCAGCCCGGCAGGGGGCCGGCCTGTGCCTAGGATGGCTCCGGCCCGCCCGGGGGCAGACTCCGGACGGCGGAGCCTGGACCAGTTGCCGGAGGACACCGTGACCGATCTGCACGCCTTCATCGCGGGCCTGCCGAAGGCCGAACTGCACGTGCACCACGTGGGGTCGGCCTCCCCACGCATCGTGGCCGAGCTGGCGGCCCGGCACCCGGACTCGGCAGTGCCGAGCGACCCGGAGGCGGTGGCGGACTACTTCACGTTCACCGATTTCGCCCACTTCATCCAGGTGTACCTCTCGGTGGTCGACCTGATCCGGACGCCGGAGGACGTACGTCTCCTGACCTTCGAGATCGCCCGCGACATGGCGCGGCAGAACGTCCGGTACGCGGAACTGACGGTGACTCCCTACAGCTCCACGCGCCGGGGCATCGACGAACGGGCCTTCATGGAGGCCATAGAGGACGCCCGGAAGGCCGCGGAGGCGGAGTTCGGCGTCGTTCTGCGCTGGTGCTTCGACATCCCCGGCGAGGCGGGGCTCGAGTCGGCCGAGGAGACTCTGCGGCTCGCCCTCGATCTGCGTCCCGAGGGCCTGGTCTCCTTCGGGCTGGGCGGACCGGAGATCGGCGTTCCGCGGGCGCAGTTCAAGCCGTACTTCGACCGGGCGATCGAGGCGGGGCTGCACAGCGTGCCGCACGCCGGGGAGACGACGGGCCCCGAGACCGTCTGGGAGGCGCTGCGCGCCCTGCGTGCCGAGCGCATCGGACACGGCATCAGCTCCGCCCAGGACCCGGAGCTGCTCCGGTACCTGGCGGAGCATCGCATTCCGCTGGAGGTCTGCCCCACCTCCAACGTGGCGACCCGCGCCGTGACCGAGATCGGGCTGCACCCGCTGAAGAAGCTGGTGGACGCCGGCGTACTGGTGACGATCAACAGCGACGACCCGCCGATGTTCGGCACGGACCTCAACAGCGAGTACGACGTGGCCGCCCGGCTACTGGGCCTCGACGAACGCGGTGTCGCGGAGCTGGCCAAGAACGCCGTCGAGGCCTCCTTCCTGGACCAGGCCGGCAAGGACCGGATCACGGCGGAGATCGACGCGTGGACGGAGAGCTGGCTCGCCCAGGGGTGAGCCACGGCGGCGGCACAGCGCCGCGTCGGGCAGCATGGAGCCCATGTCCACCGCGCACCGCACGAACTCGCCCCGCGGCACGGCCCCCACGCCGCCCCGCACCGTCGCCGTGGCCCATCGGGGCGACCCGTACCAGATCCGGGAGAACACGCTCCCCTCACTGCGCTCCGCGCTCGACCGCGGGGCGGACGCGGTCGAGGTGGACGTACGGGTCACCCGGGACGGCGTTCCGATGCTGCTGCACGACGCCACCCTGGAACGGCTGTGGGGGCACGAGCGGCGCCTCGCCTCCTTGTCGGCCGACGCAGTCACCGATCTGACGGCCGGCAGGCTGCCGCGCCTGGACGAGGCGCTGCGCGTGACCTTGGACAGCAGGCTCATGATCGACCTGCCGGGCACACCGTCGCGTCGCGACGTCGCCGCGATGGTCGGCACGGTGCAGGAGTCCGGGGCGGCCGACCGCGTGTACTGGTCGGGGGACGCCGCGACCATGCTCCAGGTGCGGGAGCTCGACGGGGAGGCGGAGATCGCACTGACCTGGACGACGTTGGCGCCGCCACGCCCGGCACTGCTCTCCGCCGTGCGGCCCCGTTGGCTCAACTACCGGTTCGGCCTGGTCGGCCGCGACCTGGTGGACCGAGTCCACCGGGACGGCCTGCTGATGTCCGTCTGGACCCCCGACACGAAGCGCACGATGCGCCGGCTGCTGGCCCTGGGCGTCGACTCCGTCACCACCAACCGGATCGACGTCCTACGAGGACTCCTCGGACCTGCGGCGCGGCCAGGGGCGGTCACGTAAGGGTTGGCGTCGCGGCGTTGCCCTTACCGTTACGCCGCACGGCCGCCCCGTGACCGCACGGGGCGGCACCGTGGCCGCCCCCCGTCAGGCGCGCGCTCCGAACCGACTGCCACGTCCCGACGCCTCACAATCCCGCAAGCGCGTTCCACCGCTTCCCGAACTCCCTGCGCTCCGCGGACGTGATGTCCCGGGCGATCACGAGCCGTCGGCGCATCGCGTCGTCCGGGAAGATGAGCGGGTCCTCGGCGAGCGCGGCGGTCTCCGCGTCCCGCGAAGAGGCGAGGACGTCGCGGGCGGCGGGTACGGGGCACACGTAGTTGACCCAGCCGGCCAGCTCCGCCGCCACCTCGGGGCGGTAGTAGTGGTCGACGAGGAGTTCGGCGTTGGCCTTGTGGCGGGCGAGGTTGGGAATCATCAGCGACTCGGCCCAGAGTTCAGCGCCCTCCTCCGGGACCACGAACTCGATGTCCGGATCGTCGTTCTGGAGCTGGATCACGTCACCGCTGTACGCCTGGCACGCCAGGACGTCACCGGCGGCCAGGTCCTTGATGTAGTCGTTGCCGGTGAACCGCCTGATGTGCCCGGCACGGACCAGCCCCTCCACGCGGTCGCACATCCGGTGGAAGTCGTCGGCGGTCCAGCGAGCGATGTCCACGCCGTCCCCCTGCAGGAGGAGCGCGAACGCCTCGTCCATCCCTGACAGCAGCGTGACCCGGCCCCGCAGATCCTCCGCCCACAGATCGGAAACCTGCCGGATCTCCCGTCCGAGCCGTCGCCGGTTGTACGCGATGCCGGTGATGCCCGACTGCCACGGCACGGAGAACCTGCGCCCCTCGTCGAAGTGAGGCCCGCGCAGCAACGGGTCCAGGTGACGGGCCACGTGCGGCTGGCGCGAGCGGTCCATCTCCTGGACCCAGCCGAGCCGCACGAATCGCGCGCACATCCAGTCGCTGATGACCACGAGGTCCCGGCCGGTCTCCTGATGGTTCATCAGCGAGGGGCTCACCTTGCCGAAGAACTCGTCGTTGTCGTTGATCTCCTCCGTGTAGGTGACGGCGATGCCGGTCCTGCCGGTGAACGCGTCGAGTGTGGGACGACGCGTCGGCCGGTCCTCGGAGGTGTCTATGTAGAGCGGCCAGTTGGCGAAGTGCAAGGACTTGTCCCGGGCGGACTCGTCGCGTCTCGCGCGGCCTTCCGGGGCGACGTAGGCGGCAGGCACGCCGCAGGAGGTGAGTGCCGCGCCGGCGGCCGCGGCGGCGAGAGCGCCGAGCAGGGAACGACGGGGCGGAGAGTTCCTCAGGTTCGTTCGCACCAGCGCAGGATGGCGCCGGTGCCTGGGCGCGGGCAATGGACGTTCCGTCGATCGCCGGGCTCCGAAGGGGCACGCCCTGCTCATGGCACGGGCCGCACCTGGTACGCCCTCGCGCCCCGCTCCGATGCTGCGCCGCGCGGTACGGACGCCGCCACGGGGCGCGCCCCATGCACTCCTCCCCTAGCCGCAAAACGCCTGGTCGCGCGCCCAGTAGACGCTCCGTACGGGGCGCACTCACCACGGTGCGGCCCGCCCCGAAACGTGGCTCCGTGACCCGCCCCGTGAAGCGGACCCAGGGCGCCGCCCAGCACCCCCCTAGGGATGAACCCTTTCGCCACCTTGCCCCTGACAGGCCTTCAGGAACGCGAATCTCCGGGTACGACCCCGTCCCAAGTGATGATCCCAACCACACCCGCGCTCAGCAGGATGGCCATGTCCACGCCCCACCCGCGCAGTCGCCGCTTCCGCCTCCAGAACGGGCCGACACCGCGCCGGGCAGGCCGTCGCGTTCGCCCAGCCTCCGAGGAGACTCCGCCATGCACCGTCGCACCACTGAGACCACTACGCCCCGTACCGCCCCGTCGCCCCGCACGTCCCCGCGACGCCGCACACGCCGCGCCGCCGCACCGTACGGGGCGGCGCTCTGCGCCGTCACCACGCTCACGCTGCTCGGCACGGCCACCCTCCCCGCAGCCGCCAACGCCCCCGTAGCAACGGTCCGCACGGCGACGGCCTCCACGCAGTCACCCGCCGCAGCGCCCGTCGTCACCCGCGACGACCACCCACGCTCCGAGGCACTGCGCTCCGCGCTCGTCGGGCTCCCGGACGACGAGGCGACCGCGGCCGTGGTGCTCGCGGGAGGGAGGGACGGGCGGTTCGAGGGCTCGGCAGGCGTCAGGGACATCCGGAGCGGACGGGCGGCCCTGGCCGACGGACGCATCCGGGCCGGTTCGGTGACCAAGGTCGTCAACGCCTCGGTCGTCCTGCAACTCGCCGCCGAGAACCGGCTGAGCCTCGACAGCACCGTCCAGGAACTCCTCCCCGGCCTGCTGACCGACGACTTCACCCAGCCGGTCACGGTACGGAACCTGCTGAACCACACCAGCGGCATCCAGGCCGGTGCCGGCCTCAACGGACCGTGGGAGGAGCAGTACGCGCACCGTTTCGACCGTCTCCCCGTGGCGGAGGTGGTCCGCACCGCCGTCGCCAAGGGCCCCGCCTTCGCCCCGGGCGAGCAGCAGCAGTACCTGAACATCAACTACACCCTGCTCGCCCTGATCGTGGAGAAGGTCACGGGGCATCCCTTCGAGGCGGAGGCCACCCGGAGGGTGCTGCGGCCCCTCGGAATGCGCGCCAGTTACTTCCCCGGCGACGAGGTGGGCATCCGGGGCGCGCACAACCGCGGCTACCAGCTGGTGGACGGCGTCCGCGTGGACGTGACCCGATGGCGGATGACCGACCGCTGGGCGGCGGGCGACCTCGTTTCGTCCCCCGCCGACCTCGAGCGCCTCCTGGTCGGCGTGTTCACGGGCAAGGCGGTGCCCCGGTCCCAGCTGGAGGAGATGTTCACCGTGCCGGACATCGACGGGGCCACGATGAGCGCCGGCCTGGAGCGGTTCGACCTCGGTGACGGCAAGGTCGTGTGGGGCAAGAGCGGCGCACGCCCCGGCTACAACGCCGGGATCGCCGCCACACGGAACCTGTCCCGCACCGTCGTCTACGGGGTCACGGGCACCACGGCGAAGGAGTCGGGCGGCCCCGTCGCGGCACGGTTCGGCATCCCGGCGTTCGGCTGACCCGAACGCCCCGCACGGTGCGCGACGGGGCGCCCGCCCCGCCCCGTACGCCCCGACGTACCGCGCCCCGCCGCCCGCCCCGTACGCCGCCCCGTACCTGCGCAAACGCCGCCCCGCAACGCCCCGTGAAACGCGCACCGGCGCCGCCCCCTGAACGGGGCGGCGCCGGTGCGCGTCCATCGACCGCTTCGCGGGGCTCAGCTCTCCAGCGACGTCATCACGTGCTTGACGCGCGTGTAGTCGTCGAAGCCGTACGCGGACAGGTCCTTGCCGTAACCGGACTTCTTGAATCCGCCGTGCGGCATCTCGGCGACCAGCGGGATGTGGGTGTTGATCCACACGCAGCCGAAGTCGAGGTGGCGCGAGAGGCGCATGGCCCGGCCGTGGTCCTTGGTCCACACCGAGGAGGCGAGGGCGTACTCGACGCCGTTGGCGTACGCGAGGGCCTGGTCCTCGTCGGTGAAGGACTGGACGGTGATGACGGGGCCGAAGACCTCGTTCTGGATGATCTCGTCGTCCTGCTTCAGGCCGCTGACCACGGTCGGGGCGTAGAAGTACCCCTTGTCACCGACCCGGTGGCCGCCCGCCTCGACCTTGGCGTGGGCCGGGAGGCGGTCGATGAAGCCGGAGACCTTGGCGAGCTGGTCGGCGTTGTTGAGGGGGCCGTACAGGACGTCCTCGTCGTCGGGCTGCCCGGTCTTGGTGTCGGCCGCGGCCTTGGCGAGCGCGGTGACGAAGTCGTCGTGGACCGACTCGTGGACCAGGACGCGGGTGGCGGCGGTGCAGTCCTGCCCGGCGTTGAAGAACCCGGCCTCGCTGATGCCCGCGGCAGCCGCGGCGATGTCGGCGTCCTGGAAGACCAGGACCGGCGCCTTGCCGCCCAGCTCCAGGTGGACCCTCTTGAGGTCCTTGGCCGCCGACTCGGCCACCTGCATGCCGGCCCGCACGGAGCCGGTGATGGAGGCCATCGCCGGGGTGGGGTGCTCGACCATGGCGCGGCCGGTGTCGCGGTCGCCGCAGATGACGTTGAAGACGCCCTTGGGCACGATCGACCCGATGATCTCGGCCATCAGCACGGTCGACGCCGGGGTGGTGTCGGAGGGCTTGAGGACGACGGTGTTGCCCGCGGCCAGCGCCGGGGCGAACTTCCAGACGCCCATCATCATCGGGTAGTTCCACGGGGCGACCTGCGCGCAGACGCCGATCGGCTCGCGGCGTACGAAGGAGGTGAGCCCCTCCATGTACTCGCCTGCGGAGCGTCCCTCGAGCATCCGCGCGGCGCCCGCGAAGAACCGGATCTGGTCGACCATAGGAGGGATTTCCTCGCTCCGGGTCAGGCCCAGCGGCTTGCCGGTGTTCTCCGACTCCGCGGCGATCAGCTCCTCGGCGCGCTCCTCGAAGGCGTCGGCGATCTTCAGCAGGGCACGCTGCCGTTCGGCGGGGGTGGTGTCGCGCCAGGCGGGGAAGGCGGCCGCGGCGGCCTCCATGGCGGCGTCGACGTCGGCCTGGCCGGAGAGCGGCGCGGTCGCGTAGACCTCACCCGTGGCGGGGTTGATGATCTCGGTCGTACGCCCGTCGGCGGCGTCCTTGAACTCCCCGGCAATGTAGTTGCGCAGCTTGCGCGCCTGTCCCAGCTCGGTCACTGCCGGCCTCCTGTCGGATGTCCAGTGGATGAGACACCCACCCTAATCCGTGCGCCGACGTTTTCAACATGGCCAACCCCCAGCATCTGCGAAATCGGTACCCGATCGACGCCGCGACAACGAATTACATCGGTGCAGCCTTGCGAAACCGACGAGACCTCGTGCACAGTGAGGCCGTGGCCAGTCGAAGCGCAGACTCCAGGAACGGGAGCGGTTCGTCGTCCGTCGACGCCGTCTCCCTGGCAATCATCGAGCAGCTCCAGGAGGACGGACGCCGCCCCTACGCCGCGATCGGCAAAGCCGTCGGCCTCTCCGAGGCGGCCGTACGCCAGCGCGTCCAGAAGCTGCTGGACCAGGGAGTGATGCAGATCGTCGCGGTGACCGACCCGCTCACCGTGGGGCTGCGACGCCAGGCGATGGTCGGCATCAACGTCGAAGGCGACCTCGATCCGGTCGCCGAGGCACTGTCGGCCATGGCCGAGTGCGAGTACGTGGTGATGACCGCGGGCTCCTTCGACCTGATGGTGGAGATCGTCTGCGAGGACGACGACCACCTGCTGGAGACGATCAACAAACGCATCCGGGCCCTCCCCGGTGTGCGCTCCACCGAGAGCTTCGTCTACCTGAAGCTCAAGAAGCAGACCTACATGTGGGGAACCCGATAGCCGTGAGCAAGGACCTCAGCCGAACCGCGTACGACCACCTGTGGATGCACTTCACGCGCATGTCGTCGTACGAGAGCGCACCCGTTCCCACCATCGTGCGGGGCGAGGGCACCTACATCTTCGACGACCAGGGGCGGCGATACCTGGACGGACTGGCGGGACTCTTCGTCGTGCAGGCCGGACACGGCCGCACCGAACTGGCCGAGGCGGCCTCCAAGCAGGCGCAGGACCTGGCGTTCTTCCCCATCTGGTCGTACGCCCACCCGAAGGCGGTCGAACTCGCCGAGCGGCTGGCCCACGAGGCACCGGGCGACCTGAACAAGGTCTTCTTCACCACCGGCGGCGGCGAGGCGGTCGAGACCGCGTGGAAGCTGGCGAAGCAGTACTTCAAGCTGACCGGCAAGCCGACCAAGCACAAGGTCATCTCCCGCGCCGTCGCCTACCACGGCACGCCGCAGGGGGCGCTCTCCATCACCGGACTGCCCGCCCTCAAGGCCCCGTTCGAGCCGCTGGTGCCGGGCGCGCACAAGGTCCCGAACACCAACATCTACCGCGCTCCGCTCTTCGGCGACGACCCCGAGGCGTTCGGCCGCTGGGCCGCCGACCAGATCGAGCAGCAGATCCTCTTCGAGGGCCCGGAGACCGTCGCCGCCGTCTTCCTGGAACCGGTGCAGAACGCCGGCGGCTGCTTCCCGCCGCCGCCCGGCTACTTCCAGCGCGTCCGCGAGATCTGCGACCAGTACGACGTGCTGCTCGTCTCCGACGAGGTCATCTGCGCCTTCGGCCGGCTCGGAACCACCTTCGCCTGCGACAAGTTCGGCTACGTCCCGGACATGATCACCTGCGCCAAGGGCATGACCTCGGGCTACTCCCCCATCGGCGCCTGCATCATCTCCGACCGCCTCGCGGAGCCCTTCTACCAGGGCGACAACACCTTCCTGCACGGCTACACCTTCGGCGGCCACCCGGTCTCGTCCGCGGTCGCCCTGGCCAACCTCGACATCTTCGACCGCGAGGGCCTCAACCAGCACGTCCTCGACAACGAGGGCAACTTCTTCGCCACCCTCCAGAAGCTCCACGACCTGCCCATCGTCGGCGACGTCCGCGGCAACGGCTTCTTCTACGGCATCGAACTCGTCAAGGACAAGGCCACCAAAGAGACCTTCACCGAGGAGGAGACCGAACGCGTCCTCTACGGCTTCCTCTCCAAGGCCCTCTTCGACAACGGCCTGTACTGCCGCGCCGACGACCGAGGCGACCCGGTCATCCAGCTGGCCCCGCCACTGACCTCCGACCAGTCGACGTTCGACGAGATCGAGGGCATCCTGCGCACGGTGCTGACGGAGGCTTGGACGAAGGTCTGACGGGGGGGGCTTCGCGGAGCGGATGCCGGGTTCGGGACGTAGGGGGCGCTGCGCGGCGTGGTGCCTTACTGGACGGGGCGGGCGGCGTGACGGGGCCGGCGCCGTGCGGCGTACGGGGCGCCCGGCGTACGGCGCCCGCCCCGTTGAAGCGTCGCTACTTATAAGGGCGCCGCGCTGGGCCAGAGTATAGGGGCGCTCCGCGGCGCTGACCCTTACTGCGGCGTGCTGGGCAGACACCCGGTACTGGGTACCCCCGCCCCGCACGGCGCAGTAAGGGGCACGGAGCCCCGAGTTCCCTTACGGCACCGCGCGCCGTCGCGCAGAACCGTGCAACGCCGCCGCACCTCGCCCTAGCCCCGCTCCCCCGCCCGGCCCACCGCCCCGCCGGACGGAGCCCGCCCAGCCCCGCCGCCGATACGGCGGACCTCCATCCCCCGCACCCCCGACGGCCCGGTGCCACCCGTTCGAGTGAGAACGCGCGGCATCGGGCCGTGTGGGTGCGACGGGCCCCCCGCGCGTCCCTAGGTTCCCTTCCGTAGGGCGACCGCCCCGTGCACCGCGCCTGTCCCGCCCCGTGGGCCTGCGGAGCCGAGCTGGCCGCACCGTGCTCACGGAACCGAGGTGTCACCATGGCGGCCCCACCCGACAACGACGTGGTGCGGGCCGTCGGCCTGCACCACGCGCATCACGGCTCCCCCGTCCTCGCGGACGTCACCCTCGGGGTCCGCGCGGGCGAGATCCTCGCGGTCACGGGGCCCCGGGCCGGCGGCAAGACCACACTGCTGCGCTGCCTCTCGGGCCAGCTCGTCCCCGACACGGGGGAGATCTGGTTCGACGAGATGCCGGTCCACAGCCTCACTCCCTCGCAGCGTGAGCGGTTCCGCCGCGAGCACCTGGGGTGGATCGATTCGGAACCCCACCTGGTTCCGGAGCTGAGCGCCTGGGAGAACGCCGCGCTCCCCCTGCTGCTGCGCGGTACGCCGCGACGTGCCGCGAAGGCCGCCGCGATGGAGTGGCTCGACCGGTTCGATCTCGGCCCGCTGGCGCGCAAACGTCCGCACGCCCTGGCCTACGGGCAGCGCCAGCAGGTCTGCGTCGCGCGGGCCATCGCCATGGAGCCCGCCGTGATCCTCGCCGACGAACCCACCGTGGCGCTGCGCCGCCCCGAACGGGCCCACGCGCTGCGCACCCTCACCTCCGCGGCCCGTTCCCACGACATCACGGTCGTCATCGCCACCTCCGACGCGGACACCGCGTCCGTCGCCGACCGCACGGTGCGGCTGAGCGACGGCCGGGCCGACGCCGAGGCGCCCGACGCCCCCGAGCAGGAAGGCCGGGCAGCGTGCTCGCTCTCCGTCTGACCCGCGGCGCCCACCCGTTCGTCCTCTGTGGCCGACTCCTGGTCGCCGCGGCGTCGGCGGGTACGGGCTTCCTCATGCTGAGCGCCCTCAGCCACGCCCTGGCGCATCCCGGGGCGGCCGGCGCCCTGCTCCGGCTCGCCTGGTGCGTCGTCCCACTGACCGCCACGGTGTACTTCGCCGTCGCCATGGCTCGCAACGACCCCGCCACGCGCCCCCGCGAGGGCCTGTCCTCCGTCGGGCTCGGCCCCGCGGCGCTGGCCGGCCTCGCCGCGGCGTCCACGGCGCTGTCCAGCCTGCTGGGCTCGGTGGTGGCACTGCTGTTCTTCCTGCACCTGCGGGGCGACCTGACGGGGCTGCCGTTCGACGGGGCGGCCGCTGGGATGCTCGCCGCGGACCAGCCGCTGCCGCTGGCCGCCGTGCTGACCCTGCTCGCGATCGTCCCCGCCGTGGCGTCCCTCGCGACCGCCGTGGCACTACGCCCCCGCGCGGGGCGGCCTGCCCCCACGGCGCCGCGGACGGAGCCCCCCACGCCGCTGCCCGTACCATCAGGACTCCCCTGGGGCGTCGCCCTGCTGGCGACGGGGCTGGCCGTGGAGAGCTGGGCGGCGGGCGGTACGTCGCGCGACGGCGGCGTACCGCTGCCCGGCGGCGTGGAGTCGGGCGCGCTCGGCGGCGTACTCGGCTGGCTGCTCACCGCGCTGGGCCTGGCGCTCGCCGGACCTGGCCTGACCCACCTCTGCGGCCGGGTGCTGCAGTCGGCGAAGCCGGGCGCGGTACGGCTGCTGGCCGGGCGCGGCCTCCAGGAGGAGGCCACCCGCATGGGCCGCCCCGTGGGCGTGGTCTGCGCCGTCGCGTCGGGCGCACTCGCTTCCGCCACGCTCTACGGGGCGGGCACCGGCACCGCCCCCGCAGGGCCGCTGACGGCGCTCGGCGGCGTACTGGTGGCCGGATGCGCCCTCGCGACCCTGCTCAGCGCAGGCGTCGAGGCCAGGAGGTCGCGTGCGTCGGCCAACGCGGCGCTGTTGCGGCTCGGCGCCCCCGCCTCGGCGCTCCGCAACGCGGCGGCGCTCCGTGCCGTAACGCTGATCGCGGTCTTCGTCCCACTCACCTGGGCAGTGGCGACCCTCGCGGCGGCGCCGCTACGCGGCTGAGCCCCGCAACCCCCGTACGCCGCTTCGCACGCCCCACGCGACGCGCGGAGCGCGGAACGGCGACCCACCACCGATGAGTTCCGCCCCCGCCCCCGGTCCAACACCATGAACGCAGGAAACCTCCGGGCCACCTGCACCGCAGGACGGCGGCCGTGCCGCCCTCCGCCTACCAGTGGGGACAGCCATGTACCAGCAGATGATTTTCGTCAACCTCGCGGTGAACGACCTGGAAGCGTCGAAGAAGTTCTTCACCGAGCTGGGTTTCGCCCTCAACGAGCAGTTCTCCGACGACAGCACCGCGTCCGTCGTGATCAGCGACGCCATCGTACTGATGATCATGAAGAAGGAGCGGTTCGGTCAGTTCACCAAGAAGCAGATCGCCGACTCCTCCCAGACGGTCGAGGCCCTCCTGGCGCTGAGCGCCGAAAGCAGAGAGAAGGTCGACGAGCTCGTCGACAAGGCGATCGCCTCCGGGGGTGCCCCCGCCGGCGAGACCCAGGAGCAGGGCGACTTCATGTACGGCCGGGCCTTCTTCGACCCGGACGGTCACCACTTCGAGGTCGTCTGGATGGACCCGTCGGTCATCGAGGGCTGAGCAGCCGTCCGGGCCGTACGAGCCGATCCTGACCGGCCCTGAGGGGCGCGGAGGCGGCAACTCGCCGCCTCCGCCCGTCGCCCGACGGGGCAGCCAAGCGCTCCCGGAGCCGCCCCGGTACGTCAGTCACCCAAAGCTGGCGCGCTCCAGCCAGAACTCCAGGAATGAGCGGTCGCCGCGCACCTCGACCTCGTCACTGGTCAGGGGAAGGCGTCGGTAAAAGGCGAGCATCAGTTCGGTCATGGGTCCGCGCAGTTCCACCGTGGCTCCGTCGCTGTGCTCCGGCCGTACCGCGAACCCGTCGTCCGTGAGCTCGATGAGCCATTCCCCGCGTACGCCCGGCGCCGCGTCCGTCGCGTGGAGGTGCAGGGTGCGTCCGCCACCCCGCAACTCTCCGGCGGGGTCGGCCGGCTGGACCCGCTGCACGTACGCGACGATCTCCAGCCACTCGTCAACCGCGTCCGCGGCCAGCTCGGCGTCGGCGGCGAACGGCACGCCCGCCGCGATGCAGGCGTCCGCGCGATGGACCAGCAGCTCCTGTGTGAGCCGCCTGGCCCAGAAGCTGGAGCTCTGCTCCCAGGACCAGGTCCACATCTGGCGCCCCGGACCCGCCTCCCTCAACGCCTCCGCCGCGGCCTCGGCACCCTCGGCCAGCCACGCGTCCAGGGCCCCGGGCCCGTCCTCGGCCGGCGGCCCCGCGAACTCCGGAACCGCCTCGTCCGGCACTTCGGCCGATGCGCGGGTCCGTACGATCTCGTTCATCCACCGGGTGGCACCGCCCACGTGTACGGCGAGGTCACGCAGCATCCACTCCGGGCACGTCGGGACACGCGCCTGGAGATCGGCTCCGGCCAGCGCCTGCCGCAGCAGTCCCGTCTGCACGGTCACCTCGTCGCAGTACCGGTCGTACGAGAGATCTCTCTGAGTCATGGCCGGAGCGTAGCCCCCGCTCCGAGGACGGTCACCGGCTTTTCCCGCCCCGTACCGCGGCGTACGGGGCGGCTGCGGGGCCCGCCCCGTCTCAGCCGAGGACGACCACGTCGTCCGGGTCGAAGGCCACGCCGACCTCGGCCCCGGGCGCCGGCGCCTCCCGCAAGGTGCACGCCGCCTCCAGTCTGGGCCCCGTCGCCGGGTCCAGCGCGAGCGAGACATGGGTGCCCCGGAAGGTCCGCGCGGCCACGGTGCAGGCCAGCCCCCGGTCCGGCTCCACGAGGCGTACGCCGGTGGGCCTGACCAGCACTTCGCGCTCCCCGTGCGGGGACCCGGGCGGTACGGGCAACTTGCCCCAGGGCGTGTCCGCGACGCCATCCGCCACCTTGGCCGCGACAAGGTTGTCGAAGCCGATGAACCGGGCCACGAAAGCGTCGGCGGGCCGCTGCCACACCTCCAGCGGCGTCCCGGACTGGGCGATGCGCCCCTCCCGCATCACCACCACGCGGTCGGCCAGCGCGAACGCCTCCCCCTGGTCGTGCGTCACCGCCAGCACCGTCGTCCCCAGCGTGCCGAAGAGTTCCCGCAGTTCGATCACGAGACGCTCGCGCAGGCTCCGGTCCAGCTGGCCGAGCGGCTCGTCGAGCATGAGCAGGCGAGGGCTGGGCGCCAGGGCGCGGGCCAGGGCGACCCGCTGCTGTTCACCGCCGGAGAGCGTGCTGACGACGCGCCCCGCGGCGCCGGGGAGGCCCACCAGCCGCAGCAACTCCGCCACGCGCGTGTGCTGCTCCTCGCGCGTCGCCCCGTGCATACGCGGCCCGAAGGCGATGTTGCCTCCGACGTCGCGCTGAGGGAAGAGCTGGTGGTCCTGGAACATGAGCCCCACGCCCCGTCGGTGCGCGGGGACTCCCGCCTGGTCCCGCCCCTCCAGCCGTACCCGCCCCGAGTCGAGCGCCTGGAGTCCCGCCACGGCGCGCAGCAGAGTGGACTTCCCGCTGCCGCTCGGCCCGAGCACACAGACGATCTCGCCTACCGCCACCCGGAGGTCGACCGCGCCGAGCGCGGGGTACGCCGCGTCGGCGAACCGCACCGAGGCCGCCTCGATCTCGAGCAGCGGCGCGCCAAGGGACGTGGCGGCGTCCCGCTCCGCCTGCGCATCCGCACGGGGCGCGTCCGAACGCCGTGGTGTGCCAGCCATCAGAATGCTCCGGTTCAGTCGAGCGCCCCGGCCGTGCCCGCTCCCCGGGACAGCGGGCGGACCCGCTCCAGGAGCAGCAGGGAGACGACGCAGACGATCATGAGGATCGTGGACAGGGCCATGGCCTGTCCGTAGTTGAGGTCACCGGCGCGGCCCAGCAGCCTTGCCACGGCGACCGGCAGCGTCGGGTTGTCGGGGCGTGCGATGAAGACGGTCGCTCCGAACTCGCCGAGGGACACGGCGAACGCGAACCCCGCGGCGACCAGCAGCGCCCGGCGTACCAGCGGCAGGTCCACCTCCCGCCAGGCCCGCCACGGCGACGCGCCGAGCACGGCCGCAGCCTCCCGCAGCCGGCTGTCCACCGCGCGCAGTACGGGCAGCATGGTCCGCACCACGAACGGCACCCCGACGAGCGCCTGGGCCAGCGGCACCAGAATCCAGCTGGCCCGCAGATCCAGCGGCGGCCGGTCGAGGGCGATCAGGAAACCGAACCCGACGGTCACTGCGGACACCCCCAGCGGGAGCATCAGCAGCGCGTCGAATCCCCTGGTGAACGGACCCGCACGCCGCGTCAGCGCGGCGGCCGCGAGTCCCCCGACGAGCAGAGCGATGAGCGTCGCCACGGCGGCGTACTGGAGCGAGTTGGCGACGGCGTCGATCGGCGGTACGAGGAACGCCCCGCCGTCCGCCGACATGAGGGCGCGGAAGTAGCCCAGCCCGTACCCGCCCGGGGCGTCGAGGGCCCGCTCCACCAGGACGCCGAGCGGCAACAGGATCAGGACGGCCACGGTGGCGAGGACGAAACCCAGCAGAATCCGCTGCCCCGTCCCCCGCACGCGGCGCACCGCGTACGCCGCGTCGACCAGGCTGAGGGCGCTCTCGCGGCGCCGCACGGTCCAGGCGTGAACGGCGAGGATGGCCCCGACCGCGGCGAACTGCACCAAGGTCAGGACGGCTGCGGTGGGCAGGTCGAGCAGTTGCGCGGTCTGCCGGTAGATCTCCACCTCGAGCGTGGCGAAGCCCGGCCCGCCCAGGATCTGCACGACGCCGAACGAGGTGAACGTGAACAGGAAGACCATCAGCGCGGCCGCGGCGACGGCAGGGCCGAGAGCGGGCAGCGTGACGGTGCGCCACGCCCGGAACCGGGAGGCACCGAGCATCCTGGCGGCTTCCTCCTGCCGCGGGTCGAGCTGGGCCCACAGGCCGCCGACGGTGCGGACCACGACGGCGTAGTTGAAGAAGACGTGGGCCAGGAGGATGGCCCACACCGTGGTGTCGAGGCGCAGGCCCCACAGGTCGTCCAGCAGCCCGCCGCGTCCGAGGAGCGCCAGGAAGGCCGTCCCGACGACGACGGTGGGCAGGACGAACGGGACCGTCACCACGGCCCGCAGCAGACTCTTGCCCGGGAACTCCAGTCGCGCGAACACGTACGCCGCGGGCATGGCGACGACCAGGATCAGCCCCGTCGATGCGAGCGCCTGCCAGAGGGTGAACCACAGCACCTGCCCGATGTCCGGGTCGCCCAGCACCTCCCCCAGCGCACCGAACTGCCACGCCCCGTCCTGCCGCAGCCCCCTGCCGACGATGGCGGCGACGGGGTACGCGAAGAAGATGCCGAAGAAGACCACGGGAACGGTCATCAGAGCGCCCCGCGCCCAGCTTCCACTGCGCGCGCCACCTGCGACAACGTGGCGACGGGGCAGCCGTGGCCAGCGGCCCCGTCCCGGCCCGCGCGGCGCCTTCGGACCGCGCCCCGTGCCGGGCGCCCCGTCGGCCCCGTCGGCCCCGTCGGCCCCGTCGGCCCCGTCGGCCCCGTCCGCCGCGCTCACGTCGCGGACGGGGCCGGAGCCGGCGCGCCGCGCCGTCACTTCACCACGAGCGAGGTCCACGACTTGACCCACACCTCACGGTTCTCGGCGATCTTCTCCGGCTCGAGCGAGCGGGCCCGGTCCGCCTCCGCGCCGAACTCCGTGAAGAGCTTCGGCAGCTTCGCGTCGTCGGCCACGGGCCGGACGAACATCTGCAGCGGCAGATCCTCCTGGAACGTCTTGCCGATCAGGAAGTCCAGCAGCTTCTTCCCGCCCTCGGGATTCTTCGCCCCGTCGAGGAGCCCGGCGAACTCGATCTGCCGGAAGCAGGTGTCGGTCAGCACCCCGGTGGGGGCCTCATCGGGCTGCGGGTCGGCGTACAGCACCTCCACGGGCGGGCTGGACGCGTACGAAACAACGAGGGGCCGGTCGCCGCCGGCCTTCTTGCCGCCGGCCGAGCCCGAGAACTCCTCGTTGTACGCCTGCTCCCAGCCTTCGACGACCTTCACGCCGTTGGCCTTGAGCTTCTTCCAGTAGTCCTGCCAGCCCTCGTCGCCGAACTCGGCAGCCGTCCCGAGCAGGAAGCCGAGCCCCGGCGAGGACGTGGCGACGTTCTCGGTGACCAGGAGGTTCTTGTACTTCGGGTCGGCCAGGTCCTCGAAGGTGCGCGGCGGGTCGAGCTTCTTGTCGGCGAAGTAGCTCTTGTCGTAGTTGACGCAGATGTCGCCGGTGTCGACGGGCGTGACCCGGTGCTTCTCCGCGTCGAGCTGGTACTCCGCCGGGACGCGGTCCAGCCCCTTCGCCTCGTACGGGGCGAAGACGCCGTTGTCGACGGCGCGGGAGAGCAGCGTGTTGTCCACGCCGAACAGGACGTCGCCTTGCGGGTTACCCTTGGAGAGGACGGCCTGGTTGACCGCCTGCCCGGCGTCGCCGCTCTTCAGCACCTTGACGGTGTAACCGGTCTTCTTCTTGAACTCGGCGAGGACGTCCTTGGAGACGTTGAACGAGTCGTGCGTGACCAGAGTGACCTGCTTCGACTGCGCTTCGTCGGCGCCGTCGCCGGAACCGCAGGCCGTCACGGCGAACAGACCGGCACAGGCCACCAGCGCGGTCCTGGCGGCGTTGCGTGCGATGGGCACTGGATTTCCTCCTGGGTATGCCAGGAAGAGACGCGGCCTTGCCCTGGCGCCGGCGGACCGGCGCCAGGGCAAGGCGCAACAGCTTGAGTGGTCCGAACTTCCTACCCGGAATGACCCGGGCGAGGTTCAGAGGGTCTGCGGCCTTTACGTGGGATCACGTGGTGCCGCACTCTCAGCGCTGTGGCGCTCCCCTGTCGGAATATGTATGTGTGCGGGGCCAGGATACTCGCGCACACGCCCCGCACTCGAACGGCTCCCCGCCCCGTACGGGGCGGGGCACGCTCAGCGCTCCGTGGCGGCGAGCTGCCCGCAGGCCCCGTCGATCTCCTGGCCGCGGGTGTCCCGCACCGTGACCGGCACGCCGTGCGAGGCGATGGCCTCCACGAACGCCTTCTCGTCCTCGGGCCGCGAGGCGGTCCACTTGGAACCCGGGGTCGGGTTGAGCGGGATCAGGTTGACGTGCACGCGCTTGTTCTTCAGCAGCCGCCCGAGCAGGTCACCGCGCCACGCCTGGTCGTTGATGTCGCGGATCAGGGCGTACTCGATGGAGACCCGGCGCCCCGACTTCTCCGCGTACTCCCACGCGGAGTCGAGGACCTCGCGGACCTTCCAGCGGGTGTTGACGGGGACGAGCGTGTCGCGCAGCTCGTCGTCGGGGGCGTGCAGGGAGACCGCCAGGCGGCACTTGAAGCCTTCGTCGGCGAACCGGTGGATGGCCGGGACCAGGCCGACGGTGGAGACGGTGATGCCGCGCTGGGACAGCCCGAGGCCGTCGGGCTCCGGGTCGGTGAGGCGCCTGATCGCGCCGGTGACGCGGTTGTAGTTGGCGAGCGGCTCGCCCATGCCCATGAAGACGATGTTGGACAGGCGGGCGGGGCCGCCGGGGACCTCACCGTCCCGCAGCGCCCGCATCCCGTCGACGATCTGGTGCACGATCTCGGCGGTGGAGAGGTTACGGTCCAGTCCGGCCTGCCCCGTCGCGCAGAACGGGCAGTTCATGCCGCAGCCGGCCTGCGAGGAGATGCACATGGTGACCCGGTCCGGGTAGCGCATGAGCACAGACTCGACCAGCGTGCCGTCGTGCAGCCGCCACAGGGTCTTGCGGGTGGTGTCGTCGTCGCAGGAGATGTGGCGGACGACGGACATGAGGTCCGGCAGGAGCTCACTGCGCAGCTTCTCGCGGGAACCTGCGGGAATGTCGGTCCACTCCGCAGGGTCGTGCGCGTAACGGGCGAAGTAATGCTGCGACAGCTGCTTGGCGCGGAACGGCTTCTCGCCGATCGCGGCCACGGCTTCCTTGCGCTCGGCGGGCGTGAGGTCGGCGAGGTGCCGCGGCGGCTTCTTGGCCCCGCGGGGCGCGACAAAGGTAAGCACTCCGGGTGCGGGCGGTGCCATGGGCGGAAGACTCCTCAGGACGGCGAAGGCCGGGGCACCCGCGGAGACGCGGCGCGGCATCGTCCGACGGTGCGGGGCAGGAAAAGGCCCGCTGCTGGACGGCGCGGGCTCTTCCAGGGTAACGGAGTACCGGACGTACCGGCCCCGCCACCGTCAAGCCCTCGGTGCGCGCCCCGTACGGTGCGCGCGACCTGCGGAAACCCGACGCGACGGGGCGGGTACGGGGCACCCGACGCCCCCCCCGTACGCCGCCGACCGAACCCGGCACCCGCGCCCAGTGGCACCGATACGAAGCGGCAAGCCGCTCTCCCCCACCCGACGGCCACCGCCTACGCAACTCCGGTACCCCCGCCCGCCAAGCCCTCCTCCCCAGCACCGCAACACCCCCGGAACACCGAAGCGGGGCGGCGCCACCAGGCACCGCCCCGCTCCAAGCCACGTAACCGCCCGGTCAGCCGGACCCCACGAAGAGCACCAGCAGCGCCCAGACCACCGGCGCGGTCGGCAGAAGCGAGTCCAGCCGGTCCATGATGCCGCCGTGCCCCGGGAGCAGCGTCCCCATGTCCTTGATGCCCAGGTCCCGCTTGATCATCGATTCGCCGAGGTCACCCAGGGTCGCGCTGCCCGCGACCGCCAGGCCCAGGAGCAGCCCCTGCCACCAGGCTCCTCCGTCGATCAGGAACTGCATGCACAGGGCGCCGGCGACCATGGCCGCCCCCACCGCCCCGAACAGCCCTTCCCGCGTCTTACCGGGGCTGATGCGCGGGGCGAGCTTGTGCTTGCCGAAGCGCCAGCCGACGGCGTAGGCACCGGTGTCGGCGACCACCGTCAGGATGAGGAAGGTGATGACCCGCTCGGCGCCGTCGTCCGCCGTCAGCATGAGTGCGACGAACGTGGCGAGGAACGGGACGTAGAACGTCGCGAAGACGCCCGCCGTCACGTCCTTGAGGTATCCCTCCGGGGGCGCCGTCATCCGCCACACGAGCACCGCGAGTGCGGTGAGCGCCATGGCGACCCAGGCGCCTTCGGGGCCCCAGACGTAGCCGGCGACGACCATGCCCGCACCGCCCGCCGCCAGGGGGACGAGCGGGGCGTGGATGTCCTTGCGTTCGGACAGCCGCGTGGTCAGCTCCCACAGACCGACGACGACCGCCACCGCTATGACGCCGACGAAGACTTCCTTCACGACGAACAGCGACACCAGGACCAGCGCCCCGAGGCCGACGCCGACTCCTATTGCGGCACCGAGGTCCCGCCCCGCGGTCTTCTTCTGCGGTGCGGGGGGCGGCGTGGCGGCGGGCATGGGCTCCTGCGGCGTTTCGTCACGGAACAACGGTGCGCCCGGCCGGGCGCCGTCCGACGGACCGGCCCAGTCCCCGCCGTCGGCAGGACGGTCCGGCATTTCGGGCACGATGGGCATGGGCCGAGTCTGCTGGGCTTCATGGGCATCGTACGCGGGACCCGCCGTAGCGGCTCCCTGGACGGGTCCCTGGCCTGAGGTAGGCCACGGACCCGCGTACCCGGCATGCGACGGTGCGCCCCAGGAGGAGTCGTTCATCAGACTTCGAGCAGCTCGGCTTCCTTGTGCTTGAGCAGCTCGTCCACCTGAGCCACGTACTTGGCGGTGGTGTCGTCGAGTTCCTTCTCGCCGCGGCGGCCCTCGTCCTCACCGACCTCGCCGTCCTTGACGAGCTTGTCGATGGTCTCCTTGGCCTTGCGGCGCACGGCGCGGATCGAGATCTTCGAGTCCTCGGCCTTGCCCTTGGCGACCTTGATGAACTCGCGGCGCCGCTCCTCGGTCAGCTCCGGGAACGACACGCGGATGATGCGGCCGTCGTTGCTCGGGTTGACGCCGAGGTCCGAGTCGCGGATGGCCTGCTCGATGTTGCGCAGCGCGCTCGAGTCGAACGGCGTGACAACGGCCATGCGCGGCTCCGGCACGGAGAACGAGGCCAGCTGATTGATCGGCGTGAGGGCACCGTAGTAGTCCGCCACGATCTTGTTGAACATCGCCGGGTGCGCACGGCCGGTGCGGATCGCGGCGAAGTCCTCCTTGGCGACCACGACGGCCTTTTCCATCTTCTCCTCGGCCTCGAGGAGGGTCTCTTCGATCACCACTTGCTCCTGCGTGTCTTGAGTTGGCCTGAGGACCCCCCGCACGGTGATGACTGTCCGGGGGACGAAACAGGACCGGCTGCGTCGTGTGTCTTCCCTGCACGGTGTCCGACCGGCAGGGCTTTGTCCATCCCCGCTGCCGGGGACGCTGACGGGTCAGTCCCGGGCGCGCGGCTCGCCCACGAGCGTGCCGATCTTCTCACCCTTGACGGCCCGGGCGATATTGCCGGTCGCGAGAAGTTCGAAGACCAGGATGGGCAGCTTGTTGTCCCGGCACAGCGTGATCGCGGTCATGTCGGCGACCTTGAGGTCCCGGGTGATGACCTCGCCGTAGCCCAGGGCGTCGAACTTGACCGCGTCCGGGTTGGCCTTCGGGTCGGAATCGTAGACCCCGTCGACACCGTTCTTGCCCATCAGCAGCGCTTCGGCGTCGATCTCGAGCGCGCGCTGGGCGGCGGTGGTGTCGGTGGAGAAGTACGGCATGCCCATGCCCGCGCCGAAGATGACGACGCGGCCCTTCTCCAGGTGCCGCACCGCACGGAGCGGGATGTACGGCTCGGCCACCTGCCCCATGGTGATGGCCGTCTGCACGCGCGAGTCGATACCTTCCTTCTCCAGGAAGTCCTGGAGCGCGAGGCAGTTCATGACGGTGCCGAGCATGCCCATGTAGTCGGAGCGCGCACGGTCCATGCCGCGCTGCTGGAGTTCGGCGCCGCGGAAGAAGTTGCCGCCACCGATCACCACGGCGATCTGCGCGCCGTCACGGACCACGGCGGCGATCTCACGGGCGATCGCGTGCACCACGTCGGGGTCGACGCCGAGCCCCCCGCCGCCGGCGAAAGCCTCGCCGGAAAGCTTCAGCAGGAAGCGGCCGGCTCCTTTGCCGTCCTCGCTCCTGGCAGCACTGTCAACATTGCCCATGGGGTCTTCTCCTCGTGCACATACGAAGGAGGCCATTGCCGTTGGATGCGGTATCCCGATCGCGGCAATGGCCTCCTCGTCAGATCTGCGGTCGTCCGGTGCGTCCGACGCGGCGCACCCTGGCGTCCGCCACCGGCCCCGTCAGGGCCGTTCGTCGATCGCGGTCCGGACTCAGATGCCGACCTTGATGCGCGCGAAGCGCTTCAGGCTGACACCGGCCTCGTCCAGGATCTTCTGGACGGACTTCTTGTTGTCCTTGGCGAAGGGCTGGTCCAGGAGGGTGACCTCCTTGAAGAAGCCGTTCACCCGGCCCTCGACGATCTTCGGGAGCGCGGCCTCCGGCTTGCCCTCGTTGCGCGAGGTCTCCTCGGCGACGCGGCGCTCGTTCTCGACGACCTCGGCCGGCACCTCGTCACGCGAGAGGTACTTCGGCGAGAAGGCGGCGATGTGCTGCGCGACGTCCTTGGCGACCTCGGCGTTCTCCTTGTCGAGCTCGACGAGGACACCGATCTGCGGCGGGAGGTCGGGCATGGTGCGGTGCATGTACGCCGCGACGTAGCCGCCCGTGAACTGCGCGAAGCGGTCCAGGACGATCTTCTCGCCGAGGTTGGCGTTGGCCTCGTCCACGTACGCCTGGACCGTCTTGCCGGACTCGATCTCGGAGGCGAGCAGCGCCTCCAGGTCGGCCGGGGAGGTCGCGGCGATGTGCTGCGCCAGGGTTTTGGCGACGTGCTGGAACTTCTCGCCCTTGGCGACGAAGTCCGTCTCGCACTTCAGCTCGACGAGGACACCGGAGGTGTGGTCGTCGGCGATGAGGGAGACGACAGCGCCGTTCTCGGCGGAGCGGCCCTCGCGCTTGGCGACGCCCTTCTGGCCCTTGACGCGGAGGAGCTCGACGGCCTTGTCGACGCTGCCCTCGGCCTCGTCGAGCGCCTTCTTGCAGTCCATCATGCCGGCGCCGGTGAGCTCGCGGAGCTTCTTGACGTCGGCGGCGGTGTAGTTCGCCATGGTGATGTGAATCTCTCTCGAAGTCTGGAAGATCTACGGGTGGACGGCGGGGGCTGGTCCAGCCCCCGCCGTCAGCAACCGATGAGGATCGGTCAGGCCTGCTCGGGCTCGACGGCCGCGGCGCCCGTGGCCTCCTCGACGACGGCCGGGGCGACAGCCTGCTCGGCGTCGGCGACCTTCTCCGTCTCGGCGGAGGTCTGCACCTCGTCCTTGGCGGCGGGGGTCTCGGCCTCAGCGGCCTCGGCGGGGGTCTTGTCGCCCTCGAGCAGGTCGCGCTCCCACTCGGCCAGCGGCTCACCGGCGGCCTTGTCGCCCGGCTTCGAGTCGCCGGTGGCGACGCCGGAACGGGCGATGAGGCCCTCGGCGACGGCGTCGGCGATCACGCGGGTGAGCAGGGTGACGGAGCGGATCGCGTCGTCGTTGCCCGGGATCTTGTAGTCGACCTCGTCGGGGTCGCAGTTGGTGTCGAGGATGGCGACGACCGGGATGTGGAGCTTGCGCGCCTCACCGACGGCGATGTGCTCCTTCTTGGTGTCCACGATCCAGACGGCGCTGGGCACCTTCTGCATCTCGCGGATACCACCGAGGGTCTTCTCCAGCTTGGCCTTCTCGCGCGAGAGGACCAGGAGCTCCTTCTTGGTGAGGCCGGAGGCGGCCACGTCCTCGAAGTCGATCTGCTCCAGCTCCTTGAGGCGCTGGAGGCGCTTGTAGACGGTGGAGAAGTTGGTGAGCATGCCGCCCAGCCAGCGCTGGTTGACGTAGGGCATGCCGACGCGGGTGGCCTGCTCCGCGATGGCCTCCTGCGCCTGCTTCTTCGTACCGACGAACATCACCGTGCCGCCGTGGGCGACGGTCTCCTTGACGAACTCGTAGGCGCGGTCGATGTACGACAGCGACTGGAGCAGGTCGATGATGTAGATGCCGTTGCGCTCCGTGAAGATGAAGCGCTTCATCTTCGGGTTCCAGCGGCGGGTCTGGTGACCGAAGTGGACGCCGCTTTCCAGCAGCTCCCGCATCGTGACGACGGCCATGGCCGTATCTCCTTGAGTACTCGGTTGCCGTGACCACCGGACGGCGGTCACGCCTGACGCCCCGCGCGCTGTGCCCGAAGGACCGAGGAGCGCGGACGTCGACCAGAGGGGTTGACGTCGGGGCGTGCGAAGTCGACCCGGTGACCCGGATCGCCATCAGAAGTGTACGGGACCGCCGACCCACCGGGTGACGCCGCTGTCCACAACCAGCCGGTAGTCCACAGATTCGGATCATGATCCCCGAAATCAGCCGTGAGGGGCCACTGTGTACTCATGAACACGCAGAGTTACGCACTTGCCGGCTTCGTCCGCCGCATCGCCCGTACCGCCTTCAGCCCTCGCGCCCGCCGGAGTTCCACCGGTCCGGTGCGAGGCAGGTTCACCCCTGTGCCCCCAAGGGCAGCAAAGACCGCTCCGACCGCCCGTACCGGCGTTCTCGGCGCCCAGCTTTACTGGGCAACCACGCCCGCACATCCCACCCGGCCATCAGTGCTTCCTCGACGCCCACTCGCCCGCGCCGGGACGGTCCTGCTCTGCACCGTCGCCGCCCTCGCCCTGGCATCGGCGGTGAGGGCGGCGGACCCGCCTGCCCCGGCACCCCCTCCTCCCACTCCCACAGGCGACGGAACGGCCGGCTCCGCGAAGCCACGCCCCACCGGGACCACCGCCCAGGTCCGCCGCCAGGCCGCGACGCCAGCACGCACCCGTTCGTCCGGACGGGCCGAGACCGCGCGCCCGCGTTCCCGGCCACGTCCTGCCTCTGAGCCGCACCTGCGGCAGCCCGATGCGTCCGCCCCCGGCGCGGTCCCGGGCGCACGGTCCTGGCCGGTGGGCACCCGGCCGCACGTCGCACGAGGCTGGGAGCCCCCGGCGACCGACTTCGGCCCGGGGCACCGGGGAGTGGACCTGAAGGCCCCGGTGGGCACGACGGTCCGGGCGGCCGCCACCGGACGGGTCTCCTTCGCAGGCCCGGTGGCAGGCCGCGGAGTCCTCGCCATCGAGCTGTCCAACAGCGGCACGACCCCGCTGCGCATCACCTACGAGCCGGTACGGGCCTTGGTCGCTGTCGGCGACGAAGTGGTGGCGGGCCAGCCGGTGGCCGTGCTGGAGGCCGGCACCCACTGCCCGCACTCGTGCCTCCACTGGGGCCTGCTGCGCGGCAAGGAGTACCTGGACCCGCTCACCCTGCTCCCCGATTGGATGCTGCGGCACGGACCTTCACGCCTGCTGCCCGTGAGCGGCGTCCCGGAGCCTTCGGCGGACCGTCCCGAGGTCGCGGCGTCCGGCCCGAAGGCGTTCACGCCGGTGGTGCACCACACGCACGCCCCCGCGAGAAGGCGGAGCCGGGATCACCGAACAGGCGGGCACACCGCCGCACGGCGCTCCGCAGCGCGAAGCAGGCCCGCCGGCCGTAGTCGTCAACGCCCGGTCGCCAACCGTCCAGATAGCCGTCGAGGGCAGGCACCCCACGGAAAGGTCAGCCGCGGACGCCGCCGAGGGCCATCGCCACGGTCGCGTCGATGATCGCCTGCGGGTCCTCCGCCGCCCCCAGCTCGATACGCCGCACCGCCGCGTCGACGACGCCCTGGAGCAGCATGGCGGCGAGCCGCGGACGCTCGTGGCCCATCCCGTCCAGGGCGTCCACCACGACGGTCACGAGCCCTCCGTGGGCCGCGCGGATCTTCTCGCGCGCACTCGCGTCCAGCTCACTCGCCGAGATCGCCACGACGGCACGGTGCCGGCGGTCCCCCACGAGGGCGAGCTGCGTGCGGACGTATGCCTCGACCTTCGCCTCAGGCGTGGTTTCTCGCTCCATGGCCGCCTGCACCTCGGCGGCCCATACGGGGATGTCGACCTCGCAGAGTTCCTCCACGACGGCCCCGCGCGAGCGGAAGTACTCGTACACGGAGGACCGCGCCAGCCCCGTACGTTCGGCGAGCGCGGGAAAGGTGAGGGCCTCCGTGCCGCCTTCCGACAGCAGGGACCTCGCGGCGTCCAGAAGGGCGCCGCGTTGCATCGACCGGTGCTCGGCCACGGAGGCCGCTCGAATCCTTGGCACGTTCCCACTGTACGGATGACGCGTCCACGACGGCAGCCGGTACACCCTCTTCGTCCGCGTCGTGCCGTCGGCGTGATGCCGCATCTGGGTCGCTCCGGGGCGCCGGGGGCTTTCGTGGCACGCGGGGCGGCACGCACGACGCCCCCGGTCACGCGCCGGAGGAGGCAGTGGGCCCCGCGCCCGGGACGCAAGGGTCAGCGGCCGAAACTGGACAGTTTCGCGCGGAGCTGCAGAACCGATTTCGTATGGATCTGGCTCACTCTGCTTTCGGTCACGCCCAGGACGTGGCCGATCTCGGCGAGGGTCAGACCCTCGTAGTAGTAGAGCGTGACCACGGTCTTCTCGCGCTCGGGGAGGAGGTTGATCGCCCGGGCGAGCAGCCGGCGCAGCTCCCGGTCCTCGGCGAGCTCGACGGGGTTGTCGGCGGAGGTGTCCTCGAGGGTGTCCATGATGCTGAGGCGGTCTCCCCCGCCCTCTCCGCCACCGTGGAGGAGTTCCTCTAGGGCCACCACGTTCGCCAGGGACAGCTGGCTGAAAACCGCGTGCAGATCCTCCACAGCGATCCCCATCTCCGCGGCCACCTCCGCCTCGGTGGGCGTGCGGTGCAGTTCGGCCTCGAGCGAGGCGTACGCACGCTCGACGTTGCGCGCCTTCTGCCGGACGGAACGGGGAATCCAGTCCAGCGCGCGCAGTTCGTCGATCATCGCGCCCCGGATCCGCGTGATGGCGTACGTCTCGAACTTGATGGACCGTTCCGGGTCGAACTTCTCGATGGCGTCGATGAGTCCGAAGATCCCGGACGAGACGAAGTCGGCCTGCTCCACGTTGGGCGGCAGGCCGACGCTGACCCGGCCCGCGACGTACTTGACCAGCGGGGAGTAGTGCAGGATCAGTTGCTCGCGCAGCCGCGCGTCGCCCGTGGCCTTGTAGGAGCTCCACAGCTCCTCAAGCGTGGTGGGAGCCTTGGGCCGCACGCTGCCGCGGGCGGCGGGAGGTCCTGCCGCCCGGTCAGACCCGGAGGTGTGCTGGGGCATTCGTCGCCTTGAGCCGTTCTGCCGTGAACTGGGGGAGATTGATGGTCCGATGGCGTGTCTGAGTCGAAATCCTTGCGAGCGTAACGTGACGAAGGGGTCGCGTTGAGCGAAGGGTACGGGGTCGGAGCGGGACATTTGCGCCCCAGCGGGCGCCTCGCACGCCCCACCCGGCCCCGGTGCGACCAGCACACCGGGGCGGTAAACCTCGCAACAGCCAAGGTCATGGGGCATGATCCGGACAGCTGGGCACTTTAGCTACCGGATCGTCACAGGTCGGAAATCCGCCCGAAAGCGCCTGGCGTGTCAACTTCCAGTTTTCCCCTCCGCGTTCGACGAAGCCGAGGGCGAGCAGCTCGTGGAGGTTGGCGGCCGTCTCGTCAGTGCTGGTGGCAGCGCCGCGGGCGATCCGCTCCAGAGAGCCACCGGGACCGGCCGGTACGGCTTCGAGGGTCCTGCCCAGCCGGTCGGGCAGGAGGTCCCTGGGAAGCACCGGGCCAGTCTTCGCGGGGGCCAGTTCCCCCATTCCGCCGACGAGTTCGACGATGTCGCCGGCGTCCGCGACCAGGTGGCCTTCTCCGCGCAGCAGTTCGTGGACGCCGGCAGAGAGGCCACTGGTCACCGGACCGGGAACTCCCATGACGGCGCGCCCCAGTCGCGCAGCGGCGCGCGCCGTCGACAACGCACCGCTCCGGTAAGCCGCCTCCACGACCACCGTTCCCCGCGTCAGCGCGGCGATGACGCGGTTACGCAGCACGAACCTGCTGGGCGTCGGATGGTCGCCCGGCGGCAACTCGCTCACCACCAGACCTTGTTCGGCGATCCTGGCGATGAGCTGGGCGTGGCCTCGCGGGTAGGGGCTGTCCACGCCGCAGGCGAGGACCGCGACCGTGGCGCCGCCCGCCCCGAGGGTGGCGCGGTGGGCCGCGCCGTCGATGCCGTACGCGCCGCCGGAGACCACCACCCAGCCGCGCTCCGCGAGCCCCGCCCCGAGCAGGCCCGCGGCGTGCGCCCCGTAGTCCGTGCACGCCCTGGCCCCGACCAGCGCCACGGAGCGCAGAGCCCAGAAGCGGAGCGAGGGGGTCCCCCGTACCCAAAGACCGAGGGGCCGGGCGTCGCCGAGGTCGTCCAGCTGGGCGGGCCACTCGGCGTCGCCGGGGCAGACGAAGCGGGCCCCGGCCTCCCGGGCTGCCGCGAGGTCGAGTTCGGGGCGCGCGTCGCGGGCCCGCAGTCGCAGCCCCGCCATCCGCCCCGCGGTGGCACCGGGCAGCGGCGGCCCCTCGCCCCGCAGCCGGTCGAGCAGCGCCACCGGCCCCAGTCTGCGCAGCCACTGGCCTCCGCGGGAGTCCCCCGGTTCCAGAACGCGGGTCAGGCCGGCTCTGGCCAGGCGTTCGGCCGCGGCGTCCCCGGTGTGCCTCCCGGTGCCGGGCAACTGCTCCTGGGCGGGCGGAAGGCGGCCTTCGTGCGGCAGGGTCACCGCGCACCTGCCGCGATGCTGGGCACGCCCCGGGGGATGCCGGTGCGCAGTTGCAGGGCCGCCTCCACGTCACCCGCGTCGGGCTGGTCGTGGCCCCTCAGGTCGGCGACGGTCCAGGCCACGCGCAGTACGCGGTCGAGGCCGCGGGCGCTGAGCATGCCCCGTTCCAGTTCGCGTTCGGCGGCCTGCATGGCGCCTGCCGCCGCGTGCCACCGGGTGCGCAGCGCATGGCCCGACACCTCGCCGTTGGTTCGCCACGGCGTCCCGGCCAGGCGCTGTTCCGCGCGCTGCCGGGCCTCCAGCACCCGGGCGGCGACGGTCTCCGTGGACTCACCCCGCTCCCCCGCACCGACCAGTTCGGCCCGGGAGACGCGATCGACGTCGACCCTGAGGTCGACCCGGTCCAGGAGCGGGCCGGAGAGCCTGGCCTGGTAGCGCCGCACGACCGAGGGCATGCAGTCGCACGGGTCGCCCTGAGTGCCGTGGCGGCCGCACGGACAGGGGTTGGCCGCCAGGACCATGAGGAACTGCGCGGGCAGCCGGACGACCCCGGCCGCGCGGGCGACCACGACGTGCCCCGATTCGAGGGGCTGCCGCAGCGCGTCGAGGGCCTTGGCCCCGAACTCCGGCGCCTCGTCAAGAAAAAGCACACCCCTGTGGGCGAGAGAGACGGCTCCCGGGCGGGGCAGCCCGTTGCCCCCTCCGACGAGGGACTGCATGGTCGCCGAGTGGTGCGGGGCGCAGTAAGGCGGTCTGCTGAGCAGGGGCCCGCCCGCCTGCAGGACTCCGGCCACCGAGTGGACCGCGGTGACCTCCAGGGCTGCGGTGCGGTCCAGGGCGGGCATGATGCCGGGGAGCCGCTCGGCGAGCATCGTCTTGCCCGCCCCGGGCGGACCCTTCAGATAGATGTGGTGACCGCCCGCCGCAGCCACCTCCAGGGCACCCCGTGCGAGATGTTGACCGGCCACGTCGCCGAAGTCCAGGCGCCGCCCGTCCGCCGTCTGACTCGGCGCGCCGATGCCCGCGCCGGGGAAACTGAAACCGGACAGGAGCGGATCGGGACGACCCGGAGCGTCGGGTTCCTCCTCGGGAACGGGAGTGTCGGTGAGCACCGCCACGAGCTGGCGCAGGGTGCGGACACCGAGCACCGAGATGCCAGGCACCAGGGCGGCCTCGGCGGCGGAGCACTCCGGGACGACGACCTGCTCGTATCCCGCCTCGGCGGCCGCCAGTACGGCCGGCAGCACCCCGCGTACGGGCCGCACGCGGCCGTCGAGGCCCAGTTCGCCGATCATCACCAGGTCGGTGAGGCTGCGGGGGTCGATGAGTTCCGCCGCGCCCAGGACGGCGGTGGCGACGGCGAGGTCGAATCCGCTGCCGCTCTTGGGGACCGAGGCCGGACTGAGGCCGATGGTCAGTTTGCGCTGCGGCCACTCGATGCCGGCGTTGGCCACCGCGGCACGTACCCGGTCCCGGCTCTCCACCAGGGTCTTGTCCGGCAGTCCTACCAGGGCGAACGAGGCGACGCCGGGCTCCAGGTCCGCCTGGACCTCGACGATGATCCCTTCGACGCCCACCAGGGTGACCGCGTAGGTCCGTGCGAAGGCCATCAGCTCAGCCCCCGCACGTGCTCGACACGGGCGGCCCCGCGCGGCGGCAGCACCACGCCCACGAGGTCGATCCGTACGCCTCCGGGCGGTGGCCCCCCGTACTTCGCGAGCCACAGCTCCGCGAGCCGGCGCAGGCGTTTCGCCTTCTCGGCCGTGATCGCGGCCGACGGATGCCCGAACGGACCGGGCCGCCGGGTCTTGACCTCGCACATGACCAGGACATCCCCGTCCCGGGCCACCACATCGATCTCTCCGACGCGTCCCACGCGCCAGTTCCTCGCCAGAATCCGCATCCCGGCTGCGGTCAACGTCCTGACCGCCACATCTTCCCCGTACCGGCCCAGAGCGCCTCGTGCGTTCATGCGGCATCACCTCCGGCACCGACAGTGCGGGGCGGAGCGGAATGCCGAGGGAACGCGGTGGACAACACCGCAATTGTGGATAACTCCGTCACCCTTGCGGGGAGACAGGGCTCCTCAAAGGGCCGGCAAGGGGTGCCGGCGCGGGGCGGGGGTCGCCGGAACGGGGCGACACCGAAGCGGAGGGCGGGCGGCGGACGCCAGGAACGCCGCTCACGGCGCGGTCCGCCTCGGAGCCACCACGTAGCGCTACGACGGGGCCCGCTACGCGCCGTACGGGCCCCGCACGCTCCGCGCCCCATGCCCGCAGCGGGCCGCAAAACCCCAGCTCACGCGCCCCGTAACGGCCCCGCACGCCGCACTCACGGCGCGCGCCCCGTCCCCCCGCGAAACCCGCGCGGAGAGCCCCTCCGGGCTCACCCCCCAGGCAGTTCGAGGTCGCTCTTGTTGAGCTCCTCGATGTTCACGTCCTTGAAGGTCAGCACCCGGACCTGCTTCACGAACCGCGCCGGCCGGTACATGTCCCACACCCAGGCGTCCGCCATGGAGACCTCGAAGAAGACCTCGCCCTGCACGGAGTGGACCTGCATGTCGTAGTCGTTGGTCAGGTAGAAGCGCCGCTCGGTCTCGATCACGAACTTGAACAGACCGACGACATCGCGGTACTCCCGGTAGAGCTTCAGCTCCATCTCGGTCTCGTACTTCTCGAGGTCCTCGGCGCTCATGGCATGTTCCCCTTCAGCCGTGCGTGCCCCTATTGTGCGCCAGCCCTGCGAGGCGCTGACGGTTACCTGTCGAGCGTCATGGGCCTGGCCGGGGCTCCTTCGTCCAGCAGCGTGCACAGCAGTTCGGCGAGTCTGGTCGGATACACCGTCTCATGCGTCCTGGTCAGCTCCTCGCTCGACCACCACCGCGCACCTGCGACGGTACGTCGCTCCAGCTCGGTGAGCGCGGTGGGCCCCGTCACACTGCTCCGGGTGCGCGCCAGGTAGTACCGCTCGTCCTGGTCCCAGCGGCGTCCGGCGAAGGTGAAGGAGCAGACGCGCCGCCACAGCTCGGGACCGAGGGTGATGTCGCTGATCCCGGTCTCCTCGGCGAGTTCCCGGCGGGCAGCCTCCTCGTGGGTCTCGTCGCCCTCCAGGCCGCCGCCGGGCGTGAACCACCAGTCCGTCCCGGGGTCGTCCGGCTCGTGGCCGTGGAGCAGCAGCACCCGTTCGGCGGGATCCAGCAGGACGACCCGGGCGACGCGGCGCAGCGGCCCCGCGCCAGGCTCCGGCGCCCCGTGAACGTCCAGGTCACGCGCCACGTACGCGCTCCGTACGCCGCTGCCGCGCGGCGCGGCCGAACCGCGCCGCCACCGGCCCGTACGCCGCGCCGCCCAGGATCAGTACGGCGCCCCCGACGACCGCCGCGACGACGGCCTTGAGCGGGCCGGGCTCGGAGATCCCGCCGGGCAGCCCGGCGAACCCGTCGGGGCGGGCCAGCATTCCGTCCATCGGCCAGGCGACGGCGTCGACCCGCGCCACGACGGCGTCCCGGGGCACGGCGCCCCGGCCGACCTCCTGGAGGTGGGCGGTGGAGTCGAGCGAACCCGCGCGCTCGTCGCCCAGCAGGAACAGGCGCCCTTCCGGGACGGTGGTGCGGGGGATGCCGGCGACCGAGGCGGGGGTGTCGGCCGGGAGGTAGGACTCGTCGACGGGCTTGCCGTTCACCGTGAGCCGCCCCGAGGTGCAGCAGGCGACCTCGTCGCCGCCGACGGCCACGACGCGCTTGACCATGGGCAGGTCGCCCCACTCCGCCTCGTTGAAGACGACCACGTCGCCGCGGCGTACCTCCGCGCCGTCGATGCGCTGGGCGAGCACCCGGTCACCGGCGTTGATCGTGGGCGCCATGGAGCCGGTGGGGACGGCGTAGGGCTGGTACAGCAGCGCTCCCCAGGCGAAGCCGCCGAGGAAGAGCACACAGCCGAGGGCCACGGCCACGCCCGACAGGATTCTGCCGAGCCGGCCGTGGCCCTCACGCGTACCGTCCGTCCGGTCGGTACGGTCCTCCGCACTTCGTGTCGTGCTCATCCCAGCCCGTCCCCACCTCGGAGAATTGGTCTTCCCGCCGTCCCGACAGGCGTCGGGGGGCGGGAAGCGGCGATCTGGGACGGCACCCTACCCGTCGGTCCGGCGGGCGGTAACCCGTCGCCGCCACAGGACCAGCGGCACGGCGCCGGCCAGCCCCAGGACGCCCGGGGTGGCGCCGAGTGCGGCGTTCAGGCCGGGCTGGTCGAAGGTCTCCGGCACCGGCAGCGTCGACCAGCGCGTGGGCGGCCAGGCGACGACGATGGCGCGCCCGACGACCTCGTCGGCCGGGACCATGCCGGCGTTCTTGTCGTTCTGGTGGTACCGGGAGTCGAGCGACGACTGACGGTGGTCACCCATGACCCAGAATTTACCGTCGGGCACCTTCACCTTGAACGTGCCGCCGCCTTCGTCGGGACTGCACGGGGTGTTGCCCGGGAAAACGTACGGCTCGTCGAGCGCCTTGCCGTTGACCTTCAGCGGCCCCGTGCCGTTGCACTCGACCGTGTCGCCCGGGACGCCGATGACCCGCTTGATCAGATCCTTCTCCTCCGAGGAGGGCATCAGGCCGATGAAGCTGAGGAAGCGCTGGACCGAGTTGGGCTCGGTGACGGGCTCGTTGGCCAGCCAGCCGTCCGGGTCGTGGAAAACGATCACCTCGCCGCGCTCCGGCTCACCGCCGAACCACGGGGTGAGCTTGTCCACCAGGACTCGGTCGCCCTTCTGGAGGGCGTTCTGCATCGACTCCGAAGGGATCGAGAACGCCTGGACCAGGAACGTCTTGATCAGCAGCGCCAGTCCCAGCGCGATGACGATCAGGAACGGGATCTCCAGCCAGAAGGGGATGCGCCTCTTCCCCTTACGCCGCCCGTCGTCGGGGCCGTCGTCCGGACCGGCTCCGCCGGACCCGTCGGCGTACTCGGCCGGTTCGTCCTCGGGGCGTCCGGAACCACCCTCGGGCTCGCGTCCGGATCGTGCGCCCACCGCCACATCCCCCACATCGACTCCTCACTGTGTGCCGCTGTCCGCGCCTCGTCCGGCGCAGGACCACCACTCCCATAACGAGCGGGAGTTCCGCAGGGGTCGGGAGGGGGACCGTTCTGTTCAGATCCTGGGACGCCACCTTATGCGACGCCCCGTCGGCCGCCGTCGATGCGCCGGGCGCGTCGGGGACCGCCGCGTACGTCTCGCGGGCCTCCAGGCCCCGCCAGTGCCCCGCCGGCCACGCTATGGCCACGGCGCGGCCCACCACGTGGTCGTCGGGCACCGTGCCGCCGTACCCCTCGGCGCGGTGGTAGCGGGAGTCGGCGGAGTTCTCCCGGTGGTCGCCGAGCACGAAGTACCGGTCCTCGGGGACGCGCACGGTGAAGCGGAGCGACGAGGGCTTGTTGCCGGGGTGGAGGTAGGGCTCGGTCAGGGGCGTGCCGTTGACGGTGATCCGGTCGTCGCGGTCGCAGCAGACCACGGTGTCGCCGCCGACCGCGACGACCCGCTTGATCAGGTTGCGCTGGTCGTCGGCGGGCAGCAGGCCGATCGCAGCGAGCCCCCGTTTCACCTGGGCGGTGACGGCGGAGTCGTCGGGGGCGGCCGGGGCCGGCTCGCCGTGGAGCCAGTCGGCCGGGTCCTCGAAGACGATGACGTCGCCGCGCTGGGGCCGGGAGCCGAAGTGGGGGGTCAGTTTGTCGACGACGACGCGGTCGCCGATCCGGATGGTCTGCTCCATCGATCCGGAGGGGATCACGAACGCCTGGATGAGGAAGGTCTTCAGGAAGAGCGCGATCCCGACGGCGACAACGATCATCAGGGGTATCTCGCGGAGCGCGGAGCGGCGCCTGCGGCGGCGCACCTTGCGGGCGAGCTTGCGCCGTTCGGCGCGGCCGGTAGGGGGCGGCGCCGCGGCGTACCCGTTACCGCGCTGCGCGGCGTCCGCGCCGGAGCGGCCGCGGGGCTTTCCCCGCCTACCCATGGCGGCCCCGGTCCGGCAGCTGGGCGAGCGTGCCGGAGTGGCCGACGGAGGACCAGCGGGAGAAGGGCCAGCCGACCCACTCCGCCCGCCCCAGCACCTGCTCGACGGGGAGCATGCCGCCTCCGGGTGAGCCCAGCCGGTCGCGGGAGTCGCTGGAGTCGCTGCGGTGGTCGCCCAGGAGGAAGAGACGGTCCGTGGGCACGACGACGTCGAAGGGGACCGAGGAGGCGCCGTCGCCGGGGTACAGGTAGGGCTCGTCGACCACGGTGCCGTTGACGGCGAGGCGGCCCTTAGCATCGCAGCAGACGACGCGGTCACCGCCGGTCCCCACCACGCGCTTCACGAAGTCGCCGTCGCCGAAGTACTCGGTCCCGTCGAAGACGACGACGTCCCCCCGGCGCGGCTCGCCGCCGAAGCGGTAGGCCAGCTTGTTGACCAGAATCCGGTCCCCGACGCGCAGCTCCGGCTCCATCGACCTGCTCGGGATCTGGAACGGCTGGAGGACGAACGCACTGAAGAGCAGGACGAGAACCACGCAGGCGCCGAGTCCCAGGGTGAACCGGCCGCCCGGGAGGCGGGACAGAAGCGAGGAGCGCGACCCCTCCTCCGCCCCGGAATCCGCAGGGTTGTCCCCTGGTCCGGTGGTGGAGGAGCGGTCGCGCTCCTGGTGCTGTGCTTCGGTGTCCATCGGTGCCAGATGTTATCCGGCTCCGCGGCGGACACGAACAGGCAAGCGATACTTGACCTGTTCCTGGGCCGAGGCCCGGCGCGGCTCAGCGCACCGGGGCCGTCGCCCATCGGGCTCAGTTGTCGCGCTTCTCCTTGATCTTCGCGGCCTTGCCGCGCAGCTCACGGAGGTAGTACAGCTTCGCGCGGCGGACGTCACCACGGGTGACCAGCTCGATCTTCTCCACGATGGGGGTGTGCACCGGGAAGGTGCGCTCCACGCCCACGGAGAAGGAGACCTTGCGGACCGTGAAGGTCTCGCGCACGCCGGAGCCCTGGCGGCGGATGACGACGCCCTTGAACTGCTGCACACGGGAGCGGTTGCCCTCGATGACGCGGACGTGCACGTTGACCGTGTCGCCGGGACGGAAGGCGGGGACGTCGGTACGCAGCGACGCGGCGTCGACGGAGTCGAGCAGGTGGGACATGATGTCTGCTTCCTCGCTGATGCCACAGGTCATCAACGGAACATGAGAGGGATGTGCGAGTGCTGCCGCGTCCCGGAGCGCCGTCGGTCCCCCTGTGGCAGGGGCGAACGCTCGTGGACGTACAACAGCGGGCTATTCTTCCACGGCTTCGGGCCCGCGCCCAAATCGTCCGTCCGGACCCTGCTGCCAGCCCAGGGAGGCGAGGAGCGAGCGGTCCTTCTTGTCGAGCGTGGCGGGGTCGCAGCGCTCGATGAGGTCGGGGCGGTTGCGGGCGGTGCGGCGGAACGCCTCGTCGCGGCGCCACCGCGCGATCTTCCCGTGGTGGCCGCTGAGCAGCACCTCCGGGATGTCGCGGCCGCGCCAGGACGGCGGCTTGGTGTAGACGGGGCCTTCGAGCAGGTCCGCCATGGCACCGGGCGCGAAGGAGTCGTCGCGGTGCGACTCGGCGTTGCCGAGGACGCCGGGCAGCAGCCGGGCGACCGCCTCGGTGATGACCAGCACGGCGGCCTCGCCTCCGGCCAGTACGTAGTCGCCGATGGAGACCTCGTGGACGGGTATCCGCGAGGCGTACTCGTCCATCACGCGCCGGTCGATGCCCTCGTAACGGGCGGGGGTGAAGATCAGCCAGGGGCTGGCGGAGAGTTCGACCGCCAGTTCCTGGGTGAAGGGCCGGCCGCTGGGCGTCGGGACGACCAGGGCGGGGCTGTGCGCACCGGCCTCGTACCCGTCGGCGAGGACCTGGTCGAGCGCCTCGCCCCACGGCTCGGTCTTCATGACCATGCCGGGGCCCCCGCCGTAGGGGGTGTCGTCGACCGTGTTGTGGCGGTCGTAGGTCCAGTCGCGCAGGTCGTGGACGCGGACGTCGAGGACGCCGCGGTGCCGGGCCTTGCCGACCAGGGAGACGTTCAGCGGGTCGAGGTACTCGGGGAAGATCGTGACGGCGTCGAGACGCATCAGCGCGCCTCTCCTGCCTGGTCGGGCGCCCCGTCGGCACCGTCGTCCGGGGCCCCGTCGCCCGCCTCGTCCTGCTCCGCGTCGCGGGCGGAGGCGACGACGGCGCGGTCGTCGATGAGGCCCGGCGGCGGGGTGATGACGGCGCGCTGCTCGTCCAGGTCGATCTCGGCGACGATCTCGGCGACGAACGGGATCATGACCTCGCTGCCGTCGGGCCGCTCGACGATGAAGAGGTCCTGGGAGGGCAGGTGGGAGATCTCCGTGATGCGCCCCACCTCGACGCCGTCCTCGGTGACCACGTCGAGGTCCATGAGCTGGTGGTCGTAGAACTCCTCGGGGTCGTCCGGGAGCTCCTCGGGGTCGACCTCGGCGATGAGGAGGGTGTTGCGCAGCGCCTCGGCTCCCGTACGGTCGCTCACCCCGGCGAAGCGCAGCAGCAGCCGTCCGCTGTGCACCCGCCCCGTCTCGATGGTCAGCGGGCCGGTCCCGGGGGGATCGGTGGCGAGTACGGCGCCGGGCCCGAGGCGGACCTCCGGCTCATCGGTGCGCACCTCGACGGTGACCTCGCCCTTGATTCCGTGGGCACGGCCGATCCGTGCGACTACCAACTGCACCTGTGCTGCTCCTGGTCGTTCGTCGTTCGATGAGGAGGATCGGGAACGGGCCCGAGCTTCCCGCGCCGCGGGGACGGGCTCGGGCCCGGAACGGAGCGGGGGCCGGAAGCGTACCTACCGCTTCCGGCCCCCGGCCCTGTGTCCTGCGAGAGCCCCGGAGGGCTCAGACCTGGTCCACGTCGACGAGGTCGACGCGGATGCCACGGCCACCGATGGCTCCCACGACGGTGCGCAGGGAGCGAGCGGTACGGCCGTTACGGCCGATGACCTTGCCGAGGTCGTCGGGGTGGACCCGGACCTCCAGCACGCGCCCGCGGCGCAGGTTGCGCTCGGCGACCTGGACATCGTCAGGGTTGTCGACGATGCCCTTCACGAGGTGCTCGAGAGCCTCCTCGAGCATGCTCAGGCCTCGGTCGACTCGGCGGCCGGGGCCTCAGCCTCGTCCGCCTTCTTGTCGGCCTTCTTCTTCTGGGTGATGGCCTCGCCCTTCGGGCCGCCCTCGATGTCCTTGGTGAGCTGGTCGAACAGCGCACGCTTGTCGGCCTTCGGCTCCGGCTGGAGCAGCGGCGCGGGGGCGGGAAGGCCCTTGTGCGCCTGCCAGTCACCGGTGAGCTTCAGGATCGCGAGAACCGGCTCGGTCGGCTGGGCGCCGACGGAGAGCCAGTAACGGGCGCGCTCCGAGTCGACCTCGATGCGGGAGGGGTTCTGCACCGGGTGGTACAGGCCGATCTCCTCGATCGCACGGCCGTCACGGCGGGTGCGGGAGTCGGCGACGATGATGCGGTAGTGAGGCGAACGGATCTTGCCCAGACGCTTCAGCTTGATCTTGACTGCCACGGGAGTGGTGTCTCCTGGTCTTGACGAGGTGGGCACAACGGGATGCCACGTGGGGTTGCGGTACTCGGGGTGCCCGATGGACGCGTCAGCCGGAGGAGAGAGGGGTCCTGTGCGACTGTCGAGTACAGCTTGCCATTCTGCCATACGGGGCGGGCCCGTCCTCCCACGCCCGTGACCGCCGTCGGCCGGCCCCGCCCCGGCACCCTCAGGCCGGGGGCTCGGGCCGCGCCGAGGCGGTCACCCGGCGACGGCGACCGCCTCGGGGATACGGAAGGGCTTGCCGCAGCCGCCGCACATGATGGGGGCCTGGGCGAGGACGGAGGGGACGACGCGGACGTTGCGTCCGCAGTCGCAGACGGCCTTGACGCGGACGCCGCCGCCGGAGGAGCCGTGGCGGGCGGCCGGGCCGCGGAAACTGCGCGCGGTGTCGCCCGCGGTGGCCACCGAGTGGGCCTTGAGGGCGCGGTGGAGGCGGTCGGCGGTCTGGCGGTAGCGCCGCTTGGCCTCCGGGTTGAGCCCGACCAGGGAGAAGCCGCTGCTGGGGTGCGGCTCCTCGGGGTGGTCCAGGCCGAGCTCCTCGGCGACGGCGAGGAATCTGCGGTTGTGATACCGGCCGGCCCGTGAGGTGTCGCGAATGCCACGGGCTGCGGCGATGCCATGGACTGCTTCATGGAGCAGTCGCTCGAAGGAGAGCTCGGCGCCGCAGGCGGACGAGGACTCTCCGATCAGGGACTCGGGCGCGGCAAGATCTGGCAGCTCGGGGTGGTACCGCTGAATGTCGGCCCACGCCTGTGCCAGCTCTGCGGCGAGAACAGGTGGTGTCGTGCTCACGTCGTGCCCAACGAGCAGAAGCCGCTCCGTGTTCCTATTCCGGGCCATCCCAAATATTTTGCACGTACCCGTCAGTTGCCGCTGATGCGTCGTGAGGACAGCGAGTGCGCCGAACTGCACAGAAGTCGCTCAGCCGGTCACAACCCCGTACGTATCCCCGGGTACGCCGCCTCCTGTAGCCCGGCCTGTCGGATCGGCTCCCCCGGTCCGCCACCGGTGGCGCTCGGGGGCGCGGGGCGGCTTCGGGGCGCGTGCGGGGCAGGGGTCGTGCGGCTCGCGGTCGACGGTACCGGGCGGCCTCGCGCCGCCCCGCACCGGGCCCTGCGGCGGGGCGGACCGGGCCGCGTACGCCGGGCCGTCCCCGGCGCGCGGCCGTACAGCCACGGACGGATGTACAGCTCTTCGGCGGCCCGCGTGAACCGGTGCGGGGCGGTCCCGTCCGCACTGCGTCGCAGGCAGGAGGGGGCGCGGCGGCCGCAGGGGCGGCCAGGTGGTGCGGGGGCGCGCGAGGGGAGCACGCAAGCACGGGGGCGGCGTCCACTGGACGCGGGGCCGCGGGCGTCGTTCCCTGGCATACGGGGGCACGAGCACGGCACCGGGGGCGGAACACGGACAGGCCACAACCTCTCGGCAGATGGGGGCTCATGCGATGACTTCGACGCTGGTGCGGCGGCACGGATCGCGGCACGAGACCGACCCGGCGCGACTGCGGGCGGCGGCCCGGGCGCGGGACTGGACGGAGATCCAGGAACGGATGCTCGTCCCGCTCCAGGAGGCGGTCTACGCCCGGGTCGGGCTGGGACCGGGCGCGCGGGTCCTGGAACTGGGGTGCGGCGCGGGGCTGGGGCTGCTGCTCGCGGCGGGGCGCGGCGCCTCGGTGGCCGGGGCGGAGACGGAGCGGCCGGAACTGCTCGCGTACGCGGAGCGGCGGCTGCGGAGCACGGTGGGCGCCCCGTCGGGCGGCGGCCCCGTACTGGGGGACGAGGCGTGGGGCGCGGCGGGGCTGGGCGCGGGGCATTCGCTCGTGGTGTCGTTCCGGCCGCTGGGCTGCACGGCCGGCGACGGGGCGGCACTCGGGTCACAGCTGGCGCGGGCGCTGGACGGGGCGCGGCGCGGTACGCAGGTGGTGCTCACGGGGTGGGGGCCGCCCGAGCGGTGCGCGGCCTCGGGCGTGCTGCGGGCTGCGCAGCGGCTGGCGGAGCCTGTGGCGGGACCGGGCGCCGGACGTTCGGCGGGGCGTGACGACCTGGAGGACGTCGCGAGTGCGGCGGGGCTGCGGCTGGAGGGGTCGGGGCGGGTGAGCTGCCCGTTCGGCTACCCGGACCAGGAGAGCGCGGTGCGCGGCCTGCTGTCGACGGGGCTGCTGGACGCGGCCCTCGCGGCCACGGACACGGCGCGGGTGGCGAAAGAACTCGGCGAGGCGCTTCATCCGTACACGGGTTCCGACGGGAGCGTCTGGTTGCCGAACGTGTTCCGGTATCTGGTGGCGCGGTCGGTGTGAGCGGGGGTGGGCGGGGTGGGCGACGGGCGGTGCGGTGCCCGCGCCGTGCGCGCCGCGGCGCCGTTCCACGGGGCGCGCGGCGCGCCCCGTACTGAGTGACGAACGCGCAGGTCGCGCGCCCCGTAGCGGCCCCGTGGCGCGCGGCGTCGGCGGGGCGCGGCGCACGCGTGTCGCGCCGTTCTGCGGGGCGTCGCGTCCCCGGCGTGACGGGGCCCTCGCGCCGCGCGCCTCGCGGCTCCGCCCGGGTGGCTGGTCCGGCTAGCCCTTGTGCAGCCGGGGGATGCCCGCCGCGCGGTAGGCGTCGGCCTCTTCCAGGGTCTCGTTCTCCAGGAGGGCCGCGGCGAGGGCGTCGAGCTGGTCACGGTGGTCGGTGAGCTGGCGGCAGGCGCTCTCGTAGCACTCCTCGACGATGCGGCGCATCTCCTCGTCGATGGTGTCGAGCGTGGCCGGGGCCGCGGAGAGGCCGTACGCCTGCTGGGCGTCCTGGGGGAGGGCGGAGAGGCGGCCGACCTTGGAGCTCATGCCCCAGCGGCCGACCATGCCGCGCACCATGCCGGTGACCTGCTCCAGGTCGTTCTCGGCGCCGGTGGTGACCATGCCGAAGACCACCTGCTCCGCGGCCATGCCGCCGAGCGCGCCGATGATGCGGCCGCGCAGGTACTCCTCGGTGTAGGCGTACTTGTCGGCCTCGGGTGTGGAGAGGGTGACGCCGAGGGCGCGGCCGCGCGGGACGATGGTGATCTTGCGGACGGGGTCCGCGCCCGGCTGGAGCATGCCGAGGAGGGCGTGGCCGCTCTCGTGGTAGGCGGTGCGGCGTCGTTCGTCCTGGGGCATGACGAGGGGGCGTTCGGCGCCCAGCTGCACCTTCTCCAGGGCGCTGGAGAGGTCGCTCTGGTCCACGCGTTTCTGGCGGCGTTTCACCGCGAGGAGGGCCGCCTCGTTGGCGAGGTTGGCGAGATCGGCGCCGGTCATGCCCGGCGTGGAGCGGGCGATCTGGGCCAGGTCGACGTCGGGTGCGAGCGGGATGTCGCGCGTATGGATCTTCAGGATGGCCTCGCGGCCGCCACGGTCGGGCGGGCTGACCGCGACGACGCGGTCGAAGCGGCCGGGGCGGGTGAGGGCGGGGTCGAGGATGTCGGCGCGGTTGGTGGCGGCTATCACGATGACGCCCTCGGAGCCGGAGAAGCCGTCCATCTCGGTGAGGATCTGGTTGAGGGTCTGCTCGCGTTCGTCGTGGCCGCCCATGCCCGAGCCGCCGCCTCGCGCACGACCGATGGTGTCGATCTCGTCGATGAAGATGATCGACGGTGCCACCTTGCGGGCCTCGGCGAAGAGTTCGCGGACGCGCCCCGCGCCGACGCCGACGATCATCTCGATGAACTCTGAGGCCGAGGCCGAGAAGAACGGCACGTCGGCCTCCCCAGCGACGGCGCGGGCCAGCAGCGTCTTGCCCGTACCGGGCGGACCGGTGAGCAGGACGCCGCGGGGCATCTTGGCGCCCATGGCACGGTAGGCCTCGGGGTGTTTGAGGAAGTCGACGATGTCGTTGAGCTCGCCCTCGACCTCGTCGATCCCGGCGACGTCGGCGAAGGTGGTCCGCCGACCCTCTTCCAGTTCCACGGGTTTGGGCGGCGGCTTGCGGCCGAGCATGCCCCCTCCCCCGCCGAGGCCGGCGCTCATGCGGCGCGCGATGAACACCCAGAGCGCGACGAGGAGCAGTATCGGCGCCAGCGAGATCAGGAGATTGGAGAGGAGGCTCCGTTCGGCGACGACGGGCTCCGCCGTGACCGTGACCTTGTTCCGTTCCAGCTCGGCCCAGAGGCCGTCGTCGGCGAACTCGGGGCGCTGCGTGGTGAAGGTCTTGTAGTCGCCGTCGCCGTCGTCCGCGCCGTTGTCGTCGGGGCGTGGCTGGGCCTTCTTCAGTTCGCCCTGGATGGCGTCGCCCTTGGCGTAGATCTTGGCGACGTTGTTGTCGTCAACCTGCCGGCTGAACTCGGTGTACGAGATCGTCGTGTCGTCGCTCTGGTCGAAGAAGGAGAGCACCAGGTTGGCGATGACGAAGACCAGCAGGGCGGTGATGAGAAGCCGCCACCAGCCGCCGGGCATGCGGCCGCGTTTCTTGGGCTGGTCCGGCTCCGGTGCCCCCTCCGAGCGCCAGGGTTTGTCGGTGCGGTCGCGCGGCGGGACGGGGCTGGTCACTCGCATCTCCTTCACGCCGACGCCGGATGCGGCCGACATTAGTGCGCTTATCACCCCATTGCGCGAGGGGCCTGTCAGGCGGGTGATCCTCGGAGGGCGGGCGGTGGAGCGTCGTCGCGGGGCGGGCGACCTGCGCCGGTGCGGGCGGGGCGGGCCGAGGTGCGCGGACGGCGGTGCCGCGCAGCCCTGCGGGGCGCGCGGCCGGAGCGCGCACGCCCCGTGCGGGGCACCGCGCCCGCCGCGCCACGGCGGGGCCGCTGCGCCGCCCGCGCCGCAGGCCCCGTACGGAGCGGTCCGCCCGCCCGCATCGTCGCAGGTCGCCCGCCCAGTAACGCGCCGTCGACGGAGCCTCGCCGGACCGCGCCGCACGCCACCACGCAGCCACCCCGACGCCCCCCCCGGCGAGACCCCCGCGCACCGCCCCGCACACACGAAAGGGGCGCACGCCCGAAGACGTACGCCCCTCCTCGCCCCGCTCCCGATCGTCAGATCGAGGCGGGTACTGCCTCAGCCCATGAACTTCTTGAACTCGTCCGGCAGCTCGAAGTCCTTGCCGGGCTGGCCGCCGGGGAGGCCGAACGGGCTGCCTTCCTGGGCACCCTGCTCGCGGCGGGCCGCCGCGGCCTCTTCCTCGGCCTTGCGCTTCATCGGGTTGCCACTCTTGCGCTTGCCCTTGGCCTGCTTCTGCTTCTTCTTCTGACGGCCGGGGCCACCACCCGAGCCGGGCATGCCCGGCATCCCGGGCATGCCGCCGCCCTGGGCCATGCGGGACATCATCTTCCGCGCCTCGAAGAAGCGCTCCACCAGGCTCTTGACGGCGCTGACGTCGACACCGGAGCCCTTGGCGATGCGGGCGCGGCGGGAGCCGTTGATGATCGTGGGTTCGGCGCGCTCGCCCGGCGTCATCGACTTGATGATGGCGGCGGTGCGGTCGACGTCCCGCTCGTCGAGGTTGCTGATCTGGTCCTTGATCTGCCCCATGCCCGGCAGCATGCCGAGCAGCTTCGAGATCGAGCCCATCCTCCTAACCTGCTCCATCTGGGCCAGGAAGTCGTCGAGCGTGAACTCCTTGGGTCCCTTCTGGAGCTTGCGGGCCATGTCTTCGGCCTCTTGCTGGCTGAAGGTCTTCTCGGCCTGCTCGATCAGGGTGAGCATGTCGCCCATGTCGAGAATGCGGGAGGCCATGCGGTCCGGATGGAACGCGTCGAAGTCCTCGAGCTTCTCGCCGTTGGAGGCGAACATGATCTGCTTGCCGGTGACGTGCGCGATGGAGAGCGCGGCTCCACCGCGGGCGTCGCCGTCGAGCTTGGAGAGCACCACGCCGTCGAAGCCGACGCCGTCGCGGAAGGCCTCGGCGGTGTTGACCGCGTCCTGGCCGATCATGGCGTCGACGACGAAGAGGACCTCGTCGGGCTGGACGGCGTCGCGGATGTCCGCGGCCTGCTGCATCAGCTCCTGGTCGATACCGAGGCGGCCGGCGGTGTCGACCACGACCACGTCGTACTGCTTGGTGCGCGCGTGGGCGATGGAGTCCTTGGCGACCTGGACCGGGTCGCCCACGCCGTTGCCCGGCTCGGGGGCGAAGATGCCGACGCCGGCGCGCTCGGCGACGACCGAGAGCTGGTTGACGGCGTTGGGGCGCTGGAGGTCGGCCGCGACGAGGAGGGGGGTGTGCCCCTGGCCCTGGAGCCACTTGCCGAGCTTTCCGGCGAGCGTCGTCTTACCGGCACCCTGGAGGCCCGCGAGCATGATCACGGTGGGCGGCTGCTTGGCGAAGCGCAGGCGGCGCGTCTCGCCACCGAGGATGCCGACCAGCTCCTCGTTGACGATCTTGATGATCTGCTGCGCCGGGTTCAGCGCCTTGGAGACCTCTTCACCGAGGGCCCGCTCCTTGACCTGCTTGATGAAGGCGCGCACCACGGGCAGCGCGACGTCCGCTTCCAGGAGTGCGATGCGGATCTCGCGTGCGGTGGCGTCGATGTCCGCCTCGGACAGGCGCCCCTTGCCGCGGAGGCTCTTGAATGTCGCTGCAAGGCGATCGGAGAGGGTGTCGAACACGGCGCTCGTCGGTCCTCGGGAGTCGGGGGCAGGGTGGGTCGTTGTACAGGGTATCCGCCCCGGCAAGTGGGCCGTCCCACCGCCTGAGGCGGTACGGGGCGGGGCACAGCCCGGTGCGACGCGCGGAGCGACCCGCGCGGAGCCACCGCGGGGCACGCGGCGCGGTAAGCGGCGGCGCCGCGCAGCGCACCGTACTCGCGCGGTACGGGGCGGGGCGAGACGGCCCGGGCCAGGCGCGCCCCGCCGTACGGAGCGGCGCCGTAATCCTCGCCGCTGCGCAGCATGCCTTACCGCGCCCCGTACGGGGCGCGCGGCGCAGGCCCGGCCCCCGCCCCGGCCGCCCAGCCCCGCCACCCCCGAACCTGAGCCCTCACCGAGGCCCAGGCGCCCCACGTAAGCCCCCACGTCGCGCAGCATGCCTTACCGCACCGCACGGTGCGCGCCCCGAAGCCCCGCTCGGCCCCGAACCGTCGGGCTCCTCACCTCACCCCCGCAACGCCTCCTCCACCCCCTTCGCCACCCGAGCCGCCTCCTCCTCCCCCAGCGGCCTCCCTCCCGCATCGGTGACGTAGAACGCGTCCACCGCATTGGCCCCCAGCGTGCTGACATGAGCACTGCGCACGCGGAGCCCGTCGCCCTCCAGGGCCTGGCCGATGCGGTGGAGGAGGCCCGGGGCGTCCTGGGCGCGTACCTCGATGACGGTGGCGTGGTGGGAGGCGGCGGGGGCGACGCGGACCCGGGGCGGCGGGGCGGTGATGCCGCGGCGGCGCGGGTAGGCGGCGTCGCGTTCGGCGAGGCGGGCGCGGATGTCGAGCGAGCCGTCGAGGGCGCGGACCAGGTCGGCGCGGAGCCGGGCCGCCTGCGGGAGGGAGCCGTACTCGGCGGCGACGCGCCAGTTGAGCAGCAGGACGCCGGCCGGGTCGTCGGCGGCCGCGGCGGGGGCGGACCGGGGGGCGCCGTCGAGGCCGCGCGGCAGGCTGACGCCGCTCAGCTCCGCCGTGCGCACCGTCAGGCGGTGCAGGGCGAGCACCCCGGCGACGGCGGGCAGCACGCCCATCGCGTAGCTCTCCCGGGCGCCCTGCGCGGGGCGGGCGGGGAGGGCAAGGACGAGTTCGACGCCGAGCGGTTCCTGCCCGGTGTCCGCCCCGTCCGCGGCGTCGTCCGCCCCGTCCTCCGCCCCGTCGCGGTTGAGCGTCTCCGCGCGGGCGTGGAGGGCGAGGACCGGGCCACGGGTGCGGTAGGCCTCGACGGCGAGCCGTTCCTGCTCGGCGGTGGGCGCCGGTACGGCCGGCTCCTCGGGCTCCTCCCCCGCCAGGACCGCGCCGACGCGGCCGACGAGGTCGGTGACGAGCGAGTCGCGCCAGGCGGACCAGGCGGCGGGGCCGGTGGCGAGGGCGTCGGCCTCGGTGAGGGCGTGCAGGAGTTCCAGGGTCGTCTGGCTGCCGACGGCGTCGGCGACGGAGCGCACCGTGACGGGGTCGTCGAGATCCCGCCGGGTGGCGGTCTCCACCAGCAGCAGGTGGTGCCTGACGAGGGCGGCGAGGACGGCGGTGTCGTGCCGGTCGAAGCCGAGCCGCCCCGCGACGTCGCGGGTGATGATCTCCCCGGCCACCGAGTGGTCGCCGGGCCACCCCTTGCCGATGTCGTGCAGCAGGGCGGCGACCAGGAGCAGGTCGGGGCGGCTGACGCGGCGGGTCAGGGAGGCGGCGCGGACGGCGGTCTCGACCAGGTGCCGGTCGACGGTCCAGGTGTGGACGGCGTTGCGCTGCGGCCGGCAGCGGACGCGTTCCCAGTCGGGCAGGAGCCGGGTGATGAGCCCCTCGGCCTCCAGCGCCTCCCAGACGGGCACGGTGGAGCGCCCGGCGCCCAGCAGGGTGACGAGCTGGTCGCGGGCCTCGGCGGGCCAGGGCGTGGGCAGCGGCCGGGTGGTGGCGGCGAGGCGGCGCACCGTGTGCAGGGAGAGCGGCAGCCCGGCCTGGGCGGCCGCGGCGGCGGCGCGCAGCGGCAGGACGGGGTCGCGTTCGGGGCGGGCGGCGCGGGCGAGGCCGACCTCGCCGTCCTGCTCGACGACGCCCTCGGCGAGCGGGCTGCGGTCGACGGGGGGCTTGCCGGGGAGCATGGCGCGCAGCCGGGGCCGTACCGAGCGGGAGCGCAGGACGCGGCCCACCTCGCGCCAGGTGACGTCGGCGGCGTAGGAGAGGGTGCGGGCCGACTCGTAGACCTGGCGCAGGAGGGTGTCGGCGTCGAGAAGGCCGAGGGCGGCGGCGACCTGGTCTTGTTCCTGGAGGGCGAGGCGGTCAGTGGAGCGCCCGGTGGTGAGGTGGAGGGCGTCGCGGACGTCGAGGAGGCGGCGGCGGGCGTCGTCGAGGCCCTCGCGGGGCGCGTCGGCGAGCCAGGAGGCGGCGACGGCGCGCAGCGCGGTGGCGTCGCGGAGGCCGCCGCGGGCCTCCTTGAGGTCGGGTTCCAGAAGGTACTGGAGTTCGCCCGCGCGTTCGGCGCGTTCCTCGCAGAGTTCGCGCAGGTGCGGGAGGCGCTTGGGGGCCTGGTTGCGCCAGTCGGCGAGGACCGTGGTGCGCAGGGCGGCGGTGGTGCCGAGGTCGCCGGCGAGGTGGCGGGCGTCGAGGAGGCCGAGCTGCGCCTTGAGGTCGTCGGCGGCGGTCCTGCGGGCCTCGCCCAGGGTGCGGACGGAGTGGTCGAGGTCGAGGCCGAGGTCCCAGACCGGGTACCAGATGCGGTCGGCGAGCCGGGCGATGTCGGCGGCCGGGGCGCTGCCGTCGTGCAGCAGCAGGAGGTCGAGGTCGCTGCGGGGGGAGAGTTCCCCGCGGCCGTAGCCGCCGACGGCGACCAGGGCGACGCCGCGCAGGCCGCCCGCGGCGGCGGTGAACAGGCCGTTCAGCCAGTCGTCGGTCAGGGCGGAGAGGGCCTTGCGGCGCGACGGCCCGGGCCGGGCCTCCTGCTGGAGGAGGCTCAGCCGGGCCGCCGCGTAACCGCCGGGTCCCGAGTCTTCCGCTGCCGTACTCACGTCGGTGCTCGTCACCCGGCGACTCCGTTCCTCGTGTGTGGTCAGAGCGCGTCGGGTCCGCGCTCGCCGGTGCGGACCCGGACCGCGGTGTCCACGGGCAGGCTCCAGACCTTGCCGTCACCGATCTTGCCGGTGCGGGCGGCCTTGACGACGACCTCGATGAGCTGTTCGGCGTCGTCGTCCTCGACCAGGACCTCGATGCGGATCTTGGGGACCAGGTCGACGGTGTACTCGGCGCCGCGGTAGACCTCGGTGTGGCCACGCTGCCGGCCGTAGCCGCTGGCCTCGGTGACCGTCAGTCCGTGGACGCCGAAGGCCTGGAGGGCGTCCTTGATCTCGTCGAGCCGGTGCGGCTTGACGACCGCGGTGATGAGCTTCATGCGTCCACCTTCGAGTTCGGAGCGGCCGGGGCAGCGTCGGCCTTGGGGAGGTTACCGCTGGTCAGGGAGGCCCCGACGGCGGTGAAGTCGTAGGCGCTCTCCGCGTGGTAGGCCTGGTCGACGCCGCCGACCTCGTCCTCCTCGGGGGCCCGGAAGCCGATCGTCACGTCGACGAACTTGGCGAGCAGCCAGGAGACGACGAAGGAGAAGGCCATGGTGGCGAAGGCGCCGATGGCCTGCTTGCCGAGCTGGCCGAGGCCGCCGACGCCGTCGACGGCGAGGACGCCGACGAGCAGGGTGCCGATGACACCGCCGACCAGGTGGACGCCGACGACGTCCAGCGAGTCGTCGTAGCCGAGCTTGTACTTGAGGCTGACGGCCCAGGAGCAGAGGGCGCCGGCGACGAGGCCGATGAGGATGGCGCCGAAGGCGTTGACGTGGGCGCCGGAGGGGGTGATGGCGACGAGGCCGGCGATGGCGCCGGAGGCGGCGCCGAGCGTGGTGAACGCGCCGTGCCGGATGCGCTCGTAGATCAGCCAGCCGAGCATCGCGGCGCCGGTGGCGACCTGCGTGTTGAAGGCCATGTTGGCGGCGGTGCCGTCGGCGGCGAGGGCGGAGCCGGCGTTGAAGCCGAACCAGCCGAACCACAGCAGCGCGGCGCCGAGGACGACCAGCGGCAGGTTGTGCGGCCGCATCGGGTCCTTCTTGAAGCCGATGCGCTTGCCGACCACGAGGACGGCGGCCAGCGCGCCGACACCGGCGTTGATGTGGACCGCCGTACCGCCCGCGAAGTCGATCACGTCGAGCTGGTAGAGCCAGCCGTCCTCCTGCCAGACCCAGTGGGCGACCGGGAAGTACACCACGGTGACCCACAGGGCGATGAACAGGGCCCAGGCGCTGAACTTCACGCGGTCCGCCAGGGCGCCGCTCATCAGGGCGGGCGTGAGGGTGGCGAACATCAGCTGGAAGAGGGCGAAGGCGATGACCGGAATGCCCTCGTCACCGCCGGTGAGGGTGGTGGGGTCGATGCCCTTGAGGCCGATGTGGTCGAAGTTGCCGAGGAGGCCGCCGCCGATGTCGCCGCCGAAGGTCAGCGAGTACCCGTAGAGCACCCACAGGATGGCGACGATGCCCATCGAGATCAGCGACATCATGAGCATGTTGAGGGCGCTCTTGACCCGCACCATGCCGCCGTAGAAGAAGGCCAGGCCGGGCGTCATCAACATGACGAGCGCGGCACTGATCAGTACGAATGCGGTATCTGCACCGTTCAAGGCCAGTGTCTCCTTGCAGATCGGAACGGCCCTTGCGGATGCCTGGAACGTCGGGCCGACTGTGCTGAGGAGACTGACGCAGTGCGGTTTCGGCCGATGCGCCTCGTTGTTTCACGGCAGTGACGAAGCCGTCCGCCGTGTTACGCGTGCATGAACGTGCCGCCACGGCCGGGGACCGGGCGGGACGGGTCAGACGGCCTGGGCGGCCTCGGGCAGGTGGCTGGCGAGCAGCTCGGCGAGGGCGTCGGTCTCGCTGCGCCCGGGGTACTGGCGCAGGGCCCGGTCCACGGTCTTGCGGAGCCGGGTGTTGACCCGCTCGGAGCGGACCTTCGCCGCGAGGTGCGCGGCCTCCTCGGCGCAGACGGCGGAGTCGGCCAGCTCGTCGCGGAGCAGGTGCACGGAGGCCATGCCGATGAGGTTCAGTGCGTACGAACGCTGGTAGAGGCTGTCCTCGCGGAAGAGGTCGACGGCCTGGCGCATGCCCTGCGCGGAGAGGTTGGCGTAGAGGGTGCTGCCGCCGGCGGCGTAGGCGAGGTCCCGGTAGGAGTGGGCGTTCTCGCTGCTGAGCTCGGCCTCGGTGAAGAACCTGATCCAGCTGGGCTCGGGACCGGTGGCGTCCTCGAGCTCGGCGAAGGTCGCCTCGGCCATCCGGGCGGCCCGCTTGCACTTGCCGGGATTGCCGAGCGCGGCGTGGGCGCGGGCCTCCATCGCATACAGCATGGCCTGGGTCCGGGGACCGGCGCAGTCCCGGCTGCCGTACTGGGCGAGGTGGACCAGTTCCAGCGCGTCGTCGGGCCGCCCGAGGTGGATCATCTGCCGGCTCATGTGCGACAGGACGTACGAGCCGAGCGGCTTGTCGTCGGCCTCCTTGGCGGCGTGCAGGGCCAGCACGAAGTACTTCTGGGCGGTGGGCTGGAGCCCCACGTCGTAGCTCATCCAGCCGGCCAGCTCCGCCAGCTCGGCGGCGACGCGGTAGAGCCGGCGGGTGGTCTCGGCGGGGTGGGGTTCCTGGAGCAGTTCGGTGACCTCGTGGAGCTGGCCGACAACCGCCTTGCGCCGGAGCCCGCCGCCGCACTGGGCGTCCCAGCGGCGGAACATGTCGATGGTGGACTCCAGCAGCTCCAGTTCGGGGGAGGAGAGGCGGGGGCCGCGGCGGCGTTCGGCGACGCGCTGGGGGCCGTCGGTGGTGAGCGAGGTCTGCGGGGTGGGGACCAGCCAGCGCTGCATCGGCTCGATGAGGGAGGCGCCGGCGGCGACGGTGAGGGAGGTGCCGAGGAAGCCCCGGCGGGCGAGCATCAGGTCGCTGCGGGAGAACTCGCTGAGGTGCGCGATCGTCTGCGGTCCGGTCCACGGCAGGTCGACCCCGGCGGCGGAGGGGGTCTGGTGCTGGGGGCGCAGCCCCAGGCCCTCGACGGCGACGACGCAGCCGAACCGCTCGGAGAAGAGGTCGGAGAGGATGCGCGGGATGGGTTCGCGCGGCTGCTCGCCGTCGAGCCAGCGGCGCACCCGGGAGGTGTCGGTGGAGACGTGGGCGGCGCCGAGCTGGCGGGCGCGGCGGTTGACCTGGCGGGCCAGCTCTCCCTTGGACCAGCCGCTGCGCAGGAACCAGGAGCTGAGCAGCTCGTTCGGACGCTTCTCCGCGTGCATCGCGTTGATGTCGTCGTCGCCGTTCACCGGAACGCCCCCGTCTCCTCGCACCGCCCGGCGGGTGGAAGCGCCGGGCACCAGCTGAGTGCCGCGCGGCGACGCCTCCTGGAGCGGCGTCACCCTTCGAACGTGCGGCCGAAGCGGCTGCGGCACGCCCACGCGTACACGAACGCGTGAGCTTGTGTACCGAAAGTAACGCCCCGCTCACCTCCGCGGGGGCCGGACTCGGGGAAACGCCACCATTCGCCACCCCCCTTTCCGAACTGCCGCCCCGTCACGCGCGCTTGACTGGACTCGAGCGGCTGAAACAGGAGTGGAGACGCACCAGGGGGCGCGCGACGCGCCGCGCACCACCCCCAGCATCGCGGAACGTCACCCCGCACACCACCCCCCGATCGGGGGTGCTCCCCGTGACCGTGCGACTCCGTCACGTAACCGGCACTGCGCGGACCCGTTGGAGGGGGCATGGGTTTCACGATCGGCGGTATCCGGGACATCCGGTCCGGCATCCGGCGACGCGGACGCACCGCGGACCGCCTGGCGCTGGCTGAACTGAGCGGCCGCTGGGGCTGGGACGTGGTGCCCGGCGCCCGCGCCACGGCGGACGGCTGCTCCTGCGGCACGCGACGCTGCGCCGCGCCCGGCGCCCACCCCCTCGACCGGGGACGGCGCGTCGCGGCGGGCACCGCGGCGGACCACGCGGCCCGTCTCTGGGCCCCGTACGGCGGGGCGGCGATGATGCTCCCCGTCGGCGTCGCCTTCGACATCCTCGACGTCGCGGAACGCGCGGGCCGGCGCGCCCTCGTCCGCCTGGAGCGCATGGGACTGCCGCTGGGCCCCGTCGCGGTCACCCCCGAGGGGCGCGCCCAGTTCTTCGTCGCCCCCGGCTCCGCCCGCGCCCTGCCGGGCCTGCTCTACCGGATGGGCTGGGACGACGCCGGCCTCGACCTGCGCCCCCTGGGCCCCGGTACGTACATCACCGCGCCGCCCTCCGACCGGGCCGGCCTCGGCCCCGTCCGCTGGCTCCGCTCCCCCGGCGCCGCCTCGGCGGGCCGGCCCCCCGAGGCCCGGCTGCTGCTGGGGACACTGGCCTACGTGACCCACCGGACCCGGACCCCGGCCTACGCGTAGCGGGCGCGCCCCGTACGCCGAGGAGCCCCGTACCGGGCGCGATGCCGGTACGGGGCTCCTTGGTGCGCGGGGCGCGCCCGGCCGGTGCCGCCGCCGTGGTCACGGGGCGGCCGGGCGGGCCGTGCGGGGGCGGTCAGTCGCCGATCAGGGCGTCGACGAACGCCTCCGGGTCGAACGGGGCGAGGTCGTCGGGCCCCTCGCCCAGACCGATCAGCTTGACCGGGACGCCCAGCTCGCGCTGGACCGCCACGACGATGCCGCCCTTGGCGGTGCCGTCGAGCTTGGTCAGCACGATGCCGGTGATGTTCACGACCTCGGCGAAGACCCGCGCCTGGACCAGGCCGTTCTGGCCGGTGGTGGCGTCGAGGACCAGGAGCACCTCGTCGAGCGGGGCCTGCTTCTCGACGACGCGCTTGACCTTGCCGAGCTCGTCCATCAGCCCGGCCTTGGTGTGCAGCCGGCCCGCGGTGTCGATGAGGACGACGTCGGCGTGCTCGGCGATGCCCTCCTTGACCGCGTCGAAGGCGATGGAGGCGGGGTCGCCGCCCTCGGGGCCGCGCACGGTGCGCGCCCCGACCCGCTCGCCCCAGGTCTGGAGCTGGTCGGCGGCGGCCGCGCGGAAGGTGTCCGCGGCGCCCAGCACGACCGACTTGCCGTCGGCGACCAGGACCCGGGCCAGCTTGCCGGTGGTGGTGGTCTTCCCGGTGCCGTTGACGCCGACGACCATGACGACGGCGGGCGTCTCCAGGCCGTTGTCCGTCTTCACGGCGCGCGGGGCGTCGGTGGCGACGAGCTTCAGGAGCTCCTCACGGAGCAGGGTGCGCAGCTCCTGCGGGGTGCGGGTGCCGAGGACCCGGACGCGCTCACGGAGCCGCTCGACCAGTTCCTGGGTGGGGACGACGCCGACGTCGGCGGTGAGGAGGGTGTCCTCGATCTCCTCCCAGGTGTCCTCGTCCAGGTGCTCCCGGGAGAGCAGGGTGAGCAGCCCCTTGCCCAGCGCGTTCTGCGAACGGGCCAGGCGGGCCCGCAGCCGGACCAGGCGCCCCTCGGTCGGCTCGGGCACCTCCACCTCGGGGGCGGCTGGTGCGGGCTCGGCTTCGGCCGGCGGGGCCTCGGGGGCCTCGGCGGCCGGAAGATCCACCTCCTCGATGGTGCGGCGCGACTCGTCGCGCGGCGTCTCGGCCTCGTCGCCGACACGCGGCTCGGCCGGGGGGGTGGTGATGGTCGGGGTGGCGCTCGGGCGCTCGGCGGGCGGCAGCTGCTTCTTCCTGCGGCCGCCGACCACGAGCCCGCTGACCGCACCGACCAGAACCACGGCGATGACTACAGCAAGGATGACGATTTCCATAACCCGTCCAGTATCAGCCATGGGGGTGGCGGGGAGAGGGAGCGGCGAGAGGTGGGGCGGGGTGGGGCGCTGCCTGGGGCGCGTTTGTGCAGGTGGTGCGCGGCGTACGGGGCGGGTGCGGACGGGGCGGACTGTGGGGCGCCGTGGAGGCGGGCTTGGTACGGCGTTGCGTGGGGCGCGTGGCTCCGTACGCTGCACGTACCGGTCGGCCTCGACGCCGAGGGACGCTGTGTCTGCCCCGTACGTCGCGCGCCCCGTACGCCGCGCCGCAGGCCCCGCACCGCGCCCGCCCCGTCCGCCGCGCGCCACCTGCGCAAACGCACCCCGTGCCCCCTCCCCCGCCGCACCGTACGGAGCGCGCCCCGCGCCCAACCCGGCGGCGCCCGTTGCCCGCATCCGCCCGCCCGGCGCCGCCTCCTGCCGCACACTCCCCATCAGGTGAGCAAGCCCTCAGCAGGTTGACCACCGCCCTAGCCCTATCGCGCACCCCCGCAACGTCACGCCGCGCGCCCCGTACGCCGCGCCGCAGGCCCCGCACCGCGCCCGCCCCGTACGTAGCGCGCCACCTGCACGAACGCGCCCCGCGCCGCAGCCCCCGCCGCACCGTACGGAGCGCGCCCCGCGCCCGCCGCGCACCCCCACTCCCCACTGCCCCGCGCACTCCCTGTCGAGTGACCCGCCCCGCTCCCTATTGACGCCCCTCCCCGCAACGAAACGGGACGCCCCGCCCGAAAGCGAAGACGCCCCATCCACTCCCCCGCCCCAAGCCGCCGAGGCGGCCGGGGCCCACGCCCCAAAGAAACCTCAGCCCATCTCCTCCAGTGCCTTGCCCTTCGTCTCCTTGACGAACTTCAGGACGAACGGGATGGAGAGCACCGCGAAGCAGGCGTAGATCACGTAGGTGCCCGAGAGGTTCCAGTCGGCGAGGCTCGGGAAGCTGGCGGTGATGGCCCAGTTGGCGATCCACTGGGCGGAGGCGGCCACGCCGAGTGCGGCGGCGCGGATGCGGTTCGGGAACATCTCGCCCAGGAAGACCCAGACGACGACGCCCCAGGACAGCGCGAAGAAGAGCACGAAGACGTGGGCGGCGATCAGCGCGGTGGTGCCTTCGGTGCTGGGCAGCTTGCCGTCGACCAGCGGCGCGGAGAAGGCCCACGCCTCGACGGCCAGGGCGACCGCCATACCGCAGGAGCCGATGAGGGCCAGCGGCCGGCGGCCGATCCGGTCGACGAAGATCATCGCGATGACGGTACCGATGATGTTGATGATCGAGGTCGTGAAGGAGTAGAAGAACGAGCCCTCGGGGTCGATACCGACGGACTGCCAGAGGGTCGTGGAGTAGTAGAACGCCACGTTGATGCCGACCAGCTGCTGGAACATCGACAGTCCGATGCCGACCCAGACGATCGGCAGGAACCAGAACCGTCCGCCCAGCAGGTCCTTGAACGACGGCTTGTGCTCGCGCCGCATCTTCTCGTCGATCTCCGCGACCCGGGCGTCCAGGTCGACCTCGGAGCCCTCGACCTCGGCCAGCACCTTGCGGGCCTTGTCCTTGCGGCCCACCGAGATGAGGTAGCGCGGCGACTCGGGGATCACGAAGGAGAGCATCCCGTAGAGGACGGCGGGGATGACCATGACACCGAGCATCAGCTGCCAGGCCTCCAGGCCCAGGAGCTTGCCGCGCTGGTCGCCGTCGGCGGCGGTGAGGATGCCGTAGTTGACGAGCTGGGAGACGGCGATGCCGATGACGATGGCGGCCTGCTGGAAGGAGCCGAGCCGGCCGCGGTAGGCGGGCGGGGCGACCTCGGCGATGTAGGCGGGGCCGATGACGGAGGCCATGCCGATGGCGAAGCCGCCGATGCAGCGCCACATCGCCAGGTCCCAGAGGGCGAAGGGCAGGGCGGAGCCGATGGCGCTGGCGGTGAAGAGGACCGAGGCGATCCGCATGCAGTTGATACGGCCGATGCGGTCGGCGATGCGTCCCGCGACGGCGGCGCCGATGGCGCAGCCGATCAGGGCGATGGCGATGACCTGGGCGAGCGTCGCCGAACCGACCTCGTAGCGGTGCCTGATGGCTTCGACGGCGCCGTTGATGACGGAGCTGTCGTAGCCGAACAGGAAGCCGCCCATCGCCGCGGACGCCGCGATGAAGATGACGTGCCCGAGGTGCTCGGGGTGCGCCTCCCTCGCTCCTGAGCGGGGCGGCGTGGCGTCGTTGGTCACAAGTCCTCCTCGGCCCCGTCGTCCTGCCGGGCCTAGGGGAACCGGACGTTGGGGCGGACGGCGGTCTGTTCCAGTGGCGCACACCCGGCCCGGCACCGCCTGCCCGGAAGCCGTCGGCTCACCCGTTCGAGTCCGCGCCGGGTCCGCCGCCCCGTCAGCGCAGCCGCTGGCTGATCACCTTGGAGACGCCGTCGCCCTGCATGGAAACGCCGTAGAGCGCGTCGGCCACCTCCATGGTGCGTTTCTGATGGGTGATGACGATCAGCTGGGAGGACTCCTGGAGCTCCTGCATGATGCGGATGAGCCGCTGGAGGTTGGTGTCGTCGAGCGCCGCCTCCACCTCGTCCATCACGTAGAACGGGCTGGGGCGCGCCTTGAAGATGGAGACGAGCAGGGCGACGGCGGTGAGGGACCGTTCGCCGCCGGAGAGCAGCGAGAGCCGCTTGACCTTCTTGCCGGGCGGACGGGCCTCGACGTCGACGCCGGTGGTCAGCATGTGGTCGGGGTCGGTGAGGATCAGCCGCCCCTCGCCGCCCGGGAAGAGCCGCGAGAAGACGCCTTCGAACTCGCGAGCGGTGTCGTGGTACGCCTCGGTGAAGACCTGCTCCACCCGCTCGTCCACCTCCTTGACCACCTGGAGGAGGTCGGCGCGGGTACGGCGGAGGTCGTCGAGCTGCTCGGAGAGGAACTGGTGCCGCTCCTCCAGCGCGGCGAACTCCTCCAGCGCCAGCGGGTTCACCTTCCCGAGCTGCTGGTACGCCCGTTCGGCGGCCCGCAGCCGTTTCTCCTGCTCCGCCCGGTGGAAGGGCCTGGGCCGGTTGCGGGGGTGCTCGGGGTCCTCGGGCAGCTCCTCGCCCTCGGCGGGCGGCGACGGCGGTACGGGCTGCTCGGGCCCGTACTCGGCGATCAGCGCGGCCGGCTCGACGCCCAGTTCCTCCAGGGCGCGGGTCTCCAGTTGCTCGATGCGCAGGCGCTTCTCGGCGCCGAGCACCTCGCCCCGGTGGACGGAGTCGGTGAGTTTGTCGAGTTCGGCCTTGAGGTCGCGGCCCCGGCTCCGTTCGGCGCCCAGCTCGGTCTCGCGGGCCGCTTTGGCGCGCTCGGCGGCGGCGCGCTCGGCGGCGGCCCGTTCCACGGAGATCTCGATGTGGGCCAGTAGCTGGCGCGCTCCCGCCGCGACGGCCGCCGCGACGCGCGCCTCGTGGCGCAGCCGGGCGCGGCGCCGCTCGGCGCGCGCCCGGGTCTCGCGCTCGGCGCTCGCGGCGCGGTCGAGCCCGTCGGCGCGCCCCGCGAGCGCCTTGACCCGCTCCTCGTGGGTACGCAGCTGGAGCCGGGCCTCCATCTCGGTCTGGCGGGCGTTGGCCCCGTCGGCGGAGAGCCGGTCGCGTACGGCGGTGTCGGGCTCCTCCTCGGCGGGTGCCTCCTCGGCCACGGCGAGCCGCTCGGCCAGTTCCTCGGCGTCGGCGACGGCCTTGTCGAGGGCCTCCTGTGCCCGGGCGGCGGCGGCCGTGGACCGTTCGGCCTCGCCCGCGGCGGCGCGGGCCTGCCCGGCGAGGCGCCCGAGCTGCTGGGCGACGGCGGACTTCTCGCGGTCGGCGCGGCGGCGCCGTTCGGCCAGGTCCTCGGTGAGGGCGGCCTGTTCGGCGCGGAGCCGGGTGGCGTCCTGCTGGGCGGCGGCGAGTTCCGCGCACCGCGCGTCGAGCCGGGCGAGTTCGGCGGCGGCCTCGTCCACCTGCGCCTGGGCCTCCAGGAGGCTGGGCGCGCCGGCGGAGCCGCCGTGGGCGTAGTGCGGCCCGAGGACGTCGCCGTCCCGGGTGACCGCGACGACCGCCCCGTCCCCCGCCCCGACGACCGTCTCCGCCTCGGCCAGCCCGTCGACGACCACCATGCCGTCGAGCAGGGCCCGCAGCGCGGGGGCCAGGTCGGCGGGGGCCCGGACGAGGTCCACCAGACGGGGCGGGTACGGGGCGGCTGAGCTGGGGCTTTCTCCCGTGCCCGGGGCGGGCTCGGCGCCGGGCCCCGGGGCGGCGTCGGCGTGGCGTGCGGCACCGAGCGCGACGCGTTCGGGCGCCGCGCCGGGACCGCCTGACGCCGCGTCGTACGGGGCGGTCTCCGCCGCGCCCTGCCCCGCGACCGTCCCGACGCCGTCCCGGGGCGCCCCGTCGCGCCCCGCTCCGTCCCGGCCCGCCCCGTCGCGCGGCGCCGGTGCGTACGCCCCGTGCCCCGCCCCGTCGCCCCGCCCCGCAGCGCCGTCGCGCCCCAGCTCAGCCGCCCCGTCGTCGTCCCCCGCCCGCGCCGGCGCGGGCACCGACGCGCCCTCGCCCGCCGCACCGTCGGACCCGGCCCCGCCCCGCCCCGTCCGCCCCAGCACCAACGCCGCGCGCCCCGCGTCGCGCTCACGCAGCAGCCGCAGCGCCTCGGCGGCGGCATGGGGACCGGCGGCGGCGAGGGCGTCGGCGGCCGATCCCAGCGCGGCCGCCACCGGCACCTCGTAACCCGGCGTCACGTCCAGGAGGGCGGCGAGGGGCCCCGCCACCCCGTCGAGGAGGTCGCGGGCGGCGAGCAGTTCGCCGGTGCCGTCCTTGCGGCGCAGTCCCTGGGCGAGGACCTCGTGGCGGGCGGCGAGGGCGGCGCGGCGGCGTTCGGCGGCGGTGGCCTCGTCGCGGGCGGCGGCGAGGGCGGCCTCGGCGTCGGCGAGGGCGGCCCGGGCGGCGTCGTGCCGGGTGCCGAGGTCGGTGTCGGCGGCGTCGAGACCGTCGACCTCGGCGCGGAGCTGCTCGTACTCCTCCTGGGCGGCGACGGCGCGTCCGCCCGCCTCGTCGCGGGCGGCGGCGAGCCGGTCGATCTCCTCCTGGGCGGAGGCGGCGCGGCTGCGGGCGGCGTTGACCTGGCCGTGCAGGCGGGCGAGGCCCTCGCGCCGGTCGGCGAGGGCGCGGGCGACGTCCTTGAGCCGGCGTTCCTCGGCGTGGAGCGCGCGCTCGAGTTCGGCGCGGTGCTCGACGGTGTCCTCCAGCGCGTACTGGGCCGCTTCGAGGGAGGCGGCGAGTTCGGCCTCCTGTTCCCGGATGCGGGCGGCCTCGCGTTCCAGTTCCTCGGGGTCGCGGCCGCGCCGCTCCTCGACGGGTTCGGCGCTCGCGCTGCGGACCCGGGCGTCGGCGAGGCCGATGGTGCCGCGGACGCGTTCGGCGAGCTGGGAGAGGGCGTACCAGGTGTCCTGGGCGCGCTGGAGGCGCGGCGCGAGGCGGCGTACCTCGCCTTCGAGGGTGGCCTCGCGGCGCTGGGCGGCCTTGAGTTCGGCCTCGGCGGTGTCGCGGCGCCGCTTCAGTTCGGCCTCGTCGGCGATCTCGGCGCTGAGCGCGCGGGTGAGGGTGACGAGGTCGTCGGCGAGGAGGCGGAGCCGGGCGTCGCGCAGGTCTGCCTGGATGACGGCGGCGCGCCGGGCGACGGCGGCCTGGCGGCCGAGGGGTTTGAGCTGGCGGCGCAGTTCCTCGGTGAGGTCCTGGACGCGGGCGAGGTTGGCCTGCATGGCGTCGAGTTTCCGCAGCGCCTTCTCCTTGCGCTTGCGGTGTTTGAGGACGCCCGCCGCCTCCTCGATGAAGGCGCGCCGTCCCATGGGGTCGGCGTGGAGCACGGAGTCGAGCTGGCCCTGGCCGACGATGACGTGCATCTCCCGGCCGATTCCGGAATCCGAGAGGAGTTCCTGGATGTCGAGGAGCCGGCAGGTGTCGCCGTTGATCTGGTATTCGCTGCCGCCGTTGCGGAACATGATCCGCGTGATGGTGACCTCGGCGTATTCGATGGGCAGCGCGCCGTCGGAGTTGTCGATGGTGAGGGAGACCTCGGCCCGGCCCAGCGGGGGCCGCCCGGTCGTTCCGGCGAAGATGACGTCTTCCATCTTCCCGCCGCGCAGGGATTTGGCGCCCTGTTCGCCCATGACCCAGGAGAGCGCGTCGACCACATTGGATTTACCGGAGCCGTTCGGGCCCACGACGCAGGTGATCCCGGGCTCGAAACGCAGGGTCGTGGCGGAGGCGAAGGATTTGAATCCGCGCAGGGTCATGGCCTTGAGGTGCACGCCGTCGGACTTTACCGCCCGCCGGTGGGGCCGGGCGGGTGCGGAGGGGAGTCTCCCGGTTGTGGTCCGGCGGTTTCACGGTGTGAGGCGCCGGGCAGATCAGACGGTAATGACGGCGCCGGCACACGGCGATCTTGTAGGGGGGCAAGGAAAAAGGGACGCCGAAGCGTCCCTCGCACTGCGGTCCGGCATCCACCGGCGCCCCGTGCGCCTTGCGGCGATCGGGCGGCGGCGGAAGTGACGACCGGTGCTGTTTCCTGAATTCGATCTTTCCCGGACTGAACCGAAACCGGACCCGCGCGCAAGCGCACAGGTCGGAGGCTGATCGCGTGGCGGTGATCGACAAGGATCGGGCCTCGCGACGAGATCGGTCTCCTGGAATTGCTGACAGGATTCCGGAACGGAAGATCGTGCTCGTCGACGGATGGGCGACTGCGTACCTGGATACGTCCGGCTGCTACCCGGCTGCGGACTCGGCTCTGCCCGTGGATCTCCACGGGGCGGGCGTCAGTCAGGTGAGCGCAGGCTCCGCCTTGGATACGTCGAGGCTGTCGAGGAGCGCGTCGCTGTGGTGAGAAGCGGCAGCCGCGAGCGCGTCGTTCTCGGCCTGAATCCGAACGATCTCGGATTCGAGGTCCTGGACGCGCTGCTGGAGCCGTCGCATCTCGGCGAGGAGCCGCGGGTCGGAACCGCCGACGTAACCGAGAAGCGCCTTTGCCATGATGGATGGTCCTCCACACTGAGTTACCGAACGAATCGGTGTGGGTCGTGAGGGAATCGCACCCGCGGTGCCTGGCAATGCTGGATTTTTGTTGGCTCTCACATGCCAAACAACAGTGGGGCGCGGGGATTCCAGAGTCTCACCAAAAAGTTTGACGGTCAACACGATCACAGCCCGTATCGACGGAGCTCCGGCGGTCCGGGCGCGGCCGTACGGCGGCGCGGCCGATTCTGCGGAGCCCGGCGGGCGTGGTGATCAACCTGGTCGGGGCAGCCTCGCACGGCGGCGCGTTCTTGGCAACCACCAGGTCATGGCCGTCCCGCGGGCCGGACACGCCGCCTGAGGCGCCCGCGCCGGAACGCCCCCGAAGGACGGCGCGCGTCCCTCCGTCAGCGGATCGCGAAGGTGTCGTAGCCGCCGCGTGGCGTGTCCCAGATCTCAGTGACTCCGTCGACGCGGCCGGGTGTGTCGCCCCGCGCGAGCCAGTCGAGGAGGGACTGGCAGCCGGCCCGGGGCCCCTCGGCCACGACCTGGACGCGCCCGTCGTCGAGATTGAGAGCAAAGCCACTCAGCCCGCCGATCTCCAGCGCCCTGGCCCGGGTGAACCAGCGGAAACCCACCCCTTGCACCTGTCCCCGGACCCAGACCACCAGCCGCGCTTCTTCGTTCATGGCTGCACGCTAACCGGCCAATTGGCTCAGGAGCATCTCGCCCTCACCCGTCTTGGGCTACAGTCCCGACGCAACGATCCTCACCCGATCGAGTGAGGATCGTGCGGGGATCGCTTCACCGTCCGGCCAAGGAAGGCTCAGTACATGGGACGCCACCGCCGCGCCGCCCACGGCGCGACCCACGGCAACGCCGCACGTGCAGAGCGGCCGGAGCAGTCCGACCGGCCGTACGACACCGGCCACCACGGACGGCAGGAGCCCGCTCCGGTCCCGGAGACCCGTTCGCACCGCCGGCCCAAGCGCGGCGCGGTACCGGTGCGCACCGGGCTGCTCGGTGTCTCGGCGGCCGTGGCCATGGGCGCCGTGGCGGTCGCGACCGGTCTGCTGCCGGGCGCGGGCGACCGCTACGCCGTGACCGGCGAGGGTCCCTCGGGCCGCGTCGAGGCGGCGGACGGCCCCAGCGACCTGGAGACCAACGGCAGCGCCGACGGCCGCTCCGGCGAGGGGGCGAGCCGCGGCGCGGACCGCTCCGCGGGACCGAGCACCGAGCCGTCCTCCTCGGCCGACGGGAAGAAGGACAAGGCGGAGGGGAAGTCCGGGAAGCGGGACGCCTCCGGGAAGGCCGACGCCGGGGAGACGGCGTCGAAGCAGCCGGCCGCCTCGCGTACGCCGGAGAGCGCCCCGGCGCCGACCCCCTCGCGGACGACGCAGGCACCCGCCCCCTCGCAGCCCACCGCCACGCCTTCCACCCCCGCCGGTTCCTCCGCGGCCGCCGCCGTGCTGTCGCTGGTCAACCAGGAGCGGGCCAAGGCCGGGTGCTCCCCGGTCACCGCCGACGCCGAGCTGGAGGCGCTGGCGACGGCGTTCAGCAAGGACATGGCGGCACGCGGCTTCTTCGACCACACCGACCCCGACGGGGACTCCCCCTGGGACCGCGCGGCGCAGGCCGGAGTGACCGGCCTCGGCGGCGAGAACATCGCCCGGGGCCAGGCCAACGCCCAGTCCGTCATGGACTCCTGGATGAACAGCCCCGGCCACCGCGCCAACATACTCAACTGCGACTACAAGACCCTGGGCGTCGGCGTGCACTTCGCCGAGGGCGGCCCGTGGTGGACGCAGAACTTCGGCTTCTGACGGCGTACAGCTGACACATGACGGCGCCGGACCAGCCCTGCGGGGCTGGTCCGGCGCCGTCATGTGTCAGCCCGTCGCCCGCGGCGGGCGCTGGCAGCGCGGGCAGAAGTAGCTGGAGCGGTTCATCCAGGGGCGGCGGCGGATCGGGGTGCCGCAGCGGTCGCAGGGCTCGCCCTCGCGGCCGTAGGCGTCCAGGGAGCGGTCGAAGTAGCCGGATTCCCCGTTCACGTTGACGTAGAGGCTGTCGAAGCTGGTGCCGCCGACGTCGAGGGCGGCGGTCATGACGGCCCGGATGTGGGTCAGCAGCTCCGCCGAGCGGGGGCGGGTGAGGGTGGCGGTGGGCCGGTCGTAGTGGAGGCGGCTGCGCCAGAGGGCCTCGTCGGCGTAGATGTTGCCGACGCCGCTGATCAGGGACTGGTCGAGCAGGGCGCGCTTGACGGTGGTGCGGCGGCGGCGCAGGGCTTGGTGGAAGGCGTCCTCGTCGAAGAGCGGGTCGAGGGGGTCACGCGCGATGTGGGCGATGACGTCGGGCAGCCCGTCGGGCCCGGTGTCGTGGAGCGAGAGGCCGCCGAAGGTGCGCTGGTCGACGAAGCGCAGCTCGGTGCCGAGGTCGTCGGCGAAGCACAGCCGTACCCGCAGGTGCTTCTCGTCCGGGGCCTCGCCGGGCTGGACGAGGAGCTGGCCGCTCATCCCGAGATGGGCGAGGACGGCGAAGGGCGCGTCGTCGACGGGGAGCCAGAGGTACTTGCCGCGCCTGAGCGGGGCGGCGAAGCGCAGGCCGGTCAGGCGGCGGGCGAAGTCCTCGCCGCCGGCCAGGTGGCGGCGGACCGCGCGGGGGTGCAGGACGTCGGCGGAGGCGACGGAGCGCCCGGTGATCCACCGCTCAAGTCCGCGCCGGACGACTTCGACCTCGGGCAACTCGGGCACGTGCGCTTCTTCCCCTCACGCGAGGTGCGCGCCGGACGGGGCGCACCTGGACAGCAGGACGCCGGCCGCCCCCGGTGGGGACGGCCGGCGGTGCGGGCGGGTCAGGCCGAGGCCGCGTCGGAGGACGGAGCCGTAGCTTCGGCCTCCTCCTTGGCGCGCTCGTCCGCCGCGGCGCGGATGGCGCGCCAGGCGGACTCGGCGGCCTGCTGCTCCGCCTCTTTCTTGCTGCGGCCGGTGCCGGTGCCGTACGAGACGCCTCCGACGCGGGCGGCAGCAGTGAAGGTCTTCTCGTGGTCGGGGCCGGTCTCCGTGACCAGGTACTCGGGTACGCCGAGCCCCTCGGTCGCGGTCAGCTCCTGGAGGCTGGTCTTCCAGTCGAGCCCTGCGCCCAGGCTGGAGGACTTCTCGATGAGCGGGTCGAAGAGCCGGTGCACCAGCTCGCCCGCCGCTTCGAGGCCCTGGTCGAGATAGACCGCGCCGATCACCGCTTCCAGGGTGTCGGCGAGGATGGACGCCTTGTCCCGGCCTCCGGTGCCCTCTTCGCCCCTGCCGAGGCGGATGAAGGAACCGAGTTCAAGGCCGCGGCTGACCTCGGCCAGCGCACGCGAGTTGACCACCGCCGCCCGGAGCTTGGCCAGCTGGCCCTCCGGCAGGTCGGGGTGGGTGCGGTAGAGCGTGTCGGTGACCACCAGGCCGAGCACGGAGTCCCCGAGGAACTCCAGCCGCTCGTTGGTGGGCAGGCCGCCGTTCTCGTACGCGTACGACCGGTGAGTCAGCGCACGCACCAGAAGGGCGGACTCGAGGTGGTACCCGAGCCGCCCTTCCAGAAGCGTGTGGGACGAGGCCGTGGTGTCCGCCTTCTTGGCGTTGGACAGTTCAGACATCGGGCCTCTCACCAGCCGCTCAGACCTCGAGGACCTGGCGCTTGTTGTAGGTGCCGCAGCTCGGGCACGCGATGTGCTGCTGCTTCGGCTCGTGGCAGCGCTCGCACGCAACCAGGGTGGGGACCGCAGCCTTCCACTGCGACCGGCGGTGGCGCGTGTTGCTGCGCGACATCTTCCGCTTCGGAACAGCCACGGCTACTTCTCCTGCTTCTCGTCGACACCGGGGTCGGCGCCGCTCAGATCGTCCTTCTCGCCTGCCTGGATGGTCCCGGCGAGTCCCTGCAATGCCGCCCAACGGATGTCGGTGGCGTCGTGGTGGTGGTCCGGATCGTCCGCGAGCCGTGCCCCGCACTGGGAACACAGGCCCGGACAGTCGTCCTGGCACACCGGCTGCATGGGCAGTGCGAGCACTACCGCGTCACGCAGCACCGGCTCGAGGTCGAACATGCCGTCCTCGAGCGGGATGACGTCCTCGTCGTCCTCGGCGTCGTCGCCCGGTTCCGCGGTGCGGCCCCGGTCGGCGGCGTCAGGGTACGAGAACATCTCCTGGAAGTCCGCTTCGAGCTCCAGCCCGAGCGGCTCCAGACACCTTACGCACTCCCCCTTCGCGGCGGCACGGGCGGTCCCCGTGACGAGGACCCCTTCCATGACCGACTCGAGGCGGAGGTCGATCTCCACCGGCGAGCCTTCCGGCACGCCGATGACGTCTTCGATTCCGAACTCGGGAGAGCCCGGGGCCTGCACCGTGCGGTTCAGCTGCTGCATGGCACCCGGACGCCGCCCCAGCTCATGTGTGTCGAACACGAGGGGGTTGCGGTGGTCGAGGCGCGTGTTCAGAGCTTTACCTTCTTCCGGTTCACAAGATCGAGGGGGATGCGGCCCTGCCGGATGCCTCCGGGGACGGCCCGCGGGCCTGCCGGCCCGGTCCGTCGTCGCCGGGGAGTCCGCCGGGTCCCCCGCGGGTGTTCCGCCGGGGCCGTGGACAGGCACGACCGAACAGTCAGGATACTGGACCGGGCCGCTGTCTCCCAATCGGGCCCGGGTCGTCGGCCCCGGCGGGCGGTCAGCGCCCCTGTTCGTAGCGGCGCAGCTCCTCCGCGCTGATCATGCCGGTGTCGAAGAGGCTGGTCTCGTCGAGCGCGTTGGCGGGCCGCTCCTGGGGCACCGGCGGTACGGCGTACCCGGCCGCGTCGTAGCCGCCCTGCGCCGGGTAGCCCTGCTGCGGGTACCCCTGCTGGCCACCCTGCTGCCCGTAGCCGTAGGCGCCGGGCTGCTGCTGGTCCTGGTAGCCGTACGCGGCGGCCTGCTGCGGGGCGTACTCCTGCTGCTGGTAGGCGTAGGCGTCCTGCTGGGCGGGGGCGCCGTAGCCGTACGGGTCCTGGGCGGCGGGCGGGGCCTGGCCGGCGTACGGGTCCTGCGGCGGGACCGGCGGGGCTGCGGGGACGGCGGGTGCCGGGGGCGTCGCGGCCGGGGGCGGCGGGGTGGTGGGGCCCGCGAGGCCGGCGAGGTAGTCGGCGTCGCTGGTGGCGGCCTGGGCGGCGTCGTCGCCGAGTTCGCCGAGGGCGGCGAGCTCGTCGGTGGCGACGCGGCCGTGCAGCTTCTGCCGGCCGCGGCCGACGGCCTCCAGGGTCTTGCCGAGGACCGCCTCGAAGGCGCCGAGCTTGGCGCTGACGTAGTCGTCGGCGCGGCGGCGGAGCGTCTCGGGGTCGTGGCTGCGCTCGGGGGCTTCGGGGTCGTCGTAGCCGTCGTCCGCCGTGGGGTCGGCCCCGAGGAGCTTCTCGCGGCCGCGGCCCACGGAGCCGATGGTCTTGGTGAGGACCACTTCGAAGTTGGCGAGCTTGGAGTCGACGTAGTCGTCGGCCTGGGCGCGGATCTCCTCGGCCTCCGCGCGGGCCTCGGCGAGGATGCGGTCCGCCTCGTCCTGGGAGCGCTGGGCGACGGCGGTGCCGGAGACCAGGCTGCCGCGTTCGGCGTGGGCGGACTGGATGATCCGCTCGGCCTCCTGGCGGGCCTGCTCGACCATCTGCTCGCGGTCGCCGATCAGCTCCTGGGCCTGCGCGAGGGAGCCGGGCAGCGCCTCGCGGACCTCTTCGAGCAGGGCGAGCAGCTCGGCGCGGTTGATCACGCAGGAGGCCGACATGGGCATGGACCGGGCGCTGCCGACCGTGTCGACGATCTCGTCGAGCTTCTTCTGGACGTCCACCGGGTGCTCGCCAATCTCTGTGCCATGTTGGGAAGTCGGACGCACCGACTGTACGGCCAGCGGGCGCCCGGCGGACACCGGGTGAGACGGCGTCAGCTCCCTTGCGGCCCCCGGCGGGCGGGGCTCACTTCCTGCGGAGGCGGTCGCCGAGGGCGGCCAGGACGGGCTCGGGGACCAGGTGGGAGACGTCCCCGCCCCAGGCCGCGACCTCCTTGACCAGGCTGGAGGAGAGGAAGCTGTAGGTGGGGTTGGTGGGGACGAAGAGCGTCTCGACACCGGAGAGGCCGATGTTCATCTGGGCCATCTGGAGTTCGTAGTCGAAGTCGCTGACGGCGCGCAGGCCCTTGACGATGGCGGGGATGTCGCGCTGCTTGCAGAAGTCGACGAGCAGGCCGTGGAAGGACTCGACCTGGACGTTGCCGAACTCGGCGGTGACCTCGCGGATCAGCTCGATCCGCTCGTCGATCTCGAACAGTCCCTTCTTGGACTGGTTGATCATGACGGCCACATGGACGACGTCGTAGAGCCTGGAGGCACGGCCAATGATGTCGAGGTGTCCGTTGGTGATGGGGTCGAACGACCCTGGACAGACGGCACGGCGCAACTGAAGTCCCTCGCTCCCGGGTCCGGTCATCGTGCGTCTTCGCACGTAGAGGCGGCGCGACCGTACCAAAACGTTCCCTCGCCGTAGCGGCGGGCCCGCTCAGGGTGAAATCCGTCCGGCCACCCGAATTCTCCCCCTCTGGTGGCGCGTTCCACCGTGACGAGCGCCTCATCGGCGAGCCATCCGCCGGTACGCAGTGTGAGCAGGATCTCCCGGAGTTCCTGGTCGGTGACGGCGTACGGCGGGTCGAGGAAGACCAGATCGTAGGGGGCGCCGGACGGCGGGGCGGCGACGGCCTGGGCGGCCTTGGCGGCGCGGACCTCGGCGCCGGGCAGGCCGAGGGAGCGGACGTTGTCGCGGATGGTGCGGACGGCGCGGGCGTCGGCCTCCACGATCAGGGCGTGCGCGGCGCCCCGGGAGAGCGCTTCGAGGCCGACGGCGCCGGAGCCGCCGTAGAGGTCGAGGACCCGGGTCCCGTCGAGCGGCCCGCCGTGCAGCGACTGCCAGGTGGAGAAGAGCCCTTCGCGGGCCCGGTCCGAGGTGGGGCGGGTGCCGGTGCCCGGCGGTACGGCGAGGCGGCGTCCGCCGGCGGTGCCGGCGATCACGCGGGTCATCTGAGTCCTTCGGGGCTGGGGGTGCGGCCGGGGTCCACGATATGGCGTACGGGCCGGGGCGGCCGGTCAGCCCTTGTCGAGGTACTGCTCGCGCTCCTCGTCGAGCAGGGCGTCCAGGGCGGTGCGCAGGGCGGGCAGGCCGGCCAGGTCCGGGTCCTCGGCGACGGTGCGGGTGGCCTCCTCGCGGGCCTCGGCGATGATCTCCTCGTCCTCGATGACGGCGAGCATCCGCAGCGAGGAGCGGACCCCGGACTGGGCCTGGCCGAGGACGTCGCCCTCGCGGCGCTGCTCCAGGTCGATACGGGAGAGTTCGAAGCCGTCGAGGGTGGCGGCGACGGCGCCGAGGCGGGCGCGGGCCGGGGCGGCCTCGGGCATGTCGGTGACCAGGAGGCACAGCCCCGGGGCGGAGCCACGCCCGACGCGGCCGCGGAGCTGGTGGAGCTGGGAGACGCCGAAGCGGTCGGCGTCCATGATCACCATGGCGGTGGCGTTGGGGACGTTGACGCCGACCTCGATGACGGTGGTGGCGACCAGGACGTCGACCTCGCCGGCGGCGAAGCGGCGCATCACGTCGTCCTTGTCGTCCGGGGCCATGCGCCCGTGCAGGACCTCGATCCGCAGTCCGGCCAGCGGCCCGGCGGCGAGCTGCTCGGCGACCTCCAGCACGGCCAGCGGCGGCCGGCGGTCGCCCTCGTCGGCGGCCTTCTTCTTCGTCGCCTTCGTACCGCCCTCCTCCTCGTCCCCGATGCGCGGGCAGACGACGTACGCCTGGTGGCCGTTCTCGACCTCCTCGCGGACGCGTTCCCAGGCGCGGGCGAGGAAGTGGGGTTTGTCCTGGGCGGGGACGACGTGCGTGGAGATCGGGGAGCGTCCGGCGGGGAGCTGGTCGAGGACGGAGGTCTCCAGGTCGCCGAAGACGGTCATGGCGACGGTGCGCGGGATGGGGGTGGCGGTCATGACGAGGAGGTGCGGGGTGCGGGCCTCCTCCTTGGTGTGGCCCTTGGCGCGCAGGGCGTCGCGCTGTTCGACGCCGAAGCGGTGCTGCTCGTCCACGACGACCAGGCCGAGTCCGTGGAACTGGACCGTGTCCTCGATCAGGGCGTGGGTGCCGATGACGATGCCGGCCTCGCCAGTGGCCAGGTCGAGAAGGGCCTTGCGGCGGGCGGCGGCCGTCATGGAGCCGGTGAGCAGGACGACCTTGGTGGCGTGCTCGGGGGCGCCGAGAGTACCGCCGTCGGCGAGGTCGCCCATCATCTCGGTGATCGAGCGGTGGTGCTGCTGGGCGAGGACCTCGGTGGGGGCGAGCATCGCGGCCTGGCCGCCGGAGTCGACGACGGCGAGCATGGCGCGCAGCGCCACCATCGTCTTGCCGGAGCCGACCTCGCCCTGGAGGAGGCGGTGCATGGGGTGGTCGGTGGCGAGGTCGTCGAAGATCTCGCGGGAGACCTTCTGCTGGCCCTCGGTGAGGGTGAAGGGCAGCCGCGCGTCGAAGGCGGTGAGCAGTCCGTCGGGGGCGGGGCGCCGGGGCACGGCGGAGAGCTGGCCCTCGGCGTGGCGGCGGCGGGCGAGGGCGACCTGGAGGACGAACGCCTCGTCCCACTTGAGGCGGGCCCGGGCCTGGGCGACGTCGGCCTGGCTCTGCGGGCGGTGGATCTTGCGCAGGGCCTCGGGGAGCGGGAGGAGACCGCGTCCTTCACGGAGCGCGCCGGGGAGCGGGTCGAGGGCCTCGTCGGCGCTGGGGAGGACGGCGTCGACCGCCTTGGCGATCTTCCAGGACTCGAGTTTGGCGGTGGCCGGGTAGAGCGGGATGAGGGCGCCGGCCCAGGACGAGACGTCCTCCGCGCCGTCCCCGCGCAGGAGTTGGTAGGCGGGGTGGGCGAGCTGGAGGCGGTGGTTGAAGACGGAGACCTTGCCCGCGAACATCGCCCGGGTGCCCGGCTGGAGGTCCTGGTGCGGCTTGTGAACGCCCCGGCCGAAGAAGACGAGGCGCAGCGAGCCGCTGCCGTCGGTGATGGTGACTTCGAGCCGTTTGCCGCGCCCGGCGTTGAAGGTGTGCACGCGGGCGTCGGAGACCTGGGCGACCACCGTGACGTGCTCGTCCAGCGGGAGGTCGGCGAGGGTGGTCAGCTCGCCGCGCTCGGCGTAACGGCGTGGGTAGTGGTGAAGGAGGTCCCCGACGGTGTGCAGGTCGAGGTGGTCGGCCATCACCTTCGCGGTGGGCGGGCCGACTACTTTCTTCAGGTTCTCATCGAGCGCGGGCACGTGGTCCATTGCACACCACGCGGCTGACAATCGGCGCGAGGGGCCGGGCCGGACCACCCCTTGACGTTGAGGGGTGGTACTTCCCCCTACTCCACCCCGATGAGCATCGGCGAGCCCTGCCGCCCGCCCCGGTACACGACGGTGTCCACCGCGAGGTGGCGGGTGCGTACGTGGCGTTCCAGCAGGTCGGCCACCTGCTCGGGCACCTCGTCGTCGAGGACGAGGGTGACCATCTCGCCGCCCGCCGAGAGCATACGGTCCAGGACGGTGCGGGCGGTGTCGGTGAGGTCGGTGCCGATGACGGCCACGTCGCCGTCGACCAGGCCGAGCACGTCGCCCGCCTGGCAGATGCCGACGGTGGTCCAGGACTGCCGTTCGGCGACCGAGATCGCGCCGTGCCGGGTGGCGCCGGCCGCGGAGGTCATGGCGACGACGTCCTCGTCGAACCGGCGGCCGCCCTCGTGGACGGCGAGCGCCGCGATGCCCTGGACGGCGGAACGGGTGGGGATGAGCGCGACGCGGATGCCGTCGCCGCGGGCCTGTTCGGCCGCGGCGGCGGCGGTGTGCCGCAACTCGGGGTCGTTGGGGAGCAGCACGACCTCGTGGGCGTGGGCCCGGCGGATCGCCTCGGCCAGTTCGCCGCTGGCGGGGGGTTCCCCGGCGCGGGCGTGCACGGTGGTGGCGCCGCCCTGCGCGTACAGCTCGGCCAGCCCCTCGCCCGGGACGACGGCGACGACGGCGCGGGGGGCGCGTTCGCGGGGCGGCTGCGCGGCGTCAGGGCGGGCGGCGGTCTGGGCGCCGAAGTGGGTGATGCGGACCCGGTGCGGCCGTCCGGCCTCGATGCCGGCCTCGACGGCGGCCCCCGCGTCGTCCACGTGGACGTGGACGTTCCACAGCCCGTCCCCGCCGACGACGACGAGCGAGTCCCCGAGCGCGTCGAGCCGGCCCCGCAGCCGTTCCACGGCGGCGTCCTCGGCGTCCAGGAGGTAGATCACCTCGTACGCGGGGCCCTCGGTGGCGGCCTCGCCGGGGGTGTGGTCGGCCGGTGCGGCGGCACACGGGCCGACGAGATCACCCGGGGGGCGGGGGCCGGGGCGGGCCGGAGCTTCACCGGTGAGTGCCTCGACCAGAGTGTGGAGGACGGTGACGAAGCCGCGGCCGCCCGCGTCGACCACTCCGGCGCGGGCGAGGACCGCGAGGTGCCGGGGCGTCTCGCCGAGGGCGGCGAGGGCGGCGTCGTGGGCGGCGCGGGCGACGGCGGCGCAGTCGGCCGCGCCGGCGGCGTCCGCCCCGTCGGCGGCGGCGGTGGCGACGGTCAGGACGGTGCCCTCGACGGGGTGGGCCACGGCCCCGTAGGCGGAGTCCGCCGCGCGGCGCAGGGCCCGGGCGAGGAGCGGGCCGTCGGCGTGGGCGGCGTGAGCCTCGTCACCCGGCGTGGTGAGGACCTGGGCCATGCCGCGCAGCAGCTGGGCGAGGATCGTGCCGGAGTTGCCGCGCGCCCCGATGAGCGCCCCGTGGGCCATGGCGCGTACCGCGTCGGAGAGGGCGGGCCGGGTGGCGCCGGTCTCGTGGGCGGCGAAGACGGCCTCGACCGCCTGGGCGGCGGACTCGACGGTCAGGTAGAGGTTGGTGCCGGTGTCGCCGTCGGCCACCGGATAGACGTTGATGGCGTCGATGTCCTCGCGGGCGCGGCCCAGGGCGGCGAGGGCGAGGGCGCTCCAGCGGCGGACGGCGGGGGCGTCCAGCAGGCCGCCTCCACGGTGCGGGGGACGCTGATGCGGGGCGGGGGGCGGGGACCCTGCGGGCTCCCCTTCCGGCTCGGGCACCTGCGCCTCCTCGTGCGGCTGGACTGCCCGCAGCGTAGACCCGACGGCCCTGGTGGGCGGGGGCGGGGGCTCCGCCACCCGTGGTAATTTCGTCGGGCAGGAGCGGCCGTTGTATGCTTCTCCAGTTGCCCGATGAGAATCGGGCTTATCCCCCTGGCAGCGCCAATCAGTTACTGATCCCGGCATGCCGGGATTTCACTGTAAGTGCATCTGAAGTCTTTGGAGTGACCCGTGGCTGCCAACTGCGACGTCTGTGGCAAGGGGCCGAGCTTCGGCAACAACATTTCGCACTCGCACCGCCGTACGTCCCGTCGCTGGAACCCCAACATCCAGCGCGTGCGTGCCGTGGTCGGTCGGACGCCGAAGCGGCTCAACGTCTGCACCTCGTGCATCAAGGCCGGCAAGGTCTCGCGCTAATCGCGAGCGGTGTCCCCGCTCCGAGCGGGGGCAACCCGGTTCTCGCGTGGACGTCTCGCACTGGCGCGGCCACCAGGCTTGCTGCTCGAAGGCCGGTTCATCTTCGGATGAACCGGCCTTTTGCCTGCCCGGACACAGGGGCGCGCCTGGGATGGGTACGGGTCGGCTGAGCCGGGCACGCCGCACGGGCCGGGAGCCTACGGGGCGCTCCGCGCGAGGCCCGCACCGTCACGCCGCCGCCCCGTAGAACCGCAGGTCGCACGCGACGTGGCGCCCCGTACGGGGCGCGCCCCGCGCGCCGCGCCCTCGCCCCGACGCGGGCCAGGGGCTACTGGCTACTCCCCCACGCTCCCCTTCGCCCCCGCGTCGATCCGCCACCCATGGTCCACCGGCCCGATCCCCGCGCCCAGCGCGAAGCCGGCCGCGATGGCGCCGGTGAGGTACTCCTTGGCCAGGCCGACGGCCTGCGGGACCGGGTGGCCGAGGGCGAGGTGGGAGGCGATGGCGCTGGCGAGGGTGCAGCCGGTGCCGTGGGTGTGCCGGTTGTCGAGGCGGGGGGCGCGGTACCAGTGGGTCTCGGTGCCGTCGGTGAGCAGGTCGACCGCGTCACCGGACAGGTGGCCGCCCTTGATGAGCGCCCAGGTGGGCCCGAGGGCGAGCACCGCTTCGGCGGCCCGCTCCATGCCCGCCTCGTCGCGGACCTCCACGCCGGTGAGCTGGGCGACCTCGTCGAGGTTCGGGGTGGCCACGGTGGCGACCGGCATCAGCCGGTGGCGTACGGCGTCGAGGGCGGACTCGGCGAGCAGCGAGTCCCCGTGCTTGGAGACGCCCACGGGGTCGACCACGGCGGGGGCCTCGGTGGCGGCGAGCAGTTCGGCGACGGTCGTCACGAGGGAGGCGGAGGAGAGCATCCCGGTCTTGACCGCCTGGACCCCGATGTCGTCGACGACGCTGCGGTACTGGGCGCGGACCGCGTCGTCGGGGAGTTCCCAGACGCCCTGGACGCCGAGCGAGTTCTGCGCGGTGACGGCGGTGAGCACGCTCATGCCGTGCACGCCGAGGGCCAGCATGGTCTTCAGGTCCGCCTGGATGCCGGCGCCGCCACCGGAGTCGGAACCGGCGACGGTGAGCACCCGGCGGGGGCGCGGGGGTATGTCCATGGGGCCGAATCTAGCCGGGCTCCGGAACGGCCCGGGTGCCGGGGCCCGGCGCCGCGCGGCCGGAGCGCGGGGTGTCGCGGCGCTCCGGGACGGGGCGCCCGACGAGGCCGCACACACGGGGCGCCGACGGAGCGGCCCGCCCCGCACGGCGGGCCCGCAGCGCCCCGTACGCCGCGCTCGCCCCGCGCTACCCCGCCCCGTCGGTAAGGGCGACGCCGCCCCGCAGCCCCCTACATCCGGCCCCATGTCAGACCCACGCCACACCGTCACCCCCTACACGTAACCCCCACGCCGCGCCGTCACTCCGTACACGCCGTCCCCCCGCACGCGCCCCGCCCCACGAACCCGGGGCCCTCAGCCCCCGGTTCGCCCCCACTCGTTCCTCGGCTCACTCCTCGACTCAGCCCTCGATCCCCCCACCCCCCGCCTCCCCGAAGTGGTCCCACCCGCCCTTGTGTGTCCAGGGCGCGCCGTCGACCGTCACGCGGGGCAGGGCCGACGGGTGGAGGACCTCGCCGATGACCTTCCAGCGGGCGGGGAGTTTCACGTCGGAGGGGAAGGTGGCGACGATGGCGTGGTCCTCGCCGCCGGTGAGGACCCACTGGAGGGGGTCGACGCCGACGGCCTGGCCGATGTCGTTCATCTGGCTGGGGATGTCGACCTTGCCGGAGGCGACGTCGATGCGGACCTTGCTCGCCTCGGCGATGTGGCCGAGGTCGGCGATGAGGCCGTCACTCACGTCGGTCATGGCGGTGGCGCCGAGTCCGGCCGCCGCGGGGCCCGCGTGGTAGGGCGGTTCGGGGCGGCGGTGGGCCTCGACGAAGGCTCGCGGCGAGCGGAACCCCCGCGACAGCACGGCGTACCCGGCGGCGGACCAGCCGAGCCACCCGGTGACGGCCACGACGTCCCCGGGCTGCGCCCCGGCCCGGGTGACGGGCTCGTGGTTGCGCAGGTCGCCGAGGGCGGTGATGGAGACCATGACGGTGTCGCCGCGCACGACGTCGCCGCCGACCACGGCGGCGCCGGCGACCTGGCACTCGTCGCGCAGCCCGTCCATCAGCTCCGCGGGCCAGGCGGCGGGGAGTTCGGCGGGGACGACGAGGCCGAGGAGGATCGCGGTGGGCACCGCGCCCATGGCGGCGATGTCGGCGAGGTTCTGGGCGGCGGCCTTGCGGCCCACGTCGTAGGCGGTGGACCAGTCGCGGCGGAAGTGCCGCCCCTCCAGGAGGATGTCCGTGCTCGCCACGACCCGCCGGTCCGGTGCGGTGACCACGGCGGCGTCGTCGCCGGGGCCGATCCGTACCGCCGGGGTCATGGTGAGCCGGGACGTGAGCTCCCTGATGAGCCCGAACTCCCCCAGCTCGCCCACAGTGCCTTTCACCGCGCGCCCACCTCTCGTATCAAGTGCCGGTCGAGACCGGTCACGTACCGAACCGTCCGTGCGGTGCCGGCGCCCCGGCCCCGTCCCGCTCCCCCATCGTCCCCGGTCCCGGGGCACCGCCGCGCACCGGGCGCCGGGGCGGCACCGGCCCCCTCGCGTCCCCCGTACGCCGCGTTCCGTTTGCGGTCGCGGGGCGGGGCGGGGGTCGGTACCGTCAACTCACACGTCAACGCCCGCACCCCGCAAGGCGGACGGCGCACGCGTCGGGGCGCGCGGCTCTCCCCGCGGCGGGCGCGGACGCGATAACGTGACGACCCTTTCCCCCACATGATCCTCGTGGCCGCCCTGGAGGTTCCGTGGTACAGGCGTATGTACTGATTCAGACCGAGGTCGGGAAGGCTTCGGCCGTCGCCGAGTTCATCGGCACCATTCCTGGAGTGATCCAGGCGGAGGATGTGACCGGTCCCTATGACGTGATCGTGCGGGCGCAGGCCGACACCATGGACGAACTGGGCCGCATGGTGGTCGCCAAGGTCCAGCAGGTGGACGGCATCACCCGCACCCTGACCTGCCCGGTCGTGCATCTGTAGCCCCCGTCTACGCTGGCCCGGTGAACCTCACCCGTCGCCGGTCCCTCCGGTCTGCCGCCGCCGCGCTGCTGCTGGCCGCCGTCGCCGGCTGTTCCTCCACGGCCGGCCGGCCGGCCGCCGCGGTTCCCGGGCCCGACAGCGCGACGGCCGCCCTCTGCCACAAGCTGGACGACCGGCTTCCGCAGCGCGTCGCCGGCATGGAACGGAACGATCCGGAACCGGAGTCGGCACTGACCGCGGGGTGGGGCAGCCCGGCGATCATACTGCGCTGCGGGGTGCCGAGGCCCGGCGCGATGAACGACCCCGACGCCGAGGGCGTGGAGGCCGACGGTGTCGGCTGGCTCATGGAACAGCCGGGCGACGGCTCGTTCCGCTTCACCACCACGCTGCGCCGCGCGTACGTGGAGGTGGCGCTGCCCGCCGAGCACGTACCGGAAGGGCTCGCGCCGCTCAGCGACCTCGCCCCGTCGATCACCGAGGCGGTACCGGAGGGCATCGCCGACTGACCGGCCGCACAGACGCGGAGCCGGAGCACCCGTGAGGGGGCCCCGGCTCCGCGGCGGACCGCTCGCTCCCGCCGTGCGGCTCAGCGCAGCCCGGTGGACCGGCGCAGCGCCGCCTGCACCAGCTGGTCGACCAGGGCCGGGTAGTCGACGCCGGACTCCTGCCACATGCGCGGGTACATGGAGATCGGCGTGAAGCCGGGCATGGTGTTGATCTCGTTGATGACGAAGCCGCCGTCCTCGGTGAGGAAGAAGTCGGCGCGCACCAGCCCTTCGCAGGAGGCGGCCTCGAAGGCCTCGACGGCGAGGCGCTGCACCTCCGCCGTCTGCTCCTCGGTGAGCGGGGCGGGTACCAGGCCGGGCGCCGAGTCGATGTACTTGGCCTCGAAGTCGTAGAAGTCGTGGGCCTGGACCGGCGGGATCTCGGCGGGGACGCTGGCGCGCGGCCCGTCCTCGAACTCCAGGACGCCGCACTCGATCTCGCGGCCGCGCAGCAGCGACTCGACGAGGACCTTCGGGTCGTGGCGGCGGGCCTCGGCGAGGGCCGCGTCGAGCCCCTCGGGGCCGTCGACCTTGGTGATGCCGACGGAGGAGCCGCCGCGGGCGGGCTTCACGAAGAGCGGCCAGCCGTGCTCACCGGCGAAGTCGATGACACGGGCGCGGGCGGCGGCCTCGTCGGCGTCCCACTCGCGGGGGCGGATCACCAGGTACGGGCCGACCGGCAGCCCGAAGGAGGTGAAGACCCGCTTCATGTACTCCTTGTCCTGGCCGACGGCGGAGGCGAGGACACCCGAGCCGACGTACGGGATGCCGGCCAGTTCCAGGAGACCCTGGAAGGTGCCGTCCTCGCCGTAGGGGCCGTGCAGGACGGGGAAGACCACGTCGACGTCGCCGAGGGCCTTCGGCACCGAGCCGGGCTCGCTGTAGAGGACCTCGCGGTTGCCGGGGGCGACGGGGAGGACGACGGTGCCCTCGCCGGGCTCGGCGAGCGCGTCGACGTCGGGGACGGTGCGCTCGGTGATCGCCATCCGCGCGGGCTCGTCGGCGGTGAGCACCCAGCCGCCCTCGGTGGTGATGCCGATGGGCAGGACGTCGTACCGGGAGCGGTCGATGGAGCCCAGGACGGCGCCGCCGGTGACCACGGAGATGCCGTGCTCGGAGCTGCGCCCGCCGAAGACGACGGCGACGCGCGGCTTGCGGGGTTCGGTTCCGGGCTCGGGGAGGGCCGGGTTCTGGGGGGAGTTCTCGCTGCTCATATCGCGACGAGCGTACCTGCTGGTAGGCCGCTCGTCAGCGCCCGAGGGGCCCTGTCGCGCCGGGGGCACCCGACCGCCGCACCGCGCGGCGGGCGCCCCGTGGGGCGGCGTGCGGCGCGAGGCGGCAGGTCGGAAGCGGTGCGTCCGGTCCGGTCAGCGGCGCTCGGGCTTGGCGCTGCGGCTCATCAGTTCCTTGAGGGCGACCAGCGGCGGCTTCCCGTCGTGCACGATGCCGACGACCGTCTCGGTGATGGGCATGTCGATGCCGTGCCGGCGGCCGAGGTCGAGCACGGACTCGCAGGACTTGACGCCCTCCGCGGTCTGCTTGGTGACCGCGATGGTCTCCTCCAGCGTCATCCCCTTGCCGAGGTTGGTGCCGAAGGTGTGGTTCCGCGAGAGCGGCGAGGAGCAGGTCGCCACCAGGTCGCCGAGGCCGGCGAGGCCGGAGAAGGTCATCGGGTCGGCGCCCATGGCGAGGCCGAGCCGGGTGGTCTCGGCGAGGCCGCGGGTGATGAGGGAGCCCTTGGTGTTGTCGCCGAGGCCCATGCCGTCCGCGATGCCGACGGCGAGGCCGATGACGTTCTTGACGGCACCGCCCAGTTCGCAGCCGACCACGTCGGTGTTGGTGTAGGGGCGGAAGTACGGGGTGTGGCAGGCGGCCTGGAGCCGCCGGGCGACGTCCTCGTCGGTGCAGGCGACCACGGCGGCGGCGGGCTGCCGGGCGGCGATCTCCCGGGCGAGGTTGGGGCCGGTGACGACGGCGATCCGCTCGGGGGGCAGCTTGGCGGTGTCGGCGATGACCTCGCTCATCCGCATCGCGGAGCCGAGTTCGACGCCCTTCATGAGGGAGACGACCACGGTGTCGGGGGCGAGCAGCGGGGCGAGGGTGGTGAGGTTGGCGCGCGCCGTCTGGGAGGGGACGGTGAGGACGGTGAAGTCCGCGTCCGCGGCGGCCTCGGCGGGGTCGGTGGTGGCCCGCACCGAGGCGGGCAGCACGGCACCGGGCAGGTAGCCGGAGTTGGTGTGCGCGGTGTTGACCTCGTCGGCGACCTCCTGGCGGCGGGCGCACAGGACGACCTCGCAGCCCGCGTCGGCGAGGACCATGGCGAACGCCGTTCCCCAGGAGCCGGTTCCGAAGACCGCTGCCTTGACCGGGGGTGTCACTGGTTGTTCTCTCCTGACTTCTGCCCCGGCGCGCTCTCGCACACCGCCGGGGCGGGGGGCTGCGGGCGCACACCGGTCCGCCGCTGCTTCAGGCGGGCCGTGCGGGGGTCGTACGGGGTGGCGGGGGCGGGTTCGCCGCGCATCTCGGCCAGCAGTGCGGTGACGGCCGCCATGATGGTCTCGGTGACCTCGCGCAGCACCTCGGGGGTGGGTTCGAGGTCGTAGTACGCGCTGAGGTCGACCGGCGGGCCGGCCTTCACCTGGAGGGTCTTGCGCGGCAGGAGCCGGAGCTTGTTCTCCTTGGCGTACGGCGGCATGGCGAGGTTGGCGCCCCACTGGGCGACGGGGATGACGGGGCAGCGGGTGCGCAGGGCGACCCGGGCGGCGCCGGTCTTGGCGGTCATCGGCCACATCGCGGGGTCGCGGGTGAGGGTGCCCTCGGGGTAGAAGGCGACGCACTCGCCGCGCTCGATGGCGTCCAGGGCGGCCCGGAAGGCGTCCAGCGCATTGGTGGTTTCGCGGTAGACGGGAATCTGCCCGGTGCCGCGCATGACGGCGCCGACAAATCCCTTCCCGAAGAGCCCGTTCTTCGCCAGGAATCGCGGAACGCGTCCGGTGTTGTACTGGTAGTGAGCGTAGGACAGCGGGTCGAGATACGAGTTGTGATTGACCGCGGTGATAAATCCGCCGTCAGCCGGAATGTTCTCCATTCCGCTCCAGTCCCGCTTGAACAGAAGCACCAGCGGCGGTTTTGCGATGACCGCTGCCAAGCGGTACCAGAAGCCGATTCTGCGGCGGGACACTCGGGCACCTTCCTCTTCGCGGACCCTGGGATGCGATCTGCGCCCTGGGGCGGACGCACAAGTGTCGCCCCGGGTCCCCTTTCTGTCGAGAACACCGTACGCCCACCCTCGCGCGGCGCCGCCAGGCACCGGCGGCGGGGCGGGCCCGGGAGAGGGCGAGAATGACCAGGATGCGTACTGAACCCGACGCGGGCCCGGCGGCCTCCTGGAGCCTGGTCGTCCCTCTCAAACCCCTTGTGCTGGCCAAGAGCAGGCTGGCCCCGGCGCTCGACGGCGCGGCGCGGGCCCGGCTCGCGCTGGCGTTCGCCCAGGACACGGTGGCCGCCGCGCTGGACTGTGCGGCGGTCCGCGATGTGGTGGTCGTCACGGACGACGCCCGGGCCGGCGCGGCGCTGGCGGCGCTCGGGGCGCGGGTGACGGAGGACACCCCGGCGGCGGGGCTGAACGCGGCCCTGGCGCACGGCGCCCGCACGGTGCGCGCGGCGCGGCCCCGCGCGGCGCTCGCCGCGCTCAACGCCGACCTGCCCGCGCTGCGCCCCGCCGAGCTGGAACGCGTCCTCGCGGCGGCCGCCGCCCACCCGCGCTCCTTCCTCGCGGACGCCGCCGGGATCGGTACGACGCTGCTGGCGGCGGCGCCGGGCGCCCCGTTCACGCCGCGGTTCGGCGGCCCCTCCCGCGCCCGGCACGCCGCGGCGGGCGCCGTCGAACTGGCCCCGGGCGCGGTGCCGGGCGTACGGCGCGACGTGGACACCCCGGCCGATCTGCGCGCCGCCCGCGAGCTGGGGCCGGGCCCGCACACCTCGGCGGCCCTGGCGGCGCTGCGCGAGGCGGCCGCACCCCGCGCGTCGACGGCCCCGCCGGGCTGAACACGCCGCCCCGCACGGCGCGGTACGCCGCGCGCCCCGCACCTCCCCCGTCCCGCCCCGCCCCGCCCGCGACGGCTACGCTGCGGGGCATGCAGGCGACCGCGTACACGTACGACCCCGAGACCCGTGGCGGCAGTGTGCTGCTGGACGACGGCACCCCGGTGCCCTTCGACGCGGCGGCGTTCGACGCGGGCGGGCTGCGCATGCTCCGCCCGGGCCAGCGGGTGCGCGTCGAGACCGTCCCGGGCGCGGACGGCGCCCCCCGCATCACGCTGGTGACCCTCCAGACCTTCTGAGCCGCCGGCCGGGTGCCGGACACGCCGCGGGCCGGGCTCCCCGAGGGGGGCCCGGCCCGATGCGCGTGGTCCGGCCGTGTCCGAAGGCTCCGCGGCGGTCCGCTACTTCGTCACTTCTTGCGAGCCGTCGCCGTGGTCTTCTTGGCGGTGGTCTTGCGGGCCGAGGACTTCTTGGCCGGGGCCTTGGTGGCGGTGGCCTTCTTCGCCGGGGCCGTCTTCTTGGCCGTGGCCTTCTTCGCCGTCGACTTGGCCGGGGTGGCCTTCTTCGCCGTGGCGGTGGTCTTCTTCGCGGCGGCGGTGGTCTTCTTCGCCGTGGCGGTGGTCTTCTTGGCCGGGGTCGCCTTCTTGGCGGTGGCGGTGGTCTTCTTCGCCGCCGAGGCCTTCTTCGCGGTCGCCTTCTTGGCGGCGGCCTTCGCGGTGGTCTTGGTCCCGCCGGTGAGGCTGCCCTTGGGCGCCTTCTTCACCGCCACGTCGTTCTTCGGGAGCTTCTTCGTCCCGCTCACCAGGTCCTTGAAGCCCTGGCCGGCCCGGAAGCGGGGCACGGAGGTCTTCTTCACCCGGACCCGCTCGCCGGTCTGCGGGTTGCGGGCGTACCGGGCGGGGCGGTCGACCTTCTCGAAGGACCCGAAGCCGGTGACGGAGACCCGCTCCCCGGCCACCACCGCGCGGACCATCGCGTCGAGCACCGCGTCGACGGCTTCGGCGGCGTTCTGACGACCGCCGACCTTGTCGGCAATCGCTTCTACGAGCTGCGCCTTGTTCACGTCTTCCCCTTCGGAGGCATTGCCAGAACCAATGTGTTCAAGCTTTTTCGCACGGTAGGCAGATATATACCGCAAATCAAACACGAAACGGGCTAATCACCCGTGCGCCGCAACGGAGGCGACCTGTCGCTCCACGAAGGGGCCTTGAGGCTCCTGCGGGGGCTCACTTGACGCTCAGAGATCTTCGGGGAATCGCCCTTCGTCGAGCTCTGCCGTGAAGCGGTCCAGACGTCGGGCCGCCGCCGCGAGATCGTGTTTTGCCACGGCCGTAATGGCCAGCAGCTTTCGGGAGAGCGCCCTGCGGACGTCCTCCGGGACTTGCAGCGCGCGCACTCGGGAGTGCGCTTCTTTCAGCCGGTCGGCGACAACGTCGTAGAGCTCGATCTCGCTGTCGCGTTCCATGCGCCGATTGTGCCATCTGCGGCGAGTTGTCGCCCCACAGGGGGGCAACTGCCGCGCGGGGCCCACCCTTTCAGAAGGAGGGAGCAACCTGCGCCCCACCATGCGAAAGAGGGCCAACTCCCGCTTCTGCCAGCACACTTGACCGGTACGGGGACCACCCTTCCGGGTGTCGTCCGAGTGGCCGCGTCAACTCGCCGCAGGGTCAGCCGGATGGCCCCTTCCGCCTTCCGGAGCCGACCCCGAGGGGCACTTTCACGCCAACTCCGAACACCTTTGGCGTCCAGGGCATTCCCATGCTGTAGGGCGCCTTCCCGGGCACCCGGCGGCCAACCCGGCACGGGCCCGGCCACGGCCGCGGCACCGGTCCCGCCACGGGCACCGGTCCCGGGCTCGCGGCTCCCGCACATTTCCCCGCGCCCCACTGGACCGTTCGGGTGCCCGGACGCACGAACGCCGCGCCCCCGCTCCGGTGGGAGCGGGGGCGCGGTGGCGGTGCGGGGATCGGGTCAGACGGGCAGGGTGCGCGGCTTGAAGGCCGGGCGGCCCGACTCGTAGGCCGCGATGGCCTCCTCCTCGCGCAGCGTGATGCTGATGTCGTCCAGGCCGTTCAGCAGGCGCCAGCGGGAGTTCTCGTCCAGCTCGAACGGGGCGGTGACGCCCGCGGCGCGGACCTCGCGGTCCTGGAGGTCGACGGTGATCTCGGCCGTGGGGTCGCTCTCGGTGAGCTCCCACAGGGCGTCGACGACCTCCTGGTCGAGCAGGACGGTGAGCAGGCCGTTCTTCAGCGAGTTGCCGCGGAAGATGTCGGCGAAGCGGGAGGAGATGACCGCCTTGAAGCCGTAGTTCTGGAGCGCCCAGACGGCGTGCTCCCGCGAGGAGCCGGTGCCGAAGTCGGGCCCGGCCACCAGGACGGTGGCACCCGCGCGTTCGGGTTTGTTCAGGACGAACTCCGGGTCCTTGCGCCAGGCCTCGAAGAGCCCGTCCTCGAAGCCGTCGCGGGTGACCTTCTTGAGCCAGTGCGCGGGGATGATCTGGTCGGTGTCGACGTTGCTGCGGCGCAGCGGGACGGCCCGGCCGGTGTGCGTGGTGAAGGCTTCCATGGCTGATCAGACTCCCGCGGGTACGTCGGTGAGGTCGGCGGGCGAGGCGAGCGTCCCGGTGACGGCGGTGGCGGCGGCCACCTGCGGCGAGACCAGGTGGGTGCGGCCGCCCTTGCCCTGGCGCCCCTCGAAGTTGCGGTTGGAGGTGGAGGCGGAGCGCTCACCGGGGGCGAGCTGGTCGGGGTTCATGCCCAGGCACATCGAGCAGCCCGCGTGCCGCCATTCGGCGCCGGCCTCCTTGAAGACGGTGTCCAGGCCCTCCTCGACGGCCTGCAGGCCGACCCGGGCGGAGCCGGGTACCACCAGCATCCGCACACCGTCGGCCACCTTGCGGCCCTTGACGATGCCGGCGGCGGCCCGCAGGTCCTCGATACGGCCGTTGGTGCAGGAGCCGACGAAGACGGTGTCGACCTTGATGTCGCGCAGCGCCTGCCCGGCCCGCAGACCCATGTACTCCAGTGCCTTCTCGGCGGCGTACCGCGCGGAGGGGTCCTCGAAGGAGGCGGGATCCGGCACCCGGCTGCTCAGCGGCGCGCCCTGCCCGGGGTTGGTGCCCCAGGTGACGAAGGGCGCGAGGTCGGCGGCGTCGATGACGACCTCGGCGTCGAAGGTGGCGTCGTCGTCGGAGCGCAGCGTCTTCCAGTAGGCGACGGCCTCGTCCCACTCCTGGCCCTCGGGCGCGTGGGCGCGGCCCTTCAGGTAGGCGAAGGTGGTCTCGTCGGGGGCGATCATGCCCGCCCGGGCGCCGGCCTCGATGGACATGTTGCAGATGGTCATCCGCGCCTCCATCGAGAGCTTCTCGATGGCCGAGCCCCGGTACTCCAGGATGTACCCCTGGCCGCCGCCGGTGCCGATCTTGGTGATGACGGCGAGGATCAGGTCCTTGGCGGTGACGCCGTCGGGCAGTTCGCCGTCGACGGTGATCGCCATGGTGCGCGGGCGGGCCATCGGCAGCGTCTGGGTGGCCAGCACGTGCTCGACCTGGCTGGTGCCGATGCCGAACGCCAGCGCGCCGAAGGCTCCGTGGGTGGAGGTGTGCGAGTCGCCGCAGACCACCGTGGTGCCGGGCTGGGTCAGCCCCAGCTGCGGGCCGACCACGTGCACGACGCCCTGCTCGACGTCGCCGAGGGAGTGCAGCCGCACCCCGAAGTCGGCGCAGTTCTTGCGCAGCGTCTCCAGCTGGACCCGGGAGACCGGGTCGGCGATGGGCTTGTCGATGTCGAGGGTGGGGGTGTTGTGGTCCTCGGTGGCGATGGTGAGGTCGAGGCGGCGCACGGCGCGCCCGGCCTTGCGCAGGCCGTCGAACGCCTGCGGACTGGTCACCTCGTGCAGCAGGTGCAGATCGATGAAGAGAAGGTCCGGCTCGCCCTCGGCGCGCCGGACGACGTGGTCGTCCCAGACCTTCTCCGCGAGTGTCCTACCCATCGCTTTCCCTTCGGCCGGCGTCGTCGCCGGCCCAACTAGAGATTCGGTGCGCCCCCGTCCGGACCCCCGTGCGGGGCGGTGGCAGAGCGGGCGGTGAGGTGCCCGCCTGTACAGACTGGCAACTTCCCGGGAAAATTGAACTTGCGTTTCACAGAGTGAGACGCGAGTATCGTTGCATGGACAACTCTAGTGGCGTCGGCGTTCTCGACAAGGCGGCTCTCGTTCTGAGCGCTCTGGAGTCCGGTCCGGCCACCCTCGCCGGGCTGGTCGCGGCGACCGGGCTCGCCCGCCCCACGGCGCACCGCCTCGCCGTGGCTCTGGAACACCACCGCATGGTGGCGCGTGACATGCAAGGCCGTTTCATCCTCGGCCCCAGGCTCTCCGAGCTGGCCGCGGCGGCCGGCGAGGACCGCCTGCTGGCGACGGCCGGACCGGTCCTCACCCACCTGCGGGACGTGACCGGCGAGAGCGCGCAGCTCTACCGCCGCCAGGGCGACATGCGCATCTGCGTCGCCGCCGCCGAGCGCCTCTCCGGCCTGCGGGACACGGTGCCGGTCGGCTCGACCCTGACGATGAAGGCCGGCTCCTCGGCGCAGATCCTGATGGCCTGGGAGGAGCCGGAGCGCCTCCACCGCGGCCTCCAGGGCGCCCGCTTCACGGCCACCGCGCTCTCCGGCGTACGCCGCCGGGGCTGGGCCCAGTCGATCGGCGAGCGCGAGCCGGGCGTGGCCTCGGTCTCCGCGCCGGTGCGCGGCCCCTCCAACCGCGTCGTGGCCGCCGTGTCGGTCTCCGGCCCCATCGAGCGGCTGACCCGGCACCCGGGCCGTATGCACGCCCAGGCCATCATCGACGCGGCCCAGCGCCTCTCCGAGGCCCTCCGCCGCACCAGCTGACGGCCACCCCTTCCCGCCACCCGCACCCCACAGCCGAGACCCCGCCGTCCACGATCCGGACGGCGGGGTCTCGCACGCGCGGGGGCGCCCCGCTCCCCCGCGTTCAGACCTTGAGCCGGTCCCGGGCCCCCACCCCGGCGCCGAGCGGCACCGTCCCGTACGCCCGGCCCAGCCCGAAGGGCGGCATGTCGCCGTAGATGGACTCGTGGTGCCCGGCGGGGACGACGTAGGTCTCGTGCCAGATGCCGACGTGGCCCTTGCTGTCGCGGGCGTAGCGGTTGACCCGGACCCACCAGGGGTGGTGCTTGCGGCCGGTCGCCCGGGCGTAGTCGAGCAGTTTCTCCTCGGACTCCCAGTACTGGACCACGTAGTAGGTGCGCGGCGAGCCGGTGAGCAGTACGTGGTGCAGGAGGCCGGCGGAGCGGTCCTTGACCAGTTCGCGGAGCATCGCGGGCATGGCGAGGAAGACCGGCAGCCAGCGGTGGAGGGCCCACAGGTGGTTGACGCGCATACCGATCAGGAGGACGACGACCTCGCCGTCGCGCGCCGCCGTCCTGCGGCCGAACTGGATCTTGTCCCGCATGGTGGTGTTCCCCCGTCCTCGTGGAGGCCCCACCGGATAGTGGCGCTCTCCCGTCACTTACTGGATAGTGACACTCACCAATGGCCGGCGGCAAGCGGAAAGGCACCCCAAGCACCCATGCGGCTCTCGGAGTTGAGCGAAGAGAGCGGTGTCTCCACCGCGACGATCAAGTACTACCTGCGGGAGGGGCTGCTGCCGCCGGGCCACCGCGTGCACGCCACCCGCGCCTCGTACGACGCCTCCCACCTGCGCCGGCTGCGGCTGGTCCGGGCGCTGATCCAGGTCGGGAAGATCCCGGTGGCCACGGCCCGGGAGATCCTGGCGGCGGTCGACGACGACTCGCTCGGGCTGACGATGCGCCTCGGCGCCGCCCTCTGGGCCCTTCCGCGCCCCCCGGCCGGCCCCGCCGAGGAGGACGAGGCGGCGCGCGAGGCCGCCGCCGAGGTCGACCGCATGCTGACGGAGGTCGGCTGGGAGCGGGTGCGCGAACTGGGCTCCCTCTCCCCCGTCCACCGCTCCCTGGTCGCCTCGGTCGCCACCCTGCGCCGCCTCGGCCATGTCTGCGACGCCACCGAACTGGTGCCGTACGCCCGACAGATGGCCGAGGTGGCCGCCCACGACCTGGATCTGATGGAGCGGTACCCGCGCGAGGTGGAGCAGGTGGAGTCGGCGGTGGCCGCCGCGGTGCTCTACGAGCCGGTCCTGCTGGATCTGCACCGGCTGGCCCAGGAGGAGGAGTCCCAGCGGCGCTACGGCCTGGCCGCGCGGGAGGGTGGCGGTACCGAGGCGGAGCCTGCCCCGTGAGGGGCGCCGCCGCCCTGTCACGGCACACGAAGAAGGGCCTCCCGCGTGATGCGGAAGGCCCTTCTTCTCTGTACCCCCGACCGGATTCGAACCGGCGCTACCGCCTTGAGAGGGCGGCGTGCTAGGCCGCTACACAACGGGGGCCTTGCAGATGAGCTCTGCGAGCGTGCTAGGCCGCTACACAACGGGGGCCCTAGCGATCCCACCCGGCGAGCGACGCCGGGTGATGTCACCGCGTGACCGTGGAGAGCGACTCCGACGATCAGCAGGATGGATCTGTACCCCCGACCGGATTCGAACCGGCGCTACCGCCTTGAGAGGGCGGCGTGCTAGGCCGCTACACAACGGGGGCCTTGCAGATGAGCTCTGCGAGCCAAAACGGGTTTGCCCGGTCAGCAGCGCAGGCAGCTCGGCCAGCCCGGTGATCCGCTCGACGCCCTCCGGGGCGGGGCCCCGGGTGCCGTCCCGGTCGACCCAGACGGAGCGCAGTCCGGCGTCCCGGGCGCCGACGCCGTCCACCTCGCGGTCGTCGCCGACGTAGGCCACCTCGGCGGGGGCCAGGCCCAGCGCCTCGCAGACATGCAGGAAGGCGCCGGCCTCGGGTTTGGCGATGCCCAGCTCGACCGCGCAGACCACGTTCTCGAAGTGGTCGCGGACGCCGAGGGTGGTGAGCTTGCGCTCCTGGACCAGGAGGCTGGCGTTGGAGAGGACCGCCTGGCGGCAGAGGCCGGCGACCGCCGCCAGGGTCTCCGCGGCATCCGGGAAGAGCGACCAGGCGCTCTCGTAGTGCGTGACGTACCGGTCCCACCAGGCCGCCGCCTGGGCCTCGGTGAGCGGGGTGCCGAGAAATTCCCGCACCCGGTCGCGGCGGTGCCCCTCGAAGTCGGTCTCACCGGCCACGAAGCGGCGCCAGTGGGTCCCCGAGACGGTCTTCCACCGGGCGAGCGCCGCCTCCTCTCCGCCGTGCTCCTCCAGGAGCCCCTCCACGGCGAGGTGGGCGCGGATGCCGTCGAGGTCGGCGCGCCCGTAGTCGAAGATCGTGTCGTCGACGTCCCACACCACGGCCTTGATCCGGTTCGTGCCCATGGGACGAATCTAGCCCCGGCGGGAGCCGGGAGGCCAGGGGCGCGAGGACGCCCGTGGGGGCGGCGGCCGGTGCGGCCACCGCCCCCACGGGCGTACGGAGCGGGTTACGCGGCGAGCCTGGCCAGGGCCGCGTCGATCCGGGCGAGGGAGGCGTCCTTGCCGAGGATCTGGAGGGACTCGAAGAGCGGCAGGCCGACGGTGCGGCCGGTGACCGCGACGCGGACCGGGGCCTGCGCCTTGCCGAGCTTGAGGCCGTGAGCCTCGCCGGCCTTGAGGACGGCCTCCTTGAGGGCCTCGGCGCTGGACCAGTCGGCTCCCTGGAGGTTCTCCCGGGCGGTGGTCAGCAGAGCCAGCGGGTCGCCCTTCATCGCCTTGGTCCAGGACGCCTCGTCGAAGACCGGCTCCTTCAGGAAGAGGAAGTCGACGTTGGCCGTGATGTCGGAGAGCACGGTCAGGCGGGTCTGGGCGTACGGCGCGATGGTGTCGAAGACCGCCTGGTCGAAGTCCTCGGGCGCCCAGGGGGCGTACGGGGCGACCAGCCAGGGGGCGCACGCCTCGGTGAAGGCGGCGGTGTCGAGCATGCGGATGTGGTCGGCGTTGATCGCCTCGGCCTTCTTGAGGTCGAAGCGGGCCGGGTTGGCGTTGACGTCCGCGATGTCGAACTTGGCGACCATCTCGGGGACGGTGAACACGTCCTGGTCGGCGGAGAAGGACCAGCCGAGCAGCGAGAGGTAGTTCAGCAGGCCCTCGGGGAGGAAGCCGCGCTCGCGGTAGAGGTTGAGCGAGGCCTGCGGGTCGCGCTTGGAGAGCTTCTTGTTGCCCTCGCCCATGACGTACGGCAGGTGGCCGAAGGCCGGGATCTGCTTGGCGATGCCGAGCTTGACCAGGGCCTGGTAGAGGGCGACCTGGCGCGGGGTGGAGGAGAGCAGGTCCTCGCCGCGCAGGACGTGGGTGATCTCCATCAGGGCGTCGTCGACCGGGTTGACCAGGGTGTAGAGCGGGGCGCCGTTGGCCCGGACGATGCCGTAGTCGGGGACGTTCTCCGGCTGGAAGGTCAGCTCGCCGCGGACCAGGTCGGTGAAGGTGATCGTCTCGTCGGGCATCCGGAACCGGATGATGTGGCTGCGGCCCTCGGCCTCGTAGGCGGCCTTCTGCTCGGCCGTGAGGTCGCGGCAGTGGCCGTCGTAGCCGGAGGGACGGCCGGCGGCGCGGGCGGCCTCGCGGCGCTCGTCCAGCTCCTCGGTGGTGCAGTAGCAGGGGTAGGCGTACCCCTCGGCGACCAGGCGCTCGGCGACGTCGTTGTACAGGTCGGTGCGCTGCGACTGGCGGTACGGCGCGTGCGGGCCGCCGACCTCGGGGCCCTCGTCCCAGTCGAGGCCGAGCCAGCGCATGGAGTCCAGGAGCTGCTGGTACGACTCCTCGGAGTCGCGGGCGGCGTCGGTGTCCTCGATGCGGAAGACCATGGTGCCGCCGGTGTGGCGGGCGTAGGCCCAGTTGAAGAGGGCGGTGCGGACGAGTCCGACGTGCGGGTTGCCGGTGGGCGACGGGCAGAACCGTACGCGGACCGGGGAGGAGGGGGTTGCTGGTGCGCTAGCCACGCTTGATCACCTTGTTGGTGAGAGTGCCGATGCCTTCGATGGAGACGGCGACTTCGTCGCCGACGGTGAGCGGCCCGACGCCTGCCGGGGTGCCCGTGAGGATGACGTCGCCCGGGAGCAGCGTCATGGCCTCGGTGATGTGCACGATCAGTTCCTCGACGGAGCGGACCATGTCGCTGGTGCGGCCGAGCTGGCGCTGGGCGCCGTTGACCGTGCACTGGATGGTGAGGTCGTCCGGCTCGACGTCGGTCTCGATCCACGGGCCGAGCGGGCAGGAGCTGTCGAAGCCCTTGGCCCGGGCCCACTGGTCCTCGCGGCGCTGCACGTCGCGGGCGGTGACGTCGTTGGCGCAGGTGTAGCCGAGGATCACGTCACGGGCGCGCTCGCGGGGCACCTCGCGGCACATCCGGCCGATGACGACCGCCAGCTCCGCCTCGTGGTGCAGCTCCTCGGTGAAGGAGGGGTACGCGATGGGGTCGCCGGGGCCGATCACGGAGGTGGACGGCTTGAAGAAGGCGACGGGGACGTCGGGGACGGCTCCGCCCATCTCCTTGGCGTGCTCCGCGTAGTTGCGCCCGATGGCCACGACCTTGTTGGGGAGGACGGGCGGCAGGAGCCGGACCTTGTCGAGCGGCACCCTGGTGCCGGAGAGCTCGAAGTCGGCGAACGGGATGCCCTTGATGATGTCGAGGACGAGGCTGTCGGGGCTGTCACCCTCGACCGCCCCGAAGGCGACATTGCCGTCGATGGAGAACCTGGCGATGCGCACGGGTTGCGGCTGCCCCTCTGCTACTGCTGACGCTGCTGAAGTCGGACACCCCAGGCTAACGCCCCGTGCCCCCGGGCCGCGCGGAGCGGGCCCGGGGGCACGGGGCGGGAGTGGTGCGGGGCGGCCGGTGCTACTCGGCGGCGGCGACGGCCGGCTCGGGCGCCCGGGCCGGAACCGCGCGGGGGGCCGGGGCCGTCATGAGGATGGTGCGCACCGGGTTGGCCGTCTGGCCGGGGAGCTGCGCGCCGTAGGCGGGGCCGGTGACGGCGGGGGTGGTCGCCAGCAGGGTGCGGCGGGGGTTGGCCGTGGCGGCGGGCAGGGTCCCGGCGTCGGGGCGCGTGGCGGGGCGCTGCAGCGAGGCGGCGTCGGCGAGGCGGGCCAGCGTGGTGCGGCGGGGGTTGGCGGTGGAGCGGGGCGCCGGGGTGGTGGTCATCTGCTGCTGTGGCCCTTGTCTGCGTCGAGGATCTGCCGGTGGTGGGTCCGGCCGTGGGCGGTGCCGGTTCGCGTTCCGGACGCGTCATCCCAGTAAAGCGTCAGGCTAAACATGCACATCCCCCGCAAAGTCGAGAAGGAGCCATGATCTTCGTGTGAGTTTCCTCACGAAGTCGCGGACAACGCGGACAGTTCGGACCGGTTGTTCGAGGAGGGGAATCGGACAATGCACCGCTGAAGCCCTCATTCCGCTCCCGATCATGGCGACTGGGACAGCCGGGCGAGCCGCGCCGGGAGCTCGCACCTCGTCAGCAAACGTCCGTTATGTTGTGGATCGGTTTCCACCGTTGGTGATGTCGTGCTCACATCCGGTCACCTGTGTCCCGGGGTTACCCACGGGCCTTGTTGGAGATCCGGCACTGTGCTGAAATTCCCCGGACCGCCGCTCGAAACGGTCGGCGCGCAGGGGGCGCAACAAGCGCCGCGTGGCGGTGAAAGGGGAGGACGCGCCGGTCCATCACGACCACCTGGGGCCCGGTATCCATCGGAGAAGGCCCCCCGAATCGACTCCGTTCCACCGCATACGGCGGCGGAACGCCTGGTCCAGAGGTTGCGACGCCAGTGCAGGGACGTTTCAAGAGGGATGGCAGCGCTGCGGCCGAATCCGAGCCGCGCGGCGGGAGTGACCGCGGCCAGTCGACCCAGCACGCCCGGAACACCGGCCCGGCCAAGGGCCGGGACAAGGAGCGTGCGGGCGCATCTCCCACCGCCTCCACCTCCCAGGACGGTGCCGCGGAGAACGCCGAGGAGGCCCCGGCCAAGTCGTCGGCGCCCACCGGCCCCGGTTCGCGAATAGCGCTGCGCAACTGGCGCATCAGTACGCGCCTGGTGGCGCTGCTGACGCTGCCCGTGGTCGCGGCCACCTCACTCGGCGCCATGCGTATCAACTCGTCCATGGACGAGATCGAGCAGCTCGACAACATGAAGCTGCTCACCGAGATGACCAAGCACGCCACCCGGCTCGCGACCGCGCTGCAGAACGAGCGCGACCAGTCGGCGGGGCCGCTCACGCACGGCGGCAAGGCGACCGACTACGACGTCCGCAGCCACCGGGAGAACACCGACCGCGCCCGGCAGGTGTTCCTGGAGGGCACCCGCGACCTGGAGAGCGCGGACGAGCAGGCCCTCGACGGCGTCCGCAGCAACGTCCGGCAGATCACCAGCCAGCTCTACACGCTCGGTGACATCCGCAAGGAGGCGTACCAGGACGACCAGTCCGTCTCCCAGACGATCGACGCCTACAGCCAGCTCATCGAGCAGCTGCTCGACCTGTCGACCGACATGGCCCAGGCGACCAGCAACCCGGACATGATCCAGCGCACCCGCGCGCTCGCGGCCTTCTCCTCCGCCAAGGAGTACGCCTCGATCCAGCGGGCCGTGATCGCCGCCGCCCTGCCGGCCAACGACCGCAGCTACGGCGAGCTCTCCGAGACCGACCGCCGCTACGGCTCCAACGCCTTCAAGAACGAGGAAGGCTCCCTCGCCATCCTCGGCGGCGTCTACGACGGCAACGCCGAGACCCTGCTGAAGCCGCTCGGCAACAACGCGACGATCACCGAGGCCAACGCCTACGCCAAGCGCGTGCTGACCGAGCCCAACGGCATGCGGATGCTGGACAAGCGCTCGTACCGCGACTGGCTGGACGACGCCTCCGCCGAGCTCGACCAGATGCAGCGCATCGAGACCACCCTGCTCACCGAGATGGAGCAGAAGGCCCGTGAGCTGCGCAACGAGGCGGAGCGCGACGCGTACATCAACGGTGCGCTGATCTTCCTGGTCCTCGGGGTGTCGCTGGTCGGCGCCTTCGTGGTGTCCCGGTCGATGATCCGCTCGCTGCGCCGGCTCCAGGACACCGCGACCAAGGTCGCCCAGGAGCGGCTGCCCGAGCTGGTCCAGCAGCTCTCCGAGTCGGACCCGCAGGACGTGGACACCTCGGTGGAGTCCGTGGGTGTGCACTCGCGCGACGAGATCGGCAAGGTGGCCGCGGCCTTCGACGACGTGCACCGCGAGGCGGTCCGCCTCGCCGCCGACCAGGCGCTGCTGCGCGGCAACGTCAACGCGATGTTCACCAACCTCTCGCGCCGCAGCCAGGGCCTGATCCAGCGTCAGCTCTCGCTCATCTCCGAGCTGGAGTCCCGCGAGGCCGACCCGGACCAGCTCTCCTCGCTCTTCAAGCTCGACCACCTCGCGACCCGCATGCGCCGTAACGGCGAGAACCTCCTGGTCCTCGCCGGTGAGGAGCCGGGCCGCCGGTGGACGCGCCCCGTCCCGCTGGTCGACGTGCTCCGCGCCGCCGCCTCCGAGGTGGAGCAGTACGAGCGCATCGAGCTGGCCTCGGTGCCCGCCACCGACGTGGCCGGCCGGGTCGTCAACGACCTCGTGCACCTCCTCGCCGAGCTGCTGGAGAACGCCACCTCGTTCTCCTCGCCGCAGACCAAGGTCAAGGTCACCGGTCACGCGCTGCCCGACGGGCGGGTGCTGATCGAGATCCACGACACCGGCATCGGCCTCTCCCCCGAGGACCTCTCCGCGATCAACGAGCGGCTCGCGCAGCCGCCGACGGTGGACGTCTCCGTCTCGCGCCGCATGGGTCTGTTCGTGGTCGGCCGCCTCTCGCAGCGGCACGGCATCCGCATCCAGCTGCGCCCCTCCGACTCGGGCGGGACGACCGCGCTGGTCATGCTCCCGGTCGACGTCGCCCAGGGCGGCAAGAAGGTTCCGCAGAAGAAGGGCGCCGCGAGCGTTGCGCAGGCCGGTCCCGGCGGCCGTCGCCCCGGTCCCGGCGGACCCGGCGGACCCGGCGGCGCGGGCGGCCAGCTCGGCGCGGGCCAGGCGCGCGGCCAGGTCGGCTCCTCCTCGCCCCGTGCGGCGCTGCCCGGGCGCGAGCCCGGAGCGGCCATGCGCGGCGACGCCCCGCAGCAGCAGGGCGGCTCCACCAACCTCTTCGGCGCCACCACTCCCGGCCCGCAGGGCGGCCAGGGCAACCGGCCCCCCGCGCGGTCCGGCCAGGGCGGCCCGCAGTCCGGCCCCGGCGGTCTCTTCGGCGGCGGCCAGGGCACCCCGGCCGACCGCAACCCCCGTCAGGGCGGCCCCGGCGAGAGCCCGTTCGGCGCCCCCGCCCGCGACCAGCGGCCGCAGATACCGGTCCAGCGGCAGGACGGCACCGGGGCGGACAGCCTCGGCACCGTTCCGCCGAACGCGCCGGGTGTGCGTGCCGACGGGCGCCGCAGGCCGCAGCTTCCCCCGCGCTCCGGTGGCGGTCAGCTGCCGCCGAGCGGTCCCCGGGCGGAGCTGCCGGCGGCGCCGGGCGGCGAGCAGCAGCGGCCGAGCTGGTCCACCGAGCACGCGGCGGCGCACGACGCCCCGCGCGGCCACGACGAGCCGGACGCCACGGCGCAGTTCCCGGCCGTCTCCGAGCAGCAGGGCCCGGGCTCCACGGGGCAGTTCCCCGCGGTGCACGACCCGTACCAGGGCGGCCAGGACGCCTACGGTGCGGCCGCGACCGGCCAGTACCCGGCGTACGGGCAGGGCCAGGGCGACCAGGCCGCCCCGTACGACGAGCTGTCCGGCCCCGGCGCGACCTCGCAGTTCCCGGCGGTCCCCGCCCAGGAGCAGGGTGCGCAGGGCGGCTACCAGGGCGGCGGCTACCAGGACCACCAGGGCGGTTACGCCGGCCAGGGGCAGCAGGGCCAGCAGCAGGGGTACGACGCCTTCGGGCAGAACGGGCCCGGTCTGCCGCAGCAGCCGCACGGCGGACAGGACGACCTGCCGCCGTCGGGCCGCGGCGACGGCGGCACCCCGCTCTACGACACGCTGGAGACCAACTGGTTCCGCGGTCAGGGCGGCGAGCCTCAGGAGGGTCCGGGCCGGCCGCAGGCCACCCCGGATCAGGCCCCGCTGCCGCAGCGTCCGGAGCCGCAGCGGCCGCAGGCCCCGCAGCAGGCGGCGCCGCAGCGGCGTCCGGCGGCACCGGTGGCCGGCTCCTGGCGGCCCTCGCCCAACGACGAACTGGTCAAGCAGGCCGAGCGGGTCCGTCAGCCCTCCGCGGGCGGCGTCACCACCTCCGGTCTGCCGCGCCGGGTCCCCAAGGCCAACCTCGTGCCGGGTACGGCAGAGCAGCAGCAGCACCCCACCGGTCCTCAGGTCTCGCGCGCCCCAGACGACGTGCGCGGCCGGCTGACCAATCTCCGTCGGGGCATCCAGCAGGGTCGCTACCAGAGCGGTCAGGGGGGCGCGCCGCAGGGCGACGGCTCCCGGACCGGTGGCTACCCCGGCCCCTCTCACCAGCAGGAGCGTTAGTTGAGTCCGATGAGCCAGGCGGCACAGAATCTGAACTGGTTGATCACCAATTTCGTGGACAACACCCCCGGGGTGTCGCACACGGTGGTGGTCTCCGCCGACGGACTCCTTCTCGCGATGTCCGAAGGCTTCCCGCGGGACCGCGCCGATCAGCTCGCCGCGGTCGCCTCGGGTCTGACCTCGCTGACCGCCGGGGCCTCCCGGATCTTCGAGGGCGGCCCGGTCAACCAGACCGTGGTCGAGATGGAGCGCGGCTTCCTCTTCATCATGTCGGTCTCGGACGGTTCGTCCCTCGCGGTGCTGGCGCACCCGGAGTGCGACATCGGCCTGGTCGGCTACGAGATGGCGCTGCTGGTCGACCGCGCGGGCGCCGTGCTCACGCCGGACCTGCGCGCCGAACTCCAGGGAAGCCTCCTGCACTAGCCCGACCCCGCACGACGTACGGCCGTACCACCGTCCGATCATCACTCAGCCCGGCCGCTCAAGCCTTCCCCCCACCGCCGGCCTAGTCAGACGGCACGCAGACCCCTTGCTGTCCCGCCCGGAGGATTCATGACCCCGCCCAGTCCCTCTCACGACCCGTACGGAGCTTCCCAGCATGCCTCGTACGGCGAGGAGGGTGACCAACCGCTGGTCCGTCCGTACGCGATGACCGGCGGCCGGACCAGGCCCCGCTACCAGCTCGCCATCGAGGCGCTGATCAGCACCACGGCCGACCCGGCGCAGTTGCAGGGGCTGCTTCCCGAACATCAGCGGATCTGCCACCTCTGCCGCGAGGTCAAGTCGGTGGCGGAGGTGTCGGCCCTGCTGTCGATGCCCCTCGGCGTCGCCCGGATTCTTGTCGCCGACTTGGCGGAGGCCGGGCTTGTCGCCATCCATCAGCCCGGCGGCGACGAGAACGCCGGGGGCCAGCCAGACGTGACACTGCTCGAAAGG
>NZ_JOII01000020.1 GCF_000719955.1 Streptomyces albidoflavus
GCCCACGCCACCCCCACCCCCTCACCCCCAAGACGCCCAACCCCCCCGTCCCCTAAGGTGACCCGCAGCGGCAGACCGGGCTACGGGGAGGGGTTCTGTGGTGGGCGGGGACGATGCGGGGGTGGGTGCCGGGGTGTGGAACAGCGTGTCGGGTGGGACCGTGTTCGGGGCCGTGGTGCAGGCGCAGCGGATCGACTCGCTGAACGTGGAGGCTCCGCCGCAGGTCTGGCCGCCCCGCCAGCTGCCGCCGCCGCTGCCGGGGTTCGTCAACCGGACCAAGGAGCGGCGGACCCTGCGGGAGCTGGCCGAGGCGGCCGTGGGGCAGGGAGTGCGGACGGTGGTGGTGACGGGGCTGGGCGGGGTCGGGAAGACGCAGTTGATCGCGCGCTGCGTCCGGAGCGACCTGGGCGCCTTCTCCCCGGACGGGCAGGTGTACGTGGACCTCGCCGATGTGCGGCGGGACGGTGCCGTGGACGTGGCGGGGGTGCTCGGGGACTGGCTGCACGCCTTCGGGGTGCCGTACGGGCATCAGCCGGCGGGGCTGGGAGGCCGCGCCGATCTGTTCCGTACGGTCACCACGGGCAAGCGGGTGCTGGTGGTGGTCGACAACGTGCGGCAGGCGCCGGAGATCCGGGCGCTGACCCCCGGGGACGGGCTGCTGGTGGCGACGAGCCGTACCATGCTGCCCGCGTTGCGGATGGACGGCGCGGTGCAGCTCGTCGTCGACCCGCTGGACGAGCGGGAGGCGATCGGGATCGTCCGGGGCCGGCCGGTGGCGCAGGGCGAGAGGCCGGCCGCCGCCGAACTGGTCCGGAGGTGCGGCGGGTTGCCGCTGGCGCTGCGGACGGTCGGCGAGTGGCTGGTGGAGCGGCCCCAGTTGGGGCTCGATGACGCGGTGCGCTCGCTGGCGCCGTTCGGCGGTGCGGCGGGCAGGGGCTGGGCGGACGAAGGGACGGTGGACGTGATGGAGCAGGTCTTCGACTCGGTGCTGCGGCAGATGCCCGACCACACGCGGGCCCTGTACCGCTTCCTGGGCGCGCTGCCCGGCACCACCTTCCCGGCCGCGCTCCCCCGCGCGGCCGGACTGCCCCGGGTCGACGCGGCGCTCGGGGACCTGATGACCAGCCACCTCGTGGTCGCCGTCGGCCCCGGGCGGGACGGCGCGGCCCCGGCCGGTCCGCCGCACCGGTTCCGGATGCACGACCTGGCGCGGGCGCACGCCGCCACGGAGGCGGCCACGCTGCCCGAGGAGGCGGCCCGGTCCCTGCTCCGTACGGTCACCGACTTCTACGCCGAGGCGGTGGCGCACGCCGACCGGTCGATCGGCGGCCGTTTCCGCCTCCAGGACCCGCCCGCCCGCTCACTGGCCGAACTCGGCTTCGCCGAAGGGGCGTTCAGTGGTGACGGGCAGGGGCTCGACTGGCTCGACGCGGAGCGCGGCAACATCCTCGCGGTGCTGCGGGCCGCCGCCCGCGAGGGGCTGCACGACGCGGTGTGGCGGATCTGCGAGTCGCTGTGGCCGCTCTTCCACGAGCGGGCCCGGCACGCGGACTCCCTGGAGGCGCACCCGCTGGGCATCGAGGCGGCCCGCTGGGAGAACCGGCCCGACGCCGAGATCCGGATGCGCAACCAGCTGGCCCGTGCCCACGCCGCCCTCGGCGACCTGGACCGGGCCGCGGAGGAGCTGCGCGCCGGGGAGCCCCTGCTGGCGCTGACCGAGGACGCCCGGCTGCGCGGCATCCTGGCGGAGACCGGCGGCCTGGTGGCGCTCGCCCAGGGCCGTACGGCCGACGCCCGCGACCGGTTCACCGCCGCGCTCGCCGCCAACACCGAGCGCGGGGACCAGCACGGCATCGTCGTGCAGAGCTACCAACTGGCCGACGCGGTAAGGGCCTCGGGCGACCACGCCGAGGCGCGGCGCCTGCTCGCGGCGGCGCTGGGGCTGGCCCGGGAGACCGGGGACCTGGCGATGATCCCCAAGCTGACCCTGCTGACGGCACGGGTGCACGCGGACGCGGGCGAGGTGGCCCAGGCGGTCGCCGCCGCGACGGACGCGGCCGAGCAGGCCGGTGAACAGGGGCTGACCTCCAAGATCCGGGAGGCGCTGGAGCTGCTGCTGGGGCTCGCCCGGCGCTCCGGGGACACGGCGCTGGCCGAGAGCTGCGAGCGCCGCCTCGCCGAGCTGCGGGGACCGGGCGACCTGCCCGGAGGTGCGTGATCCGTGGAGTTCCGCCTGCCCGGGATCTCCCGGGCGCGCCGTCCCGGGCGCCCGCTCCCCGGCCGGGACCGCTGGGACACCTGGGAGGCGCCCCGAGCCCGCGTCCTGTGCGTGGCGCGCACGCTGACCTCGGCGACCCGGCTGCTGGACGTGCTGCCGCTGCTGCGCCGCGAGGACGGCATCGAGACGTACTACACCGTCAACCCCGGGTCGGCCTTCGCGGAGGGGCTGCCCGCCTACTTCACCTCGCTCGGGGTCGGTGACCGGCTGCTGAGCTGGGAGGAGGCGACCCGGCGGCCCTTCGACCTGGCGGTGGCGTGCACCGTCAACAACTCGATGCGGCAGCTCGACGCGCCGCTGGTGGTGCTGCCGCACGGCGCCGGGTACAACCGGCTGGTCACCGAGACCACCGGGGACGCCTCGGCGCCGGCCGGGCTCTCCCGCCGGGAGCTGACCTGGCGCGGCAAGGTGGTGCCGGCCGCGATCGGGGTCTCCCACTCGGAGCAGCTGGGGCGGCTCGCCGGGAGCTGTCCGGAGGCGGTGGAGCGGGCGGCGGTCGTGGGCGACATCTGCCTGGACCGGATCCGCCGCAGCCTGCCGCTGCGCGACCGCTACCGGGCGCTGCTCGGCGCGGTCGACGGGCGCCGCCTGGTGGTCCTCCACTCCACCTGGTCCAGCCACTCCCTGCTCGGCACCCACCCGGAGCTGCCGCTGGAGCTGGTCACCTCGCTGCCCGCGGACGAGTACGCGGTCGCCGCCGTCCTGCACCCGAACGTGTGGGCGCGGCACAGCCGGCGCGGGGTGCTGGAGCGGCTGGAGCGGGCGATGGATGCCGGGCTGCTGGTGATCCCGCCCGAGGAGGGGTGGCGGGCGGCGGTCGTCGCCGGGGACTGGGTGGTCGGGGACCACGGCAGCACCACGCTGTACTCCGCCGCCCTCGACCGGACGGTGCTGCTCGCGGCGACCGGCCTGGACGAGCTGGACGCCGCCTCGCCCACCGCCGCCTTCGCCCGCCGCGCGCCCCGCCTGGACGTCGCCGGGGACCTGTACGCCCAACTGCTGCGGGCCGACGCCGAGCACGACCCGGAGCTGCTGGCTCCGGTGGTCGACAGCCAGTGGGAGACGCCGGACAAGTCGACGGCGCTGACCCAGGACCTGCTGTACGGGCTGCTCGCCGACGCCGGAGTGGGGGCCCCGGCCGCGACCCCCGAGCCGGAACCGGTCCCCGACCCGCGGCCGCTGGCCCACCGGGCGCCGACCGCCTTCGACGTGACCGGCCGGATCGGCACGGACGGCGCCGTGGAGGTACGCCGTCATCCGCTCGCCCCGCGCCACGCCACCGAGCCGCGCGGGTTCTACGCGGTGACCGACGAGGAGACCCATCCACTCTGGCCGCAGAGCGCCGACGTACTGGCCCGGACCCTGGTGGACGCGGCGACACCGCCGACCGTCTGGACCGAGGAGGCGTTCCGGCGGCTGCCGGGCCTGAGCGTGGTCGGCGCCGCCCTCGACACCGACCGCTGCCTGGTACGGCTACGGGACGGCCGGGTGTGGGAGGCCCTGGCGGACCGGCCCTGGGGCGCCGCCCGGGCCCGGCTCGACCCGGTCTTGGTGGCCTGCGCCGTACACGTGGCGGCGAGCACGGACACGGGCACGGCCGGGGGTACGGGGCTGGGGGCGCCCCTGGTGATCCGTACGGGGCGGCGTCTGTGCCGGGTCTCGTTCCGGGTGGCACCCGGGAGCTGTTCAGGCGGCTGACATCCGTGGGCAACGCGTTCGGCATCTGTTGCATCTATCCTTGTATGCAACGTCCTCCGGTCGGTGCTGCCCGGAGGTGGGAAGAAGGGACCGGCCGGACGCACAGGAGGACGTGGATGAGCGAGCCCACAGCCCTGCGAGCCCGTGCGGGCACGTTGCGCGGGGTGGTGCCCGGGTGGCTCGGGCGCTCGCTGCGCGCCGCCCGCGCGCCGTTCCCGCGCGCCGCCGCCGTGCGGGGAGCGCTGGCGGTCTCGGTGCCGTTGATGGCGGGGCTGCTGACCGGGCACCCGGTGGCGGGCGTCGTCGTCGGACTCGGCGGGCTGTGGGCGGTGGGGCAGGACAGCGCCGCCCCGTACAAGGCGCGGGCCCTGCGGATCGCGGCGCTCGGCGGCTCGGCGGCGGCCGGGCTGCTGGCCGGGGCGACGGCGCTCCGGTACGGCGACGCGGTGGTGATCGCGGCGCTGCTGGCGGTGGCGGGACTGGTGTCGGGGTGGGTGAGCGTCGGGGGGCCGCTCGCCTCGGTGGCCGGGATGCACCTGCTGCTGGGGGCGACCGTCGGCACCGGCATCCCCGTGCCCGGCCCGTGGTGGGCGGGACCGCTGGAGCTGCTGGCCGGCGCCCTGTTCGCGCTGACGCTGACCTGCCTGCCCTGGCTCTGGCGGCGCCACAGCCCCGAGCGGGAGGCGGTCATCGCCGTCTTCGACGCGGCCGAGCGGGCCCTGTCGCGGGCGGGCACCCCCGGCGCCACCGAGGCGCGGGCGCGGATGACGCTGGCCCTCAACACCGCCCAGGACCTGCTGGCCGTGCACAGCTCCCGCAAGCACGCCGAGCGCCCGACCTCCATCGGCGGACTGATCACGGCCTTCCGGGCGGCGGTGCAGCTGGTCGAGGCAGTCACCGCGCTCATGGTGGAGGGCCGCCCGCTGCCCCCGGCGGTGGTCCGGGTGCCCTCCCTGCTGGCCGCCCGGGTGGTCCCGCCGGTACGCGCCGGACGCCCGGCACCGGAGCCGGCCGGCCACGCCCTCGCGCAGGACCGGGAGCCGGAGCCGCCGTTCACCGCCGACACCCCGGGGCTGCGCGCGCTGGCCGAGGTGTACCGGGCGCCGGGCCGCTCCCTGACCCTGCTGCCCGACCCGCCCGCCTACGCGGGGCCGAGCCTCGCCGACCGGCTGCGGTTCGCGCTGCTGCTGGGCGGCTGCACGCTGGCGGCGGCAGTCGTGGCGTACCTGCTGCACGGGCCGCGCGGCTACTGGCTGCCGATGACCGTCGCCTTCCTCTACAAGCCGGACCTCGGCCCGGTCTTCGGGCGGGCCCTCAACCGCTGCCTGGGCACGGTGGCCGGGGTCGGCATGGTCGCGGTGGTGGCGTGGCTGGTCACCGACGCGTGGGCGCTGACGCTGGTGGCCGCCGCGTTCGGCGCGGTGATGGCGGCGGGCGTGCGGTACCACTACGCCCTTTCCACCTTCGGCCTGACCGTCATCGTCTTCGTCTTCATCGACTTCCTCGGCGACGACCGGCAGCTGCTCCCCTCCCGGGTCCTGGAGACGGTCATCGCCGCCGCCCTGGTCCTCACCGCGCACTTCCTCACCCGCCCCGACTCCTGGCGGGTGAGGGCCGAGCTGCGCGTCGCCGCCGCCGACCGCGCCTGGCGCCGCTACGACCGGCGCGCCCCGGCCGCCTCCCCCGACGAGCGGCACCAGCTGCGCCGTACCGCCTACCGCCGCCTCGCCGAGGCCCGCCAGGCCCTCGACACGGCCGGCGCCGAACCCCACCGGGACCCCGACCGCTTCCCGGTGCTGGAACGCCGGGTGGCCCGCGCCGAGCAGGGCTGCGACGCGATCACGGCGTACGTGGTGGCGGGCGGACGCCGCTGAGGGGCCCGACAAGGGCTACCCGGTGTGCCTGCGCGCGGCCGACCGCCACGCCCACGCGCCGAGCAGGCCACCTGCGGTCAGGCCGACGAGGGCGCCCGCGAGGCTCGCGCCGTCCGTCAGGCCGGCGCCGGAGCCGGCGAGCAGGACCGTGGCCACGGCGACGGCCACGGCCGCCGCGAGCGTCACGAGGATCCAGGGCGCGAAGTAGACCCGGCGCCGGGGCGGCGCGGGGGGCGCGGAGAGCTGGGCGGCGGGGCCCGTGACGGCCGCCTCGGGCCGCTTGAAGTAGGCGAAGGGGCCCCAGGTACCGAAGAGTTCCCAGCCCTCGGTGGCGAGCCGGGCGGTGAGCTGCTCGCGGTGGCGGCCGCCCGTCGTCTCCCGGCGGTAGGACCAGCGCAGCGGGGTCTGCCGGTCGCGGCGGCAGACGAAGCGGCCGAGCCGGTCGAGCCGTTCGGCCTCCCACCCCTGGCCGCCGAACCGGGCAAGCAGCTCCACCTCCTGGAGCGCGTCGGCGGTCCACACCCAGGTGTCCGGGCCGTCCCCCGGTCCGTCCACGGTGTCCGCGCCCTCCCGCCGGGTCAGCTGGTCCGCCAGCTCCCCGGCCGGGCCGAACTCCTCCTCCAGGGGGCTGCCCGCCTCCGCCGCGTACGCGGTCAGCTCCGCGACCAGTTCCTCGGCGCGGGCCGGCGCCATGCCCCGCTCCCGCAGGAGCGCGGAGAGCCGTTCGGTGTAGGCGGTCGTCTTCCCGGTCATGCGTCCCTCTCCCCCTGGTCCAGCACGTGTCCGACGGTGCGGTGGAACTCCTACGTAGATAGAGCGGGAGGCCGGTTGTGGCAGGGCTCAGGCGACCCGGTCCGGCAGGGACAGGCTGTCGCCGTCGGCGCCGGCGCGGCGCAGGATGGAGCCGATGTGGCGGTGGAGGAGGTCCTTGGCCCCGGCCGCGTCGCCGTGCTGGAGGGCGCGGGCCAGGGCCAGGTGCTCGGCGGTGTCCTCGGCGACCTCCTGGCGGCCGATGAGGGCGGCGGCGGTGAACCGCTGGTGCTGGTGCCAGAGCGTCTCGAAGAGCCCGGTCACGGTGCGGTTGCCCGCGGCGGCGACCAGCGCGGCGTGGTAGGCGTGCCCGGCGTCGCGGGCCTCGCGCGGGGTGGCGGCAGGCCCGCAGCGCGCGGCCAGGTCGTCACCGACGCGGCGCAGCGCCTCGGGGCCGCGGGCGGCCAGCGTGTCGAGCGCGTAGCTCTCCAGCAGCAGCCGGGCCTGCATGATGTCGCGCCCCTCACCGAGCGAGACGGGCACGACGAGGGCCCCGCGCTTCGGGTACAGCTCCAGGAAGCCGTCGGAGCGCAGCCTGAGGAACGCCTCGCGGACCGGTGTACGGGAAATGCCCAGCTCGGCGGCGACCTGCCCTTCGGAGAGGAGTTCACCGCTGCCGTAGGTGCCGTCGAGGATGAGGTCCTTCACGTGCTCGTAGGCCCGCTCGGCGGTGGGGGTCGCTTGTGCCATGGGGCCATTATCCGGGCGGCCCGGCCGGGAACGGCGGCGGCCGCCCGCTCCCCCGCCGGACGGGGAGGCGGACGGCCGCTGCCGGACATCCCTGCTCAGGACACGATGTCCTTCCCCGCGAAGCCCCGGAAGGCCAGTGCGAAGAGGATCAGGGCGTAGCTGACGGAGACCGAGGCGCCCTGGAGCATGCCGGACCAGGCGATGTCCGTCTGGAGGGCGTCGGCCCAGGCGAACTGCCAGTGGGCGGGGAGGAAGGCGCGCCAGTCGCCGAGGGCGGTCACGGCGTCCAGGACGTTGCCGACGATGGTCAGGCCGACCGCGCCGCCGACCGCGCCGAGCGGGGCGTCGGTGCGGGTCGAGAGCCAGAACGCCAGACCGGCGGTGACCAGCTGCGACACGTACACGTACGCCACCACGACGGCCAGCCGGCCCACCGCCTCGCCGGCCGGGAGGGCGCCGCCGGTGGGGATCTGGAGGGGGCCCCAGCCGTAGGCGAGGGTCCCGACGAGGAGGCCGACCAGAGGCAGCAGCACCATCGCGGCGGCGCTGAAGGCCAGGGCGACGACGAGCTTGCTCCACAGCAGGCGGGCCCGGGGTACGGGCGCCGCCAGCAGGTACCTCAGCGAGGACCAGCCCGCCTCGCTCGCCACCGTGTCCCCGCAGAACAGGGCGACCGGGATGACCAGCAGGAACCCGGCGGAGACGAAGAGGCAGACGGCCGCGAAGTTGAGCCCGGAGGCGGTGGCGGTGTCCATCAGGTTGACCCGGCCGCGCCGCTCGGGCTCGCCGCCGATGGCGAAGGCGGCGACCATGACGACCGGCAGCAGGGCCAGAATGGCCGCCATCACCTGGGTACGGCGGCGGCGCAACTGGCGGACCGCCTCGACGCGCAGCGGCAGGGTCCGGCCGGGCCGGTAGCCGGGGGCGGTCGGGTCGGTGCGGGCGGGGTCGGTGAGGGTGCCGGGGGTGCTCATCCGGTACCTCCGATCAGGGTGAGGAAGGCGTCCTCCAGGCGGCGGTGCGGCATGACCGAGGCCACCGGCACGCCGAGGCGGACGAGTTCGACGACGAGCTGGTCGGCGCCGATGCCGTCGAGCCGGACGAGCAGCCCGTTCTCGGTCGGGTCGACGGCGGCGATGCCGTCCAGCGCCGCGACCTTGTCGGCGAGCGGCGCGTCCACGGGCGCGGCGAGCCCGACGTGCAGGGTGTCGCCGCTGCCGACGATCTCCGCGACCGGCCCGGCCTGCACCAGCTGACCCTGGTCCATGACGACCAGGTGGGTGCAGGTCTGCTCGACCTCGGCCAGCAGGTGGCTGGAGACGATGACGGTGCGCCCGGCCGCCGCGTACCGGATCATCACCTCGCGCATCTCGCGGATCTGGGGCGGGTCGAGCCCGTTGGTGGGCTCGTCCAGGATCAGCAGGTCGGGCAGGCCCAGCATGGCCTGGGCGATGGCGAGCCGCTGCCGCATGCCCTGCGAGTAGGTGCGCACGGCGCGTTCCAGGGCGCCGCCGAGCCCGGCGATCTCCAGGGCCTGCTCGATGTGGGCGTCCTCGGCGGGACGGCCGGTGGCCTGCCAGTACAGGTCGAGGTTGGCGCGGCCGCTGAGGTGCGGCAGGAACCCGGCGCCCTCGACGAAGGCGCCGACGCGGGAGAGGACGGGCGCGCCGGGCCGGATGGCCTGGCCGAAGACGCGGATCTCGCCCTCGTCGGGCCGGATGAGCCCCATCAGCATGCGCAGGGTGGTGGTCTTGCCCGCGCCGTTGGGACCGAGCAGGCCGAGCACCTGGCCGCGCTCGACCCCGAAGGAGAGGTCGCGGACGGCGTACCGGTCGGTGGAGCCGGCGTACTTCTTGCTGAGGCCGGTGATCCTGAGCGGTACGTCGGCCAGCTCCGGGTCGGCCGGGGGCGCGCTGGTGCGGCGGCGGCCGAGGAGGAGCAGCCCGGCGGCGACGACGGCCGCGCCGAGCGGCAGTGCCCACACCCAGGTGGGCAGCGGGGTCGCGGCGGTGCGGACGGCGGGGGCCGTGGGCACGTTCAGGTCGCCCTCGGCGGCGATCCGGTAGGTGGCCGGTTCGGCGGGTGAGGCGTAGCCGAGGTCGGTGGCGGCGAGGACCACGCGCAGCGAGTGGCCCTTGCGGACCTCGTGGTCGATGGCCGGGAGGTCCAGGGTGAGGGTGCGTCCCTGGTCGGCGCCGGTGACCCGGACCGGGGAGACCAGCTGGCCGGGGAGGATCTGGCTCCGGCCGCCGGGGCCGACGTCGTAGACCTTGCCGAAGAGGACGGCGTCCTTCGTGTCGGCGGAGACCTTGACGCGGACCGTCGGGGAGCCGGTGATCCGCAGGTCCTTCTCGACGGGGGCCGAGTCGAACCGGGCGTGCTGGCCGGGGAAGTCGAAGGAGACGCCGATGCCGAGCGAGGAGAGCTGGGCGAGGCTGCTGCCCTGGTCGGCGCTCTCGCCGCCGCCCGGTCCGCCGCCGCCGAGGCCCGGCAGGGTGGAGATGGAGGGCGGGACGGCGCCGGCCGGGTTGTCGACCTTCTGCTCGCGGCCGGTCAGCGGGACGCGGACCGGGTCGTGGCCGAGGCCGGGGTAGCGGGAGCCGGTGGCGCCGCGCAGTTCGGCGGCGCCGTTGGTGGAGTCGACGCCTCCGGTGCGGGTGACGCGGAAGGCGGGCCCGGGGTCGGCGTTCTTGTCCTGCTTGAGGTAGCGGTCGAACCAGTCCGTGACGCGCTGCTCGACGCGGGCCGCCTCCGGGTTGCCGCCGTCGTGGCCGCCGGCCATCCAGTCGACGGCGACGGGCTGCCCGTTCTTCTTCAGCGCCTTGGCGGCCTGGTCGGTGTGGGAGAGCGGGAAGAGCGAGTCCTGCTGGCCCTGGACGAAGAGGGCGGGCACCTTGATGCGGTCGGCGACCCCCTTCGGGGAGCGCGCGGCGAGCAGCTCGGCCGCCTTCGCGTCGGGCTTGCCGGAGACGGCGACGCGGTTGTACATCGCGCACAGCTCGTCCTCGAACCGCTCGCAGCCGCCGCCGGTGGACAGGAACATGCCCGTCCACAGCTTCTTGAAGACTCCGTTCGGGAAGAGCGCCTCGGGCAGGTCCCACCAGGTGATGAGCGGCGCGATGGCGTCCACCCGCTCGTCGTACCCGGCGGTGAGCAGGGAGACGGCGCCGCCGTAGGAGGCACCGGTCATGCCGACGCGCGGGTCGCCCTCGGCGTCGAGCTGTACCTCGGGCCGCTCGGCGAGCCAGTCGATGAGCTTGCGCGCGTCGGCGACCTCGGCCTTCGGGTCGTTGAGCCCGATCTTCCCGGTCGACCTGCCGAAGCCCCGCGCGGTCCAGGTGAGGACGGCGTACCCGCTCTCGGCCAGCTTCTCGGCCTGCTGCCGCAGATCGGCCTTGCTGCTGCCGAAGCCGTGGGCGAGCATCACGGCGGGCCGGCGCCCCTCACCGCCCGCGGTGAAGTACGAGGTGTCGATCCGCACCCCGTCGACGGTCTTGAGGATCTGGTCCTGCCGCTTCACCCCGCCGCCGCTGTCCTCGGCCGCCGAGGCGGAGCCCGCCGGAACGAGCAGGGCGGCCAGGACACCCGCCGAGGCGAGGGCTGCCCGCCACCTGGGCGGTCCGTGCTTGTTGAGACGCATGGACCCACGGTACGGGCGCCCGAAGGGTGCTCCGTGCCCCCTCCAGGGGGACCCTGACGTGCTGCGCGAGGCGTATACCCGCGTCCCGCGTACCGCATCCGTGGTAGGCCCTGCCCATGACGCGGCCCTCGCCCCCGCCGGACATCCGCCCAGCTCGCAGCGTTGCCGAACTCCTCACCGCCGGCCCCCTGTTCGACGCTCCGGTCCACCCCTCCCACGCCCTCGGCCTCCTCGAACGTGAGGGGCATCACCTCTTCCTCGCGTACGCCACCGGCGAACCTGTGGGCTTCATCTCGGGCAGGGAGACCACCCACCCCGACAAAGGCCCCGAAACGCTCCTCTACGAACTGGGGGTCGCCTCCGCACACCGCCGCCAGGGCATCGGCCGCGTCCTGATCGAGACTCTGGCCGAGGTGGCCCGGGAACGGGACTGCCGGGGCATGTGGGTCGGGGGTGGAGACGGGGAACAGGGCGGCGCTGGCGGCTTACCGGTTGGCGGGGGCGGTGGGCGAGGGGCGGTTTGCGATGTTGGGGTGGGAGTTCGAGTGAGGGCGAGGGGGCATCGTGTCGGGTGCCCCACTACTCAACTGCGGCATCGAGCGCCTTGCCGAGGCAGCGGCGCCCTTAGGCCGTACGCGGCCCCCACGGCACCGGTGTCGTGGGGGCCGTGCGCGAAGCCTCGCGGGGGACGAGCAAGCTCCGGCTGTCCGTGGCTGGTGCCAGAATGGCATTCATGGGTGAACTGCTCTCTCCGGACCTGTCCATACCCCTGGACAACAACGTCAGCGAATGGCTCCTAGGGACAAGCGCGGTGCTCCTGCACCACCAAGGGGAGCGAGTGAGCGCCACCCTCCTCACCCAGGTGCAATTCCTGGAAGTCACGCTGTGGGACACGGAGTTCGGGCGCGAAGGCTACAAGATCACCTTGGTGGTCGAGCCTCATCTCTACCCGGACTTCGGTACGACTGAGATGGACACCATCGCTGACGCCATGAGGACGGTCCTGTCGCCGTCCGGTAAGTCCATTGACATCCTGAACGTCCGGCCGGAGCTGACCCGGCTCGGCACGGACTGGCGCCAGCATCTGAACACGGCGAACGGCAACGGTCCCGCACCGGCGAATCAAGGCCGGAAGGCCCGGTTGGCAGCAGAGGACCAGCACCCCGTCAAGGACGACCTGCACTTCACCAACGAATGGGAGTACGGCCTCTACGAGGTGCTGAAAGAGCGCCAAGCTGCCCTGCCTGACAACGACACCATCGGGATCATGCCGCTGGCCGGGATTCGGCTACTCGGCCGTACGCGAGAGCCGGACTTTGTGATTACTTACAAGGGGCGTGCAGGCGTCATTGAGGTAGACGGCCCTCATCATGCAGGACCTCGCCGGGCATCGAATGATCACAGCAGGGATGCCCTGATGTATAACGCTGGAATCCGGTGGGTCGCCCGTCTCGATGTCCGAGACGTGAAGGCGAGGGCGGAGGTTGAGAAGTTCGTAGACAATTTCCTCGCCAGGCTCATTGCATGACGCCGGCGACTCGGTGTTTTCGCAGTCGGGGCTGCCTCACATCGCCCTCGGCCAACACCGCCGCTCAGGTCCGCGCCCGCCCGTCCACCTCGCAGCAACCCGCCCGACCGCAGTCGCCGCCTGAGACCATCGGAATCATGGGCAAGCACTCCCGACCCGGGCCGCCGAATCAGCCGTCCCGTGCCGTGCCGAGCGTCGGCGACGGGGACCGGTTCGCCGCGTACGACAAGCGGCGCCGGGCGCCGATGGACGTGTGGCGTCGGCATCGCCCGTTGCGCGGCGGGGGCAGCCACCTGCGGCCCGGGGAGCCGAGGGCGCTGGAGGAGTGGAACGGGTTCTCGTACGAGCCCGTGGGTACCGCCAGGAACCTCGCGCAGGCTCAGCAGTGGGTGAACGAGAGGGACGAGGGCTGCGCTTGACCGGGAGCCCTCAGCTCTCACTCGGCCACCCCAGTACCCGCAGCTCCGGCCACTGTCTCTGCCACCTCTCCGCCTTCGTCTCGTACACCTCCCGGGGAGCCAGTACCGGGTTGGGCCGAAGGACCAGGTTGAAGATGTCGGCCAGGCCGTGTGGAGCGTAGACGTGCCAGTGGTCGTGCGGGTCGAGGCGGATGCCGAGGCAGCAGGTGGTGGCGGCGAAGGTGTCGATGGCGGCCTCGGTGGAGGGGTGGGGCGGGCAGGGGGTGCCGAACTTCGCCTCGTACCAGAGGTGGACGCGGGCCTGGTTGCGGATCTCGACCTCGGCGGGGAGGCCGGCGAAGAGGGCGCGGCCGGTGCGGATGGCGTGGTCCTCGGCCTCGTAGGAGAGGTCGGCGGGGTCGTAGGAGAAGAGGTCGTAGTCCTTGATGCCCTGTTCGGGCGGGCGGCCGGTGGTGACGTTCCAGATGGTCTGGAAGAGGCAGCCGGCGGTGAGGTACCAGCCGGGGAGGGCGAGGGTGGCGGCGCGGTCGAGGACCGTGAGGAGGGTGGGGTTGTGGGACAAGGTGGTGCGGAGGGCGGGGAGTTGTTCGTCCAGGGGCAGTCGGCTGATCACCTCGTGGGTGTAGCACGCCCCCGGTGCTCGCGGGAGAGCGCCGGGGGCGTGCGGGGAGGCGGGGCGGGCGTCAGTGGTTGCGCGGGAAGCCCAGGTCGACGCCGGTGGGGGCGTCGGCGGGGTCGGGCCAGCGGGTGGTGACGACCTTGCCGCGGGTGTAGAAGTGCGTGCCGTCGTTGCCGTAGATGTGGTGGTCGCCGAAGAGGGAGTCCTTCCAGCCGCCGAAGGAGTGGTAGCCGACGGGGACCGGGATCGGGACGTTGACGCCGACCATGCCGGCCTCGACCTCCAGCTGGAAGCGGCGGGCGGCGCCGCCGTCGCGGGTGAAGACCGCGGTGCCGTTGCCGTACGGGGAGGCGTTGATGAGGGCGAGGCCCTCCTCGTAGGTCTCGGCGCGCAGGACGCACAGGACCGGGCCGAAGATCTCGTCGCGGTAGGCGTCGGAGTCGGTGGAGACCTTGTCGAGGAGGGAGAGGCCGATCCAGTGGCCCTTCTCGTACCCCTCGACGGTGAAGCCGGTGCCGTCGAGGACGACGTCGGCGCCCTGGGCGGCGGCGCCCGCCACGTAGCCGGCGACCTTGTCGCGGTGGGCGGCGGTGATGAGCGGGCCCATCTCGGAGGCGGGGTCGTGGCCGGGGCCGATGGTGATCTTCTCGGCCCGCTCCTTGATCTTGGCGACCAGTTCGTCGCCGATCGCGCCGACGGCGACGACGGCGGAGACGGCCATGCAGCGTTCGCCCGCCGAGCCGTACGCGGCGGAGACGGCGGCGTCGGCGGCGGCGTCGAGGTCGGCGTCGGGCAGGACCAGCATGTGGTTCTTGGCGCCGCCGAGGGCCTGGACGCGCTTGCCGTGGGCGGAGGCGGTGGCGTGGATGTGGCGGGCGATCGGGGTGGAGCCGACGAAGGAGACGGCGGCGACGTCCGGGTGCTCCAGGAGGCGGTCGACGGCGACCTTGTCGCCGTTGACGACGTTGAGGACGCCGTCGGGCAGTCCGGCCTCGCTGAACAGCTCGGCGAGCCGGAGGGCGGCCGAGGGGTCCTTCTCGCTGGGCTTGAGGACGAAGGTGTTGCCGCAGGCGACGGCGAGCGGGAACATCCACATCGGCACCATGGCCGGGAAGTTGAACGGCGTGATGCCGGCGACCACGCCGAGCGGCTGGCGGATCGAGGCGACGTCGACCCGGCTGGCGACCTGGGTGGACAGCTCGCCCTTGAGCTGCACGGTGATGCCGCAGGCCAGGTCGACGATCTCCAGGCCGCGGGCGACCTCGCCGAGGGCGTCGTCGTGGACCTTGCCGTGCTCGGCGGTGATGAGGCGGGCGATCTCCTCGCGGTGCTGGTCGAGGAGGGCGCGGAACTTGAAGAGCACGGTGGTGCGCTGGGCCAGCGAGGAGGTGCCCCAGCTCGCGTAGGCGGCCCGGGCGGTGGCGACGGCGGCGTCCACCTCGTCGGCGGAGGCGAGCGCTACCTGGGTGGTGACCTCGCCGGTGGCGGGGTCGGTGACGGGGCCGAAGCTGCCCGAGGCGCCGTCGACGGCCTGGCCGCCGATCCAGTGGTGGACGGTCTTCATACGGGGTCGCTCCTTCACAGATGGCGGCGCCGGGCTGCGACGTTCCGGTCGTACTCCTGCCGGGCTCGGGCCGCCTCCTCGCGGTGCGCGGTCCGGGCCACGGGAACATCCCACCACGCCTGTGCGGGCGTCGGGCTGGACACAGTGTCGGGCGTTTCGGTCCGCACGTAGACACCCGTGGGGACGGTGGCGGCCCGTACCTCGGCGAGGGCCTCGCCCAGTTCCGCGACGGTCTCCGCGCGGAGCATGCGGACGCCGAGGGAGGCGGCGTTGGCGGCGAGGTCGAGCGGGAGCGGCTCCCCGTCGAGGAGGCCGCCGGGGCCGGGCATCCGGTAGGCGGTGCCGAAGCCCTCGGCGCCGACCGCGCGGGAGAGGCCGCCGATGGAGGCGTACCCGTGGTTGTCGACGAGGACCAGCTTGAGCGGCAGGGACTCCTGGACGGCGGTGACCAGTTCGGTCGGGTTCATCAGGTACGTGCCGTCGCCGACCAGGGCCCAGACGGGGCGGTGCGGGTCGGCGAGGAGGATGCCGAGGGCGCCGGGGATCTCGTAGCCCATGCAGGAGTAGCCGTACTCGACGTGGTACTGGTCCGCCGAGCGGGCCCGCCAGAGGCGGTGCAGGTCGCCGGGGAGGGAGCCGGCGGCGTTGACGAGGATGTCCTCGCCGGTGACCAGGGCGTCAAGGACGCCGAGGAGCTGGGTCTGGGTGGGGCGGGCCGTGGGGTCGGGGGCGGCGTAGGCGGCGTCGACGCGGGCCTCCCAGTCGGCCTTGGCGGCGGTGTACGCGGTGACGTGGGCGTCCGGGAGGCGGTGGCCCACGACGAGCCCGGTGAGGGCGGTGAGCCCTTCGCGGGCGTCGCCGACCACGGCGTGCGCGGCGAGTTTGTGGGCGTCGGCGGGGTCGAGGTTGAGGTGGGCGAAGCGGACGCCGTCGGCGGCGAAGAGGGTGCCTGAGGCGGTGGTGAAGTCGGTGAGGCGGGTGCCGACGGCGAGGACGAGGTCGGCGGTGCGGGCCAGGTCGTCGGCGGTGGCGGTGCCGGTGTGGCCGAGCGCGCCGACGTCCTGGGGGTGGTCGTGGGGCAGGGCGCCCTTGCCGGCCTGGGTGGCGGCGACCGGGATGCCGGTGGCGCGGGCGAAGGCGTCGAGCGCCGCCTCGGCCCCCGCGTACTTGACGCCGCCGCCCGCCACGACGAGGGGGCGGCGGGCCGCGCGGAGCAGGGCGGCGGCCTCGGTGAGGGAGGCGGTGTCGGGGGCGGGGCGGCGGATGTGCCAGGTCCGCTCGGCGAAGAACTCCTCGGGCCAGTCGTACGCCTCGGCCTGTACGTCCTGCGGCAGGGCGAGGGTGACGGCGCCGGTGGCGGCCGGGTCGGTGAGGACGCGCATCGCGGTGAGGGCGGCGGGGATCAGCGCCTCGGGCCGGGTGACGCGGTCGAAGTGGCGGGAGACGGGCCGCAGGCAGTCGTTGACGGTGATGTCGCCCGCGTAGGGGAGTTCGAGCTGCTGGAGGACGGGGTCGGCGGGGCGGGTGGCGAAGGTGTCGCCGGGGAGGAGCAGGACGGGCAGGCGGTTGACGGTGGCGAGGGCGGCGCCGGTGACGAGGTTGGTGGCGCCGGGCCCGATGGAGGTGGTGACGGCGTGGGCGGCGAGGCGGCGGCTCTGGCGGGCGAAGCCGGTGGCGGCGTGCACCATGGCCTGCTCGCTGCGGCCCTGGTGGAAGCGGAGGTCGCCGGTCCCGTCGGGCCGTTCGGCGGTGTGCTCGGCGAGGGCCTGGCCGAGCCCGGCGACGTTGCCGTGGCCGAAGACGCCCCAGACGGCGGGGATCAGCCGCTGCCGCTCGCCGTCGCGCTCGCTGTACTGGACGGAGAGGAAGCGGATCAGTGCCTGGGCGGTGGTGAGCCTCACCGGTAGCCCTCCGCGTGGTCGGGGTGGAAGGTGATGTGCCAGTCCCGCCCGGGGCCGGGCCCGGCCATGACGTTGAGGTAGTAGAGCGGGTGGCCGGGCGGGGCGACGGACGGGCCGTGCCAGCCGTCGGGGACGAGGACCGCCTCCCCGTCCCGCACCTCGGCGAGGAGGTCGGCGCCGCCGGGCCGGGAGGGCGCCACCCGGTGGAAGGCCGGGGTGGGCCCGTCCAGCGCGAACCAGTAGATCTCCTCCAGCTCGCTCTCCTCTCCCGGCCGGTGCTCGTCGTGCTTGTGCGGCGGGTACGAGGACCAGTGGCCGGGCGGGGTGAGGACCTCGACGGCGATGAGGCGGTCGCAGGCGAAGGTGTGGGCGGCGGCGAAGTTCCGCACCTGTCGCGCGCACGTCCCGCTGCCCCGCTCCTCGACGGGTACCTCCGGCGCCGGGCCTCGGCGGGCGGGGAGTCGGCGCCCGCACCTCGCTCCTGCCAGAGCGAACCGGCCGGCGGCGCCGGAGGTGATCTCGACGCGGGCGTCCCGGGGGACGTACGCGAAGTCGGTGGGCCCGGCGAAGACGTCCGGGCGCCCGTCGAGGGTGAACTCGCTTTCTCCGTCGCCCTGTTGCTCCCCGTCGGGCCGTACCCGGACCGTACCGCCCCCGGAGAGCGGAAGCACGATCCATTCGGCGCCGCCGGTGGCGAAGGTGTGCGTGTCGCCGGGGGCCAGTTCGAGGATGTGCAGGGCGGTGTGGCGCAGCCCCTGGTCGGGCCCGGCGCTGAGCCGGTACGGGCTGCCGGGGTGCGCGGTGGCGCCGGGCCGCAGATGGAGCGGGTGCGGGTCGGTGGGGGGCATCGTCGTCATGGCTCCTCACCTACCCCGCGCGGGGCGGGCAGCCCGCGCGACGGGCCGGGGAGGGCGCGGGTTCCCTCGTGCCGGGCCTCCCCGTGGACGAGGGCGGCGGCGGTGTCGACGGCGGCGGCCACGTCCCCGTCGGGCGGGTAGAGCAGGGCGCGGCCGGCGACGAGGCCGCGCACCGTGGGCAGCGCGAGGGCGCTCCGCCACCGCTCGTAGGTCGCGTCCCCGCCGCGCGCCGCACCGACCGGCCCGCCGAGCAGCACGACGGGCAGCGTGGTGGCGGCCGTCACCCGCGCCATGTCCTCGGGGTCCTCGGTGACGGGCACCTTGAGCCAGGTGTACGCGGAGGTCCCGCCGAGCCCGGAGGCGACGGCGAGCGAGGTGGTGACGGCGGCGGCCCCGAGGTCGGTACGGAGTGCGCCGCCGACCCGGCGGCACAGGAACGGCTCGACGAAGACGGGCAGGCGCAGCGCGGCCATGGCGTCGACGGCGCGGGCCGCCGTGTGCAGGGTGGTGAGCGAGCCGGGGTCGTCGTAGTCGAGGCGGAGCAGCAGCTTCCCGGCGTCGTAGCGGGAGCGGGCCAGGTCCTCGGGGCGGAACCCGGTGAACCGGTCGTCGAGTTCGAAGGCGGCCCCGGCGAGGCCGCCGCGGTTCATCGAGCCCATGACGGCCCTGCCCTCCAGCGCCCCGAGCAGCAGGAGGTCGTCCAGGACGTCGGCGCTGGCGAGGACGCCGTCGACGCCCGGGCGGGAGAGGCCGAGCCGCAGCCGGGCGAGGAGTCCGGCGCGGTCGGCCATGGCGCGGTCGCCGCTTCCCGCGCCGAGGGCGCCGCGCGCCGGGTGGTCGGCGGCGAGGATCAGCAGCCGCCCGTCGCGGCCCAGCAGCGGGCGGCGGACCCGGCGCGCGGCGGCCTCGGCGACCGCCTCGGGCCGGTGGGCGCGCAGCCGGGCGAGGGCGGCCGGGTCGACGGCGTGGGCGGCATGGGCGGGGTTCATTCCGCACCGCCCAGCAGCGCCTCGATCTCCTCGGCGCGGGGCATCGCGGAGGAGCAGGCGAGGCGTCCCGCGACGAGGGCCCCGGCGGCGTTGGCGTACCCGATGGTGTCCGCCAGTGGCCACCCGGCGAGCAGGCCGTGGCAGAGGGCGCCGCCGAAGGCGTCCCCGGCGCCGAGGCCGTTGACCACCTCGACGGGGACGGGCGGGGCGGTGACGCGGGTGCCGTCGCGGTGGGCGGCGAGGACGCCGTCCGGCCCCTGTTTGACGACGGCGAGGGTGACCCCGGCGGCGAGCAGGGCGTCGGCGGCGGCCTCCGGTTCACGCTCTCCGGTGGCCTGTTCGCACTCGGCGAGGTTGCCGACGGCGACGGTGGCGTGGGCGAGGGCGGCGGCGTAGTGGGCGCGGGCGTCCGGGCGTTCGGCCTCGTCCCAGAGCATGGGCCGCCAGTCGAGGTCGAGGACGGTGTGGGCGGCCCGGCGCCGGTGGGCCAGCGCGGTGAGGGTGGCGGTGCGGCTCGGTTCGGCGCTCAGCCCGGTGCCGGTGGCCCACAGGACGCGGGCGGCGCCGATCGCGTCGAGGTCGAGGGCGTCGGCGGTGATCCTGAGGTCCGGGGCCTCGGGCCGCCGGTAGAAGTAGAGCGGGAAGTCGTCGGGCGGGAAGATCTCGCAGAAGGTGACGGGGGTGGGCAGCCCCGTCACGGCCGGCACCCACCGCGCGTCGACGCCGAACTTCTCCAGCTCGGCCCGCAGGTAGTCGCCGAACGGGTCCTCCCCGGTCCGGCTGACCAGCGCGGTGCGCCGCCCCAGCCGCGCCGCCGCGACGACCACGTTGGCGGGCGAGCCGCCCAGGAACTTCCCGAAGGTCTCCACCTCGGCCAGCGGCACCCCGGTCCTGAGCGGGTAGAGGTCGACGCCGAGCCGCCCGAGAGCGATCACGTCGTACGCCGCCTCACCCGGCGGTCCGGGTGGCCGCTGCCCACTCCCGCGTCCCGGCTGTGCGCCCGTCACGGTCTCCCCCTCGCTGCGTCGTTGCGGCGGCGGTGCTCCCCGTGGTGCCGGGGCGTGCCCAGGTCTAGTCGGCGGCGCGGAACCCTGTCAACATTTTGTCCGGACATTCGGACGAACCCTCACGCCCGGAGATGGGGCAGGCTTGACCCGGACGGCGACCGGAACCGGAAGGCGGACATCTGATGGACCGTACGAACGAGCCGGCACCCCCGGTCTCCCGGCTGCGGATCGGCTCGGCACCCGACTCGTGGGGCGTCTGGTTCCCCGAGGACCCGCACCAGGTGGGCTGGGACCGCTTCCTGGACGAGGTGGCCGAGGCCGGGTACACGTGGATCGAACTGGGCCCGTACGGCTACCTCCCCACCGACCCGGTACGGCTGCGGGACGAGACGGCGCGGCGCGGGCTGAGCGTGTCGGCGGGCACCGTCTTCACCGGGCTGCACCGGGGTGAGGCGGTCTGGGAGGAGACCTGGGCGCACGTGGCGAAGGTCGCGGAGCTGACCCGCGCGACGGGCGCCGGGTACCTGGTGGCGATCCCCGCGTTCTGGCGCGACGACAAGACCGGCCGGGTGCTGGAGGACCGCGAGCTGACCCCCGCCGCCTGGCGCGACCTCTCCCGGCTGACGGAGCGTCTGGCCCGCCGGGTCCGCGAGGAGTACGGGCTGCGCACCGTGGTCCACCCGCACGCCGACACCCATGTCGACACCGAGGAGCACGTGGTCCGCCTCCTCGACACCACCGACCCGGACCTGGTCGAACTCTGCCTGGACACCGGCCACTACGCCTACTGCGGCGGCGACAGCGTCCGCCTCGTCGAGACCTACGGCGAACGCCTCGGCTACCTCCACCTCAAACAGGTCGACCCCGAGGTGCTGGCCCGGGTCCGCGCCGAGGACCTGCCGTTCGGCCCCGCCGTGGCCCAGGGCGTCATGTGCGAGCCCCCGCTCGGCGTGCCCGCCCTCGAACCCGTACTGGCGGCCACCCGCCCCCTCGGCATCGACCTCTTCGCCATCGTCGAGCAGGACATGTACCCCTGCCCGCCGGACCGCCCGCTCCCGGTGGCCCGGCGCACCCGGGCGCTGCTGGAGTCGTACCTGAACGGCTGAACGGGCCCGGGATGTCCCGATCCCGCCACATCCTTGTCACGGTCGCTCCACGCCCCCGCCCGCGCTTCCGGCCGCGCGCCGCCCGCCGCTCCAGGGTGGGGGCACCGAGCGGACCCCTGGCACCTCGGCGGCGCGAACGGTGCGCCGCGCAGGGGTACGCGGAGGGGAGACGCCCACATGACCGACCGGGACCTGTGGTCGTACCGGGAGATCGCCGCGCACATCCGGGTCCAGCCCGACACCGTGCGCTCCTACCGCAAGAACGGCCAGCTCCCCCCACCGGACCTCACCCGCTCCGGCCGCCCCTACTGGCACGCCGACACGATCCGCCACTGGGTGGCGGGGCGGGCCCGCAACAGGGGGAAGTAGCCGGAGCCGCACCGGGGGTCTTCAGCCGGGCCCGCTCCGGCCCGGCTGAAGGCCCCGTCACCCCCAGGGCTCGATCACCGTGATCCCCGGTACCCCGGGGGCCGACAGCGCGGCCAGTGCGTCCGGGGCCTCGGCGAGCGGTCGCACCGCCGTGACCAGGAGGTCGGGCCGGAGGGTCCCGTCGGCCACCTGGGCGAGCAGCGCGGGATAGGCGTGCGCGGCCATGCCATGGCTGCCGAGGAGTTCCAGTTCGTGGGCGATGACCCGCTCCATCGGGATCACGGGCCGCCCGGTGGCCGCCGGGAGCAGCCCCACCTGGACATGGCGGCCCCGCCGCCGCAGCCCCTCGACGGAGGCGACGCAGGTACCGGGCGACCCGAGCGCGTCGAGGGAGAGGTGGGCGCCGCCGCCGGTGATCTCCCGGACGGCCGCCGCGACCTCGCCCCCGGCCCCGGCCCGCACGGCCCCGTCGACGGGAACCACGCCCACCCGGGCGTCCAGGCAGACCTCGGCGCCGAACCGCCGGGCCAGTTCCAGGGCGTCGGGCGAGACGTCGACGGCGAGGACGCGGGCCCCGGCGGCGGCCGCGATCATCACGGCGGAGAGCCCGACCCCGCCGCAGCCGTGCACGGCGACCCATTCGCCGGGGGCGGCCCGGCCCTGGACGGTGACGGCCCGGTGGGCGGTGGCGAAGCGGCAGCCGAGGCCGGCGGCGGTGGGGTGGGCGAGTGCGTCGGGGAGGGCGACGAGGTTGACGTCGGCGTGGTCGAGGGCGACGTACTCGGCGAAGGAGCCGTGGTGGGTGAAGCCGGGCTGGGTCTGGTTCTCGCAGACCTGGTGGTCGCCCTGGGCGCAGGCCGCGCAGGTGCCGCAGGCGCAGACGAAGGGGACGGTGACGCGGTCCCCGGCCGTGAAGCGGGTGACGCGGGCGCCGGTGGCGGCGACGGTGCCGGAGAGTTCGTGGCCGGGGACGTGGGGCAGCGCGATGTCCGGGTCGTGGCCCTGCCAGCCGTGCCAGTCGCTGCGGCAGACGCCGGTGGCCTCGACGCGGACGACCACCCCTTCGGGTGAGGGCGCGGGGTCGGGCAGTTCCCGCACCTCGGGGCGCTCGCCGAACCGTTCGAAGACCACTGCGCGCATCGGATCACCCTTCGTCCTGGCGGCCCGGGGGCGGGCCGCGCGGCTCACTGTGCCGCCCGGGAGGTGGATTCATACCCCCTAGGGGTATAGTCTGGCTGTACGGCCCACCTTCCCGGGCGCACCTCTGATCCCGCCTGCCCGGGAAGCCCCGTCACGCACGCCCGGCCACCGGCGCCGCGCACACCACCACTGCCCCATCCTGGACATCACGACCACCCGCACCACGAGCACCACCACGACCATCGCGACCGGACCCGCCCGAACGGGACGGCCCTCAGGAGGACACCATGACCAGCGACACCCAGGCCCAGACGCAGACCTCCGGCTCCTGCTGCTCCGGCTCCGCCGCCTCCTCCGGCGGCTGCGCCGACACCGGCGCCGTCACCACGGTCTACGCGGTCACCGGCATGACCTGCGGCCACTGCGAGGGCGCCGTCTCCGAGGAGATCTCCGCGCTGCCCGGCGTCTCCTCCGTGAAGGCCGAGGCCGCCACCGGCAAGGTCACCGTCACCTCCGCCGCCCCGCTCGACGAGGAGGCCGTCCGCACCGCCGTCGACGAGGCCGGGTACGAGCTGACCGGCCGCGCCTGACCCCGGCGCACCCCGCCCCGCCCGGCACCCCGCCCGGGCGGGGCCGCACCATGGAAGGACCGGGTCCGCCCGCACCTGCCCGTACCCCTCGTAGCGGAGACCGCCAGACCATGACCACCAGTACGGCCCCCGAACGGCCGGCAGCATCCGCGACCACCGAGGTCGAGCTGAGCGTCGGCGGGATGACCTGCGCCTCGTGCGCGGCCCGGGTGGAGAAGAAGCTCAACCGGATGCCGGGCGTCACCGCCACCGTCAACTACGCCACCGAGAAGGCGAAGGTCGCCTACGAGCCGGGCGAGGAGCTGGGCGTCGCCGACCTGATCGCCACGGTGGTCAGGACCGGCTACACCGCCGAGGAGATCCGCCCTCCGGAGCCCGAGCCGGCCCCGGAGGCTCCAAAAGACGGCGCGGAGGCTTCCGGCGCGCCCGGCGAGGACGGGACCGAGGCGCTGCGGCAGCGGTTCACCGTCTCCGCGGTGCTCGCGGCGCCGGTGATCCTGCTGTCGATGGTCCCGGCGTTCCAGTTCGACCACTGGCAGTGGCTCTGCCTGACCCTCACCGCGCCCGTCGTGGTCTGGGGCGGCCTGCCCTTCCACCGGGCCGCCTGGACCAACCTGCGGCACGGCGCGACCACGATGGACACCCTCGTCTCGGTCGGCACCCTCGCCGCCTTCGGCTGGTCGCTCTGGGCACTCTTCCTCGGCCACGCCGGGATGCCCGGGATGCGGCACGGCTTCGACCTGACCGCCTCCCGCGCCGACGCCTCCTCGATGATCTACCTGGAGGTGGCGGCGGGCGTCGTCACCTTCCTGCTGCTCGGCCGCTGGCTGGAGGCGCGCGCCAAGCGCAGGGCGGGGGCAGCGCTGCGCGCCCTGCTGGAGCTGGGGGCCCGCGAGGCCACCGTGGTGCGGGACGGGCGCGAGGTACGGGTGCCGGTGGCGCGGCTGGTGGTCGGCGACCGGTTCACGGTCCGGCCCGGCGAGACCATCGCCACCGACGGCCGGGTCCTGGAGGGCCGCTCGGCGGTCGACACCTCCCTGCTGACCGGCGAGTCGGTACCGGTCGACGTCGCCCCCGGCGACCAGGTCACCGGCGCCACCGTCAACACCGGCGGCCGCCTCACCGTGGAGGCCACCCGGATCGGCGCCGACACCCAGCTGGCCCGGATGGCCCGCCTGGTCGAGCAGGCCCAGAACGGCAAGGCGGCCGTCCAGCGGCTGGCCGACCGGGTCTCGGCGGTCTTCGTCCCGGTCGTGCTGGTCCTGGCCCTGGGCACGCTGGTGGGCTGGCTGCTCGCCACGGACGACGCCACGGCCGCCTTCACCGCCGCCGTCGCGGTCCTGATCATCGCCTGCCCGTGCGCGCTGGGCCTGGCCACGCCCACCGCCCTGCTGGTCGGCACCGGACGCGGCGCGCAGCTCGGCATCCTCATCCGGGGCCCCGAGGTGCTGGAGAACACCCGCCGCGTCGACACGGTCGTCCTCGACAAGACCGGCACCCTCACCACCGGCCGCATGGAACTGACCGAGGTCCTGCCCGCCGACGGCACCGGCGAGACCGAGCTGCTGCGCCTCGCGGGCGCCCTGGAGCACGCCTCCGAGCATCCGATCGCCCGCGCCGTGGCGAGCGCCGCCGAGGAGCGCCACGGCCCGCTCCCGCCCGTCTCCGGCTTCGCCAGTACCTCCGGACTGGGTGTCCGCGGCACCGTCGAGGGGCGCCAGGTGGCCGCCGGCCGCCCCCGGCTCCTCACCGAGGCCGGGATGCCCCTCCCCGAGGAGCTGGAACGGGCTCTGGCGGCCGCCGAGGCCCGCGGGCGGACCGTGGTCGCCGTCGGCTGGGACGGGGCCGTACGCGGGCTGCTGACGCTCGCCGACGCCCTGCGGGAGACCAGCGCCGAGGCGGTCCGGGAACTGCGCGCGCTCGGCCTCACGCCCGTCCTGCTCACCGGCGACAACGAGGCCGTGGCCGCCGAGGTGGCCCACGCGGTGGGCATCGACCGGGTGGTGGCCGGGGTGCTGCCCGAGGGCAAGGTCGCCGAGGTCGAGCGGCTGCGCGCGGAAGGCCGTACGGTGGCGATGGTGGGCGACGGCGTCAACGACGCGGCCGCGCTGGCCACCGCCGACCTGGGGCTCGCCATGGGCACCGGGACGGACGCGGCGATCGAGGCCGGGGATCTCACCCTCGTCCGCGGGGACCTGCGGGCGGCGGGCGACGCGATCCGGCTCTCCCGGCGCACGCTGGCCACCATCAAGGGCAACCTCTGCTGGGCCTTCGGCTACAACGTGGCGGCGCTTCCGCTGGCCGCCGCGGGACTGCTGAACCCGATGATCGCGGGGGCCGCGATGGCCTTCTCCTCGGTCTTCGTCGTTACCAACAGTCTTCGCCTCAAGTCCTTCACATAGTTGACGCACTACCCTTACTCTTGGACCCCGAACCCCGGGGCTCTCGCAGCAGTATTCAGGTCGTGCGAGAGACGCAGATCACACTCCCCGCAACGTAACCAAGTGGGGGGCTCGTGAGTCTAAGAAGGCGATACCGGAAATGTCTTGGGGGACGTTTCCGGAATCGGGAGGACGTCTTGGGGGACGTCCTTCGACCGTGTAGGCCGGGGCACGTGCACCGGGGAGCTTTGAGCGGCCCTCCCGTACGTACGTGTCCTGGCAGACCGCACAGACGCCCGGCCGGATCCCGTGGGGGGAATCCGCTCGGGACACAGGAAAGCGCCCCGAGCATCGGCCCGTGGGGGGACTGGTGCCGGGGCGCTTTCTACTTGCCCGAACGCGGCCGTACGGCCCGGAACGGCCGAAAGCCCGCCCCTCCCCCGCCGCACAGCGGGGAAAGAACGGGCCAAGCGGGGCGCGCCCCTGAGAATCGCGAGGCGACAGCCCCGGTCAGCGGGCCTCGACCGGGACGAAGTCGCGCAGGACCTCGCCGGTGTAGATCTGCCGCGGACGCCCGATACGCGATCCGGGCTCCTTGATCATCTCGGTCCACTGGGCGATCCAGCCCGGGAGACGGCCGAGCGCGAAGAGCACGGTGAACATCTCGGTCGGGAAGCCCATGGCGCGGTAGATCAGCCCGGTGTAGAAGTCCACGTTCGGGTAGAGGTTCCGCGAGACGAAGTAGTCGTCGGAGAGCGCGTGCTCCTCCAGCTTGAGCGCGATGTCCAGCAGCTCGTCGGACTTGCCGAGCGCGGAGAGGACGTCGTGCGCCGCCGCCTTGATGATCTTCGCCCGGGGGTCGAAGCTCTTGTAGACGCGGTGGCCGAAGCCCATCAGCCGGACGCCGTCCTCCTTGTTCTTCACCTTGCGGATGAAGGAGTCGACGTCGCCGCCGTCGGCCTTGATGCCTTCCAGCATCTCCAGCACCGACTGGTTGGCGCCGCCGTGCAGCGGGCCCCACAGCGCGGAGATGCCGGCCGAGATGGAGGCGAACATGTTGGCCTGCGAGGAGCCGACCAGGCGCACGGTCGACGTGGAGCAGTTCTGCTCGTGGTCGGCGTGCAGGATGAAGAGCTTGTCCAGCGCCGAGACGACGACCGGGTCCAGCTCGTACTCCTGGGCGGGGACCGAGAAGGTCATCCGCAGGAAGTTCTCGACGTAGCCCAGGTCGTTGCGCGGGTAGACGAAGGGCTGGCCGATCGACTTCTTGTAGGCGTAGGCCGCGATCGTCGGCAGCTTGGCCAGGAGGCGGATCGTCGAGAGGTGGCGCTGCTCCTCGTCGAACGGGTTGTGGCTGTCCTGGTAGAACGTCGACAGCGCGCTGACCACCGACGACAGCATCGCCATCGGGTGCGCGTCGCGCGGGAAGCCGTCGAAGAACCGCTTCACGTCCTCGTGGAGGAGGGTGTGCTGCGTGATCTCGTTCTTGAAGCCCGCCAGCTCGTCGACGGTCGGCAGCTCACCGTTGATCAGCAGGTACGCCACCTCGGTGAAGGTGGAGTTCTCCGCCAGCTGCTCGATCGGGTACCCGCGATAGCGGAGGATGCCCTGCTCGCCGTCGAGATAGGTGATCCCGGATTTGTACGCCGCGGTGTTGCCATAGCCGCTGTCGAGGGTCACCAGACCCGTCTGGGCGCGAAGCTTCCCGATGTCGAAGCCCTTGTCGCCGACGGTGGAGTCGATCACCGGGTAGGTGTGCTCACTGTCGCCGAACCGCAGTACTACAGAGTTGTCGCTCACGTCTTTCCCTCACCGACGTAGTGCCTCATCTTCGAGGTGCCCTGACTGTCTCTACCATCCCCCATTTGGCTCAGGAGAGTGCACTCGGGGTCGACCCTTCGGCCCTTTGGCGGCACTCAGTGCCGCCAACCTGTTCATCCTGCCCCTCTCCCCCCGGTTCCGGAAGGGCTGCGTGACGTATCCCACCGTTTTGATCGATCATTTCTGGCCGACCGGCCGGCCGGGCGTCCCCGAGAGCAGCCGATGGCCGAGCGCGGTGCACCTCCTGCCTGCGGAGACGGTACGCACCGCCTGGCCGATCGCCTTCCGCGACCCGACCAGGACGACCAGCTTCTTGGCCCGGGTGACGGCGGTGTAGAGCAGGTTCCGCTGCAGCATCATCCAGGCGCTGGTGGTCACCGGCACCACCACCGCGGGGTACTCGCTGCCCTGCGAGCGGTGGATGGTCACGGCGTAGGCGTGCGCCAGCTCGTCCAGCTCGTCGAAGTCGTACGGGACCTCCTCGTCCTCGTCGGTGAGCACGGTCAGCCGCTGCTCCTCGGTGTTGAGGGCGGTGACGACGCCGACGGTTCCGTTGAAGACGCCGTTGAGCCCTTTCTCGTAATTGTTACGGATCTGGGTCACTTTGTCCCCGACGCGGAAGACCCGGCCGCCGAACCGCTTCTCCGGGAGGTCGGGCCGGGCCGGGGTGATGGCCTGCTGGAGGAGGCCGTTCAGGGCGCCCGCGCCGGCCGGGCCGCGGTGCATGGGGGCGAGGACCTGGATGTCGCGGCGCGGGTCGAGACCGAAGCGGGCCGGGACGCGGCGGGCGGCGACGTCGACGGTGAGGCGGCCGACCTCCTCGGTGTCGTCCTCCACGAAGAGGAAGAAGTCGTCGAGGCCCTGGGTGAGCGGCGGGGTGCCCGCGTTGATGCGGTGGGCGTTGGTGACGACCCCGGAGCGCTGGGCCTGGCGGAAGATCCTGGTCAGCCTGACGGAGGGGATCGGTCCGCCGTCGGCGAGCAGGTCGCGCAGGACCTCGCCGGCGCCGACGCTGGGCAGCTGGTCGACGTCGCCGACGAAGAGCAGGTGGGCGCCGGGCGCGACCGCCTTGACCAGCTTGTTGGCGAGCAGCACGTCCAGCATGGACGCCTCGTCGACCACCACGAGGTCGGCGTCGAGCGGCCGCTCCCGGTCGTACGCGGCATCGCCGCCGGGACGCAGCTCCAGCAGCCGGTGGACCGTGGAGGCTTCGGCTCCGGTCAGCTCGGCGAGGCGCTTCGCGGCCCGCCCGGTCGGGGCGGCGAGGACCACCTTGGCGCCCTTGGCCCGGGCCAGCTCCACCACCGACCGCACGGTGAACGACTTGCCGCAGCCGGGCCCGCCGGTGAGCACGGCCGCCTTCTCGGTGAGGGCGAGCCGGACCGCGTCCCGCTGCTCGGGGGCGAGTTCGGTGCCGGTGCGGCGGGCCAGCCAGCCCAGCGCCTTCTCCCAGTCGACGTCCCGGAAGGCGGGCATCCGGTCGTCCGGGGCGCGCAGCAGCCGCAACAGCTGGGCGGCGAGGGAGACTTCGGCCCGGTGGAAGGGGACCAGGTAGACGGCGGTGACGGGCTCGCCGTCGGGGCCGGGCACCTTCTCGCGGACCACGCCCTCCTCGTCGGCGGCGAGTTCCCCGAGGCAGTCGATGACCAGGCCGGTGTCGACCTGGAGCAGCTTGACGGCGTCCGCGATGAGCCGGTCCTCGGGGAGGTAGACGTGGCCCTGGTCGCTGGACTGGGAGAGGGCGTACTGGAGTCCGGCCTTGACGCGGTCCGGGCTGTCGTGCGGGATGCCGACGGCCTGGGCGATCCGGTCGGCGGTGAGGAAGCCGATGCCCCAGACGTCGGCGGCCAGCCGGTAGGGCTGGTTGCGCACGACGGAGATGGAGGCGTCACCGTACTTCTTGTAGATGCGCACGGCGATGGAGGTGGTGACGCCGACCCCCTGGAGGAAGACCATCACCTCCTTGATCGCCTTCTGCTCCTCCCAGGCGGCGGCGATCATCTTCGTCCGCTTGGGCCCGAGCCCCGGCACCTCCACCAGCCGCTTGGCGTCGGTCTCGATGACGTCGAGGGTGTCGACCCCGAAGTGCTCGGTGATCCGGTCGGCGATCCGCGGCCCGATGCCCTTGATCAGCCCGGACCCGAGGTAGCGGCGGATGCCCTGCACCGTGGCGGGCAGCACCGTCGTGTAGTTCTCCACCGTGAACTGCTTGCCGTACTGCGGATGCGACCCCCACCGCCCCTCCATCCGCAACGCCTCCCCCGGCTGCGCCCCGAGCAGCGCCCCGACCACGGTGAGCAGTTCCCCGCCACCCCGCCCGGTGTCCACCCGGGCCACGGTGTACCCGTTCTCCTCGTTGGCGTAGGTGATCCGCTCCAGGACGGCTTCGAGGACGGCGAGACGGGGCTGGTCCTGCGGGGGTACGGCTGGGGACATGGGACGACAGTACGAGGTGGGGGCGGGGTGGTGGGGCCCGGGGAAAACCCGGTGTGCCCGGTCGCGAAGTTCCGCAGGGTCCGGCTGCGCCGCCGGACGAGGCCGGGCGGCCGTGGCGAAGGGGCGGGAGCAAGCCCGCGCCTCCACTTTCCCGCCGAAAATTGATCACGACTTCCGTACAACCCCGCCCGGGGGTCGCCTGTCTTACGTGGCATCAGGACTTCTGGGGGGATTCCCGGGGGGGATTCAGGGAGTTCTGATCTGGAGGGGGGACCTCCGGGGGGAGACACGAGGGGCCCGGTCCGCGGACCGGGCCCCTCGAATGGTGTGCGGGGACGGCCCAGGCGCGGCAAAGGCGGACAAGCGGCGCGGGGCGCGGGTGCAACACGCGCCCCACCTCTTGACTGGCAGAAATCTTCGGGCTATCCGTGATTCCTGGCAGTTTCCTTCAGGGGCTGCCCGTCGAGGCGGCACGGGCAGCGCGCACCCGCCCGGCGCCCCTCCCACCGGAAGGAGCGCACGTGCACCACCGATCCCCCGGCACCTCCCGCCGCGCCGTGCTCGCGGCGGGCGCGGGAGCCGCCGCCGCGGCCACCGTCAGCACCTCGGCCTCCGCCGCCGTCGGCCCCCAGGGCGAGGCGAGCGGCGTCCGGCCGGCCGCGCGCAGACCCACCCGCGCGCAGCTGCGGAAGCTGCTCTCCCGGATGAGCCTGGAGGAGAAGGTCGGCCAGCTCTTCGTGATGCGGGTCTACGGCCACACCGCGACCGACCCGGACCCGGCGGACGTCGACGCCAACCTCAAGGAGCTGGGCGTCCGCGACGCCGCCGAGCTGATCTCGACGTACCACGTCGGCGGCATCATCTACTTCACCTGGGCGCGCAACACCCGCGACCCGCACCAGATCGCCGAGCTGTCCAACGGCATCCAGCGCGCCTCGCTGGGGCGGAGAAACGGTTTGCCGGTGCTCATCTCCACCGACCAGGAGCACGGCATCGTCTGCCGGGTCGGCGCTCCGGCCACCCTGCTGCCGGGGGCGATGGCGCTGGGCGCGGGCGGCAGCCGCACCGACACCCGGCGGGCCGCGCACATCGCCGGGGCCGAGCTGGCCGCCCTCGGCATCCTCCAGAACTACGCGCCGGACGCCGACGTCAACGTCAACCCGGCCAACCCGGTGATCGGCGTCCGCTCCTTCAGCTCCGACCCGCAGGTGGTGGCCGACCTGGTGGCCGCACAGGTGAAGGGGTACCAGGGAGCCGGGGTCGCCTCCTGCGCCAAGCACTTCCCGGGCCACGGCGACACCACCACCGACAGCCACGAGGCGCTGCCGACCATCCACCACACCCGCGAAGAGTGGGAGCGGCTGGACGCGCCGCCGTTCCGGGCGGCGATCACGGCGGGCATCGACTCGATCATGACCGCGCACATCGTGGTGCCCTCCCTCGACCCGGCCGAGGACCCGGCGACGCTCTCCCGCCCGATCCTGACCGGCATCCTCCGCGAGGAGCTGGGGTACGACGGGGTGGTGGTCACCGACTCCCTCGGCATGGAGGGGGTGCGCACCAAGTACGGCGACGACCGGGTGCCGGTGCTGGCGCTGCTCGCCGGGGTCGACCAGCTGCTCAACCCGCCGAGCATCAAGGTGGCGTACGACGCGGTGCTGGCGGCGGTGCGCGACGGCGAGCTGACCGAGGAGCGGATCGACACCTCGGTGCTGCGCGTCCTCGAACTGAAGGCCAAGCGGGGCCTGTTCGAGGACCCGTACGTGACGCGGCGGGAGGTCGACCGGACGGTGGGCGTCCGCCCGCACCTGGCCGAGGCCGACCGGATCGCCGAGCGCACCACGACCCTGCTGGCCCACCGCGACGGCCTGCTCCCGCTGAGCCGCCGCACCCACCGGGACCTCCTGGTCGTCGGCGCCGACCCGGCCTCCCCCTCGGGCACCACGGGCCCGCCCACCACCACCCTCACCGAGGAGCTGACCGGGCTCGGCTTCCGGGTGACCACGCTCTCCACCGGGACGGCGCCCACGCAGGCGGTCATCGACGCGGCGGTGGCGGCGGCCGGCGGCAAGGACGCGGTGGTCGTCGGGACGTACAACGTGGCGGCGGGCAGCGCGCAGCAGAAGCTGGTGCGGGCGCTGGCGGCGACCGGGGTGCCGGTGGTGGCGCTGGCCATCCGCAACCCGTACGACGTGGCGCACCTGCCGGAGGCCGACGCGGTGCTGGCCACCTACTCGTGGACCGACGTGGAGCTGCGGGCGGCGGTGCGGGTGCTGGCCGGCCGGGCCAGGCCGCGCGGGAAGCTGCCGGTGCCGGTGCAGCGGGCCGACGACCCGTCGAGGGAACTGCTGCCGGTCGGGTTCGGCCTGCGGTACTGACGGGTGGACGAACAGCGCCGCCCGCGCCCCTGGAGCAGGGGTGCGGGCGGCGCTTTCGTGTCCGGGCGGGCCGGGTCGGGTCAGGTCAGGGCTTGCCGCCCCGGTACTTCTGGAGCAGCTTCTCGTCGAGGGAGTCGAGGGTCTTGTCGTAGGCGGCCAGCGGCGCGGCGGACTCGGGGTCGGCCTGGGCGGTGGCCGGGGCGACGCCGGCCCACTGCTGGATGCGGGCGGTGGCGCGGGCGCTCTCGTCGGGGACGAGCCCGGCGACGTTGGCGCCGTGGTTGGCACCGGGCGCGGTCAGCACGTAGGAGTCGCGGGCGCCGGCCCCGAGGCGGAACGGCTCGGCGCTCCACGGGTCGTTCTCGCCGTAGACGAACATCATGCGCTGGGCGTGGTGGCGGACCCAGGTGTCGACGTCGCGCATGGCGTGCTTCTCGAACCGCATGGGGATGGAGCGCGGCACGAACTCGCGGGGCGCCTGGTAGCCGTAGCGGCTGAGGTCGGCGAGGTGCGGCTGGGCGATGCCGGGCGAGCCGAGCTGGGTGCCCGCCTGGTAGTAGTACGGCGTGTACGGGGCGAGGCCCTGGTCGGTGTAGAAGGACCAGCCGGAGATCTCGTCGACGTAGGCGAAGAGTTCGGCGTCGGTGGCGGTGCGGGCCTGCGGCACGGCTGCGCAGTCGGCCTCGTCGGCGTACTGCCAGAAGCCCCAGGCCAGGTCCATGACGACGGCCTCGAACGCCTTGTCGAGGCTGCCGACGGTGGTGAAGGTGGCGCCGGACTTCTCGGCCAGCTCCCGGTACCGCTCGCTGAGGGGCTCGCGGCGGAGCAGGGCCTCACGCTGGACGGCGTGCAGGGCGTCGCGGCACTCGGCGGTGCCGACCTGCTCCAGGAAGCGGTCGTAGGCGGAGTCCTCGCTGTCGACCACGTCGTTGGGGGCGACGTAGGCGACGACGGCGTCCATGTCGCGCGGGTAGAACCGCTCGTAGTAGGTGGCGGTCATGCCGCCCTTGGAGCCGCCGGTGGCCAGCCACTTCTTGCCGTAGACGGGCTTGAGGGCCTGGAAGAGGCGGTGCTGGTCGCTGGCGGCCTGCCAGATCGTCAGCTTCGACCAGTCGGCCGGTTCGGGGCGCGACGGGGTGAAGTAACGGTACTCCAGGGAGATCTGGTTGCCGTCGATGATCCGGGTGGGCTCGCTGCGGCCGGGGGCGGTGGAGACGCCGTAGCCGGAGGTGTGGAAGACGGTGGGGCGCGAGGTGTCCTTGTGCAGCACGGTGAAGCGCTGCTCGAAGGTGCCCCGCTTCGGGTGCCGGTGGTCGACCGGCTGGGTGTAGGTGAGGACGAAGTACCGGTACCCCTCGTACGGCTTCTCCTCGACCAGCTCGACGCCCTTGACGGCGAGCAGCCGCTGAAGGATGTCCCGGCCGTCCCGTGCCGGGTCCTGGCCCGCCACCGCGGTGCCGGCCTGGGCCGTGACGGCCCCCGCCAGGACCACGAGCGACAGCAACCAGCGCAACACCGTGCGCATGAGCCCTCCCCTGTTCCGATCGTCACTCCGGGTGCGTCCCGGCCCGCCGGAACTTAGCCGAGTGACGCCCGCTCCACCAGACGGCCTGCTCCTGGGGGTGACGGGGCGTCGTCCGGGAGGGCCGGACAGCGCGGCGCCCCCTGTCCCGGGCGGGGACGGGGGGCGCGGGGCGCGGCCCGACGGAGGGTCAGGCGGCGGGGGCGCCGACGAAGGCGTCCCAGAGTCCGGCGTAGGCGCCGTTCCTGGCGAGAAGCTCGTCGTGGGTGCCGACCTCGGCGACCTTGCCGTGGTCCATGACGACGACGCGGTCGGCACGGGCGGCGGTGGTCAGGCGGTGGGCGACGACCAGGGTGGTGCGGCGGCCGGCGACCCGCTCGGTGGCCTGGTTGACCAGGGCTTCCGTGGCCAGGTCGAGGGCGGCGGTCGCCTCGTCGAGGAGCAGGATGTCCGGGTCGACCAGTTCGGCGCGGGCCAGGGCGATCAGCTGGCGCTGGCCGGCCGAGAGGTTGCGGCCGCGTTCGGCGACGGTGTGCAGGTAGCCGCCGTCCAGCCGGGCGATCATGTCGTGCGCGCCGACCGCGCGGGCCGCCGCCTCCACCTCGGCGTCGCCCGCCTCGGGCCGCCCGTAGGCGATGGCGTCCCGGACGGTGCCCTCGAAGAGGTACGCCTCCTGCGGGACGACGCCGAGCCGGTGCCGGTAGGCCGTCAGGTCCAGGTCGCGCAGGTCGGTGCCGTCCACGGTGACCCGGCCGCTGGTCGGGTCGTAGAACCGGGCGACCAGCTTGACCAGGGTCGACTTCCCCGCGCCGGTCTCGCCGACGAAGGCGACGGTCTCGCCCGGCTTGATCCGCAGGTCGACGCCGGTCAGCGCCTCCTCGGCCTGGCCTCCGCCCTCGGCCGGGCGGTAGGCGAACCCCGTGGACTCGAAGGCGATTTCGCCGCGCAGGGAGAGCACGTCGAGCGGTTCGGCGGCCCGCCCGGTGGACGGCTTCTCGCGCAGCAGTTGCTGGATACGGCCGAGCGAGACGGTGGCCTGCTGGTAGCCGTCGAAGACCTGCGAGAGCTGCTGGACGGGCGCGAAGAAGAGGTCGATGTAGAGCAGGTACGCCACCAGCGCGCCGGTGGTGAGGGTGCCGGCCTCGATCCGGCCGGCGCCGACGATGAGGACGGCGGCGGCCGCCACCGAGGCGAGGAGCTGCACGAAGGGGAAGTAGACCGAGATCAGCCACTGGCCCTTGAGCCGCGCCCGCCGGTAGCTGTCGCTGTGCTCGGTGAACCGCCGGGTGGTGGTGGGCTCGCGCCGGAACGCCTGCACGATCCGCAGCCCGGCGACGTTCTCCTGGAGGTCGGCGTTGACCGTGGAGACCCGCTCACGGGCCAGCTCGTACGCCTTGACGCTGCGCTTGCGGAAGAAGTACGTGCCGACGATCAGGACGGGCAGCGTCGCGAAGACGACCAGCGCCAGCTGGAGGTCGATGGCCAGCAGCACGCCCATGATGCCGAAGAAGGTGACGACCGAGACGAAGGCGGTGACCAGGCCGGTCTGGAGGAAGGTGGAGAGCGCGTCGACGTCGGTGGTCATCCGGGTCATGATCCGGCCGGTCAGCTCGCGCTCGTAGAAGTCCAGGCCGAGCCGCTGGAGCTGGGCGAAGATCTTCAGCCGCAGCGCGTACAGGACCCGCTCGCCGGTGCGGCCGGTCTTGCGGATCTCGGCGGTCTGCGCGGCCCACTGGGCGATCACCGCGAGCAGGGCCAGCCCGGCGGCGGTCCAGACGGCGCCCAGCGCCAGCTGGTTGACGCCCTCGTCGATGCCGTGCCGGATCAGCACCGGCAGGAGCAGGCCGAGCCCCGCGTCGGCGGCGACGAAGAGGAAGGCCACGGCGAGCGGCCTGCCGAACCCGCGCAGCAGCCGCCGCAGGCCGTACGACTCCTCCGGGGTGACGGCGCGGGCCTCGTCCACCCGGGGTTTCTCGTCGGCCGGGGGCAGCGCCTCGACCTGGGCGAGGAGTTCGGGGGTGGCGGGCATCCCGGCGAGGGCGGCGGCCGGATCGCGGGCCTCCTTGTCGCGGACCCACAGGGCCGGGGTGATGCCGCGTTCGGCGTCGAACTCGGCCTCCAGCTCGTCCCGCAGCTCGTCGGTGAGCGTCTCCTCCTCGGGCAGGACGGAGAGCGGGGGCGGCTGGGGGGTGTGGCCGGGCGAGGTGCCGCCGAGCGCCTCGGGGTCGGTGAGCAGGCGGCGGTAGAGCGGCGAGGTGCGCTCCAGCTCCGCGTGGGTGCCGACGGCGGCGACGCGGCCCTCGTCGAGGACGGCGATGCGGTCGGCGAGGTTGAGGGTGGAGCGGCGGTGGGCGATGAGCAGCGTGGTGCGGCCCGCCATGACCTCGGCGAGGGTCTCGTGGATCTCGTGCTCGACGCGGGCGTCGACGGCCGAGGTGGCGTCGTCCAGGACGAGCAGCCGGGGGTCGGTGAGCAGGGCGCGGGCCAGGGCCAGGCGCTGGCGCTGGCCGCCGGAGAGGGTCAGGCCGTGCTCGCCGACGGCCGTGTCGTAGCCCTCGGGCAGCTCGTCGATGAAGCGGTCGGCGCGGGCGGCCCGGGCGGCGGCGGTGATCTGCTCGTCGGTGGCGTCGGGGCGGCCGTAGGCGAGGTTGGCGCGGATGGTGTCGGAGAAGAGGAAGCTGTCCTCGGGGACCAGTCCGATGGCGGCGCGCAGCGAGTCGAGGGTCAGCTCGCGCACGTCGCGGCCGCCGACGAGGACGGCGCCCGCGCTCACGTCGTAGTAGCGGGGCAGCAGCGTGGAGACGGTGGACTTGCCGCTGCCGGAGGCGCCGACCAGGGCGAGGGTCTCGCCCTCGCGGATCTCCATGCTGAAGCCGTCGAGGACGGGCCGCCCGTCGCCGTAGCCGAAGGTGACGGAGTCGAACTCGACGGTGGCGGGGGCGTCGGCGGGCAGCTCGCGGGGGCCGTCGGTGAGGGTGGGCTCGGTGTCGATCAGCTCCAGGACGCGTTCGGCGCCGGCCCGGGCCTGCTGGCCGACGGTGAGGACCATGGCGAGCATCCGCACCGGGCCGACCAGCTGCGCGAGGTAGGTGGAGAAGGCGACGAAGGTGCCGAGCGTGATCTGCCCGCGCACCGCCAGCCAGCCGCCGAGGGCGAGCATGGCGACCTGGCCGAGCATGGGGACGGCCTGGAGGGCGGGGGTGTAGCGGGCGTTGAGCTTGACGGTGCGCAGGCGGCCGGCGAACAGGCGGCGGCTGACCTCGCGGACCTTGCCGGTCTCCTGCTCCTCCTGCCCGAACCCCTTGACGACGCGGACGCCGGAGACGGCCCCGTCGACCACTCCGGCGACGGCGGCGGCCTGCCCCTGGGCGTACCAGGTGGCCGGGTGGAGCCGGGTGCGGCTGCGGCGGGCGATCCACCACAGGGCGGGGGCGACGGCGACGACGACCAGGGTCAGCGGCAGCGAGAGCCACCCCATGATCGCCAGGGACATGAGGAAGAGCAGGACGTTGCCGATGGTCATCGGCAGCATGAAGAGCAGGCCCTGGATGAGCTGGAGGTCGCTGGTGGCGCGGCCGACGACCTGGCCGGTGGAGAGTTCGTCCTGCCGTCTGCCGTCGAGCCTGGTGATGGTGGCGAACATGTCGGTCCGCAGCTCGTGCTGGACGTCCAGGGCGAGCCGCCCGCCGTAGTAGCGGCGGATGTACGTCAGCCCGTAGACGACCAGGGCGGCCAGGACCAGCAGGCCGGTCCAGACGGCCAGCGAGCGGCTGCCGCCGATCACGTCGTCGATGACGACCTTGGTGATCAGCGGCACCAGGGCCATGACGCCCATCCCGGCGAGCGAGGCGCCGAGCGAGAGGATCACGTCCTTGGGGTGCCGCCAGGCGTACGCGGTGAGCCGCTTGACCCAGCCCCGGTTCTCGATCGCCGCCTCCGGCCCGGCCACCGGGGTACGCCCCGGTTTCCCCTGTTCCTGCCGGTCCTGCCGAGCGCCCGCCACCCCGTGGTCCTTCCGTCGTCCGGTCTCCTGCCACTACCGCCAGCGCCAACGTCCGGAGCGGGGGATTTCATCCCGCCGCAACAAACCGGGTGGGGCGCACGGGTGTGCGAGGGGAGCCAGGAGGGCGCGCGAGGCGGCGGAGCCGTCAGCGGTGGCCGAGGATGTTGACGACGCGGCCGTCCGGGTCGCGGACGAAGAAGCGGCGGACACCCCACTCCTCGTCGCGGACCGGGAAGAGCAGCTCGGCGCCGGCCGCCCGCAGCTCCTCGTAGGCGGCGTCCACGTCGTCGACCTCGATGCTCAGGTCGGGGACGAACGGGCCGGTCAGGTCCTCGGTCATCAGGCTCAGCTGGACCGGCGAGGCGCCGCCTCCGGTGCCGGTCAGGGTGGTGATCCAGCCCAGCTCCATCGCGGGGCTGAGGCCGATGCGGGCGTAGAACGCGCCGCACGCCTCGGGGTCCTCGGTCCGCAGGTTGGGGACGACCCGCCGTACGTTCATGATCGGCTCCTCACGCCGTGGCCGCGCGGCGGGCCGGGCGGCTCCCGGCCGGACTGCCCCGCGACGGGAGCACTCCAGCACGGAAGCGCGCGTACGTCACGCCTCTCCGCTCTCCTCGTGGGTGGCGGCGAACATCCGCAGGTGGACCGGGAGGACGACCACCGACGGGCCGGGGGCGGCCAGCGCCTTCGCGAGGTCCGTGGTCAGGTGCTCCACCGAGGTGGTGGTGGCCGGGATGTGGAAGGCGGCGGCGAGGGCCGCGTAGTCCGGGCGGCTCAGCTCGGTGGCGGTGGCGGTGCCGAAGGCGTCGTTCATGTACTCGCGGAGGATGCCGTAGCCGCCGTCGTCGACGATGAGCCAGGTGACGTCCAGGTCGTGCTGGCGGGCGGTGGCCAGCTCCGCGATCGAGTACAGGGCGCCGCCGTCGCCGGAGACGGCGAGCACCGGGCGGGTCGGGTCGGCCACGGCGGCACCGAGCGCGGCCGGGTAGGCGTAGCCGAGGCCGCCCGCGCCCTGGGCGGAGTGGAAGGCGCCCTGACGGGGGTCGAAGGCGGACCAGGCCCAGTAGGCGAGGATCGTCATGTCCCAGAAGCTGGGCGAGGTGTCGGGCAGCGCCTCGCGGACGGCCGCCAGCACGCGCTGCTCGGTGTCGAGGCCCTGGCCGTCGATCCGGTCGCGGATCGCGGCGAGGGTCGCGGCGACGCGGTCCGGGGCGCCGGTGTCCGTACGCTCCGGGACGGTCTCCAGCAGGGCGGTGAGGGCGAGGCGGGCGTCGGCGTGGATGCCGAGGGCCGGGTAGTTGGCCTCCAGCTTGCCGAGGTCGGCGTCGATCTGGATGATCCGGCCGCGCGGGGTGAACGTGCCGTAGTGCGAGGACAGCTCGCCCAGGCCCGAGCCGACGACGAGCACCACGTCGGCCTCCTCCAGGAAGGCCGTGGTGTGCCGGTCCTCCATCCACGACCGGAGCGAGAGCGGGTGGTCCCAGGCGAAGGCGCCCTTGCCGCCGAAGGTGGTGACCACCGGGGCCTGGAGCCGCTCGGCCAGCGCGGTCAGCTTGCCGGCCGCGTCGGCGCGGACCACGCCGCCGCCCGCGATGATCACCGGCCGCTCGGCGCGGCCCAGCCAGTCGGCGGCCACCGCGGTCAGCTCGGGACGCGGAGCCGGCTCCTCCGGGAACGCGTCCGGAGCCGTGACCTGCGGCAGGGACGTCCCGGCGCTGAGGATGTCGGCGGGGATCTCCACCCACACCGGACCGTGCGGCGCGGTCAGCGCGCTCTGCCACGCCTCGGCGACCGCGGTCGGGATCTGCGAGGCGGTACGCACCGTGTGGACGGACTTCACCACGTCCCGGAACGACGCCTGCTGGTCGCGCAGCTCGTGCAGGTACCCGTGGCGCCCGCCGCCGAGCCCCGCCACCGGGATCTGGCTGGAGATCGCCAGCACCGGCGCGCTGGCGGCGGCCGCCTCCTGGAGCGCGGCCAGCGAGGTGAGGGCCCCCGGGCCGGTGGAGAGCAGCAGCGGGGCCGCCTCACCGCTCACCCGGCCGTACGCGTCGGCGGCGAACCCGGCGTTGTTCTCGACCCGCAGGCCCACGTACGCCATCGGGGCGCGGCGCAGCGCGTCGAACATGCCCAGCGCGTGCTGGCCCGGCAGACCGAACACGGTGGTGGCGCCCAGCCCGTGCAGGGTCTCCATGACCAGGTCACCTCCGGTGCGGCCGGGCGGAGGGGACAGGGCTGCCGCCGTCTGGGCGGGGGTCGGGATCAGCTCGGGGCCGTGGTGGTCGTGGGTCATGGTGCGGGTGGCCTCGTGTCGGGTCGGTGGGGTTTTGGCCATGGTGTCATTCGGCTTGTCGCGGGGCGTGGGGTGCCTTGGCCGGGGTTGGCCCGGCCTGCGGCCCGGGGCGGCCTCAGGCGCCGGCCGGGCTGGGTGGCCTCAAGCGCCGGCCGGGCTGTCGTGTGGCTGAGCGCTCAGCCGATCTCAGCCCGGCCGGCGATTGAGGCCACTGAGCCCGGCCGGCGTTTGAGGCCGCCCCAGGCCGGAGGCCGGGCAGGGCCCGGCCGGGGCAGGGCCCAGCCTCCGAACCCCGGCCGTCAGGCCGAGATCTGGCGGGCCATGATCGTGGTCAGCTCGTACGCCGTGTGGCTGGCGGCCACCGCCGTGATCTCGGCGTGGTCGTAGGCGGGCGCCACCTCGACCAGGTCCGCCGAGACGAGCCGGCAGGAGGCGAGCCCCCGGATGATCTCCAGCAGCTCCCGCGAGGTGAGCCCCCCGGCCTCCGGCGTCCCGGTCCCGGGCGCATGCGCCGGGTCGAGGACGTCGATGTCCACGGAGATGTAGAGCGGCCGGTCCCCGATCCGCTGCCGCAGCTGGTCGGTGATCTCGTCGACCCCGCGCCGCATCACGTCGGCGCTGGTCACGATCCCGAAGCCGAGCTTCTCGTCGTCGTCGAGGTCCTGCTTGCCGTAGAGCGGGCCGCGCGTGCCGACGTGGGAGAGGGCGGAGGTGTCGAGGATGCCCTCCTCCACGGCCCGCCGGAACGGCGTCCCGTGCGTGTACTCGGCCCCGAAGTAGGTGTCCCAGGTGTCGAGGTGGGCGTCGAAGTGGAGCAGGGCCACGGGCCCGTGCACCTTGGCGACCGAGCGGAGCAGCGGCAGGGCGATGGTGTGGTCGCCGCCCAGCGTCATGAGGCGGGCGCCGGTGGCCAGCAGGTCGTCGGCGGCGGCCTCGACGGTCTCGACGGCCTCCTCGATGTGGAAGGGGTTGGCCGCGATGTCGCCGGCGTCGGCGACCTGGGCGAGGGCGAACGGGGAGGCGTCCTGCGCCGGGTTGTAGGGCCGCAGCAGCCGGGACGCCTCGCGGATGGCGTTGCCGCCGAAGCGGGCGCCAGGCCGGTAGGAGACGCCGGTGTCGAAGGGGACGCCGACCACGGCGATGTCGGCGGAGCCGACCTCGTCCAGCCGCGGCAGCCGCGCGAAGGTGGCGGGCCCGGCGAAGCGCGGGATGCGCGAGGAGTCGACGGGGCCGCGCGGCTCGGGGCGGGGCGTGGAGGCGGATGCGGTCATGGGTGCGGGTGTCCTTCCGTGGGCCCCGGTCGGGGGCGGGTGCGGGTAGCCCGGGGTGCGGGCGGGTCGGCGGGGCGGCGCGGGGTCAGCGTCCGTCGCCGGTTCCAGGATGCGCCTCGGCGTACGCGCCGGGGCCGGCCTCGGCCCCTTCGGCCGGGGCGTGCGCGCTCTCGGGCGCGCCCCGGCCCGCGAGCCGTTCGCGCCAGGTGGCGAGGACGGCCGGGTCGGTGGGCGGGGTGAGGAGGGAGACGACCACGTACGCGGCGAGGGAGGCGAGCAGGCCGTAGTAGATGGGCTGGTCGGCGAGGATGCCGTAGTGCCACATCAGGGCGGAGACGGTGAGGCCGCCGACGGCGACGGAGGTGAGCGCGCCCTGCACGGTGCCGCGCTTCCACAGCAGGCCGCCGAGGATCGGGATGAGCAGCCCGCCGACGAGGAGGTTGTAGGCGACGGTGAGCGCCTGGACCACGTCGTTGAGGGCGATGGCGATGACGATCACGGCGGCGCCCATGATCAGGATGAAGAGGCGGTTGCCGCGCACCTCGTCGTGGGCGCCCCCGGCGGGCGCGGGCTCCCCGCCCCGGGCGGCGGCGCGCAGCCGGGACCAGATGTCGTTGTTGGCGACGGTGGCGCAGGCGATGAGGGCGCCGGAGGAGGTCGACATCACGGCGGCGAGCGCGGCGGCCAGCACCAGGCCCCGGACGCCGACGGGCAGTTCGTGGGTGACGATGGTGGCGAAGGCGTCGTCGGCGCTGGCCAGGTTCGGGTACATGACCTTGGCCGCGGTGCCGATGACGGCGCCGGCTATCGCGTAGACCAGGCAGTACGTACCGGCGACGGTGCCGCCCCAGCGGGCCGTGCGGTCGTCGCGGGCGGTGAAGACGCGCTGCCAGATGTCCTGCCCGATGAGCATGCCGAAGGTGTAGATCAGCACGTAGGTGAAGATCGTCTCGCCGCCGATGCCGAGCGGCTCGAAGTAGCTGGTGGGCAGTTCGTCCCGGAGCGCCCCGAAGCCGCCGGCCTTGACGACGGCGATGGGCAGCAGCAGGAGCAGCACCCCGATCGTCTTGACGACGAACTGCACCATGTCGGTCAGCGTGATCGACCACATCCCGCCGAGCGTCGAGTACGCGACGACGATGCCGCCGCCCAGCACGATGGCGAGGGTGCGGGGCACGTCGAGGAGGACGTCGAAGATGGTGGCGTAGGCGATGGTCGAGGTGACGGCGAGCATCAGCGTGTACGCCCACATCACCAGCCCGGTGATGAGCCCGGCCCGGCCGCCGTACCGCAGGTCGAGCATCTCGGAGACGGTGTAGACCTTCAGCCGGGAGATGCGCGCGGAGAAGAAGAGGGAGAGGGCGAGCAGGCCGAAGCCGATGGTGAGGACCATCCAGGCACCGGAGAGGCCGTGCTTGTAGCCGAGGCCGACGCCGCCGATGGTGGAGGCGCCGCCGAGGACGATGGCGGCCATGGTGCCGGAGTAGAGGAACGGGCCGAGGCGCCGCCCGGCGACCAGGAAGTCGCTCTTGGAGCGGGCCCGGCGCATCCCCCACCAGCCCATGGCGAGCATGCCGGCCAGGTAGAGAAAGATGACCGCGTAGTCGACTGCCACGGGGGGCTCCGTTCGTCCGGATGCGGAGGAGGGGAAGGGGAGAAGGAGGGGGGGCGGGCGGGCGTGGCTCGACCCTAGGTCGCCCCCGGGCCCGGCTGAAGTGTAGGTTTCATCCCTCCTCGGCCCTCTCGCTGGATGGATCGTCCACCCATGAGCACCACCCCTCCTCCCCCCACTTCCGCTTCCCCGGTCGAGCCCCCGGCCGCCGTCCTCCCGCCGACCCCGCCGGTCCGCCTCTCCGCGCTGCTCGGGCGGGCCGATCTCGGGCTCGGGCTGCGCCAGGTGGGCGGGCCGCCGGTGGACGAGGGGGACGGGGAGCGGCTGGTGCAGTGGGTGCACACCTCGGAGATGGAGGACCCGTACCCGTACCTGCTCGGCGGTGAGCTGCTGCTCAGCGCGGGGCTGCACCTGCCGGAGGCGGCGGGGGCGGGGGCCTACCTCGACGCGTACGTGGGCCGGATCGTGGCGGCGGGCGGCGCCGCGCTCGGCTTCGGGGTGGCGCCGGTGCACGAGGCGGTGCCGCGCGGCCTGGTCGCCGCCTGCGACCGCTGGGGGCTGCCGCTGATCGAGGTGCCGTCGGCGACCCCGTTCAGCGCGGTGGCCCGTGCGGTGTGGCGGCTGATGGCGGAGTCCCGGCACGCGGGGCTGCGCCGCGCCGCCGAGGCCCAGCGCGGCCTGGCCACGGCGGCGGCCGGACCCGACCCGGTCCGCGCCGTGCTGACCCGCCTCGCCGCCCTCCTCGACGGGTACGCGGTGCTGCTCGGCCCCACCGGCGAGATCCTCGTCCCCGGCGGACGGGGCGCCCCGCCGGACCCGGCCCGCGCCCTGCTCGGCGGCCTCGCCACCAAGCTCCGCCCGGGCCCCGCCACCCGCCCCGCCCCCGCCTCGGCCACGGAGACGGCGGGCCGCGACCGCATCGCCGTCTACGCCCTGACCGGCACCGGCGGCCACGCCCTGGGCACGGTCTGCCCGGCGGGCACCGAGGGCGAACAGGCCCTCGCCCAGATCGCGGTGGTCCTCCTCTCCCTCCTCACCGCCGACCAGCCCGGCGCCTCCTGGGCGGGCCGCACCTCGGCCCTGGTCGCCCTGCTCCTCGGCGACGCGCCCGCCACCGTCACCGGCTCCCTCTCCACCGGCCCGTGGACGGTGGTCCGGGCCCGCCGCTCCCCGCACGGCGGGCCCGTCGACACCGTGGCCGCCTCCGCACTCGGCACGGCCCTGGGCTCCACCCTGGTCGGCACCGGCCCCGACGCCGACACCGTCCGCGTCCTGCTCCCCGCCGGCGCCGAGCCCGCCCCGCAACGCGGCTGGACCCTGGGCGCCGCCACCGCCGCCGGCGACCCGCCGGACCTCCCCGCCGCCGACGCCCGCGCGGCCCGCGCCCTGGACCGGGCCCGCGCCACCCACCGCCCCCTCGTCCGCGACCGGGCGGACGCCGCCCGGGGACTGGCCGCGCTGGTCGACCCGGCCGACGCCGAGGCGTACGCCCGCGACCTGCTGGCCCCGCTCGCCGACGCCCCGGAACTCGCCGCAACCCTCCGCGTCTGGCTCTCCCTCCACGGCAGCTGGGACCGGACCGCCACCGCCCTCGCCGTTCACCGCAACACCGTCCGCGGCCGCATCGCCCGCTGCGCCCGCCTCCTCGCCACCGACCTGGACGACGCGGACGTACGGATGGAGCTGTGGTTCGCGCTGGGGCGCGGCGGGGAGTGAGGGGCGCCGGTGTGCGGCCTCCGCGCCTTGCGGAACCCGCCCCACCGGCACGAAAGGCGCAGCCAACCCTCGCGAGCCGCCCCAGGCGGCGGGGGCGCCGGGCACAATGGTCTCCATGTCGATACCCAGCCGCGCCACCCTCGTCGAGCATCTCGTCCGCGCCCGGATCGCCGGTGACGTCGCCACGCCCCGCGACAACAACCTCGACCACTACCGCAGGCTCGCCAACGGTGACCGCCACTACTGGCTGGGGCTGGAGCTGGGCGACCGCTGGGCCGACGAGCAGGACGTGCTGGCCGTGATGGCCGAGCGGTGCGGCGTCAGCGACGACCCGGAGCACCGGCACGGCCAGGACACCATCGACCCGGAGCTGACCGTCGACGGCCTGGAGCGCATGGCGGCCCGGCTCCGCAAGGCGGCCGAGAGCCAGGAGCGGGTCCTGTTCGCCACCGGCCACCCCGGCGGCCTCCTCGACGTCCACCGGGCGACGGCCGCCGCCCTGCGCGCCGCCGGCTGCGACATCGTCGTCATCCCCGGCGGGCTGCGGACCTCGGAGGGCATGGTCTTCCAGTTCGCCGACGTGGCGATGCTGGAGCGCGGCGCCACCCTCTGGCACACCCACTCCCCCGAGCCGATGACCGTCATCCTCGACGGACTGGAGCGCGAGGGCAGCCCGCTGCCCGACCTGGTCGTCGCCGACCACGGCTGGGCGGGCTGCGCGGCCCAGCGCGGCCTCGACTCGCTCGGCTACGCCGACTGCAACGACCCGGCCCTCTTCATCGGCGAGGCCGAGGGCACCATGCAGGTCACCGTCCCCCTCGACGACCACGTCCTCGACCCGCGCTTCTACGACCCGATGACGGCGTACCTGCTGGACGCGGCGGGGCTGACGCCGTAGGGCACCTCCCCGGACGTGCCGAGGGCCGCGGACGCTGCGAAACTGGGACGAAACGCCCCGGACGTCCGTTTCCGTCCCGCATCTCGCACGGGGAGGCCCCTCCCATGAGCCAACGCGGCACCGCACGGCCCGACCTCGACTACGAGCACCTGGCACCCACCGCCGACTACGTGAACCGGGTGGTGCAGGTCGGCGGCAAGTACACCCTGGACGAGCCCTTCGAGGTCGGCTGGGGCAACGTCGTCCTCGACGTCACCCCGCGCGGCCTGGCCACCCGGACCTTCCGCCGCCCCGACACCTCCTTCCAGGTCCACTACGGCCTGCTCGACGGCGACGTACGGATCGAGTCCGACCGGGGCACGCGCGCCCTCTCCCTGCGCCACGACTCGGTCGCCTCCTTCTACACCGCGTTCTGCGACGCCGCCCGCGACCTGGGCGTCGACCCGCCCGACTCCCCGCTGATCTGCGAGATCCCCGGCTCCCCCGCGACCTTCGAGGAGGACCGCGCCGCCCGCACCTGGGACCCCGACGCGGCCCGCCTGATGTGCGGCGCCTGGAACCTCGCCGCCGCCGGCCTGGAGGCGTGGCAGGCCCCCTACCTGGGCCACCGCCCCCGCGTCGGCGTGATGTGGGGCGGCTTCGACCTCTCCGCCACCCGCTGGCGCCCCCAGCGCACCACCCCCACCCCCGGCCGGCCCGCCTTCCAGCAGAACGCCGAACTCCACGCGTACGTCTCCGTCGGCTTCTCCTTCGGCAGCGCCGACGCCCCGCACCCCGGCATGTACGCCTACATCTGGCCCCAGCCCGACGGCCTCGAAGCCCGCGACTGGGGCGTCCCCGGCGCCACCTGGAACCCGGACGCGGGCCTCGTCCAACTCCCCTGGCCCGCCCTCCTCCAGACCCCGGACCCGATCCACTCCATCGTCACCTTCGGCGACGCGGTCTACGCCGCCGCCGTCGACCTGTCCGGCTGGCCCGCCGACTGGGTCTGCCCCCGCGTGGACGGCTGGTACATGAGCCGGACACCTACGGAACAGGTCCAGCGGCTGGAGCGGGAGCGGCACGAGGAAGGCTGACCCGGCACCAGCGACGCCCACCGCCGGCCCGGACCGCGCCCCGCCCGAGAGGCGGGCCGCCGGTAATGCCTTCAGCCCGTTCCCCCGGCAGCCCGCCCGTTCCGGAGCGCCGGACGCCCCACCTCCGGCGGAGGCGGAGCCGGCGCACCCACCCCGGCTCACCAGAACTCCACGACTGTCACGAGTTCTTCACATCGTGATATAACCCGGTCCTCGCCACCCGCTTCGAGGGTGGCCGCCAGCCGTTCCCGGGGGGACCGATGAACCCGTACACCCAGCCTCCGCATGCCACCACCACGGTCGCCCAGAGGCCCCTGTACAAGCGGAAGCGGGTGTGGGCCGTCGGGGTCGCGGTCTTCGCGTTCGGGGTGATGGGCGGGACCCAGTCGGCGCAGGACGAGGTGCGGGCCGCTCAGGCGGTGGCCGCCAAGCCCGCGCCGACGGTGACCGTGACGGCGACGGCCACCGCGACCGAGACGGCCGAGCCCGAGCCGGCGCCGACGGTCACCAAGACCAAGCGGGTGGAGACGCCGGGGCCGAGGGTGACGGTCACCGTCGCACCGGCGACCGGAGGCTCGGGAGGTTCCGGTTCCGGCGGCGGGGGCGGCGGCAGCGCCGACAGGACGGACACCTGCTCCATACGCTCCAACGCGGGCAACTGCTACCAGGCGGGCCAGTTCTGCCGCAACGCCGACCACGGCGCCGTGACCACGACGGCGAGCGGCGCCCGCATCAAGTGCGCGGCAAGCGGGAACTCCTGGCGGTGGACGTACGCCTGAGGTGCCGCCGGCTCACACCGCACCACCCCGCCCGCTTCCGGAGGGACGACCGCCCATGCCGTCTGACGCCGTCCCCGCCTCGGCCGGCGAGACCGGGCCGCGCGGCCTGATTCTGGATTTCGCCGGGGTGCTCACCTCCGACCCCCGGGAAGCCCAGCACGCCTGGTGCCGGTCGGAGGGGCTGGCGCCGGGGGCGTGGCGGGCGGCTCTGGCCGAGCATCCGGAGGGGCGGCGGCTGTACGCGGCGCTGGAGACGGGGAAGCTCGCGCAGGCGGAGTGAAACAGGGCCACGGCGGCTCTCCTCGGCCCGCACGTCGACCCGTCGAATCTGATGGGCCGGGTCTGGGCCCGGGTGCCGGTGGCGCGGGGGATGGTCGCGCTGGCCCGTGCCGCGCGTGCCGCCGGTCACCGCCTCGCCCTGCTCTCGAACAGCTTCGGCCTCGATCCGTTCAACCCGTACGAGCACGTGGGGGTCTGGGAACTGTTCGACGTGCACGTCGTCTCGGAGCAGGCCGGCCTGGCCAAGCCCGATCCGGGGATCTATCAGCTTGTCCTGGACCGGCTCGGGCTCCCGCCGGAGCGGTGCGTCTTCGCCGACGACCAGGCAGCCAACCTCGTGCCCGCCGTGGCGGCGGGCATCGCCACCGTGCATGTCACCGACGAGGCGGTGGCCGTGGACGAGTTGACCCGGCAGCTCGGCCTGCGGGGCCTCACCCCTCCCCCTCGTCCCCCCAGGGGTCGAGACCTTCGCGCCGTCGCTGCCCCGCCCCCGGCGTCGGGTCCAGATAGACCCGCTTGATCTGCGGGAACCTCTCGCGGAGGCGTCGCTCGGCGCGTTCGCAGGCCCACTCGATCTCCGCTGCCGTGGCCGTGTCGCGGAAGTCGACCTTGGCGGCGGCGAGGGCCTCGTCGGGGCCCTGCATGAGGGTGGTCAGTTCCAGGACGGAGTGGACCTGGTCGACGGCGAGGAGTTCGGCGTGGATGGCCTCGCGGACGGGGGCGGGGAGGGGGCGGCCGAGGAGGAGTTCGACGTTGGAGCGGCCCAGGACCCAGGCGACGTAGACGAGGAGGAGGCCGATGAGGAGGGAGGCGACGCCGTCGAAGACCGGGGAGCCGGTGAGGTGGGCGCCGGTGAGGCCGCCGGCGGCGAGGACGAGGCCGACCAGGGCGGCGGAGTCCTCCATGACGACGGCCTTGACGGTGGTGTCGGGGGTGTGGCGGAGGTAGTGGCGCAGCGGGGTGCGGGCCCGGCGGGCCTCGCCGCGCATCTGGCGGGCGCCGGTGCGCAGGCTGAACCCCTCCAGGAGGAAGGCGATGCCGAGGACGGCGTAGGAGAGGGTGGGGTTGCCCAGTTCCTCGCCGACGGCCAGCGTGTGGACGCCGTCGTAGATGGCGAAGACGGCGCCGCCGACGAAGGTGGCGACGGAGGCGAGCAGGGCCCAGACGTAGCGGGCGGCGGCGTAGCCGAGGGGGTGGGCCTCGTCCGGGGGATGGGCGCTGCGGCGCAGGGCGGTGAGCAGGAGCAGTTCGGTGACGGTGTCGGCGACCGAGTGGGCGGCCTCGGAGAGCATGGCGCTGGAGCCGCTGATGATGCCCGCGACGGCCTTGGCGACGGCGATGCCGAGGTTGGCTCCGGCGGCGACGAGGACGGTGAAGGTCGACTCACCCCGGTCGGCGCCCGGACCGCCGCCGAGGGTACCGGTGCCGGCGGCGCCGGTGCCGGGGGCGGCGGCCGGGGAATCGCCGAGGTCGTCTGGTTCCGCTGAGGCTGCACCCATGGGCGGGGATTATGCCCGGTACAGGTGGTTCGGCCTGGTATGCCTCGCGGCAGGTCAGCCCTTCGCCGCGCCCCCGGCGCGACCGAGACGGAGCGCGGAGACGAGGAAGAAGACGCCGCCGAGGAAGGCGTAGCCGGCCAGGGCGCTCAGCGAGGCGTCGGCGCCGCCCGCCTGGGCGATGAAGGAGGCTCCGGCGAGGGTGGAGATGCCGCCGCTGGCGATCATCGCCCACTGGCCGCCGAGCCCGCGCCGGGCGACGCCGACGGCGAGCTGGACGAGGCCCGCGGTGATCGCCCAGGCGCCCCAGACCCGCAGGACGGCCGGGATGCCGGAGGTGGCGGCAACCGCGAGACCGGCGGCGGTGAGGGTGCTGAGCGCGGCGTTCACGTACAGGCCGCGCACCGGCCGGCCGCCAGGGCGGGCGGAGCGGAGGTCGGCGACCGCGCACCCCACGTCGAAGAGGGGATAGGCGACGAGGAGGAGGGTGGCGGGGGCACTCAGGGTGTCGGCGGTGGCGAGGAGCAGGGCTGCCCAGACGGCGGCGAAGGCGAAGCGCAGGAAGTAGAGCTTGCGCAGGGCGGCGGCGGGAGAAGCGGCGGCGGGGGTGGAGGCTGTGGCGGCTGCGGATTCGGTGAGCGTGTCCATGGAAGTCCCCTTCGGGCAGGGCTGGTTCGGCGGCGAGGGAGAACGTTCGTTCTCGCTACGCAGTCAAGAGCGTGCGGCGGCGACTGTCAAGACCGAACGTTCTCCCTCATGGGTGGGTTAGCCTGTCCGCATGAGTGAGGGCAAGCGGAACGGGAAGGGTGCGGGCGCCGGCGCGGGCACCTCGGCGGCGCGGGCGCGGCTGCTCGCGACGGCGACGCGGATCTTCTACGCGGAGGGCATCCACGCGGTCGGTGTCGACCGGATCGTCTCGGAGGCCGAGGTCACCCGGGCCACGCTGTACCGGCACTTCGCGGGCAAGGAGGAACTGGTCCTCGCCTGCCTCGGCCAGGTCGACCAGGGGATGCGGGCGGGGGTGGAGGCGGCCGTACGGGAGGCCGGGCCCTCGGCGGCCGACGCGGTGCGGGCGGTGGCCGGGTTCATCACCGGCGGCATCCGGAGCGAGGGTTTCCGCGGCTGCGCCTTCCTCAACGCGGCCGTCGAGTACCCCGACCCGGACCACCCCGTCCACCAGGCCGTCCTGGCGCACCGCCAGTGGTTCCTGGAGCGGGTCACGGAGCTGCTGGCGCGGGTCGCCGGGGAGCCGGCCGAGGAGGCCGGGCACGACTTCGTCATGCTCCGGGACGGGGCGATGGCCGCCGGGTGCCTCTCGGACCCGGAGCTGGTCTCGGCGACCTTCCTGCGCGGGGTGGACGGGGTCCTGCGGGCCCTGGAGAAGTGACCCCGGGCCGGGCGGGGGCGGGTCGGAGGGTCAGCGGGGAACGCGCATGACGCCTTCCTGGATCACCGTGACGGCGAGCTTGCCGTCCCGCGTGTAGATGCGGCCCTGGCCCAGACCCCGGCCGCCGGAGGCCGACGGGGAGTGCTGGTCGTAGAGGAGCCAGTCGTCGGCGCGGAGCGGGCGGTGGAACCACATGGCGTGGTCGAGGCTGGCGCCGGTGATGTCGCCGGTGGTCCAGCCGCCCCGGCCGTGGGCGAGCAGGACCGAGTCGAGCAGCGTCATGTCCGAGACGTACGTGGTCAGGCAGACGTGGGTGAGCGGGTCGACGTCGCCGAGCTTGCCGTTGGTGCGGAACCAGACTTGGGAGCGGGGTTCGCGCGGGGTGCCCCGGGTGGCGTACGGGGGCTCGTGGACGTAGCGCAGGTCGACGGCGGCGCGGGCCTCCAGGAGGCGGTCGGCGACGCCCTCGTCGGTGAAGGCGGCGGCGTGGCGCGGGACCATCTCCTCGCCGGTGGCGAGGGTCTCCGGGTCCGGCGCGGGCGGCATCGGCTCCTGGTGGTCCAGGCCCTCCTCCCAGGTCTGGAAGGAGGCGGAGAGGTGGAAGATCGGCTGGCCGTGCTGGACGGCGACGACCCGCCGGGTGGTGAAGGAGCGGCCGTCGCGGATGCGGTCGACGGTGTAGACGATCGGCGCGCCCGGGTCCCCGGGCCGCAGGAAGTACGCGTGCAGGGAGTGGGTGTGCCGGTCGTCCGGGACGGTCCGCCCGGCCGCCACCAGCGCCTGGGCGGCGACCTGGCCCCCGAAGACGCGGGGGATGACGGCCGAGCGGGACTGCCCGCGGAAGATGTCCTGCTCGATCCGCTCCAGGTCGAGCAGGACCAGCAGTCCGGCCAGTGCGTCGTTCACGTGAGGGTGGCTCCGCTTCCGGTCAGGGCTGGACGGACTGCTGGGGGTGCTGCCGGTCAGGTCTCAGAGACCCATGTTCTTCGCGATGATCATCTTCATGACCTCGCTGGTGCCGCCGTAGATGCGGTTGACGCGGTTGTCCGCGTACAGGCGGGCGATCGGGTACTCATTCATGTAGCCGTAGCCGCCGTGCAGCTGGAGGCAGCGGTCGATGACGCGGGAGGCGACCTCGGTGCAGAAGAGCTTGGCGGAGGCGGCCTCGGCGGCGCTCAGCTCACCGGCGTCGTGGGCCTCCAGGGCGCGGTCGCAGACGGCCTCGGCGGCGTCGACCTCGGCCTGGCAGGCGGCCAGCTCGAACTTGGTGTTCTGGAAGGAGGCGACCGTCTTGCCGAAGACCGTGCGGTCCTGGACGTACTCCTTGGCGAACCGGATCGCGGCGGCGGCCTGGGCGTAGGCGCCGACCGCGATGCCCAGGCGCTCCTGGGGGAGGTTCTGGCCGAGGTAGGCGAAGCCCTTGTTCTCCTCGCCGAGCAGGTCCTCGACGGGGACCTTGACGTCGGTGAAGGAGAGTTCGGCGGTGTCGGAGGTGCGCAGGCCCAGCTTGTCGAGCTTGCGGCCGACGGCGTACCCCTCGGAGGTGGTGTCGACCACGAAGAGGGAGATGCCGAAGCGGCGGTCCTCGGGGGTGGGCGCGGCGGTGCGGGCACAGACGATGACGCGGTCGGCGTGGACGCCGCCGGTGATGAAGGTCTTGGCGCCGTTGAGCACGTAGTGGCTGCCGTCGGCCGAGAGCTTGGCGGTGGTCTTCATGCCGGCCAGGTCGGAGCCGGTGCCGGGCTCGGTCATGGCGATGGCGTACATGGTGGTGCCGGTGACGAAGTCGGGCAGCCAGCGCTTCTTCTGGTCCTCGGTGGCGTACGCCTTGAGGTAGGGCAGGCAGAGCGCGACGTGGACGCCGGAGCCGCCGAAGGAGACGCCGGCGCGGGCGCACTCCTCGGAGATGATCGCCTGGTACTTGAAGGACTCCTCGCCGGCGCCGCCGAACTCCTCGGGCACCTCGATGCCGAAGATGCCCAGCTCGCCGAGCTTGTAGTAGAACTCCCGCGGCGCCTGGCCGGCGGCCAGCCACTCGTCGTAGACCGGGACGACCTCGGCCTCGATGAAGGACCGGAGGGTGTCGCGGAACGCCTCGTGGTCCTCGTTGTACACCGTACGACGCATGGTGATGCTCCTAGATCGGCTCGGGACCGGCCGCGCGGGGCGGTCGGCCCACTCTCGTCCGGGCCGCGTCTCCGGTCCGGCCATGGGCGCGCAAGCACGCTTTCACCGACCGGCACAGACCACCGGCTAAGCGCTTGCTCAGACGCAAGTTACCCGGCGGTTCCGGCAGCTGTCCAGGGCATGCGACGGCCGTCACGCGGCACCGGGAGCACGGACACCGCGCGGTACGCGTCACTCCGGTGGAGCCATGCCCCACCGGCCCCCTCAGCCCCGCGCGGGCGCCCCGGCGCCGGCCGCGAAGGCGCCCCGGGCGAGGCGGTGCAGCAGCTCGGACATGCCGGCCCGGCCCGGCAGGGCGCCCGGCCGGCCGAGGTGCGGGGTGGAGTTGAGCAGGCCGAACACCGCGTGGACGGTCGCGCGGGCGGCGGGCTCGTCGAACTCCGGGTAGAGGCGGCGGACGGCCTCGACCCACAGCTCGACGTACTGGCGCTGGAGGCGGCGGACCCGCTTGCGGTCGGCGTCGCGCAGGCGGTCCAGCTCGCGGTCGTGGAGGGTGATCAGGGGGCGGTCGTCGAGGGCGAAGTCGATGTGGCCCGCGATGAGCGAGTCGAGGACGGCCTCCGGCGCGGTGCGGTCGGCCGCCTCGGTGCGCTGCCTGCCGCCCTCCAGGAGCTGTTCGGAGATGCCGACGAGCAGTTCGGCGAGCATCGCGTCCTTGCCCGCGAAGTGGCGGTAGAGGCCGGGCCCGCTGATGCCGACGGCGGCCCCTATCTCGTCCACGCCGACCCCGTGGAAGCCCCGCTCGGCGAAGAGGCGGGCGGCCTCCTTGAGGATCTGCTCGCGGCGGGTGGGGGTGGCGGTGGGAGTCATGGAACTCATTCTAGACAGGGTCGTTAGCGGTCGTTAACCTGTCCGCAACGCGTTAACGGTCATTAACGCCGGAGCGGTCGCCCCACCGGAGGCCGCGCCGGTCACGGCAAGGGAGCCACAGGCCATGCGAGAGGCACCAGTGCTGGGGAGCGCCGCCGATCCGGCGTCCGACACCTGGCGGACCAACGAAGAGGCGCACACCAAGCTCGCCGCGCGGCTGCGCGAGAAGCTGGCCGAGGCCCGCCTCGGCGGCGGCGAGCGCTCCCGGGCCCGGCACGTGGCCCGCGGCAAGCTCCTCCCCCGCGACCGGGTCGACGCCCTGCTCGACCCCGGTTCGCCCTTCCTGGAGCTGGCCCCGCTGGCGGCCGACGGGATGTACGGCGGGGGCGCCCCGGCCGCCGGGGTGATCGCCGGGATCGGGCGGGTCTCGGGCCGGCTCTGCGTGATCGTGGCCAACGACGCCACGGTCAAGGGCGGCACGTACTACCCGATGACCGTCAAGAAGCACCTGCGCGCCCAGGAGGTGGCGCTGGAGAACCGGCTGCCCTGCCTCTACCTGGTCGACTCCGGCGGCGCCTTCCTGCCGATGCAGGACGAGGTCTTCCCCGACCGGGACCACTTCGGCCGCATCTTCTACAACCAGGCCCGCCTCTCCGGCTCCGGCATCGCCCAGATCGCCGCCGTCCTCGGCTCCTGCACCGCCGGCGGCGCCTACGTCCCGGCGATGAGCGACGAGGCCGTCATCGTGCGCAACCAGGGCACGATCTTCCTCGGCGGGCCGCCGCTGGTGAAGGCGGCCACCGGTGAGGTCGTCACCGCCGAGGAGCTGGGCGGCGGCGAGGTCCACTCGCGCACCTCCGGCGTCACCGACCACCTCGCCGAGGACGACGCGCACGCCCTGCGCATCGTCCGCGACATCGTCGCCACCCTGCCGCCCTCCCCCGAGCCCAGCTGGGAACTGCTCCCCGTCGAGCCCCCGGCCCTGGACCCGGCGGGCCTGTACGGCGCCGTCCCGGCCGACTCGCGCACCCCGTACGACGTGCGCGAGGTCATCGGGCGCGTCGTGGACGGCTCGCGGTTCGCGGAGTTCAAGCAGGAGTACGGGCAGACGCTGGTCACCGGGTTCGCGCGCATCCACGGCCACCCGGTCGGCATCGTCGCCAACAACGGCATCCTCTTCTCGGAGTCCGCCCAGAAGGGCGCCCACTTCATCGAGCTGTGCGACCAGCGGGGCATCCCGCTGCTCTTCCTCCAGAACATCTCCGGCTTCATGGTCGGCCGGGACTACGAGGCCGGCGGTATCGCCAAGCACGGCGCCAAGATGGTCACCGCCGTCGCCTGTGCCCGCGTCCCCAAGCTCACCGTCGTCATCGGCGGCTCGTACGGCGCGGGCAACTACTCGATGTGCGGCCGGGCCTACAGCCCCCGCTTCCTGTGGATGTGGCCCAACGCCAAGATCTCCGTGATGGGCGGCGAGCAGGCCGCCTCGGTCCTCGCCACCGTCAAGCGGGACCAGATCGAGGCGCGCGGCGAGGAGTGGCCCGCCGAGGCCGAGGAGGAGTTCAAGGCACCGGTCCGCGCCCAGTACGAGACGCAGGGCGACGCCTACTACGCCACCGCCCGCCTCTGGGACGACGGCGTCATCGACCCGCTGGAGACCCGCCGCGTCGTCGGCCTGGCCCTGACCGCCTGCGCCCAGGCGCCGGTCCCCTCGCGCGACTCCGAGGCCCAGGGCTTCGGCGTCTTCCGGATGTGAGCGGCATGGCCACCGACCAGGCAGCACGCAGCGCCCCCGCCGCAGCAGGAGGAGCCAGAACCATGTTCGACACGGTGCTCGTCGCCAACCGGGGCGAGATCGCGGTCCGCGTCATCCGCACCCTGCGCGAGCTGGGGGTGCGCTCGGTCGCGGTGTACAGCGACGCCGACGCCGACGCCCGGCACGTCCGCGAGGCCGACACGGCCGTACGGATCGGCCCGGCGGCCGCCGCCGAGAGCTACCTGCACATCCCCCGCCTGCTGGAGGCGGCCCGCCGCACCGGCGCCCAGGCGGTCCACCCCGGGTACGGCTTCCTCGCCGAGAACGCCGCCTTCGCGCGGGCCTGCGCCGAGGAGGGGCTGGTCTTCATCGGGCCGCCCGCCGACGCCATCGCGCTGATGGGCGACAAGATCCGCGCCAAGGAGACGGTGCGCGCGGCCGGGGTCCCGGTCGTCCCCGGCTCCTCGGGCAGCGGCCTGACCGACGCCGAGCTGGCCGCCGCCGCCCGCGAGATCGGCATGCCCGTCCTGCTGAAGCCGTCCGCGGGCGGCGGCGGCAAGGGGATGCGGCTGGTCCGCGAGGAGGCGGCGCTCGCCGAGGAGATCGCCGCCGCCCGGCGCGAGGCCCGCGCCTCCTTCGGCGACGACACCCTGCTGGTGGAGCGGTGGATCGACCGGCCCCGGCACATCGAGATCCAGGTGCTCGCCGACGGCCACGGCAACGTCGTCCACCTCGGCGAGCGCGAGTGCTCGCTCCAGCGCCGCCACCAGAAGATCGTCGAGGAGGCGCCGAGCGTCCTGCTGGACGAGGCGACCCGGGCCGCGATGGGCGAGGCCGCCGTCCAGGCCGCCCGCTCCTGCGGCTACACCGGCGCCGGGACGGTCGAGTTCATCGTCCCGGGCGACGACCCGGCCGGGTACTGCTTCATGGAGATGAACACCCGTCTCCAGGTCGAGCACCCCGTCACCGAGCTGATCACCGGGGTCGACCTCGTCGCGTGGCAGCTGCGGGTGGCCGCCGGCGAACCGCTCCCCTTCGCCCAGGACGCCATCACCCTCACCGGCCACGCCGTCGAGGCCCGCCTCTGCGCCGAGGACCCCGCCCGCGGCTTCCTCCCCTCCGGCGGCACCGTCCTCGCCCTCGCCGAGCCCACCGGCCCGGGCATCCGCACCGACTCCGGCCTCAGCGAGGGCACCGAGGTCACCAGCGTCTACGACCCGATGCTCGCCAAGGTCATCGCCTACGGCCCCGACCGCCCCACCGCCCTGCGCCGCCTGCGCGCCGCCCTCGCCGGCACCGTCACCCTGGGCGTCCCCACCAACGCCGGGTTCCTGCGCCGCCTCCTCGCCCACCCGGACGTGGTCGCGGGCGCCCTCGACACCGGCCTCGTCGCCCGCGAGGCCGACGCCCTCGCCGACCCGGGCGTCCCGCCGGAGGTCTACGAGGCCGCGGCCGCCGTCCGCCTGGCCCGACTGGCCCCCGTCCCCGACGCCCGGGGCTGGAGCGACCCGTTCGCCGCCGCCGACGGCTGGCGCCTGGCGGGCCCGCCCGCACCGGTCGTCCACCATCTCCGCGTCCCCGGCCAGGAGACCGTGGCGTACACCGCCGAGGCCCCCGGCACCCACCGGGTCACCGCCGACTCGGTCGCCGTCACCCTCGACGGCGTACGCCACTCCTTCCGCCGGGCCGGGCAGTGGCTGGCCCGCGAGGGTGACGCCTGGCAGGTCACCGACGTCGACCCGGTCGCCGAGGCGCTGGCCGGGGCCGACCGGGCGGCCGGGGCGAAGGCGCTGACGGCGCCCATGCCGGGCACGGTGACGCTGGTCAAGGTCGCCCTCGGCGAGGAGGTCGAGGAAGGGCAGGGCCTGCTGGTGGTGGAGGCGATGAAGATGGAGCACCTCATCTGCGCCCCGCACGCCGGCACCGTCACCGAACTCGACGTCTCCCCCGGCACCACGGTCGCCATGGACCAGGTCCTCGCCGTCGTCACCCCGCCGGAGGCCCCCGAGCTCCCGTCCGGGGACGCCCCCGCCGAGACCGCCGTCGTACGGCAGGCTCCCGCCACCCCCGCCGAGGAGGCCCAGGCATGACGGAATCGCCCACCCCCGCCACCGGGCCCGGCGTCCCGGGCCTGCCCATGGTGGTCCGCGCCGACGGGCTGCCCTCCCGGGTCCGTATCCACGAGGTGGGCCCGCGCGACGGGCTCCAGAACGAGAAGACGGTCGTCCCCACCGAGGTGAAGGCCGAGTTCGTCCGGCGCCTCGCGGCGGCCGGGCTCACCACCGTGGAGGCGACCAGCTTCGTCCGCCCCGAGTGGGTGCCCCAGCTCGCCGACGCCGAGCAGCTCTTCCCGATGCTGGACGAGGTGCGCGAGGCCGGCACCGACCTGCCCGTGCTGGTCCCCAACGCGCGGGGGCTGGACCGGGCGCTGGCCCTCGGCGCCCGGCACGTCGCGGTCTTCGCCTCGGCCACCGAGACCTTCGCCCGCCGCAACCTCAACCGGACCGTCGCCGAGTCCCTGGCCATGTTCGAGCCGGTCGTCACCCGCGCCAAGGCCGAGGGCCTGCGGGTCCGCGGCTACCTCTCGATGTGCTTCGGCGACCCGTGGGAGGGCCCGGTCCCCGAGGCCCAGGTGGTCCAGGTCGCCACCGCCCTGCACGCCATGGGCTGCGACGAACTCTCGCTCGGCGACACCATCGGCGTCGCCACCCCCGGCCAGGTCGGCTCCCTGCTGCGCGCCCTGCACGCGGCGGGCGTCGAACCCGGCGCCCTCGCCGTCCACTTCCACGACACCTACGGCCAGGCCCTCTCCAACACCCTCGCCGCCCTCCAGCACGGCGTCACCGTCGTGGACGCCTCCGCCGGGGGCCTCGGCGGCTGCCCGTACGCCCAGAGCGCCACCGGGAACCTCGCCACCGAGGACCTGGTCTGGATGCTGCACGGCCTCGGCATCGACACCGGCACCGACCTCGGCGCGCTCGTCGCCACCAGCGACTGGCTCGCCGCCCGGCTGGGCCGCCCCAGCCCGTCCCGCACCGTCCGCGCCCTCTCCCACCAGGAGTAGGACGCTCCCCCGCTCTGCCGCCGTACCCCGTCGCCGCAGCTCACTAGGAGTCGTACCCGATGTCCCTGGACCACCGGCTCTCCGCCGAACACGAGGAACTCCGCCGTACCGTCGAGGCGTTCGCCCACGACGTCATCGGCCCCAAGATCGGCGACCTCTACGAGCGCCACGAGTTCCCCTACGAGATCGTCCGCGAGATGGGCCGAATGGGCCTGTTCGGCCTGCCCTTCCCCGAGGAGTACGGCGGCATGGGCGGCGACTACCTCGCCCTCGGCATCGCCTTGGAGGAACTGGCCCGCGTCGACTCCTCCGTCGCCATCACCCTGGAGGCGGGCGTCTCGCTGGGCGCCATGCCGATCCACCTCTTCGGCACCGAGGAGCAGAAGCGCGAGTGGCTGCCGCGCCTGTGCGCCGGCGAGATCCTCGGCGCCTTCGGCCTGACCGAGCCCGGCGCCGGCTCGGACGCGGGCGGCACCCGCACCACCGCCCGCCTCGACGAGGCGACCGACGAGTGGGTCATCAACGGCGGCAAGTGCTTCATCACCAACTCCGGCACCGACATCACCGGCCTCGTCACCGTCACCGCCGTCACCGGCCGCAAGCCCGACGGCTCCCCGCTGATCTCCGCGATCATCGTCCCCTCCGGCACCCCCGGCTTCACCGTGGCCGCCCCGTACTCCAAGGTCGGCTGGAACGCCTCCGACACCCGCGAGCTCTCCTTCGACGAGGTCCGCGTCCCCGCCGCCAACCTCCTCGGCGAACAGGGCCGCGGCTACGCCCAGTTCCTCCGCATCCTCGACGAGGGCCGCATCGCCATCGCCGCGCTGGGCACCGGCCTCGCCCAGGGCTGCGTCGACGAGTCGGTCAAGTACGCCGCCGAACGCCACGCCTTCGGCAAGCCCATCGGCGCCAACCAGGCCATCCAGTTCAAGATCGCCGACATGGACACCCGCGCCTACACCGCCCGCCTCGCCTGGCGCGACGCCGCCAGCCGCCTGGTCGCCGGCGAACCCTTCAAGAAGCAGGCCGCCGCCGCCAAGCTCCACTCCTCCACCGTCGCCGTCGACAACGCCCGCGACGCCACCCAGATCCACGGCGGCTACGGCTTCATGAACGAGTACCCGGTCGCCCGCATGTGGCGCGACAGCAAGATTCTGGAAATCGGCGAGGGCACGAGCGAGGTCCAGCGGATGCTGATCGCGCGGGAGTTGGGGGTGGGTGGGGGGCGGGGATAGCAAAGCCCCCTCCAGGGAGCCCGCCCACAGTCCGGAAGAACGACCGCCGTCGTCAGCTCCGGACACGTATCGAAGCCACGCCTCCGAGTCGCCCCGCCTACCCCGGCAACTGGCGGCCCCGCCCAGCCCTCCTCGGAGGACCGGGCGGGGCCTCCCGCCGAGCAATGGCGCCCGGAAGTGCGTCCCGCCCCGCTCAGGCAGCGCCGGCGGGCTCCGGCGCGAACTCCTCCTCTGTCGGGAGCAGGTCGGTGATCAGCTGCCACACCTGCTTCGGGTCGACACGGACAAGCTTCAGCGGGGTCGTGTCGACCACCTGGCCGGGCAGGATCGGCTCGCCGGGCAGTTCGCGGTGCCAGTAGCCGAGCGGGCCGCAGTCCCAGACGGCGAAGCCGCGCACCTGCATGGCCGCCTTGCCCTCGTCGTGGCCCTGCCAGGCGGCCGTCATCCGCCAGCTGGACCGCATCGCACCGAGGAGCTTGGCGAGGGTGGCCACCTGGGACTTCCGGGTGAGGCCCGCGCCCTTGAGCGCCTCGGCGATCCTGGCGAGTCCGTCCTCAGCGCTCAGCCCGTGCAGGCCGTCCAGCGTGTCGAGCCCGGCATCGAGCACGGCCATGGTCGTCTCCACGACCGGGGTGGCGACCTCCTCGTACTCCTCGCCCTGGAGGTTGATCATCCGGGCCAGCGCCCAGACAAGCATGTTCGGCTCCAGCCGGACGTACTCGGACTCCTCGGAACCGGGCCACGCCTCGTGCGAGTAGACGTGGCCGTCGCCGATGGTCACGCCATGGTGCAGGGTGCCGTGCTCCCCGAGCGCTTCGACGTGGAGAACCACGGCCGGGGCGCGCAGGGTGCTGACCAGCGGGGCCAGCAGCAGGGAGAGGTCGCCCGCCTCGTCGGTCAGGCCGGCCTCCCGGAGTTCACGGTCCGGGCCTGCCAGCTCAGCCGGGACCTCCTCCCCTGCTATGCGGTGTCCGAGGACGGCGAGGTGCTGCTCGGCGAGGCGGAAACGACCTCGGGTGCTGTCGTAGGAGGGCATGGTGTGTCACTTTCGGTCATACGGGCGGGGCGCGGAATCGGTCCGCTCCTCAGTCGAGCCAGGTGAGGGAGCGGGAGAAGACGGAGCGGATCGCGCCGTTCCGGGTGAGGTTGCGGGTGTCGACGCCCACCATCACGGCCGCCAGGGCCACGTCCGTCGGCGTTGCCGCTCCGGTGATGGTGAACGTGACCTTCTTGGCCTTGCCGCGTCCGTGGTGCTGAGTACGGATCTCCACCCCGTCGCGGATCAGGGCGTGGTTCTTCGTACCCCCGCTGGTGGCCTGGTACCGATAGCTCTTGCCCTCGACCTGCATCTTGACCGCACGACCCGCCCTGGTCTGCGCCCAGCGGTTCCGCCGCAGCCGGACCCCGGCTCCCCCGACGGTCAGAGAGGCGAAGAACAAGGAGGGAGTGCGCACGTACGCCCACCCGTCGAAGGCGGTGGTGGGGACGCGGTCCCCGGTCACCTCGGTCACGTGATGATCGCCGTGCCTGCGGGCCGGATATACCACCTCGATGCGCCCGAAGGACGACGCCTCCCCCCGGTACCCGAACTTCCAGTCGAGGCGGTGACCCGACCGGTCCTCCCAGCGACCAAGCGTGAATGTCTGCTTTTCCATGGTTCCTTCCCATCGCACCGGCCGACGCGGATGCGGGCCGTCCGCTGTCAGTCGAACGGGTTGAGGGCACTGCCCAGTTTCGAGGCTCCGTCGGACAGGGCCTTTCCTGCCTTTTCAGCTTTGTCACCGACCCAGTCCTTCGCCTTCTCGGCACCTTTGCTGATGTCGTCCCAGTTGTCCCAGACGAGAGTGCCCGCGTAGGCGACGCCGGTGCCGACCGCGAGACCAATGGTGACCGGGTTGGGAGCGACCATGGCGGCGGTGAGGGAGGCGTTGAAGGCGGTACCGGTCCAGTTGGAGAGGTACTTGGCCTTGTCCTCCTTCCATGCCTTGCCGTGGTCCATCGTCGCCAGGTTGGCCACGCCCCAGGCGGTGGCGAGGCCGGAACCGACGACACCGGCACCGCGCATCCAGCCGGCGGCCTTGGCGGCGTTGGCGAGACCACCACGCTGGGCGACGCGCAGGAGGTTGGCCTCACTCGCTGTCGGCAAGTAGAAGGAACCTTTACGCATATACCCCGCGAGCATTGCCGCCTCGTCCGAGCCCGAGAGCGCGCCGATCGGCAGCCGGGTGAGCCAGCTGCCCGCCCTGGGAACCCTGCCCAGTTTGTCCCAGTGACTGTTGATCAGGCGGGCGGTGAGCGTGCCAGGGGCGTTGAGCACCTTGGACGACTTGAAGTACGAGATCAGCGACTTGCTGCCCAGTATCGCCGTCGTCGAGGAGGTGAAGAAGGCGGAGAGGTTGGCCGCGCCCTCGATGTAGGTCGAGACCGCCTTCCCCAGCTTCTCGTTCCCCGTCATCTGGGTGACCGCGTCGCCCTGCACCCGCACGAGCCAGTCGTCGAGAGTCTCGTCGTCCTCCTTCTTCAGCCAGTCGTTGTCCAGCTCTCCCTCGTTCGCCGCAGCCGCATTGGCCACCAGCAGCAGGTCGGGAGGGAGGTCTTTGTTCTTCAACTGCTCGGGCGTGAAACCCGCCAGGAGCAGCCCTGCGATCGGATCGCCGTCCTCCAGGCGCGCGTACGCCGCCTTCTTGCGCAGTTCGGGCCCGGTGTCCGAGACCCATGTCTGCACAGGCCGCAGCGAGCTGAGTTTGCCCGACACTCCGAGCGAGGACGCGCGGGTGAACGCCTCGTCGAGCTTGTCCGCCATTCCTCCCCGTCCGTCGAGCAGTTTGGCGAGCTGCTCCAGGTCCTGCGGGTTGACCAGCCTGTTCGGCTTGCCTGTCACGGAAGCTCCTTGTGGTGTCCGGCGCCGAACCCCTCCCCTGACGAGGGAGGAGCACAGGCGCGCAAACACGGTACCCACTGAACTTCATTGCGATGGTCGGCAGTTCAGCCCTGCTGACGCGCCCGGCTGAGCACCTCCAGCAACCGTTCCCGGTCATGGGTGGCAATCAGCAGGGCCTCCCCCTCCTCGGTCTCGACCGCGAACTCCTCCATACCCAAGGGCACCGCCCAAGCCCCGCCCATAAGCCTCGGCGGCCCCAACTCCCGACTTCTGCAGCGCATTTCTGCCAACTCGTCCGGCGTGCTGGACTTCAGGAGGGCCATCAGTTCGGACGCCGGGGGCTGTTCGCGCGCCTCCCGTATCGACTCCGGGGTGAGCGAGGCGACCGGGATCGTCTCCCGGCCCACGGTCAGTTGACCGTCCCGCACGCGGATGCGGTTGTAGCGGCGTTTGGAGAGGGGGACTCCGTTGAAGACGACGGCGAAGAGGGCTGAGGAGCCGACGATCACCAACCACACCGTGCTGTCCTCGGGGAGGAGCTTCGTGCCCTGCCAGATCACCCAGGCTGTCAGTACCAGCAGAGTGCCCACCGTCCACCGCTTCGGCAGCTTCTCCTCGTACGTCACCGCGCGCCCGTAGGTCGTCGCCTGCTCCCCGCCATTTGCCTGAGCCATGCCCCGGCCCTCCGCACCCTCGTCGACCCGTCATCCAGGCCAGGCTACGATCTCCCGCCGACAGCCTCAGACCCCCCGCGCCCGCGTCAGCGCCCCCAGCAACCCCGCCCGGTCCCGTGTGGCGATGGCCAGGGACGTGCCCTCCGCCGTCTCCACCACCAGTTCCTCCATGCCGACCGGGACCGCCCACGCACCGCCCACCAGCCGTGGCCGGGTGAGGGCGTTGGTGCGGCGGCGGGCCTCCTTGAGCTGGGCGGGGGTGAGGGAGGCGCGGTAGTCGCGGAGGGCGGCGCGGTCCGGTTCGGCCGCGGCGGCCGCGAGGGAGACGGGGGTGAGGGAGGCGACGGGGAGGCGTTCGCGGCCTACGCGGAGTTCGCCGTCGGCGAGGCGGATGCGGTGGTAGAGGCGCTTGGAGAGGGGGACCGCGAGGAGGCAGAGGAGGAGCAGCAGGGACATGGCGCAGACGACCAGCCAGGCGGTGAGCTGGTCCGGGAGGAGCTGGAACGCCTGGTAGGCGGCCCAGAGGGCGTAGGCGGCGAGGCAGATCCGGGTCCAGGTGCGGGGCGGGTCCTCCTGGTAGGTGACCGTGCGGTCCACGGAGGGGGTGGCCTGGCCTCGCTGGTCCATGGGGCCTCCTGTGCGGTGCGGTGGCGAGGGCGGACAGCGCACAGCGTACGAACGTCCTCGCCACCGGGGACCGGCGGGGCGGCCGGGGTCAGGCGGCGGCGAGGGGGCAGTGGGTGCCGCTGAAGATGGTCGGCATGCACTTGTTGCAGTGGATGCACAGGGAGCGGGTCGTGGCCTCGTCGCGGAAGCGGTTGACGAGGTCGGGCTCGCGGAGGAGGGCGCGTGCCATGGCGACGAAGGGGAAGCCTTCGGCCATGGCCTGTTCGGCGGTCTCCCGCCGGCTGACCCCGCCGAGGAGCACCAGCGGCAGGTCCACGGCGGCGCGGAACTGGCGGGCGCTGTCGAGGAGGTACGCCTCCTGGTACGGGTAGGCGCGGATGAAGTACTTGCCGACGGCCTTGACGCCCTGCTTGACCAGCGGGTTGCGCATGGCGGCGGCGAACTCGCGTACCGGGGCGTCGCCGCGGAAGAGGTACATCGGGTTGAGCAGCGAGCTGCCCGCGGTGAGTTCGAGGGCGTCGACGCTGCCGTCCGCCTGGAGCCACCGGGCCACCTGCAGGCTCTCGTCCAGCCAGAGGCCGCCGGGGACGCCGTCGTCCATGTTGAGCTTGGCGAGGATCGCGATCCGGTCACCGACGGCCTCGCGGACGGCGCGGGCGGCGTCCCGGGCCACCCGGGCGCGGTGGGCGAGCGAGCCGCCGTACTCGTCCTTGCGCTTGTTGAGCTTCGGGCTGAGGAAGGAGCTGGCGAAGTAGTTGTGGCCGAGGTGGATCTCGACGGCGTCGAAGCCGGCCTCGACGGCGAGCCTGGCGGCCTCGGCGTGGCCGCGGGTGATGCGGGCGATGTCCTGCCGGCTCGCCTGGCGGACGACGCCGAGGCTCTGCGGGTTGAAGTGGGGCGAACAGGACACCGCCGGCAGGCCGTTGGAGCGCCCGTCGGCGACCGGTCCGGCGTGGCCGATCTGGGCGGAGGCGGCCGCGCCCTCGGCGTGCACGGCGTCGGTGAGGCGACGCAGGCCGGGCAGGGCCTCGGGGCGCATCCATATCTGGTCGCGCTCGGTCCGGCCGTCGGGGGCGACGGCGCAGTAGGCGACGGTGGTGAGGGCGACGCCTCCGGCGGCGTGGCGGCGGTGGAAGTCGATCAGCTCGTCGCTGACCAGCGCCCCCGGGGTCATCCCCTCGAACGTGGCCGCCTTGATGAAGCGGTTGCGCAGGGTGAGGGGGCCGAGGCGGGCGGGTTCGAAGAGGGCCGGAGGGGAGGCGGGCGGGGAGGAAGGGGCGGTGTGGGGCTGCATGGTGCTGTCCTGCCTTCGGTGCGGCGGGCAGTGGGGCCCGGGGGCGGGTCGGGTCAGTGGGGCATGGCCGTGGGCTGGGCGTCGGGGCGCATGGCGGCGTCCGTGCCGCCGTCGACGGTGAGGGTCGCCCCGGTGGTGAATCCGGCCTCGGGGCTGAGGAACTGGGTGACCCAGAAGGCGATGTCGGCGGGGCGGCCGAAGATCCCGCGCGGCATCGGCGTGGGGAAGGTGTCCGGGTCGAGGTCGTCCTCGGAGAGGGTGGAGCCGGTCATCAGCGGGGTGACGACGGCGCCGGGGGCGATGGTGTTGAGGGTGATGCCGCGCCGGGCCCACTCGGGGGTGACCGCGGTCCGCCGTACCCAGCGGGCCAGGGCGAACTTCGAGGTGGCGTAGGCGCTGATGCTGGGGCTGGTGGCGGCGAGTGCGGCGGGGAGGGAGCGTTGCGCGCCGGCCGCGTGGGCGCGGGCGGCCTCCTCGTCGCCGGCGAGGAGCAGTCCGACGAGGTGGTCGTCGATCATCGGCACGGTGGTGGCCGAGTTGGAGCCGATGACGACCGCCCGGCCGCCGCCTTCGTGCTCCAGGGCGGGGCGCAGGGCGTCGAGGAGGGCGACGGGGCCGAAGTAGTTGATCGAGGCGACGGCGGCCGCGTCGGGGAGGTTCGGGCCGACGCCCGCCACGGCGGCGACGCCGTCCAGGGCCCCGCCGCAGAGGCGCAGGATCTCGTCGGCGGCGTGGCGGCGTCCGTCGGCGGTGCCGAGGTCGGCGGTGACGTCGGCGTCCCGCAGGTCGACGCCGACGACCCGGTGTCCGGCCTCCCGCAGCCGGGCCGCGCTGGCGGCTCCCATGCCCGAGGCGCTTCCGGTGACCGCGTACGTACCCATGGCCGTGCTCCTTGCCTTGCTGCTGATCGCTGCGGAGGGGCGCGTTCCGCGACCCTGCCCCCGCTTTCCAAACATAATCCAATCACTGATTGAACGGGAGTCCCGTGCCCTCCCGGCTGTGATGGAATGTGCGGCGTGACCCAAGCGGACGCCCCGACCCGCCAGCGCCTCCTGGCGGCGGCCAAGCAGCTCTTCCTGGAGAAGGGGGCCGACCAGGTCTCCCTGCGCGCCGTCAACGCGGCGGCCGGACTGAACCCGGGCGCGGTCCACTACCACTTCGGCTCCCGCGAGGGCCTGGTGTCGGCCCTGCTCGAACAGGAGCTGGGGCCCGTCTGGAACTCCCGCTGGGCCGCCGTCTCCGAGGGCCGCGCGACCGGGGTCCAGGAGGTCCGCCACCTGGTGGAGGGGCTGGTCGAGCCCTTCGCCGACCTGGTCGCGACGCGCGACGGCCGGGTCCTGTGCCACCTCCTGGCCCGGGCGGCCCTCCCCTCGGGCCAGCTCCCCAACGTCCCGACCGCCTTCACCCCGGCCCCCTTCGAGGTACGCGTCGGCCGCGCCCTGCCGGACCTGTCCCCGCAGGAGGTCAGCGAGCGGTGCGCCCTCGCGTTCACCCTGGTCATGGAGACCTACGGGCGCCCGACCGCCAAGGGCGTGGCGGAGAACGCCTCCTTCCCGGCCACGGCGACGGTGACCGCCTTCGTCCTGGCCGGACTGACGGCGCCGCCGGTGCCGGAGGAGCCGGGCGGGTCCGCCTGAGCCGCTCGGGGCACGCCCCGGACCGTCACTCCCTCGGCGCCACCGGCCCGAGTCCGGACGGCAGCTGGCGGACGGCGCACGCGACCGCCTCCGGCGCCGTCGCGAAGAGGCCGAGGTCCGGGGCGAGCATGCCCGTACCGACTCCGTACGTCCCGTCCGCGTTCGCGGTCAGGCAGGGGCCGACGAGGGCCAGGCGCGGGCGCGTGGCGGTGGAGAAGCGCAGCACCCAGTGGCTGGTGAAGGGGTAGAGCGCCCGCAGGGCCGGCGAGGCGTGGGCCGCCTCGATCAGGGCCTGGTACGGCTCGCGCCAGTCGTACTCCAGCTCGTACGCCTCGCGGCGCAGGTGCTGCCACTCGGAGGCGGCCAGGCGTACGGGATCGTTGTCCGGCACCTCGAAGCGGCCGGTCAGGTGGACGAAGGGGGCCGCCCGGCGGACCTCCTCCAGCGGCACGCCGTCCCGCCAGGCGCGGGCGGCCCTGGCCACCTCGGCGAGGTCGTGCGTCCAGCCGTCGACGAGGCACATCCCCTGGTACGGCTCCGTCCCGCGCACCGACCACCGCCGTACGTGCGCCCACGCGCCGACGGTCAGGGGGGCGCGGTGCGGCACGGCGGCGGAGACGGCGGCGTGCAGCGGTCCGGCGGGCGTGAGGGCGTCGTCCGGGAGGGTGGCGAGGCAGCCGGCCGCCGCTTCCCGGAGCACGGCGGCGAGGCTGCCGCTCGCCATGACGTCGGGATAGAGGAGGGAGGGATCGGGAGGTGGGCGCACGAGAGCGGAGTGTGCCCGAACGCGGGGCTGGACGACCAGACCCCCGACCCTTATCGTTTATCGATGTTATCGATAAACATGAACCCACGGGGGGTCGCCCATGTCCGAGGACCGTAAGCTGCTGGAACCCTTGACCAGCATCGTCTCGATCGCCCTGCGCATCCTCCTGGGGACGCTCGTGGCGGGGTTCCTCCTCAGCCTGTTCGTGGACGGGGTGCACTGGGGGCGGGGGGACATGTGCGTCACCGCGGACTGGACCGGCACGAGCGGCAGTGACTTCCAGCCCTACGAGACGCTGCCGGGCGCCGGGGTGAACTACACGCCGACCTTCTGCCCCGTGGAGGCCACCGGCACCAACTGGCAGCAGTTCCTCGGGGTGATGCGGACGGCGCCCGTGACGGTACTGCTCATCGGCGGGCTCTACCTGCTGGACCGGCTGCTGCGACTCGCGGCACGCGAGGGCGTCCACACCTCGGGGACCGCCGCCCGGCTGCGCGTCCTCGGCTGGTGGCTGCTGCTGGGCAGCCTCGTCGTGGAGACGGTCCGCGCGGTGGCGGGCGGCGCCCTGCTCGCCACCCTGACCGAGGGCGACCTGGTCTCCCTCGCCTGGACCCAGCTCTGGTCCGCCCCCTACCTCGCCGCCCTCACGGGGCTCGGTCTGCTGACCTTCGCCCGGATCGTCGGCGCCTCGGCGCTCCTGCGCGACGAGCTGGACGCGGTGGTCTGATGCCGCCCGAGGACGACGGCCACGCGATCCAGGTCCACCTGGACCGGCTCCTGGCGGCCCGTTCGATGACGCTGGCCGAACTCGCCGCCCGCGTCGGCGTCACCAACGTCAATCTCTCCGTGCTGAAGAACGGCCGCGCCAAGGCGATCCGCTTCACCACCCTCACCGCGATCTGCCGGGTCCTGGAGTGCCAGCCCGGCGACCTGCTCAGCTACGACGAGGAGGAGGGGCCGGGCTCCGAGGAGAGGTCCGGGAACGAGTGATGCTCGTGGGCGACCACCCACCGGCCGTCCTCCTTGCGCAGCCCCAGCGTCAGCCGCAGGCGCAGCGCCGGGCGTTCGGCCAGTTCCTCGGGGGTGCCGCAGCGCAGGAGGGCGTGGGCGTACGCGACGTCCCGGCCGGCCGTGACGTCGAGCGTGTCGAGGGTGAACTCGGCGCCGGACGCCTGCCAGGCGAAGAAGCCGGGCCACACCGCGCGGTAGGCATCCAGGCCGCGCAGCCCCTCGTACGGGGGCGGGACGTCGTACATCACGAGGTCGTCGGCGTGGTCGCGGACGACGGCGGCGAGGTCGCCCCGGTGGACGGCGGACGCCCACTCCTCGATCAGGCGGCGGATCTCTTCCTCGTCCTGGTTCACGGCGGCTCCTCGCGCGGTCGCTGCGGTGCGGCCCCGGAGCGGGGCCGCACCCTTCACCACGGACGACCGTACGGCGGGCCGGGGACTCAGACGGCGGCCCACCCGCCGTCGACCGGGAGGATCACCCCGTTGATGTTGCTGGCGGCGTCGGAGGCGAGGAAGACGATGGCCGCGGCCTGCTCCTCGGCCTGGGCGGGGCTGCCGACGTTGCGCAGGTAGGAGCCGAGGACGGCGGGGCCGTGGGCCTCGCGGTCGGCGTCGACCTGGATGTTGGTGGCGGTGCCGCCGGGGGCGATGGCGTTGGCGCGCAGGCCCTTCTCGCGGTACATGACGGCGACGGACTTGGTGAGTCCGGCGACGCCGTGCTTGGCGGCGGTGTACGCGGCGCCGGCGGCGCTGCCACGCAGGGAGGCCTCGGAGGCGGTGAAGACGATGGCACCCTTGCCGGTGGCGAGCAGGTGCGGCAGCGCGGCGCGGGTCAGCAGGAACGGGGCGGTGAGGTTGACCCGCACGACCCGCTCCCACTCGGCGTCCTCGGTCTCCCCGGCGGCCGACATGCGGTCCATGATCCCGGCGTTGTTGACGAGGACGTCCAGGGAGCCGAACCGCTCGACGGCGGTGGCGACGACCTCGTCGACGACGGCCTGGTCGCTGAGGTCCCCGGCGACGGTGACGGCGGTGCCGCCGGCCTCGGTGATCTCCCGGGCGGCGGCCTGGGCGGCCTGGCCGTTCAGGTCGGCGAGGAGGACCTTGGCGCCCTCGGCGGCGAAGCGCAGGGCCGCCGCCCTGCCGATGCCGGACCCGGCTCCGGTGACGACGACGGCGCGGCCCGCGAGGCCGGTGGTGCTGCTCATGGGGTGCTCCTGGGTTCAGGGGGTGTGCACGATCGACGGTACCTCTTTAATGGCGGAGCGCGCCATAAAGGCAGGGTGCGCCATAAAGGCGTACGATCGGGCCCCCGACGTAGGATCACCGCAGGTGACGGCCGGGCGCGGGACGGGGTGAGGGTGTGACGGCGGAGAAGGACGGGCGGCGGGTCGGCCGGCCGCCGCTGACCGAGCGGCGCAAGGCGGCGACGCGGCTGGAGATCGCCCGCGAGGCGGTCCGCCTCTTCGCGGCCCAGGGCGTCGCGGCCACCACCGCCGACGAGATCGCGGCGGCGGCCGGGATCTCCCCGCGCACCCTGTGGCGGTACTGCTCCTCCAAGGAGGAGTGCGTCGGCCCGCTGCTGACCACGGCCCTGGACGCGGCCGCCGAACGGCTCGCCTCCTGGCCGCGCGAGCGCACCCTGACCGACGGCATCAGCACGCACCCGCCCGGCCGTTCGGCCGCCGCCCTCGCCGAGGACGAGCAGGCGCTGCGCGACCTGGTCCGCCTGGTCCGCACCGAACCGGGGCTGCGCGCGGTCTGGCTCCAGGTCCATCACGCGGCCGAACCGGTCCTCGCCCGCGTCCTCGCGGCCCGCACCGGCCGCCCCCCGGACGCCCTCGAACCCCGCGTCCAGGCCGCCCTGCTCAACACCGCCCTCCGCGTGGCCGTCGAGGAGTGGGCCTGGCACACCGCCCCGGGCACCGGCACCCCGGGCGAGGCCATCACCGAGGTGCTGGCGATCGCGGAGGCGGGGCTGCCGCGCTGAGGGCGGGTCTCAGCGATTGACCGCCTGGATCTCCCGCACGGTCACCGGCTGCTGAGCGCCGAAGGAGCCGTCGGGCAGCGGCTGTTCGTCGTTCACGCCGGTTCCGGTCCAGCTGATCTTCCAGGTCAGGGTGGCCTGGAGCGGGAAGGTGCCGTCGCCGGAGGAGCGCAGGTAGGTCACGCCGCACGGCGGGGTGCGGTCGGCCTTGCCCTTGGCGTAGCGCTCGCCGATGCTGCCGTCGACCAGGGCGCACTCACCGGAGGCCGGGTGGAGCCGGGCGTCGGCCGTGCCGGGCTCGATGCGCAGGGAGACCGGCTCGGCGGTGGTGGTGGCCGTCATGCCGAGCAGCGGCACGGAGGCGGTGACCGAGACGGGCTTGAAGGTGGCACCGTCCAGCCAGGCCCAGGTGGGCAGGTTGACCTTGGTCTCCACCTCGGGGGCGAGCTTCACCTCGGTGGAGGGCACGCGCAGTTCGGCGTAGGCGAGCTGGGCCAGCATCTCCGGGGTGATCGCCTCCGGGATGTCGGCGGGCGGGGCGTCGCCGGTGTCGACCCAGAAGTTCGGCTTCTGGCAGTCGAGGGCGCCGGGATCACCGATCCTGCCGTCGGCGACGAAGCCGTCCCACCAGTAGCCCTCGCCTTCCTTCTCCTTGTTGAAGTCCTTGTAGGGCTTGCCGTTCACGTAGCGGTCGCGCTGCTCGGCGTCCCACTCGGGACCGGTGGACCCGGCCTCCCAGATGGGCTCCAGCTCGGCCTTCAGCTGGTCGGGGGTGAAGGCCGGGGCGTAGTAGCAGGCCGGAGGCGTCCAGTCGGAGGCGGAGGTGACGGGGCCGGCGGACTGGCCGGAGCCGTTCTTGGAGCGGTCGTAGACGACGGCTCCGGCGGAGGCGTTGATGGTGCCGTCGTCGCCGCTTCCCCCGCCCACCTCGCCCTCCGAACCGCTGCCGTTACCGCCGCCGGGCACGATGTCCGCCCAGGCGGGCGCGGCGCCCGCGAGAAGGAAGAGCGCCGCGCCGAGCGCGACCCCTCTGGTCTTTCGGCCTATGGCTGGCACTGTCCTGCTCCCCGTGTCGAGACGATCTGCGTGGTCTGCCACGTCCCGGCGTCGTTCCGTTCGAGCCGGGAGTTGTAGAAGACGTAACTGTTCTTGCTGACCGGCGTCTTGCTGACCTTGCCGGTCTCGGCGTCCTTGCTGAATCCCTTGCTCTCGTCGGCGCAGAAGGAGAGCGTGGCCGCCTTCTTGCCGTCGAGCGTGACCTCACGGTCGTAGTAGCGGACCTCGCCGGTCACGGTCGCCCCGGCCTTCTCGAACTCGCCGACCCAGCTCGCCGCCGCTTCCAGTGCCTTGCCCGTGTTGTAGTGGCCGAGCACGTTCTCCGGGGCGGTGCCCGCGATGACCGCGTTGACCGCGCGCATCCGCTCGGCGCTGTCGGCCAGCACGGCGTCCTTGACCGCGTCGCCGCTCTTCCCGCCCTCGAAGGTCATGGTCAGGTCCGCCGGAAGGTCGATCTTCGGCCGGTCCGGACCGGCCTCGGGCGAGGCGGTGGGCGAGGCGGACTTCCCGCCGCCCTCCTGCCCGGCGCCGGCGATCGGCTTCTCGCCCTCTTCGCCGGTGCCCCCGCCCCCGCAGGCGGCGAGGGAGAGCCCGGCGGCGACGGCCAGCGCGGTCATGGCGAGGGGGGTGGGGCGGTTCACGGTCGGCTCCCGGAAGGACGTGGGTGAGGGGTGGCGGGGCGGGTCTCGGCCACCGCGACGGCTGACGACCGCCGGGGACCGTGGCGCCCGTACCCGTACGGGCCGCCGCAGGCGACCGAAACCAACCTAGCGCCGGGGGACTTGACCCCACCAGAGCGATCCCGTAACGGCTGCGTCCGCGTACCGCTCCGAGGGGGGAGGTGCACTGTCGGCCACCGGACTCCCCGTCGGCCCGTCGGTCTGCCGCCCCCTCTCGCCACCACGCGCACGCTAAGGTTAGGCTTACCTCAGCGCCATTTCGACGCCGAGGGAAGGCCCGTCCCATGACCACCACCCCCACCGCTCCCGCCCGTACACCGTTCCGCTTCTTCGACGTGGAGGTGCGCGGCAGCCGACGCCTGTCGCCCTCGCTGGTGCGGCTCACCTTCGGCGGCGAGGAGCTGGCGCTCTTCGAGTCGGGCGGCCGGGACCAGAGTTGCTCGCTCTTCCTGCCGCACCCGGGGCAGCGCGTGCCGCGGGTGCCGGTCGAGGCGGGCGAGAACTGGTGGGCGGCGTACCGGGCGATGCCCGAGGAGGAGCGGGCGGTGATGCGCTCGTACACCGTGCGGGCGCAGCGGCGGGCCGACGACGGGACCACCGAGTTCGACGTGGACTTCGCACTGCACGGCGACACCGGCCCGGCCTGCCGGTGGGCGGCGCGGGCGCTTCCCGGGGACCGGGTCGTGGTGCTGGGCCCGGCGGTGACGGAGAACGTGTCGGTGCGGTTCCGGCCGCCGGCCTCGGCCGCCTGGGCGCTGATGTGGGCGGACCTGACCTCGCTGCCGGCCACCGAGGCGATCCTGGAGTGGCTGCCGGCCGGTTTCCCGGTGCGGCTGTGGATCGAGGTGCCGCACGCCGCCGACCGGCGCGAGCTGGCCACCGCTGCGGACGCCGAGATCACCTGGCTGGTCGCGGACGAGGGTGCCCCCTCGGCGGCGGAGGCGGTCCGGGCGGCGGAGCTGCCCGCGGGCGAGCCGTACGCGTGGATCGCCGGGGAGGCGGGCCGGATGCGGACGCTCCGCCGCCACCTGGTGGGCGAGCGCGGCTTCGACCGGCGGGCGGTGACCTTCGTCGGGTACTGGCGTGAGGGCGCGAGCGAGGAGCAGTTGCGCGCGGAGTCGCTGGCGACCGGCAAACGGCGTACGGCCTGAGGAACCCGGCCCCGCGCACCCCGAAGAGGGGTGGGCGGGGCTCTTTGCGGTCCACGCGACTGACGAGGTGTCAGGTATGCACATGTTCCCCACACGCTCACCCCAAACTCCGGCCATGCGAACAAGAGGTGCGAAGGCGGACACTTCGACTGCAAAGCCGGCGCTCCGGTGAACGCTTCACGGCCAATCGCTGTGCATCCGGCCACAGTTGACGGGAATCACCCCCTGTGGACTTCCTCAGGTCGACATTAGGTTAGGCTCACCTAAGTTCATCGCCCCCTGTGGTGCTCACCCCCAGGAGCATCACTAGTCCCCTCACCGGGAGGACCGCTCATGAGTCTCCTCGCGCCCAGGTCTCACCTGCTGAACGACCTGAACGTGGAGGCGTACCGCCGCTCCGTCACCGAAGGTGTCGAGCGCGTGGCCGCATCGCTGACAGGTGCCACCAGCCCGTTCACCGGCGTCACCCCGGCCGCGCTCGCCCCCGTGGTCGACGCCGTCGACCTCGACCGGCCGCTCGGCGACACCACCGCCGCGCTGGACGAGCTGACCGACGTGTACCTCCGGGACGCCGTCTACTTCCACCACCCGCGCTACCTGGCTCACCTCAACTGCCCGGTCGTCATTCCGGCGGTGCTCGGCGAAGCGGTCCTCTCGGCGGTCAACTCCTCCCTGGACACCTGGGACCAGTCGGCGGGCGGCACCCTCATCGAGCGGCGCCTCATCGACTGGACGACCGGCCGGATCGGCCTCGGCGAGGGCGCGGACGGCGTCTTCACCAGCGGCGGCTCGCAGTCCAACCTCCAGGCGATGCTGCTCGCCCGCGAGGAGGCCAAGGCGGCGCACCCCACCCAGCTGCGCGTCTTCACCTCCGACGTCAGCCACTTCAGCGTCCGCAAGTCGGCGACGCTGCTCGGCCTCGGCCCGGACGCGGTGGTGACCATCCCCACCGACCGCGAGCGCCGCATGCGGATCGAGGTGCTCGCCGCCGAGCTGCGCCGCTGCGAGGCCGAGGGCCTGGTCCCGATGGCGGTCGTCGGCACCGCCGGCACCACCGACTTCGGCTCGATCGACCCGCTGCCCGAGATCGCCGAGCTGTGCGCGCAGCACAACACGTGGATGCACGTCGACGCCGCCTACGGCTGCGGCCTGCTCGTCTCGCCCACCCGGCGCGCTCTGCTGAACGGCATCGAGCACGCCGACTCGGTCACCGTCGACTACCACAAGTCCTTCTTCCAGCCCGTGAGTTCCTCCGCGCTGCTGGTCCGCGACGGCGCCACGCTGCGGCACGCCACGTACCACGCGGACTACCTCAACCCGCGCCGGGCCGCCGAGGAGCGCATCCCCAACCAGGTGGACAAGTCGCTCCAGACCACCCGCCGGTTCGACGCCCTGAAACTGTGGATGACGCTCCGGGTGATGGGCGCCGACGGCATCGGCCAGCTCTTCGACGAGGTCTGCGACCTCGCCGGCGAGGGCTGGAAGCTGCTCGTCGCCGACCCGCGCTTCGACGTGGTCGTGGAGCCCTCGCTCTCCACCCTGGTCTTCCGCTACCTGCCCGGCCGGCCCACCGACCCGGCGCAGATCGACCGCGCCAACCTGTACGCCCGCAAGGCCCTGTTCGCCTCCGGTGACGCCGTCGTGGCGGGCACCAAGGTGGACGGGCGGCACTACCTCAAGTTCACCCTTCTCAACCCCGAGACGAAGGCGTCCGACATCGCCGCCGTCCTCGACCTCATAGCCGGCCACGCCGAGCAGTACCTGGGAGAGTCCCTTGTCCACGCCTCTTGAGCGATCGTCCCGCACCGCCTCCGACTCCGCCGAGCCGCTCGACCTGCTCGGCATCGGCCTCGGCCCGTTCAACCTCGGGCTGGCCTGCCTCGCCGAGCCGCTGGACGAGATCGACGCGCTCTTCCTGGAGACGAAGCCGGACTTCGACTGGCACTCCGGCATGTTCCTGGACGGCGCCCACCTCCAGACGCCGTTCATGTCCGACCTGGTCACCCTGGCCGACCCGACCTCGCCGTACTCCTTCCTCAACTACCTGAAGGAGTCCGGGCGGCTGTACTCCTTCTACATCCGGGAGAACTTCTACCCGCTGCGCACGGAGTACAACGACTACTGCCGCTGGGCCGCCGCCCGCCTCGGCTCGGTCCGCTTCTCGACCACCGTCACCGAGGTGACGTACGACGAGGAGAGCGCGCTCTACACCGTCACCACCGACCAGGGCGACACCTACCGCGCCCGCCACCTGGCGCTCGGCACCGGCACCCCGCCGCACATCCCCGAGCCCTGCCAGGGCCTCGGCGGCGACCTGCTGCACAACTCCCGCTACCTGGAGCACAAAGCGGCCCTCCAGGCCAAGAAGTCGATCACCCTGGTCGGCAGCGGCCAGAGCGCGGCGGAGATCTACTACGACCTCCTCGCCGAGATCGACGTCCACGGCTACCAGCTGAACTGGGTCACCCGCTCGCCCCGGTTCTTCCCGCTGGAGTACACCAAGCTCACGCTGGAGATGACCTCCCCGGAGTACATCGACTACTTCCACGCGCTGCCCGAGGACACCCGCTACGGCCTGGAGCAGAAGCAGAAGAACCTCTTCAAGGGCATCGACGGCGAACTCATCAACGCCATCTTCGACCTGCTCTACGAGAAGAACGTGCGCGGCCCCGTCCCCACCCGGCTGCTCACCAACACCGCCCTGAAGACCGCCACACGGGACGAGTCCGAGGGGACGTACACCCTGGGGCTCCGCCAGGAGGAGCAGGGCAAGGACTTCGAGCTGACGAGCGAGGGCCTGGTGCTGGCCACCGGCTACCAGTACCGCGTCCCCGACTTCCTGGAGCCGGTCCGCGACCGCATCCGCTGGGACGGGCGCGGCCGGTTCGACATCGCCCGCAACTACAGCATCGACACCACCGGGCGCGGCATCTTCGTGCAGAACGCCGGAGTCCACACCCACGCCCTCACCTCCCCCGACCTGGGCATGGGCGCCTACCGCAACTCCGTCATCCTGCGCGAGCTGCTGGGCACCGCCCCCTACGCGGTGGAGAAGTCGATCGCCTTCCAGGAGTTCTCCGTATGACCACCCCCCGCACCGCGAAAGTCCGCCCCGACCGGCTCGCGATACGCCCCCTCGACCTGGACGCCGACGCCGGCCTGGTCCACGGCTGGGTCACCCACCCGAAATCGGCCTTCTGGCTGATGCAGGGGCTCAGCGTCGACGAGGTCCGCGGCGAGTACGCCTCGATCGCCGACCACCCGCACCACGACGCCTTCATCGGCCTGTACGAGGACTCCCCGGCCTTCCTCATGGAGCGGTACGACCCCGCCCACGTGGAGCTGGTCGGCCTCTACGGCCCCGAGCCCGGCGACGTCGGCATGCACTTCCTCTGCGCGCCGACCGACACGCCGCTGCACGGCTTCACCCGCGCGGTGATCTTCGCGGTCATGGAGTACCTCTTCGCCGACCCCGACACCGTCCGCGTCGTGGTCGAGCCCGACGTGCGCAACGCGGCCGTCCACGCGCTCAACGAGGCCGTCGGCTTCGAGATCGTCGAGAAAATCGCCAAGCCCGAGAAGGAGGCGTACCTGAGCGTCTGCACCCGGGACGCCTTCGAGGCGGCGAAGAAAGCGGCGGCGACCGTACCGGCGGGGGACGACACGAAGGAGCAGGCTCCCCGATGAGTGACACCACCCCCACCGACCAGCTCGCCGCCCCCACCGCGCACCTCACCCCTGAGCTGTGGGCCGCCGCCGGGCGCCACCTGGTCCGCAAGGGCCTCGCCGAGTTCTCCCACGAGCGGCTGCTGAAGCCCGAGCCGCTGCCCGGCGCCGAGCCCGACGCCGAGGGCCGCACCGCCCACCGCGTGGTGACCGACGACGGCGTGACCGAGTACCGCTTCGCGGCGAAACTGCTGAGCCTGGACCACTGGGACATCGCCGCCGACTCGATCACCCGGCACGGCGAGGGCGGCATCGAACTCCCCCTGGACGCGCTCGACTTCATCCTCGACACGCGGACCGCGCTGGGCATCGGCGACGCCATCCTCCCGGTCTACCTGGAGGAGATCTCCTCCACCCTCTCCGGCGCCGCCTGGAAACTGGCCCAGGCCCGCCCGAGCGCCGCCGAGCTGGCCCGCGCCGGCTTCCAGGCCATCGAGACGGGGATGACCGAGGGCCACCCCTGCTTCGTCGCCAACAACGGCCGGATCGGCTTCGACGTCCGCGAGTACCACCAGTACGCCCCCGAGACCGCCTCCCCGGTCCGGCTGCTCTGGCTCGCCGCCCGCCGCGACCGCTCCACCTTCACCAGCGGCGCCGGGCTCGACTACGACACGCTGGTCAAGGGCGAGCTGGACCCGGCGACGCTGGCCCGGTTCGCCGCCACCCTGGCCGACCAGGGGCTCGACCTGGCCGACTACCACCTGCTGCCGGTCCACCCCTGGCAGTGGTGGAACAAGCTCTCCGTCTCCTTCGCCGCCGAGGTCGCCCAGCAGCGCCTGGTCCTGCTCGGCGAGGGCGACGACGCGTACCTCGCGCAGCAGTCGATCCGGACCTTCTTCAACACCAGCCACCCCGACAAGCACTACGTGAAGACCGCGATGTCGGTGCTGAACATGGGCTTCATGCGGGGCCTGTCGGCCGCCTACATGGAGGCCACCCCGGCGATCAACGACTGGCTGGCCCAGCTCATCGCCGGTGACGAGGTCTTCCGGGCCGCGCGCTTCTCGATCATCCGCGAGCGCGCCGCCATCGGCTACCACCACCGCCAGTACGAGCGGGCCACCGACCGGTACTCGCCGTACCGCAAGATGCTGGCCGCGCTCTGGCGGGAGAGCCCGGTGCCGCAGCTCGGCGAGGGACAGCGGCTGGCCACCATGGCCTCGCTGCTCCACACCGACGCCGACGGCGCCTCGCTGGCGGGCGCGCTGATCGCCGAGTCGGGACTGGTCCCCGAGGTGTGGCTGCGCCGCTACCTGGACGCCTACCTCGTGCCGGTGCTGCACTCCTTCTACCAGTACGACCTGGTGTACATGCCGCACGGCGAGAACGTCATCCTCGTCATCGAGGACGGCGCGGTCGACCGGGTGATCTTCAAGGACATCGCCGAGGAGATCTGCGTCATGGACCCGGACGCGGTGCTGCCGCCCGCGGTCGAGCGCATCAAGGCCGAGGTGCCGGAGGAGATGAAGATCCTCTCGATCTTCACCGACGTCTTCGACTGCTACCTGCGCTTCCTCAACGCCACCCTGGCCGGCGAGGGCGTCCTCGACGAGGACACCTTCTGGCGCACGGCGGCGGAGAGCGTCCGCGCGTACCAGGAGTCCATGCCGCAGCTGGCCGACAAGTTCGCCCAGTACGACATGTTCGCGCCCAGCTTCGCCCTCTCCTGCCTCAACCGGCTCCAGCTGCGCAACAACCAGCAGATGGTCGACCTGGCCGACCCCTCGGGCGCCCTCCAGCTCGTCGGCGACCTGGTCAACCCCCTCGCGGGCCGCTGAGCCCCGCCCCGCGCCACGGCGGGCGCCACCCGGGTACGGTCCCCGGGCGGCGCCCGCCGTTCCCTTCGTGCTGAAAGAATCCCCGCATGGCGGAGATCACGCAGCGGGACGGCAGCTGGAGCTACGAGGACGGGCGCATACGGATCGTGCCGGGCGCCAAGGCCCATCCGGTACGGCAGGTGCTGGGCGAGGTCGCGGTGCCGCTGGCGGCCGTCGCCGGGATCACCTTCGAGCGGGACCGCAAGGGCGGGCGGCTCAGACTGCGGCTGCGGGACGGGGCCTGCCCGGTGGTGCGCGCCGCCGAGGGACGGCTGCCCGAGGGCGCCGACCCGTACCGGCTGGTGGTCGAGTCGGGCCGGGAGGACCTGGCCGAGTACCTCGTGGCCGAGGTGCGCCAGGCGCTGCTGCTGGAGCAGATCCCCGAGGGCCCGGTCGAGCGGTTCCTGCTGCCCGGTCCCGCCCTGCCGGTCTCGGGCGGCGGCGGGGACGGCACGGCCGCCTTCGACGGGCGCGAGGTGCGGCTGACCTGGAACTGGAAGGGCAAGGAGACCAAGACCTCCGCCGGCCCGACCACGCTGGCCCTCGCCGATCTCACCGGGGTCGCCTGGGTGCCCCCGCAGGGCCTGGAGAACGGGCACCTGCGCTTCCTCACCCGCTCCGGCGGCGACAAGACCGTGGCGCCCGAGCACGATCCGCACGCCCTGGACCTGTGGGGCCTGTCGAAGAAGGAGCACACGGCCGTGCTGGTCGCGGCGGCGGTCCTGGTGGCGCTGGCGGCCCGGGGCGAGCCGGAGCGCTCCCCCGGCGCGCTCGACAAGGCCGAGGCGCCCGCCCAGCTGCCGCTGCCGCCCGCCCCGGCCCCGCAGGCCGCCTCCGCCGACGACCCGGACGCGCTGCTGCGCCGGCTGCGGGAGCTGGGCGAGCTGCACCGGGACGGGGTGCTCACCGATGAGGAGTTCAGCCTCGCCAAGCAGGCGGTGCTGCGCCTGCTCTGAGGCGGCCGGAGCGCGCGAAGTCGCTGGAATCCCCCATTCCGCCCCACTTCTCCCTCGCCCGTGCCCGATATCGGGCAGGAATGTTGCGAAACCCGTCCGCGCGACCCAGTATCGATCCGTGCTCGAACGCCGTACGAACCACGACGACCTGGTCGACCACCTGGTCCGCACCACGCCGCTGAGCCGCGGCGAGGCCGGCCGGGTGGTCATGGACGTCCTGGCGTACTTCGACGAGACGACCGAGGAGTGCGTCCGCCGCCGTCACCGCGAACTCCAGGCCCAGGGCCTGGGCAACACGGAGATCTTCGAGCGGATCGCCGAGGAGCTGCCGCGCAGGGCCGTGGCGCCCCCGGCACTCTCCCTGCGCCAGCTGCGCCGCATCGTCTACGGCTGACCAGGCCGCCCGGCACCCTCATGCCGGGAGCGCCGAGCACCCGGGCGGGCCCACCGGCCCGCCGGAACACGTCCAGGAGGGGTTTCACCTATGTGCGGAATCGTGGGATACATCGGCCGTCGCGACGACGTGGCGCCGCTGCTGCTGGAGGGCCTCCAGCGCCTGGAGTACCGGGGTTACGACTCGGCCGGCATCGCCATCCACGGCAAGTCGGGCTCCAAGTCGACCGGGCTGAAGTCGGTCAAGGCCAAGGGGCGCGTCCGCGACCTGGAGGCCAGGGTCCCGGCCCGCTTCAAGGGCAGCGTCGGCATCGCGCACACCCGCTGGGCCACCCACGGCGCCCCCAACGACGAGAACGCCCACCCGCACCTGGACGCCGACTCCAAGGTCGCCGTCGTCCACAACGGCATCTTCGACAACGCCTCCGACCTGCGCGCCCGGCTCACCGCCGACGGCGTGGTCTTCCTCTCCGAGACCGACACCGAGGTCCTCGCCCACCTCATCGGCCGCTCCGAGGCCGACACCCTGGAGGGCAAGGTCCGCGAGGCCGTCGGCCAGATCGAGGGCACCTACGGCGTCGCCGTGCTGCACGCCGACTTCCCGGACCGGATCGTCGTCGCCCGCAACGGCTCCCCGGTCGTCCTCGGCATCGGCGAGAAGGAGATGTTCGTCGCCTCCGACGTCGCCGCCCTGGTCTCCCACACCCGCCAGGTCGTCACCCTGGACGACGGCGAGATGGCCACCCTCAAGGCCGACGACTTCCGCACCTACACCACCGAGGGCTCGCGCACCTCCGCCACGCCCACCACGGTGGAGTACGAGGCCGAGTCCTGGGACATGGGCGGCCACGACACGTACATGCACAAGGAGATCTTCGAGCAGGCCGAGGCGGTCGACCGGGTGCTGCGCGGCCGGATCGACGACCGGTTCTCCACCGTGCACCTCGGCGGCCTCAACCTCGACGCCCGTGAGGCGCGCGGGGTCCGCCGGATCAAGATCCTGGGCTGCGGCACCTCGTACCACGCCGGCCAGATCGGCGCCCAGCTCATCGAGGAGCTGGCCCGCATCCCCGCCGACGCCGAGCCGGCCTCGGAGTTCCGCTACCGCAACCCGGTGGTCGACCCGGACACGCTCTACATCGCCGTCTCCCAGTCCGGCGAGACCTACGACGTGCTCGCCGCCGTGCAGGAGCTGAAGCGCAAGGGCGCCCGCGTCCTCGGCGTGGTCAACGTGGTCGGCTCGGCCATCGCCCGCGAGGCCGACGGCGGGCTGTACGTGCACGCCGGGCCCGAGGTGTGCGTGGTCTCCACCAAGTGCTTCACCAACACCGTGGTCGCCTTCGGCCTGCTCGCGCTGCACCTGGGCCGCACCCGCGACCTGTCGGTGGCCGACGGCAAGCGGATCATCGCGGGCCTGCGCAAGCTGCCCGAGCAGATCGCCGACATCCTCTCCCGCGAGGACGAGATCGAGAAGCTGGCCGAGGAGTTCACCGAGGCCCGCTCGATGCTCTTCATCGGCCGCGTGCGGGGCTATCCGGTGGCCCGCGAGGCCTCGCTGAAGCTCAAGGAGGTCTCGTACATCCACGCCGAGGCGTACCCGGCCTCCGAGCTGAAGCACGGCCCGCTGGCGCTGATCGAGCCGGCCATGCCGACCGTGGCGATCGTCCCCGACGACGACCTGCTGGAGAAGAACCGGGCGGCGCTGGAGGAGATCAAGGCCCGCGAGGGCAAGATCCTCGCCGTCGCCCACCGCGAGCAGGAGAAGGCCGACCACACCATCGTGGTGCCGAAGAACGAGGACGAGCTGGACCCGATCCTCATGGGCATCCCGCTCCAGCTGCTGGCGTACCACACCGCGCTGAAGCTCGGCCGCGACATCGACAAGCCGCGCAACCTGGCGAAGTCCGTCACCGTCGAGTAGCCGGTCCGGTCGTCCCCTGGGCCGCCCCGGCTCAGGGGATGACGACCACCGGTCTGCGCGCCCGCCGGGCCAGCCGCCCGGCGACCGAGCCGAAGAGCCGCCCCACGACGCCCTGGCTGGAGCCGACCACGACGGCGTCGGCCTCGTACTCGGTGCCGACCTCCTCCAGCTCGTGGCAGATGTCGCCGCCGCGCTCGACGAGGATCCAGGGCACGTCGCCGAGGTACTCGGCGCAGGCCAGCTCCAGTCCCAGCACCTCGGTGCGGTGGTCGGGCACGTCGACGAAGACGGGCGGCTCGCAGCCGGCCCACACCGTGGTGGGCAGCCGGTTGGCCACGTGGACGATGATCAGGCCCGAGCCCGAGCGGCGGGCCATGCCGATCGCGTAGGCGAGGGCGCGCTCGCTGGAGGTCGAGCCGTCGAAGCCGACGACGACGCCGTGCCGGAAGGCCGGGTCGCAGGGCTGACGTGTTTCTTCCGCCGCCAGGGGCTGGGCCGAGGGATCGGCCACCTGCCGCTTGCGGTCCGCTGATTCAAAGGATTCGTGACCGGCCATCGGTGTCTCGGCGGGAGAGGTCCTTGGGGGACTCGTGGGAAGGGGACGGCTGACGGAGTGAGCACGGCTCCGGGGGGAACCCCGGGTCCGGAGGTCGAGCGGCGGTGCCGACGGCGCCCGGAGGGGCGACGACCGGCCCGAGGGACCGGCCCGCTGTGTCCGGGAAGCATCTTCCCAACCACTCGCCCCAAGAGTACGGCGCCACTTCTCCCGCGTTCGGACCTTGCCCGGCCCGTACCCAGAAGAGGGCCCGCCCATGCGCCGTTCTCACGGACCGGCGCGCACCGCCCGGCGAAAGCTCCCGGAGGGACCCGAACCGGCCCGGTGAAGCCCCTCCGGACGCCACCGCCGGGCGGCGCGCTGGACGGAGCATGCCCGAGCGGCGCCCCGATCGCAACGGCCGGACGGCCCCCGCCGCCCGGGGGACACGGGGTCCCCGGGTCGGCCCAGCCCGCGCCGCCCCGCTGTGACCCGGGCGCGGGCGGAGCGTTGAACCGGCGTACCCGCCCACCCTGGGAGCCCCTCGTGCCCGTCCCCCACGTCTCCGGCCCGGACCCCGCCGCCCTCCTCCCCGGCCCCCCGCCCGCACGGGCGCCGGAACGCGGCGCGCGGGCACCGGGAACCGCCTGCGCGGGCGCCAGGGCCCCACGCGGCCTCCCCGGGGCCCGCACCGCACCCCGCGCGGCCTGCGCGCCCGCGGCCTCCACGGCGGCACGGGGTGCCGGACCGGCCCCGGTGAGCACCGCCGTCCGCTGGGCCGCCTTCGGCTGCGTCCTCGCCCCGGTGGTCCTGGTGGTCTACGGGGCGTCGGCGGGCGGCGTGATGTGGGTGGCACCGGTACTGGCCGCGGTGACCGGGATCTGCCGGCTGTTGTTGCGCCGGGCGGAGCGGGGCGGCGCGACGGGCGCCCGGAGCGCCGCGGGAGACGTTCCCAGGTAGGGGCGAGAGGGGCGCACGGGGGGCGGTCAGGGGGCGCACTTTTCGTACACCGGAGAGCTGACCGGTTCGCACGCACGCGCCCGTATGTTTTCAGCCAAGTTGACGAACCGTTGCACCAGGGTGGGTGGACCCCCGTCACCCCCGGCACGACCTGCGAGGACAGGACCGTGCGAGGCGTTCGCACCCTACGGGGACCGGCCACCCGCCGCAGACGCACTTCCCAGTCGAGCCCTGGAGTGCGACGCTTCGTGATCGAATGCTTCACGCCACGTTGCCTTGTCGACATTCCGGCGTCTGCTCAACTGGTCACGGTGGCACCACGGGACACAGTAGATTCGATCATGACTGTCTTATGGCGGGGGACACGCGCAGGACCGAGGGGAAACGTGCAGGAGCGACAGATCCGACAGGACTGGAGTGTCACGGCCACCGAGGGGGGCTTAGTCACATGAGCCACGACTCCACCGTCACGGCGGACCTCGCGGGCCGCAAACTCTCCGGGCGGCGCCGCAAGGAGATCGTCGCGGTTCTCCTCTTCAGCGGCGGTCCCATCTTCGAGAGTTCCATCCCGCTCTCCGTCTTCGGCATCGACCGCCAGGACGCGGGCGTGCCGCGCTACCGGCTGCTGGTCTGCGCCGGCGAGGACGGACCGCTACGGACCACCGGCGGACTGGAACTGACGGCGCCTCAGGGCCTGGAGGCCCTCGCCCGGGCAGGGACGGTGGTGGTGCCCGCCTGGCGGTCCATCACCTCACCCCCGCCCGCCGCCGCGCTGGACGCGCTGCGCCGGGCGCACGAGGAGGGCGCGCGCATCGTCGGGCTGTGCACCGGCGCGTTCGTCCTGGCCGCCGCCGGGCTGCTCGACGGCAGGCCGGCCACCACGCACTGGATGTACGCGCCGACGCTGGCCAAGCGCTACCCCTCGGTCCACGTCGACCCGCGGGAGCTCTTCGTCGACGACGGGGACGTGCTCACCTCGGCGGGCACCGCCGCCGGGATCGATCTCTGCCTGCACATCGTCCGGACCGATCACGGCAGCGAGGCCGCGGGCGCCCTGGCGCGCCGCCTGGTCGTGCCGCCGCGCCGGGCGGGCGGGCAGGAGCGCTACCTCGACAGGTCTTTACCGGAGGAGATCGGCGCCGACCCGCTGGCCGAGGTCGTCGCCTGGGCGCTGGAGCACCTCCACGAGCAGTTCGACGTGGAGACGCTGGCCGCACGCGCGTACATGAGCCGCCGGACCTTCGACCGGCGCTTCCGTTCGCTGACCGGCAGCGCCCCGCTCCAGTGGCTCATCACCCAGCGCGTGCTGCAGGCGCAGCGGCTCCTGGAGACCTCCGACTACTCGGTGGACGAGGTCGCGGGCCGTTGCGGCTTCCGGTCGCCGGTCGCGCTGCGCGGGCACTTCCGCCGCCAGCTCGGCTCCTCCCCCGCCGCGTACCGGGCCGCCTACCGGGCCCGCCGTCCGCAGCAGGAGCAGCAGCGGCCCGAGCCGGTGCAGCCCACGCAGCCGGTGCAGGTCTTCGACGGGCCGCTCCCGCCGCAGCTGCGCCGGACGCCGCAGGGAGTCGGCGCCCACCACGGCGACCCGGGCCGGGGAGCACCGGAGGCGTACCTCCAGGGGCGCGCGGCACTCCCGGGCCAGCGGGAACGTCCGCTGGGCGGCGTCTGAGAGAGGACAGCTCCGGCCCTCGGGGTCCGGCACGCACTTCCCGGTGTGTGCCGGACCCCGCACGGGCCGGACGGGTTTTCGCGGACAGGGCCTAGGCTGAGCCGTATGAACGACCGCATGGTGTGGATCGACTGCGAGATGACCGGGCTCTCGCTGGCGGACGACGCACTCATCGAGGTGGCCGCGCTGGTCACCGACTCGGAACTGAACGTGCTCGGCGACGGCGTGGACATCGTGATCCGTCCGCCGGACGAGGCGCTGGAGACCATGCCCGAGGTGGTGCGCAAGATGCACACCTCCTCCGGGCTCCTCGCCGAGCTGGCGGAGGGCACCACGCTGGCCGACGCGGAGGCGCAGGTCCTCGCGTACGTCCGTGAGCACGTCAAGGAGCCCGGCAAGGCTCCGCTGTGCGGGAACTCGGTCGGCACCGACCGGAACTTCCTCGCGCGGGACATGGCGGCGCTGGAGGGGTACCTCCACTACCGCATCGTGGACGTCTCCTCGGTGAAGGAGCTGGCGCGCCGGTGGTACCCGCGGGCCTACTTCAACAGCCCCGACAAGAACGGCAACCACCGCGCCCTCGCCGACATCCGCGAGTCCATCGCCGAGCTGCGCTACTACCGCGAGGCGATCTTCGTGCCGCAGCCCGGGCCCGACTCCGACACCGCGAAGGCGATCGCCGCCCAGCACGTGCTGACCTCGGAATAAGGCCCCGCGCGGCCCCCGGGAAAAGGTGTGCGCGAGCACCCCCTCGGACCCTGTACACTTTTTCTCGGCCGGTCGGAAACGACCGGACGCGGTGGGTGTAGCTCAGTTGGTAGAGCACCTGGTTGTGGTCCAGGTGGCCGCGGGTTCAAGTCCCGTCACTCACCCTGTGGCCAAGAGCCCCGTCCTGAGAGATCAGGACGGGGCTCTTGGCGTTCCCCCGCGGGCCGCTCCCCGCGCGACCCCGCCCGATCCGCGCCACAGTGGGAAGCAGGCACGCCCCCAAGGACACGTACGCCTCGTACGAAGGGAGACCGGACGTGAGTGCTTCGCAGTCCGCCGTCGCCGCCACCCTCCTCGACCGGCACGGCAGCACCTACGCGCGGGAGGCGGGGATCACCCTCAAGGACACCCCGCAGCCGCTCTACCAGTTGCTCGTCCTCAGTTCCCTGCTCAGCGCCCGCATCCGGGCCTCCGTCGCGGTGGCCGCCGCCCGCGCCCTGTTCCACGACGGGATGCGCAATCCGCGCACCATGGCCGACGCGAGCTGGCAGGAGCGGGTGGACGCCCTCGGCGAGGGCGGTTACCGGCGGTACGACGAGCGGACCGCGACCCAGCTCGGCGACGGTGCCGAACTGCTCCTCGACGCACACCGGGGGGACCTGCGGCAGCTCCGCGAGGAGGCCGACGGCGACGAGCAGACCCTCGTCCAGGGCCTGCGGGAGACCCCGGGCATGGGCCCCGCGGGCGCCGGCATCTTCCTGCGCGAGGCCCAGGCCGTCTGGCCCGAGTACGCGCCCCGCTTCGACGGCAAGGCCCGCCAGGGCGCCGAGCGGCTCGGCCTCCCCCAGGACCCGAAGCGCCTGGCCCGCCTCGCCGGGGACGCGGGCCCGGCCGTCCTCGCCGCCGCACTGGTCCGGGCCGCCCTGGAGAAGAAGGTCGCCGCCGACGTCCTGCAACACGCGGGCTGAGCCGCACCGCGCCTCTGAGGCCGTACGGCGCCATAGCTGCCGCCGGCGGTCGGGGCGGGCACTCAGGAGCGCCGGGTCGGGGGACGGTCGCCGTGGCCGCCCGCAGGCTGATCCCGCAGCGGCGCGGAGCGGGTATGCGGGGCCGCGTGACGGGCACGGGCGGAGCGGGTCGTGCACATGGCGGCGACGGGTGACGAAACTGGCCGTGGGTGGTGAACGTACGGGCCGCGCTCCGGTGACCGGGCGTCAGTCCGTGGGTAGCACGCTCAGCCGCAGTCCGGCCAGACCGCCGCTGCGCCGCTCGTCGGTCCGGACGGCCTGGATCATCAGCGGCTGAGCGCCGGAGGGGGCTTCCTCGGCGGCGCTGAACCGGTACTCGACGACCCGGGTCGCTCCCGGGGCCAGGTCGCGGGCGGCGTCGGCGCCCCTGAGCGGCTCGTAGTCGTTGGCGACGACCAGGTCGGCGGTGCGCCACTGGCCGTCCGGGGTCTCCCGGTGCTCCACCTCCAGCCGGGGGTCGCGCTCGCCCGCGTCGGTCCACTCCAGCTGGGCGGAGAGGGCGATGCCGGTCAGCGGCCGGTCCGTGGTGTTGCAGAGCTTGACGAGGACGGTGGCGGGGGCGCCTCCGGGGCGCAGGGGGACGCCGTCCTCGGGCTGCCGGGGCGGCTCCCCGCCTGCTCTTCTGCCTGCTCACGGGGTGCCTCTCGCTCGCCTGACCTTTGTCGATCATGACGAGGAAGAGGGCATGGCGGTTGCGGACGGGTCAGGCCGCGACGACCACCTCGGCGCGGACCGCCTGGGCCCACTCGACGAGCAGCCGCTCGTACGCCGCGCGCTCGGTGGGGGTCAGGCCGCCGCGGCGCATGAGGAGGGCGCGGATCTCGGCGTTGACCACGGCGGCGGGGCGGGGCGCGGTGTCCGTACGGGTGTTCATGGAGCCGACCGTACTTGGGGGGTACGACAACGGGCCGCGCTCACTCCGTGGGGGGCTGGCGGGCCTGCTGGCGCAGTTCCTTCTCCACGGTGTGGCGGTCGAGTCCGGCGGTGGCGGCGAAGTCGCGTACGGCCACGTCGACCTCGGCCGCGGCGTTGAAGTAGAGGCGCCGCGCCGCGTCCCGCTCGTCCTCGTCGAGGTGTTCGAGCCGGCGCCCCTCGTCGTCGGCCGCGCGCTGGAGCCTGATCAGGTAGTCGGGGAGTTCCACCCGAGGGATGGTACGGCGCGGGGTGGGCCGGGGGCGGGAGGCTCGGCCGCGCGCCCCCGGTGCACCACGCGCCGGTGCCGCGACCGGCTCAGGACGAGGCCCGCACCACCAACTCCGTGTTCAGGACGACCTGCCGGGGTCTGCGCAGCCGGGAGCTGTCGGGGCGGCCCTCGGCGATCTCGGCGAGGAGCGCCTCGGTCATGGCGCGGCCCATGGCGGCGGTGGGCTGGCGGACGGAGGTGAGCGGAGGGTCCATCAGGCGGGCGACGGCGGAGTCGTCGAAGCCGACCAGGGCGACGTCCTCGGGGATGCGGCGGCCGGCCTCGCGCAGCACCTGGAGGGCGCCGGCGGCCATCACGTCGGAGCAGGCGAAGACGGCGTCGAGTTCCGGGTGGCGGTCGAGGAGGAGGCGCATGGCCTGGCGGCCGCCCTCCTCGGTGAAGTCGCCGGCGGCGACCAGGCTGTCCTCGGGGGGCCGGCCGGCGTCGCCGAGGGCGGAGCGGTAGCCGTCGAGGCGGCGCTGGGCGCCGTAGACGTCGAGGCGGCCGCTGATGGTGGCGATGGTGGTGCGGCCCCGCTCCAGCAGGTGGGTGACGGCGGCGCGGGCGCCGGAGTAGTTGTCGGTGTCGACGGAGGCCAGCGGCTCGTCCTCGCTGCGGCGGCCGCTGATGACGGCGGGGATCTCCAGCTGGGAGAGGAGGTCGGGCAGCGGGTCGTCGGCGTGGACGGAGACCAGGAGGACGCCGTCGACGCGGTGGGCGGCGAGGTACTGGGCGAGGCGGCGTCGTTCGCGGGCGCCGTCGGCGAAGGTGAGGAGGAGCTGGAGGTCGGTCGGGCCGAGGGCGGCGCCGATGCCGCTGAGGATGTCGGAGAAGTACGGCTCGGTGAAGAAGCGGGTCTCGGGTTCGGGGACGACCAGGGCGATGGCGTCGGTGCGGTTGGCGGCCAGGGCGCGGGCGGCGGTGTTCGGGACGTAACCCAGTTCCGCGACGGCGGCCTCGACGGCGGCGCGGGTGGCCTCGCTGACGCGGGGGGAGCCGTTGATGACGCGGGAGACCGTGCCTCGGCCGACCCCGGCGCGGGCGGCGACCTCTTCGAGGGTGGGGCGGCCCCCGCTGCGCCCGTTGCTCCGACCAGCCGTCATCCGTTGCCTCCCAGTAGTGGGCACGCGCCCGTGTCGTGCCCCAGGATCGGAGGAGACCGTAACAGCCCGTTGACTTCCTCCCCTGCCTAATGGCGGGGGATTCCAGCGGTCGCCCGCTGGGGTTCCTGCTTCACCGACGACCGCCCCGTCCGGGAGGACTCCCGTTGAGGTCTTACACCGTCTCCACAGGCAGACGCCGCCAGCCCGGCGGCCAGGATGTTGCCTGCCGCGTTCACGTCGCGGTCGTGCACGGCGCCGCAGTCACACGTCCACTCGCGGACGTTCAACGGCAGCCTCGCACGGACCGTGCCGCAGTTCCCGCACAGCTTGCTGGACGGGAACCAGCGGTCGATCACGACGAGTTCGCGCCCGTACCAGGCGCACTTGTACTCCAGCATGGAGCGGAGTTGCGTCCACGAAGCGTCGGAGATGGCGCGCGCGAGCGTGCCGTTCTTCAGCAGGTTGCGGACGGTGAGGTCCTCGATCACGACCGTTTGGTTCTCACGGACGAGGCGGGTGGACAGTTTGTGCAGGGAATCGCGGCGCCGGTCGGCGATCCGTGCGTGGACCCTGGCGACCGCGCGCCGGGCCTTCTCCCTGTTCGCCGAGCCCTTCATCTTACGGGACAGCTCACGCTGGGCTTTGGCCAGGCGGGCGCGATCACGGCGCTCATGCCGGGGATTGGTGATCTTCTCCCCGGTGGACAGCGTGACGAGGGAGGTGATCCCGGCATCGATACCCACGGCCGCCGAGGTAGCCGGTGCGGAGGGGAGGGAGTCCTCGCACAGCAGAGACACGAACCAACGCCCTGCGGCGTCGCGGGACACGGTCACCGTCGTCGGCTCCGCGCCTTCGGGAAGCGGACGCGACCAGCGGATGCCCAGCGGCTCCGCCATCTTCGCCAGAGTCAGTTGCCCGTCGCGCCACTTGAAAGCGCTGCGGGTGTACTCGGCCGACGCCCGGGACTTCTTCCGGCTCTTGAAGCGCGGGTACTGCGCCCGCTTGGCGAAGAAGTTCCCGAACCCGGTCTGGAGGTGACGCAGTGCCTGCTGGAGCGGAACGGAGGACACCTCCGCCAGAAAGGCCAGCTCCTCGGTCTTCTTCCACTCCGTCAGAGCGGCCGACGACTGCACGTAGGAGACGCGGCGCCGCTCCGTGTACCAGGCCCGCGTGCGCTCCTCCAGCGCCTTGTTGTACACCAGGCGGACGCAGCCGAACGTGCGGGACAGCTCGGCCGCCTGCTCGTCCGTGGGGTAGAAGCGGTACTTGAACGCCCGCTTTACTTGCTGCATTCTCACATCGTATCGGATTCCATGTGAGCGGCGGGTGCCGATCAGGGGACGACAGGCGCCGTTTCGCCCTGAAGGGCCGGGTATTCGCGAAGGAGCCCCGACAACCGACCGGACCTGGCGGCGTCATGTGTCTTGACACTCCTGCCCGCAGCCGCGACTCTTCACGACATCACGGGTGGGAGCGCTCCCACCCTAGCTGCCACTCCAACACCCGTACATTCCCTGGTTCGACCCGGAGGAGCCGACTTCAGCCGCCCGCAAGGGGGTTGACGGGCCGGGACCGGACCGGCGTCAGGAGGAGACCATGCGCACCATGCGTACGAGAAGCCGTACGGCCCGCAAGGCGGTGGTCCTGGCGGCCGTCGCCGCCCTGGGGACCAGCCTGCTCGCGGGCTGCGCGTCGGACGACGAGCCCGAGGCCGCCGGGGGCGATGCCGGTTCGGACCAGGGGAAGACCACGCTGACCGTCGGGGTCTTCGGTGCGTTCGGCCTCAAGGAGGCCGGACTCTACGACCAGTACATGAAGGAGAACAAGGACGTCGTCATCAAGCAGACGTCCATCGAGCGGAACGAGAACTACTACCCGCAGCTCCTCACCCACCTGGGCACCGGCAGCGGTCTCGCCGACATCCAGGCCGTCGAGGCCAACAACATCGCGGAGATCGTCCAGACCCAGGGCGACAAGCTGGAGGACCTCTCCAAGGCCCCCGGCGCCGACAAGGCCGCCTTCCTGGAGTGGAAGTGGGCGCAGGGCACCACCGAGGCGGGCAAGACGGTGGGGCTCGGCACGGACATCGGTCCGCAGGGCATCTGCTACCGCAAGGACCTCTTCGAGAAGGCGGGCCTGCCGACCGACCGCGAGGAGGTCGGCAAGTTGTGGGCGGGCGACTGGGACAAGTACCTGGAAGCCGGCAAGGAGTTCCAGAAGAAGGCTCCCAAGGGCGCCAAGTTCGTCGACGGCGCGCCCGGTGTGATGGCCGCGGTGACCGGCAGCAGCGAGACCCGCTACTACGACGACAAGGGCGAGGTCGTCTACAAGTCGAACCCGGCGGTGAAGGAAGCCTGGGACCTGGCAGCCGAGTTCGCCTCCGAGGGACTGACCGCCAAGCTCCAGCAGTTCACCCCCGGCTGGGACCAGGGCTTCTCCAACGGCACCTTCGCCACGGTCTCCTGCCCGGCGTGGATGCTCGGCTACATCCAGGACAAGGGCGGTGAGAAGGGCGCCGACAAGTGGGACGTCGCCCAGGCGCCGAAGCCCAGCAACTGGGGCGGCTCCTTCCTGACGGTCCCCTCGGCCGGCAAGAACAAGGAGGAGGCGGCCAAGCTCGCGGCGTGGCTGACCGCGCCGAAGCAGCAGGCGAAGCTCTTCGCCGAGCGCGGCTCCTTCCCGAGCGCGCAGGCCGCCTACGACCTGCCGGAGATCGCCGACGCCAAGCACGAGTACTTCGACGACGCGCCGATCGGCAAGATCTTCGCCCAGGCCGCCGAGGGCGCCCCGGTGCAGATCCTCGGCCCGAAGGACCTGGTGATCGCGCAGAACCTGGCCGACGTGGGCATGCTCCAGGTCGACCAGAAGGGCAAGTCCTCCGAGGAGGGCTGGAAGGCCGCGGTCAAGGCGATCGACAACGCACTGGACCAGTGACCCACGATGGCGAGTGAATTCTCGGCGGCCGCGCCCTCCTCGGTGGAGGAGGGCGCGGCGGCCCCCGCGAGCGGGGTGGCGGTGGCCTCGGGGCCGCCCCAGGACCCCGGCAGGGAAGCGGCCGACCGGCGGCGCGAGCGGCGCTCCCGCTGGTACCGGCGGGACGTGAAGTGGAGTCCGTACGCGTTCATCGCGCCGTTCTTCCTCTTCTTCGCGGCCTTCGGTCTCTTCCCGCTGCTCTACACCGGGTGGGCCTCGCTCCACCGGGTGGAGCTGACGGCCCCCAACGACATGGAGTGGATCGGGCTGCGCAACTACACGCGCCTGCTCGACGACGAGTTCTTCTGGAACGCGCTCCAGAACACCTTCACCATCGGCATCCTCTCCACGGTGCCGCAGCTGCTGATGGCCCTGGGCATCGCCCATCTGCTCAACTACCGGCTGCGCGGCTCGATGTTCTTCCGGGTGGCGGCGCTCACCCCGTACGCCACCTCGGTGGCGGCGGCGACCCTGGTCTTCGTCATGCTCTTCGGCCGCGACTACGGGATGATCAACTGGTTCCTGTCACTGGCCGGTTTCGAGCACATCGACTGGCAGAACGGCAGCTTCACCTCACAACTGGCCGTCTCCTCCATCGTCGTGTGGCGCTGGACGGGCTACAACGCGCTGATCTACCTGGCCGCGATGCAGTCCATCCCCTCCGACCTGTACGAGTCGGCGGCCCTGGACGGCGCCTCGCGCTGGCAGCAGTTCCTGCACGTGACGCTGCCCTCGCTGCGGCCGACCATCCTGTTCACCGTGGTCGTCTCGACCATCGGCGCCATCCAGCTCTTCGGCGAGCCGCTGCTCTTCAACGGCGGCGGCGGGGCGACGGGCGGCTCCGAGCACCAGTTCCAGACCCTCGGCCTGTACCTGTACGAGCAGGGCTGGACCAACCTGCACCTGGGCCGGGCGTCCGCCATCGCCTGGGCCATGTTCCTGCTGCTGATCGTGATCGGGCTGGTCTCTCTCGCGGTCACCCGGTGGCTGCGCCGAGGCGAGGGGAAAGCATGAGCATCGCACCATCGCCCGCCCGCGAGGACTCCGCTCCCCGCACCCTCGCCACGCCGCCCGGGAAGCGGTCCCGGCGGCCGCGCCGCAGCGGGGCCGGGCGCCAGCTGCACGGCGGCCGGATCACGTACGCCGTGCTCGGCGTGGTCACCTTCATCTCGCTCTTCCCGCTGGTCTGGACGGCCATCGCGGCCTCGCGGAACAACACGCGGCTGGCCGAGACCCCGCCGCCCTTCTGGTTCGGCGGGAACCTCTTCAAGAACCTGGAGATCGCCTGGACCGACGCCAACATGGGGTCGGCCCTGCTGAACACCCTGGTGGTGGCCGGCACGGTCTCCGTCGGCACGGTGCTCTTCTCGACCCTGGCCGGGTTCGCCTTCGCCAAGCTGCGGTTCCGGTTCAAGAACGCGCTGCTGCTGCTGGTGATCGGCACGATGATGGTGCCGCCCCAGCTCAGCGTCGTACCGCTGTACATGATGGTGGCCAAGCTCTCCTGGTCCGACCAGCTCCAGGCGGTCATCCTGCCGACCCTGGTCACCGCCTTCGGTGTCTTCTTCATGCGGCAGTACCTGCTCCAGGCGCTGCCCACCGAGATCATCGAGGCGGCCCGGGTCGACGGCGCCAACAGCCTGCGGGTCCTGTGGCACGTGGTCTTCCCGGCGGCCCGGCCCGCGATGGCGGTGCTCGGGATGCTGACCTTCGTGCAGTCCTGGAACGACTTCTTCTGGCCGATCATCGCGCTGACCCAGAACGGCAGCCCCACGGTGCAGGTGGCCCTCACCGGCCTGGGCCGGGGGTACATCCCCGACCAGTCGGTGATCATGGCCGGCGCGCTGCTGGGCACCCTGCCGCTGCTGATCGCCTTCGTGGTCTTCGGCAAGCAGATCGTCGGCGGCATCATGCAGGGCGCGGTGAAGGGCTGAGCGGCCCTTGAGGACACCCCCGGGCGGCGGGCCCGACCACCCGCCGCCCGCCCCGCCCTTCCCCCACCCCAAGTGAGAACGGGAGTACGTCTTGACCTCAGTCCCCACCGCAGCCACCTCCGCCACGCCCACCACCGGGGAGGTGCCCGGGGAGGCGGCCGCCCTGGCCCGGCAGGGCAGATTCCCCACCGACTTCCTCTGGGGCGCGGCGACCGCCTCGTACCAGATCGAGGGGGCGGTGGCCGAGGACGGCCGGACCCCGTCGATCTGGGACACCTTCAGCCACACCCCGGGGAAGACGGAGAACGGCGACACCGGTGACGTCGCCGTCGACCACTACCACCGCAGCGCCGAGGACGTGGCGCTGATGGCCAGGCTCGGCCTCGGCACGTACCGCTTCTCCGTCTCCTGGTCGCGGGTGCAGCCGACCGGGCGCGGCCCCGCCGAGCGACGCGGCCTCGACTTCTACCGGCGGCTCACCGACGACCTGCTGGCCCGCGGCATCCGGCCGATGGTGACGCTGTACCACTGGGACCTGCCGCAGGAGCTGGAGGACGCCGGCGGCTGGCCCGAGCGGGAGACCGCGTACCGGTTCGCCGAGTACGCGGCCCTCGTCGGCGAGGCGCTCGGCGACCGCGTCGAGCTGTTCACCACCCTCAACGAGCCCTGGTGCAGCGCCTTCCTCGGCTACGGCTCCGGGGTGCACGCCCCCGGCCGCACCGACCCGGTCGACGCCCTGCGCGCCGCCCACCACCTCAACCTGGCGCACGGTCTGGGCGCGCAGGCGCTGCGGGCCTCGGTGCCGGCCGGGCGCACGCCGAAGATCGCGGTGAGCCTCAACCCGAGCGCGGTGCGGGCCCGTACGGCCGCGCCGGAGGACGAGGACGCGCGGCGCCGCATCGACGCGCTGGCCAACCGGGTCTTCACCGGGCCGATGCTGCACGGCGCGTACCCGGAGGACCTCCTCGCGGACACCGCGCGGCTCACCGACTGGTCCTTCGTCCAGGACGGCGACGCCCGGACGGCCTGCCAGCCGCTGGACCTGCTGGGCATCAACTACTACGCCCCGGCGATCGTCTCCGGCGGCCGGGTGGACGGGCCGCGCGACGACGGACACGGGGCGAGCGCCCACTCGCCGTGGCCGGCCGCCGACGACATCACCTTCCACCAGGCGCAGGGCGAGCGGACCGCGATGGGCTGGGGCGTCGACCCGACCGGCCTGTACGACCTGCTCACCAAGTACGCGGCCGAGGCGCCGGGCGTGCCGCTGCTGGTCACCGAGAACGGCGCGGCCTACCCGGACGCGCCCGACGCCCAGGGCCGGTTCCACGACCCGGACCGCATCCGCTACCTGCACGGCCACCTCTCGGCGGTGCTGGACGCGATCCGCGACGGCGCCGACGTGCGCGGCTACTACCTCTGGTCGCTGCTGGACAACTTCGAGTGGTCCTACGGCTACGGCAAGCGGTTCGGCGCGGTCCACGTGGACTACGACACGCAGGTGCGCACCCCGCGGTCGAGCGCCCACTGGTACGCGCGGGCGGCCCGGGACGGCGTGCTGCCCCCGGCGGACTTCCGCCCGGAGCCCGACGCGGGCTGATCCTCCCGGAGCCGGGGCGGGTGGTGGCGCGGGTTCTGACCCCGCGCCGCCACCCGCCCATTCTCCCGCCTGCCGGGCCCCGGCGCGGCTCCGTCCCCGGGCGACGGGAAGCCGCTTAACTCCCTTTCGTGCACCTTCCGCCCGTTCTGACCGCTCCCGCCCGGCGCTGAGGCGCCATGGGCATCATCCGCGACCACCCCGAGCTGGCCCTGTTCCTGTCGCTGGCCGCCGGATACCTCCTCGGCAAGCTGCGCGTCGGCCCGATCACCCTCGGCGGGATCTGCGGCACGCTGATCGTCTCGCTGCTCCTGGGCACCCAGCACGTCTCGGTCGGCGACGACGTGCGGAGCGTCTTCTTCGCCCTGTTCATCTTCTCGCTGGGGTACATGGCGGGCCCCCAGTTCTTCGCCAACCTCAACCGGCGCAGCCTGCGCTTCTTCGTGCTCTGCCTGGTCGAGCTGGTCTGCGTGCTCGGCATCGCCTTCGGCCTCGCCAAGTCCTTCGACCTGGACGTGGGCACCGCCTCCGGCATCCTCGCCGGTGCCGCCACCGAGTCGGCCGTGGTCGGCACGGCCACCGAGGCGATCGGCAAGCTCGACGGGCTGACGGCCGGCCAGATCGAGCAGTACCAGGGGCACGTGGCCACCGCGTACACGGTCTGCTACCTCTTCGGCCTGATCACCATCGTGATCTACACCAGCCAGATCATGCCGATGCTGCTCCGGATCAACCTGGCCGACGCCTCCCGCGAGTGGTGGCAGCGGATGCGCGGGAACCAGGGCGGTCTGGAGTCCGGGCAGCGGGAGGCGATGCCCGACGTGGTGGGGCGGACCTTCCTGGTCACCCGGGCCGACGGGCGCACCGTCGGCTCCGTCCAGGAGGCGCTGAGCGGGCGGGTGACGGTGGAGGCGGTGCAGCGCGGCGCCAAGCGGCTCACCCCCGACCCCGGGCTGAAGCTGACCCTCTCCGACCTCGTCATGGTCGTCGGGCTGCGGCCCGACACCATCGAGGCGGGCCGCGAGATCGGCCCGGAGACGGCGGCCGTACCGGGGCTGGACACCCCGCTCGCCACCCAGCAGGTCGCCGTCACCGACAAGGCGACCGTCGGCCACAGCATCGACTCCCTGGTGGCCCGGCACCCCGAGTTCCGCCGTGACGGCGTCTACGTCACCGATGTCCTCCGGGGCGACCAGGACATCCCGGCGGCGCCCGAGACCGAGGTCCGCCGGGGCGACATCCTCACCCTGGTCGGGGCGCGGGCCGGGCTGGACCGGGTGGTGGCGAAGCTCGGGGCGGTGGTGAAGAACGACGCCACCGACTTCATCTACCTCGGCTTCGGCATCGTCGCCGGGTCGCTGCTCGGGCAGATCGTGGTCAAGTTCGGCGATGTGCCGCTCTCGCTGGGCACCGGCGGCGGCTGCCTGGTGGCGGGGCTGGTCTTCGGCTGGCTGCGCTCGCTCCGCCCGACCTTCGGCGCCTATCCCCCGCAGGCCGCGACGACCCTGAAGGACATGGGCCTCGCCGTCTTCATCGCCTGCACGGGGCTGGCCTCCGGCCCGCAGGCGTGGCCGCTGATCAAGGAGTACGGGGCGCTGCTGCCGGTGGCCGGGATCGCGATGGTGCTGGTCCCCGCCACCGTGTCCCTGCTCATCGGCAACCGCCTGCTGAAGATCGAGAAGCCGCTGCTGATCGGCGCCATCGCGGGCCAGCAGTGCTCGACCCCGGCGATCACCGCCATCACCCAGGTGGCCCGCTCCAGCGTCCCGCTGATCGGCTACACGATCACCTACACCCTCTCCAACTTCCTCCTGCCGCTCACCGGCCCGCTCCTGGTGGGCGTCCTCGGCTCCTGACCCCTCCCCTCCCCCGGACCTGCGGAGTACCCCATGACCCAGGCACGCGAGTCCCGCGAGCAGATCAAGTCCTACGCCCAGCTCTCCCCCTTCGAGCTGAAGAACGTCTTCATCCGCCTGGCCGAGGAGAAGCAGGCCGGCGAGCCCGGGCAGAAGGACAAGTCCACCGTCCAGATGCTCAACGCCGGGCGCGGCAACCCCAACTGGGTGGCGAGCGGCCCGCGCGAGGCGTTCCACGCGCTCGGCTACTTCGCCGTCGAGGAGTCCCGGCGGGTCTGGACGGCGGACAACCTCGGCGGAATGCCCGAGAAGGCGGGGGCGAAGGAACGGTTCGACGCCTTCGCCCGCCGCCACCCCGGCCTGCCCGGCATCGAACTGCTGGAGTCCTGCGTGCGGCTGGGCCTGGACCGGTTCGGCTTCGACGCCGACTCCTTCGTCCACGAACTGGCCGACGCCGTCACCGGCGACAACTACCCGGTCCCCGACCGCGTCCTGCCCCACACCGAGGAGGTCGTCCGCGGCTACCTCGCCCAGGAGATGTACGGCGGCACCCTCCCTGAGAGCCCCCTGCGCCTCTTCACCACCGAGGGCGGCACGGCGGCGATGTGCTACATCTTCGACTCCCTGCTGAAGAACGGCGTCCTGCAGCGCGGCGACCGGATCGCCCTGATGGTGCCGGTCTTCACGCCGTACATCGAGATCCCCCGACTGGACACCTACGGCTTCGACATCGTCCAGGTGAAGGCGAGCGCGTTCGCCGAGTCCGGGGTCCGGCAGTGGCGGTATCCGGAGGAGGAGGTCGCCAAGCTGGCCGACCCCTCGGTGAAGATGGTCTGCCTGGTCAACCCGAGCAACCCGCCCTCGCTCGCCCTCTCCGGCCGGGTCGCGGAGCAGATCCGCTCCCTCGTCGCCCGGGACAACCCGGAGCTGATCGTCGTCACCGACGACGTGTACGGCACCTTCGTCGAGGGCTTCCGCTCGCTGGCGGCCGCGATCCCGCGCAACACCCTGCTCGTCTACTCGTACTCCAAGCACTACGGCGCCACCGGCTGGCGGCTCGGGGTGATCGCGCTCCAGGACGACAACGTGATCGACGCCCGGATCGCGGCGCTCCCCGCGGAGGAGAAGGAGCGGCTGGCCCGCCGGTACGGGACGCTCACGCTCGACCCGGCCGGGATGCGGTTCGTGGACCGGCTGGTCGCCGACTCCCGGCAGGTCGCCCTCAACCACACCTCGGGGCTCTCCACCCCGCAGCAGGCGATGATGGTCCTCTTCTCCCTCTTCGGCCTGCTCGACGAGGGCCGGGCGTACAAGGAGAAGGTCCGCTCCCTGGTCCGCGAGCGGTACGGCCTGCTCCTCGAAGGCGCCCACATGAAGGTGGCCGAGGACCCGCTGCGCGCCGCCTACTACGTCGAACTCGACCTGATGGCCGAGGCCGAGCGCGTCCACGGCGCCGCCTTCGCCCGCTACCTCCGGGAGAACTACGAGCCGGTCGACCCCCTCTTCCGGCTGGCCGAACAGACCGGCGTGGTCCTCCTCAACGGCGGCGGCTTCGACGGCCCCGCATGGTCGGTCCGCGTCTCGCTGGCCAACCTGGACGACCTCGACTACCTGAAGATCGGCCACCAACTGCGTTCCGTACTCCAGGAGTACGTGGAGGAGTGGCACGCCGCGGGCGGGAAGTGAGCCGGGGCGCCGCGCCCGGAACAAGGTCGTGCCCCGGCCGGGGTGGGGGGATGGTGCCCGGCCGGGGCACGTTCTTTCCTGTGGGGGGAGTGTTACTCCGGATCCCGTGGGGTACCGCCCGTGTACCCCGGGTGAGCGGCTGGATGCCGGAGTGTGGGGAACTTTTTTTCGTGGTGGTCGTCCGGACCGCCGGCGGTGGGGCGCCGACGAGGAAGACGTTAGCCCCCGGACACCTCGCGAAAGGGGCGGACCGGACAGGGCGCCGGGTTCTTAAGGTTCTCTTAGGACAGCACTCGGACGGCGTTAAGAGGAATGGGGAACTCCACGCCGCCCGGCCCGCCCCTTCCGCGGCCCGCGCCGGCTCGCCCGGCGCCCCGCCACCGGCCCCTCGCCCGTGTCCCGCAGCTGGACCCAGAGCCGCACCTCGGTCCCGCCCAGCACGGAGCGGCCGATGCGCACGTCCCCGCCGGTCGACTCGGCGAGGCGGCGCACGATGTCCAGGCCGAGCCCGGTCGAGCCGACCGCCGGTGCCTCCCCGCCGGCCCCGCCCCGGCCGCGCGCCAGCGCCGCCTCCGGGTCGGCGATGCCGGGTCCCGCGTCGGAGACCAGCACGATCACCGAGTGCGCGCCCTCGCCCCCGTCGTGCAGGTCGACCGCGAACGGGGTGCCCTCGGGGGTGTGCCGGAAGACGTTGCCGAGCAGCGCGTCCAGCGCCGCCACCAGGTCACCCCGGGCGACCGGGATGCGTACCGGCCGGTCCACCCCCGCCACCCGCGCGGTACGCCCCTCGTCCTCGGCCAGCGCCGACCAGAACGCCATCCGCTCCCGGATGACCTCGGCCGCGTCGCACCCGGCCCCCGAACCGTCCGGCTGGGTACGGGGCTTCTGCTCGCGGGCGGTGCGGATGATGGCGTCCACCTCGCACTCCAGCTGCTCCACCGCGGCGCGGGTCTGCTCGGCGGCGGGCCCCTCGCCGAGGGAGGCCGCGTTGAGCCGGAGCACGGTGAGCGGGGTCCGCAGGCGGTGCGAGAGATCGGCGGCCAGCTCCCGTTCGTTGGCGAGGAGTTCCACCACCTGGTCGGCCATGGAGTTGAACGCGACCGCCGCCTGCCGCAGTTCGGCCGGGCCCTCCTCGGGGACCCGCACCCCGAGCGAGCCCTCGCCGAGCGCGTGCGCCGCCCCGGCCAGCCGCCGGGCGGGCCCCACCAGGCGCACCCCGAGCCGGTCGGCGACCGCGACCGAGCCGATGACCAGGGCGACGGCGACCCCGGCCAGCATCAGCCAGGCGGCGGCCACCCCCCGACCGGCCTCGGCCTCGGGCACGTAGACCTCCACGACCGCCGTACGCGAGCCGCTCAGCGCCGTCGGCTGGAGGAGGAGCTGCCCGCCGGGGGTGGCGGTGGTGACGGCGCGGGCCAGGCGCCGGGTGGAGGCGAGGTCGCGGGCGGAGGCGCGGGCGGTGCCGACGGTCAGGGCCGGGCGGTCGCCGTCGGCCGGGACGTGCACCGCCATCCGGCCCTCGGACCCGGCGGTGGTGAACTGCACCGCCCGCTCCAGCGCGGCCCGTTCGGTGGTGACGGTCAGGGCCGGGCCGAGCGCCGCGGCCTGCCGTTCGGCGTGCGAGACGGCGCGGTCGCGTGCGGTCTCGCGGACCACCAGCCCGAGCGGCACCGCGAACGCCACCACCACCATCGCGGTGACCGCCAGCGCCACCTTCACCAGGGCCCATCTCACGCCGGTGGCTCCAGCTTCACCCCGACCCCGCGCAGGGTGTGCAGGTAGCGGGGGGCGGCGGCGGTCTCCCCCAGCTTGCGCCGCAGCCAGGAGAGGTGGACGTCGATGGTCTGGTCGTCGCCGTAACTCTGCTGCCAGACCTCGGCGAGGAGTTCCTTGCGGGGCACGACGACACCGGGCCGCCCGGCCAGGTAGGCGAGGAGGTCGAACTCGCGGCGGGTCAGGTCCAGCGGTACGGAGTCGAGTTCGGCCTGGCGCCGCAGCGGGTCGACGGCGAGCCCGCCCACCCGCAGCACGCGGTCCGGCGGCGCCTCGGGCCCGGCCGCCCTGGCCCGGCGCAGCACGGCGGCGATCCGGGCGGAGAGGTGGGCGACGGAGAACGGCTTGGTGAGGTAGTCGTCGGCCCCGTCGTTCAGCAGCCGCACGATCTCGCTCTCGTCATCCCTCGCGGTGGCGACGATGACCGGTACGTCGGTGATCGACCGGAGCATCTTCAGCGCCTCGGCCCCGTCGAGATCGGGCAGCCCCAGATCGAGAACGACCACGTCGTACCGGAAGTGGGCGACCTCGCGCAGCGCTTCGAGCGCCGTGCCGACGCTGCGTACGGTGTGGGACGCCTCGGTGAGATGGCGGATCAGCGCCGAGCGGACGAACTGGTCGTCCTCGACCACGAGCACATGGGGCATGGGCGGCACCGTACGCCATCCGGGGGACACGGCAGGCGCGGGCTTGACGGGGCACGCGGGGCGACAACCGCCCGGCGCCTGCGGGAGGATGACGCACATGCGGAGAGGAGTGCTCCACGCGCTGGCGTGGACGGCGGCGACCGGAGCGGCGGTCACCCTGTCCTGGTTCGGCGTCCACACCGTCCTCTCCGGCACGGTCTACGACC
>NZ_JOII01000021.1 GCF_000719955.1 Streptomyces albidoflavus
ATGCACAACCTCGCCCTCACCGGATAAACCGGCGGTCCGCACAACGGCCTCCCCCATACCCGAGGCGACCCGAAGATCATTTGCGGGACAACCCTTAGGGTGCTGAAAATGTTCCCCACCGCCCCGACCCCCACCCGTGCAGTGAGGTCATGGCGCGTCTCCCCCGAACTCGGGCAGGGCGCCTGGTGACGAACTCGCTGCGTCCGCACGGCCACCACAGTCAGCCGCTGCCCCCTGTCCAGGAACCGGCGGACGGCATGACGGCTCCACGGCCCTCCCCCACGTCACAGGAGCGGCCCCCCGGTCCTGAGAGACCCCCCGCCGCAGCCGCGAAACCCGCCAAGTCGCGGGACCCCTTCTTCGACAACGCCAAGTACCTCGCGATCGTGCTGGTCGCGATGGGCCACGCCTGGCAGCCGCTGACCAGCGACAGCCGGGCCGCCGAAGCCCTGTACATGGTGGTCTACGCCTTCCACATGCCGGCGTTCATCGTGATCTCCGGCTACTTCTCGCGCAGTTTCGACATGCGCAAGGACCGGCTCCAGCGGCTCGTCACGGGCGTCGCCGTCCCGTACATCCTGTTCGAGACCGCGTACAGCCTCTTCAAGCGCTGGGCCGACGACGATCCGACCCATCCGATCAGCCTGCTCGATCCCTGGTACCTCACCTGGTTCCTGATCGCGCTCTTCATCTGGCGGCTCACGACGCCGCTGTGGAAGATCGTCCGCTGGCCCGTGCCGCTGGCGCTGGCGCTCGCGCTGCTCGCCTCGGTCTCCCCCGACATCGGCGACGACCTGGACCTCCAGCGGGTCCTGCAGTTCCTGCCGTTCTTCGTGGTCGGCCTGGTCCTCAAGCCGGAGCACTTCCAGATGGTGCGCCGCCGCGAGGTCCGGCTGCTGGCGCTGCCGGTCTTCGCCGCCGCGCTGCTGGTCGGCTACTGGGCCGCGCCGCGGATGTCGTCGGCGTGGTTCTACCACCGCGACAGCGCCCAGGAGATGGGCTTCGCCTGGTGGGTGGGGGTCATCATGACCCTGGCCCTCTTCGGCTGCTCCATGGTCCTGACCGCCTGCTTCTTCGCCTGGGTGCCGCGCCGCCACATGTGGTTCACCGCACTCGGCGCCGGCACGCTCTACGGCTACCTGCTGCACGGCTTCCTCGCCAAGGGGTCGCGCTTCTGGGGCTGGTACGAGACGTACGACTGGGTGCGGACGCCGCTCGGCATGATCGGCGTGACGCTGATCGCCGGCGCGATCGTCACCGTCCTCTGCACACCGCCGGTGCAGCGCCTCTTCCGCTTCGCGATGGAGCCGAAGATGAACTGGGCCTTCAAGCGGGACGCGACCGAGCTGGCGCGCGAGCGCGCCAAGTCGGGAGCGGCCATCCGCTGACCCGCCCGCGCGGCACGCCCGAGGGCGGGCCGCCGGGGCCGGTGACGGAACGTCCGGGAGCCCGGCCGGGGAGTTCTCCACTCCCCCGGCCGGGCTCCCGCCTTTGCGGGTACGGGCCGCACGCGAACGGAACGGCGCAACCGCCGCCCCAGCCCCGCTCGACTCCCCCAACTTCCCATTGGTGACAGCGAGTTGACGACCTGTGTCGCGCTGCTCACAGTCGCACCCGAGCAGAGGTAATGCTTTGGTAAGCTAAGTATTGACGATTCCTTGACGCCCCCTTGACTCAAGAAGGAGGACGGGCTCATCGGACACGCAGAAACGCTGATAGCCATGGGCGGTGCTTTTGTCGCCGCGGCTGTGCTGGCACGCCTCGGCGGCCGTATCGGGTTGCCGACCATTCCGCTGTTCATCCTGGCCGGCATACTGCTCGGCCCCCACACCCCCGGAGTCGTGCTCGTCTCCGACCCGCACGACCTGGAGATGCTCTCGGCCCTCGGCCTGGTGCTGCTCCTCTTCTACCTCGGTCTTGAGTTCCACATCGACGACCTCAAAGCCGGTGGGCGCAACATGGCACTCGCCGGCGGGATCTATCTGGCGCTGAACGTCGGCGCCGGCCTCGGCTTCGGCTTCGCCCTCGGATGGGGGGTCTCCGAAGCGCTGGTCCTCGCCGGAGTCCTCGGCTTCTCCTCCTCGGCGATCGTCACCAAGATCCTGGTCGACACCAGGCGCCTCGGTAATCCGGAGACCAAACCGATCCTCGGCATCATCGTCGTCGAGGACGTCTTCATCGCGCTCTACCTCGCCGCGCTCCAGCCCATCCTGTCCGGCGCGGACAGCCTGAGCACCGCCCTGGTCGACGGTGGCAAGGCGTTCGGCTTCCTGATCGCGCTGGCGCTCGTGGCCCGCTACGGCACACGCGTCGTCGGACGGCTCATCAACACACCGGACGACGAGATCCTGACCATCTCCTTCCTCGGTGCGGCGGTGCTGATGGCCGGCGTCTCCGAGTGGTTCGGCGTGGCCGACGCCATTGGTGCCTTCATGGTCGGTCTGATGCTCGGCTCCACCACATCGGGCAAGCGGATCCTCAAGCTGGTCCATCCCCTGCGGGACGCGTTCGGTGCCATCTTCTTCTTCGTCTTCGGACTCTCCATCAACCCGGGTGACCTGCCGGGCGTCGTGTGGCCCGTGCTGATCGCCGTGGCCCTCACGCTCTCCATGAACGTCATCTCGGGTATCACCGCGGCACGGATCTACCGGTTCGGTGCGCAGCCCGCCGCCAACATCGCCACCACCCTGCTGGCGCGCGGTGAGTTCGCGCTCATCCTCGCCACGATGGCCGCTGCCGCGGGGCTCGACGCGAGGCTGTCGCCGTTCATCGCCGGGTATGTGCTGCTGCTGGCGATCATGGCGCCGCTGGCGGCCAAGCAGAGTAATTGGCTGGCGCGGATTCTGCCCGGGGGGACGTCGGGCGGGGACGGGGGCGACGCGGGGGCGTCGGGAGCCTCGGTGCCCGAGCGGGTGTCCGTCTGACGTTTCCGATTGCCCGTCCTTCGCAGGCCCGTTCCCTTCGGGGGGCGGGCCTGCGGCGTTTGCCTGCGGCGCTGCTGGGGGGCCTTCGGTGCGGGCCGGGGGCCGCGCCCTGGGGTGGGGGGCCGCAAGCGCCGGCCGGGCTGTTGTCCGGGGGTGAGGCCGCTTGTCCGTGCCGGTCACAGATGGCCTCGGAGGCCGGCCGGGCTTGAAGGGAATGGGCCGGTCCGGACCGGGTCAGGTGGTCGGCTTGCGGCTGAGGAGTAGGAGGGCTCGGTCGTCGTTGACGTCCTTGGCCACGGCTTCTATGAGGTGCCAGGCGGCGCCTTCGAAGCCGCCGGGGACGTAGCGGTCGGCCTCGCCGGTGAGGCGGTCGATGCCCTCGGAGAGGTCGCGGCCGGCCGCCTCGACGAGGCCGTCGGTGTAGAGCATGAGGACGTCGCCGGGGGCGAGGGAGCCCTTGACCGGGTCGAACTGGCAGCCGTCGTAGACGCCGAGGAGGGGGCCTTCGGCGGCCTTCTCCTCCCACTGGCCGGTGCCGGAGTGGAGCTGGACGGCGGGGAGGTGGCCGGCGGAGAAGAGTTCGTAGTCGCCGGAGTCCAGGTCCAGGACGAGGTGGATCGAGGTGGCGAAGCCCTCGTCCCAGTCCTGGCGGAGGAGGTAGCCGTTGGCGGCGGGGAGGAAGGCGTGCGGGGGCAGGGAGCCGAGGAGGCCGCCGAAGGCGCCGGAGAGGAGCAGGGCGCGCGAACCGGCGTCCATGCCCTTGCCGGAGACGTCGGTGAGGACCACTTCGAGGGTGCGGCCGCCGTGGGTGCGGGCGGCGACGACGAAGTCCCCGGAGAAGGACTGGCCGCCGGCCGGGCGCAGCGCCATCTCGTGGTGCCAGCCGGAGGGCAGGTGCGGCAGGCGGCTCTGGACGCGGATGCGTTCGCGCAGGTCGAAGAGCATGGTGCCGCCGCGCCGCCAGGGCACCCCGACCCGGCTGCGGAACTGGGCGATGACCAGGCCGAAGAGGCCGGCGGCGGCGACCGTCAGCACCGTGCCCGGGGTGACGCCGACGGGCACCTGGCTGGTGGGGCCGCTGCCGAGGACCAGCGACTCCACGACGAGGGCCGCGGTGGCCGAGGCGTAGAGGAGCAGGAGGGTGGCGGGGCGCAGGACGAGGCCGCCGGCGATGACCGGGAGGACCAGGGCGGCGGGGTCGCACCATTCGGGACCGACGATGGTGCCGACGGCGATCGCGGGGACCGTGAGGAAGAGGCCGGCGAAGGCGACCCAGTCGGAGCCGTCCCCGCGGAAGTAGTCGACGGCGGACTTGCGCAGCCCGGTGCGGGCCCGGTGCCAGCGCTTGCGCATCCGGGCCCGGGTCGTCTCTGCTGCCGCCCTTGCTTGTGCCATTGTTCGGGACCTTACCGAGCCGGGCCGTCACTTCGCACGGGAGGTCCCTCTTGTCCCCTGCTCCGGGCGGAGCAAAAACGCCTCGCCGCGTCCCGTCTTCGCTGGTAGGGATGGCGTATGACATCTGGTGCAGAGGTATTGCGGGCCGAGGACTGGGATCAGTGGTACAGCACGCTGGAGCTGGCTTTCGGCGGTGTGCCGGAGGCTCCCGAGGAGCGGGAGTTGTACCAGCGGCTGACCGAGCCGGAGCGCTCACTCGTGGTGTGGGACGGGTCGGAGGTCGTGGGGACGGCGGGGGCCTTCACCTTCCGGGTCACGGTGCCCGGCGGGCGGCCGGTGGCGGCGGCCGGGGTGACGATGGTCGGGGTGGCGCCCACGCACCGGCGCCGGGGGATCCTCACCGCGATGATGCGCCGCCAGCTCGACGACGTACGGGCGCGCGGGGAGGCGCTCGCGATGCTGACCGCCTCCGAGCCGGGGATCTACGGGCGGTTCGGGTACGGGATCGCCACGATGAGGCTGAGCGCCGAGATCGACACCGCGCAGGTGCGGCTCACCGTTCCGGAGGGGACGGACGAGGTGGTGCTGCGGCGGGCCGACCCGCGCGAGGCGCTGAAGGTCTGCGAGGAGGTGTACGCGCGGCAGGTGGCCGGGCGGCCGGGGATGCTCGTCCGGGCGCCGGGGTGGGAGGAGCAGGGGCTGCTCGACCCGCCGGGGAACCGCGCCGGGGGCTCGCCGCTCCAGTGCGTACTGGCCGAGCGGGACGGTGAGGTGGTGGGGTACACGCGCTACCGCACCCATCCCTCCTGGGGGTTGGGCGGGCCCGACGGGGCGGTGACGGTCCAGGACCTGGAGGCGTCCGGCCCGGCCGCCCACGCGGCGCTGCTCCGCTACCTGTGCGGGATCGACCTGATGCGGACGGTGAAGCTGCCGAGCCGGCCGGTGGACGACGCCTGGCAGTACCTGGTGAGCGACGCGCGGCGGTGTGTGCCGCGGCTGGGGGACGTGCTCCAGGTGCGGCTGGTCGAGGTGGGGGCCGCGCTCCAGCAGCGCTCCTACCAGGCTCCGCTGGACGTGGTGCTGGAGGTGACCGACGCGTTCTGCCCCTGGAACGAGGGGCGTTGGCGGCTGAGCGCCGACGCCGAGGGCGCCGCCTGCGAACGGACCGAGGCCGAGCCCGATCTGGCGCTGTCGGTACGGGAGCTGGGGGCGGCCTACCTCGGCGGGGTGCCGTTGAGCGGGCTGGCCGCCGCCGGGCGGGTGCGCGAACTGCGGCCCGGGGCGCTGGCCCGGACCTCGACGGCGTTCGGCTCCGACGTGGCGCCCTGGCTGCCGCACGGCTTCTGAGGCTCCTCGGCGGTGGTGCCCGTCTGGCAGCGCGGGCACCAGAAGAGGTTGCGGGCGGCGAGGGAGGCGGTACGGATCTGCTCGCCGCAGACGAGGCAGGGGCGGCCGTCGCGGCGGTAGACGTAGACCTCGCCGCCGTGGTCGTCGACGCGGGGCGGGCGGCCCATCGCCTCGGGGGTGTGCTCGGGGCGGACCGTGTCGATCCGGTCGTGGCGCACGCCTTCGCGCATCAGCGCGGCGAGGTCGTACCAGAGGGTGTCCCAGGTGGCGCGCGTGAGGCGGTTGCCGGGGGTGTACGGGTCGATGCCGTGCCGGAAGAGGACCTCGGCCCGGTAGACGTTGCCGACGCCCGCGACCACCTTCTGGTCCATGAGCAGGGCGGCCACGGTGGTGCGCGAGCGGGATATGCGGCGCCAGGCGGCGTCGGGGGTGTCGTCGGCGCGCAGCGGGTCGGGGCCGAGGCGGTCGTGGACGGCCTGCTTGCCCTCGTCGGTCAGGAGGGTGCAGGCGGTGGGGCCGCGCAGGTCCGACCAGGCGTCCTCGGCGGTGATCCGGAGCCGGATGGTGTCCGTGGGAGGCGGCGGGGCGCCGGTGCCGCGGGCGACCTTGCCGAAGAGGCCGAGGTGGATGTGGACCCAGCCGTGGCCGCCGAAGTCCAGGAAGAGGTGTTTGCCGTGCGCCTCGGCCCCGGCGAACTCGGCGCCGTCGAGCAGGGCGGCGGAGGCGGCGAAGCGGCCCTGGGGGCTGGAGACGCGCACCGGCCGGCCGCCGAACCACTCCTGGTGGTCGGCGGCCAGCCGGTGGAGGGTGTGCCCTTCGGGCATCAGGCGTCGTGCTGGGGGTGGTGGGCCGGGATCGGGGGCAGCTCGCCGGTGGTCTCGTAGGCCGAGAGCATGTCGATCCGGCGGGTGTGGCGCGCCTCGTCGGAGTACGGGGTGGCCAGGAAGGTGGCGACGAAGTCGGTCGCCTCCTCCTCGGTGTGCATGCGGGCGCCGACGGAGACGACGTTGGCGTTGTTGTGCTCGCGGCCGAGGGCGGCGGTCTCCTTGCTCCAGGCGAGGGCGCAGCGGACGCCCTTGACCTTGTTGGCGGCGATCTGCTCGCCGTTGCCGGAGCCGCCGATGACGATGCCGAGCGAGTCGGGGTCGGCGGCGGTCCGCTCGGCCGCCCGCAGGCAGAACGGCGGGTAGTCGTCGGCGGCGTCGTAGAGGTGGGGGCCGCAGTCCACCGGGTCGTGGCCGTTGGCCTTCAGCCAGTCGACGAGGTGGTTCTTGAGTTCGTAGCCGGCATGGTCGGAGCCGAGGTACACGCGCATGAAGGGGAGTGTGGCATGCCCGGGGCGGGGTAGCTGATTCCGGGTCCGCGGGCGGGCGGGTGGCGCCTGGGGCGCCGGAGGCCCGCCTGCGGGAGTTCCACCGTCGCCACCTGGGTGTCCGGGCGGTTCCGGATGCGCTCACAGGGGACGTCCGAGGGCCGTGATTCGTTCCACAGCGGCGCCCGGTGTGATCTGTTCCACACACCGTCCGGCCGGTACCGGCAGCCCCTGGGGGAACTGGGATTGCGGCCCCTGATCCCGGCCCGGGACGACGCCGAGCGACAGGACAAAACGGAATCGGGGGTTCCGAACCGTGGGTTCTTGTGGATTCATTGGCTCAGCTCGGAACCCGAGAGCAAAGGAATAAGGCGCATGACCTCGCAGCCCCCACTTGCGAAGGTGGAACAAGCCCCCGACGGACCCGCCGGCCCCACTCCGGCCGAGGGACAGGGGAGCGACGGCCTCCAGGCCGGACTCAAGAACCGCCATCTGTCGATGATCGCCATCGGCGGTGTGATCGGCGCCGGCCTCTTCGTCGGCTCCAGCGCGGGCATCGCCGCCGCCGGACCGGCCATCCTCGTCTCGTACGCCATCGTCGGCCTCATGGTCGTCCTGGTGATGCGGATGCTCGGGGAGATGGCCGCCGCCCGGCCCTCCTCGGGCTCCTTCTCCGCCTACGCCGACATGGCGCTCGGCCGCTGGGCCGGGTTCTCCATCGGCTGGCTCTACTGGTTCTTCTGGGTCGTGGTGCTCGCCGTGGAGGCGACCGCCGGGGCCGTGATCCTCAACGGGTGGATCCCGGCCGTGCCCCAGTGGGGGTGGGCGCTGATCGTGATGGTGGTCCTCACCGGGACCAACCTCGCCTCGGTCGCCTCCTACGGGGAGTTCGAGTTCTGGTTCGCCGGGATCAAGGTGGTGGCCATCGCGGCCTTCGTCCTCATCGGCGTGCTGGCCGTCTTCGGCGTGCTGCCGGGCTCGGACAACCCGGGCGCCGGGTTCGCCAACCTCACGGCGCACGGCGGGTTCCTGCCCAACGGGGCGGGGTCGATCCTCACCGGTGTGCTGATGGTCGTCTTCTCCTTCATGGGAAGCGAGATCGTCACCCTGGCCGCCGGTGAGTCGGCCAACCCGCAGCGGGCGGTGCGCAAGGCGACCAACAGCGTGATCTGGCGGATCGCCGTCTTCTACCTCGGGTCGATCTTCGTCGTCGTGGCGCTGCTGCCCTGGGACTCCAAGTCGATCGTCGAGGACGGGTCGTACGTGGCCGCGCTCAACTCGATCGGGATTCCGCATGCCGGGCAGATCATGAACGTCATCGTGCTCACCGCGGTGCTGTCCTGTCTCAACTCCGGGCTCTACACGGCCTCCCGGATGGCCTTCTCGCTCGGGAAGCGCGGGGACGCGCCCGCGGCCTTCGCCCGGGTCAACGCACGCGGGGTGCCGCAGGCGGCGATTCTCGGGTCGGTCGTCTTCGGCTTCGCCGCGGTGTGGTTCAACTATCAGTGGCCGGAGACGGTCTTCCAGTTCCTGCTCAACTCCTCCGGAGCGGTGGCGTTGTTCGTGTGGCTCGTCATCTGCTTCTCGCAGCTGCGGCTACGGGGCGTCATCGCCCGGGAGACGCCCGAGAAGCTGGTGGTGCGGATGTGGCTGTTCCCGTACCTCACCTGGGTGACCATCGCCGGGATCGTCTTCGTCATCGGGTACATGCTCTTCGACGAGGCGGGCCGGACGCAGATGGCGCTGTCTCTGCTCGTGGCCGTGCTGGTGGTGGCCGTCTCCCTCGTGAAGCACCGGGGGGCGCGGGTCTAGCCCGCCTTCCCCTCTCTCGCCCCGGGTCCCTTTGTGGGCCCGGGGCGCCCTTTTTAGCCGTGGGGCTTGTGCCCGCGCTGTGGGGTGGGGAGGCCTCAAACGCCGGCCGGGCTGGTGGTAGCCGGGCTCCGTTTCAACCGTGCCGGTCAAAGACTGGCCTCAAACGCCGGCCGGGCTATAGGGGTTCGCGGTTTCTCCGGTGCGTGGGTGGGGCGGGGCCGCGCCGGGGTACCTCCTCACAAACTGCATGGTGCGGGGTCAGTCGCTTCAAGGCGGCCGTGTGTGCAGTTTGCTGCGGGGGCACCCCGACACGACCCCACCTCGCCACAAAGACCAATGGGCGACGGCCTGTCTTTTCCCCACCCACCGGCGGGACGACGCCGACGAAACGGAAGGGCGGGGTCGTGCCGGGGTGCCCCCGCAGCAAACTGCCGTGCTCGGCCGCCTTGAAGCGGCTGACCCCGCACCTGGCAGTTTGTGAGGAGGTACCCCGGTGCGGCCCCGCCCGACCCAACCGGCGAACGCACCGCGAACCCCCATAGCCCGGCCGGCGATTGAGGCCATCGGTGACCCGCAGGGTCACGGACGGGCACGCAGGGGCGGAGCCCAGCCACACCGCATCCCAGCCCCCCAGTCGCGGCGCGGCCAACCCCCGGCCGGAGGGCAAGCCGCGTGGCAGGTGGGGCTAGTCGCGGGTGAGGCGCCAGGCGAGGGGGAGGGTGCCCATGGCGAGGGCGGCCTTGAGGGCGTCGCCGATGAGGAAGGGGACGAGGCCGGCGGCGACGGCGGAGGTGAGGCTCATGCCGGTGGAGAGGGCGAGGTAGGGGACCCCGACGGCGTAGATGAGGGCGGAGCCCAGCACCATGAGGCCGGCCGTGCGCAGCACCGAGCGGTCGGCCCCGCGCCGGGCGAGGGCGCCGACGACGGTGGCGGCGAGGAGCATCCCGAGGACGTAGCCGAAGGACGGCATCGAGGCCCCGGAGGTCCCCTCGGCGAACCACGGCACCCCGGCCATGCCCACGAGGGCGTACAGGGCGAGCGAGGCGAAGCCGCGCCCGGCGCCGAGCGCGGTGCCCACGAGGAGGGCGGCGAAGGTCTGGCCGGTGACGGGGACGGGCGAGCCGGGGACGGGCAGGACGATCTGCGCCGCCAGCCCTGTGAGAGCGGCACCGCCGGTGACGAGGGCGGCGTCGCGCAGCCGCGCCCTCGGAACGGTGGAGGCGGGCAGCAGGTCGGCGAGGACCTGTCCCGGGCGGGTGGAGGCGGCGGCAGTGCTCATCGGGGCTCCCCGAGGGTGAAGGGTGGGACAGCTCATGGGACAGCTGAGGACAGGCCGACGCTATCCCAGCGCGTCCACGCGATCACCAGCAGCCGCCGACAAAGCGGCGGTTGGGCCCTTGGTGGACTCCGCACAAAGGTCCGCTTGTACACCCGCGAGGGCGTGATGCTGCTCACTCGCCCCCGTGCGGCGGCTTTACCGCGTTGCTCCCGGGGCCGTGAGATGGGGAGACTGTAGGGTCCCGCCAATTCGCGGAACACCCCCCACACCCCCGCACCCGGGCGCGGCCCGGCCCCGCGGGGACCGACGAAGCAGCGAGCACCGCCATGCACGACGCCCCCGCGGGCCCCGGCGATCCCGGGGCCACCAGCGCCACCACGGCCCGGGACCCCTTCGACTCCGCCGAGCCGCTCGGCCACGGACTGAAACAGCGTCATCTGACGATGCTGGGGCTCGGCGGGGTGATCGGCGCGGGCCTCTTCGTGGGCTCGGGCGCGGGCATCGCGGTGGCGGGACCGGGGATCGTGGTCTCGTACCTGATCGCGGGGACGCTGGCGATGCTGGTGATGCGGATGCTCGGGGAGATGTCGGCGGCGATGCCGTCCTCGGGCTCGTTCTCGGTGCACGCGGAGCGGGCGCTCGGGCGGTGGGCCGGGTTCAGTGTGGGGTGGCTGTACTGGTTCCTGCTGGTGGTGGTGCTGGCGGTGGAGGCGACCGGGGCCGCGCAGATCGCCAACGGATGGGTGCCCTCCGTACCGCAGTGGGCGTGGGTGCTCGTCTTCATGCTGGTCTTCACGGGGGCCAATCTGGCGGCGGTGAAGCACTTCGGTGAGTTCGAGTTCTGGTTCGCGGCGCTGAAGGTGGGCGCGATCGTCCTCTTCCTGGTGCTCGGCGTGCTGGCGATCCTGGGCCTGCTGCCGGAGACGGAGCCGGTGGGGCTGGCCCATCTCTCGGGCGACGGCGGCTTCCTGCCGAACGGCTGGTCGGGGGTGATCTCCGGCGTCCTGGCCGTGGTCTTCGCCTTCGGCGGCCTGGAGGTCGTGACGATCGCGGCGGCCGAGTCGGACGACCCGGCCCGCTCGGTGGCGCGCGCCGTGCGCAGCGCGGTCTACCGGATTCTCTTCTTCTACGTCGGCTCGATGCTGGTGATCGTGACGCTGCTGCCGTGGACGGCGATGCGGCCGGGGCTGAGCCCGTACGTCGCGGTGCTGGACGGGATCGGCATCCCCTCGGCCGGGCAGATCATGAACATCGTGGTCTTCGTGGCGCTGCTGTCGGCCCTCAACGCCAACCTGTACGGCTCCTCGCGGATGGTCTTCTCGCTGGCGGAGCGCGGGGAGGCGCCGCGTGCGCTGCTGAAGGTGGCACGGGGCGGGGTGCCGCGGCGGGCGGTGCTGGCCTCGGTGGCGTTCGGCTTCGTCTCGGTGCTGCTCAATCTGAAGTGGCCCGACTCGGTCTTCCTCTACATGCTCAACGCGGTGGGCGCGGTACTGATCTTCGTCTGGGCGTTGATCGCCGTCTCGCAGTTGCGGCTGCGGCGGCTGATCGAGCGGGAGGCGCCGGAGCGGCTCGTCCTGCGGATGTGGGGGTACCCGTGGCTGACCTGGGCCGCGCTGGTGGCGATGGCGGCGGTCTTCACGCTGATGCTCTTCGACTCCACCGCCCGGCCGCAGTTGCTCTGGTCCTCGGGTGCGGCGGCGCTGGTGCTGCTGGTCGCCGGGGTGCGGGAGTGGCGGCTGCGGCGCGGTACGGGTGCGGCCGCCGCCGGGTGAGCGCAGGGACGGGCAGGGGCCGTACGGAGGGGGCGGCGGTGTGGACGGGATGCGGCGCCGCTGTGCGCGGGTGTTCACGCCAGGTGAGGGAAGTGTCCGGATAACGGGCGGACTCTTCGCCTGAGCGGACGCTGCGAGCAGACTGAGGGACTCCCCCGTCGTCTCACGTACTGGACCGATACGACCATGACTCGGACAACCCTCACTCCTGGGGACACGCCGGGCGCCGACCAGCGTCCCGGCGGCGACCAGGCGTCCGACACCGGTTCCGCCCTGTCGAACGGGCTGAAGCAGCGCCACCTGTCGATGATCGCCCTCGGCGGCGTCATCGGCGCCGGCCTCTTCGTCGGCTCGGGCGCGGGCATCGCCGCCGCGGGCCCCTCGATCGTCTTCGCCTACGCCGCCTCCGGCCTGCTGGTGATGCTGGTCATGCGGATGCTGGGCGAGATGTCGGCGGCCAACCCCGCCTCCGGCTCGTTCTCCGTCCACGCCGAGCGGGCGATCGGCCCGTGGGCCGGCTTCACCTCGGGCTGGGCGTTCTGGTTCCTGCTCTGCGTGGCGGTGGGCCTGGAGGGTATCGGCGCGGCCGAGATCATGTCGGGCTGGCTGCCGGGCACCCCGGAGTGGGCCTGGGTGGCCCTCTTCATGGTGATCTTCTGCGGCACCAACCTGGCCGCCGTGAAGAACTTCGGCGAGTTCGAGTTCTGGTTCGCCACGCTGAAGGTGGTGGCCATCGTCGTCTTCCTGGCCATCGGCGTGCTGGCCATCCTCGGCGTGCTGCCGGGCAGCGAGGCCCCGGGCACCTCGAACCTCACCGGCGAGGGCGGCTTCCTGCCGAACGGCTCCGAGGGGTTCATCATCGGCCTGCTCGCCTCGGTCTTCGCGTACGGCGGACTGGAGACGGTGACCATCGCGGCCGCCGAGTCGGAGCGGCCGGCCGAGGGCGTCGCCAAGGCCGTGCGCACCGCGATGTGGCGGATCGGCGTCTTCTACGTCGGCTCGATGGCGGTCATCGTCACGCTGGTGCCGTGGGACGACCCGGCGGTGGCCGAGAAGGGCCCGTACGTGGCGACCCTGGACCACCTGGGCATCCCCGGTTCCGGCCAGATCATGAACGTGGTCGTGCTGATCGCGCTGCTCTCCGCGATGAACGCCAACGTCTACGGCGCCTCCCGCATGGCCTGCTCGCTGGTGGCCCGCGGCCAGGGCCCGAGGAAGCTCGGCCGGGTCTTCGACGGGGTGCCGCGCATCGCCGTGCTGGCCTCCTCCTTCTTCGGCTTCGTCTGCGTGCTGCTCAGCTACTGGCGGCCCGACGACGTCTTCGCCTGGCTGCTGAACATGATCGGCGCGGTCATCCTGGTCGTCTGGTTCTTCACCGCCGCCTCGCAGCTGCTGCTGCGCCGCCGCACCGAGCGGGAGGCGCCGGAGCGGCTGGTGGTGCGGATGTGGCTGTTCCCCGGGCTGACCTGGGTGGCGCTCGCCGCGATGGCCGGCGTCTTCGTCCTGATGGCGAAGGAGCCCGACACCCGCGTCCAGCTCCTGTCGACCGGCTCCCTGACGGTGGCGTTGGCGCTGGCCGGGTACCTCCTCCAGCGCAAGCGCGCCGCAGCGCCCGCCGGGGTCGGCAAGGGTTGACCCCCGCCGCCTCTCCAGCAGGTCAGGACCCCCGCCCCGGGACCCAGGGGCGGGGGTCCTTTCGTCGTAGGCACGCGGTCCGGACGCGCGGCCCTGACCTGTTGTTGATAGCGTGCTCTTGCAAGTCGTTCGCAATTGCAGTCCGGAGGGAATACGCCTTGTCCGTCTACACGCTTCCTGAACTCCCTTACGACTACGCGGCGCTCGAGCCCGTCATCAATCCCGCGATCATCGAGCTGCACCACGACAAGCACCACGCGGCCTACGTCAAGGGCGCCAACGACACGCTGGAGCAGCTCGCGGAGGCCAGGGACAAGGACCAGTGGGGGGCGGTGACGGGGCTGGAGAAGAGCCTCGCCTTCAACCTCTCCGGCCACATCCTGCACTCGATCTACTGGCACAACATGACGGGCGACGGCGGCGGGGAGCCCCTCGCCGAGGACGGGGTCGGCGAGCTGGCCGACGCCATCCGCGAGTCCTTCGGCTCCTTCGCCGGGTTCAAGGCGCAGCTGACCAAGGCCGCCGCCACCACCCAGGGCTCCGGCTGGGGCGTCCTCGCCTACGAGCCGCTCTCCGGCCGGCTGATCGTCGAGCAGATCTACGACCACCAGGGGAACGTGGGGCAGGGCTCCACGCCGATCCTGGTCTTCGACGCCTGGGAGCACGCCTTCTACCTCCAGTACAAGAACCAGAAGGTGGACTTCATCGAGGCGATGTGGCGGGTCGTCAACTGGCAGGATGTCGCTCGGCGCTATGCCTCGGCCAAGGCTCGGGAGAACGTTCTGCTCGCTCCCTGAGCCCTCTTGTGCGTCCCGCCTCGTGATCGTCTTCTCAACCTTCGCTCGGCGGGCGGATGAAGGGGAGGCCCCCGTGAGGACGTGACTCACGGGGGCCTTTCTGTGCCCGTACACGATCGGCCTCAAGCGCCGGCCGGGCTGACTTTCGCCCGCCCGGCGTCAGATCTGGAACAGCGACCCGATGTACTCCGTCAGAAGGCGTTCCTTGAGGCGGGTGGGGAGGGCGGCCAGGAGGGCGAGGACCGGGGCCATGCGGTCGGGGGTGCCGGTGTCGGGGCCGAGGCCCGCGTAGGTGAGGACGGCGGCGGCTTCCTCGTCGGTGAGGGTGTCGGGGTCCAGGGTGGCGGCGAGGGCGGCCAGGTCCGGGGCGGGGGTGGCCGGGGGGAGGGTGCGGGCGGTCGCCAGGGCCGTGGTGAGGTCGGCGAGGAGGGCGTCGACGCGGTCGGCGGTGGCGGGGGTCAGGGTGAGGTGGAGGTTGGGCGGGAGGGCGCCGTGGGCCAGTTGGGGCTGGAGGTACCAGCCACGGGCGCGCATCTCGTCGGCCAGGTGGAGGACGGTGGAGAGGTCGGGGGTGCCGTCCGGGCCGGTGGCGGTGACCGCGACGAGTCCGGCGGCGGGGGTGCCGAGGACGCGCAGGCCGTCGAGGGCGGCGAGGCCGGTGAGCAGGCGGGTCTCGGCGTCGGCGACGCGGGCGGCCAGCGCGGTGTACTCCTCGTCGGTGAGGTACCGCAGGACCGCCCACGCCTGGGCGAGCAGGCCGGCCGACTTGGTGCCCTGGACGGTGGGGTTGACGACGGGGTAGCCGGGCCAGTCGGCGTGGGCGAAGTACTGATGGCGGCGGAGGGCGGCGTCCCGGTACAGCACGACGGAGGCGCCCTTGTCGGCGTACCCGTACTTGTGCAGGTCGACGGAGAGGGAGGTGACGCCGGGGACGGTCAGGCCGAAGTCGGGGACCTCGCGGCCGGCCCGGCGCAGGAAGGGCAGGAGCCAGCCGCCGACGCAGGCGTCGACGTGGCAGAGGACGCCCGCCTCGGCGGCGAGGGCGGCGATCTCGGCGACCGGGTCGAGGACGCCGTGGGCGTAGCTGGGGGCGGAGGCGACGACCAGGACGGTGTCGGGGGTGAGGGCGCGGGCGGTGGCGGCCGGGTCGGCGCGGTAGGTCTCCGGGTCGACGGGGACGGTGACCGGGGTGAGGCCGAGGTAGTGGGCGGCCTTGTGGAAGGCGGCGTGGGCGGTGGCGGGGAGGACCAGTTCGCCGGCGCGGACGCCGCGGGTGGCGCGGGCGTGGTCGCGGGCGGTCTTCACGGCGAGCAGGATCGACTCGGTGCCGCCGCTGGTGAAGGTCCCCTGGCAGCCGGGGGCGCCGAGGTGCGCGGCGACCCGGGCGACGAGGTCGTTCTCCAGGCGGGCCACGCTCGGGAAGACCGTCATGTCGAGGGCGTTGACGTCCGCGAAGGCCCGGTAGGCGTCGGCGGCCAGCGCGTCGAGCCCCTCGACGGCCGGGTCGTAGACGTAGGCGAAGGTGCGGCCGCCCCGGGTGGGGGCGTCGGCCTCGCGCAGGGCGGCGAGTTCCTTCAGCACGTCGGGGCGCGCGGGCGGTTCGGGCGTCGGCATGCGCGCCATCCTGCCGCCGCCCCTGGTGCGGGGCAATGCCCGTGCGGGGCCCTGCCGGTGGTGCGGCGGGGCCCCTCACGAGAAGGTCAGTCGAAGCTGGGCTCGGCGGTGCGGGTGCGCTTCAGCTCGTAGAAGCCGGGGACCGAGGCGACCAGCAGGGTGCCGTCCCAGAGGGCGGCGGCCTGGTCGCCCTTGGGGGCGGGGGTGACGACGGGGCCGAAGAAGGCGACCTCCTCGCCGTCGGCGCCGGGGACGGCGATGACGGGGGTGCCGACGTCCTGGCCGACCTTGGTGATGCCGGCGGCGTGCGAGGCGCGCAGCTCGGCGTCGTAGGTGTCCTTGTCGGCGTAGTCGGCGAGGTCGGCGGGGAGGCCCACCTCTTCGAGGGCGGCGACCAGGGTGGCGCGGTCCTTGGGCTGCTGCTGGTTGTGGTAGCGGGTGCCCAGCGCGGTGTAGAGGGGGCCCGCGACCTCGGCGCCGTGCAGCTGCTGGGCGGCGATGACGACGCGTACCGGGCCCCAGGCCTGGGTCAGCAGCTCGCGGTAGCCCTCGGGGAGTTCGTCGAGCCGGTCCTCGTTGAGGACGGCGAGGCTCATGACGTTCCAGCGGACGCGGACGGGGCGGACCTTCTCGACCTCCAGCATCCAGCGGGAGGTCATCCAGGCCCAGGGGCACAGCGGGTCGAACCAGAAATCGGCGGTGACCTCGGTGTTCTGCTGCGGGTCGGTCATGTCTCTCCCTCGGTGGTCGGGCTCGGTGGTCGGCGGGCCGGCTGCGGCCGTACGCGAGCGGCAACCGCGCGGGGACCGGGCGCATTCCCGGGCGTCACGGGAAGTACCGGGAAGCGCCCATGACAGGATCGGACGGTCGGAAATGCGCCACGAAGGAGTACGCAGTGCCCGGAGAGAACCTGACCCGAGACGAGGCCCGTGAGCGGGCCGCCCTGGTCGCCGTCGAGTCCTACGACGTCGCACTCGACCTGCGCTCGGCGCTCGGGGAGGTGACCGGGGACGGGCCGCGCACCTTCCGGTCGGTGACCACCATCCGGTTCGCCGGGCTGCGGCCCGGCGCCGCCACCTTCGTGGACCTGATCGCGCCCTCGGTCAGCGCGGTGACCCTCAACGGCCGCGCCCTCGACGTGGCCGAGGTCTTCGACGGCACCCGGATCGCCCTGGAGGGGCTGGAGGCCGAGAACACCCTGGTGGTCGACGCCCAGTGCGCGTACAGCCGCACCGGCGAGGGGATGCACCGCTTCGTCGACCCGCAGGACGGCGAGGTCTACCTCTACACCCAGTACGAGCCGGCCGACTCCCGCCGGGTCTACGCCAACTTCGAGCAGCCCGACCTGAAGGGCCGCTACCGCTTCTCGGTGACCGCCCCCGAGGGCTGGGGCGTCTGGTCCAACGGCGCGGGCGAGCGGGACGCCGACGGGGTGTGGCGGTTCGCCGAGACCGAGCCCATCTCCACGTACATCACCTGCGTGGTCGCCGGGCCGTACCACTACGTGACCGACGACTACCGGCGGACCCTGCCCGACGGCTCCGAGCTGCGGATCCCGCTCGGCGCGATGTGCCGCAAGGGGCTGGCGCCGCACTTCGACGCGGACGACATCTTCCTCGTCACCAAGCAGGGCCTGGACTTCTTCCACGACCACTTCGGCTACCCGTACCCGTTCGGCAAGTACGACCAGGCGTTCGTGCCGGAGTACAACCTCGGGGCGATGGAGAACCCGGGGATGGTGACCTTCCGCGAGGAGTACATCTACCGGGGCAAGGTCACCGCCGCCTCCTACGAGCGGCGCGCCACCACGATCCTGCACGAGATGGCGCACATGTGGTTCGGCGACCTGGTCACCATGAAGTGGTGGGACGACCTGTGGCTGAAGGAGTCCTTCGCCGACTTCATGGGCAGCTTCGCGCTGGTCGAGGCGACCCGGTTCACCAACGGCTGGACCACCTTCGCCAACAACCGCAAGGCGTGGGCCTACCGCGCCGACCAGCTCCCCTCGACCCACCCGATCACCGCCGACATCCGCGACCTCCAGGACGCCAAGCTCAACTTCGACGGCATCACCTACGCCAAGGGTGCCTCCGTCCTCAAGCAGCTCGTCGCCTACGTCGGCCGGGACGCCTTCCTGGAGGGCGCCCGCCGCTACTTCCAGCGCCACGCCTTCGGCAACACCACCCTCGCCGACCTGCTGGCCGTGCTGGAGGAGACCTCCGGGCGCGACCTCGCCGGCTGGTCGAAGGCATGGCTCCAGACGGCGGGCGTCAACGCGCTCACCCCCGAACTCACCCTGGACGCCGAGAACCGGATCACCGAACTGGCCGTCGCCCAGGAGGCCGCCGCCTCCCACCCGGAGCTGCGCCCGCACCGGGTCGCCGTCGGCCTCTACCGGCTGGACGGCGTCGAGGGCGCGCTGGTGCGGTACGCCCGCGCCGAGCTGGACGTGACCGGGCCGCGCACCGTCGTCACCGAGCTGGTCGGCGCCGAGGCGCCCGACCTGGTCCTCGTCAACGACGACGACCTCACGTACTGCAAGGTGCGGTTCGACGAGAACTCGCTGGCCACGCTCAGGTCCCGGCTCGGCGACATCGCCGACCCGCTGGCCCGCGCGCTCTGCTGGTCGGCGCTGTGGAACATGACCCGCGACGGGCTGATGCCCGCCCGGAACTTCCTCTCCCTGGTGCTGGAGCACGCGGGCCGCGAGTCCGACATCGGCGTCCTGCAGATGCTGCACGCCTGGGCGCGCACCGCGCTGGTGCACTACGTCGTCCCGGCCCGCCGGGACGAGGCCGGGCGGGCGCTGGCGCAGGGGGCGCTGGCCGAGCTGCGGGCGGCCGAGCCGGGCGGGCCCGCGCAGCTGACCTGGGCGCGGTTCTTCGCCTCGGTCGCCTCCGACGAGGCGGACCTCCAGCTGCTGGGGGCGCTGCTCGACGGGCCGGCCCGGATCGACGGCCTCGACATGGACCAGGAGCTGCGCTGGACCTTCCTGGAGCCGCTGGCCACCTACGGCGTCGTCGACGAGGAGCGGATCGCGGCCGAACTGGCCCGGGACGACACCGCCTCGGGCAAGCGGCACCAGGTCCGGTGCCTGGCGGCCCGGCCCTCCGAGGCGGTCAAGGCGCAGGCGTGGGCGCAGGTGGTCGAGTCCGACGCCCTGTCGAACGCGCTGGTGGAGGCGACGATCGCCGGGTTCGCGCAGCCCTCGCAGCGCGAGCTGACCGCGCCGTACGCGGCGAAGTACTTCGAGGCGATCGGGCGGGTCTGGGAGGAGCGGTCCATCCAGATCGGCGTGCTCGTCGTGCGGGGCCTGTTCCCCTCGCTCCAGGACGGGCCCGAGCCGCTGGCGGCGGCCGACGCCTGGCTGGGCGAGCACACGGACGCGCCGCCGGCCCTGCGCCGCCTGGTCCTGGAGTCCCGCGACGACCTGGCGCGAGCCCACCGGGCACAGGTGACGGACGCCGGTACGGGGGCCTGAGCCGGTCCCCGCTCCGGCCGGCGGGCCCGCCGCCCCTCCCCCGCTCGGGGTGGGGCGGCGGGCCCGTCGGCGTGCCGGGGCAGGGTCACTTGCGGCCGAAGCCGCGCAGGGCGTCCCAGGTGCGGGGGCCGACGATGCCGTCGACGGCGGAGGCACCGATGTACTTCTGCTGGAACCAGCGGACCGCCGACCGGGTGCCCGCGCCGTAGATCCCGTCCACGGCGAGCGCCTTGCCGTGCGTGCCGTAGTACGTGGTGGTGCCGTTGATCAGGGCCTGGATCTCCTTGACGTGGGCGCCGGTGGAGCCGTACTCGGCCCACTTCGCGCCGTAGTGGTGGTGGCAGGTGAGGCCGATCGTCGACTGGGTGTAGCACTTCTTCGGGGCGGCGGCGGCCGTGGGAGCGGCGGTGGCGGCCGGGGCGGCGGTCACGGCGCCGGCGAGGAGCGCGGCGGAGGCGGTCAGCAGGGCGAAGGCGCGGCGGCGGTGTGTCACGGGGTCCCCCATCGTTCGGTACGGCGTGCGGTCTCTGCCCCCTCAGGCTGCGGGAGGCGGGCCGGCGGTGGCCACAGTTCCGGGCCGGGACGGGAGATCGTGGACCGTCCCAGCCTCCGGCCTGCGGGGACGTGGGGGGACGGGAGCGTTCCGGGGGTCAGCCCTCGCGGCAGAACTCCGCCTCGGTCAGGGCGACGGCGTCGGCGGGGTCGGACGGGGACCATTCGCCGTTGAGGTTGGCCTGATAGCTGTGGCGGGTGTCGCGGGTGGTGAAGGCGAGGGTGGCGGAGCCGTGGATGCCGCCGTCGTGGCCCCAGATCCGGATGCCGCAGGAGAGGGTCTGGCGCATGAGGCCCAGGCCGTACCGGACGTGGGGTGCGGAGGGGTGGACCTCGACGGTGGTGGTCATCTGGCGGAGCTGGGCGGGCGGCAGGAGCCTGCCGCCGAGCAGGGCGCGCTGGAAGCGGTCGAGGTCGGCGGTGGTGGAGATCATCGCTCCGGCGGCCCCGGCCTGGCTGGGGTTCAGCTCGGTGACGTCGTAGGGGTGTTCGCGGTCCGGGTCGCCGAGGAAGGAGTAGGCGCGGCCGGCCGGGCGGGGCAGGTGCGGATCGGTGCGGGGGGCGCTGGTGGCGCGCAGGCCGAGGGGGCGCAGGATGCGGCGCTCGACCTCCTTCTCCCAGCCGTGGCCGGTCACCTTCTCGATGACCATCCCGGCGAGGATGTAGTTGGTGTTGGAGTAGTTCCAGGAGGTGCCGGGGGCGAAGTCCGGGGCGTGGCGCATGGCGACGGCGACGAGCTGTCCGGGCTTCCAGGTGTCGTAGCGGTGGTCGAGGAATTCCTCGCCGAAGGCCCTGCGCCGGAACTCGGGGTCGGCGGTGTAGTTGCTGATGCCGCTGGTGTGGTTGAGGAGCTGGCGCAGGGTGATCGCGGTGCCGTCGTGGCCGTGGCCGTCGACGAGGCCGGGGAGGTGCTGGTCGACGGTGTCGTCGAGGTCGATCCGCCGCTCGCCCTGGAGCTGGAGGAGGACGGTGGCGACGAAGGTCTTGGTGACGGAGCCGATACGGAAGCGGTCGTCGGCGCCGCGCGCCCGGCCGGTGTCGAGGTCGGCGGTGCCGGCCGTGCCGTTCCAGACCCCGTGACGGTCGCGGGCGCGGGCCAGGGCGCCGGGGACGCCGTCGGCGACGGCGGTGTCCAGGACCCGCTGGGTCCCCTCGTGGCCGCGGGTGGTGGAGGCGGCGGCCAGCGGGGCCGGGGTGAGGGTGGCGAGCGCGGTCGCGGTGGCGAGCGCGGCGGCGAGGCGGGCCGGGCGCCGGTGTCTGCGGGCGGGGCGCGGCGGTGTGGTGGGCGCGGCCATCGGTGGTCCCTTCCTCGGGTGGAGCAGCCCCGGTCCGGGGCGGTTCGTCCGGTGCGGGGAGGGACCGGCGCGGGGGGCGGGGAAGTTGCGAGGGCGCCGGGCGCAAGAGGCGGTTTTCGGCCTTGCCCGGCCGTATCCGCAGGGGGCATGACAGCACGGACGGGGCTGTGGGCCCAGCGATTTCCCGTGCCCCCTCCACTTCCCTCACGGAAGCGGCACATTCCGGGGGCCGGGACGGCCCGGGTGACCGGAAGAAGCCGCTCCGCCTGACGTGGACCTGTCCACCTATGGGCGCATACGGCGCCGTTGGCGTATGGCGGAATGCCGCCAGCTTCCCCGTCAGGCCCGGGCAACTCTCCCCAAACAACGGCCACTTACGCAAAGCTGACCGGTCATCCGGCACCGAAATCCGGACCCTTTCTTCCACATACAGGGATGCTGATGACCTCCGAATCCCCGCAGGCGCCCATATCGGGTGCCAGACGGGCCGCCCGCGTCGCGGTCGCGGCCGGCCTGGTGGCCGCCCTCTGCGCCGGCGCACCGCTGCCCATGGCCTTCGCGGCCGACGAGCCGGCCACCGCGCCGACCGTCAAGAGCGCCGCCGACAAGCTCGGCTCCGCCGACGCCGAACGCCTCGCCGAGGCCAAGGCCGACGGCGACAAGCACGTCACCATGATGATCGCCACCCAGCCGGGCAGGACCGCCGAGGTCGCCGGGAAGCTGAAGGCGGTCAAGGGCGGGTCGGTGGGCAAGACCCACGACAAGCTCGGGTACGTCCGGGCGACCGTCCCCACCGGCCAGGCCGACGCCGCCATCAAGGCCGCGGCCAAGCTCTCCGCCGTCCACGGGATCGACCTGAACCAGGAGATCCAGCTGGACGACCCGACGCCCTCGGGCGACCGGGCGAAGGGCGTCAAGAGCGCCACCACGGACAGCGACGACTTCTACGGGGCCCCGAACGCGAAGACCCCGGCGAAGAACCCGTTCAACCCGTCCTTCGAGACCGGCGCCGTCGAGTTCGTCGAGAAGAACCCGAAGGCGGACGGCCGGGGCATCACCATCGGCATCCTCGACTCGGGCATCGACCTGGGTCACCCGGCGCTGCAGAAGACCACCACGGGCGAGCGCAAGATCACCGACTGGGTGACCGCGACCGACCCGATCGTCGACGGCGACCAGACCTGGCGCCCGATGGTGGACGCGGTCTCCGGGCCGTCCTTCACCTACAAGGGTCGTACGTACAAGGCCCCGGCCGGTTCGTACCAGGTCAGCGTCTTCGCGGAGGCGGCCTCCAAGGGCGGCGACGCCGACGGCGACCTCAACCGCGACGGCGACACCACCGACACCTGGGGCGTGCTCTACGACGCCAAGAACGGCACGGTGCGGGTCGACCTGAACGACAACGGCGACTTCACCGACGACGAGGTGCTGCGGCCGTACAAGGACAAGTTCCAGGTCGGCTACTTCGGCAAGGACGACCCGAAGACCGACGTGGTCGAGCAGATCCCCTTCGTGGTGGAGCTGCGCAAGGGCGTCCCCATGGACCCGTACGGGGGCAGCTGGGTCGGCAAGAAGGCCGACTTCGTCAACATCGGCATCATCGAGGGCTCGCACGGCACCCACGTCGCGGGCATCACCGCCGCCAACTCGCTCTTCGGCGGCAAGATGAACGGCGCGGCGCCCGGCGCCAAGCTGGTCTCCTCGCGGGCCTGCACCTGGAGCGGCGGCTGCACCTCCGTCGCGCTGACCGAGGGCATGATCGACCTCGCCGCCAACCGCGGCGTGGACATCATCAACATGTCCATCGGCGGCCTGCCGGCGCTCAACGACGGCAACAACGCCCGCGCCGAGCTGTACACCCGCATCATCGACGCCTTCGGCGTCCAGCTCGTCATCTCGGCGGGCAACAGCGGCCCCGGCGCCAACACCATCGGCGACCCCAGCCTCGCCGACAAGGTCATCTCGGTCGGCGCGACCATCTCCAAGGAGACCTGGCTCGCCAACTACGGCTCCGAGGTCCGCAAGCCGTACGCGATGATGCCCTTCTCCTCGCGCGGCCCGCGTGAGGACGGCGGCTTCACGCCGACCCTCTCCGCGCCCGGCGCGGCCATCAACACCACGCAGACCTGGTTCCCGGGCGGCCCGACGCTGGAGGCCGGTTACGACCTGCCCGCCGGCTACTCGATGCTCCAGGGCACCTCGATGGCCTCCCCGCAGGCCGCCGGCGCCTCCGCGCTGCTGCTCTCCAAGGCGAAGCAGCAGGGTATCGACCTGACCCCGGCCAAGCTGCGCTCCGCGCTCACCTCGACCGCCACCCAGATCGACGGCGTCCAGGCGTACGAGCAGGGCGCCGGCCTGATCAACATCGTCGACGCCTGGAAGCAGATCAACAAGCAGGACGGCGACACGCACGAGTACACCGTGCGCGCCCCCGTCGACACGGCCATCGACGAGCTGCTGAAGGACCCGGGCCACGGCACCGGCGTCTACGACCGCGAGGGCGGCCTGAAGGTCGGCAAGAAGCGGCTGTACGACATCACGGTGACCCGCACCACCGGTCCCAAGAAGGCCGTCAGCCACAAGCTGGCCCTGGTCAACAACCACGACGAGACGTTCAAGCTGGTCGGCGGCAAGAAGGTCGACCTCAAGCTGAACAAGCCGGTCACCCTGACGGTCTCCGCCAAGGCGGCCACCAAGGGCCTGCACTCGGCGATCCTGACCGTGGACGACCCGTCCACGCAGGGCACCGACCAGCAGATCATGACGACCGTGGTCGCCGCGGACGAGCTGGCCAAGCCCTCCTTCACGGTGAAGAAGTCGGGCGAGGTCGACCGCAACGAGACCCGCTCCTACTTCGTGGAGGTGCCCGAGGGCGCCAAGTCGCTGGAGGTCTCCCTCGGCGGCCTCTTCGGCAAGAGCCAGGTCCGGTTCATCTCGATCCACCCGTACGGCGTCCCGGTCGACTCGACCTCGACCCCGAACTGCTACAACAACTACAACAACGGCAACGGCTGCCGCCCCGACCTGCGCTCCTACGCCGACCCGGCTCCGGGCGTCTGGGAGATCGAGGTCGAGGCGCGCCGCACCTCGCCGCTGCTGCGCAACCCGTACCAGCTGGAGGTGTCGCTGCTCGGCGTCGCCTTCGACCCGGCGGTCCAGACCGTCCCCGAGGCCAAGGTCGGCACCCCGGCCCCGGTCGAGTGGAAGATCACCAACGAGAACGCCGCGCTGGAGGGCAAGCTCAAGGGCGGCCCGCTCGGCTCCTCGCTGAGCAAGCGTCCCGAGATCAAGAACGGCGAGGCGCAGACCAGCGAGATCACCGTCGGTGAGGGCGTCGAGCGCCTCGACGTCGCCATCGGCAACGTCTCCGACGTCGCCGCCGACCTGGACCTGACCCTCTACGACGAGCAGGGCAACCAGGTCGCGCAGACCGCCGACGGCGACTCCGAGGAGGCCCTGTCGGTCGCCAAGCCGAAGCCGGGCACGTACACCGTCGAGGTCTACGCCTACTCGGTCCCCTCCGGGAGCACCGCGTACGACTACCGCGACGTGTACTTCTCCGCCGCCCTCGGCGAGGTGAAGGTCGACACGGCGAAGACCGTGAAGCTCGCCACCGGCGCCTCGGCGAAGATCGCCGCCGAGGTCCTGGTCGCCGCTCCGGCGCCCGAGGGCCGGAAGTTCTTCGGCCAGGTGCAGGTGCTGAACGCCAAGGGCACCGCCGCGGGCAGCGGCAGCGTCGAGATCGGCAAGGTCACCGAGTGACCCCCGGCCGTACGCGGTAGCCCCCACCCACCCGGGCCACCGCGTACGGCCACCGGGTTCGGGGCGGGTTCCTCCGGGGACCCGCCCCTTCCGCATGTCCGGGCCCGTACGGTGGGAGGTGCGTCACAGAAAATCGGGGCGAAAGCGGACACGACGGCGGATCGGCCCGGTCGTGCCGCTCACCAGGCGGACGATCACGTCCCACCCTCCGGACAAAGGATTGGACAGGAAGGTGCTGGTCATAAGCATCATGGGCAGGCTGTCGCATCATGGGCAGGCTGCCCATTTCGTACGTCCGGCGGGCGCCCGCCGGTGAGCCAGACTGAAGGAGTCACAGTGCGGGTCGGAATCGTCGGAGCCACCGGTCAGGTCGGCACGGTCATGCGCAGAATCCTCGCCGAGCGGAACTTCCCCGTCTCCGAGCTGCGCCTCTTCGCCTCGGCCCGCTCCGCCGGGTCCACGATCGAGTGGCAGGGCAGCGAGGTCACCGTCGAGGACGCCTCCACCGCCGACTACTCCGGCCTGGACATCGTGCTCTTCTCGGCCGGCGGCGCCACCTCCCGGGCGCTCGCCGAGAAGGTCGCCGCCCAGGGCCCGGTCGTCATCGACAACTCCTCCGCCTGGCGCCGCGACCCCGAGGTCCCGCTGGTCGTCTCCGAGGTCAACCCGCACGCGATCGCGGACCGCCCCAAGGGCATCATCGCCAACCCGAACTGCACCACCATGGCGGCCATGCCGGTGCTGCGCCCGCTCCACGACGAGGCCGGCCTCGAAGCCCTCGTCGTCGCCACCTACCAGGCCGTCTCCGGCTCGGGCCTGGCCGGCGTCGCCGAGCTGCACGGCCAGACCCAGAAGGTCGTCGCCGAGGCCGACCAGCTCACCCACGACGGCGCCGCCGTGGACTTCCCCGAGCCCGGCGTCTACGCCCGCCCCATCGCCTTCAACGTGCTGCCGCTGGCCGGCTCGGTCGTCGACGACGGCTCCTTCGAGACCGACGAGGAGCAGAAGCTCCGCAACGAGTCCCGGAAGATCCTGGAGATCCCCGAGCTGAAGGTCTCCGGCACCTGCGTGCGCGTGCCGGTCTTCTCCGGCCACTCCCTCCAGATCAACGCCCGCTTCGCCCGCCCGCTGGGCGTCGAGCGCGCCACCGAGCTGCTGAAGGGCGCGGAGGGCGTCGAGCTGTCCGAGATCCCCACCCCGCTCCAGGCCGCCGGCCAGGACCCGTCGTACGTGGGCCGCATCCGGGTGGACGAGACCGTCGAGAACGGCCTCTCGCTCTTCGTCTCCAATGACAACCTGCGCAAGGGCGCGGCGCTCAACGCCGTCCAGATCGCCGAGCTGGTCGCCGCCGAGCTCAAGGGCTGACACCGCCGCGCGGAGCCGCCGCGCCGCGCGTACCGCTCACCGGAGGGCGGGCACCGGATATCGGTGCCCGCCCTTCCCCGTCCCCGGGGCGCCCGTGGAAGGATGAGCCGAACGTCACCATCGGCGTACCCATCGAAGGAGATGACCGCGTGCCTGGCACGAATCTGACCCGTGAAGAGGCGCAGGAGCGGGCGCGCCTGCTGACCGTGGACGCGTACGAGATCGAGCTGGACCTCTCCGGCGCCCAGGACGGCGGCACGTTCCGCTCGGTGACCTCGGTGCGCTTCGACAGCGCCGAGGCCGGTGCCTCGACCTTCGTCGACCTGATCGCCCCGGCCGTGCACGAGGTCGTCCTCAACGGCACCGCGCTCGACGTGGCCGCCGTCTTCCGCGACTCCCGGATCGCCCTCGACGGCCTGCTCCAGGGCCGCAACGAGCTGCGGGTCGTCGCCGACTGTGCCTACACCAACACCGGCGAGGGCCTGCACCGCTTCGTCGACCCGGTGGACGAGCAGGCGTACCTGTACACCCAGTTCGAGGTGCCGGACTCGCGGCGGGTCTTCGCCGTCTTCGAGCAGCCCGACCTCAAGGGCACCTTCACCTTCACCGTGACGGCGCCCACCGGCTGGACGGTGATCTCCAACTCGCCGACGCCCGAACCCGAGGGCGACGTCTGGAAGTTCGAGCCGACCCCGCGGATCTCCTCGTACATCACCGCGCTGATCGCCGGCCCGTACCACGCGGTCCACTCGGTCTACGAGAAGGACGGCCGGCGGGTGCCGCTCGGCATCTACTGCCGGCCCTCGCTCGCCGAGCACCTCGACGCCGAGCACATCTTCGACGTCACCCGGCAGGGCTTCGACTGGTTCCAGGAGAAGTTCGACTACGCCTACCCGTTCGCCAAGTACGACCAGCTCTTCGTCCCGGAGTTCAACGCGGGCGCGATGGAGAACGCGGGCGCGGTCACCATCCGCGACCAGTACGTCTTCCGCTCCAAGGTGACCGACGCGGCCTACGAGCGGCGCGCGGAGACGATCCTCCACGAGCTGGCCCACATGTGGTTCGGCGACCTGGTCACCATGGAGTGGTGGAACGACCTCTGGCTGAACGAGTCGTTCGCCACCTTCACCTCGGTCGCCTGCCAGGCCGCCGCCCCCGGCTCGCGGTGGCCGCACTCCTGGACCACCTTCGCCAACGCCGAGAAGACCTGGGCGTACCGGCAGGACCAGCTGCCCTCGACGCACCCGATCATGGCCGAGATCAACGACCTGGACGACGTCCTGGTCAACTTCGACGGCATCACGTACGCCAAGGGCGCCTCCGTCCTCAAGCAGCTCGTCGCCTACGTCGGCGAGGACGCGTTCTTCGCGGGCGTGCAGGCGTACTTCAAGCAGCACGCCTTCGGCAACACCAAGCTGACCGACCTGCTCGGCGCGCTGGAGAAGACCTCCGGCCGCGACCTGACCACCTGGGCCCAGAAGTGGCTCCAGACGGCCGGCATCAACGTGCTGCGCCCGGAGATCACCACCGACGCCGACGGCACGGTCACCTCCTTCGCGGTCCGCCAGACCGCCCCCGCGCTGCCCGCCGGCGCCAAGGGCACCGCCGTGCTGCGCCCGCACCGCATCGCCATCGGCTCCTACGACCTGGACGACGCGGGCCGCCTGGTGCGCACCGGCCGGATCGAGCTGGACGTCGACGGGGAGCTGACCGAGGTCCCCGAACTGGTCGGCACCGGCCGCCCGGCCGTCTTCCTCCTCAACGACGACGACCTGTCGTACGCCAAGGTCCGCCTCGACGAGGACTCCCTCGCCGTCGTCACCGCCCACCTGGGCGACTTCGCCGAGTCGCTGCCGCGCGCCCTGTCCTGGGCCTCCGCCTGGGACATGACCCGCGACGGCGAACTGGCCACCCGCGACTACCTCGACCTGGTGATCTCCGGCATCCCCAAGGAGAGCGACATCGGCGTGGTCCAGTCGCTCCAGCGCCAGGTCCACATGGCGATCGAGCAGTACGCCGACCCGGCCTGGCGTCCCGAGGGCCTGGCCCGCTGGACGGAGTTCGCCCTGGAGCAGCTGCGCGCCGCCGCCCCCGGCAGCGACCACCAGCTGGCCTGGGCCCGCGCCTTCGCCGACACCGCCCGCACCGACACCCAGCTCGACCTGCTGGAGGCGCTGCTGGACGGCGGCGAGACCATCGAGGGCCTGGCCGTCGACACCGAGCTGCGCTGGGCCCTGCTGCACCGCCTGGCCGCGACCGGCCGCGCCGACGAGGGCGCCGTCGACGCCGAGCTGGCCCGGGACCGCACGGCCGCCGGTGAGCGGCACGCCGCCTCGGCCCGTTCAGCCCGGCCGACCGAGGAGGCCAAGGCCACCGCGTGGGCCTCGGTCGTCGAGTCCGACAAGCTGGCCAACGCGGTCCAGGAGGCCGTCATCGGCGGCTTCGTCCAGTACGACCAGCGCGAGCTGCTGGCGCCGTACACCGCGAAGTACTTCGCGGCCGTCAAGGACGTGGCCGCCGGCCGCAGCCACGAGATGGTCCAGCAGATCGTGGTGGGGCTCTACCCGGCGCTCCAGATCTCCCAGGAGACCCTGGACGCCACCGACGCCTGGATCGCGGCCAACGACCCGGCCCCGGGCCTGCGCCGCATGATCACCGAGTGCCGGGCGGGCGTCGAGCGCGCCCTGCGCGCCCGCGAGGCGGACGCGGCGGCCGGGCGCGCCTGACCGCCCCTCCCCCGCCGGACGCGAACGGTCCCGCCCGCCCCTTGTCGCGAGGGGCGGGCGGGACCGTCGTCCGTGCGGGGTGCCGCCTCAGCCGGCCAGGCGCCGGTACCGGTCGGCGAGGGCGGCGGCCCCGGCCTCGGTCAGCTCGCCGTGCAGCCGCATCCGGGCGACGCCGCCGTCGGGGAAGGCGTCGAGGCGGACGTGGGTCGCGGTGGCCGGGGTGGCCAGGCGGAAGCGGTGCGGGGTGTCGGGCTGGAGCCGGGTGCGCGGCAGGATCTCGTACCACTCGCCGTCCTCGCCGTCGCGGGCGCTCAGCTCGACCCAGCCGGCCGAGTTCCCCTTGAGGTAGGCGGTGTCGATCTCCACGGCGCGGATCACGCCCTGGGCGGCGAGCCGGAACCGCACCCAGTCGTTGGTGTCGCGGACCCGGCGGCGCCGGTTCTCCCAGCCGTCGTCCATCTTCCGCGAGGTGCCCGGCTGGATGATCTGCGTGGGCGAGGAGTAGAACCGGTCGGAGGCGTCCTCGTACACGCCGCCGTTGAGTACGGCGGCGAGGTCGACGGTGCCGAGCAGGCCGAGCCATTCGGGGTCGGGGACGACCTCGCCGTAGACCCGCAGGCGGGCGATGCCGCCGTCGGGGTGCTGGCAGAGGCGGAGGTGGGTGAAGCGGCGCTCCACGTCGAAGGCGAAGCCGTTGGCGGCGTGGCCGAGGACCGGGGTGGGCGGCAGCAGCTCCTCCCACTTCACGTCGGAGGCGAGCAGCTCCTCCGGGCCGGGGTTGCCCTCGACGGCGGTGGCCTGGAGCGAGACGCGCTGCGGGTAGTTGCCGCGGAAGTGCGCGGTGTCGACCACCACACCCTTGACGACGCCGGGCGCGCCGAGCCGGATGAGCGCCCAGTCGTGCTCCTCCGGCGCCGGGAACGGCGTCTCGGGGCCCGCGCCGCGCCGGCGCCGGGTCTCCCAGCCGTCCATGACCTTGCCCTTGTGCCCGAAGTGCTCCGGGTCGAAGACGGCCCGCTCGCGCACCAGCAGGTTCTCCCGCTGCGCGAAGAACTCGTCGTTGGCCGCGATCACCCCGGCCCCCAGCCGCCGGTCGGCGAGGTCGACCAGGTCGGTGGCGGAGAAGTCGACTCCGTGGGTCCGGTAGTCGCCGTACGGGTCACCGCCCGGGTACGGCGCGGCATCGTTGGCGTGCGGGTCGTCGGCGTGGGCGTCCTGGCTGTCCGGGGTGGCGGGGTGTGTGGTCATGGGTCGACTGTGACAGGGGCCGAATGCTCGCGTCCATCGAAACTTTCCGATGGGAATGTTCGGGTGGGGTGAACGGTCGGGCGGGGTCAGGGGCGGCCACGCAGGATTCCCTGGACCTGATGGACGTGCCCAGGAGCACCTTCCCGCGCCCGACCCCGATGGCCCACGGCTCGAACGTGCCCTCCAGGCGCCGCGACAGCTCCACCACCCTCAGCGGGAACGTCACCGGAACCTCACCTCGCCCGCGCCTTGAGCCGCCGCTCGGAGACATCGACCAGCACCAACGTGCGCTCACCCCGCCCCCGTTCGAGAAACCACAGGTAGCACCGGTACGAAGGCTCCTCCCCCGCCGGCGGAACACCGTTCCGCACCATGGGCATGACCAGGTGCAGCCCCTCTCGGTCAAGCCTGCCGGAGTCGATCAGCGGGCCCACACACGCCCGGGCCCGCGTGTGGGACGGGTCATCCCGCACCCCCACAAGCGGCCCGTACGAGGCGACCCGCAGCCCGAACTCCTCAGCCGCCACCGGCGAAGCGCATCGCTGGCGACCGGCCCGTCACGCGCTCACCCCCTCGCCCTCGTCCTTGTCCGCGAGCAGGGCTCTCAGACGCCTCACTTCTTCGACCAGGCGCGGTACGGCATCCCGCGCCATGGCGACGAAGGCCGCGTTCTCGTCCCAGCATTCATCGCCGACATCGACGTAGCGCGGATGCTGGACGAGCGTCGCCGCGACCAGATCCCGGTGATCGAAGTCCGGCCAACGCTCGCCGGCACCGGCTCCCGGGACCGTGCTGACCGCGACGAGATTCATGGCGGAGTCGTCGTTCAGGGTCCTGACATGCCAAGGTCCCGGGGTGGCGGCGGAGCACAGCTCCTCGATCTCCTGGAGTTCTTCTTCACGCACCGGCAGTTCCACCGCTCTCTCGCTTCTCAGGTTCCCTCGGACTCGGACACGCCGCGGCTCCGAAGCCCTTTCGCGGCAGCTTCCCGAACGTCGCCGCTACCGGAGGCGAGCAAGCCCCACAACGCCTCTTCAGCCTCCGGACCAGGCGTACGGCGCAGAGCCCAGACCGCCTTGACGCCCATGGCCCTGCTGTCGTCGTAGTCGAGGTAGTCAGGCACCCAGTCCGCCAGATGCTGGAGAGCGCGGACGGAAGCCGGGCTGCGCAACGTACCCAGCGCGCTGACGACCCCCTCATGCGCATGATGCCAGTCGGCAGAGCACAAGGTGATCAACGGTTCGAGGCAGGCCGGGGACAAGCCGAACCGGTCAGCGACGATCAGGGCCATCTCCACCTGATCACCGTCCCGTTCGGCCACAGCCCCCCCCTGAGCAGTTCCAGCCCCAGGGCCCGTCCGTCATCAGCACCGAAATGCCGTAGCACTTCCTCAGGTGTCCCACGGGGCGCAGATCCGGGATAGGTGACAAGGTCCAGGATCACCCTTTGATCTTCGGGCTTCACCACCGCACCACCTCCCTTTTCGCGACGCCTGAATTACCGAACTCAATGGAGAATCAAGCTTCCCACACTCGGGCCCGCGTTTACCCACTCAGGCAATTCCGTATCCTGCCGGCCATCTGCGAACAATCGCTGGTCCTGCACCTAGCTTGACGGAATCGTCGCGACTGTGACTTGCCCATCCATCAGACATTCGATGAGCACCGAACCGCCGAGCGGGTGCATCCAGAAGTGCGGCCCGGCGTCCAGGATGTCCCTCGCACGTCGCACCGCGACATCCGCAGGCATCGCCACGACCGGCATCAGGTAGTTGCCCCAGATGACGGCGATCCGCTCACCCCGCTGTACGTGCGAGGAGAGGAGATCCGCCGCCATCCTCGTCCAGTGCTCCTCGTCGTCCCACCAGAGGCGGCCTTCGAACGGCGTGGACTCGAAGTCGATCACGTCGCCGGTCGCAGCCGGAAATCTGCTCAACGTCGCTGCCGCCAGCGTGCGGTTCTCGGCGAGATCCAATTTCACCACCTGCCGACCGTCATCATCATGAGGATCGTTCATGAAGTCCGGAAGGTATTCTGGACGACTCCCGTACGAACTACCGTCGGTCATACATTCCGCCTCAACCACGTCGAGATACTCCCGCTCCCGCCGGGGAACCCTATTGCCTATTTGCCGCCACTGGTCGCGGCGACCCGGTATCTCCGACTGGGAAAGCAGGGGCGGATTCTCGCGGGTTTCTACCGATGGGGTGGCCGCGACGACGCGGCGCCCCAAGGCGTACGGGACTTCGCGGGCTGAGCCGACCGAGTCCGGGCACGACCACTAAAACGGCGGCTCGTCAACTGATCCCCGTTTCCCGTGCGAATGGCGATGATCCTTCCCATGCTCCTCGGAGGGGTGTGGATCGGTAAACGGTTCCATCAGCACGCGCCCTTGCTCCCAGGACGCCAACGCCTCGGAGGCCAGACTTCTATGCCGTTCGCTGGAGCTTTGCGCTAGAACGTTCTCCAGCAAAAAAGTCAACCTCCCGCGGTGCACCGCCAACGCCGGGGACTCCAGAAATCGGACGGCCGCGACAAGAGCCGCCTCAACCACTCTCGGATCAAGGTCATCAAAGTAGGAGGCGACGCTCGGAAATGCTTCCGGGTAGATACTCCTGATGTTCAGGAAATCGGGAAATGGCTCGGTCGGCGAATATCCCCCCCATTCTCGAATGCGCTGCTCGTGCTCAATGCTGACATCGAAGGCCACATCGGCCAGCCATGAAAGGAGCTTGCCTCGGAGTGGAAATTTATCCCCATCCCATGAAGGGGTGAGTGCGGCTCGACTTTCGCGGTCGCCCAAGAGTGCGGCGACATACCTGAAAGCCGGGGCGGTCGCAGAGTAGACGACTCCGTCGTTGAGGAGAGCGTGATACAGGTGGCTGAGTGAACTCGTTACTTTAAAAAAGTCACCCGACGTCAAGTCATGCAGCTTGGCCGGAGTAACCGGGAAGGCCGACCCATCGGCATTCTCAAGCTCAGCCCAATTGGTGAGATCGATGATCGCGCCTGGATTCAACTTATCGCCGTTCATGTCCATAAAACCAGCATAGCGGCTGTAGAAAAGCAGCCAAGGCGCGGCAACTGGGCCGCGCTTTGGCGAACGCATCAGAAGGTTACCTCACCGAAAACTCGCCCGCGCTGAAATCTGACCACTAGCGATGAGTTCCCCGGCAACATTCCTGCCACGTTCGGCGCGCAGAAACTGCATGGCCCGCCAGGCTTTGAAACCATCAGTCGTCCGGTCAAACCCCTGGATCCCGACTGTTTGGCCAGAATCCTCATGATAGTGGCCGCCTGAACCTCGACATGCGAGCCAAAGAATTGGCCGCCGCCGGGGCTCGCCGCAGCAGGAATCGCACCCCTGTTGGCTCTGATCAACGGATGGAGCCGATCGGAAGCCAGGTCAAACTCTCCGTGCCCCTGAACCCAGAGGTACCCGCCGGTAGCAACGTCCGGCCTGCTGGAATATGCAGCATTCTCCGAGGCTCTGGCATGCGCCCGCTCATCCGGAGTGGAGCAGTTGTGAACGAGTGCTGAGGTACCGCCTGCGACCACATGGTACGTATGGACGTCCGCCACCGTCAGGTTGTGGACGGTCGCGCGCTGGGTGGTGCTGGAGACCGCGGTGATCTGGACCCAGGTGCCTGCCGAGGTGTGGAGCCACTGGCCCGGCTGGAGTTGGCCGGCGTCGAGCCAGGTGTTCAGTTCCGGGACCCAGAACGGGTGGCCGTCGGTGGCGACGATGGTCGAGGTGGTGTCGCCGTCCTCGTCGCCGGGGGCGAACTGGGTGGCGTCGACCGGGACCGAGCCGTCGGGCGGTGGGGTGGTGAGGGTGGTCGGGGCGCGTTCGGTGGTGGTGCGGATGGTGACGGTGACGAGGGTCTTGTCGCCCTTGCCGATGATGGTGGCGGCGACCGGCTGTGGCTTGGTCTCGCCGGTCTTCGGGTCGGTGGCGAGGACCTTGTCGCCCGTCCTGACGTCCTCGATGGGCTTCTTCGAGCCGTCGGCCATCAGGACCTTGGTGCCGGGGACGAAGCTGTTGACCTCGCAGCTCTGTGCCTGTGCCTCCTCGCTGACCGCGTCCTTGGTCTGCTCTCGGGCCTCTTCCTTGACCTTGTTGGTCTTGCGCTGGGTCGGCTTGGACTTCTGGGAGGGCTTCGACTTCGGTTTGGGCTGGGACTTGGGCTTGGCCTTTGCCTTGGGGGCCTTGTTGGCGCGGGCCTTGCGGGCCGCGGCGCGGGCCGCCTGGGCGCGCTTGGCGGCGGCGCGCTGGGCCCGCTGGCGGGCGGCCGCGGCGGCGCGCTTCGCCGCCGCCCGCTTGGCCGCCGCGCGGGCAGCCGCCCGCTTCGCCGCGGCGCGGGCGGCTGCCGCGCGCTTGCGGGCCGCCTCGCGGCGGGCCTTGGCGCGGGCCTTCGCACGGGCCTTGGCGGCGGCCCTGGCGCGGGCCTTGGCCAGGGCGCGGGCCCGGCGCTGGGCCGCCTTGCGGGCGGCGATGCGGGCGGCGCGCTTGGCGGCGGCGCGGGCGGCCGCGCGGATGGCGGCGCGGATCGCGATGCGCGCGGCGATGCCGACCAGGATCGGGAAGAACAGGCCGTCGGGGTCGGAGAAGGTGGCCGGCGCGTTGTTGGCGTAGGCGTAGGGGTTGATGGTGGCCGGGTCGGTGAAGTCGACCATGGGGTCGACGGAGAGGAAGCGGCCGGTGGCCGGGTCGTAGGGGCGGGCGCCGAGCTGAGTGAGGCCGGTGTCCTCGTCCTTCAGGCCGCCGACGAAGCCGCGTCCGCCGGGCCAGCGGGACGGGGCCTCGCCCCGGTCCTCGCCGAACGGGGTGAGCTGGCGGCGGGTGACCGGCATGGACGCCTGCGTCATGTCGACGGAGGTCTGGGTGGAGCCGTGGTGGTCGGCGAGGAGGACCTGGAGTCCGCCGTCGCTGCTGCGGACCGTGGTGGAGCCGTCGGGGTGGGAGTAGAAGCGTTCGGTGGTGGTGGTGCCGTCGGGCTTGGCGGTCAGCTCGGTCTCGCCCAGGTAGAGCGTGGTGGAGCCGTCGGGGCCGTGGCGCAGGAGGCGTTCGCCGCTCGCGTCGTTGAGGTACTTGGTGGTCTTGGTGGTGCCGCCCTCGACGGGCTCGCTGACCTCGGTGAGGGCGCCTTCGGGGTCCCACTTGAGGGTCTGGGTGGTGCCGTTGTGCTGGCGGGTGGTGGTGTTGCCGGCCTTGTCGTAGCCGTAGACGGAGCGGGTGGTGCCGCCCGGGCCCTCGGAGGTGACCTCGGCCAGGCGGTTGGGGCCGCCGGCCTCGCCGCCGTAGGAGTAGGTGCGCTTGATGTCCTTGGCGGTGTTCCCGGCGGGGTCGTGCTCGGTGAGGGCGGTGCGGTTGCCGGAGTCGTCGAAGGTGTAGCTGTGCCAGTACGGCTGGTCGCCGCCGACCGTCGCCTTGCCGGGGCCGCCGGTGCAGGTGTCGTCGGCGGCGGTCCAGGCGGAGGTCATCCGGCGGAGCTGGTCGTAGACGAAGCACTGGGTGTCGGGGCCGGCCTGGCCGTCGGGCATGCCCTGGCCGGGGGTGCGCTTGATGGAGGTGAGGTTGCCGGCGTCGTCGTAGGTGTAGCCGGTGTCGTCGATGAGGGCGGGCTGGACGCCGCGGTCGTGCACGGTGCGGGTGAGCTGGCGGCTGAACTCGTCGTAGTAGTACGAGGAGAAGAGCTTGCGGCCGGCCGGGCCGGCCTCGGTGCGCAGGACCTCGCCGAAGCGGGAGTAGGTGACGCCCGCGACGTAGGTGGTGTTGCCGGTGATGGAGAGTGGCAGGTCGTCGGTGGTGGTGTAGCGGAAGACCAGGCGCTCGGAGGCGAGGTTGCCGGCCTTGGGGAGCTGGACCCAGGCGAGGTTGCCGGTGTCGGTGTAGTCGTACCGGTAGTCGTACGTGCCGGCGACCTTGCCCGCCGCCGCCGAGATGGTGGTGCGGGTGGCGAGGGGGCGGTTGGCCTTGTCGTAGGAGGTGATCTCCTCGCGGTGCGCGTTGCCCTCGTCGTCGTAGCGGATCGCCGCGGTGGGCAGGCCCTTGCCGAGGGTGTCGTAGGTCCACTCCAGGCGCTTCCTGCCGTCGGCGGAGTCCTCGCGCAGGGAGGTGGGGCGGCCGGCCTTGTCGTAGGTGGTGACGAGGCGTTCGCCGTTGGGGTTGGTGGTGGCGACGAGGTTGTCGGTCGCGTCGAACTCGTAGGTGGTGCGGCCGCCGTCGGGGTCGGTGGTGGCGGTCTGGCGGCCCCGCGCGTCGTAGCTGAAGGTGTACTCGGCGCCGCCCGGCTCGACGATCCTGGTGAGCTGGTCGAGGGCGTCGTAGTGGTAGGTGGTGTCGCGCCAGGCGCTGCGGTCCTTCTTGGTGTACTCGCGCAGGCGGGACTGGCGGCCCTCGGCGTCGGTGTAGGTGGTGGTCACCGTGTCGCCCTCGGGCGGGACGACGGTGGAGGCGTCGCCGTCCTTCTCCAGGGTGGTGCGGGTGGTCTCCTCGCCGTAGGCGTACGAGACCTCGCGGACCGCCTCGCCGGAGCCGTCGTAGGTGACGCGGTTCTGGCTGGGGACGACGTTGTCGCCGACGACCAGGATGGTGGTGCTGACGGGCTGGTCGTTGTAGTAGCCGTCGTTGGTGACGAGCTCGCGGCCGGCGGAGTCGTAGAAGGTGTCGTTGACGATGCGGCCCTCGCCGCCGACGGCGGGGTCCTGGGTCTGGCGGACGCGCAGGTGGCCGTCGAGGATCTCGTGGCTGACGGCGTAGCTGCCGTCGTCCTTGAGGGTCTCGTTGGTGACGACGGTGGGCTTGGTCTTGGTGATGGCGTACTGGTAGCGGGCGTTGGGCGCCTTGGTCTTGTCGCGGTCGATGTCCCAGACCTTGAGCAGGCGGCCCAGCGGGTCGTACTCCATGTCGACGCGCTCGCCGTTGGGCCCGATGTCGGCGGTGCTCAGGCCGCGCTGGACGTCGAACTCGGTGGTCTCGGTGTGGCCGAGCGGGTCGGTGGTGACCTGGGTGTGCGGGACGGCGACGGTCGCCGGGGTGAAGGCGACGGTGGTCTTGTTGTCCTCGGCGTCCCAGGTGGCGGTCTCGCGGCCGTGCAGGTCGTAGGCGGTGCGGTCGGTGGTGGTGTAGCTCTTGCCGTCGACGTCCAGTTCCTGGACCTCGGTGACCAGGCCCTTGGTGGGCTTGTCGCCGAAGGCGCCGCCGTCGTAGAGGGAGCGGGTGTCGTCGATGACGGTGGCGGAGGCGTCGTCGCAGGCGCCGTTCCTGGTGACCTCGCGCGACTCGGTGTCCACGATGTACGCGTCGGTGTCGCGGACGTAGCTCGTCAGGGTGCAGACCAGGCGGCCGCCCGCGGTCTTCTCCTCGACCTTGGTGGGCATGCCGTAGCTGTCGTAGGCGGTGGTCTCGGTGGAGCGGCGGTACGTGTCGCCCTTGACCAGTTCGCGGGTCTCGGAGGTGACCGGGTGGACCATCCACGCTTCCAGCGCGGTGGTGCCGGTGCGGGCCCGGGAGGCCGTCTTCACGGCGGACGGGGTCACCTTGACGGCGGAGTCGACGGAGCCGCCGACGGCGTCGTAGGTGATCTCCTCGCGCAACTGGCCCTGGAACTCGGTGCGGTCGGGGTGGGTGCCGCCCTCGGAGTCGGTGACGGAGGCGGTGCGGGTGCCCGAGGGCAGCTTGTCGCCGTGCATGCCGCGGAAGTAGCGGTGCTCGGTGAGCTGCTGGGGGTCGCCGTCACTGGTGTCGCCGACGCGGGTGCGGACCCGCTCGTAGCCCCGGTACTGCGACCAGGTGCGCTCCTTGGCCGCGGTGTGCTCGCTGTCGTCGTACGCCCAGGCGGCGCCGCCCAGGTACTCGTAGGAGGTGACGGTGGCGCGGGCGCCCGCGACGTTGTCCTCCTCGCGGACCTTGGTGACGACGTACTTGTGGAACCAGTCCTGGACGGGGTCGGTGGCGCCCTTCGGGGTCCAGAACTGCGGGTAGCAGCGCATCGTGTTGGTGTGCGGCGAGGCCGGCAGCTTCACGGGGGTGCGGGCGCTGCACTCGGCGTCGGAGTAGGTGACGCCGATGGTGCCGCCGGTCTCGGTGTCGACCGCCTGGACGCGCAGCCGGGAGAAGGGCTCCAGCCCTTCGAAGCCGTCGACGCGGTTGTCCAGCTGCTGGCCCCGGAAGGTGACCTTCGGCATGTCGGCGGTGGCGCCGTCGGCCGCGTGGCCGGTGCGGCCGACGGACTTGAGCCAGAGGGCGGGCGAGGTGCCGTCGCCGGTGGCGGGGAAGCTCTGGTCGAGGGTGAAGGTGTCGACCGGGCGGAGGGTGGAGCCGGCCAGTACCTTGGTGGTGATCTTGACGAGCCGCTTGGTGGACCAGAAGGTCGGGGTGTTCTTGTTCTTGCACTCCTCGCCGGGCAGGCACTGCTGGTCCAGCGGGGTGTCGGGCCAGTGCTTGGCGTTGGCGGCCTTGCGGTCGGCCTCGGCACAGGCGAACGCCTCGGTGGGCACGCACCGTTCGGTGACGCCGAACTCGACGCGGGCGGCCGGGTCGCTGGTGAAGAGCTTGTCGGCGCGCTGGCCGTAGTCGATGCGGTGCGGGTACGCGGCCCGGTCGTAGGTGACACCGGCGGGCTTGTCGTTCTGCCCGTAGCGGTTGGTCTCCTTGGTCCACCAGACCGTCATGGCGTCGCCGAGCGGGTCGACGACCTGGTCGAGCATCCAGCGCCAGCCCTGGGTGCAGAAGGACGAGGCGAAGGCGGAGGCGTGGCAGTCCTCGCCGGGGTGGTTGCCCGCGACGGGGACGGTGAGCACGGAGTGGGTGCGCTGGCTCCCGGCGCCGGGCAGCTTGTTCAGGCCGAAGTGGTACTGGGTGCCGTCGGTGGTGGTGAGGACCCAGTACTCGCCCTTGTACGCGCCGTTCTCGGCGCCGGTCTTGCGCTCCAGCCGGGTGCCGTCGTCGTCGGCGGGGCGCCAGACGCCGGTCTTGTCGTCCTTGACCAGCTCGTTGCTGGAGCCGTCGAGGGACATGACCATCTGCTCGGTGCCCCAGCACAGGTCACCGGTCTTGCCGCTCTCGCCGGGGTTGTTGGCGCCGCTGCCCTGGTCGTCGGCGCAGGGGCGGTAGCGGCGCTCGATGAAGCCGGGCTCCCAGTCCCAGCCCTCGGCGATCCAGGAGGACTGGGAGTTGGTGGAGGCGGTGCGGCCGTCGACGGCCTGCGAGGAGTAGCCGATCTCGATGTCGGGGGCGGGGCCGCCGGGGGTCTCGGGGACGTCGACCGGGTAGCTCCAGGAGAAGCCGCCGGAGGAGCTGCCGGCCATCCAGGACCCGGAGGGTGACAGGGAGGTGGCGCCGTAGTTGCCGCCCGCGCCGCCGGCCGAGGCGACGGCGGCGAGGGTGACGGGGGCGGCCGAGGCGGACTTGGGGAGGGTGATCTCGCCGGTCAGGGTGCGGTCGGCGGTGTCGTTGGCGGTGGTGACCTCGTCGCCGGTGGCGAGGTCGACCAGGCCCAGGCGGCTGCCCCAGTCGGCGCCGAAGTTCTTCTCGTAGGCGGAGTAGTCGAGTTCGACGCGGACCGTGCCCTCGGCGGGCGTGGCGTCTAGGTCGGCGGAACGGGCCAGGAGACCGGGCTCGGCGGGGGCGACGGTCAGCAGCAGGCCGTCGGGGACCCCGGCCTCGCGGGCGGCGGCGCGGTCGGCGATCTCGACGGCGACGTGGGCGGCGGGGCCCTCGGCCGCGGCGCGGGCGGCGGCCTTGCCCGCGGGGCGGGCGGCGACGGGCAGGTCGGTGCGGAGGCCGGGGACGCGGCCGGCCTTCTCACCAAGGAGCGGCGCCTGCTCCTTCGCGGGGGTCTCGCCCGCCGGGGTGACGGGGGTGACGGTGCGGCCGGCGGGCCAGCTGGTGGCGCCGGGGGTGTGGGGACGCGCGGCGTCGTCGGGTCTGGAGCGCTTCTTCGGGACGTGGTCGGTGCCGGGCACGGACTTGTCGTCGACCAGCTCGGGCCGCTCGTCCTTCAGCGAGGCCGCGTACGCGACGTCGGTGGACGGGATGAGGGCGACCAGGAGCGCCACGGCGGTGAGGACCGCCACGGAGACCAGCACTCTCGCGACGTGCTTGAGCTTCGGAAGGGTGTGGTCCACGTACACGGGTGCGCCCTTGTTCGATCCGACCGGAACGGACGCACCTTAAGAGTGATGATTGTGTAATGGCAAGGTGTGATCAGCTTCATCAAATAGTCATGGTTGGCTAAAACTTGACCACACGTCAGTCACTGCAGCTCGTTTCCGTACCGCTCCGCCCCAGGCGTGCCCGCCCGGGGTCCGGCTCCTTCCGAACAGAGAGACGTGCCATGCCGGTCATGAAGAGACCCGGCGCGCCGCGCCGCGGACGGCTCGCGATACCCGCCGCCGTCGCCGCGCTCGCCTGCCTGATCACCGCCGCCCCCGCCCAGGCGGCCCCGCCCACCGCTCCCCCGCCGGTCACCGGCGGCGAACTCACCGAGGAGTCGCGGGCGGTGGCCCGGGCCGAGGACTCCGGGACACCGGTGGAGGTGGCCTCCGCCCGCACCGAGACCGGCGAGGTGCACGCCATGCCGGACGGCACCCTGCGCCTGACCCAGCACGCGGCCCCGGTCCGTACCCGGCACGACGGCGTGTGGAAGGACATCGACACCACCCTCTCCGCCCGGGACGGCCGCGTCGCGCCCCGCTCGGCCGCCGGTGACGTGAACTTCTCCGGCGGCGGTGACGGACCGCTCGCCGTCCTCACCGACCAGGGCCGCAGCGTCGAGCTGAGTTGGCCGAAAACGCTCCCCGCGCCGGTCCTCCAGGGCAACACCGCCACGTACCGGAACGTCCTCGACGGCGTCGACCTCGCGGTCACCGCCCAGGTCGACGGCTTCTCGCACGTCCTCGTCGTGCACAGCGCCGAGGCGGCCGCCGACCCTGCGCTGAAGGAGATCTCCTACGGCCTGAAGGGCGAGGGCGTCACCGTCGAGCGCGACACGGAGTCCAACACGCTGCGCGCCCTCAACCCGGCCGGCCAGGAGCTGTTCGCCACCGCCACACCCCGCATGTGGGACTCGGGCGACGCCCCGGCCCGGCGGTCCCAGGGGGCCCGGACCGCCGACACGCTCTCCCCCGTCGACCCGCTCGCCCCCGACGTCCGCTCCGCCGAGGTCGGCATGGAGACCTCCGGCTCCACCCTCACCCTCACCCCGGACCAGGAACTGCTCCGCGGCGAGGAGACCAGCTACCCGGTCTACATCGACCCCAACTTCAGCGGCTCCAAGCTCGCCTGGACGATCGCCTACGACCGCCACAAGAACTCGTCCTTCTGGAACGGCACCAACTGGACCGGCAGTTACGCCAACGAGGCCCGGGTCGGCTACGAGAGCGACACCAAGGGCACCTCGCGGGCCTTCTTCCGCCTCAACTCCAAGGAGCTGGCCGGGGCGACGGTGCTCTCCGCCCAGTTCCAGATCACCAACACCTACTCGTGGTCCTGCCAGGCCCGCAACGTCGAACTCTGGCTGACCGGCGGCATCTCCGCCTCCACCACCTGGAACAAGCAGCCCTCCTGGGCGACCCACCTGCAGACCAAGTCCTTCGCCCACGGCTACACCGGCTGCGGCGCGAAGTCCGTCGACTTCAACGCCACCGAGGCCGCCAAGCGCTCCGCCGCCAACGGCTGGGCCAACATCACCCTGGGCCTGCGCGCCAGCTCGGAATCGGACACCTACACCTGGAAGCGGTTCAACTCCAACCCGAAGATCATCGTCAGCTACAACCGTGCCCCCAACACCGCCCTGGCGATGGAGACCCGGCCCAGCACGGCCAACGACACCGCCTGCGCGGTGGCCCCGTACGTCTTCGTCGGCAACACCGACGTGACCCTGCGGGCCCGCGTCAGCGACCCCGACGGCGACAAGGTCACCGCCCGCTTCCACCTCTGGCCGACCGGCAAGCACCCCAACGACGCGGCCGACGGCGTCTTCGTCGTCAACGTCGACAAGACCAACATCACCAGCGGGGGCTGGGCCGAGCACACCGTCAGCAAGGACACCCTGAAGAAGTACGAAGGGTTCGGCAGCGGCGGCCGCTTCTCCTGGAAGGTGCAGGCCAGGGACGCGCACAGCGCCTCGGACTGGCTGCCGACCCAGGGCGCGCCCGGCTGCCAGTTCGGCTTCGACTCCGCCCGGCCCTCCGCCCTTCCCCAGGTCAGCTCCCCGGAGTTCCCCGGCAGCGGTGACGGCTCGGTCGGCGCGCCCGCCCGCACCCCGGGCTCCTTCACGTTCAGCTCCGGCGGCGTCTCCGACGTCGTCTCGTACACCTACGGCCTGAACGTCTCCCCGCCCACCACCAAGGCGGAACCGGCCACCGCCGGCGGCCCGGTCACCGTCAAGCTGACCCCGGGCTACGCCGGACCGCACACCCTGTACGTCTTCAGCACCGACCGCGCCGGCAACAGGTCCGACACCCAGGCGTACTCCTTCTACGCGGACAGCCCGGGGACGCCCGACAAGCCCGGCGACGCCAACGGCGACGGCTTCCCCGACCTGTACTCGCTCGACGCCTCCGGCGGGCTGCGGCTGCACCCCGGCTCCGGCGGCGGCGGCACCGTCGGCACCGCGTCCGCCCTGCCCGCGCTCGGGCTGAAGGACGCGCTGGTCACCCGGCGCGGGGACTGGACCGCCGACTCCTTCGAGGACCTGGTGGCCCGGCACGCCGACGGCACGCTCTGGCTCTACCCGGCCGACGGCACCGGCCGGGTCGCCGACCTCACCCGGCAGCAGGTCCGCCAGTTCACCCGGCCCGGCGACGAGGGGCACATCGACCCCGCCACCTTCCGGCAGCTGGTCTCCCTCGGCGACCTCGGCCAGCCCGACCAGGCCGCCAGCCCCGACTTCCTCGCGGTGATCGGCGACGCGCTCTGGTACCTGCCCGGGTTCGGCGGCGGCTACCTGGACGAGGGCTACCCGCTGGCCGACAGCGGCTGGGCGGGCCGCACCCTGGTCCCCACCGGCGACCTGGACGGCGACGGCCACCCCGACCTGCTGGTCCGTGACACCGCCGACGGCAAGCTCTGGCTGTACCGGGGCCGGGCCGGGGCGGACGGCTCGACCGACCCGCTCTCGCTGGCCGACGACACCCGCCGCACCGCCTACGGCACGGGCTTCACCCCCGCCGCCCACCCGCTGCTCGCCGCACCCGGCGACGCCGACGGCGACGGCGTGGGCGACCTGTGGACGACGGCCCCCTCCGCCCAGGGCGGCGCGCTCCTCTTCCACCGGGGCGGCACCTCGGCGCCCGGCACCCCGGTGACCGTGCAGAACGGCACCTGGGGCCAGGTGAGGTCACTGACCTGACGCCCGGGACGTCCGGAGCGGCCCCCGCCTCACCGGCCGGGGCCGCTCGCGTTTACACCCCCGGGTCGGCGACGCAGACGCCGGTGGCGGAGGCGCCGCTGACGGTGACCCGGGCGCGCTCCCGCCCGTCGACGGTGACCACCAGATCGGCCCGGCCCCCGTCCTCGTCCAGGGTGGCGCTCAGCACCGGGATGGCGACCGGGCCGCGCATGGTGACCTCCTGGCGCCACGGCAGCCGGGGCTGGTCGACGGAGATCTCCTCCTCGCCCTCCTCCCCCTTCGGCGCGTAGGTCAGCTCGACGACGCCGCGTCCCTCGACCCGGTACTCCACCCGCAGCCGCGTCCCGCCCCCGGTCACCGAGAACCGCGGGGACCCGGTGATCGCCCCGTCCAGTCCCCCGGCGTCGCCCCAGCGCCCCCGCCCCTGGTCGTGCTCGCTCATGGTCTCCCCTCCCTCTGCGCGGCCCCGTGCCTGCGCCCCCGTACGGTAAGCGCCCGGCCGGCCGACGGTGCGTCAGGCCCCGGCCCTCAGCGCCGCCAGGACCCGGGCGACGGGGCCGCCGCCCTGTTCGGCGCCCCGGCGGACGGCGGCGATGACGTGGCGGCGCGGGCGGTCGGCCTCCAGGGGGCGGACCACGACGCTGCCCGGGGTGTACTCGGCGCTGACCATGCGCGGGACCAGGGCGACGCCCAGTTCCGCGCCGACCAGCGCCAGGATGGCGGGCCAGCCCGTCGCGGTATGGGCCTGCTCCGGGCGGAACCCGGCGGCCTCGCAGGCGGCGCGGGTGATGTCCGACCACGGGCCGTCGGCGCCGTAGATCCAGGGGTCGGCCGCCAGGTCGGCCAGGCGCAGGTCCGGGGCCCCGGCCAGCGGGTGGGCGCTGGGCAGCGCCACGTCCAGGGGGTCCGCCAACAGGGGGACCCTCGTGAACCTCGGGTCGCGGACGGTCGGGGCGTGGGCCGCCAGGGACAGGGCGAGGTCGACCTCGCCGGCGGCCAGCAGGTCGTACGCCTCCCCGGCCTCGGCCTCGCGGACGCGCAGCTCCAGGCCGGGGGCCTCCTCGCGCAGCCGTGTCACCAGGGGGACGACCAGGGCGGCCACCGCCGTCGAGAACGCCCCGATCCGGACCTGGCCCGCGTCGCCCCGGACCAGGGCCGCCAGGTCGGCGTCGGCCCGCTCCAACTGGGCGAAGACCTCGTCGGCGTGGTGCAGGACCAAGTGGGCGGCGTCCGTGAGGCGGACGCGGCGGCCGTGTGCCTCCAGCAGGGGGACGCCCAGTTGGCGGGCGAAGTTCGACAGTTGCTGGGAGACCGCCGACGGGGCCATCAGCAGGGCTTCAGCTGTTGCCGTGACCGTGCCGTGCTGGTGCAGGGCACGCAGGATTCTCAGTTTGCGGAGGTCCCATTCCGGGGCGGGGGGCGCCATGTCCGGCACCCTACGCCGGGCCTCACTCGCCGGCCTGGCTCACTGGCCTGCGGCCCGGCTGGGCTGCCTTCCGGCTGGTCCCCGGTTAGCCCGTGCCGGTCCCCGACTGGCCTCAAACGCCGGCCGGGCTGTTGGTGGCCGGGCTCCGTCTCGACCGTGCCGGTCAAAGACTGGCCTCAAACGCCGGCCGGGCTGTAGGGGTTCGCGGTGCGTTCGCCGGTTGGGCCGGGCGGGGCCGCACCGGGGTACCTCCTCACAAACTGCAAGGTGCGGGGTCAGTCGCTTCAAGGCGGCCGCGTGTGCAGTTTGCTGCGGGGGCACCCCGGCACGACCCCGCCCTCCCGTCTCGTCGGCGTCGTCCCGCCGGTGGGAGGGAAAAGACAGACCGTCCCCAATTGATCTTTGTGGCGAGCGAAAGCATTCACGGTGGTCACTGTGGAGAGGCCCTGCATCGGTGACGGCCTCATCCACCCCCCGGCGGTCGGCCGCGTACGAGACCGTGGGGTGGGGACGGGCCGGGGTGCCCCCGCAGCAAACTGCACACACGGCCGCCATACTCCAATTGACCCCGCACCCTGCAGTTTGTGAGGAGGTACCCCGGCACGGCCCCACCCCACCCACGCACCGGAGAAACCGCGAACCCCTATAGCCCGGCCGGCGATTGAGGCCATCAGTGACCCGCAGGTCACGGCGGGGCAGGCGGAGGCGGCGCCCAGCAACAGCGCAACCGAACCCAGCCCGGCCGGCGGTTGAGGCCATCAGTGACCCGCAGGGTCGGGGTGGGTAGGCGGAGGCGGAGCCCAGCCACATCGCCACCCCATAGCCCGGCCGGCGATTGAGGCCAGTCGGGGGCCGGCGCGGGCAACATCCGGCGCCCCTAGTCGCGGCGCAGCCACATCCCAGCCCGGCCGGCGCTTGAGGCCGATCAGTGACCGGTACGGGCAAACCGGGGCCCGGCGACCAACAGCCCGGCCGGCGGTTGAGGCCAATCGGTGACCGGTGCGGGCAAGCGGGCCCGAGGTAAAAGGACAAGCCCGGCCGGGAGGCCGAGGGCCACCGAGCCGGGCAGGCAAACCAGGGTTCAGGAACGCTTACCGGACTTGTCCATCACCATGACCAGCCCAGCGATCACCAGGAAGAGCACGATGGGCAGCGCCACGTAGAGCCCGAGGGTCTCCACCACGCTCAGCCCCGGCCCCGGGTCATCCCCGTCATCGCGCGTCAGCGCCAGCGCGGGGGACGTCATGAGCAGCGTCGTCAGCGTCGTACCGGCGACCACCGCACCGGCGCGCAGAGAGTTCTTCTTGTCCACGGTGCCAACGTAGCGAACGCCTAGACGGGCCGCGCGTCCGGGGGTGCCGTACGGACCATGGGGGCGGGTGTCTGGTCCTCGGTGGCGACGGTGCGCAGCAGGCGGGCCACGCGCGGGGAGGCGGTCAGTTGTTCGAGGGTGACGGGGTGTCCCTGGGCGTCGGCGACGGGGAGCCGCCAGTTGGGGTACTGGTCCCAGGTGCCCGGGAGGTTCTGGGGGCGGCGGTCGCCGGTGCCGTCGGGGAGCCAGACGCCGATCATGCGGGCCGGGGTGCGGAGCAGGAAGCGGTGGACGGCGAGGACGGCGGCCTCCTCATCGGGGGCAGCGCCGGGCAGGTGGCCGCCGGGGGCCGCGCCCATCAGGCCGAGGCCGTCGAGGACGGTGAGCCAGGTGGCGGTGGCGGCTGCCTCCTCGGCCTCCTCCTCGGCCAAGGGGCGGGTGAGGAGGCCGAGGCGGTGGCGGAGGCGGACGTGGTCACCGGTGAGGCGGGAGGCGGTGGAGGGCAGGTCGTGGGTGGTGGCGGTGGCGACGCAGGAGGCACGCCACGCCTCGGCGGGCAGCGGCAGCCCGGTGCCGTCCCAGTCGCGCTCGAACCAGAGGACGGAGGTGCCGAGCACGCCGTGCCGCTGGAGGGTCTCGCGGACGCCCGGTTCGACGGTGCCGAGGTCCTCGCCGATGACGACGGCGTCGGCGCGGTGGGCCTCCAGGGCGAGGACGGCGAGCATGGCCTCGGCGTCGTAGTGGACGTAGGTGCCGTCGGTGGGCGGGGCGCCGACCGGGACCCACCAGAGGCGGAAGAGGCCCATGACGTGGTCGATGCGCAGGGCACCGGCGTTGCGCAGCAGGGAGCGGAGGAGGCCGCGGTAGGGGGCGTAGCCGCTCTCGGCGAGGCGGTCGGGGCGCCAGGGCGGCAGGCCCCAGTCCTGGCCGAGGGCGTTGAAGGCGTCGGGGGGCGCGCCGACCGACATGCCGGCGGCGAAGACGTCCTGCTGGGACCAGGCGTCGGAGCCGTCGGGGTGGACGCCGACGGCCAGGTCGTGGACGAGGCCGACGGCCATCCCGGCCTCGCGGGCGGCGCGCTGGGCCTCGGCGAGCTGGGTGTCGGTGTACCAGGCGAGGCGGCGGTGGAAGTCGACGCGGGCGGCGAGTTCGGTGCGCGCGGCGGCCGTCTGCCGGGAGCGCGGGTCGGTGAGGGGGGCGGGCCACTCGGACCAGTGCGGGCCGTGGCGTTCGGTGAGGGCGGCCCAGGTGGCGTGGTCGGTGAGGGCCTGGCCGTGGGCGGCGGTGAAGTCCTCGTAGGCGGCTTGGCGGCCCGGCGGGAGGGGGACGGCGCAGAGGCGTTCGAGCGCCTCGCGCTTCAGCTCCCAGACGGCGTCGCGGTCGATGAGGGCCTCGCCGGAGAGGACCCGGACGCGCAGTTCGGCGGCGCGGCGCAGCAGCCCGTCGAGGTGCGGGCGGACGTCGGCGCTGAGCGCGGTGTACTCGGGGATCGCCTCGACGCGCAGGTGCACCGGGTCGGGGAAGCGGCGGGAGGACGGCCGGTACGGGGAGGGGTCGGTGGGCGTGCCGGGGACGGCCGCGTGCAAGGGGTTGACCTGGACGAATCCGGCGCCGTGCACGCGTCCGGCCCAGGTGGCGAGTTCGGCGAGGTCGCCGAGGTCGCCCATGCCCCAGGAGCGGTGCGAGAGCAGCGAGTAGAGCTGGACGAGCAGGCCCCAGGCGCGGGACTCGGGCCCGCGGATGTGGTCCGGGGCGATGACGAGGTGGCTGGTGGCGGTGCGTCCGTCGGGCGTGGTGGCCTCGATCCGGTGGACGCCGAACGGTACGGCCCACAGCACGTCGGCGGCGGGAGGGAGGGCGCTGCCGGCGGGGGGCGGGGGCGCGGTGGCGGCCGGGACCAGGGGGACGGTCCAGTTCCAGGCGGGCGGCGGGGCCTCGCCGACAGGGGCGGCGCGGCGGACCGCCTCGCCCGCGTCCCGGCCGCCCGCGGGGGCGGGCCGGGCCGGGACGGGGTCGGGGTCGCGGGTCAGGCGGACCCGGGTACCCGGGGGCAGTGCCGCCAGCTCGGGCGCGGTGCGCGGGTCGGCCGACGGGGCGGCGGACCGGAGCACCACGGTGGGCGGCAGCAGGCGGGCGGCCTGTCCGGCTTCGGCTTTCTCCAGGGCGGCCCGGATCGCTTCGGGGCTGCTCGCGTCGACGCCGAGGGCGGCCAGGGCGGCCACGACGGCGGATTCGGCGGCCGGAACGGTGCGGTCCGGGGAGGGGGAGTAAGAGGTGGCGACACCATGGAGCTCGGCGAGCCGGGACAGGGCCAATTCAGCCTCCTGAGGAAACCGCTCCGAGCAGGGCGTCCTCCGCGACGACGGCGGCGGCCGCGGCCGGCTCGCTGGTCAGCGGGGCGGTGTCGGGCAGGGGTGGTTCGCTGGTGAGCGGCGCGGCGTCGGCCAGCGGCGGCTCACTGGTGAGGGGCGGCTCGGAGAGTCCGTAGGCGCAGGAGCCTTCGAGGCCGGAGTCGGGGTGGGACACCAGGGAGTAGTCGACGGTGTCCGGGTCGAAGGGGTCGTCGGGTCGGCCGGCGAGGGTGGTGGGGCTGGGAATCGCCGGGAGGTCGTGCAGTTCCGGACGTTTGGAAAGAGCGGACAGAAGCAGGTGTGCCGATGCGGCCACGGGGGCCTCCTTGGTCGCGGGTGCGAAAGCACGGTCAGGGCAGCCCTACCCAGCTTGTCGACACGCAGACGTGTGCGTTCGGCCAACGTGTTCCGGGTCACATTGTGCGCGGTGGGCGGTCCATCGCGAGGGGACGCGCCCGGGGCACGCACAATGGAGGGGCCGCCGGGAACGCCGAACGCCCCCTTCCGGCCGTTGACACCGGCACGTGGGGGTGATGGGCTTCCTTGCCGTCCGGTCGTGTGGCCGGAACAGCCTCGTCCCGCGCATGCCCCGTCATCCGCGCGCCACACCTCGCGCGTCATACTCCTTCTGGCCCACCCGTCCCCGCCGCCCGTTGGGAGAGGACCCGTGCAGCTCCGCCGCAGCAGGACCGCCGCCGCTCTGGCCGTGGCCGTGATCGCCGGAACGCTGGGGGGCGCACCCACCGCGCTGGCCGCGCCGCCCGCCCCGGACCCCGCCACCGCCGCCGACGAGGCCCCGGACGACGCGAAGGGCGAGACGGCGGGGCTGCCCTCCGTCTGGCCGCGCCCGCAGTCGCTGCGCGCCGCCGACGGCAAGGTGGCGCTGGGCTCGCGGGTGGTGCTGGTCGCGCCGCTCGGTACCGATCCGTACGCGCTGAAGGCGCTGCGGGAGGTGCTGCGGGAGGCCGGGGTCCGTGACGTCGACGAGGTCAGCGCCGAGGGCGACGTGCCCGCGGGCGCGACGCCGGTGGTGCGGGTCGGCGGCGAGTCCGCCGCCCGGCCGGGAGCGGGCGGGGCGGGGCTGGAGAAGACGCTGCGCGCGCTGGGCGCGAGCGCCCGGGGCGATCTGCCGCAGGGCGGGTACCGGCTGGCGGCGGGTCAGGCCGGAGGCCGGCCGACGGTGGCGATGGCGGGCGTGGGCGAGGACGGCCTGTTCCACGCGGTCCAGACGCTGCGTCAGCTGGTGCGCGACGGCGTGGTGCCGGGTGTGGTGGTCCGCGACTGGCCGGGCACACCGGTGCGCGGCCTCTCCGAGGGCTTCTACGGCACCCCGTGGACGACCGAGCAGCGGCTGGGCCAGCTGGACTTCCTGGGCCGCACCAAGCAGAACCACTACCTGTACGCGCCGGGCGACGACCTGTTCCGCCAGGCGCGCTGGCGGGAGCCGTACCCGGCCGGGCAGCGGGCGGCGTTCCGGGCGCTGGCGGAGCGGGCACGCGAGAACCACGTGACGCTGGCCTGGGCGGTGGCGCCGGGTCAGGCGATGTGCCTCGCCTCCGAGGACGACGTGAAGGCGCTCAACCGGAAGATCGACGCGATGTGGGCGCTGGGGGCGCGCGCCTTCCAGCTCCAGTTCCAGGACGTGTCGTACAGCGAGTGGCACTGCGGCGAGGACGAGGCGGAGTTCGGCTCGGGCCCGGCCGCGGCGGCGCGTGCCCAGGCGCGGGTGGCCAACGCGGTCGCCGCGCACCTGGCGGAGCGTCACCCCGGTTCCCGCCCGCTGTCGCTGATGCCGACGGAGTACTACCAGAAGGGCGCGACGGAGTACCGCCGCAAGCTCGCCGCCGAGCTGGAGGCGGACGTGCAGGTGGCGTGGACCGGGGTCGGGGTGGTGCCGCGCACCATCACCGGCCGGGAGCTGGCGGGCACCCGCGAGGTGCTCGGCCACCCGCTGGTCACCCTGGACAACTACCCGGTCAACGACTACGCGCAGGACCGGATCTTCCTCGGCCCCTACACGGGCCGTGAACCGGCCGTCGCGACCGGTTCGGCGGCGCTGATCGCCACCGCGATGGAGCAGCCGGCCGCCTCCCGCATCCCCCTGTTCACCTCGGGGGACTACGCGTGGAACCCGAAGGACTACCGGCCGATGGAGTCCTGGCAGGCCGCCATGGACACGCTCGCCGGGGAGGACCCCGAGACCCGCGAGGCGGTCCGGGCGCTGGCCCGCAACACCGCCTCCTCGGTGCTGGGCGCCGACGAGTCGGCGTACCTGCGGCCGCTGCTGGCCAAGTTCTGGGCGACCCGGGCGGACGCGGCGCGGGCGGCCGGGCGGCCCGGCACCGAGGCCGCCGACGCCGCCGCGCGGGCCGCCAAGGAGCTGCGCGCCGCCTTCTCGGTGATGCGGGCGACGCCCGAGCGGCTGGACGGCGGCGGGTCGGGGCTGGGCGAGGAGGTGCGGCCCTGGTCGGAGCAGCTGGCGCGGTTCGGGCACGCCGGTGAGCTGGCGGTCGACCTGCTGGCAGCACAGGCGCGCGGCGACGGCACGGCCGCCTGGCACGCCGAGCGGGCGCTGCGGGCGGTCCGCGCGGAGACCTCGCGGAACAAGGTGACGGTCGGCGACGGCGTCCTGGGCCCCTTCCTCGACCAGGTGGAGAAGACGGCCGACAGCTGGCACGGCACGGTCGGCGGCGACGGCGAGAAGGTCGCCGACACCGGCTCGGCGTACACGGTGGCGCTGCCCCGGGTCCGCCCGCTGGCCGGGGTGACGGTCCGGACCGACCCGGGCGTCTCCGGGCTGGTCGAGGCGCGCGTCCCGGGCAAGGGGTGGCAGCCGGTGACCCGGCTGGAGCCGGGCGGCTGGACCGATGTGGAGAGCCGGGGGCTGCGCGCCGACGCGCTGCGGGTCACCGGTCCCGAGGCGGAGCGGGTCGACCGGCTGGTGCCCTGGTACGAGGACGGCGCCGAGGCCGCGCTGCGCCTGGGCCGGGGCGAGGCGGACGCCGAGATCGGCGGCGGGACCAGCGAGGTGACGGCCCGTCTGACGGCCCACCGCCCCGGCACCGTACGCGGCGCGCTGAAGGCGAAGACCCCGAAGGGCATCCAGGTCTCCGCCCCCGGCGAGTCGGTCCTGCCGCGCGGCACCGAGGTCCGCATCCCGGTCTCGGTACGGGTCGCGGACGGGGTGCGCCCGGGGAGTTACGAGGTGCCGGTGGAGTTCGGCGGCCGCTCGGCGACGCTGACGGTCCGCGCGTTCCCGCCCACCGACGACCGCGACCTGGTCCGCTCCGGCAAGGCCACCTCCTCGGCCGACGAGACGGAGGACTTCCCGGCCCGGGCGGCGGCCGACGGCGACCCGGAGAGCCGCTGGTCCTCCCCCGCCGAGGACAACGCCTGGTGGCAGACGGAACTGCCCGAACCGGCCCGCGTCGGCCGCGTGGAACTCCACTGGCAGGACGCCTACGCCGCCGCCTACCGCGTCCAGGTCTCCGAGGACGGCCGGATCTGGCGCACGGCGGCGACGGTCAAGGACGGCAAGGGCGGCCGCGAACGGGTCGGCCTGGACGCGAAGAACGTACGGTTCCTCCGCGTCCAGGGCGACAAGCGCGCCACCGAGTACGGCTACTCCCTCTTCTCCGTCGAGGCGTACGCGGTCACGGAGAAGGAGAAGAGCAAGGACCAGGACAAGGGGAAGGGCGAGGAGAAGCCCGGCCGCGACTAGGGGCTGTCCGGGACCTCACTCCCACTCGACGGTGAGCTTCGCCTCCGCTCCCGTGCGCAGGAAGAGGTACGCGGTCGAGGCGGGCGCGTCGGCGAGGCGCAGCCTCAGCTGGGTCGGGCCGGTGCGGTTGACCTCGGTGAAGGCGGTCGAGTCGGCGCTGCCGGAGGTGAAGCGGGCCAGTTCGGCGGCGCCGGAGGCGGTGGCGGGCGCGGCCCAGTCGTCGGCGGCGGTGGCGCAGCTCGCGCCGAAGCAACCGCTGCGCACGTCGATCAGCAGCCGGTTCCCGCCGGCCCACGGGTCCCCGCTGCCGCCGGCCCGGCTGACGGTGACGTAGGCCCGGGTGATGGTGGCGTCGTCCGGTACGGCCGAGGTGTCGAAGGAGAGCAGCGTCCGGTTGTGCTGCCCGTCGGTGCCCCGTCCGACGGCGGCGCCCATGGTCCCCTCCAGCGCGCCGACCGCGGCCCCGGTCCCGCTCGCGGACGCCTTCACGTACCCGTCGTCGGCGGCCGTGCTGGGGATGACGGCCCGCTGGGCGGGGGTGCCCGGGTCGGTGCCGCCGCCGTCCTCGGCCAGGCCCCAGAACCGCCCGATGTGATAGGCGGCGCAGATGTTCACGTCGAGGATGTACGCCCCCGCCGTCCCGCACTGCTCGGCCCCGCTCCCCGGGTCGACGGGCTGCCCGTGGCCCATCCCGGTGATCGTGTACGTCTCGACGACGTCGCGCCCGTCGCCGTCCCGGTAGACGGCGTGCGGGTAGCCGCCCACGGTGCCGGTGGCGTCCGGGGTGGTGTCGGTGCCGTGCACGGCGGTCCACTGCTCGACGGTCTCGGTGAGGTTGGCCGGGACGACGGTGGTGTCCGTCGTCCCCTGCCAGACGGAGACGGCCGGCCAGGGCCCGGCGTACCCGGGGTAGGCGTCGCGCACCTTGGCGGCCCAGGCGGCCGGGGTGAGGTTGCTCCCCGGGTTCATGCAGGAGTACGCGGCGACGACGCTGGTGGCGCAGGCGTAGGGCAGTCCCGCCACGGGCGCGCCGGAGGCGAAGACGTCCGGGTAGGCGGCGAGCATCACGTTGGTCATGGCGGCCCCGGCCGAGAGCCCCGTGGCGTGCACCCGCGCCGGGTCGCTCCCCACGTCCGCCTTCATCCGGTCGGTCATCTGCTTGATCGACAGCGCCTCACCGGCGTCCCGCCGGATGTCACCCGCCTCGAACCAGTTGAAGCAGCTGTTCAGGTTGTTGGCCGACTGCTGCTGCGGCAGCACCAGCGCGAATCCCCACTGGTCGGCCCACTTCGTCCACCCGGTCTCGTCGTCGAACCCGCCCGCCGACTGGGTGCACCCGTGCATCGCCACCACCAGCGGCCGCCCCGCGGGCAGCCCGTCCGGCACGTACCGGAACATCCGCAGGTTCCCCGGATTACTCCCGAACCCCGTCACCTCGGTCAGCGAGGCGGCCCGCGCGGACGCGGTCACCGACTCGGGCCCGGCCACCCCGGCCAGGGTGACCAGCAACGCCCCGACCGCGGCCCCCGCGAACACCCTCCGCAGACGGCCCGGCCCCCGCCCCGCCCCGCGCACCCGTGCGCGGACGAACGACACCCTCATCGCGACTCCCTCGGCTCACCCCCGCAACCCGGCTCCGGCGGGGCACTGGCCAGGCACGCTAGGCCGCACCAAACCCCCACCGGCACGGGCCGACACCCCATGACCGAGGGATGGCTATGGGGCCCGGGCCCATTTACGGACGGGCATCGCATCCTCGGGGGCGCCGGGCATCTTCAACCTGGCTGCACATCGGCATCCCCGAGCCCGGCCCGCACACTCCAAGTCCGGCCGACCCAATCCAAGCCCGGCCGGCGTTTGAGGCCACCTTTCAAGCCCGGCCGGCGTTTGAGGCCATCGTGAACCGGCACACGAAGCCGGACCCCGGCCAACCCCAGCCCGGCCGGCGCTTGAGGCCGAAAGAGCCCAGCGGCGCCTGAGCTAGGCCCCGGCCCGGGCGGGCCGCACAGCAACAGCCTCACCCCCGGCCCCCACATTCTCGATGCGCGCCAGCGCATCATCCCCGCCGAACGGCTGCAGATAAGGCAACCACCGCGGATCCCGGTGCCCGGTCCCGATGATCCGCCAGGCGAGCCCGGTCGGCGGCGCCGGCTTGTTCCGCAGCCTCCACCCCAGCTCCATGAGGTGCCGGTCGGCCTTGACGTGGTTGCACCGCCGGCAGGAGGCGACCACGTTGTCCCACACGTGCAGCCCGCCCCGGCTCCGCGGAATGACATGGTCCACGCTGGTGGCGACACCCCCGCAGTACACGCACCGCCCGCCGTCCCGGGCGAACAGCGCCCGCCGCGTCAGCGGCACGGGCCCCCGGTACGGCACCTTCACGAAGCGCTTGAGCCGGACGACGCTGGGCGCGGGGACGGTACGGCTCTCGCTGTGCAGGAAGGCGCCGGATTCCTCCAGGCACACCGCCTTGCTCTCCAGCACGAGCACGAGTGCGCGGCGGAGCGGTACGACGCCGAGTGGCTCGTAGGACGCGTTGAGGACGAGGACGTGCGGCACGTGTGCCTCCTTGTACGCCGGCGGCGCGTGGCTCGCGCCGGGACGATCTGTTTCAGTTTCCCCTCACGCCTGGCCGGAGCGCCACCATGTCCGGGTAACGGGGTGAGGGGGTTTTTCCGCGACCGGGCCCGCCGTGGGGCCGGACGGACGGCTGTGACCTGGGGTGCGACCGGTCCGGGGGTCGCGAAGGGTACCCGCGTGTGCGGTCGGCCACACCGGTGGCGGGGCGTGCGGGCAGCGCCGCAGGCCGGGGGTGGTGCGCCGGAGACGGGCTCCCGGCGCGCGGGTGAGGGGCCGTTAGTGTGGAGGAGCCGTCCACACCGTCTTCACCCCGTCGCACCGCGCGGCGGGACACGTACTCCGGTGGGCGGCTCGTCACCGCCCGGAGGTACCCCGTGTTCCCATCCGCACCGGCCGCAGGCCGGGAGGACACCGTCACGCTCGAAGAGGCCCAGGAGCGGGCCACCGACGCGGCGGGCTGGGTGTCGGAGAACTGGTCGACGTGGCTGGAGACCGGGCTGCGCATCCTGCTGATCATCGTCGTGGCGGCGGCGCTGCGGATGGTCATCCGCAAGACGATCACCAACCTCATAGACCGGATGAACCGCACCGCCTCGGCGGTGGACGGTACGGCTCTCGGCGGGCTGCTGGTCAACGCGGAGCGGCGGCGCCAGCGGTCGCAGGCGATCGGCTCGGTGCTGCGCTCGGTCGCCTCGTTCCTCATCGTGGGCACGGCCGCGCTGATGATTCTCGACACCTTCAAGATCAACCTGGCGCCGCTGCTGGCCTCGGCCGGTGTCGCCGGTGTGGCCATCGGTTTCGGCGCGCGCAACCTGGTCACGGACTTCCTCTCGGGCGTCTTCATGATCCTGGAGGACCAGTACGGCGTCGGCGACACCATCGACGCGGGGGTCGCCACCGGCGAGGTGGTCGAGGTCGGCCTGCGCGTCACCAAGCTGCGCGGCCCCAACGGCGCCGTCTGGTACGTGCGCAACGGCGAGGTCAAGCGGATCGGCAACCTCAGCCAGGGCTGGTCCACCGCCGCCGTCGAGGTCACCGTCCGCTCCGACGAGGACCTCGACAAGGTCCGCGACACGCTCACCGAGGTGGGCGCGCAGATCGCCAAGGACGAGCCGTGGAACGAGCGGCTCTGGGGCCCGGTGGAGGTGCTGGGCCTCGACTCCGTCCTGCTCGACTCCATGGTGGTCGGCGTCTCCGCCAAGACCATGCCCGGCCAGGACGTGGCCGTCGAGCGCGAGCTGCGCTGGCGGATCAAGAAGGCGTTCGACGCGGCCGGCATCTCCATCGTGGGCGGCCCCGCGGAGCTCGCCGAGGAGGACGCCGCCGACCCGTCGGCCGGGATGGCCGCGCCCTCGGCGTACGCCTCCGCGACCTCGCCCCAGTCGCTGGCCGCCTCCCCGATACCGCCGCCCGCGTCCGGCCCGAGGCTCGGCAAGTAGCCCGGCTCCGGCCCGCCCGCTCCGTACCGCCGCCCCGTTCCCGGTCCTCCGGGGGCGGGGCGGCGGCGTTCTCCGGCAGGTTCCGGAGGCTTGCCCGGCGGGGCGCGGGTCGGTAGGTTCGCCAACTGGCAGGAAAGTTTCCTGTCAGTTGCCGGAACCGCCTCTCGCGGCCGTCCCGGTGTTCGGTGTGGAGGCGGGCGGCGGATGGTGGCGGGGACTCCCCGGGTACTGCGGGTGATGAACGAGCGGGCCACGCTGGACCTGCTGACCGAGCACGGCGCCCTCTCGCGGGCCCGGATCGGCGCGCTGACCGGCCTCTCCAAGCCCACGGTCTCGCAGCTCCTGGCCCGCCTGGAGGCGGCCGGACTGGTCGGCTCCGCCGGCACCAGCGAGGGCAGGCCCGGCCCCGGCGCGCGGCTGTACGCCCTGCGCGGCGAGGTGGCACACGTGGCCGCCCTCGACGTACGCCCCGGCCGTATCCGGGCGGCGGTCGCCGACGTCACCGGCACCGTCCTCGCCACCCACACCCTGGCCACCCCCGCCCGGCCGGGCCCCGGCGGCGTACCGGCCCAGCTCACCGCCGCCCTGGACGGCGCGGCCCGGGCCGCCGGGACCGAGCGCCCGGCCCTGCGCCGGGTGGTGGTCGGCACGCCCGGCGCCTTCGACCCGCGCACCGGCCGCCTGCGGTACGCGGGCCACCTCGCGGGCTGGCACTCCCCCGGCCTGCTGGCCGAGGTGGCCGCCGCCCTGCACCCCGTACCGGTCGAGTACGAGAACGACGTCAACCTCGCCGCCGTCGCCGAGCGGCGTCTCGGCGCGGCCCGGGGTCACGAGGACTTCGTCCTGCTGTGGAACGGCACCGGACTGGGCGCCGCCCTGGTCATCGGCGGCCGCCTGCACCGGGGCTGGACCGGCGGCGCGGGCGAGATCGGCTTCCTGCCCGTGGCGGGCACCCCGCTGGTGCGGGGTGTGGCCAGGACGGGCAGCGGCGGCTTTCAGGAGCTGGCGGGGGCGCAGGCGCTGCCCCGGCTGGCGGGGGAGCTGGGGGTCGCGGTGCCGCAGGCGGGTCCCGAGGGCGCGGACCCGGCCGACGGTGAGGCCGTCGCGGCGACGCTGCTGCGGACGGCGGCCGAGGCGTACACGCGGCCCGGCGGCGACCCGGCCCCTCGTGCGGCGGAGCCGCCGCACGAGGGGACCTCCTCGCCGCACGCCGGTCCGGCGGCGCTGCTGCGGGCGTACGCCGTGCGGCTGGCGACCGGGATCGCCTCGCTCGTCGCCGTGCTCGACCCGGCGGTGATCGTGCTGACCGGCCGGGTGCTGGCCGCCGGGGGCGAGCCGCTGCTGCGGCTGACCGAGGCGGAACTGGCCGAGCTGGCGCCGTCCCGGCCCCGCCTGCTGGCCGGCGAGGTCACCGGCGACCCGGTGGTACGCGGCGGCCTGGAGGCCGCCCTCACCACCGTCCGCGACGAGGTCTTCGACACCGCCGCCCTGTAGCGGCGGCGTCGCGTACCCAGACACCCCAGTCACCCCACACACCCCGCACACTCCACACCCGAGGAGCCATCCATGAAGCTGACCGTCGTAGGGGGCGGGTCCACCTACACCCCCGAGCTGATCGACGGGTTCGCGCGGCTGCGGGACACACTGACGCTGACCGAGCTGGTCCTGGTCGACCCCGACGCCGGGCGGCTGGAGCTGGTCGGCGGGCTGGCCCGGCGGATCTTCGCCCGGCAGGGCCACCCCGGGGCCATCACCACCACCGGCGACCTGGACGCCGGGGTCGAGGGCGCGGACGCCGTGCTGCTCCAGCTCCGGGTGGGCGGGCAGGCGGCCCGGCAGCGCGACGAGAGCTGGCCGCTGGAGTGCGGCTGCGTCGGCCAGGAGACCACCGGCGCGGGCGGCCTCGCCAAGGCGCTGCGCACCGTCCCCGTCGTCCTCGACATAGCCGAGCGCGTCCGGCGTACCAACCCCGACGCGTGGATCATCGACTTCACCAACCCGGTCGGCATCGTCACCCGCGCCCTCCTCCAGGCCGGCCACAAGGCGGTCGGGCTCTGCAACGTCGCCATCGGCTTCCAGCGGAAGTTCGCCCGCCTCCTCGACGTGGCGCCCGCCGAGGTCCACCTGGGCCACGTCGGCCTCAACCACCTCTCCTGGGAGACCTCCGTCCGGCTCGGCGGCCCCACCGGCGAGGACGTCCTGCCGCGCCTGCTCACCGAGCACGGCGACGCCATCGCCGCAGACCTGCACCTCCCCCGCCCCCTCCTGGACCGCCTCGGCGTCGTCCCCTCCTACTACCTCCGCTACTTCTACGCCCACGACGTGGTCGTCGACGAGCTGCGCACCGGCCCCTCCCGCGCCGAGAAGGTCGCGGCGATGGAACGCGAACTGCTGGAGCTGTACGCCGACCCGGCGCTCGACGAGAAGCCCGAGCTGCTGTCCCAGCGCGGCGGCGCCTTCTACTCGGAGGCCGCCGTCGACCTCGCCGCCGCCCTGCTCGGCCGTGGCGGCAGCCCCCTCCAGGTGGTCAACGCCCGCAACGACGGCACCCTCCCCTTCCTCCCCGACGACGCGGTCGTCGAGGTCCAGGCCGAGGTCGGCCCCGAGGGCGCCCGCCCGCTGGCCGTCCCCGCCCTCGACCCGCTGTACGCCGGACTGGTCCAGCACGTCACCGCGTACGAGGACCTGGCGCTCCGGGCGGCCCTGGAAGGCGGCCGCGACCGCGTCTTCGCCGCCCTGCTCGCCCACCCCCTGATCGGCCAGTACGACCAGGCCGAGACCCTCACCGACCTCCTCCTCTCCCACAACCAGGAGCACCTGCCGTGGGCCTGAGCGGAGCCGTCCTCGCCATCGACGCGGGCAACAGCAAGACCGACGTGGCCGTGGTGACCGCCGACGGCGAGGTCGCGGGCACCGCCCGTGGCGGCGGCTTCCGGCCGCCCGCGACCGGCGTAGAGGCGGCCGTCGACACCCTGGCCGAGGCGGTCGCCCGCGCCCAGGACGCGGCCGGACACCTCCCCGTCGCCCAGGTGTCGGCCTGCCTCGCCAACGCCGACCTCCCCGTCGAGGAGGAACAGCTCTCCGCCGCGATAGCCGCCCGGGGCTGGGGCGCGTCGGTCGAGGTCCGCAACGACACCTTCGCCGTCCTCCGCGCCGGCCTCCTGGAGGACGCCGCCCCCCGGGGCGTCGCCGTCGTCTGCGGCGCCGGCATCAACTGCGCCGGCATGCTCCCCGACGGCCGCACCGCCCGCTTCCCCGCCCTCGGCCGCGTCTCCGGCGACTGGGGCGGCGGAGGCGGCCTCGCCGAGGAGGCCCTGTGGCACGCGGCCCGCGCGGAGGACGGGCGGGGCGCACCAACGGAGCTGGCGCGCGCACTGCCCGAGCACTTCGGGCTGGGATCGATGTACGCGCTGATCGAGGCACTGCACCTGGGGCGCGTCCCGGCCGGGCGACGGCATGAGCTGACGCCGGTTCTCTTCACGGTGGCGGAGGCGGGCGATCCGGTGGCGTCCGGGCTGGTGGACCGTCTGGCGGACGAGGTCGCCAACATGGCGGCTGTCGCGCTGGGGCGGCTGGGGTTGCTGGACTCGCCTGCGCCCGTGCTGCTGGGCGGGAGCATCCTGGCTGCGCGACGGCCTGGGCTGGATGCGGGGGTGCGGGGGGAGTTGAGCCGGCGGGCGCCACTGGCGGAGGTGCGGGTGGTGGAGGCTGCACCTGTGCTGGGGGCGGTGCTGTTGGGGATGGATGCGGTGGGGGCGGGGGTGGGGGCTTATGAGCGGGTGCGGGGGTGGTTCGGGTGAGGTGGCGACGAGACCCCGGGAAGGCCGGACGGATGTCGACAGCGCCCTCTCACATGGCCTGATGCACCCTCAGTGGATCTGGCGCCCCATCTTCGCGGACTGCCGGTTCCGGGCCTTGGTGTCCCACCATTCCTGAATCAGTGACTGAACGACGAACGCCAGCATCCTCACCCGTTCCGGGTCACGACCATCCGTTTCGAACAAGTCGGCCTGCGACTTGTCGTCCCAGCACAGCGTCACTTCCCACCGCTCCGGATCGTGCCCCTTTCGCGTCACCGTCAGGTCATAGGTGAGGTCGAAGCTTCTCGGCTGGCGCTCAGTGACATCCAGCCCGTTCACCGAGAAGACCAGCTCACCATCCGACCTGGAGAAGCAGGCAGCCAACGCCGCCCGGGTCTCCTCGGGGATCTTCATGGAATGATCCGCCTCTCGTCAGCATGAACCGGGTTTCTTGGCACCGCTCCTACCGTCGATGCGGTAGGCGGTGAGAAGGTCGTTGGTGGCGACTGGGGTGCCGATGACGGTCCGGAACACCTCTTCGCTCGGGCACTGCGCACTCCAGGTCGAGAAACCACGAGCTTCGTTGGGCTTGCCTGACGTGATGGCCGTATTGATCTTCCTGTCCATGGTCGCGCTCCAGCCATGCCGGGCCTTGATGTGCTTCCACCCGTATTTGTTGGTCCCGCAGCGCACTGTGTACCGGGCGGGCCCCCGAAAGTACTCCCTGAGCACATGCTTCTGCGGCTTCTTCCTGCACGTCGCGTCGTAACCGCCGGATGCCTCGGCGGATGCGAAGGCACCAGCCGGTGCGGGAGCCACCGCAAGGATCAGGGCTGAGAGCGCCGGAGCAGCGCTGAGAAGGAAGCGATGGCGCGATTCCACGGGTGGCCCCCTGAAGTTATCTGACGACTTGCCGCAACTTGTACCACTTCGCCCGCCCTGCGGCCCCTTCCCGTACGGGCATTGCCCACTGATTGATGACCAAGTCGCAGCCCGCGAACGGCGCCGGCGCGGCACCACTGGGTACGTGTCGCGCCCTACTGCTATCCGGGGCCGCGGGTCGGTCTCCTCCGTGACGTCTTCAAGGACTGCCCAGGAACCAACCCCACCCCCCACCACGTGTCCCCCCACAGAGCCGTCCACCGCACCCCCCGCCCACCCGGGCCCCAGCCCCCGGATCAGGTGAACGCCCGTGTGGTTCGTGGGGAGTGCGGCCATACTGGCGGCCGGGCACTAGCTTTCCCGGGAGTGGGGAAGGGTGTTCTGCGACAGGACCGAGGGGGAGGTCGCGTGAGCAGTCAGCCGACGGGCGGGGCGCCGCCGGGGTCCGGCGTGGGTGCGTTGTCGGTGCCGGGGCAGCGGTCGCCCGCGGCTGCTCCTGAGACGCCTGGTCCGGCCGGTGAGCCCGGTCATGTTCCCGAGCCGCCGCACGAGCCCGGTCTGCCCTCGCGGCTGCGGGCGCAGGCTCGTACCGTGCCCGGGGGGTTGCGGGTGGTGGCGGGGTTGTTGACGGTGTTGATCGGGGCGTTCGGGGTGGCGGCCTCCTTTCAGGTGGCGGAGCGGTCGGACGCGGCGCGGGACGTGCTGAGCCGGTCGCAGCCGCTCAGTGCCGACGCTGCGGCCGTGTACCGGTCGTTGGCCGATGCCAACACGGCGGCCTCCAGCGGGTTCCTGGCCGGGGGGCTGGAGCCGGCGGAGGTGCGGGAGCGGTACGACCGGGACATCGCGACGGCCTCGCGGAAGCTGGTGACGGCCGCCGCGGCGACCGACGGGTCGGCGGACTCGGCGGCGGAGATCGAGGAGTTGAGCCGGCTGCTGCCGGTGTACACCGCGCGGATCGAGGCGGCGCGGGCCAACAACCGGCAGGGGCTGCCGCTCGGCGGTGCCTGGCTGCGGAACGCCAACGACCTGATGCAGGAGGAGATGCTGCCCGCCGCCGAACGGCTCTACCAGGCGGAGAAGGAGCGGCTGCGTACCGACTACGCCACCGCGCAGGGCTTCCCCTGGGTGGCGGTCGGGCTGGGTGTGCTGACGGTCGGGGCGCTGGGCGGGGTGCAGCACGCCCTGTACCGGCGGACCAACCGGCGGTTCAACGTGGGGCTGCTCGGCGCCACCGCCGCCTGCGGGGTGCTGCTGGTGTGGGTGACGGCCGGTCATACGCTGGCCTCCGCGGGGCTCTCCGACTCGTACGAGCGGGGGGTGCGGTCGCTGAACGTGCTGAACGACGCGCGGATCAGCGCGCTGAAGGCGCGGGGCGGGGAGAATCTGACGCTGGTGGCGCGGGGGGCCGTGACGGTTCCGGCGGGGCAGAAGTTCGCGGGGCAGGACAGTTACGACGTGGCGTACCGGGCGGAGATGGCGCGGCTGCTCGGCCCGGAGGGCGGCGGCCGAAGCGGCGGGCTGCTCGGGCAGGCGCTGGAGCTGGCCGACGACCCGGCGGGCGGCGACCCGGTGCGGGCCGCCGCCGACCGGGCCGGAGAGTGGCGCGAACGCCACCTGAAGGCCCGGGAGTACGACGAGGCGGGCGACTACGAGCAGGCGCTGAAGCGGGTGATCGGCGCCGAGAAGGACGAGGCGACCGGTGCCTCCTTCGACCGTCTGGACGCCGCCCTGGAGAAGGCCCTCGCCCACGAGCAGGGCGAGTTCGAGCGGGCCGCGCGGACCGGCGGCGGCGCCCTGACGGGGCTGGTCGCCGGGGCGCTGGTGCTCGCCGCGCTGGGCACGGCGGGGGCCGGGGTCGGCATCGCCCGCAGACTGGCGGAGTACCGGTGACAGGAGACGCCATGAACCGTAGCGACCGTGAGCGGCCACGCCCCGGCCCCCGGCTGCGCGGCTGGGGCGGGGTGACGGCGATGGCGGTGGCGTGCGTACTGACGGCGGCGCTGGTGCTGCTGCCGCTCCAGCGGGTGAGCGAGGCGACGCTCGGCATCTACGACACCGCCCCGCGCGGTCCGGCGGCGGCGGAGCCGGCCCGGGCCGAGGCGTGCGAGAAGCCGGAGGCGTCGTCGGCGCGGCCCTCGAAGGCGGAGGGGGCGACGCTGGAGCGGATCAAGTCCCGTACGGACAAGCCGCGGAAGCTGATCGTCGGGATCGACCAGAACAGTTACCGCTGGGGCTACCGGGACCCGGCCACGGGCTCCCTGGAGGGCTTCGACATCGATCTGGTGCGGGCCATAGCCGAGGAGCTGATGGGCGACCCGGAGGCCGTGGTGTTCCGGGCGATACCGACCAACCGGCGTGTCCAGGCGATCGACAGCGGCGAGGTGGACATGGTGGTGCGCACCATGACCATCACCTGCGACCGGATCAAGGAGGTGGCGTTCTCCACCGCCTACTTCGAGACCGGGCAGCAGCTGCTGGTGCCGAAGGGGTCCAGGATCACCGGCCACGACACCTCGCTGAAGGGCCGCAAGGTCTGCGCGGCGGCCGGGTCGACGGCGCTGACGGAACTGGAGCGGGAGGCGCACGGCGCGGACATCTCCACCACCGTCCCCAACCAGCTGGACTGCCTGGTGCGGCTCCAGCTCGGCGAGGTCGACGCGGTCGTCACCGACAGCGCGCTGGCGGCCGGGCAGGCGGCGCAGGACCCGATGGTGGAGCTGGTGGGCGAGCCGTTCACCGAGGAGTTCTACGGCGTGGCGATGCACAAGGACGCGAAGGATCTGGTGGCCCGGGTCAACCAGGTGCTGGTGGAGTACCGCAAGGACGGCTGGGAGCGGTCGTACGACAAGTGGCTGAAGGACGGCATGGGGAAGTCCCCCGGGCCGCCGCCCGCCACCTACCGGGACTGACCGGGCCCGGGGACGGAGCGGCGGCACGGGGCGCGGGAACACGGGACGGAAGCGGCAGCGGGCCGCCGGGCGGTACTCGCCCGGCGGCCGCACGGTGAAAGGGGAGCGATGGGTGTCGCGCGAGCGGACCCCGGGGCCGGGGGTTCCGGTGGTACGGCCGGTGGGCCGGTGCTCGACAGGGACGAGGCGGACCGCGCGCTGGCGCGGCTCGGCGCGGAGCGGGAGGCCGTCGAGACCTCGCTGCTGGCGCTCCAGGACCATGCCGGGCGGCGGCTGCTGGAGGGCGCCGGGCTGACCGGGACGACGGCCGAGCGGTGGCGGGCGACGGAGGCCGACATCACCCGGCTGTGGGCGTACTTCGACGCCTACTCGGCGGCGGTCACCGAGGCCCGTGAGGTGCGGGCGCGGCGGCGCTGGCCTGGCCGGGAGGAGCTGGCGGCCCTCAGCGAGCTGCTGCGGGGTGCCTCGGTGACGGTGCCGGGCACGCCGGGCGGCGGGCCGGGGGCCGCGGTGCTGGCCGAACGGCTGTCGCTGACCGAGCTGGTGGACCGGATGAACACGCTGTACGCCGAGTCGCTGGCGGTGGTGGTGGCGGCCGACGCGGTGTGGTCGGCACTGCCCGCCCGGATCGACCTGCTCGCCGCCGAGCAGCGCCGGACCAGGTCGCTGGCCGGCTCGGTGGGGGTGCTGCCGGGTGAGCATCCGGCCGGGGACGACCTGGAGCGGATCGGGCGGGTGCTGACGGTCCTGCGCGAGCAGGTCGTCTCGGACCCGCTCTCCTTCTGGGTGGCCTCGGACGGCGGCGCCACGCCCGGCGCGGGCCGCCCGGACACCCGGCGGTACGACCGGGAGGCGCGGGCCCTGGAGGAGGTGCGCCGGGAGATCGAGGCGGTCCTCCAGGTGCGCCAGGACGCCGAGGCGCGCCTCGCCCGGCTGCGGGACGTGCTGTCGCGGGCCGACCGGACGCTGGCGGAGGCGCGGACGGCGCGCGGCGAGGTGCTGGCGAAGATCGCCGCCTCGGAGGTGCCCGCGGTGAGCGGGCCGCCGAGCGCGCTGAAGGAGCAGGTGGCGGCGGCGGCGGACCACCGCAGGCACGGCCGCTGGCACCGGCTCTCGCCGCTCCTGGAGGCGCTGGAGCGGCGGGCCGACGACGAACTGGAGCGCGCCCGCGCCTCGCTGACGGCGGTGACGGCGCCGCTGGCGGTCCGCGCGGAGCTGCGCGGGCGGCTGGACGCGTACCGGGCGAAGGTGTCCCGGCTGGGGCTGGCGGAGGACCCGGTGCTGGCCGAGCGGTACGACGCGGCGCGGCGGGTGCTGTGGAGCGCCCCCTGCGACCTGCGGGTGGCCGAGGAGGCCGTCCTCAGGTTTCAGCGGGCGGCCGCCGAGGCGCTGGCGCCGGGTGCGGGTGACGACGGGAGGGGCGGGGCGTGAGACGGAGCTGCCAGCGGCCGGGGTGTGCCGGCGCGTACGAGGACGTCGGCGGGGGTGAGTTGTACTGCGACGAGTGCGGGATGGCGCCGGTGGTGTCGCCCGACGGGTCGCTCTCCTCGCCGCCGACGGGGGTGGCGGCGGGCGGCTCGGCGCATTCGGGCCGCTCCGCGCGGGGATCGGCCGGGTCGGCACGGGGTTCGGGGTCGGCGCGTACGGCGGCCTCGACGGGGTCGCGTTCCTCGCGCCGGTCGGTGTCGGGGCAGCTGTCCCGGTCGCAGTCGGGCCGGGCCACCACGCGGTCGGTGTCGGTGCGCAGTTCGGCCTCGAACAGCGCCTCGCAGCGCGGGCGGCTCGGCGCGGGCCTGGTGGCGGTGCCGGACGTGCCGCGCCCCGACCCGCGCACGGCGGTGGCGTCCGATCCCCGGGTGCCGGAGCGCAAGCGGTTCTGCAGCCGGGCGGAGTGCGGGGCGCCGGTGGGGCGGTCGCGGGGTGAACGGCCGGGCCGTACCGAGGGGTTCTGCACCAAGTGCGGGCACCCGTACTCGTTCGTGCCGAAGCTGCGGGCGGGTGAGGTGGTGCACGGGCAGTACGAGGTGGTGGGGTGTCTGGCGCACGGCGGGCTCGGCTGGGTCTACCTCGCGGTGGACCGGGCGGTCTCGGACCGGTGGGTGGTGCTGAAGGGCCTGCTGGACACCGGTGACCAGGACGCCATGGAGGCGGCCATCTCCGAGCGGCGCTTCCTCGCCGAGATCGAGCACGCCAACATCGTGCGGATCTACAACTTCGTGGAACACCTCGACCAGCGCACCGGCTCCCTCGACGGCTACATCGTGATGGAGTACGTCGGCGGCAAGTCCCTGAAGGAGCTGGCCAACGAGCGGCGCACCCCGGAGGGGCGGCGCGATCCGCTGCCGGTGGAGCAGGCGTGCGCGTACGGCATCGAGGCGCTGGAGGCGCTCGGCCATCTGCACAGCCGGAACCTGCTGTACTGCGACTTCAAGGTCGACAACGCCATCCAGACCGAGGGCCAGCTGAAGCTGATCGACATGGGCGCGGTCCGCCGGATGGACGACGAGGAGTCGGCGATCTACGGCACGGTCGGCTACCAGGCCCCCGAGGTCGCCACCCACGGCCCGTCGGTCGCCTCGGACCTGTACACGGTCGCCCGCACCCTGGCCGTGCTGACCTTCGACTTCCAGGGCTACACCAGCGTCTACGCGGACAGCCTCCCGGACCCGCACGACGTGCCGGTCCTGTGGACGTACGAGTCCTTCTACCGGCTGCTGATCCGCGCCACCGACCCCGATCCGACGCGGCGGTTCGCGACGGCCGAGGAGATGGCGGAGCAGCTGACGGGGGTGCTGCGGGAGGTGGTGGCGCTCCAGTCGGGGCGCCCGCACCCGGCCGTCTCCACGCTCTTCGGGCCCGAACTGCGGGTCACCGACACCGAGGTGGTGCCGGACGACGGGGTGGTCTCGCGGCTCGGCGAGCGGCCCGCTCCGGTCGCCCGCGCGCTGCGGCGGGCGCGGACCGCGCCGGAACTCACGGCCGGGACGCCCCCGGCGCACGGCGCGCCGGACCCGGCGGCGGCCGCGCTGGCGCTGCCGATGCCCCGGGTCGACCCGGGCGACCCGAACGCCGGGTTCCTCGCGGGCCTGGCGGCCGCCGCCCCCGGCGAGCTGGCCTCGGCGCTCGGGCTGGCCTCGGTCGACTCGCCGGAACTGCGGCTGCGCAGGCTCCGGGCCGAGCTGGAGCGGGGCCGGGTGGCCGCCGCCGAGCAGGGGCTGCGGGAGCTGGAGAGTTACGTCCCGGACGACTGGCGGCTGGTCTGGTACCGGGGTGTCACGAGTCTGGCCTCGGGGGACTTCGAGGGCGCGGCGCTCTCCTTCGACGCGCTGTACGACGCGTTCCCCGGCGAGCCGGCGCCCAAGCTGGCGCTGGGCCTGGCCGCCGAGGTGCTCGGGCAGGGGGAGAACGCCGCCGAGTACTACCGCCTGGTGTGGAGCTGCGACCCCACCTTCGTCAGCGCCGCGTTCTCGCTGGCGCGGGTGCAGTGGGCCTCGGGGCTGCGCCAGGAGGCGGTGCGGACCCTGGAGTCGGTTCCGGAAGCCTCCGTCCACCACACGGCGGCGCGGGTCGCGGCGATCCGCGTGCGGCTGCGCAGACGCGATCCCACCGAGCCGCTGCTGCCGGACCTGACGGCGGCCGCGTCCCAGTTGGAGGCGTTGGAGGGGCTCGGTCTCGACCCGGTCCGCCGGGAACGGCTGGCCACGGAGGTGCTGGGAACGGCACTCGACTGGGTACTCTCGGGTAGCCCGGGGCAGACGCCCGACGGAGCTTCCGGTTCCGGGCTTCGGGCCGGTGGCACGGCCCGTACGGTGCTGCTGGGCAGCGAACTGGACGAGCGCGGTCTCAGATTCGGTCTGGAGCGCGCCTACCGGACGCTGGCCAGACTCGCCCGGCGCGGCGAGGAGCGGATCGAACTGGTGGAGCGGGCCAACCGCTTCCGCCCCCGGACGATGGTGTGATTGATGTCGCGGATTCCCCAACTCTCCGCCTGCCCCAGCTGCGAGGAGCCGCTGGAGCCGGCCGACCACTTCTGCGGGGCGTGCGGGTTCGACCTGTCGTCCGTGCCCGAGCCGCCGTCGGGCCGGCCCGGCGCGGGCCCGCCCGACGGCCCGGCCCCCCAGGGCGCCACGGGCACCCCGGTCGCCTGGCCGGCCGCCCCGCCCCTCCCGCCGTCGGCGGCCCCCGGCGAGACCTCGCCGCTGCACCGGGCGGAGGACCTGCCGGGCACGGACTCGGCAGGGGCGCCGCTGCCGGGTGCGCCGGCCGAGCCCCCTCCCCCGGCCGGTTCCGCCGCGCCGGAGGGTCCCGCCCCGGCGGGCACTCCCGCCGCCCCGGCTCCTGCGGCCGGGCAGCCGTGGGGGGCGCCGCCGGCCACCGGTACGCGTGTTCCGGAGGCCCGGAGCGGCGGGGCCGGACCCGCCGCCGGGCAGGGCGACTTCGCGCTGGCCGAGCCCGGGGCCGTACCGGCGCCCCCCGTCCCGCCCGCGCCGCCCGTACCGCCTGTGCCCGAGGCACCGCCCGCGCCGCCCGCCGGGAACGGGCCGCCGACGCTGGTCGACCCGGCTCCGGCGGTGCCGCCCGCCGGGGAGGACGCGCCCGCCGATCCCCGGGAGGCCGTGGCGGCGTCCGGTGGTGGCGGGAAGAGCTGTGTGGCGTGCCGGGCGGGGCAGGTGGACGTGGACGGGTACTGCGAGAACTGCGGGCACGCCCAGCCGAGGGAACGCGACCACATGGAGGAGGAGATCGCGGGGGTCGCGGCCGTCAGCGACCGGGGGCTGCGTCACCACCGCAACGAGGACGCGTACGCGCTGGCCGAGGCGGCGCTGCCGGACGGCTCGCCCGCCGTGGTGGCGATCGTCTGCGACGGGGTGTCCTCGGCGACCCGGCCCGACGAAGCGTCCCTGGCCGCCTCGCGCGCCGCCAGTGAGGCGCTGGTGGCCTCGCTGGGCCAGGGCACGCACCCGCAGACGGCGATGCACGAGGCGATCGTCGCGGCCGCCCGGGCCGTGGACGACCTGGCCGAGGAGCGGCCCGCCGACGCGGAGGCGCCCCGGCAGAACGCCCCGGCCTGCACCATCGTCGGCGCCGTCGCGGCGGGCGGGCTGCTGGTCGTCGGCTGGATCGGCGACAGCCGCGTCTACTGGGTGCCCGCCGACCGCGAGGGCCCGGTCGCCCGGCTCACCGAGGACGACTCGTGGGCGGCCCAGATGGTCGCCGCCGGGCTGATGAGCGAGGCCGAGGCGTACGCCGACTCGCGGGCCCACGCCATCACCGGCTGGCTCGGCGCCGACGCCTACGAACTCGACCCGCACACCGCCTCGTTCAAGCCGGACCGGCCGGGCGTCGCCGTGGTCTGCAGCGACGGCCTGTGGAACTACGCGGAGTCCGCCGAGGAGATGGCGGCGGCGCTCCCGGCCGACGCCCTCACCCGCCCGCTGCACAGCGCCCAGGTCCTGGTGGGCCACGCCCTGGACGGCGGCGGGCACGACAACGTGACGGTGGCCGTGGTCCCGTTCGACGTACGGCCGCAGGAGGGTTCCTGACCCTCCGGCGGGCCCGGCGACGGCGGCCCGCCGAACGGCACATGCCCGACACGCCGGGCACCGCACAGGGTTGACGGGCCGCCCGACGGGGGCAGGATCGGGCTGACCGGGCCGGGCCGAAGGCGCCCGGCGTACGTCAACGCTGTCCGCGCGCACCGGGTTCCGGCCCGGCCGCGCGGTTCCCAGGGGGGACCGGAAAGATGGCCAACTTCGCCAAACCGGACGTACCGCGCTTCGCCGTGGAGGTCTACCAGAACGAGTTCCTGCCGGAGGGCGGGCGCGAGGTCAACGCGATCGTCACCGTCACCGCCACGGGTGGCGGCACCCTCGGCGGGCTGCCCGCGCACGACGGCGCCGCGGGGGCGGCGTCGGCGGTGGCGCTGATGGTGGACTGCTCGGGTTCGATGGACCACCCGTCCTCGAAGATGCGGCACGCCCGGGACGCCACCCGGACCGCGGTGGCCGCGCTCCGCGACGGCACCCGGTTCGCGGTGATCGCCGGGACCCACGTCGCCCGGGAGGTCTACCCGGGCGGCGGGCGGCTCGCCACCGCCGACGACCGGACGCGGGAGGAGGCCAGGGAGGCGGTGCTGCGGCTGCGGGCGGGCGGCGGTACGGCGATCGGCTCCTGGCTGCGGCTGGCCGAGCAGTTGCTCACCTCGGAACCAGCCGGTGTCCGGCACGGCATCCTCCTCACCGACGGGCGCAACGAGCACGAGACGCCCGAGGAGCTGCGGGCCGCGCTGGACCTCTGCGCCGGGCGGTTCACCTGCGACGCACGCGGCGTCGGCACCGACTGGGAGGTGAAAGAGGTCACAGGGATCGCGACCTCGCTGCTCGGGTCGGCCGACATCGTCGCCGACCCGGCCGGGCTCGCCCGGGACTTCCGCACGATGATGGAGTCGGCGATGGGCAAGGAGGTCGCCGACGTGGCGCTGCGGCTGTGGACGCCGCAGGGCGCGGAGGTCACCTTCGTCAAGCAAGTGGCGCCCAGCGTCAGCGACCTGACGGGCCGCCGGTCAGCGGCGGGACCACGCTCCGGGGACTACCCGACCGGCTCCTGGGGCGACGAGTCCCGCGACTACCACGTCTGCGTACGGGTGCCCGCGGCCGACGTGGGCCGGGAGATGCTGGCCGCCCGCGTCTCGCTGGTCGTCCCGCAGCCGGACGGCGGGGCGACGCCGGTCGCGCAGGGGCTGGTGCGGGCGGTGTGGACCGACGACACGGCCGTCTCCACCTCGCTGAACCCGCAGGTCGCGCACTACACCGGCCAGGCGGAACTGGCCCAGGCCATCCAGGACGGGCTGGCCGCGCGGAAGGCCGGGGACGTCGACGGGGCGACCGCGAAGCTGGGCCGGGCGGTGCAGCTGGCGGGCGCCTCCGGCCACGCCGATACGGCGAAGCTGCTGGCCAAGGTGGTGGACGTGATCGACGAGGCGAACGGTACTGTGCGGCTGAAGGCACGGGTCGAGGACGCCGACGAGATGACCTTGGACACCCGCTCGACGAAGACGGCCCGCCTGCACCAACGCCCGCCGGCGCCCCGATCCGGGACGTGACGGCGGGCATTGCCGTCCGTGCGGACACAGCGGAGACTGACGACTGCGGTCGCCGGTGCCCGGTGCCCGTGGTGGGCGGCGGTGCCGTACACCGACGAGACGACGACGTGCCCGAGGGCACGGACGCGGCCCCGTGGCCGCCGGAGAAGAGGGGAAAGGCCCACCATGCCCACCTGCCCGAACGGACACCGGTCGGACGCCGACGACTGGTGCGAGGTCTGCGGCCACCGCATGGCGGGCCCGGGTGTGCCTCCGGGCCCGGGCGGCCCCGCCGGCAGCGTTCCCCCGCCGCCCCCGCCGCCGCCCGCCCCCGGTTACGGCTACCCGCCGCCCGGCCCGGGCCACCAGCCCGGCGGCCCCGGTCCCGCCTTCCCCGGGCCCGGCGGCCCGCAGAGCGGTCCCGGTGGTCCCGGCGGCCCGGGCGCTCCCGGCGGCGGCCCGCCGCAGGTGTGCCCGCAGTGCCACACCCCTCGCGAGGCCGACGAGCCGTTCTGCGAGGAGTGCCGGTGGAACTTCCTCACCAACATGGCCACCTCGTACACGCCCGCCGCGCCCCGGCCCCCGGCCGGCTCCCCGCCCGGCGGCTTCCGCACGCCCCCGCAGTCGTACGACTACCAGGGCTCGCGGCCCTCGCAGATGAACCGCCCCGCCGAGCCGCTCACCCCCGGCCCCGAGCAGACGCAGCCCCCGCCGGTGGTGCCCGGTCAGCCGGGCGTGCCGACGGCGTACCCGGCGCCGCCGTACGCGGGCGGGCCCGCGCAGGGTCCGCCGCCGCCCCCGCCCGCGACCGGCGGCGGGGCCTTCCCCGCGCAGGCACCGGGCACGGCCGGGCAGGACGACGACTGGGTGCTCCCCCCGCCGTCGACCCCGGCCGGGGCGCCGCAGAACCGGCCTCCGCAGCAGCCCGCGCCCGCGGGACCGGCGAGCTGGTCGGTGTCGGTGGGCCCGGACCGGAGCTACTTCATGGCGATGATGCAGCGCAGCGGCCCGGAGGCCAACGGGCTCAACCTGCCCGCGTACTCGCCGGAGCAGCGCCACGCCCTGGTGGGGAACCAGTTCACCATCGGCCGCCGGCGCCACTCCACCGGTGACACCCCGGACATCGACCTGTCGGTGCCGCCGGAGGACCCGGGCGTCTCGCACCAGCACGCGATGCTGGTGCAGCAGCCGGACGGCGGCTGGGCGGTGGTGGACCAGAACTCCACCAACGGCACCACCGTCAACGGCGGCGAGGACCCGATCCAGCCGTACGTGCCGGTGCCGCTCTCCGACGGCGACCGGGTCCACGTCGGCGCCTGGACCACGATCACCCTGCGCCGCGACTGACCCGGAGCCCCGCTCCGGCCGAGGCCGCGCCCTCCCCGCGACGGGGTGGGCGCGGCCTCGCGGCGTACGCCCCCGGGGTCAGACCAGCTGCCAGCGGTCCGGCCCGGCGGGGTCGTCGAGCCAGGCGGTCAGGGTGCCAGAGTCGGCGGTGAGGCCGAACCGTTCGCGGACGGGGTGGCTCTCGCGCTGCCACACCTGAAGGGCCTCGGCGGGGCTGAGCCGTCCGGCGGTGAGCGTGAGGAGGAAGCGGAACCCCTCGTTGTTGAGCAGGTGGCGGGCGATGCCGTCGGTGGGCAGGTCGCGGGCGGCGCGGGGCTCGGTGCCGCGCAGCGGGACGAAGTAGGCCGGGGTGGGCAGGAAGCGGCCCTCGGCCCGGTCGGGTCCGTGCACGGTGAGGCGGACGAGGCCGGTAGCGAAGGGCGTGAGGATCAGCCCGCCGGGCCGGGTCTGCTCCAGCCAGGGGCGCGGCACGGTGTCCAGCGCGCAGGTGGCGAGGACACGGTCGTACGGGGCGTCGGCGCGGCAGCCGCGGGCGCCGTCGCCGGTGACGACGTGCGGGTGGAGTCCGGCCGCCTCCAGGTGGCGGCGGGCGGAGTCGGTGATGTCCGGGTCGAGGTCGACGGTGGTGACGTGGGCGGAGCCGAGCCGGTAGGCGAGGAGGGCGGCGTTCCAGCCGGTGCCCGCGCCGATCTCCAGGACCCTGTCGCCCTCGTGGACCCGCAGGTCGGCGAGCATCTTCGCCATCAGCGAGGGCTGGCTGCTGGAGGAGAGGAGTTCGCCGTCGCGCAGCCGCGTGGCGAGCGGGGTGTCGGTGTAGACCCCTTCGAGCCAGGCCAGGCGCCGCACCGGGTCGGGGTCCTCGCCCCACATCCGCCGCCATCCGCCGGCCGAGGGCCCGAAGTAGCTCGGCACGAAGAGATGGCGGGGAACGGCCGCGAACGCCTCCCGCCACTCCGGTTCCCCGTCGAAGCCGCCCTGGTTGGCGATGTCCTGCGACAGCCGCGCCCGCGCCCGGGCCACGGCCTGCTCCCACTCGCCCCCGGCCGCGCCGCCCTCAGGCCCCCGCCGCGGCCCCGGCGGCCCCGGCGTTCCCTCGCTTCCCCACGGATCGGTCATACCTCCACTGTGCTGCCCGGAGCGCGAGGGGGCCAGCGCGTGCCCGTGGCTACCAGCGGCCCTCGACCTGGTCCCGGACGCGCCGGTCGTAGAGGTCGCCGACGGCCGCGAGCGTCTCCGGGGACAGCTCGGGGAGCCGGGCGGCGGCCGCGTTGGACCGGGCCTGCTCGGCCGAGCGGGCGCCGGGGATCACCGTGGTGACCCCGGGCTGCTGGATGATCCAGCGGAGCGCGAGCTGGGCCGGGGTGTACCCCTCGGGCGCGAGCGCGGCGAACTCGGCGGCGGCCTCCACGCCGGTGGCGAAGTCGACGCCGGAGAAGGTCTCGCCCTGGTCGAAGGCTTCGCCGTGGCGGTTGTAGGTGCGGTGGTCGTCGGCGGCGAAGACGGTGTCGCGGGTGTACTTGCCGGACAGCAGCCCGGAGGCGAGCGGCACCCGGGCGATGATGCCGACGCCCGCCGCACGGGCCGCGGGAACCACCTCGCGCAGGGGCTTGGTCCGGAACGGGTTGAGGATGATCTGCACGCTGGCCACGTGGGGCCGGGCGATCGCGGCCAGCGCCTCCTCGCAGGTCTCCACGCTGACCCCGTAGGCGGCGACGCGCTCCTCGGCGACGAGGGTGTCCAGCGCGTCGTAGACCTCGTCGCTGGAGTAGACGGGGGTGGGCGGGCAGTGCAGCTGCACGAGGTCGATGACGTCCACGCCGAGATTGCGGCGGGAGCGGTCGTTCCACGCGCGGAAGTTCTCCAGCACGTAGTTCTGCGGGAGCTGCTCGGCCCGGCGGCCCATCTTGGTGGCGACGGTGACGCGCAGGTCCGGCCGGCCGCGCAGGAAGGTGGCGATGGTCTGCTCGCTGCGTCCGTCCCCGTAGACGTCGGCGGTGTCGAAGAAGGTCACCCCCGACTCGGCCGCCGCCTCCAGCACCGCGTGGGCCTGCTTGTCGTCGACGTCTCCCCAGTCGGCGCCCAGTTGCCAGGTGCCGAGGCCGATCACCGAGGCGTGCTGGTCCGTCCTGTCGAATGTGCGCTCGTCCATGCCGTCATCCTGCCACCGTTGACGGGACCTAGGCCCCCGGTCCTCGGCCCTCGCGTCTGCCACCATGGTGACGTGACTAACGACCCGCGCGACACGCTTCAGGAGCAGTCCTTCTACGAGCAGGTCGGCGGCGAGGCGACCTTCCGACGCCTGGTGCACCGGTTCTACCAGGGGGTCGCGGAGGACCCGCTGCTGCGGCCGATGTACCCGGAGGAGGATCTCGGCCCGGCCGAGGAGCGGTTCGCCCTGTTCCTGATGCAGTACTGGGGCGGCCCCCGCACCTACAGCGACGAGCGCGGCCACCCCCGTCTGCGGATGCGGCACGCCCCGTTCAAGGTCGACCGGGCCGCGCACGACGCCTGGCTCGGGCACATGCGGGTCGCCCTGGACGAGCTGGCCCTGCCCGAGGAGCAGGAGCGGACGCTGTGGAACTACCTCACGTACGCCGCCGCCTCCATGGTCAACACCGAGGGCTGACCCGGCCCCCTTCGTCGCTCCTGGCCCCGGCATCCCCTCCCCTGCGTGAGGGGATGCTCACATTCCGGCACCTCGCGTACGCATTCCGGTCACAATCTGATCAAGTCGGCTCCCGGAGCGTTGTGGCGGCCGCCCCGCGCCGGAGAGGCTTCCCCGCAGACGTGCGGGAGAGCTGCGGGGTGCGGGGGACACCTCCCCACGACGGGGATTCGGGGGATGTTCGTGACCAGGTTCGTGCTCCTGCGGCTGCGCGCCCACCGGCTGCTGCTCACCGCGGCGCTCACCGCCGTCCTGCTCACCGCCTCCGTGCTGGCCACCCTCACCGCCTTCTCCGGCTCGGTGGGCGAGGCGGCCCTGCGCCACACCCTCGACCACCGTGCCGCCGCCGACGCCGCCCTCGTCGTCCGGGGCGAACCGGAGCCGGAGGCCCGCGAGGCCGCCGACGCGGCCGTCGCCGAGGGAGCCCGCCGCGCCTTCGCCGGGCTGCCGGTGACCGTCCGCACCCTGCCGCGCTCGGCCACGTACGCGCTGCCCGGGGCCCGGGGCGGCGAGGAGCCGCCGCTCACCCATCTCGCCGCGCTCGACCGCTCCCAGCTGCGGCTGGCCGCCGGGACGTGGCCGGGCGACGGCGGCAGGGGGACCCGCGAGGACCCGCTGCGGGTGGCGCTGCCGGAGAGTGCCGCCGCCGCGCTGAAGCTGGCGCCGGGCGGCGAGCCGCTGACGCTCACCGACCGGACCACCGACCGCACCCTGACCGTGGAGATCACCGGCCTGTACCGGCCCGCCGACACCTCGGCGCCGTACTGGCTCCTCGACGAACTGGGCGGGCGCGGCCAGCGCACCGTCGACTTCACCACGTACGGCCCGCTGCTCACCGGGCCGAAGGCGCTGGCCGCGCCCCGGGTGACGGCGGGCCCCACCGGCTGGCTCGCCACCGCCGACTACGCCTCCCTCGACACCTCCACCACCGACGCCCTCGCCCGGTCCGCCACCGCCTCGGCCGCCGCCCTCGCCAAGGACCCCGCGCTCGGGACGGGCGCCTCGGCCGAGACGGGGCTGCCGCAGGTCCTGGAGCGCTCCGAGCGGGCCCTGACCGTCTCGCGGACCACGCTGCTGGTGGTCGCCCTCCAGCTGGTGCTGCTCGCCGGGTACGCGCTGCTGCTGGTCGCCCGGCTGCTGAGCACCGAGCGGGCCGGGGAGACGGGGCTGCTGCTGGCGCGGGGTGCCTCGCGCCGCCGGGTCGCCGCCCTCGCCGCCGTCGAGGCGTTGCTGCTCGCGCTGCCCGCCGTGGTCCTCGCGCCGCTGCTCGCCGGGCCGCTGACCCGGCTGCTGGCGGGGCAGGGCGCGCTGGAGCGGATCGGGCTGCGGCTCGACACCTCGCCGACGCCCGCGGTCTGGCTGGTGGCCGCCGCCACCGCGCTGGGCTGCGCCCTCGCCGTGGTCGCCCCGGCGCTCTCGGCCGCCTCCGGCGAGCAGCGGGCCGGGGCCCGGACGGGGGCGCTGCCCGGCTGGGTGAAGGCGGGCGCGGACGTGGCGCTGCTGGTCGTCGCCGGGGCCGCTTACTGGCAGCTGGACCGTCAGGGAACCCCGGACGAAGGGGCGTTCGGGGTCGACCCGCTGCTGGTCGCCGCGCCCGCCCTCGCGCTGCTCGCGGGCACCGTGCTGACCCTGCGCCTGCTGCCGCCGGTCGCCAGGCTCGCCGAGCGGCGCGCCGCCAAGGGCCGGGGGCTGGCCGGGGCGCTCGCCGGGTGGCAGCTCAGCCGCCGCCCGCTGCGCGGCGCCGGGCCGGTGCTGCTGATGGTCCTCGCCATGGCGATGGGCATGCTCGCCGTCGCCCAGGGCGCCACCTGGGAACGGTCCCAGCGCGACCAGGCCGACTTCGCCGCCGGCACCGAGGTCCGGGTGGCGGGCGGCCGCGTCCCGGAGGCCGACCGGGGCCGGGTGTACGGGGGCGTGGACGGCGTGCGCGACGCGGCGCCGGTGCTGCGCTCCACCATGGACCTGGCGGCCGACCGGACGGCGGAGGTGCTGGCGGTGGACGCCGGGTTCGCCGCCGAGGGGCTGCTGCTCCGCGAGGACCTCGGCGACCGGACGGAACTGGCCCGGCAGTTGCGGCCCGCGCCCGCGCGCCGGGCGGGGCTGCCGCTGCCGGAGAAGACCGGCCGCGCGGTGCTGACGACGCGGCTGAAGGCGGTCGGCGGGGACCACGGGGAGCCGCTGGCGCCCCGGCTCACGGTGGTGGTCGAGGACCGGTTCGGCACCCGGCACCTGGTCCACGCCGGGGAGCTGCCCGCCGACGGCCGCGCCCGGGACATCGAGGTGCCGCTCGCCGCCGGGGAGCCGGGCGCGAACTCCCGCGACGCCGCCGCCCCGTACACCGTCGCCGAGCTGCGGCTCCAGGTCGAGCAGCCCTTCGAGCGGGGGCAGGAGCACGAACTCACCGTCGAGAAGATCCGGGCCGTACCGGCGGGCGAGGACGGCGCGGGCGCGCCGGTGGAGCTGCCGGACGGCCTCGCCTGGGAGGGCCTCCGCGACACCGGCGAGGAGCCCCTGGAGGGCGGCCCGCCGCAGCTGACCCCGCTGGACCCCGCCACCACGGCGCGGACCCCGCTGCGCGTCACCTACCGCACGGGGGTCGCCCCCGCCACGGAGGACTCCCTCTACCGGTTCGAGCCGGGGGCGTCCCCCGGGCTCGGCATCACCGTCGGGGTGAAGCGGCCCGCGCCGCCGAAGCTGACGGCGGTCGCCACCCCGCGCTTCCTCGCCTCCAGCGGCGCGAAGACCGGCTCGGTGATCGACGTGCCCGTGGGCGCCGAGACGCTCAGCGCCGAGATCACCGGCACCGTCGAGGCGGTCCCCACCACCGGCGACCGCGCCCCGGGCGACACCACCGGGGACGGCGGGGCGCTCCTGCTGGACCTGGCGGCCGTCAACGCCGCCCTGCACGAGACCGGCGCCACCGCCCCCGTCCCCGGCGAGTGGTGGCTGCGGACCGCGCCCGGCGACGCTGCGCGGACCGCCGCCGCCCTCGCCGCCCGGCCCGACACCGACCCCGAGCAGATCACCGACCGCCAGGCCATCGGCGAGCGGCTCCGCGACGACCCGCTGGGCGCCGGGCCGCAGGCCGCCCTGCTGGCCGTCGCCGTGGTCGCCGCCGCACTGGCCGCCGTCGGCTTCGCCGTCAGCGCGGCGGGCTCCCTGCGCGAACGCGGCGCCGAACTCTCCGTCCTGCGGGCCCTCGGCGCCCCCCGCCGCCAGCTGGCCCGGCTCATCGCCATCGAACAGGCGGTACTGATCGGCATCGCCCTGCTCGTGGGGCCGCTGCTCGGCGCGCTCCTGGCCCGCGCCGTGGTGCCGCTGGTGGTCCTCACCGGGGAGGCGGCCCGCCCGCTCCCGGACGTCCTCGTCGAACTCCCCGCGGGCCAGGTCGCCGCGCTGCTCGCCGGGGTCGTCGCCGTCCCCCTCCTCATCGTCGCCGCGCTCGCCCTGCGCCGGGGCGACCCGACCGTGACCCTGCGCCACGAGGGAGGCCGCTGACATGGCCGTACGACCGGCCGCGCCCTGGGTGCGCACCCGGCTGCGGGCCGCGCCGCTCCAGGCGCTCTCCCTCGCCGTGCTCGTCCTCGTCACCGCCTTCCTCGCCGGGGCGCTGCCGCGCGCCGTGGAGGACGCCGAGGCGGCGGGGCTGCGGCACGCGCTGGCCGAGGCCGGACCGGCCGACGGGGCGATCGAGGTACTGGCCGACACCCCGGCGCCGCACCACCCCGTCCCCGTACGGGAGAAGGCGGCGCGGCCGGCGGCGCTGCGCGAGGTCGGCGCGCAGATCGACGCGCTCCTCCCGGCGCCGCTGGCCCCCGCCGAGGAGCGCGGCTCACGCGGCGTGCAGCTCTCCGAGCCGCTGCCCTCCGAGGACCCGGGCCTGCCCCGTCCGGACGGGCTCCCGCCGCGTTTCCTCGTCGCCGCCCAGGACGGCCTCACCGACCACGCCCGGCTGGTGGCCGGCGCCTGGCCCCGGGGCGAGGGGGTCCGCTCCGCCGACCGGAGCGCCGAGGCCGTCGTCACCCGCGCCACCGCGAAGGCCATGCGGCTGAGGCCCGGCTCGGTCGTCCACCTGCCCGCCGTCCAGGGCCCGGACCGCGCGGTGAAGATCACCGGCCTCGTCGAACCCCTCGCGCCCCGGACCACCTACTGGTCCCACACCGACGTCCTGCGCGCCCCCGGCCTGCTCGCCGCCCCCAGCAACTCCCCCTTCAACACCAGTTACTACTGGCAGGCCGCCCTGCTGCTCGCCCCCGACGCGGGCCCCTTCCTGTACGGCCTGGACCCGCTCCCCCAGGCGTACTGGCGGATCAGCCCCGACGCCACCGGGCTCACCGCGCGGGACGTGCCGGCGCTCCAGACGGGGCTGGCCTCGCTGGAGGGCGGGCCGCTCCTGTCCCGGCTGCGGAGCGAGGTCGCCTCCGGGGCCACGGTCAGCACCGGGCTCGACGGGACGGTGGACGCCTTCGCCGCCCTCAGCGGGGCCGTCTCCTCGGTGACCGCCGTCGCCCTCGTCGGGGCCGGCACCGTCGCCGGGGTGGTGCTGCTGATGGCGCAGGCACTGACCGCGACCCGGCGGCGCCCCGAACTGACCCTGCTGCGGGCCCGTGGTGCCTCCGTCGCCGGGATCGCCGGGCGGCTGCTGGCCGAGACCGCCGTGGTGGTGCTCCCGGCGGCCGCCGCCGGGCAGGCGCTGGCCTGGCTGCTGCTGCCCGAGGCCCGCGCCTGGCCCTCGCTCGCCGCCTCGGCCGCCGTCGCCGCCCTCGCCTGCCTGGCCCTGCCGGTCCGCGCCGCCTTCGCCCACCGCACGCCCCGCGTCCACGAGGCCCGTGGCGACCTGGTGCTGGCCCGCCCCTCCCGGCGCCGCACCGTCGCCGAACTCTGCCTGCTGGTCCTCGCCGCCGGGGCGGTCCTCGCCCTGCGCGGCGGCGGTACCGAAGGCGCAGCGACCGGCGTCGGCCCGCTGGTCGCCGCCGCGCCGGTGCTGGTCGCGGTGATCGCCGCGCTGGTCCTGGTCCGTCTCTACCCGCTGCCGCTGCGCCTGGCGCTGCGCCCGCTCGCCCGGACCCGGGGCGCCCTCGGCTTCCTCGCCGTGGCCCGCACCGGGCGCGGCTCACCGGCGCAGGTGCTGCCGCTGCTCGCGGTGCTGACCGCGCTGACCACGGCGGCCTTCGGCGGGGCGGTGCTCGCCGGGATCGACGACGCCCGCGACCGGGCCGCCCTGCTGGCCACCGGCGCCGACGCCCGCGTGGAGCGGAGCCGGGCGCCGCTCCCGGACGGCTTCGCGGACCGGGTCGCCGCCGTGGACGGCGTCCGGCAGACCACCGCCGTCCACATCGACTACAGCCTCTCCCTGCCCGACGGCACCACCGCCGCGCTGGCCGTGGTCGAGCCCGACGCGTACGCGCGGCTGACCCGGGAGACCGGGCTCGGCGCCTTCGACGCGGAGGTGCTGCGCGAGACGCCGCCGGGCCCGGCCGCCACCAAGGAGTCCGGCCCCGTCCTCTCCGCCGTGGCCTCGCCGAAGACCGCCGAACTGCTCGGCGGGGGACGGCACCGCTGGGGCGGGCCGCTCGGCAACTTCACGCTCCAGGTCACCGAGGTGCGGGCCACCACGCCCGCCCTGCCCGGCCAGGAGTTCCTGGTGATCGACGGGGCCGAGCTGCCGAAGGCGCTGCCGACCCTGGTCCTCGCCTCCGGGTCCGGCCTGGACCCGGCCGCGCTGGAGAAGGTCACGGAGGCGGGCGGCTCGCACACCGAGCTGACCCTGCGGACCGCCGAACGCGCCGCCTTCACCGACTCGCCGCTCCAGTCCGGCGCCGAACGCCTCTACCTCGGCGCGGTCGCGGCAGGCGTCGCCTTCGCCGCCCTCGCCGTGCTGCTGGGGCTGCTCCAGTCGGCCTCGGAGCGGTCGGCGCTGCTGGCGCGGCTGCGCACGATGGGGCTGAGCGCGCGGCAGGGGCGGCGGCTGCTGGTCCTGGAGGCGCTGCCGCAGGCGGTGCTGGCGGCGGCCGGCTGCGTCCTGGTGGGCCGGGCGGCGGTCGCGCTCATGGCGGACGGGGTGAGCCTGGAACTGCTCGCCCTGCCCCTCGGCTTCGACGCGGTCACCGCCCAACTACGGTCCGACGCCTGGTCGTTGCTGCTCCCCGCCGCCGGGAGCGTCCTGCTGACCGTGGCGGTGGCGGCGGCACAGGCCTGGTGGACGGCGCGCCGCACGGCGGCGACCGAGCTGCGCGCCGGGGACGGCCGGTGAGGGCCCGCCCCGGTCCCCCGGACCGTTCCGCGCGGGCGCGTCCCCCATTCCGTACGGCATCCAGGGCGGGAGTCCGACCATGACCCACTCCACCGAATCCGGGCCGCACGCCGGCGGCGTCTCGCTGGCCGAGCTGGAGGCGCGGGCCGCCGCCCGGCGGGACCGTCCGGCGTACGGGCACAACGCGCTGATCACCTGCGACCGGCTGGTGCGGATCTTCTCCGCCGACGGGGTGGAGGTGCAGGCGCTCCAGGGGCTGGACCTGCTGGTGCGCGAGGGCGAGCTGATGGCGCTGGTGGGTGCCTCGGGCAGCGGCAAGTCGACGCTGATGAACATCCTGGCCGGTCTCGACGAGCCGAGCGCCGGGGCGGCCACCGTCGCCGGGTGCGACCTGCTGGCGATGGGCGCCAAGGAGCGGCTGCGCTACCGCCGGGAGGTGGTGGGCTTCGTCTGGCAGCAGACCGGCCGCAACCTGCTGCCGTACCTGACGGCGGCCCAGAACGTGTCGCTGCCCATGCAGTTGCGCGGCGGTGCCCGCAGACGGGCGGGCCGAGCACAGGAGTTGCTGGACCTGCTCGGGGTGGGGCAGTGCCGGGACCGGCGGCCGCACCAGATGTCCGGCGGCCAGCAGCAGCGGGTGGCGCTGGCGGTGGCCCTCGCCAACGAACCGGCGGTCCTCCTCGCCGACGAGCCGACCGGTGAACTCGACTCGCACACCGCCGAGGAGATCTTCGCCGCCTTCCGCACCGCCAACGAGGAGCTGGGCACCACCATCGTCATCGTCACCCACGACCAGGCCGTCGCCTCCGAGGTGCGCCGCACCGTCGCCATCCGCGACGGCCGCACCTCCACCGAGGTCCTGCGCCGTACCGAGGTCGACGCGGCCACCGGCCAGGAGGCGGTGGTGGCCCGGGAGTACGCGATGCTCGACCGCGCCGGACGCCTCCAGCTCCCCGCCGACCACGTCGCCGCCCTCGACCTGCGCGACCGCGTCCTGCTGGAGCTGGAGAGCGACCACCTCGGGGTGTGGCCGGACCCGGAACAGCGCGAGAGCTGACCGGGCCGCCGGCCGCCTGAGGGCCCGCCCGGCGGCCCGGGATCAGCGGACGCTGACCCCGAACGCCCCGAGGCCGGCCCGGCGTACCGCCACCGAGCCGTACGGTGTGCGCAGCCGCAGCCAGGCGCCGGCGGAGCGCAGGGCGAACGGCTCGGCGGGGGCGGCACCGTCGCCGGGGACGGAGACGGCGGGGACGCGGACCGGTGCCGGGCGCAGGAAGCCCATGGCGTGGGCGGCGTGGGCGGCGCGGACCGGCAGGGCGGTGTCGCCGAGCGGCCGGGACCAGATCTCGTGGCCGATCGCGTCGAGCGCCGTACGGGTCCGCTCCTCGGGCGCCAGCGCCTCGGTGCGGGTGCGGAACTCGGCGACGACGGCCGCGACGGCGGCGCGGAGCGCGTCGGGGGCGGGCAGGCCCGGTTCGGGGTGCCAGCCGGTGCGGGGCGGCAGGACCCCGGCCCAGGGCGGGCCGGTGACCGCTTCGGGGACGCCGAAGGGCGCGCCCGGCTCGGGCTCCGCGTGGACCAGCTCCAGCAGCTCACCGGCGGAGACGGTGCGGTCCAGCTCCGCCGGGGCGTCGTCGAGCAGGACGGTGCGGACGGCCAGCACCTCGAAGGAGGCGGGCCGGCCGAAGACCGCCAGCCGCTCCCCGGTGAGCTGGAGGCGGACGGCGGCGGCCTTGTCGTAATGGACCAGGCGGCGCAGGAAGGCGGCCAGATCGGCCGCCTCCCCGCGGTCCGCCGGGCGCAGCGGTGCCGTACTCACGCGGTCCGCGCCCCCGGCACGCCCGCGTCCTCGGGACCGGGCTCCTCCGGGAGGTACTTCTCCAGGAAGTGCCTCTCCTCCTCGGTGATGCGGCGCGGCCGCTGCGTCTCGAAGTCGTAGGGGACGACGACGGTCGAGGCGCGGACGTAGACGGTGCCCGGTCCTTCCTCGGTGTCGGGGTCCTTGACCTCGTAGGCGATGGTCAGCGAGGCGCCGCGGATGCCGGTCACCCAGGACTCGACGAGCACCGGCTCGTGCCGGTGGACGAGCGGGCGCTTGTAGTCGATCTCGTGGCGGGCGACGACGGAGCCGCCGGAGAAGGACTTGCTGCCGTTCCCCGGCGCCAGCCGGAACATGAAGTCGATCCGCGCCTCTTCCAGGTACCGCAGGAAGACGACGTTGTTGACGTGCCCGAAGGCGTCCATGTCCGACCAGCGCAGGGGGCAGCGGTAGAGGTGGCGGGCCACTGCGGTCAGCTCCGGGTCAGCTTCTTGTAGGTGGCGCGGTGCGGCCGGGCGGCGTCGGCGCCGAGCCGCTCCACCTTGTTCTTCTCGTACGACTCGAAGTTGCCCTCGAACCAGAACCACTTGGAGTTGCCCTCGTACGCCAGGATGTGCGTGGCGACGCGGTCCAGGAACCAGCGGTCGTGGGAGACGACCACGGCGCAGCCGGGGAACTCCAGCAGGGCGTTCTCCAGCGAGGAGAGCGTCTCGACGTCCAGGTCGTTGGTGGGCTCGTCGAGGAGGAGGAGGTTGCCGCCCTGCTTGAGGGTGAGCGCGAGGTTGAGGCGGTTGCGCTCACCGCCGGAGAGGACGCCGGCCGGCTTCTGCTGGTCCGGGCCCTTGAAGCCGAAGGCGGAGACGTAGGCGCGCGAGGGCATCTCGACCTGGCCGACGTTGATGTAGTCCAACTCGTCGGAGACGACGGCCCACAGCGTCTTCTTCGGGTCGATGTTGGCGCGCGACTGGTCGACGTAGCTGATCTTGACCGTGTCGCCGACCTTGATGGAGCCGGAGTCGGCCTCCTCCAGGCCCTGGATCATCTTGAAGAGCGTGGTCTTGCCGGCGCCGTTCGGGCCGATGATGCCGACGATGCCGTTGCGCGGCAGGGTGAAGGAGAGGTCGTCGATGAGGACCTTGTCGCCGAACGCCTTGCTGAGGTGCTCGACCTCCACGACCATGTTGCCCAGGCGCGGGCCCGGCGGGATCTGGATCTCCTCGAAGTCCAGCTTCCGCATCTTGTCGGCCTCGGCCGCCATCTCCTCGTACCGGGCGAGGCGGGCCTTGGACTTGGCCTGGCGGCCCTTGGCGTTGGAGCGGACCCACTCCAGCTCTTCCTTGAGGCGCTTGGCGCGCTTGGCGTCCTTCTGCCCCTCGACCTTGAGCCGGGTCTGCTTGGTCTCCAGGTAGGTGGAGTAGTTGCCCTCGTAGCCGATGGCGCGGCCGCGGTCGAGCTCCATGATCCAGCCCGCGACGTTGTCCAGGAAGTACCGGTCGTGGGTGATGGCGACGACGGTGCCCGGGTACTGGGCGAGGTGCTGCTCCAGCCAGTTCACCGACTCGGCGTCGAGGTGGTTGGTGGGCTCGTCGAGGAGGAGCAGGTCGGGCGCCTCCAGCAGGAGCTTGCAGAGCGCGACGCGGCGCTTCTCACCGCCGGAGAGGTTGGTGACGGCCCAGTCGCCGGGCGGGCAGCCCAGGGCGTCCATGGCCTGCTCCAGCTGGGCGTCGAGGTCCCAGGCGTTGGCGTGGTCCAGCTCCTCCTGGAGCTTGCCCATCTCCTCGAGGAGCGCGTCCGAGTAGTCGGTCGCCATCTGCTCGGCGATCTCGTTGAACCGGTCGAGCTTGCCCTTGGTCTCGGCGACGCCGTCCTGGACGTTCTCCAGGACCGTCTTCGACTCGTCGAGCGGCGGCTCCTGGAGCAGGATGCCGACGGTGTAGCCCGGGGAGAGGAAGGCGTCGCCGTTGGACGGCTGCTCCAGCCCGGCCATGATCTTCAGCACCGTCGACTTACCGGCACCGTTGGGCCCGACGACGCCGATCTTCGCCCCCGGGAGGAAGCTCAGCGTGACGTCGTCGAGGATCACCTTGTCGCCGTGCGCTTTACGCGCCTTGCGCATGGTGTAGATGTACTCAGCCAAGAGAAACCGTCCGGCAGTCTGGATCAGGCGTGTGGGTGGTCAGCTCCGCCGTGAGGGCAGATACACCCATCTTGCCGCACCGGCGGCGCACGGCGAAAACGGGTATCACGGCGGACTCGCGGTCCCGCACCGGCCCGGGGCTTCCGGACCGGCCGTCGGGGCAAGCAGAACGCCGGGGTCCGTCGGAGGGACGGACCCCGGCGCCGGGGCGCGGGACCCAGGTCAGGGCAGGGTCCCGCGATGTCCGCCGCGCGCCGGGACGGCGGCGGGCACCAGGTGGCGCGGGTGAGGCGCCCAGATCACATCAGCTCTCGGCGGAGACCTTCTTGCGGCGGAGCAGGAAGACGGTCGCGCCGCCGATCACCACGAGCGCCACGGCGATGCCGCCGATGACGGGGGTGGCGCTGGAACCACCGGTGGCGGCCAGGTCCTCACCGGCGCCGCCGGCCGGGGTGCTGCCCGCGGAGGCCGGGCTGGGCTCGCTGGACGGCTGGGCGCCGCCGCCCGCACCGGTCTCGCCGGCGGTCTTGCAGTCGAGGACACCGGTGACGCGCTTCTCGAACCCGTTCGGGCCGGTGATCGTGAAGTCGTACGCCTGGTCCTCCTTGAGCGGGACCGTGACCGTCTGGGTCCTGCCCGCGCCGATGGTGTGCTTGACGCCCATCAGCTCGAAGGTGAAGTCCTCGTCGCCCTGGTTGGAGGCGGTGAGGTCGATGCCCGAGGCGGAGCAGTTCTTCTCGGCGGAGACCGCCGGGATCGCGCCCTTGCCGGCCCAGTGCGCGGTGGCCGTCGCGGAGACGGTCGACTCGCTGGAGCCGGCCAGGATCTGCGTCTGGCTCTTGGTGTCCGAGGCGAAGGCACGGCCGACCGGGACGGTGGTCGACGCCTGGACGGTCAGCGCGGCGCTGCCGCTGTGCTCGGCGCCCTCCTCGGCGGCGGGCACGTCGAAGAAGAGGCGGCTGCCGTCGGCGGCCTCGGTGACGGGCTTGCCCGCCTCGTCCACCACGGTGACGCCGGCGGAGGCGTCGGCCGGGCCGGTGACGCTGACGCTGCCGGCGTCGGTGTGGACGGTGACCGGGCCCAGCTTCTCGCCGGCCTTGCCGGAGACGGCCGGCGGGTCGAGGGTGAGGGACGCCTTCGGCTCGGCCAGCGCCTGCGCGCTCTGCTCCAGGTAGTCGGCGAGCTTCTCGGCCGCCGGGTCGAGCGCCTCGACGTCGGCGCCGTCCGAGTAACGCCAGATGGCCACCTGCGTACCGGCGGCCGCCGTCTTCTCGGTGAGCGCGCCCGCGCCGGCCTTGCTCGCCAGCGCCGCGAGGTCGTTCACCTGCGGGTAGGAGTTCTGGAGGATCCAGCGGATCTTCCCGGCGTCCTTGTTGGCGTTGAGGGAGGTCGCGTCCCAGGCGGTCTCCCGGTACTTCGCCTCCTTCTGCGTGGGGTTGTGGATGTCGATGCAGTAGGTCTGGAGCGAGCCGCCGCCGTCGACCACCATCTCGAAGAGCCCCGCGGACACCTTCTGGTCGCGGCCCTCCCCGCGGATGACGGCCTGGTCGTACGTCTTCAGTCCGCTCAGCGTGGCGGAGGCGCCACCGGGGTGCCCGGCCGCCGCCTCGTCGGCCACCGCGGTCCCGGCTCCGGTCAGGACACCCGCCGCGACCAGGCCCGAGGCCACGGTCGCCGCCGCCAGGCGCGAAACAGCCCGACTTCTAACAGAAAACATGCAATTCCCCTCCGGGCAGGACGCGTTCACGAGGGGGGAAGTCGTCCCGCCAGCAGAATCAAGTGCCCCGTGAGCTATGCCGGGCATCCTATGGAGGCGAAACCAGGGGCTTGCCCACGAGAGCCTCCGCCCAATCGATCCGCGTCGGAATCGTTATTGGCGGGGCGTCAGAAGTCGGGGGGAAGAGGCGTAAGCACGGCATACGGGGGCTCTTGGGGAGGGGCTGGGGGCTTGTTGGGTGTATGGGGCATGGGTCGAGGGCGAACACCCTGGGGCGCCGGCCCTCAGCGGCCGTCCGCCGCGCGCTGCCGCAGCCGCAGCCGCAGCCGCAGCCGCAGCCGCAGCCGCAGCCGCAGCCGGCAGGTGTACCAGGGCGGAGAGGGCGGCGCCGGCACTCCAGCGCGCCACCGGGGGCGACCCGGGCGCAGACGGCCGGGCTGACCACCAGCAAGCCGGACGGAGCCGCACCGGGTCATGAACTCAGCCTGTGGGTGGTGCTCTTCCACGAACAGCTCGCGCCCTGACCGCCACCACAGCCGGGCGTCATCTGCCGGGCAGGGTTAATCGGTTGCGTGCCTTCGGGACGGTGTGTGTGATCCCGACCATGACCATTGCGCTGGGCACGCCGACAGTCGACGGGGTACGCGAGGCCATGGCCGCGCTGCGGGAGTGGCAGGACGACGGAGCACCGATGCAGTTGCATCCCGGGGACATCGGCTGGCACCACCGGTTCGGGGTGGCCGGGACGGCTCAGGTGATCCGGACCTGGAGTCAGGAGGGCCGGATCGTGGCGGTCGGGATGCTCGACTCGCCGAGGCTGCTCCGGATGACGGTCGCCCCGGACGCCTTCGAGGACGAGGACGTGGCACGACGGCTCGTCGAGGACCTCTCCCTGCCCGAGCGGGGCGTCCTGCCGGAAGGAGCGGTGTCGGTCGAGGCGCCCCTGGGCCTGCTCCTCCACGACCTGCTGAGCGAGGAGGAGTGGGGCGTCGACGCACCGTGGACCCCCCTCTTCCGCGACCTCACCGAGCCGGTTCAGGACTCCGGCGTACGGATCGAACCGATCGGCCGGGACCAGGCCCAGGACTTCGCCGACGTCCTGCGGTCGGCGTTCGACACCTCCCGGCCCACGAGCGAGTACCGGCACGCGATGGCGGCGGCCCCCTTCTCCGCCGACGCCCGCTGCCTGGGCGCCTACGACGACCAGGACGACGTGGCGGCGGTGGTGACGGTGTGGTCCGCCGGCCCGGGCAGACCGGGGCTGGTCGAACCGATGGGCGTCCACGCCAACCACCGGGGCCGGGGCTACGGCCGGGCGATCACGCTGGCCGGGGCGGCCGCACTGCGGGAAATGGGCTCGTCCAGCGCCCGCGTGTGCACACCGAGCGCCAACGCGGGCGCCGTGGCCACCTACAGGGCGGCGGGGTTCGGGGTTCGCAAGGAGGTACGGGACCGGGTTCGAGTGGGGTGAGGGTTGGGGGCTTGGTGCGGCAGGGGGCGTAGAGCGTCCGGCGGGTGCGGTGCTCGGGCTTCGCGTCCGCCGTCTCGGGTCGCGCTGGTACGGTCCGGCGCGGTCGGCAAGCAGTCCGGCCGCGCGTGGCCCAGGGGTGGGGCAGGGGCGGGGCGTGGGCGGCCAGCGGCGCGAGGAGCCTGACGCCGGGGTGGAGAAGCGGGCCGAGACCACCCCGCGAACCCTCGCAGGCTCAGCCGTTGACGGCGTGTTCGGCGAACTCCCCGCACGAACGAAACCCCAACCGCCGGTACACCGGCTCACCGTCCGCCGACGCCTGCAGAACCGCTACGCGGTGGTCCCGCTCTCGAGCCGCGTGCAGCGCCGCCAGCGTGATGGCTCCGCCGTACCCGCGCCGGCGGTGGGCGGCCAGGGTGGAGATGTTGTAGATCCCGGCGACCCCCGCGTGGTGGAACACCTCGGCGGAGCAGACCGGGCGGTTCTCCACGTAGCCCACCAGGTACCGGGCCGGGCAGGTCGCGGCCAGTGCCTGGGGCGCGGCCCGGGCGAAGAAGGCCCGGACGGTTTCCGCGGGCGGGTCCCAGTTCGCGGCGAGGACCGTGGCGTAGTCGGCGAGTTGATCGGGCGTCGTCACTCTCCTGATGTCCAGCCCCGGGACGGCGGGAGACGGCAGGGGGTCGTCCAGCTCGGCCCACATCGCCGTCTCACGTTCGGACAGGGGCAGACCTGCCACCGTCAGGCGGACGGTGAGGTCTGCCGGTGTCGAGGCAGGCCCCACCCACCAGGAGAAACCGCGGCCGGTGCCGGCCAGCGTCGCGACGGTCTCGGCGATGCGGGCCGTCGCGTCGGCGGAGGTGAAGCGGGCCGCGGCGACGATGTTGAACGTGTCGTCGTCCAGGCCGCTGTCCGCGACCAGCAGATCGCCGGTCTCCGTGACGGTCGCACCGGGCATGCCCCGGTGCAGGTGACAGGCGTGCTCCGCCAGATTCCGCTCCATCCTGTCCGTCAGGTCGGCTTCGCCAGGGAAATGATCATTCACGGTGATCGATCCCAGCACGACCGGCCGAAGACCGCACGCCATTTTCGGCAGGGCCACGCCGACAACCAGCAAGGTCGAGGCGCGACCTAAGCGGCCCCCGGCCCCGGCGACACCGCCTCCACCTCAGGCTCCCCTCCCCCAGTCCCAGTCCCAGTCCCAGTCCCAGTCCCAGTCCCAGTCCCAGCAGAAGCCTCAGCCCTGTCCCCGGCCTCGGCCGGTTCCTCTCCACCTCCCCCGCTCCGGTCCCCACCCGCAACTCCCCAGTCCCCACCGGCCCCCACCCCGCTCACGCTCCAGTCGGGCTCCCCCGCCGCCCGCTGCGCCGCCGCGGCGGAACGGCTGTCCTCGGTCGCCGTCCCGCCCGGCCAGGTGCCCACGGGCTTGCGTACGCGCCGGAAGGCGGCCGTTCCCCGGGTGAGGTCGTGGCCGACCGAGGCGGCGTCGATCTCGGCGGTGGTCCACTGCTGGCCGCCGCGTTCGGTCTCGCGGACGCGCAGGCGGCCCTGGACGATGACGGGCTCGCCGACGGTGACCGACGCCGTGACGTTGGAGGCCAGTTGGCGGGTGGTCCAGATGGTGAAGAAGCTGGTGGGCCCGTCGGTCCAGGTCTGCCGTTCGCGGTCCCAGCGGCGCGGGGTGGCCGCCATCCGGAAGCGGGCCATGGGGCCGTGTGCCGACTCCCGGTAGACCGGGGCGGTCGCCACGTTGCCGACCACGGTGACCATCGTCTCGTTCATCCTCGTCCACTCCCCGCCAGGTGCGGAGGGAGGCCGCGCGGACCGCCCGCGCCGTCACCTGCCCACCGGTGCGCGGGACCGGTGTCCCGCGCACCGCCCACTCTGGCCGGGCCGCGAGGGGCCTGCCGGGGCCTGTGGATCACCGGGGGGTTGTGGACAACTCCGTCACCCGGACGCCCTGCCTGGCGCCCGCGCGTCCCCGTGCGCCGTCCCCGCCGACCGGGTCGAGCACCCGCGCGTACTGCTCGCGCACCTCCCGGTACCGCAGCAGTTCCGCCGCGACCGGGTCGAGGACGCGGGCCCGTCCGCAGCCGGCCGCCGCGTCCCGCAGGGCCCGTTCGGCGTCGGCCCCGTACCGGCGGGCCGGGCCCCGGGCGGCCAGCCTGCTGCCGTACTCGACGCACGGGCCGCCGAGGATGCCCGCGAGCATCAACAGGACCGGTGGGAGGAGGTCGGGGGTGAAGACGCCCAGCACCTGGCCGAGCAGCCAGATGCCGCCGACGACCTGGAGGAGGGTCATCGACACCTGGGCCAGCACGGCCACCGGCCACCAGCCGGGCCGGGGCGGGCGGGCCGGGGCGGGCTCGGGCGCGGTGAGGCCGTCCAGCGCCTCGGGCAGGCCGTCGGCACCACGCCCCGCGGCCTCCCGGACGGCGTCGGCCCACGGGGTGGGGAGTCCCGAGGCGGCCTCGTCGGCGACGACGCGGACGGCCTGTTCGACGCGCTGGCGGGCCGTCGTCGCCTCCTCGCCGGGGGTGTCGCCGGGCGGCCGCTCGGCGGTCTGGGGAGCGCGGCGGGCCTCGTACCAGCGCCACAGGCGCAGCCACGGGGTGCCGCAGGCGCGGCCCGCGTTGCGGCGCCAGGCGCGTTCGGCGGCCTGGCCCGCGGCGGCGGCGCCGACGGCTTCGGCGAGGCGGTCGGCGAACTCCTCGCGGGCCTCCTCGCTGAGTCCGACCCGGCCGGTCGGCACGTAGGCGGGGCGCAGGCGGTCGGCGGCGGCGTCGAGGTCGGCGCCGATGCGGCGGGCGGCGGCGCGGCGCTCGGAGGTGAGCTGGCCGAGGCAGTCGCGGAGTTCGCCCACGCCGTCACCGGTGAGGGCGGAGAGGGCGAGGACGGTGGCACCGGGTTCGCCGTGCTCGCCGAGGGCGATGCCGTCCTCGTCGAGGAGGCGGCGCAGGTCGTCGAGGACCTGGTCGGCGGCGTCCTCGGGGAGCCGGTCGACCTGGTTGAGGACGACGAAGGTGACCTCGGCGTGCCCGGCCATCGGGCGCAGGTACCGCTCGTGGAGGAGGGCGTCGCCGTACTTCTCCGGGTCGACGACCCAGATCACGGCGTCCACGTGGGCGAGGATGCGGTCGACCTGGGCGCGGTGCTCGGCGGCGGCCGAGTCGTGGTCGGGCAGGTCGATGAGGACCAGGCCGTCGAGGGGGCCGGGCCCGTCGGGGCCCTGGACGGGCCGGCGGCGCAGGCGCCCGGGGATCTCCAGGCGGTCCAGGAGTCCGGCGGCGCCGTCGGTCCAGCTGCAGGCGAGGGCGGCGGAGGTGGTGGGACGGCGGACACCGGTGTCGGAGATGGTCACCCCGGCGAGGGTGTTGAAGAGCGTGGACTTGCCGCTTCCGGTGGCTCCGGCGAGGGCGACGACGGTGTGCCTGCGGGAGAGGCGGCGGCGGGCGGCGGCGTCGTCCAGCACCCGTCCGGCCTCCGCGAGGGTGGCGGCGTCGACGCGCGGCCGGGAGAGCCCGGTCAGTTCGCGCAGGGCGTCGAGGCGGGCCGTGAGGTCGTCGTCGGCGCCGTCCGGTCCGGGCGCGGGCCTACCGGTGTGGGGGGCGGGGAGGAGGGGCACCGGCGGCTGTCCGCCTCCGGTGGCGCCCGCGGCGCGCCGGGCGATGAGCCCGTCGTCCCAGGCCCCGGCGCCCGCGTCCGGCCCGGGTGGGGGCGCGGCCCCCTCGCCCTCCCGCGTCCGCTCCGCTTCCTCGGTCTGCTGGGTGTGGCCGGCGGTGCTGGTCACCCGCGTCACCTCTCCTTCTGAAGGACCGACAGGGCGGCGATGAGTTCGGCCTGCGGCTCGGGGTGGACCCCGAGGTTCTCGACGGCGGCCAGGCGCCGGTCGCGTTCGGCGTGCACGGCCCGGTCGAGGTACTCGTCGAGGAGGCGTCCGGCCCGGTCGCGGAGCCGGGTGGCGCCGTGGGCGCCGACGCGTTCGGCCAGCTCCTCCCCGGCCGCGCGGCCCCGGCGCCCGCCGAGCAGCACGGTGCCGAGGAGCCCTGCGACCGTCTCCGGCTCGGGGGCGGTGGCCCGCTCGTGGCCGCGCAGTTCGTCCTCGACGTACTCGTCCATGACGCGTCGCCAGCGCCGGACGGCCATGCCGAGGCGGTGTTCGGCGGCGGCGTGGTCGGGCGGGGCGGCGGCGAGCGGTTCGGCGCGGGCGGCGGGTTCGGCGCGCCACGCCTCGTCGACGGCGGCGTCGGCGGCGGTGACGGCGCACAGCACGAGGGAGACGAGTCCGTCGACGAGGGAGTCGAGGAGTTCGGTGCCGGTGCAGTCGAGCGGGAAGCTGCGCCAGCGGTTGACGGCGTCCCCGGTCAGGACCTCGCCGTCGTCCAGCCGGGCGCGCAGCCGGTCGTACTGGCCCGCGTACGCGTCCTCGACGGCGCCGGCGAGGCGCAGGGCGGCGGCGTACTGGGCGGCGACGGCGGAGGCGAGTTCCGGCATGCGGGCGCGGAGGGAGTCGAGGGCGCCCTCGGCGGTGCGGGAGACGGCGTGCCGGCGGGCGTCGGGGTCCTGGGCGCGGTGGGTGAGCCAGGCGCGGAGCGGGGCGACGGCGGTGGCGGGGAGGAGGCCGCCGCCGCCCGCGGACTCGGGGAGTTCGGGGACGGTGAAGCGGGGGACGTGGCCGAGTCCGGCCTTGGTGAGGAGGGCGGCGTAGTGCCGGGAGACCTCGGCGACGAGCTGGTGGGGGACCCGGTCGAGGACGCTGACGAGGGTGGCGTCGTGTTCCTTGGCGGTGCGCAGGAGGTGCCAGGGGACGGCGTCGGCGTAGCGGGCGGCGGTGGTGACCATCACCCAGATGTCGGCGGCGGTGATGAGTTCGGCGGCGAGCAGGCGGTTGCCGGTGACCAGGGAGTCGATGTCGGGGGCGTCGAGGAGGGCGAGGCCGCGGGGCAGGGTCGGGGCGGTCTCGACGCGCAGGACGGGGGTGTCGGTGCGGCCGGTGTCGTCGTCCTCGTCGAGGTCGGGGCCGGGGCGGCCGCCGTGGTGCCGGGTGGGGTGCGGGATGCGGGCGAGGCCGGGCAGGACGCGGCCGGTGCCGAACCAGTGGTGGTCGTCGGGGTGGCAGACCAGGACCGGGGTGCGGGTGGTGGGGCGCAGCACGCCCGCTTCGCTGACCTGCCGTCCGACCAGGGAGTTGACCAGGGTGGACTTGCCCGCGCCGGTGGAGCCGCCGATGACCGCGAGGAGGGGCGCCTCGGGGGCGCGGAGGCGCGGCAGCAGGTAGTCGTCGAGCTGGGCGAGGAGTTCGTCGCGGTTGACGCGGGCTCGGGGGGCGCCGGGCACGGGTAGCGGGAAGCGCGCGGCGGCGACGCGGTCGCGCAGGGCGGAGAGAGCGTCCAGGAGCTGAGGCCGTACGTCCAAGGTCACCACAAGCGAAGAATGCCCAATTTTGAAGCCGTTTTGAAGCGTATGGGGCTTTTCTGCGTGGCTGTCGCCCGAGAGGCGGGACCAGGAGGCCGGTGAGGTAAAAACTCGTGCCAACTCTGTAGACCGACGCACAACTCTCTGCAATTCTCCGATGGCCGAACGCAAGAACCGAGCACCGGCACCGGCGGTGGGGTCCAGCGGCCCCGCCCGGCACAACCCGGCGCGCCCACACGCGCCCCCGCTCTGCACGAAGGAACCACCGGAGCCGCCCTCGGGCGCACCCGCGTCCGAGGCCCCGCAGAGAGGAACACCCCCTGATGAAGCCCGCTCGCCGCAGACCCCCGGCCTTGTCCGGCCGCCTCCCGAGACCAGGCAGGAGGACGGCGACCGCCCTGGTCACCGCCTCCCTGCTGCTCCTCGGCCTGCCCGCCCTGCCCGCCTCGGCGGCCGGCGGCCCGAACGCCGCCGCCGGGGCCGAGACCCGCGCGGGCAGCGCCGCCCCGCGCCACCAGGCCGCGCACGCCACCGACGGCGACCTCGCCACGTACTGGCAGGGCGGCTCCGGCAAGAAGTCCGCCCAGTGGGTGCAGACCGACCTCGGCAAGGCGCAGCGGGTCCGGGAGGTGACGCTGCGGCTGCCCGCCGGGTGGAAGGAGCGCGAGCAGACCATCGCGCTCCAGGGCAGCCGGGACGGGGAGAGTTTCGCGACGCTGAAGAAGGAGGCGACATACTCCTTCGCGCCGGGATCGGGGAACCGTGTCACGGTGCGTTTCCCGGCGACGCTCGCGCGGTACGTACGGGCCGACTTCCGGGGCAACTCGGTGGCGGGCACGGGCCAGCTGGCCGAGCTGCAGGTGGGCACGGCCGCCGCGGCCACTCCCAACCTCGCCCAGGGCAAGCCCTTCACCGCCAGCAGCCACACCGACGTCTACCCGGCGCCGAACGCCGGGGACGGCAACCGCGCCACGTACTGGGAGTCGCACAACAACGACCTGCCGCAGTGGGCCCAGGTGGACCTCGGCTCCTCGGTGCGGGTGGACCGGGTGGTGCTGCGGCTGCCCGGCGGCTGGCCGAGCCGCTCGCAGACCCTGAAGATCCAGGGCTCCACCGACGGCCGCTCCTTCACCGACCTGACCGCCTCCCGCGCGTACGCCTTCGACGCGGGCAACGAGCAGTCGGCGACGATCTCCTTCGACGCGACCTCCACCCGGTACGTCCGGGTGCTGATCACCGCCAACACCGGGCAGCCGGCCGGCCAGCTCGCCGAGCTGGAGGTGTACGGCCCGGCCACCGGCGACACCCAGGCACCGACCGCCCCGACGGGCCTCACCCTCACCGAACCGGCCACCGGCCAGATCCGGCTGGCCTGGCGGGCGGCGAGCGACGACACCGGGGTGACCGGGTACGACGTGTACGCCGACGGGCAGCTGCGCGCCTCGGTCGCCGGGAATGTGCTGACCTGGACCGACACCCAGCCGGGTGACGCCACCGTCCGGTACACCGTGCGGGCCAGGGACGCCGCCGGGAACGTCTCCGGCGACAGCAACGCCGTGACCCGCGAGGGCGGCTCGGGCGACACCCAGGCGCCGACCGCGCCCACCGGCCTCACCCACACCCAGTCCGGCGGCGACATCCGGCTGAGCTGGCGGGCCGCCACGGACAACGTCAAGGTGACGGCGTACGACGTGTACGCCGACGGACAGGTGGTGAAGTCGGTCGGCGGGGATGTGCTGACCTGGACCGACACCGGGCGCCCGGCCTCGCAGACCGTCACCTACACGGTCCGGGCCCGGGACGCGGCCGGCAACACCTCGCCGCACAGCAACGCCGTGACCCGCGCGGGCACCGGCGGCACCGGAGCCGACCTGGCACGTGGCAAGCCGATCACCGCCTCCTCCACCGTCCACACCTTCGTCGCCGCCAACGCCAACGACGGGCAGACCAGCACCTACTGGGAGGGCGCGGGCGGCAGCTACCCGCAGACCCTCACCGTGAAGCTGGGCGCCGGGGCCGACGTGAAGCAGGTCGTCCTCAAGCTCAACCCGGACAGCGCCTGGGGCACCCGCGACCAGACCGTGCAGGTGCTGGGCCGCGCCCAGGACGCGGACGGCTTCACCAGCGCGGTCGCCGCGAAGAGCTACACCTTCGCCCCGTCCTCGCAGAACACCGTCACCATCCCGGTCGAGGGCCGCTTCGCCGACGTGCAGCTGAGGTTCACCGCCAACTCGGGCGCCCCGGCGGGCCAGCTCGCCGAGTTCGAGGTGCACGGCGTGCCCGCGCCCAACCCGGACCTCAAGGTCACCAAGATCACCCACAGCCCCGCCGATCCGGTCGAGTCCGACCGGATCGACCTCACCGCCACCGTCACCAACTCCGGCACCGAGGCGGCCACCGCCACCGACCTCGCCTTCCTCCTCGGCGGCGAGAAGGCGGGCACCGCCGACGTACCGGCGCTGGCGGCGGGCGCCTCCCGCACCGTCACCGGCTCGGTGGGCTCGCGCGACGCCGGGTCGTACGAGGTCGGGGCCGTGGTCGACGAGAGCGGCAAGGTGACCGAGCAGGAGGAGGCCAACAACCGGTACACCAGCCCCGATCCGCTGGTGGTCAAGCCGGTGGCCAGCTCCGACCTGGTGGCCTCGCCGGTCTCCTGGTCGCCCTCCTCCGCCTCGGCCGGGGACACGCTGACCTTCTCGGTCGCCGTGAAGAACCAGGGCACCACCGCCTCGGCCTCCGGTGCCCACCCGGTCACGCTGACCGTGACCGACGCCAAGGGCGCGGTCGTCAAGACCCTCACCGGCGCGCACAACGGCGCCATCGCCCCCGGCGCCACCACCGCCCCGGTCCGCCTCGGCACCTGGACGGCGGCCAACGGCAAGTACACGGTGAAGACCGTCATCGCCGACGACGCCAACGAGCTGCCGGTCAAGCGCGCCAACAACACCAGCACCGAGCCGCTCTTCGTGGGCCGGGGCGCCGACATGCCGTACACCACCCACGAGGCGGAGGACGGCACCGTCGGCGGCGGCGCCAAGGTCGTCGGCCCCAACCGCACCGTCGGCGACGTGGCCGGCGAGGCGAGCGGGCGGCGCGCCGTCACCCTGACCGGCAACGGCCAGTACGTCGAGTTCACCACCAAGGCCCCCACCAACACCCTGGTCACCCGCTTCTCCATCCCCGACAACGCCGCCGGGACCGGCACGAACGCCACCCTCAACGTCTACGTCGACGGCCAGTTCCTCAAGGCCCTCGACCTCACCTCCAAGTACGCCTGGCTGTACGGCAACGAGGCCGCCCCCGGCAACAGCCCCGGCTCCGGCGCGCCCCGCCACATCTACGACGAGGCGAGCACCCTGCTCGGCCGCACCGTGCCCGCCGGGTCGGTGATCCGCCTCCAGAAGGACGCCGCCAACACCGCCTCCTCGTACGCCATCGACTTCGTCGACACCGAGCAGGCGACCGCGCTGCCCAACCCGGACCCGGCCGCGTACACGGTCCCGGCCGGCTTCTCCCACCAGGACGTGCAGGACGCCCTGGACCGGGTCCGTATGGACACCACCGGCAAGCTGACCGGCGTCTACCTGCCGCCGGGCGACTACCAGACCTCCAGCAAGTTCCAGGTCTACGGCAAGAAGGTGGACGTCGTCGGCGCGGGCGGCTGGTTCACCCGCTTCCACGCGCCCGCCTCGCAGGACAACACCGACGTCGGCTTCCGCGCGGAGGCGAGCGCCAAGGGCTCCTCGTTCGCGGACTTCGCCTACTTCGGCAACTACACCTCACGCATCGACGGCCCTGGCAAGGTCTTCGATTTCGCCAACGTCTCCGACATCACGATCGACGGCATCTGGGTCGAGCACATGGTCTGCCTCTACTGGGGCGCCAACACCGACCGGATCACCATCAAGAACTCCCGCATCCGCAACCTCTTCGCCGACGGCGTCAACATGACCAACGGCTCCACCCACAACCACGTCGTCAACAACGACGCCCGCGCCACCGGCGACGACAGCTTCGCCCTGTTCTCCGCGATCGACGCGGGCGGCGCCGACGAGACCGACAACGTCTACGAGAACCTCACCTCGACCCTGACCTGGCGCGCCGCCGGACTCGCGGTCTACGGCGGTTACCGCAACACCTTCCGCAACATCCACATCGCCGACACCCTGGTCTACTCCGGGATCACCGTCAGCTCCCTCGACTTCGGCTACCCGATGAACGGCTTCGGGACCGAACCGACCACCATCGAGAACGTCTCCCTGGTCCGCACCGGCGGCCACTTCTGGGGCTCGCAGACCTTCCCCGGCATCTGGCTCTTCTCCGCCTCGAAGGTCTTCCAGGGCATCCGGATCAACAACGTCGACATCGTCGACCCGACGTACAGCGGCATCATGTTCCAGACCAACTACGTCGGCGGACAGCCCCAGTTCCCCATCAAGGACACCGTCCTCACCGACATCTCGATCACCGGCGCCAAGAAGTCCGGTGACGCCTTCGACGCCAAGTCCGGCTTCGGCCTCTGGGCCAACGAGCTGCCGGAGGCGGGGCAGGGCCCGGCCGTCGGCGAGGTCACGATCAACGGCCTCACCCTGAACGGCAACCACCAGAACGTGAAGAACGACACCAGCACGTTCAAGATCGACATCAACCCGTAGCCGGCCGCCGCCGGAGACAGCGCCGGGCCCGCGCCTCCTCGGGGAGCGCGGGCCCGGCCGCGTGCTCAGGAGTTCTCGAACGTCCAGATGAACGGGTCGGCGTCCCGGTCGGCCGCCCACTGGACGGTCAGCTCCTTCGCCCCCTCCGGCACCATGTAGGTGTCGCAGAAGACGTGGCTCTCCCCGGCCTTCCAGTCCTTGACGTCGGTGCTCTTCTCGCAGCCGGGCGCGTCGTCGGAGGCACCGATCAGGATCGTGCCGCGCTGCCCGTCCGCGTACACCTCGATCTCACGGCCGGCGTCCGGGTAGTCGGCGACCGGGCCGCCGTCCTTCACGGTGAACTCGACGTGTGCCACCGCCGGCACGAGGCCCGCCGCCTTCTTCGGGTCGGAGACCAGCTTCTTGGTGTCCTCGGCCGTCCCGACGTCGACCTTCTGCGCGGCGATCTCGTACGTGACCTTGGTGCCGTCCTCGTCGAACTCGCTGGTGGCCTTCTCCCCCGCCGCCAGCTCGCCGCCGCCCTTCTCCTCCTCGGGCTGCTCCTCGCCCTGCCCCTTGTCCTGCTCCTGGGAGGCGGACCCGCCCTTGTCGGTGGTGGCGCCGTCCCCCTCGTCGGACCCGCCGCACCCGGTGAGGGCCAGCGTCAGCACAGCGGCGGAGGCGGCGGCGCGCAGCCACAGCTTCTTCTTCGACACGTACAACTCCCTGATAAGCACACCCCGACCCCCCACACACACCGAGTGACGAGGAGTGAACGTACAGCCAGCACACCCTAGGCAGGCGGGCGCGCCGATATGTCCGGACCGAGCGGAACGGGCACCACTCCTCGACCGAATCCCCCCGCGCGGAAGGGTTGGACCCGGAACAGGCGTAACCCGTCCGCCCCGCCTCCCGGGTGACTCCGCTGCTCCGTTGCGCCGAGACACCGGCGCACTCCGCGTGGCGAGCTGTCGGATCATCACATAAATGGAGGTAATGCCTTCTACCCCCACGGAGCAGGCCATGCCCTCGCCCCACCGCCGGACCCTCCCGCGCCGCACCGCCGCCCTCGCCACGGCACTCACCCTCGGCGCCCTGACCGCGGGCTGCGCCGAGCCCGGACCGCCCGCGCCCCGGCCGGGCGCCGCCGCTCCCCCGGCGCCCGCGCCCGGACGGTTCACCCTGGTCGCGACCGGCGACATCCTCGCCCACGACGCGGTGATCCGGCAGGCCGCCGCCGACGCCTCCGGCGTACCCGACCGGGACGCGGGGCCGGACCCCTTCGCGCCGGAGAACGACGGACGGTACGACTTCGCCCCGATGCTCGCGGGCGCCCGCGCCGTCACCACCGGCGCCGACCTGGCCGTCTGTCACCTGGAGACCATCGTCGGCGAGGACAACGGGCCGTTCACCGGCTACCCCCTGTTCAAGACGCCCCCGCACATCGCCCGCGCCATCCGCAGCACCGGCTACGACACCTGCTCCACCGCCTCCAACCACGCGATGGACGACGGCGAGGAGGGCGTCCGCAGAACCCTCGACGCCCTCGACCGCGCCGACGTCGCCCACACCGGCACCGCCCGCGCCCCCGAGGACCGCGCCCGCCCCCTGCTGCTGCGCGCCGGGGACGCCCGCGTCGCCCACCTCTCCTACGTCCACTGGACCAACAAGGAGGTCCCGCCCGGCAAGCCCTACCTCGTCGACCAGCTCGACCCGGACCAGGTCGTCGCCGACGCCCGGGCCGCCCGCGCCGCCGGGGCCGACGTGGTGATCGCCAGCGTCCACTGGGGCACCGAGTGGCAGGAGGCCCCCGACCGGCAGCAACGCGAGGTCGCCCGGCAGCTCACCGCCTCCCGCAGCCAGGGCCGCCGCGACCTCGACCTCATCCTCGGCACCCACGCCCACGTCCCCCAGGCGTACGAGAAGGTCAACGGCACCTGGGTCGTCTACGGCATGGGCGACCAGGTCGCGGGCGAGATGACCGACCCGCGCGGCCAGCTCGGCTCCGCCGCCCGCTTCACCTTCACCGAGCCCCGCGAGCCCGGCGCCGCCTGGCAGGTGACCTCGGCGGAGTACATCCCCCACCGCATGGCCAACGACCCGCTCCGCCTGGTCAACCTCCCCCGCGCCACCGAGCGGCCCGCCCCCGACCCCGAGGACACCGCCGCCCTGGCCGCCGTCCGCAAGGCCGTACTCAGCCGGGGAGCGGACCAGGACGGCCTGCGGATGGGACGCTGACACCCCCGGCCACCGCTCCCGATCGCCCCCGTATGGCAGGAAAGGTCAGATCTCCAGGTGTCGCAGGTATAACGAGTGCACAACACCCACCGCACAAGGCGCCAAAAGAACTGCGCGATCGGCACTCACCTGCGATTATCGCTGTGCTTCACCGAACCTCCACATCATGCCACGCGCGTGAAGCAACCGGGCCAGCCCGACCGGAGCCCTATCCTTGTCCCCGGCCGCAGCCCCCGGACCACCCGGTACCCCGGGCACACCGCACCGGCCCCCGTAGCTCAGTGGATAGAGCAGGCGCCTTCTAAGCGCTTGGCCGCAGGTTCGAGTCCTGCCGGGGGCGCACACTTCGCTCCACACGCCCCTCCTGTCCGGGAGGGGCTTCTCGTTCCTCAGGGGCTGTTCGGCCCGCCGGTGGGAGGGGCGCCTCATGGGCGACTACGCACACGACTGGGCACTCGTCGATGTGGAGACCTCCGGGCTCGTCCCCCGCCGGGACCGGGTGCTGTCCGTCGCGGTGGTGACGGTCGGTCCGGACGGCGGGCGGACCGGGGAGTTCTCCACCCTGCTGAACCCGGGGTGCGACCCGGGCCCGGTGGACGTCCACGGGCTGACCACCGAGCGGCTGCTCGGCGCCCCGACCTTCGACCTGGTGGCCGAGGAGCTGGCGGCGATGCTCCAGGGCCGGGTCCTGGTCGCCCACAACGCCCAGTTCGACTACGACTTCCTCGCCCACGAGTTCGCGCGGGCGCGCCGGTGGCTGCCGGTGGCGCGGCGGCTCTGCACGCTGGCGCTGAGCCGCCAGGTGGACCCGCCGACGGAGGACCTGAAGCTGGGGACGCTCGCCGCCCACTACGGCGTACCGCAGCGGCGGGCGCACGACGCGCTGGACGACACGCGGGTGCTGGCCGGGGTCCTGCGGGCGTCGCTGCGTGAGGCCGAGCGGCTGGCCCTGCCGTTGCCGCTGGTGACCTGTCCTCCCCGGGCGGAGTCCCAGTTCACGCCTAAGCCGCCCAAGGCGCCCTGCGCCTACCGCAACCCCGGCCGGCTGACACCCGGTGGCCCGCTCCGGCAGGGGATGAAGATCGCTGTCAGCGGCGAGACCGCCCTCGCCCGGGCGGAGTTGACCGGCCGGGGAGTCGCCGCCGGGCTGAACATGATGACCTCGGTCAGTCGCCACACCAGTGCCCTGGTCACCAACGAACCGGCGTCCGCATCGACGAAGGTGCGCAGGGCCGGCGTCGAAGGCGTTCCCGTGATCGACGAGGACACCTTCCTGAAGCTGCTCGGGGACGTACGGCCGGGGACGTCGCACCTGGCCACCTCGGTGACGTCGTCCGCGTCCAGGCCCCCCGTACCGGCGCCCCGCCGTCCTGAGCGGGTGGCGGCCGGTGAGCCACTCGCCGGGCAGCGCGTACTCGTCCTGGGCGGACCGCACGCCGAGGCGGCCGCCGCCCGTACGCGCGTCGTCGAGCGGGGTGGCTCCGCCGCCGTCAACCTGTCGCGCGGCGTCACCGCCGTCGTGGTCCTGGCGGGCGGTGAGCGCGACCGCCGGATGCGGCGCGTCGTGGAGCTGGGGATACCCGTGCGTGACGCGCAGTGGCTCGGCGGGTCCACGGACACCGGCGTCACGCCTGGCAGGACTGCCGCGCCACCGGCCGGGGAACCGGCGACGTCCGTGGGCTCCCGGGCTCCCCTCGTCCTGCCCCGTGGCGGTGTCGTCGATCTGCCCGCGCCGCCCTCCGGCACGCCCGCGCCCACCTGTCACGTCACCGCCGCCTATGAGCAGCCGGTCCACGGCGAGGTCGATGTCGTCGCCTTCGTGCTCGACGAGGACGGGCAGGTCGCCTTCGACGAGGACTTCGTGTTCTACGGAGCCCCGGAGAACCCGGCCGGCACGGTCCGCCTCCTCACCGGCGGCCCCGCCGAACAGACCGTCGCCGTCGACCTGGCCTCGCTGCCGCCGTCCACGCACAAGGTGGTCGTCGCGGCCGCCGTCGACGGGGAGCCGGCCTTCGGTGACGTCGGCGCGGTCCAGGTGACCCTCGCCCCCGGCGGCAGCGCCGCCGCCCCGTCCGCCCGCGCCACCCTCGACGCCGCCACCAGCGAACGCACCCTCCTGCTCGCCGAGCTGTACCGCCGGGGCCCCGTCTGGCGCTTCCGCGCGGTCGGGCAGGGATACGACCACGGCCTCGCCGCTCTCGCGCGGGGGTACGGGGTGGACGTCGCCGGCTGAGCGTGCTCCGTGGGCGGGGCGCGGGCGGCGTCCGGGTACGCTTTCGGATTCGCTGGTGCGCCTTCCGCAGAGGTCGGGTCCGCATCCTCGTTGTCGATCATGTAGGAGGGCGGATGCCGTCGGTGCAGCGGGTCACGTCGCGGAATGCGCGGTTTCAGCAGTGGGAGGCGTTGCTCGGGAACCGGAAGAAGCGGAATCAGCTGCGGGAGTTCCTGGTGCAGGGGGTGCGGCCGATCTCGCTGGCCGTGGAGTACGGGTGGCGGGTCAGGGCGTTGCTGTACGACGACAGCCGGAAGCTGTCGGGGTGGGCGCGGGAGGTGCTGGGGGCGGTCGAGGGTGAGCGGGTGGCGCTGGCGCCGGAGCTGATGGCGGAGCTCGGGGAGAAGAGCGGGGGCGCGCCCGAGGTCGTGGCCGTGGTGGAGGTGCCGGCGGACGATCTGGAGCGGATCGAGGCGGGGCCGGAGTTTCTGGGGGTGCTGTTCGACCGGCCGACCATGCCGGGGAACATCGGGAGCATCATCCGGTCGGCGGACGCCTTCGGGGCGCACGGGATGATCGTGTCCGGTCACGCCGCCGACGTGTACGACCCGAAGAGTGTGCGGGCGACGACCGGCTCGCTCTTCTCCCTGCCGACCGTGCGGGTGCCCTCGCCCGCCGAGGTGATGGCGTGGGTGGAGCGGCGGCGGGCGGCGGGGCTGCCGCTGGTGCTGGTGGCGACCGACGAGAAGGGGGACGCGGACGTCTACGACTTCGACTTCACCCAGCCGGTGCTGCTGCTGGTGGGGAACGAGACCTCGGGGCTGGCGGGGGCGTGGCGGGAAGTGTGCGACGTCACGGTGAGCATCCCGATGGCGGGTGCGGCCAGTTCGCTGAACGCGGCCAACGCGGCGACCGCGGTGCTCTACGAGGCGTCCCGGCAGCGGGCCGCCGCCCGGCGGGCGGATTAGACTCGGGTTTCATGTCGAAGACTGACGCACTGCTCGTTGACCTCGCCACGCTGGTGGAGTCCGGGCGCAGCAACCAGATGTCTCTGACCGTGGTCACCGGGGGCACCGTCATCACGGGCCGGCTGGCTCCCGAGGCCGTGTGGCGCGAACGCGTCTCGGAGGTCCTGGCGGACTCGGCGCAGCTGGGTGCGTTCTCCGCCGTCTTCACCAACGAGCGGCCCGCGGACGGGCCGCCCCGGCATCTGCACTTCCACGTCGCGCGGATCCTCCAGGGCACGGTGGGCATCCCCGAGACCGGCGGCATGTACCGCGTGGCGATCGAGGACGTCAGCGCGTGGACCGTGGGCGACTTCAGCTACTCGGACAACTGAGCCGCCCCGCCCCGGTCGTTCCGTCACACCGTCACACCCGGCCTTCCAGGCTCGCCAGCAGCGCGAGCGGGGTGGCGGCCGCCCATGCCTGCAGGCATGCGGGTACGGGACCGGCGGCAGCCCGGCCGGTTCACTGCCCGAAGCAGTGCCGCTCCCCGCCGTCGGCCCGGACGAGGCAGGCCGTCATCCCCTCGGGGCCGCCTGCGAGCATCGGGGTGGGGAGGTAGTTCTGCGCGTCGAACTTGTCGGCGACCTCGGCGGACTGGCTCTCCTTGTCCGGCCCGGTGATCTCGATACGGTCGCCGGTCGCGCCGAACCGGATGCGCACCCAACTGGCGCGGCACGTCGGGCTGTAACGGAGTTCAACCACCGTCTGCCTGCCGTACTCCCGCTCCGCCACGGTGCGCATCCCGCTGCCCTTGAGGCCGCAGCCCTGCGACTGCGCCTGCTTGCCCCGGCACCGCTCGCCCACGCAGCCGGGCCAGACGCCGATGTCCTCCGGCTCCTCCCGGGCCCCGCCGAGCAGCAGCGCACCGGCCACCATGGCGGCGGTCGCCAGCGCCCCGGCCCCGGCGAGGGCGACCTTACGGCGGCGGAGGAAGCGGCGGGGGCGGGGAACGGACGCGGGCGCGGCGGGGGGCGGTGCGTGCGGCCGTCCGGTGTCCGGGGTCCCGGCGGCGGGCGGCTCCCCCGCCGTGGCGGGCCCGGTCTTCCGGCTCGGCTCCTCGGAGGCGGGCGGTGCGGGATGTGCGGGGCGGGGCTGCGGGTGGCGCCGGGAGAGTTCGGCCAGTTCGCGCAGGGCCAGCAGGCGGGCGGGCGGTTCGCCGGCGAGGGCGCACAGCTCGGTGACGAGTTCGGGCGGCGGGATCTGGGTGCCGCCGAGATAACGCTGCCAGGAGGACTTGCTGGCGGTGGTGCGGGCGGCCAGCCCGGCGAGGCTCAGCCCGGTGGTGGCGCGCAGGCCGGCCAGTTCGCGGGCGAGGTGGGCGCATTCCAAGGTGAGTTCGCCGCTCACCGTCGTAGCGCTTCCCAGGTGTGCGGGCCCATGATCCCGTCGACGACGAGACCTTCCTTGTCCTGGAGCCGCTTGACCGCGCGTTCGGTGGCGGGCCCGTAGGCGCCGTCGATCCCGCCGATGCGGTACCCCCGGTGTTCCAGCAGGCACTGCGCCTCGACCACCTCCCAGGTGGTCGATATCTGCTGGAGCAGGGCGTCCTGGGTGTCGCTGTGCCCGGCGTAGAGGCGGCCTTCGAAGCGGTGGATGTCGCAGTCGTAGGTGCGGTCGGGCTTGAAGGCGAACTCCTCGGTGGCGGTGCGGCGGTGCTCCTCCTCACCGGCCCCGGCGGAGCCCCGCCCCGGCAGGACCAGCGTCACGACGACGGCCAGCACGGCCGCCACGACGACCAGGGCGCCACCGGCGGCCAGCAGGGTACGCCGGGCAGGACGCGCCCGGACGGGCTCGGCCGGGACGTCCGGCTCACCGATGAGGGCGGGCGGTACGGCGGCGGGGGTGTCCGGTTCCGCAGGAGCAGGGGCGGGAGCGGTGGCGGCAGCCTCCGGGGCGGCCCCGGGGTCAGGCTCGGGCTCGGGCTCCGTCGGCTCCGGCCCGGCGCCGGACGTATCGGGAGTGGCGGCGTCCTTCGGCTGCGGGCCCGACCAGGTCTGGGCGGCGAGGGTGTGGAGGGCGAGCATCCGGTCGGGGTCGGCACCCGCGAGCACGGCGAGTTCGGTGACGGCGTCGGCGGGCGGGAGCTTGCGGCCGTTGAGATACCGCTCCCAGGAAGAACGGCTGTAACTCGTCCTCGTGGCCAGGGCCGTGAAGCTGAGCCCGGTGGCGTCCTTGAGCCGCCTCAGCCGGTCCACCAGCCGTCCGGCCTGCGGATCGAGGTGCTCCGGAAGTGCCTTCCACGGCGCCATGCGCTACGTCCTCCCCCACTCGCCCCGGCTCCGGTGGCCCCCGGCGTGCTCCGCCGGGCGGGAAAACTCCCTGGTCAGAGCCTGGGACGACCCAGAATACCGCCAAGTCCCCGGGCCGGGTGGCGGTGATCGGCCACCCGGCGCCAAGCTGAGGACCGTCACGCCGCGCCGCCCGGCGCTCCCGAGAACCCCTCGGACCGCGCCCCGGGTGTGCCGCGAGGACCGCACCACCGGCGCCCGCCGGGCCGGCACGGGGGACCGGCCCGGAGGGCCTGGTGGTGGCTTCCGACGCGCCGGGGCGGGATGCCCCGGCCGGACGACAGGGGGATCTCATGCGCAGCCGTCCGTACACCCGCTCCGTCGCCGCCGGGGTGGTCGCCGCCGCCGCTCTGGCCCTGCTGCCGGCCGCCAAGGCATCCGCCGCACCGGCACCCGTCGCAGCCGCCGCCGACACCTGCCGCGGCGTCAGCACCGTCGGCCTCCACTGCGGCTACAGCACCAGCAACGCCTTCGCCCAGCGCGGCAGCAAGGGCGCCCACGTCAAGGAGATCCAGGCGCTCATCAACGAGACCACCATCTGGCCGAAGCAGACCGGCAAGCGACTGGCCGTCGACGGGGACTTCGGCCCCACCACCGAGTCGGCCGTCTCCTGGTTCCAGTGGTACTACGGCAGCGAGGCCCTCTCGGACGGCATGGTCGGCCCGAAGACCTGGGAGATGCTGCGGTACGGCAAGCGCTGAGACGCCGGACGTACAGGGCCCCCGGTTCCACCCGGGGGCCCTCGCCGTGTCGCCACCCGGTCGGCCGAGGTCCGGGGCGCGTCGCCCGGGCGGGGGCGTGGGGGTGCCTATCGTCGGGCGGGCTGGGCTTGGCTCTCTCCGGGTGGAGGTGCGGTGGGCGGCGCGCGGTCGCGGGGCGTGCGGAGGGTGGCCGGGGTGGTACTCGCCGGCCTCCTGGCCGCCGCCTGCGCCGACGGTGACGTACGGCCGCAGGCGGCGGCCACCGGGACCCCGCCCCGGACCGGCGAGCTGACCTGGGGCACGTGCCCGGAACCGAGCGAGGCCGAGGCGCAGGTCTGGGGCGCGGCCGAGCACCGCCCCGCGTACGCCCGCCACGCGGCCCGGCTGCGCTGCGGCACCCTCACGGTGCCCGCCGACTGGACGGCCCCTCAGGGCCGGCGCCTGGAACTGGCGGTGGCCCTCCTCCCCTCCACCGGCGACGGCCCCGCCGAACCCCTCGCCCTGAACCCGGGCGGCCCCGGCGTCTCCGGCCGCCTGATGCCGATCGGCATCGCCTCCGGCGGCGCCCGCGCCCTCCTGGACCGCTACGACCTGGTCGGCCTCGACGTACGCGGCACCGGCCGCTCCGGCCCCGCCACCTGCCCCGCCGCCGAATCCCTGGACGCGGGCCCGCAGCCCGCCGCCCCCACCCACCGCACCGCCCGCGCCTACTGGAACCGCCTCGCCCGGGCCCACGCCACCTGCGCGGAAGCCGACCCGGCCCGGCTCGCCTCCCTGACCACCACCAACGCCGCCCACGACCTGGACGCCCTGCGCCGCGCCCTGCGCGCCCCCCGCCTCCACTACTACGGCGTCTCCTGGGGCACCAGCCTCGGCGCCACGTACCGCACCCTGTTCCCCACCCACTCCGGCCGGACGCTCCTGGAGTCGGTCGTCTCCCCCGACCCGGACCTACGCGGCCTGCTGGACGGGGTGACGCGGGCCCGCGAGCAACGCTTCGAACACTTCACCGCCTGGCTGGCGGCCCGCTCGGACCGCTACGGCCTGGGCACCACCGCCGACGAAGTACGGACCCGTCTGCTGTCCCTGCGCGAGCGACTGACGACGCGTCCGCTGCGCACCTCCGACAGCACGTACGGGCGAGTGGAGACCGACCAGTACCTGGACGCCGAACCGGCCGACCGGGCCGGGGCCGGGGCCGCACTGGCGGCCCTGGCACGGGGCCGGGCCCCGGCCGGGGGCGGCGACGGCAAACCCCGCGCCGCCGCACCGCCCCTGGTCGCCCCTTTCGCAGGCACCGCACTGCTCTGCTCCCAGGTGACCCACGCCGCCTCGTTCACGGAACAGTGGTCGGCCTACGGCGAACGCCGCACCGCCTACCCGGTACTGGGCGCGACCCGCCCGATGTTCCCGGGCAGCGGCGAGGTCCCGGGGACCAGCACGTGCGCGGGCTTGCCGGCTCCGGAGCGGCCGCCTGTGGAACCGGGCCGGACGGACGGGCCTTTGCTGCTGGTCGCCCACAGGGACGAGGTGATCACGCCGTTGCCCTGGGCCCGGGCGATGCGGGCGCGAACTGGGGGGTCGTTGTTGGTGGTGGGGGACGGGGAACATGGGGGGATGGCTGGTGGGGGGTGCGCGGGGCGGGTTGTGGAGTTTTTCGCGGGCGCGGAGGGGGCTGCTGTGAAGGGTGGGGCTTGCGAGCCGTGAGGGGGCGTGGGCAGAGCTGAGGGAGGGCGGGTGAGTTGCCCCGCGGGCGCGGGGAGCACAACCCCATCAAGCTGAGCGACGTCGACCCGACGGGACCACCCCAGCACACGCGGGGAGCACCTTCCGCACCAGAAGATCGGCGATGCGGTCGCGGGACCACCCCCGCACACGCGGGGAGCACGTGGCCTCGGCGAGCAGGACTTCCTGGCGGGTGGGACCACCCCCGCACACGCGGGGAGCACTCTCCATGACCTGCACCTTTACCCGGCGCCGCCACCCGTTCCTGCAAGCTTCGCCGATTGCGACCTTTCACATGAAAGCGACATAGCACCCCCTCCCGATTCATCAGCCCCCGCCCATCCTCCCCCAGTTCCCCCCACCTGACTCCGCCTTCTCGAGCGCCCCCCCAGCAACGTCGCACCCAAGTGAAACCAAGCCCCCAACTTCCGACCCGGCTCGCCCAGTGGCTCCTGCGGATCGGAACAGGACAACACCCCGCGTCAACTCCAACCCCGCCACGCCCCCTCCCCCCAAC